>NZ_JAXMOC010000001.1:0-743983 GCF_034670125.1 Maricaulis sp.
GGCAGGGCGTGCGACCAGGTCGCGGGGCACTAAACGACCGACCCCATCTACCTGACGCATTGGAATCGGGGTGGAGACAGCCCGGGAAATCTCCCACCTTTTTTTCAACAAAGATTTGGCGGGATGCTTGTCGAAGCCTACCGTTATCAAATGAGCGCTTTATCGGCTCCGGCCGACATCCCGCTCCCTCCTATCCCTCCGGCGCGAAAGCGTGCGGAGCCGGCCGCGTGTCTTGCACAGCGCCGGACTCTATCGCTTGACACATATAAACATATCTTTATATGTGAAGTCGCGCCGATTTGAGATCTAGCTTGCGGGCGCGGAAAAAGTGCGGCTAAAGCGGATTGATCGAGGCTCCCGGCAATCGCCACGCATTCCTTGGCCTCATCAGCATCCCGCATTCGGCGTGTCGCGCTTTCCGCAAAGACGGAATGTGGAACGATGTCCCTGGTTGCGGCGCTTGATTATCCCCTTGATACGGTCCCGACGGCGGCTTTGACGCCGCGTCTGCGGGTCGTCCTGCTGGGCTGCGGCACGGTGAATGCCGGAGTCCTGGCGGGTCTGGAAGCCATGCCGGCCCAGGTCGAGATCGCCGCCATAGTCACCCGCAAACCACGGCGCAAGCCCGACGACCGATACGCTTGGTTGACCGATCTCAATGCCGCTTTCGACACCGGGCCGGACCTGGTCATCGACGCCCTGCCCGACTGTGCAGCTGCGGAAAAGGCTCTGGCGCTGGCGGTCGAGCGCGGCGTTCATGTGATCTCGGCCAACAAGGCTGTCATCGCCCGGCGTCCGGATCTGGAAGCCCGTGCCCGCCGGGCCGGCACCGGCTTCGCCTATTCGGCCGCCGTTGGTGGCGGCGTTCCGGTGCTGGAAACGGTGGCCCGGCTCAAAGCGTCCGGCGAGACCATCACCCGGGTGCGCGGCGTGCTCAACGGCACCTCGAACTTCGTGTTAGGCCTGCTGGAAAACGGGGTCAGCTTTGACAAGGCCATCACCGCCGCACAGGCCGCCGGCTTCGCCGAAGAGGACCCCAGCGCCGATCTCGACGGGCTGGACGCCGCGTTCAAGCTGGCCCTGATTGCTCGCGCCGCCTTCGATATCGCCCCCGACCCCTACGGCATACCCGCCGACAGCCTGTTCGACCGGTCGGTCGGCCAGATCCTGGGTGCCCGGGAGAACGGCTTGCGCTACCGGCAGGTCGCCGAGCTGTCAGCCGGCGCAGACGGTGTGCTGGCCTCGGTCAGACTGCAGGCGCTGCCGGAAGATCACGCCCTGGCCCGGGTCGAGAATGAGGACAATGCGATCGAGATCATCTGTGCCAGTGGCACAACCCTCACTCTCCACGGCAAGGGTGCCGGCCAAGCCCCGACCGCCGGGTCGGTATTGTCGGATGTGCGGGCCCTGCTTGCCAAGGGTAGCGTCCGATGAGCGTCACCCTGCAGCATCCGCCCGCCCTTCGATGTCGCGACATCTCGACAATCACCCTGACGGCGACCGGCTCTCCGGTGACCGTGACAGGCCGCATCGCCGGACCGGAGGGCGCGCCCGCCATTCTCGTGCTTGGGGGCATTTCCTTTGGTCGCGACGTGACCGACACGGTCGACGGCAAGGGCTGGTGGCGCCAGCAGGCGGGACCGGGCAAGGCCCTCGACACCAACCGGCACCGCATCCTGTCGTTTGATTTCATTGGCGCTGACATCCATCCTTTTCCGACAACACAGGACCAGGCTCGCGCCATTCTTGCTCTGGCCGACGCCGCCGACATCCGCGACCTGGCCATTGTCGGCTCCTCCTATGGCGGCATGATCGGATTGGCCCTGGCCGCCCTGGCGCCGGAGCGAGTGCGCCAGCTGGTGATCATTTCCGCCGCCGACCGGGCCAGCGAGATGGCGCGGGCCTGGCGTTCCATTCAGCGGGACACGGTCGAGCTGGCCTTGCGCCTGGGCGACGGGAGGGCCGGACTCGACCTGGCCCGACGACTGGCCCTGACCACCTATCGCACGCCGGCCGAATTCGAAGCCCGCTTTGCCGACCCGGACCCGGACAGTCGCGATGCCGGCGGTGTGACCGGTTACCTCACGGAGAACGGCCAGCGCTATGCCGACCGGACCGACCCGCGTCGTTTCCTGGCGCTGTCGCGGTCAATGGACGAGCACCGCGTCGATGTCGCCACCATTCCCTGCCCGGTCAGCTGGGTGGCGGTGCTCGAGGACCGTCTCGTCCCGGTCGAGCAAATTGCCGACGCCGCGTCGCGGACCCCGGACGGTCGTCTGACCACCATAAGTTCGCTGTTCGGCCACGATGCCTTCCTCAAGGAGGACGCCGTCATCTCCAACACTCTGGACGGGATTTTCGGGAGCTGACATGTCAAGCGATCAACGCACCAAGGCCATCCGGGCCGGACTGAACACCGACCGCAGCTGGAACGCCGTCATCCCGCCCTTGTCGCTGTCGACCGCCTACCGGCGCGAGGATCCGGCCATCCAGCCGGCCTTTGACTATGCCCGTACCGGCAATCCGGGCCGGTCGCTGCTGGCCGACGCCATCGCTGAACTGGAAAACGCCGCCGGGGCCATCGTCACCGGCTCCGGCATGTCGGCGATCGATCTCTTGCTGCACGGCATTCCGCACGGCGCCCGGGTGCTGTGCTCGCACGATGCCTATGGCGGCACACGGCGGCTGCTTGATGCCCGGGGCCGCGGTGGCCGGTTGATCCCGGTCTATGTCGACACCACTGATCTTGGCAAAGTCGCCGACGCGCTCAATGAAGACGCGGCCCTGATCATCGCCGAGACCCCGTCCAATCCGCGCCTGAGAATCTCCGATATCAGGGGCCTCGCCCGCCTTGCCAAGGACGCCGGTACCGAGCTGGCCATAGACAACACGGTGATGTCACCGGTCCTGCAACGACCGCTCGATTGGGGGGCGGACTATTCCGTCCAGTCGGTCACCAAACTCCTCAACGGACATTCCGACATGGTCGGCGGCGTGGCCTGCTGCGCCGATCCGGAACGGGTCGCCGAGCTCACCTGGTGGGCCAATTGCGTCGGTGTCGGCGCTGCCGCCTTCGACAGCTATCTCGCCCTGCGTGGCCTGCGCACCCTGCCCCTGCGGGCCAAGGCCCAGTGCGAGAGCGCGCTGGAAGTGGCCCGGTGGCTGGAGGCCGATCCGCGTGTGGCCCGGGTCGACTATCCGGGCCTTGAAAGCCATCCCGGCCATCAACTCGCCGCGCGACAGCAGGACGGGTTCGGTCAGCTGATCAGCCTGGAGCTGGCCGGGACCGCACCGCCGCCACGAGATGTGGTGTCGGTGCTGGAGATCTTCACCCTGGCGCAATCGCTGGGCGGCGTGGAAAGCCTGTGCTGCATTCCGGCCCTGATGACCCATGCCTCGATGTCCCCGGACGCCCGGGCCGAGGCCGGTATCGCCGACAGCCTGATCCGGCTCTCGATCGGACTGGAAAGCGCAAGCGACCAGATCGCCGATCTCGATCGGGCCCTGTCAGCAAGTGCTTAGACGGCGTCCGAACGGACCCGCGCCACAGCGTCGTGCCAGCCTTTGCGGTCAGTCTCGCGCCGTTCCGCGTCGGCCATTGGCGCAAAGCTGCGATCGGCGACCCAGAGCGCGCGACCGTCTTCGAGGCTCTTGAACATCCCGCAGCCCAGGCCCGCGAGAAAGGCCGCGCCCCAGGCGGTCGCCTCGATACTGACCGGGCGCACGACCTCGATCCCGGTCAGGTCGGCCAGACGCTGCAGGAAGGCATCATTGGCAGCCATGCCGCCATCGACCCGAAGGCTCAGGGCTTTAACCCCGTCGGCGGCCATCGCGTCCAGCAGGTCACAGGTCTGGTGAACCGAACTGTCGAGCGCGGCCCGGGCGATCTCGGCCCGGCCGGCGCCGCGGGTCAGGCCGACCAACGCACCGCGTGCCTCGGCATCCCAATAGGGTGCGCCAAGACCGGTGAAAGCGGGCACGAGATAGACCCCGCTGTCGGGATCGGCGCTATTGGCCAGGGCCTCGATCTCCGACGCCTTGGCGATCAGGCCGAGCCCGTCGCGCAGCCACTGCACGGTCGCTCCAGCCGACAGCACCGAGCCTTCCAGCGCGTAGGTCGTCACCCCGTCAATCCGGTAAGCGATGGTGGCGAGCAGCTTCTTGCTCGAGCGGACCGGCCTGTCGCCGGTATTGATCAGGACGAAGGCGCCGGTGCCATAGGTCGATTTCATCTCGCCGGGCGCCAGGCAGACCTGGCCGATGGCCGCGGCCTGCTGGTCGCCGGCGACACCGGTGATCGGAATTTCGCGGCCCAGGACCGACTTGTCGGCAACGCCGAAATCGCCGGCACTGTCGCGCACCTCGGGCAGCAGGGCCGCAGGCACGCCGAACAGGTCTAGCAGGGCTTCATCCCAGCGATTGGTGGTGATGTCGTAGAGCGCCGTGCGGCTGGCATTGGTCGCGTCAGTGGCATGGACGGCGCCGCCGGTCAGCTTCCAGATCAGCCAGGTATCAACCGTTCCAAAGGCCAGCTCGCCCGCTTCGGCCCGAGCCCTGGCGCCGTCCACATGGTCGAGTATCCAGGCGATCTTGGTGGCCGAGAAATAGGGATCGAGCACAAGGCCGGTCTTGTCCGTGACCATCGCTTCATGGCCTTCAGCCCGCAGCGTGGCACATCGCTCGGCAGTGCGGCGGTCCTGCCAGACGATGGCATTGTGGATCGCCTCGCCGGTGGCGCGATCCCAGACCAGCGTCGTCTCGCGCTGATTGGTGATGCCGATCGCCTCGGCTCGCCAACCGCCCTTCTCGGCGGTCGCCAGGGCTTCCCGGGCCGTGGCCCGGACGGTCGCCCAGATCACATCGGGATCATGCTCGACCCAGCCCGGCTGGGGATAGATCTGCTGGAATTCGCGCTGGGCGGAGGCAACCAGATCATCATCGGGCTTGAAAACCACTGCCCGCGAGCTGGTCGTGCCCTGGTCAATCGCCAGCAGCGCCTTGCGTTTGGAAAACATCGCCATCCTCCCCGATCACGGGCCGTCCCGCCCGGTGTGTGACTATAGCCATGACGGCGGATGAGAAAACGCGTTAGGTTCAGCGCAAACGGGAGGATGCATGAGCGACGCGACATTCAGGCTTGAGCGCCTGGCAAGCCCCAGCGGTGCCGATCTGGCGATCTATACCCAGGACGCCAACGACACGCCGCGCGGCATCATCCACATCAATCACGGCCTCGCCGAACATGCCGGTCGCTATGCCCGCATGGCGGCCCAACTGGCGGGGCGCGGCTATCATGTCATTGCCCACGACCATCGCGGTCACGGAGCCACAGAAGCCGCCGACGGCGGTCCACGGCGCTTTGCCGACCAGGGTGGCTGGGACAAGCTGATGCAGGATGTCGCCGCGGTTCACGCCGAGGCTCGCCGCCGCTGGCCCGGACTGCCGCTGGTGATTTTCGGCCATTCGATGGGCTCGGTCATCGCCTTCAACCATATCCTGCGCGCTCCGGACAGCGTCACGGCGGCGGCGATCTGGAACGGAAACATGGCCCTGGGCGGACTGAAGGGGGTGATGCGTTTCGTGCTCTTCTTCGAAGCCCTGTTCGGTGGCGGCAAGCTGGCGACCAGCCACACACTCGACACTCTCACCTTCAAGGCCTGGAACAAGCGTTTCCCGGAAGGCCGCAGCGATGCCGACTGGCTGTCGCGCGATACCGATGAGGTCGATGCCTATGTCAATGATCCGGTCTGCGGCTGGCCATCGACCGTTTCGCTCTGGCGCGACTTCCTGTCCGGTGTCGCCTATGCCGAGGAGGACGGCCACCTCGCCGCCCTGCCCAAGGCGTTGCCGATGCATCTGATCGCCGGATCGAAAGACCCGGCGACCGAGGGCGGCAAGTCGATGCAGGCCTTGGCCAAGCGCCTGAAGAAAGCGGGTCTCACCGATGTCCGTCTGGAAGTGCTCAAGGACTTCCGCCACGAGACCATGAACGAGATCGGCCGTGATGCGCAGATCGAGGCCTTTGCCGACTGGCTCGACCGGGTCACCGGCTGAGCCATGGCCCAGCGCGATGTCGTCATCATCGGCGCCGGCGCCGCTGGCCTGATGTGTGCCATCGAGGCGGCGAGGCGCGGGCGTTCGGTCACGCTGATCGAGCACGGCAAGGCACCGGGCGAGAAGATCCGCATCTCCGGCGGGGGGCGCTGCAACTTTACCAACATGCACACGACGGCCGAGAATTTCCTGTCCGGCAACCGCCATTTCGCCAAGTCGGCACTGAAGCGCTACACCCAGTGGGACTTCGTCGACTGGATCAATGGCCACTCCATTCCCTGGCACGAAAAGACGCTGGGACAGCTGTTCTGCGACCACTCGGCCAAGGACATCATCGCCGCACTCCTGTCGGACCTGAAAACCGCTGGTGGCGAGCTGCGCCTGTCCACCTCCGTCACGAAAGTCGCCCGCGAGGGAGATGGTTTCCGTCTCACGCTTTCTGACGGTTCGACACTGGGCTGCCAGTCCCTGGTCATCGCCTCGGGCGGAAAGTCGATCCCGAAAATGGGTGCGACCGGCTTTGGCTATGACGTCGCCCGCCAGTTCGGCCTCGACATTGTCGAGACCCGGCCCGGCCTGGTGCCGCTGACCTTTGACCCCGACACGCTGACCCGCTTCAAGCCGCTCGCCGGCGTCGCCGTTGACGGCGTCGCCTGTCATGGCAAGGCCCGGTTTGCCGAGGCCATGCTGTTCACCCATCGCGGTCTGTCCGGGCCGGCCATCCTGCAGATCTCGTCCTACTGGCGGGAGGGCGAGACGCTGCAGGTCCACATCCGGCCCGATCTCGATGTGTTCGAAGTTCTGCGCGCCGCGCGGCAAGCGAATGGCCGTCAGGCGGTGCAGACCGCCCTCGGCGAACACCTTCCCAAACGACTGGCCGCGATGCTGGTCGAGGAGTTCGGACTGAACGGCAATCTGGCCGACCAGTCGGACAAGAAGCTGCGCGCTTTCGCCGACCATCTCGCGGCCTGGCCGATCACCCCGACAGGATCGGAAGGATACCGCACCGCCGAAGTCACACTCGGCGGTGTCGACACGGACGGGCTGGACAGCCGGACCATGCAGGCGCGAGCGGTGCCCGGGCTGTTTTTCATTGGAGAAGTTGTTGACGTAACGGGTTGGCTTGGCGGATACAACTTTCAATGGGCCTGGTCGTCCGGCTGGTGTGCCGGACAGGTCGCCTGACAAAAAACGAGACCGGGACAGGCGCGACAAATCGGGTCGCGGATTGTTCTCGCCACGAAACGGTATGGGGGGTATCTCTGAGGGAATGAACGGCGTTCGCCGGGCTGGCGAGACGTCGATTGCAGACCGACGAGAGCAGTTTGGCCATGAAGTTGAATACGTCATACCTGTCCGCGGCCGGCATCTTTGTCGCGGTCGTTCTGCTCTTCACCCTCGGCACCGTGTTTCGCAGCGATGCCGGTGTTCAGCCCGACACGCAGAGCTCCGAGCACGCGCTGTTTGAAGTCGTCACCCGGACCGTGACAGCCTCGCCCCGTCCCGCCGAACTGCGACTGCGCGGCCGGACCGAAGCGATCCGGGCCGTTACTGTCCGCGCCGAGACCGGTGGTCGCGTTGTTGAAGCGCCCGTCCTGGAAGGCTCGCCGGTATCGACCGGCGAGGTGATCTGTCGACTGGAAGTGGATGCCCGCGCCGCCGCGGTCGACCAGGCCGAAGCCGACCTGCGCTCCCGCCAGCTCGAGTTTGAGGCCGCCGCCGAGCTACAGGCCCGGGGGCACCGGTCAGCCAACAGCGTTGCCGCCCTCGAGGCCGCCCGGGATGGTGCCCGCGCACAGCTGCGCGCCGCCCGCGAAGAACTGGCCAATATCGATCTGCGTGTCCCGTTCGACGGATACTTCGACGGACGCGATGCCGAGATCGGCGACTTTCTGCGCACCGGCGACCCGTGCGGCACAGTGCTCCAGCTGGACCCGATCCTGGTTGTCGCCGAAGTGGCCGAGCGCGATGTCGGCTCCCTGCAGCCCGGCATGCCCGGCGAGGCCCGCCTGCTGAGCGGTGAGCGCGTCGATGGCAGCATCCGCTTTGTCGAACGGCGCGCCAATCCGGCAACCCGCACCTTCCGCGTCGAGCTGGAAGTCCCCAACCCCGATGGCATGATCCGGTCCGGGCTGACGGCCGAGATACGGCTCAACCTGCCGCCGGAACCGGCCCATCGCGTCCCGGCGTCGATTCTGGCCCTCGATTCCAACGGCGAGCTGGGTGTGCGCATCATCGAACAGGGCGACACGGTCCGCTTCCTGCCGATTCAATTGCTGAGTGATGATGGCGAACAGGTCTGGGTCAGCGGCCTGCCGGAAACGGCGGAAGTGATCGTTCTCGGACAGGATTTCGTCTCTGACGGCACCCGGGTCGAGGTCCGCCCGGAGGGAGCCAGCCGTTGACCGGCATCGTCGACTTTGCCATCGGCCGGGCCCGGATGATCCTGGCCATTTTCGTGTGTGCGCTGATCGCCGGCCTGATCGCTTTCGCGACCCTTCCGCGCGAGGCCGATCCGGACATCCCCTTCCCCTTCGTGATCGTCGTGGTGCCACTGGACGGCATCTCGCCGGAAGACGCCGAACGCCTGATCGTGCGGCCGACCGAAACCGAAATGCGGGCGATCGAGGGGCTGGAAGAGCTGAACGGTACGGCCTCACTCGGCGCCGGAACGCTGGTCGCGGAATTCGACGTGCCGTTTGACGCCGACCAGTCGGTCCTGGATGTTCGCGAAGCCGTCGACATGGCCCGGCGCGAATATCCCGAACACGTTCGCGAACCAGTAATCCAGGAATTCAACTCGGCACTGGCCCCGACGATCGCCGTGCAGATCTATGGTGAAGCCCCCGAACGCGCTCTGTTCCGCACTGCCCGCGCGCTGGAAGACGAGCTGGAAGCCCTGCCGCAAATCCTGCAGGTCGACATTCAGGGGCTGCGCGAGGAAGTGCTGGAAATCGTTATCGATCCGGCCCGGCTGGAGACGTATGGCGTCACCTACGCCCAGCTGTTCAACGCCGTACAATCCAACAACCGGCTGATCGCCGCCGGCTCGCTCGACAGCGGCGAAGCGCGCTTTCAGGTCAAGGTGCCCGGCCTGTTCGAAGAAGCCGATGACGCGCTGAACCTGCCGCTGACCCGCTCGGGTGACACGGTCGTCACCCTGCAGGACGTCGCCTCCGTGCGCCGCACTTTCAAGGATGCCGACAGCTTCGCCCGCTATAATGGCGCGCCCGCCTATACGCTGCAGGTCGTCCGTCGCTCCGGCGAGAACATCATGGAGACCGCGGCGGCTGTGCGGGCCGTGACCAATGCGGTCGCGGCCAACTGGCCGGAAACCATCCGTCACGACTTCTCGCTCGACCTGTCGACCTATGTCCGCGACAGCCTGCAAAGCCTGACCTCATCGATCATGCTGGCGATCATCCTGGTGTTGATCATCGTGGTCGCAGCGCTGGGTCTGCGCTCGGCCCTTTTGGTCGGCATCGCCATCCCGTCGAGCTTCCTGTTCTCTTTCCTGTTGCTCGACCTGTACGGGCTGACCGTCAACTTCATGGTGATGTTCGCCATGGTCCTGGCGGTCGGGCTGCTGGTCGATGGCGCCATCGTGGTGGTCGAGTATGCCGACCGCAAACTGGCCGAAGGCGAGACCCGCAAGCAGGCCTATGCCAGCGCCGGCAAGCGGATGTTCTGGCCGATCGTCTCCTCGACCGGCACCACGCTGGCGGCCTTCATACCTTTCCTGTTCTGGAACTCCATTCCGGGCCAGTACATGGCCTTTCTGCCGCTGACCCTGATTTTCGTGCTGACCTCGGCCCTGGTCATGGCGCTGATCTTCCTGCCGACACTGGGATCGGTCTTCGGGCGCAAGGGCGGCGTCGTCGACACCAACAGCGCGGTCGCTCATCTCAACGCCCAGGAAGACAGCGACCCGACCGACCTGCCGGGTCTGACGGGCATCTATGCCCGCACCATCGCCCGCCTTGTGAAACGGCCGGTCATGGTGTCGCTGGGCGCCCTCGTCATCGTGGTCGGCGTGGTGTTCAGCTTTGGTGCCACCGCCTCGAACATGCGCACCGAATTCTTCCTCGATGCCGAGCCGGAGCAGCTCTACGTCTTCGTCCGGGCACGCGGCAACATGTCACCGGCCGAGCAGTACGGATTGGCGCTGGAAGCGGAAACCCGGCTGCAGGGCATCGATGGCATCAAGGGATATTACACCGTCGCCGGCACGCCGCCCGGGCGCTCACCCTTCGACGGCGTTGGCGCCGCTCCGGCGGACACGGTCGCGCGCATCTTCGTCGAGTTCGAACCCTTCGGGCAGCGCCCCAATGGCCGTCTCATCGAGCGTGAAATCCGCGAGGCCATGGTTGGCATTCCCGGCGTTATCATCGAGGTCCGCCCCTTCCAGCAGGGTCCGCCCGTTGGCAAGGACATCCAGGTCGAATTACGCTCGGACGATGCCACGGCACTGGAAGCGGCAACGCGACTGGTGCGTGGTTTCATCGACCAGATGGACGGCGTCACCGACATTGACGACACCCTGCCCCTGCCCGGCGTCGAATGGCGTCTCGATGTTGATCGCGAGGAAGCCGGTCGCTACGGCGCCGATGTCACCCAGCTGGGAGCGGCCGTACAACTGGTGACCACCGGCACGCTGGTGGGTCGCTACCGCCCCGACGATGCCGAGGAAGAAGTCGACATCCGGGTCCGGTTCCCGGCCGCCGACCGTGATATTTCCCGCCTCGACGATCTGCGGGTGAACACCTCCACCGGCGCGGTTCCGATCTCCAATTTCGTCACCCGCGAAGCCCGTCAGCGGGTCGACTCGATCAGCCGCCGCGACGGCAAGCGTGTCCTGATCGTCCGCGCCAATGCCGATGAGGGATATGCCGGCAATCTGCTGCTGACCGAGTTGCGAGACTGGATCGACGCGCGGGTCGCTGACGGCACCCTCCCGCGCAGTGTCGAAATCAACTATCTCGGCGCCGACGAGGAGAACGCCGAGGCGGGCGCCTTCTTTGGCGGTGCCATGCTCGCCTCGCTTTTCATGATGGCGGTGATCCTGCTCTGGCAGTTCAACAATTTCTGGCATGTCGTGCTGACCCTGCAGGCCGTGGTCCTGTCCGTGGTCGGCGTCCTTTTGGGCGTGATGCTGACCTTTCCCTACATCTCCATCCTCTTCCTCGGGACAGGCGTGGTGACGCTGGCAGGGATCGTGGTGAACAATAATATCGTCCTGATCGACACCTTCCAGCGCCTGCGCGGGTTGGGCATGCCGGTCGACGAAGCCATCGTCCGCACAGCTTCCCAGCGATTGCGGCCGGTCATGCTGACCACGATCACCACGATTTTCGGCCTGCTGCCGATGGTCTTCCAGCTCAATGCCGACTTCGCCCACGGCACCCTGTCGATCGGCGGACCGGCCAGCGAATGGTGGGTGCAATTGTCGGCGGCGGTGGTCTGGGGTCTGGGCTTCTCGACCCTGTTGACCCTGCTCTTGACGCCGGTCCTGCTGGGGGCGCCGTCGAGACTGGCCGGGCTGGTGCGACGCCTGATCGGTCGGCCAAAACAGGCCGACGCCGCCCTGCCCGCCGAGTGATCAGTCGCGACTGATCCGGATCAACCGGCCCTCGGCCTCATCGGTCAGCAACCAGACGGCCCCGTCCGGCCCGACCCGGACATCGCGAATGCGGGCACCGATCTCGCCGAACAGGATCTCCTCGCCGACGACCCGGCCGTCTTCCAGGTCAACCCGGCGGACATGCCCGGAGGGGACATCGGCATCGCCCGGAATAAGAGCCGCGACCAACAGGTCCCCCTCCCATTCGGGAAACATCCCGCCGCGATAGAGCGCCATCCCGGACGGCGCGATCGAGGGGACCCAGACATGCAAGGGCTCGGTCATGCCGTCATAGGTCTGGAACGGTGTCACCAGGGCACCGGTATAGTCGATGCCATGACTGGTGATCGGCCAGCCGTAATTCTGCCCCGCCACCAGGACATTGATCTCGTCACCGCCGCGGGGGCCGTGCTCATGGGCATAGAGCGTACCGGTTTGATGATCGTGGACGACCGCCTGCGGGTTGCGATGCCCGATTGTCGTTACGCCGGGCGCGGCCTCTGCCATGACTGACCGGGCCGGCTGCCCGTCCGGCAGGAGATGGACAAAACTGCCGAAATGACTGTCCGGGTTCTGCGCTTCCTCCCGATAGTCGAAGCCGTCACCAACGCCCAGGTGCAAGCTGGCCGGCACACCGGGTTCGGCCGGGATCAAGGCGATGCGGCCGCCGTAATGGACATCAGTCTGACGGTGAGGCATGGCCTCGAACAGGACGCTGAAGTCGACAAGTCTGTCGCCCTGCAGCCGCCCGCGACCCAGGTAGAGGGTGTTGTCAGCCGTGCTGCCCGCACTCCAGCTCAGATAAATCAGCCGGTCGGTCTGAAAATCGGGCGACACCGCCACATCCAGCAAACCGCCCTGGCCGGAATACAGCACGTCCGGGACACCGCTGACGGGCATTCCGATGAGGCCGGTTTCATCAATAATCCTGAGACGTCCCGGCTTTTCGGTCACCAGCATCCGGCCGTCGGGCAGGAAGGCCAGGCTCCACGGATACTCGAGACCGGTGACGCGTGTTTCGACGGCCTGTGCCGATGCCGGTGCCGAAAGGAGCAAACCCGCCAAAACCAGAACCGTGATCGCCCGCATCTTCCACTCCCGAATTGTCGTTGTGGCCGCCACCCTATAGGCTCTCGCCCGACCTGTAGAGTACCAGCGAGGCATCCCCGATGACGACAGTGCGAACAGTGGCGGTCTTTCTCTTCGCGGTCGCTGTCGGGACGATGCTGGTCAGCTTGGCCAATACCCATGTCGACCTTCAGGCGCTTGCCCGGATCGGCGCGGAGATACCACTCGCCGTGCGCATCGACGCCAGCTGGCGCGACCTTCAGGGCTTCGCCCCGACGCTGCTGGTCCTGAACCTGATCGGTTTCACGATCGCCTTCCCGGTCGCCGGTTGGGTCGCCCGCTGGCTGGGTCCGAACTGGCGGCTGCCCGGATTCGCACTGGCCGGCGGCTTGGCCGTGACCGTCATGATCACCAGCATCACCCTGGTCTATCGCGAGCTGCTCGGCTCGACGATCACGCCCGTTGCTGCCAGCCGTGAACTGTCAGGACTTTTGGCCCTGGCCTTGGGCGGCGTGATCGCCGGTCTGGTATTTGCCCGACTCAAGCCGTCCGCTGATTGAAAGCCTGCAGGGCCGGGCAGTGGTGCATAACAAATAACCGGCGAAGCCGGAAAAGATTACCAATCCTACAGGTTTGCCCTTCATCCTACCCGCCTGAGGGCGAGTAGGGTCATGGATTCCAATCTGAAGCGCATTGTCCAAGGCGGGACGACCACACGCATCTTTGACCTGTACTCGATCACCCGCGCCCATGCGGATGATCTGGAGTTCGAGCGCGGCCCTGTGTTCCAGAACCGCAAACTGAACCATGCCTTTCTCATCAAGCACACGGTCAGGCCCCACGAACGGGCGATGCTGACGGTCGATGCGGCGGTTGTGACCAAGGTCATCATTCCTGTCAGCATTGATGATCTGGGCATGGGCGGGCACACACTCTTCGTGGAAGAGCGGCGGGGGCTCGCCAAGTTGCGACGCTTTCTCGACGTCACCGTCGACGGTGGCGAGAACCTGGATGACGACCTCGCCCGGCTTCGCGAACTGTCCAAGCTGCCATCCTTCGACCCCTTCCTGCTCTCCGACCGTTTCTTGCGCCATGAACGGCCGATTGATGCCCGGTATTTCCAGATCGCGCCGAAAGAGCGCAAGGCCATGCAAGCCTATGTGGCCAAGCAGATCGCCGGCGTGGTGGCCCTTGCCTTCGGGCACGAGAACCTGGCCGATGACGACGCCCGAGCCCTCAAATTCGCGGTCGAGATCATCGAGGGCGAGGACACGCCAAAAATGAACGCCCTGCGGCAGACCCTCGGCATGACCAAGGAGGAGTTTGTTGACGGCATGTTCGGCTGGAAGGGCGTGCTCTACTATCGCTGGAAGCTGAACGAAGCGACCGAGCGCCTGCGACGCTTCGTCATCGAGATGGATGATGTGATCATCCGCGGCGTCACCGCCCAGGAACGCAACCAGATCAACGAAATCCGCAAGCTGATCCTCAAGGAAACCCGGCAACGCTGGGCTGCGCTGGTCTCGGTTCTCGACGGGTTCCAGGAAGAGTTCGAGCGTTTCTGCCGCAGCGGCGACCCGGTCACCATCCGCAATTTCTTGCTCAAGGCCGACGGGTATTTCTACCATTTCGGGAGCGACCTCTCGGCCCTGACCCATGTCACATCCTATTGGGAATACTGGTGGCGCGGGCGCGAACTCGGCTCGCTTTCGGCGCGTGACGCGATGGAGGTCTTTCCGGCCTTCCTGCGCAGCCTCATCCGCGACAAGGGGCAAGGCGTGCCCAAGGCGCTGATCGGCTGATTGCCGCTTCGCCGGTCACAAGAAAGCCGGACCCGAAGGCCCGGCTTTCCCGTCAGACTGTGACAGCCCTATTCGATCGTGCCTACTCGATTGTGACCGGCATCAGATTGTCATCCGAATTGCGGTCGATCAGCTTGTTGTAGGGGTCGATGCCGGCATACAGCGGCTCTTCATCCACAATCAGCTCGATCCGCATCGTGGTCTCGTTGATGCGGTGCTTGTCCATGTAGAGCACATGGTCCGAGCCCTCATAGGCATCGTCGAGATTTTCCGTGAAGACGCCGATATCGATCATGTAGTCGATGGCCTCCTCGGTCTGCTCGCCGGCCCCGTCGGCCTCGAACTTGTGGGCCTCGATTTCCAGCACCAGATCCCAGCGACCATCGTCACGTTCGCTCGCCGTGGCCGAGGTCACATTGAGATCGAACAGGACGATGCGCTCGAAGAAGTCATGGATCATGGCCTCATGCTCTGGCCCGGCCTCCTCGCGCAGCAGGCGCAGGAAGTCGAGCGTCGTCGCATAGGGCTCGGACGAAAAGCCCCGCTCGGCGATCAGGCGCTGCATGGCCCGGTTCACCACGTCCTCACCGACATAGTCCTGCAGCGCATACATGATCACCGCGCCCTTGCGGTAATGGATGTATTGCTGGTTTTCGACCCGGTAGAGCGGCTGCTCCTCGATCGCTTCCGAACCCCGACCCGACAGATAGCTGTCGAGTTCGTACTTCAGGAAGCGACGCATGTGATCCTCGCCATACTCCTGGCGCATGATCATCAGGGCCGAGTACTGGGCGAAGGTCTCGACCAGCATCGTGCTGCCCTGGACATTCGCCGCCATGACCTGGTGCGCCCACCATTGGTGAGCCGCTTCGTGGGCGGTCACGTAGTAGACATAGTCAATGTCGGACGGGTCCGAGAGATCGGCAATGAAACCGATCGCTTCCGAATACGGAATGGTGTTCGGAAAGGACTGGGCGAAACTCGCATAGGCCGGGAATTCCAGGATGCGATACTGGCGATACTGGTAGGGCGAGAGATGTTCGGAGAAATATCCGATCGAGTCTTCACCCGCCTCCAGCATGCGCTCCACATTCCAGGCATGATCCGGATGATGGAAGACCTGGTAGAGCACACCATCGGTCTCCCGCTCCGCCACCTCATACTCGGCCGAGAGCCAGGAGTAGAAGTTCAGGATCGGCCGATCCATGACGTATTCAAAATGCGGGCGACCGTCCTCTTCCCACTCCCGCGCCAGATAACCCGGCGCGACAGCGATCTGGCCCGGAGCCGTCGAGACGGTCGTCCGGAAGGTCACATAGTCCGCATTGGTGATCCCGTTCTCATACCAGCGGCTTTCATCCTCGAGCGGATAGGCCCGCTCGATCGGATCCAGACCTTCGCGGCGACGTTGTTGCCGGTCGGTCAGGCGCCAATTGCTGTTGAAGCCGATATTGGGCATCGACTCCGAATTGTTGAAGAAGGTGCCGTTGTGATTGACGGTCCCGACATTGCCGGAATTGCGGAAGCCCGGATTGTTGCGCTCAACCGTGAAGTCGAAACGCCGGGTTTCACCGGGCTCGAGCGGCGTGCCGAGATCGAAGGAGTAGAAGTAGAAGCCTTCATCCGAGGTCGCCAGTGAACCGCCTTCGATCTCCTGCGAGACGATGGTCGTTCCCTGACCGTAGGAAATCCACAGCGTGTCGATCGCCGTGTCTTCCTTGTTCTCCAGCACATAGTGACCGGTCGCCGCATAGCGGCGGTCTTGCGGATAGATGTCGACGTCATAGGCCGTCTCGATGATGGTCGGCTGCGGCAGGTCCTGCAGGTGCAGATACTGACGCTCATACTCCGCCGCCAGGCCCCGCTGGTCGGGCCCCGAGATATAGGTGTTGAGGATGTTGGTATTGTAGAAAATCCAGCCACCCGTCGCACCGGCGCCGATGACAGCGATGAGGGCGACCATGCCGGTTGCGGGCGAGTAACCCGACACCATCCGGCCAATCCGCTGACGGATCGGGCTGAGCGAACCACGGCTCCACAACTGATAGGCCAGAACCATCAGCAGCAGGGCCCAGAACGCCCAATAGGCAGTGTACCAGAGCGATATCCCGAGGAAGTGGCCATAGCCATTCATGTCGGAATAGGGCGCACCCGGTCCGCCGCCATACTGGTAGAGATTGTGATCGAAACCGATCTGGCTCATCACCAGCGTGGCGATGAAATAGACGAGCATCGCCGCCATGCCGAGCCAGCGATTGTTGAACACAACCTGGAAGAAAATCGCCAGCGCCGCGAGGATGACGAAGGGAACAATGAGTTCCATCACGCCGCGGATCAGATACTGGTCAATCTCAAGCCCGCCAAAGCCCAACGCGAGCTGTGACAGCATGCCGGCGATGATCGCAACAGCCGCAAGCGCGGTGATAACCACACCCATCGCCACAAACTTCGCGGTGATGAAGACCCAGCTCTCGGTTGGCGTGGAGTCGGTGATCTCGTTGAAGCCGAAGCGGCGCTCGCGCCACATCAGTTCAGCGGCATAATAGATCACGATGACCAGCGGGATGATCGAATAGGCCCCGTTGATCGTGTTCATGATCACGCGCGTGACCGGGAAGTTGTCGGTCCCGTAGATCCCGTTGGCAAAGAAGAAGCCCGGAATTGTGTTGAACAGGCCCAGCGCCAGGATGATCCAGAAGGCGATGTTGAACACCACGCCCTTGACCTCGAAGCCAACGCGGGCCGCGAACTGCTGGCGCGAAGCTGCGCCATCAAGCGTCGGCGTCGCGCGCGGCAGCTCGATATCGGTGATCGCGTGCTTGGCACCCGCGGTTGCGACGGCGGATTTGCGCTTGGCACCGCCACCCGCATTGCCCTGCCGGAACCGGAAGGTCACCAGATTGACCACAAGCAGCGCGGCACCGATCCCGATCCACATCAAGCGGTTGATCAACAGCGTGCCTTCGAAGGGAACCACCTGGCTGTTCTGCTCGAACGCCGTCCAGTACCGCGTGGCCTCACCAAAGGTGTTAAAGCCGAACGGGTCGATCAGGGCGAGCGTCTCGCGCAAGGCCGGCTCTTGGCCGGCAATGGCGGAACCGATGAAGTAGAGCACCAGCAAACCAACAAAACCGGCCCAGACCATCATGGTCGAGCGGGTGAAGTTGGCGACGGTGAAGAGGATGGTTCCCACAACCCACATATTGACCAGGCCGAACGCCAGATAGACGTATAGGTACCAGTCCAACCGGGTCGGTCCGATCAATTCCTGGTCGAGCCAGGGCATGACCGAACCAATCAGGAAGGCCAGCGGAACCGTTGCGAAACACAGGGCTGTGGCCACAAAGCCGCCGATGAAGCGACCGAGAACAAAGTCCATTTCCCGGATCGGACGCGAGAAGAACAGTTCCTCCGTCTTGAAACTGCGGTCGCGGATGACACCGGACGACAGGAAGGCGACCGGGATCAAGCCGCCGAACAGCGAGAAGATCAGCGTGTTGACGGTCAGCGCGTTCGGCGAATTGATATTGGTCGCGCCGCCGCCGCCGACCTGGATCTGGTCAATGGTGACCCCGCCGAAGACGAGGAGGAAGAAGATCGCGAAAACCGCGATGAAAACGGGTGAGAAGATCTGATATCGGATCTCGAACCCTGCGATCTTGGAGAGCATGATGTGCTCCTTTCTGCCGGGTTGAGACTTAAGCCGCAGCCGCGTCGGACTGGCCGCCGCGGATGGTCGAGAAATACACGTCTTCCAGATCGGCGGCCGCCGACACGAAATCATCGCCCGGCTGACTGTCGGCCAGGACGCGGATCATCACCTGGCCCATGGTCAGGCGTTCCGAGATCACGTTGTGACGGGTGCGCAGTTCGGCCAGGTCGGTCTTGGCGGCCGTCTTCGACCACACCTTGCCGTCCAGCGCCTTGACCAGATTGGCCGGCACGCCCTGGGCGACAATCTTGCCCTGGTTCATGATCGCCATCTTCGGGCACAGGTCGGAGACATCCTCGACGATATGGGTCGACAGGATGACGACGACATTCTCGCCGATCTCGGACAGGAGGTTGTGGAAGCGGTTGCGCTCTTCCGGGTCGAGGCCGGCGGTCGGCTCGTCGACGATGATCAGCTGCGGATCGCCCAGCAATGCCTGGGCAATGCCGAAACGCTGGCGCATGCCGCCGGAATAGGAGGCAACGGATTTCTTGGCGTGCTGGGTCAGATTGGTCTGCTCCAGCAGGGCTTCGACGACCTGCTTGCGTTCCTTGGCATTGGTCAGGCCCTTGAGGACCGCGAGATGGTCCAGCATGGCCCGCGCCGACATGCGCGGATAGACACCGAAATCCTGGGGCAGATAGCCCAGCGTGGCGCGCAGCGCCTTGGGGTCCTTGACGATATTGATCTCACCGAAGATCGCCTCACCACTGTCCGGCGCCTGCAAGGTCGCCAAGGTGCGCATCAGCGTCGACTTCCCGGCACCGTTCGGGCCGAGCAGGCCGAACATGCCCTTGGGGATGTCCAGCGTGACCCCGTCCATGGCGCGCACGCCATTGCCATAGGTTTTCGTGAGATTCTTGATCGTCAGCATGATTGTAACACGCCGGCCCTCGCCCGCGTCCCTCTCCTGTCCCTGGGCGCCAACCTAGGCCGCGCCCCATTATGGCGCAAATGAGGCTTTGTTCAGGATTGGCGCCAGAGGGACGCGCGACCCCCATTGTCCCCCCCAAGCGCTTTCCGGCGTGCTTTCTGCCGGAACAGGGTGACCGAAGGCCCGCACAATTGTATGCGATGGCACATGGCTCCACCCCTCCTCACCCTCCAGAACATCCACCTCACCTTCGGCGTCACGCCACTGCTCGCGGGCGCCGACCTGCAGGTCGATGAGGGTGAACGCCTGTGTCTGGTCGGACGCAATGGGTCGGGCAAGTCGACCCTGCTCAAAGTCGCCGCCGGCCTGGTCGAATACGATGAGGGTGACCGTTTCGTCCACCCGTCGGCCACGGTGCGCTATCTGGAACAGGATCCGGACCTGTCGGCCCACGCCACGATCCGCGACTATGTGATGTCGGGCCTCGCGCCCGGCGATGCCGACTACCGGGCCGACTATCTGCTCGAACGCCTCGGCCTGACCGGCGACGAGACCCCGGCGCAGGTTTCCGGTGGTGAGGCCCGACGCGCCGCGCTGGTCCGCGCCCTGGCGCCGGACCCCGACATCCTGCTGCTCGACGAACCGACCAACCATCTCGACCTGCCGGCGATTGAATGGCTGGAAGAGGAGCTGCGCCATTGCCGCTCGGCCCTGGTCCTGATCAGCCATGACCGTCGCTTCCTGGAAAACCTGACCCGCAAGACCGTCTGGCTGGATCGCGGCCAGACCCGACAGCTCGACCAGGGCTTTGGCGGATTCGAGGCCTGGCGCGACACGGTGCTGGAACAGGAGCAGGACGAGCTGCACAAGCTCGACCGCAAGATCGTGCGCGAGGAAGACTGGCTGCGCTATGGCGTCACCGCCCGGCGCAAGCGCAATGTCCGCCGCCTGGGTGATCTGCACGCCCTCAAGCAACAACGCCGCGACCATCGCGGACCGCAAGGGCAGGTCAAGCTGGAAGTCTCCGAGGCCAATGAAAGCGGCAAGCTGGTCGCCGAGGCCAAGGGCGTCTCGCTGAGCTATGGCGAGCGCGCCATTGTCAGCGATTTCTCGACCAAGATCGCCCGCAATGCCCGCATTGGCCTGGTCGGCCCCAACGGTGCCGGCAAGACCACCTTGCTCAACATCCTGACCGGACAGCTGGCGCCGGACAGCGGCACGGTCCGCCTCGGCACCAAGCTGGAGATCGCCTCGCTCGACCAGAAGCGCGTTGCCCTGAAGGACGACTGGACACTGTCGGAAGCCCTGACCCAGGGCAGCGGCAACCAGGTCGAGGTCGGCGGCAAGACCAAGCATGTCGTCGCCTACATGAAGGACTTCCTCTTCCCGCCCGAGCAGGCCAACACCCCGGTCTATGTATTGTCGGGCGGCGAGCGGGCGCGGATCATGCTGGCCCGCGCCCTGGCCCTGCCGTCCAACCTGCTGGTGCTGGACGAGCCAACCAATGATCTCGACCTGGAAACGCTCGACCTGTTGCAGGGCCTGATCGCGGATTATGCCGGCACCGTCTTCCTGGTCTCGCACGACCGCGACTTCCTCGACCGTTGCTGCACCTCGGTGATCATCGCCGAGGGCGACGGCATCTGGCAGGAATATGCCGGCGGCTATGCCGACATGGTCGCCCAGCGCGGCGCCGGCGTCAGTGCCCTCGACAAGTCAGTCGGCAAGTCCGGCAAGCCCGCCGACAAGCCGGCCGCCAGCGCCGAGGTGAAGCCGGAACGCCGCCGCATGGCCAACAAGGACCGCTACGCCCTCAAACTCCTGCCCGACGAGATCGAAAAACTCAGCCAGGAAATCACCCGCCTGGAAGCCGACATGGCCGACCCCAAGCTGTTCGCCGACAGCGCCCGCTTCGCCGCCGTCTCCAAACGCCTCGGCGAAGCCATGCAGGACCGCGCCGACAAGGAAGACCGCTGGCTCGAACTGGAAGCCCTGCGCGAGGAGATTGAGGGTTAGTTCCTCGCCCCGCTCTCCCTACCGCAGCGCCCGCGAATGGGCCGGGCCAAGCAGGACAGCGTTCAGGAGCAAGAGGTCGAGGCCTTCCAGATAGGCGCGTGTGGTCGGCGACTGGGTGATGGCGACGACCTGTCCGGCGCCCTGACGGGTCGACAGGACGAAGGGCTTCAGGGCCAGTTGGTCGGCATATTCCTCCCACAGATACCCGCCGGCGAGGAGCGTATCGCGGGCCTCGAAACGCAGGGCCGTCGTCGCATCATCCATCGCCACGGGGGCGTAGATGTCGGATCCGGTGACCAGCGCCGCAGCGCCGCTGCTGTATCCGGCGGCCATCCAGGCATTGGGATTGGCGACCACATTGACCAGCGCCCCCGGCGAGGATTCCGGCAGGGATCCGGCCGCGGCTTCCAGGACCCGAAGCTCGGCCTCATTGGCCAGGACTGTGCCGTCAATGACCTGGCCCGAAGCCGAAACGCCGTCACGCGGCGTATCGGCGGCGCGCTCGCGCTGGGCCGGGATCAGGCCGACATCGGCGGAGGCCAACCAACGTGTGGCGTCGCCAAGCCCGACAAGAATGCCGCCTTCGCGCACAAATTCACTGATCGCGCTCGCCCCTGAGGAACCCAGGGCCGAAGACAATCCGCCATACCCCTGCTCGGGCAGGATCAGCACGTCGTAATCACCCAGCTGGGCCCGGCCGGCCGAACCGGCCCGGATCACCGACACCGGAATGTCATAGCGGCGCTCCAGCACATAGCGGGTGGCGCCAGCCGAAGTCGGATCGGTGCCGGCATCCCACAGCATCGCAACCCGCGGCGCGCGCATCGCCAGGAAATTGGAGCTGCCCGGATTGGGGCCCTCATCGACCCAGCTGGTCGCCATGCCCTCGAAACGGGCCCCGCTCTCTGCCGCGAGGCGGTTCATCAGTGCGTCCAGATCGTCGGGCGCGCCGTGGCGCGGCACGACCACCGAGCCGCGCGGGAAACGACGCTCACCGATACGGAAGGGCACGTCGGTCGTGCGCATCGGCACGCCGGCGCGTGCCAAGGCGGCGACGAAGCGCGCCTGACCGGCATCGGTCCACCCAATCACATAGCCCCACTCGGCACTGTGCTGCGTGGTGACGCGTTCGATCGGCACTTCCGGGTCCACCGCCTCGGTCGCCAGGCTCGGCGAGCGTCGGCAGGTGGTGGCTTCGACATTGTTCATCAAAGGCAGCGACCAGGCCGTCACGTCGTAAAGCTCGTGACCCAGGCCGTCGGCCCGGCGGCGTTCCTGCTCGACCATGAAGTCGGCGGGAAGGTCAGTAGTGTCTTCCAGCAAGGTCCGGGCGAGCCGGCCCGCCGGCTGGTCAAAACGAACCAGAAAGCCGCCATCGTCCAGCCGCGTGCCGCATGCAGACGTGCCCGGCGCGACGCGCCCGACCTCAATACCCTGGGCCGCAAGGTTGCGGGCTGTTCGCTCGGCGCCCCAGCGATTGCCCGACAACGACAACAGCATGGCCTGGGGATCGTCGGCACTGGTCGAGGAGGTGGCGCGGAATTCGACGAAATCGGTCAGGAAACGTTCGCGGTTCTCGGCCACGACCTGAGCGGTCGACAGAGAGGCGACGAAATGGTGATTGACGCCATCGGCATAGGTCAGGGTCGACCCGTCACGACGGCGCCAGGCCAGGCCTCGGGCCGAGGCCTGCTCATAGGTCATGGCGACCGAGCCCTGCAGCGTCGGCCACATGTCGCCATAGCCCGGATAGAAGGCGTCATAGACTTCACGCGTGAAGAAGGCATAGCCGAGGCGGTCGAACCAGGTCCCGTGATTGCGACCGATCAGGGCCTGGGCATCACGCTGCGACTGAACGATCTCGGGATTGAAGGGTTCCGCCGACGGGGCGAAGAAATAGGTGCTGTCGCCGCTCATTTCATGGGCATCAACCACAACGACCGGGCGCCATTCCAGGATGGCGTCGGTGCGACCGCGCGTTTCCGGCTGGGTGCGGGCAAACCAGTCACGGTTCAGGTCGAAAAGATAGTGGTTGTAGCGTCCGCCCGGCCATGGCTCGTCGTGCTCGGCGGTGTAACGGTCGCCGCTGAATTCAAGACCACGCGCCGAGCGGAAAGACTGGAGGAAGCGGTTGCGACCGTCCGGATTCTGGGTCGGATCGACCACGACAATGGTGTTTTCAAAGATGGAGTCGACGACCGGGTCGTCCTGCGCGGCAAGCAGATGATAGGCTGTGCGCAAGCCTGCATCGGTCGAGGAGATTTCATTGCCGTGCACGCCATAGGATAGCCAGACCACAGCCGGCAGATCGGCAATCAGCGCCGCCCGGCTGGCGGCATCAAGGCCGCGCGGATCGGCCAGGCTGGCCAATCCGGCGCGGATATCATCAAGACGGGTCATCACATCGGGGTTGGCAATCACCGCATAGGCCAGTGGCCTGCCTTCCCAGCTGCGCGCGTATTCGACCACATCAACCCGGTCAGGTGCCGCGGCTTCAAGCGTGTAGAGATAGTCGATGGCGTCCTCGGGCGGGGTAATTTCCTCACCGAAGGCATAGCCAAAGGTCGCCCGTGCATCGGGGATGGCCGGATCGTAGCGCGCCTCGAAAGGCGATGGCTGGGCCAAGGCACCTCCGGCACCGGAGATCAGGACAGCACTGGCAGCAAGGATGGCGCGAAACATGGAAACCCCCGGGGACGATTGAACACCCACTAAACCAGCTTTTGCCTCGCGTGGAAAAGCCCCCAGTCCAGCGTCCTACGGCGTGACGATCGGAAAGCCGGCTTGGGGCTGCTCCAACATGGCGAAAAACCCGAGCAGGGCGAGACGGTCACCCTCGATCGCGAAGTCTTCCGAGCCGATCATGTCCACCAGGCCCGCCTCCTGTTGCAACAGGCGCAACCAGAAGCTCCGGGTCAGCGTGACCGTCGCGTCGGCATCGTCCACCGAAGGGGCCTGGCGATGATGCATGACGCCATTGGACAGGCTGACGACATGGGTCTCACCCACGTCTGAAAAGATGAAGTTGAAGCTTCGGTCCCGACCCTCTGCCCGGGCGCTGTCCAGGCGCGTCGCCATCGCCGCGAAAAACATGTCGAGCGGGATTTCGCTGAGGATCGCGGACCCGGCCGCGGTGGCGTCCAGGGCCGCAACACCATTGCGAAGCTCATGGGCACCGGTCAGGTAGACGTCGCGCCAGGGTGCCGACTCCGCGACATATCCCAATTGCTCATAGGCCCGGGCAAGGATGTCGCGCGCCGCGGCGTCATCCGGCGCCGCAAAGACGGCGTGCTGTGCCAGCTCGGCAGCCCAGCGGTCATCGCCCTGCCCGTGCGCCTCAAGGGCCATGCCCACAACAGCATCGACGCCGCCCATCGCCTCGACATAGCGCTGCGCTGCAACGGTGCGCGGCAGCGGGTCCAGATGCGCGGGAACAGCATCATACCAGCCGAAATAGCGTTGATAGACGGCCCGCGCATTGTGCTTGAGCGTGCCGTAATAGCCCTGGACCGCGAACACGTCCTCCAGACCCGCGGGCAGGGCAATCGTCTCGGCAATCTCGTCCGGACCCAGGCCCTGCGCGGCCAGCCGAAGCGTCTGGTCGTGGATGAATTTGTAGACGTCACGCTGGGCAATCAGGAAATCCGCTGCCTCGTCCTGTCCCCATACGGGCCAGTGGTGGGAGTTGAAGATGACCTGCGTGCGCGGCCCGAAACGACGCCGCGCATCGTCGATCGCCGCCGACCAGGCCAGCGCGTCACGCACCTGGGCACCGCGCAGGGTGTAGAGATTGTGCATCGTGCGCGACACGAGCTCGGCGCCGCACCAGGCCTGCAGATCAGGAAAAAAAACCGTCAGCTCCGCCGGTGCTTCCGTGTCCGGGGCGTATTGGAACTCCATCCGCACACCATCGATCTCCAGGGTCTGACCGGTCGCATCGATCACATGGGTGGGGCGGGCAATGGTATGCGTACCGAGCGCCGGATGCTTGCCCAGCCCCGATCCGACATGGCCCCGGGGCGAGCGGGGCAACTGCGTGCCATACATGTAGCCCGCGCGTCGCCCCATCACGATACCTGCCATGACATTCTCGCTGACCGATGCATCCAGGAAGCCGGCCGGGGCAATGACCGGCGTATCCGGCCCCGCCACGGCTCCGACGCCGCCGAAATGATCAATGTGAGAGTGGGTCAGGATGACAGCGCTGACCGGTCGCTCGCCCAGTTCGCGATTGACCAGCTCCATGGCCGCTTGCGCCGTTTCCACCGAGGTCAGAGGATCGATGATGATGCGACCCGTTTCGCCTTCGATCACGGACATGTTGGCGAGGTCGTATCCACGCACCTGATAGATGCCCGGGACCACCTCGAACAAGCCATGATGCGTGTTCAGGCGGGCCTGCCGCCACAGGCCCGGATGCACGCTCGCCGCCGGCGCCTCCGACAGGAAATGATAATCGGCGGCGCGCCAGATGATGGCGCCCTCCGCGTCACGAATGGCGAGGTTTTCATCCCGACCGACAAACCCCCTTGTGACCAGGGCGTCATCGTTCGACGGGAGACCATGGATACGCGCCGCATGTCGGGCATTCGATGCCGCTGCCGAGGGCGAGGCGGGGTTGAAACCCGCCGCGTCAGGACCCGCTGCCCCGGCGGCCAGCCCGATGGGCGTTTCGTCGCGGCCACAGGCCGACAACGCCAGGCCAAGTAACGCCAACACAGCCATCATGCGCCGCATGTGTCCCTCCTCGATACGGTCTGGCGGAGAGCCTAGCCCGGCTTTCGCGTCTTGACGATGGAGCTCCTGTATGGCGGGACCACAAGCAACCGAATTTGCTGGCATTTTTGTTCAAGCCGATTCATTTTGGCGGCCTGTTGCGATGATCGTTCCCTTAGATTGCCGAGCCGGGGGTAGGCATGAAACTCGACACGTCCTGGACCGCTGCCCTTGCAAGCCTCGATATCCGTGAGGACGGTGCCCGCCGCGATCTGGTCGCAGAGGCCGAGCGTGTCCGCGTTGGGGCCGGGACCGTTATCATCGCCCAGGATGAAGCCGACGACCGGGTTTTCCTGCTGCTGGGAGGCCGGGCCCGCGTGGTCTTGTTGTCCGAGAATGGTCAGGAAATCTGGCTGGATGCGTTCGGATCGGGAGCCGTTTTCGGAGAGTTGGCGGCCCTGACCGGCGCACCACGGATATCCGGCATCATTGCGGAAAGCGATTGTGACCTCGCAATCTATGACGGCACGGAATTCTTCGGATTGGTGCGCCGGCATGGCGAGATCGGGCTGGCATTGGCCAAGCTGCTCGCGCGCCGGGTCCAGCACACCACACAGCGCATGTTCGAACTTTCGGCCCTGTCGGCACCCGGCCGCATATATGCCGAACTCCTGCGCATGTCGCGCCCGGTCGGCTCGGACGGGACCGCCCGCGTGATCGAGCCGGCGCCATCGATGAAAGAGCTGGCCATGCGTGTCAATTCGACCCGCGAGACCGCATCCCGCACGATCAACAACCTCCAGCGCAAGGGCCTGCTCGAGAAACTCAACGGGCGGATCGAGCTGGTCGATCCTGACCAGCTAGATCGCCTACGCGGCTCCAGCTGAGCCGCTCATCTGCAAGCCGACGACGGCATTGCTCGCGGTCGCCCGCAAGGCATACAGCCGTTGCTCCGGCATCAGCGCGTCGATCCGGATCTGGCCCACATACTCGCTTCGGAACCCGGTCGATGACATGGCCAGGGCCGCCGCGAACGCCTCGCTGACGAAGATCGACCCCGGAACGGTCACCGACTCGATCCTGGCAGCGACCGCGACCTGGCCGCCAAACAGGGACGGGCGTTTCTGCAGCGGGTCCTCACCCTCATGGACCGGGCCGAAATGGCCGGCAATCCTCAGCCCGATCGTGGCCGGCAGGTCGTGCTCGCCCATGTCGATGGCCGCGAATGCCTGGCGCAGCGCATCCGCCGCCAGGGCGGCTTTCTTGACCGAATCAAAGGCCAGGAACATGCCGTCCCCCCAGCTGTCTGCGTGCACGGCGGGGGCGGCCAACCCGTCGCAGCAATCGGCCAGCGGCTTGAGCACCGCCTGGACGAAATGCGGGACCCGGTCGTCGGGCACCGATGATGACCCGGCGATGTCGAGAAAGAGCATGGCCCGCATGACCGCCTGAAAACCCGGCTCGAGAACCGGCGCGCTCCGGGTTACCGGGGCGCCGGCACACCGCGTGCCGGGATAGGCGATCCGCACCTGGTCGAGGCCGCAGGCTGTCCAGACGTCGCCATCATGATGGGTGCCGAACGTCGACGCCGCACACGCCTCGGCATTGTCGGCCACGAGTATCTGAACGGGTGTCGTGGCCAGCACATTGGCCCGCATACGTGCCAGTCCCATGGCGACAATACTCGAGAAATTGAGCGCCTGAGGGGATGCAATGCGCCGGTCCGTCGTCAGCTCGACGACTTTCTCGGCCTGATCGAGACAGGCCTGGAAACGCAAGACCCATGAGTCGCCAAACGGGCGCACCGACGCGTCCAGAAACACAGGCACCGGAACCGGCAGCACAAGATTGAGTTCGCATCCCCGCGCCAGCGCCGCCTCCGCGATCACGATATCCGAGCCGGCTGCCAGGGCACCATGAACAGGGCCGACATGGTGGCGCGCGAGCAACAGGTCGACCGTATCGCGCAGGCGATTCTCCTCGCTTGTCCCCAGCTGTCCGACCCCCTCTCCGGCACCGAAAATATGGCCGGCAAAGTGGGCCGGGCGTGGCGGCTCCAGCGGCGAAAGCCAGTCGGCGTCGAGGCCGAGCACCGCAACCAGCAATCGCAACTGGCGCAGGGTGGTCGCGTGAGCCAGATGATTGCCCGGATCCTGGCGGAAGGCGTCCCGCAAGGTCGACCGGGCCGCGGCCAGGTCGCCGATCAACAGATAGGCCTCGGCCTGGGAGGCGTGCCGGTAGTAGGCTTGTTCCCGGGACGGCAAAGCGGTCTCGAAGGCGCCGAAAAGGACGCGCTTCGCGTAGGTTTCAGCCTGTTTCGACCGACCGGCGAGCATATACATGCTGGCGGCATTGATCGCCGGATAGTGGCCGCCTGTGCGGGCATGGACATCAGCGTATTTGTCGGCGCTTTCCAGCGCCAGACGGGCAAAGGCCTGACCGGACGATTCCAGCGCGAGCGCCTTCAGCAGGCGGGCCCCGACCGCGAGACAGTCCTCGTCATCGCGGACTTCGGACAGCCTGTAATCCTGATAGACGGCAGCGGCCCGCTCGAGTGCACCGGATCGGATCAGGCAAAGCACCGCCCGGTGCTTGAGCCAGTGGTCATCCGGACACTCCCGCAGCCCGTCCTGACACAGATCATAGGCGCGCGCGAGATCGCCCTGGTTGAAACGGTCGATGATCCGCTCACGCATCCCCGGGCGCCCCACCGCAGGAGCTGTAGGGCGCGCGCCTGGTCCGGTCAGGGCGGCGTGAGACGAACCCCCGGATCGATGATGACCCGTGTCGCCTGGTTGCCGGCATCCTGGGACGCATTGATGAAAAGCGCGAATTCATAGTCGACAGGGGCCTCGACCGGCTGGGTCTGTATCTGGAAGCTGTAGGGCTTGCAGTTTTCACCATTCAGGGTGAGCCAGTCCAGCCCGCAGAACTGGCCGGTCGGGTCCTTGCCCTTGAACTTGATGCGGGCCTCTTCAAATCCCCAACCCGGGACGTGGAGATTGAAAATCATCCGGGTTCGACCGTGAACATGTTGATCAAACGGACAGGGCGTTACCGCACCACAAGGCGTCCACATTCCGGCGAGCGCGGCGCCCACTGCCGTGCGCAGGGTCGATGCGTCAGCATCGTCGAAGGCATTCACGGTTTCAGCGAAAACGACGAAAATGTCCGCGATCTCGGTTTCATCGAACATTTCACGACCGGCATCACTGCCGTTCATGACGGTGAAGCCATCACGAGCCCGCGCAATCAGGCTGATCTGGGTCTGCGTGGGCAACAGGCCGCAGTCCACCAACAACTCTTCCTGGATAATGGACCCGTTGAACGCGTCCTTGTCGATCACTGCCATGTGGTTGTCCCCTTCTGGCGCCTTGCCACCAGCCCTGCATCAGGGCCGACCGGACTTACTCGGTGGTCTGCAGCTCGCTTTCGAGGGACTCCCGCGCATAGCGCAGCTCGGCAGCGGAGTCGCTGCGGATTCGGTCCTGTACGGGATCCAGCCGACGGACAATCTCCTCACGGATTTGCCGCGCCGCGGCTGGCTGACCCTGAGTTTCAAGCACGTCGGCAAGCGTGTTGGCGCCCGCCGCATAATAGTAAGGTGCATGATCGACCGCGCCCGACCAATCATCGACCTGGCCAAGGGCGCTCAACATGTGCTCGATCGAAGCCTGGGCGGCCGGCAGGTCGCCGCGGGCGGCGAATATGCGGCCCTCGATCAGGCTGGCATGAAGTCGGCTGACGGCGAAGCGTGCCCCTTCGGCCGCAGCCCACGCCTCATGCGCCATGAAGCCGGTCGCCGCGACATAGGCATCGCGGGCCGATTCCACCCGGCCGGCATGCAGCTCGGCCTGGGCCAGCCAAAGGCGCTGCCGCACTCCGATCAGGCGCCACTCCAGGTTTTCCGGCTCGTGTGCGATCAGGGCGGCCGCCTCGAGAGACGCCGGCTCGAGTATTTCCAGGGCCATCTGCAGATCGGCGGGCGGTGTGTGGCTGCCCGGTGCAATCAGCAGCCGCGCCAAGGCATATTCGGCCGCAATCACCGACCGGCGCACACGCCAGTCATCTGTCGGATTGACCCGACCGCTTTCATAAAGATCAAGCTGCTCCCGAAGGACCCCCATCGCGACTTCACGACCGTCCGTGATTTCCGATATCGATGCGACCCAGGCCAGGGTTTCCGATACTTCCAGCCAGGCCGGATCATTGTCGGGCCGGTCGGCGGCGATCGCGCGAAACTGTTCCAAGGCGGCCGTCGCGGCAACCCGCGCGTCATCCCAGCGACGCTGGGCAACAAACAACGCGCCCATGTTCGAATGCGCGAACGCCACCTCGGTCTGCCATTCGGGATTGTCGGGATTTATCTCGATCAACCGGTAGGCGAGGTCACGATACTCGCCAAATCTCTGTTCGGCGGTAACGAGATCTCCACGGCGCCAGGCGAAATAGCCGACATAATAGCTGCTTTGTGCATGCTCATAGACCCGCTCACCCATCATCGGCTCCACTGCCAGGATCCGGCTGGTGGACTGGTAGGCAATGCGGAAATGCTCGTAGGCATGCTCCAGATCACCCTGGGCACTGTCAATGACCCCGAGAAGATGAAAGGCCCTTGCCCGCCGACCAAGCTCGTCGGTCGTCATCGCGCCGCCGGCCTGGCCATCGTAGTATTCAATGACCTTTGCGCCCACTGCATCCAGGACGTCGAGGCGCCCGACCGGCTCAAGATTGTCTCGCAAATCATTCAGCATGAATTCTATGAGGTCCTCGGCCTCGGCCTTGCGCCGCTCCGCCTCGGACCGGGCCGAGATGGCAAACAGCGTCAGAGTGGCCATGATTACAGAAAGGACAACTGACGCGCCCGTGATGGCCGTCACGCGTCGTTGGCGGCGCTGGATGTCGCGCTGGATCAACTGATCGAGGCTGACCCCGATCAGTCCCGCCACCAGCTTCAGCAACGCCATCCGCCGTCCGTCCGCCTGCGGCCGCATGTCAGCGGCTACCGGTTCGGACCGTACTCCATCGACCCCCGGCTCCAGCAGCGCCGGCGGAAAGCAGCCATCGTCCGGCCCGGCGTCCGGGTCGGCATCGGGATTGCCGGCCACGATGGCGGCCAGCACCGTACCGAGAGGATTGAGCTGGCGGTAGGTCCGGATCTCCTCGTTCACCCAACGCGATGCCACCGCATCCGGCGAACAGATCACGATCAATGCGTCAGAGTTCGCAAGGGCGTCGCGGACGGACGCCGTCAGGTCACGGGTCGCCGCAAGATCTTCACGATCCCGGAAAATTGGTGTCAGACGACGCGGAACGGCACCGTTCCCGGTATCACGCCCGACCAACCTCGACGGGATGTTGTAGGTCTCCAGCTGGCGATGCAACCGGCGCGCAAACACCTGATCCTTGTGGCTGTAACTGATGAACGCCTTGTAGCGCGTACCCACACCCATCACCTGTCCCCAAACTCGAGACGGCCATCATTGGTGTTTCGTCGACGCTGTGCAACCGCAAGCAGCCAAGGATGCCGCAGCCAACCCGGCTTTCAACACTTTTCTGTTCCAGGCACGGTCATCGCCCATGCCCAGCGGGCTTCGGGCTCACCTCCGCACAACGCCGCCGCGGCAGACTTGCGACAGACGCCCTGTTTTGCGGTGGTGATGGCTCGCGATTCCGAAATGCGGCGGGGCACAAGGCGAAGTTGGGGCTTCGCATGGGCAAGGTCTCGTGCCCCGCCGTTCCCGGTACAGCAAGCTGGCTCGGGGTTTGGGGCCGCTCAATGAGCGGTAGCGGCAATCTACTCCGCGATTGCCGCTCGACATGTGATGGCAGTCACACTCGCCGATGTTTCGCTGTCATTGCACGCCCGCGCCGGTCACATCCAGCCTCATGAGCTCGATCGTCACACCGCCGAAGCCCGCTCGCGTATGCAGACGCACCGGAAAATGGCCATTCTCGCCAACCAGCGGGGCGAGCCAGAGGACCAGCGGGTGTCGCAACTCGCCGGCGCTGGGATAGTCCTCGGGATCATAGCCGGAGATCGGTTCGTACCAGGCATGGCAGACCAGGGCCTCACCGCGCCAGCCACGCGTCCTGACACGCTCCATGCCAACGGTTTCAAGACGCAGGTCATAACGGGCCTTGCCGTCAAAGACCGGGAGCCGGCCCTCGCATCCATCGCCACGTTCGAGACGCCGCGACAACTCAAAAAAGGCGGTCATCGGATCAATCACCCCCGTGCGGTCGCTGGCACTGGCAGGCGGAACGCCCCAGGATCCGAACGGGGGCTCGACCTCAGACCGGGCAACAGCGTCCGCGAAATCGACCCGGACATGGCGAACCTTCGTACCCGTTCGCTCGGTATGGGCGTAGACCAATGGTTCCCGGCCGCCACTCCCGCCGCGGCCACTGACCTCCGCCCGGATGTCAAAGTCCGTAAAGAGTGTGGCCAGCCCGGCCGCTTCAATGACGCTGTCGGCCTGATACCCATCCTCATCGAACCGGGCATTGAGCGTGATTTCCCCGACCTTGAATATCAGGACCGACGAGGCATAGCGCGCGGTGACGCCAATCCCGTTCGCCGCGTCCCACGCCAGGCCCGAGGTGGATGCTTCCGCACCGGGCAACAGGTTGCGACCATCTGCAAGGCCGAAGCAGGTCACGAGACCCAGAGCCAGACCCAGCACCAAACCACGTCCACGCATGTGTCATTCCCATCCGAACAATCGGTCGCCAGACTGGCGATAATCTACGGCAGGATGATGGCGGGTCAGGCCGGAATCAAGGCGCTGTCAGCGAGCGAGGCTGTCACCAGACCTGGAACCGAGAGCGCCCCTTCCTCGGCCGGTCCCGCAAGCTGACGGAAGCCGGAAAACAATTCCCGCCCCATGCCGGCAGCCATCATGTCCGGCGCTGCCGCCAGGGGACGATCGGCAAACCCGTCGGCGGCAATGGACAGCTCACCCGTCCGGGCATCGAGACGGATCAGGTCTCCGTCCCGCACGCGGGCGATCGGCCCGCCCAACGCCGCCTCCGGACTGAGATGAATGGCCGCGGGCACCTTTCCGGAGGCACCGGACATGCGACCGTCCGTAACCAGTGCGACCTTGAACCCCCGGTCCTGCAGCGCACCCAGAGCGGGGGTCAGCTTGTGGAGTTCCGGCATGCCGTTCGCACGCGGACCCTGGAACCGCAGCACCGCGATGAAGTCGCGATCCAGTTCACCAGCCCGGAAACGATCCAGGAAGCTGTCCTGGCTCTCAAACACGACCGCCTGAGCCTCGACGGTTCGATATTCCTCCTTGACGGCCGAGACCTTGATCACGGCGCGCCCCAGCGGGCCATCGAGCAGTTTCAGTCCGCCGTCGGCCGAGAAGGGTTCGGCGACCGGCCGGACGATGGACAGGTCCGCGGACGGCCCGTCGACCGGCTTCCAGGTGAGGCCGTCACCCGCGTCGGGGAGAGCTTCACTGGCATAACGCCTCAACCCCCTCCCCATCACCGTGAGCACATCATCATGGAGCAGGCCGGCGTCCAGCAACTCGCGAATGACAAAGCCCAGACCGCCGGCAGCATGAAAATGGTTCACGTCGGCGGGGCCGTTCGGATAGACCCGGCAAAGGAGGGGCGTCACAGCCGCGAGCGCATCAAAATCTCGCCAGTCGATCACGATCCCCGCTGCCCGGGCGATGGCGATCAAATGGATGGTGTGGTTGGTCGAGCCGCCGGTTGCGTGCAGGCCGACGATGGCATTGACCAGCGCCTTTTCGTCGATGACCTTGCCCATCGGAACGTAGTCTGGCGTGTCGGCAGTAATCGCCACCGCGCGCTGGGCCGCGGCCCGGGTGAAGGCGGCCCGCATCGGGTCGGCCGGGTTGACGAAAGCCGAACCGGGAATGTGCAAACCCATGATTTCCATGAGCATCTGATTAGAGTTCGCCGTCCCGTAAAACGTGCAGGTGCCGGGCGAGTGATAGCTTTGGCTTTCGGCCTCCAGCAAGGCATCACGACCCAGCTTGCCCTCGGCATAGAGCTGCCTGACCTTCGCCTTTTCCGGATTGGGCAGGCCGGAGCGCATCGGGCCTGCGGGTACAAATATGACCGGCAATTGTCCAAAGCGCAGCGCGCCGATCATCATCCCCGGCACGATCTTGTCACAAACGCCGAGGCACAAGGCCGCATCAAACATGTTGTGGGACAGCGCGACGGCGGTCGACATGGCGATCACGTCGCGGCTGAACAACGACAGCTCCATGCCCGGTTGACCCTGGGTGACACCGTCACACATGGCGGGCACTCCACCGGCGACCTGCCCAACCGCCCCCACCTGGTTGAGGGCTTTCTTGATCTGCGCCGGATAGGGCCCGAAGGGTTGGTGCGCTGACAGCATGTCATTGTAGGCAGTGACGATCCCCACATTGGCCCACCCGCCATCCTTGAGGGCCCGCTTGTCATCACCACCGCACGCCGCGAAACCGTGAGCAAGATTGCCGCATGACAGGGTCGAGCGGTTGCGCCCTGCCTCCCTCGCGCCGGCAATCTGGGCGAGATAGGCAGCTCGGGTCGGAGCACTCCGGGCAATGATGCGGTCAGTGACGGCGGCGAGCGTTGCATTGATCGTCTGGGTCATCATCGTCTTCCGTTCGTTCAGGCGCTCATCGTGCCCAGTGAATGTCCGGCCGGTCGGTTTCCGAGCGCAGCACGGCACGGACCGGCATGTCGGCGACAGGGCCGTCTGCCAGCGCCGCCTCGAGCGCCGCCTTCTTGCTGTCGCCCGCAATCAGCAGGAGGCTCAAGCCCGCCCCTGCGAGAGCGGCGCGGGTCAGGGTGATGCGGTCGGTGAGACTTCCTGTGACCGCTGTCTGCTTTGCCCGGATCGCGCAAACCGGTGCACCGTTTTCGGCCAGGGCCGTTTCGAGTCCGTCGGCTCGCGGAAACCAGGAAGCCGTATGGCCATCCTCTCCCATGCCGAGAATGACGACGTCGGGGGGAAAACGAACGTCAGACAATCGTGTCGCCACTTCCTCCAACCCATCCAGCGGTGTCCCGCCCTGCGACTTCAAGCCGATCAGACGAGCGGCTGAGGCCCTGCCGGTCATCAGCGTCGAGCGCAAGAATGTCTCATTTGACCCGGGCTCGCCCGGCTCCACCCAGCGTTCGTCCACCAGCACCACCTGCACGCAGGCCCAGTCCACGTCCGTGCCGGCCAGGTGCCGGTACAGGGCGGCCGGCGTAGAACCGCCGGAAACTGCCAGCACGGCTGACCCGGTGCGCTCGATCGCTGTTTTCAAGGCGGCAGCAACCGGCCCGGCAAGCGCCGCGGCCATCGCGTCCCCGTCGGCATGGACGGTCAGTGCACTCGGCTGTTCACTCATCCGCGCCATCGAACCACTCCCTGTCCTCGCGGGCGAGCAACAAGGCCGACTGTGGCGGTCCGTCGGTTCCGGCCTGGTAGCTGTACAGTCGCGATTGGCTGTCGTCCCAGGACTGGATGATCCCGTCGACCCAACGCCAGGCGGCCTCGACTTCGTCCCGGCGCATGAACAGGCTGAGATTGCCGCGCACGACCGCCATCAGCAGACGCTCATAGGCATCCGGATAGTCGTGGTCGAAATGTTCGGCGTAGGCGAGATTGAGCGGAACATAACGCAGGCGCAGGCCGCCCGGCCCCGGATCCTTGGTCATCAGCATCAGCTTGACGCCTTCGTCGGGCTGCAGCCGGATCACCAGGCGATTGGGCCGCATCGTGCCGGCGGTTGCTCCAACCACATCATGCGGAATGGGCTTGAACTGGACGATGATCTCGGAGCGGCGGGCGGCCATGCGCTTGCCGGTCCGCAGATAGAAGGGGACCCCCGCCCAGCGCCAGTTGTCGACATGGGCCCGCACGCCAACAAACGTCTCGGTCTGCGTCGCATGGCCGACTTCATCGGCATAGCCAGGCACCGTCCCGCCGTTGACCGCACCCGCCTGGTACTGACCGCGAACCACATCCTGAGTCACATTGGCCGCGGTGATCGGCCTGAGAGCTTTGAGAACTTTCAGCTTCTCGGTCCGGACCGCGTCCGGATCGAGTGAGGCCGGCGGTTCCATGGCGACCAGACAGGCGAGCTGCAGCAGGTGGTTCTGGACCATGTCACGCAGCGCACCGGACCGGTCATAATAGCTGGCCCGTTTGCCCGCCCCCAGCGACTCCGCAACGGTGATCTGGACATGATCGATCCCGTTGGCATTCCAGAGCGGTTCGAACAGATAATTGGCAAACCGCAGGATCAACAGGTTCTGGACCGTTTCCTTGCCCAGATAGTGGTCGATACGGAATATGTTGTTCTCGAGGAACACCTCCCCGACCCTGTCATTGATCGCCCGGGCCGTGTGGTAGTTCGATCCGATGGGCTTTTCCAGAACGATGCGGGCATTGGGCGTGTTCAGCTTGTGCGCCGCCAGACCGGCACAGATCGAACCATATATCGAGGGCGGAAGGGCCAGATAGTACAGCCGGATCTTGCTTTCATCAGGGTCGAGCGCGTCGGCGAGGTCCTGCCATCCGGTGGTCTCGCTTGACGCATCAACGGAAACATATCTCAAGCGACCCGCAAACCCGGCCCAGGACGCCTTTCGCTCGGCCGATGTTGCGGCCGTGATCACATGGGTCGCGGCCAACTCCTGAAAGGCAGACGACTCCATGGCATCGCGAGACGCGCAGATGATCCGGCTGTCATCGGTAATCTGTCCATCACACCAGCGGTGAAACAGGGCCGGGATCAATTTGCGCAACGCCAGATCGCCTGTCGCTCCGAAAACAACGATATCAAACGGTTCAACGGGTACGAGTTTGGCCATTTCCGGCTTCCTGCTTGACGCTGCCCAGCCTGCGGGCGCGGACCTGCGAGCGTCGGCGGCTGGATTTATGTTACCCCTAACATGCCCACATCACATGGTCGACCTCGATCTCCATGGTCCACCGCCCGGACACCGGCCGTGACGGGCACCTGCGCGCTTTGGGCGCATGCCCGCCAACGCCGCTTCGTCCTATTCTCGCAATTTATTTATGGAGACGTTCTCGCATGCCCTCCACCGAACCGACCTTTATTGCCAAGTACGCACTCGAGACCGTGCCGCGCTATACCTCCTACCCGCCGGCAACGAAGTTTCGTGGCGGGACCGGGTTGGATCAGTGGCGACACTGGATGGGCCAGCAGGGCGATGCCCCGGCCCTGTCGGTCTATGTCCACATCCCGTTCTGCAAATCCATGTGCTGGTACTGTGGTTGCCACACCACCATTCCGAACGGCCATCAACGCGTGCGCAACTATCTCGCGGCACTCGATACCGACATCAAGCGTCGTGCGGAAATCGCGCCGGCAGACGCGCGGGTCTGCCATATCCATTTCGGTGGGGGTTCTCCGGACATGCTGAAAGCTGACGAATTCCGGACTGTGATGCGCCGCATCCGGAGCGCGTTCCATGTCATGCCGGACGCAGAAATAGCCGTTGAGCTCGACCCTCGCGAACTGGATCAGGAATTGTGCCAAGCGATGGCCGAGGCCGGCGTCAATCGCGTCAGTTTGGGCGTGCAGGACCTGTCCGAGGAGGTTCAAAAACTGATCCATCGGATCCAGCCGCGCGAAACAGTGCAGGCCGCCGTGGAGCAATTGCGGGAGGTCGGCATCACGGCCATCAACATGGACATGATGTACGGGCTGCCGGCCCAGACGGTCAGGCATGTGTGCGACACCGCTGAAGCCATCTCCGAGATGGGCGCCGACCGCGTGTCCGTGTTCGGCTATGCCCATGTACCGTGGTTCAAGAAGCATCAGCGCGCCATTCCGGAGGACCGGCTTCCGGCTGCCGCCGAGCGTTTCGACCAGATGCAGGCCGCCGGCCGGGCCCTCAGCAAAGTCGGCTATGACCGGATCGGACTGGACCATTTCGCCCGACCGGACGACCCGCTCGCCCAAGCCTCGCGCGGTGGCGGTTTGCGGCGCAATTTCCAGGGCTACACGACAGACCCGTCGACGATACTGGTCGGACTGGGCGCATCAGCCATCAGCGAATGCCCACAGGGCTATGTGCAAACAGAACCGAACCCGGTCCGCTATGCCACGGCCGTCACCGGAAACGCCGACATGCTGGTACGCGGCACCGAACGGTCCCCCGCCCAGCGGGCCGTCGCCACCCGGATTGCCGATTTGCTGTGCCACTTCGAAACCCGGCTCGAACCCGCCGATCGGCTCGACCGCATCGCGGACATGGTCGAGGACGGCCTCGCGCGAATTGACAGGGGGCGGATCATCCTGACCGAAGCCGGTCGCCCCTATGTCCGCAACCTTGCTGCGCGCCTCGATCCGGAATTCCGGTTCTCGACGGATCAACACAGCGTCGCAGTCTGACGCCACAATAGGGGAGGACAGGTCGCCGTCCGGGCCTTATAAACCTTGGATCGAGTTCCATGGTGACCCGGTTTGAGAACCGCCCTTCTTTCAGTCCTTGTCCTGTTGTCCGCTCCGGCAGCTTTCGCCGAGCCGTTGGCACAGGTCCAAGGCGTGCGCGACGCCGAGCTTCTGGCTGCCCTGGTCGCGGCCGTGGGAGAGCGTGACACGTCAGCGGACATCCCGGCGACAAGCGCCATGCGCGATGCGCGGACGGCGGCCGATCGGGCACGCCGCCTGTTGCGGTCGCGGGGTTACTACACGGCCCGTGTCGATACCTATGTCGATGAACGGCGCGGCGCGAGCCTGCGCGTGCTTCCCGGCCCGCAATTCACGGTCGGCCGTGTGGACGCCCAAACCAATGGGGACCGCGACGCCCGCGAGCGGGTTCTGGGTGTCATTGCCCTGCCGGCGGGCGCGCCCCTTCTTGCACAGCCGGTCATCGACGCCGAGGCGCGCGCTTTGAGGGCATTGCAGAATGGCGGCTGGCCCGACGCCGAATTGCTGGACCGTGAAGTAGTGATCGACCACGCCGGGCGGGACGGATTGATCACCTTCCGCTTCGAGCCCGGGCCCTTTTCGCGTTATGGCGAAGTCAGCCGCGAAACCGGTGGGTGGGACCCGCAGTTCATCGCCCGCATTTCACCGCTCCAACGCGGCGGACCGGCCAGTCGTGAAGAGATGCTGGCCTATCAAAGGCGACTTGATGGACTGGCCAGTGTCCGTTCGGCCCGGGTTGCACTGGGACCGCCCGTCCCTGGAACAGCCGAACGCCCGATCGATGTTTCGCTGACAGCCGCTGCAAGGCACACGATTGAAACCGGCCTGAGCTATTCGACCAGCGAAGGCGCCGGCGCCGACATTCGCTGGACCCGCCGCAACATGTTCGGGCGGGATGAAACCCTGACCCTGTCGACCACGCTGGCGACCCTGAACCAGTCGGCTTCGGCTCGGATCGAGCGCCCCCACTGGCGTCGCCATGCGCAGACACTTTTTCTCCATTCGGGCCTGACGCGAGAAACCACAGACGCCTATGACCAGGACGAGATCGAGGCCGGAATCGGCATCATTCGCCGGGATGGCCGGCGCACCTATGGCGCCGGCCTTGCGCTCGACACCTCGCGGGTCACGGATGTCGACGGCGAACGGGACATTGTCACGGCGGCCTTTGACCTGAGCGGAGCCTATGACAGCCGCAATGACCCGCTCGATCCGACGGCCGGAGTTCGCCTGTCGCTGCAGGGGACACCCGCGGTAACGTTCGGCGACGTGGACGGCCGCTATGTTCGCCTGGATGCGCGGGCGGCCGGCTATTTCCAGCTGGGTGACACTCTGGTTGCGGCAGGGCGGGCCCGCATCGGATCGGTTCTCGGCACCTCGGCTACCACGCTCGCGGCCGATCAGCGCTTTTTTGCCGGCGGCGGCGGATCCGCGCGCGGCTTCGAGTACCAGTCCCTCAGCCCCGTTGGCAGTGACGGGCAACCTTTCGGCGGCCTGTCAGTTGTCGAAATCAGCACCGAATTGCGGTGGCGGATCACCCCCGAATGGGGTGCCGTGGCCTTCGTCGACAATGCGATCGCCTCCGACCTCAACGCCCCGGAGTTCGGCGCCATGCGCAGCGCGATCGGTGTCGGCGCCCGCTACTATTTTGACTTCGCGCCTGTTCGCATAGACATCGCCACGCCACTCGACCGCCGCAGCGGCGAGCCGGCATTCCAGATATATTTCAGCCTCGGCCAGGCCTTCTGAGCATGACCCATCTGGCTCTCATCCGTCGCCTGGCGCTTTGGGCAGGACTGATCCTTCTGGGTGTGGCGCTCCTTGCGTCCGGTCTGCGCCTGGCCGCCGGGCAGGCTCCGGGGCGCTGGCTGGTCAGCAACCAGCTGGATGGTCGTTATGTCCCCGGCGTCGGACGCCTTTCGGTTTCCGGCGTGCGGGGCGACCCGCTGTCCCGTCTCCAAATCGACCAGCTGACCTTGAGCGATGATAACGGGGTCTGGCTGACAGCAGAGTCCATTTCGCTGGACTGGCAGGCCCGAAGTCTTCTTTCCGGGCCTATCCGGATCAACGAGGCCCTGATCGAACGGGTGACAATCATCCGCCGGCCGGTCCTCGACAGTGAGCCGGCGCGTCCGTCAGGCGGCCGCCCGGACGCAGGGCCGACCCTGCCGGCGATTGATCTCGTCCTTTTCAACCTGTCACGACTGGAACTGGCTGACGGCGTCGCCGGACCGCAGGCTTTGCTGACAGCAAGGGCCGGCGCCCGTTTGAGGGCCGGCGCCAGCAACCTGTCTGTCCAAATCGCGCGGCTCGATGCCGAGGGAGACCATCTCGAAGCGGACCTGCTTGTCGGAGAAACCGGTGTCACCGGCACGCTGAGCGCCCATGGCGAGGCCGGCGGAACGCTGGCGACCCTGATGCGCCTGCCTGATCAGGCCATTCGCATTGACGGATATATCGATGGAGACCTCACGGCCGGTCGCGGCGAGCTGACCCTGACCGCCGACACCCGTACCCGGGCGCAAGCTGGTGTGACGTGGAATGCCGACTCCTGGCAGGGAGACGCCACCGTCAATGTGGCGGCGTGGGACCTGGTGCCCGAGCCTCTTGCCCCGGAAGTCGAAGCCGTCCGCGTCCAGGCCGATGGACGCCGAAGCGGCCCTGTCACGGTCAATCGTGTGACGCTGGAGGCCAATGGCAGTCGGGTGGTGCTGCGGGATCTAACTGCACCACTCATCCAGGCCGAATTCACAATCAGCCCGGCCCTCGTCGCACGGCTGTCCGGCGACCGCGTCGTGACCCGGTCTGTCAGCGGTTCGGCGGACGTGGCACGTGGGGACGGCCTGGAGGTTCAATTGCGGCCTCAGATCGAGGGGTTGGAGCTTGCCGGTCTGTCGGTGCAGCGGCTCGACGGGTCGATGGGCGTCACACGGACCGACGGACGTCCCCGACTGACAGTCGACCTCAATCTGGACGGTGTTCAAACAGGCCGCGCCGACGTGGACCGGCTGGCGAACGGGCGGATCCGGGTGACCGGGAACATCGCCGATGCCGGTGGCGACACCGGATGGCAGATGGCCCCGGGTTTCACCGTCGCCTCAGAGCAGGTGACGGCCATCGCCAGCGGCCATCTGCCACCGGACGCCACCTGGCCGGTTGGCGAGGTGAGCATCAGCCTGACTGATGCCGCATTGGCCCAGCCGGACCTGTCGGGTCCGGCCCGGGCCGAAATTTCCATCGCGGCGGACCGGGCGATCGCGATCAACATCGACGGCAGCGCGCTGATCTGGCCCGAAACGGTCCGGGGTCTGCTCGACGGCATCACCGCTCGGGCGCGGATCAACCCGTCGGGGGCCGGCTGGACCGTATCGGATTTCAATGCCCGCAGTCCTGCCTTCGACCTGGCGCTGACCGGCGCTTTCGCGGACGCGCTCGACTGGAGCGCGACGGGCGATCTGGCACTGTCCGGCGCCATTCCGCTCGCCGCCGCTGAAATCGACGGCGGGCTGGCAACAGCATTCAGACTTGTGCGGGATCAGGACGCCTTGCGACTTCGCGCCGTGACCACCTCGCGCCAGCTCCACGTCGGTCCGGTGCACCTCCAATCGCCCCGGCTGGGTGTAAGGGGCCGGTTGGGTGGCGTGGTTGACGACGCCGCGACCACGCTGGAATGGGTTTTTTCGGCCGACCGCGAACTTGGAGATGTCGCCGCCAACGGCACGGCTCGCCACCAGACTGGCCGAACCGATCTGGTCGTGACCCAGGGCCGGTTCGACGATGTCACGCTCAGCGGGTCTGCCACCCTCGCCGGACAGGACATGACCGTGGCGCTCGAGGCTCAACGCGAGGATCTGATGTCACTCTCCGGCCGTTTCGTTGCGGCCCTTGATAACCTGCGCGCAGGGCAGCTGGATGCGGAACTCACCCTGGCGGCCCAACGGATCGGCGAGGCCGACCTCAATGCCGCCGGCCTGACCCTGTCCGGACCACTGACAGGCATAGCCGTGACCGCACAAGCGGACGGTCGGATCCGCAGCAATGTCGACCTGTCCGCAACAGGCGAAATTGCCCTGGGCGAGGATGGCGTATCGGTGTCCCTGTCGCCCTCCGGCAAGTGGGCTGCGCACAACTGGACCACCGTCGAACCGATCCGATTGGCCACCCGTCCCGATGGTGTGACCGCGTCGGCCGCGATCACCCTTGGAGGAGGCCGGGTGGACCTCACCCTCCAGACCGCCGGGATCAGCCCCATCGCCAGCCTGACGATTGACAGTGTGCCTGTTGGGGTCCTCGCCGACATCGCGGCCATGCCGGCCACCCAGGGCATGATTTCGGGAACGGCCGACCTGCGCGAAACCAGCGGCGTCTGGCGGGGAAACGCCGCGTTTGCTGCAACCGGCCTGCTGACCAATGACCTGCCAGACATGCCGGAGCTCGACCTGCAGCTCGAGGTCGCCCTGCAAGATGATGCGCGATCAGTCATCCGGCTGACCGGCGGCGGCCTTGAGGCTCGCGGCGAGATCGTTCGCGCCGGCGCGACCACCGACATTGCCCGCCCCCAGGGTGCGGCCGATGCGACGCTGACCGGGCAGATCGCAGCCAGTGGCGAGCTGATCGCCCTGGCGGCCCTTTTCCTGCCGTCCGATATCTTGTTGGAATCCGGGCAGGTTGATGCACAACTGGTGGTGTCCGGAACCGTTTCGGAGCCACATCTGGAAGGCGGGGTCTCCCTGACCGGCGGCCGGATCAATGCGACGACCGCCGGGAGCGTGGTTTCCGACCTCGAACTGGACCTCGCACTGGCCGGGACACGCCTGGAACTGACGCGGCTGTCGGCGAGCGATGCCCGAGAAGGCCAACTGACCGGGCAAGGTCAACTGGACCTCGGCGAAGACAGCCCCCCGACAGGTTCGGCGCGGTTCGAATTCCAGCGTTTCGTTGCGGTGCGTCGCCCCGAACTGACGGTTCAGGGCAGCGGCGATATTGTTCTCACACTCGATGAGGATGGCCTGCTGATCGGTGGGGAAAGCCGCGTCGACCAGTTACGGACCCAGCCAACGCTGAACGGCGCCGCATCGATCCCGCAATTGCAGGTCGTCGAGATCAACCAACCCAAGGACCATAGGGCGTCGACAGAATCCCGGCTGCCGGTGCGGATCGATTACCGGGTCCGCGCAAGCAATGGTCTGTATGTTTCCTCACGCGCCTTCACGTCCGAATGGGGTGTTGACCTGCATGTTACCGGGACCGAGAGCAAGCCGTCCCTGTTCGGGTCCGCGACACTGGTCGGTGGCTCCGCCTTTGTGTTCAACCGTCGCTTTACCCTCGCCGACGGCACGGTGACCTTCGACGGCTCTCCCAGCGATGCCCGGGTCGATCTGAGTGCCGTCCACAGCCGCACCGGATTCGAGGCCACCGCCCGCGTCACCGGGTCGGCCCAGGAACCGACCATCACGCTCACCAGTGACCCCGCCCTGCCGGAAGATGAAATCCTGTCCCGCTTATTGTTCGATCAATCGGTCAGCCAGCTCGGGGCCTTCGAGGCGGCCCAGCTCGCCGCGCAATTGTCGGGGCAGAGCCTGTTGGATGTGGTCGGTCAGCTGCGCGATCTCGCGGGCATCGATCGCCTCGACATTTCCACCAATGCGGACGGCAACCTGTCTGTGGTCGGCGGCCGGCGCTTTGGTGACAATGTCTATGTCGAGGTCGGCAGCAATGGCGCCTCGGCGATCAACGAGGCGTTGATCGAGTGGTCCTTGACGCCGGATCTCAGCATCCTGTCGCGGGTCTCAGCCGACACCGATGCGGCGGTCTCGATCCGCTGGCGCCGCGATTACTGAGGCGGGGCAAGCGCTTGCCTCCGGCTGGCACGCAGAGTACGGCTGGTTGCGACGGCGTGATCGCGCCGCGATGCAACAAGGGGCCCGCGGGCATGAAGACGTTCCTGCTGTCGCTGATAAAGCCGAACGGCGCCTGGGCCGGCATCCTGGTTTTTGCAACCCTTGTCGCCGTGGTGGCCGCGGGCATGTCCGGTCATCTCGATGCAGTGCGGGCCTATCTCGACGCCCCCATGCTGACCTTCACGGTCGGCAGCCTGGCCGTCAGTGCCTACGACGTATTGCGCGGCGTTCTGGTTCTGGCCCTGGTATTCTGGACCACGGCGATCATCGCCGCGCTGGTCGAGGGGCGCTTGAGCAAACTGACCAAGCTTCGGGCGACCACACGCATCCTGATCACCAAGGTTTTCCAGATCGCGCTTTATCTGGTGGCCTTCCTTGTGACCATGGACCTGATGGGGCTGGACCTGACCACGCTGACGGTTTTCTCCGGCGCGCTTGGCATCGGGCTGGGCTTCGGCCTGCAGAAAATCGCGTCCAACTTTATCTCGGGCATCATCCTCCTGCTGGAACGGTCGGTCGAACAGGATGACCTGATCGAGTTGCCCGACGGGGTGTCCGGTTTCGTGCGTAAATCGAGCGCCCGCTACACCCTGATAGAGACCCTTGATGGCAAGGAAATCCTGGTTCCCAACGAGGACCTGATCACCAATCGGGTTACCAATTGGACGCTGACCAATACCCGGGGCCGGATCGAAATCGGGATTGGCGTCTCCTATGGCGCCGATCTGGAGAAAGCCCAGGCGCTCATTCTGGAAGCCGCGCGCGAACATCCGTCCACGATCGAGGAACCGACCCCGCAATGTTTCCTGCGCAACTTTGGCGACAGCTCGGTCGACTTCACATTGCTGTTCTGGATCGGCGATGTGGTGAAAGGCCGGTGGGCACCACAGAGCGAGGTGATGTTTACGATCTGGCGCAAATTCCGCGATGCCGGCATTGAGATCCCCTTCCCGCAGCGTGACGTGCACATCAAGTCACCCGCATCTGTCCTGGAGGGCTGAGATGGACGATACAGCCGGAATTCTCTTCGCCGCTTCCATCACCGGAGACGGTCGTGGCCAGCGACTGAGTGGTGTGGCTGTTGCCCACGAGATCCAGGACGATGCCCTTGCCTGGGTCCACCTGGATGCCCTGCATCCGGCCAGTCGCGAATGGATCGAGAACGAGCTGGACTATCTCGATCCACTCATCATTGACGCCTTGCTGGCCGATGAAACACGGCCACGCCTGCTCGAATTCGAAAACGGGGCCATGATGATCCTGCGCGGGGTCAATCTGAATGCCGATTCCCAGCCCGAGGACATGATTTCGGTGCGCGTCTGGGTGGACCCGTCCCGCATCATTTCCGTCCAGCGCCGTCCGACCAAGGCCGTTCGCGACATCCAGGACAAGCTGGAAGCGGGCAACGGACCGAAGGATGCCGGTGAATTCATCGGCCAGCTTTCGGCCCGATTGTTCGAGCGCATGGAACCGGTGATGACCGAATTGCACGAGCGGCTTGATGAGGTCGAGGAACGGGTCATGGAAGAGCCGTCGATTGCCGAGCGCCAGGAAATCACAGCTTTGCGCAAGCAGGCCATCATCTTTCGTCGCTATTTTGCGCCCCAGCGCGACGTCATCGCCTATCTGCGCACGTCCGAGCTGGACTGGCTGAGCACCGCGCACCGTCGACGTCTCCAGGAAAATCTCGACCGCATCACCCGCTATCTTGAAGACTTGGATGCCATTCGCGAGCGGGCCCAGATCGTCAAGGACGAGCTGGCCAATGCGCTGGCCGACCGGATGAACAAGAATCTCTATGTCCTGTCACTGGTCGCCGCGATCTTCCTGCCGCTGGGCTTCCTGACCGGTCTGCTGGGCATCAATGTCGGCGGAATACCCGGCGCCGACCTGCCCAGCGCCTTCTGGATATTCCTCGCCATCCTGACAGCGGTCAGCGGGGTCCAGATCTGGGTGTTCCGGCTGTTGAAATGGCTTTGATCCAGCCTGCAGCGCTGCGCGCCTAGCTCTCCGCTTCCCTCGGCGTGTCGCGCCCGGCCTCGATCGCCCGTTGCGCCCGCAGATCGGACCACAGTCCTTTCCAGAGGCTGTAACAGCACACCAGCAAAACCACCATGAAAGGCAGACCGGCGGTGATGGCGCCGGCCTGCAGTCCCTGCAGGGCCTGGGCACCGCCGCCATAGAGCAGCACGGCCGCGACCAGGCCTTCGATCGATGCCCAGAAGATGCGCTGTGGAACCGGGGCGTGCAGTTTCCCGCCTGCGGTGATCGAATCGATCACCAACGATCCGGAGTCGGAAGACGTCACGAAGAACACAAACACCAGTACAATTGCGATACCGGAAGTGATCGCGGCGAACGGCAGATGTTCGAGCATCTGGAACAGGACCAGCGACACTTCGCCGACGCCGTCTGCGAGCTCACCGATGCCGTTCTCATACTGGAAAATCGCGGTCTCACCGAAGGTCGAGAACCAGGCGACCGTGATCAGCATGGGGACGAAGATCACGGCGACGAGGAATTCGCGGACCGTCCGCCCCTTGGACACCCGCGCAATGAACATGCCGACAAAGGGCGACCAGGACACCCACCACGCCCAATAGAAGACGGTCCAGCCGTGGAACCATTCCGTGTCGTCCCGGCCGAGCCAGTTGGCCAGAGGCAGGAAGTCGCGGACATAGTCGAGCGTATTCTCCCAGAACCCGTTGGCGATCAGCAGCGTCGGTCCGACGATGAAGATGAACAGCAGGAAGATGCCGGCCATGACCATGTTGATGTTCGACAGCACCTTCACGCCGCCATCCAGACCGCGCACGACAGAAATGATCGCGATCGCGGTAATGCAGCCGATGACAATCACCTGGGTCAGGATGCCAGGGTCGACGCCGAACAGGAAATCCAGACCGCTGGCGACCTGCTGAGCGCCCAGGCCCAGCGAAGTTGCCAGTCCGAACAGGGTTGCCACTACAGCGAGAAGGTCGATGAGATGCCCCGGCCAGCCCCAGATGCGCTCTCCCAGCAGCGGGTAGAAAGCCGAGCGCACCGTCAGTGGCAGCCCCTTGGAGAATGTAAAGTAGGCCAGCGCCAGTCCGAGCACCGCGTAGATCGACCACGCGTTCAGGCCCCAATGGAACATGGTGGCGCTCAGCGCCAGCCGGGCTGACGCGTCGGTACCGGGCTCAACACCTAGCGGCGTACCGAACCAGTCGGTGTGATAGGCCAGAGGCTCGGCCGCCCCCCAGAACATCAACCCGATGCCGATACCCGCGGAGAACAACATCGCCAGCCAGGACCGGGTCGAGAAATCGGGTTTGGCCGCACTGCCGCCAATGCGCAACTTGCCCAGCGGCGATACCATCACCACCAGGCAGAACAGGAAGACGAGATTGACCCCGAGCACGAAGAACCAGTCGAAGGTCGCCAGAACCCAGTCACGCGCGGCGAACAGGGCCGCCGACACGGCTTCCGGCATCAACACGGCCGCCGTCACGAAGCCGACCATGATGACGGCCGAGATGAAGAATACCGGGTTGTGAACATCGAGGCCGAATACGGAGACGTTGTTCTGCCCGATTTCATGGTCGGTCTTGTAGAGGCGTCTGGTCATGATGTCCCTCGTTCGGCACGGGTCAGTATGTCCTCACCCAGCGCCCGCTTGAGTGGGTCGAGATGGGGTTCGAATTTCTTCCATTGCGCCACACCCGCATCAAAGATTGGCTGGCGCACCTGTTCCGAACTGGCTGTCCGGACCGCACGCTCCGTCGCATGGAAATCAATGCAGGCCTGCTCGAAGGGCAGGTCGCAATAGTCGAGAATCCGGCGCACCTGTCCTTCGAGATCAGACACGACGTCCTCATAGTTCACGCGCAGGATCTGGCCGGGCAGGACCCGGTCCCAATGGTCCATCAACGCCACATAATTCCGGTAGTAGTGACCGATTTCCTCGAGCCCGTAGGTGAATTCCTGCCCCTCTGCGAACAATTGCTTGAAGCCGGAGAAGCAGCAGGCCATCGGGTGGCGCCTGGCATCAATGATGCGGGCATTGGGAAGGATCAGCTTGATCAGGCCGATATGCCGGAAATTGTTCGGCATCTTGTCGGTGAAACGAGGCGCCCCGGCCCGGTGAATTTGTGTGTTGTCGAGATAGTCCCGGCCCAGCGCCTGCAGCTGTTCGGCGTCCAGCTCGTGCAAAATCCGCGGATAGCGGGTCTTGTCGCTCAATCGCTGACGCCCGCGCAGGCGGTGTGACAGGGCGAGGATATTGGGCAATTCGAGCGTGCCGTCGACCTGGCTGTGCGACGCCAGGATCTGCTCAAGCAGGGTCGACCCGGCCCGCGGCAATCCGACAATGAAGATCGGATCCGGATCGGTGCACCCCTTGCCGGACTGGTTGTCGAACAACGCCGCGTCACAGATTTCAGCCTGGGCATCGAGCTCGGCCTTCATCTGCTCGGTGGTGTATCGGGTCTGAACCCGCTTGAGCGTGTTGCCCTTCTCATAGAAGGCGAACGCCTGCCCGATCTCGTCCCGATCCTCGAAGGCCTTCGCCAGCGAGAAACTGATATGGACCCGGTCCTGAAAGGCCAGCTCGCTGCTGGTTTCAAGGGCCTGCATGGCGGCGACTTCGTCGTCGGTGAAGCGGTAGGTCTTGAGGTTGGCCAGCCCGTACCAGGCATCGCCGTGGTCCGGTTTGGCTGCAAACGCGGCGCGATAGCTGGCGACCGCCTCTTCATGCTGACCGAGCGTCTTCAGGGCGTGACCGCGCGACGTCAGCGTCGCCGGATCGCCGGGCAAGGTTTCGAGGATTTCCCCGAACAGGGTCAGCGCCTCGTCATAACTGCCGGTCTGCATGCACTCGATGGCGTAGTGTGACTTGAAGACCGGATTGCCGCGATCGCCGTCCCAAAGCTGCCGGGCCTGGTCGAGCGCGGCAGTAAATTTCTGCCGCTTGCGCAAGATCTGGATGTAGTCGAGCCGGAGTTGGGTATTGTCCGGTTCAAAGCCGATGGCACTCTCGAGCAGGAAATCGGCATCTTCAAGCACGCCGAAACGCGACCCGATCTCGGCCAGCAACCGCATGGCCTCGACATGGTGCGGGGTCTTCTGGAGAAACGCCCGACACAGCTGCTCCGCCTTCAACAACTTGCCTTCGTGCAGCAGATGGGTGACCGAGACCAGGTCCCGCGGCAAGGCGTTGATCCGTTCGGCCTGGGCCGCCGCGCCACCGGCCTCTGCCGGACGACCGGCCGATTGCAGCAATTCCGACTGGGCCTGCCAGCTGGCGACAAGCGCCGGATTGAAACGGCAGGCGCGCTGATAGGCGATCAGGGCCCGGGCGTCCTCGCCCAGCGCCCGCAGGAGATGCCCTTCCTCCTGATAGGCGCGACCGAAATCGGGCGAAACGCGTTTGACATGTTCAAGCGCATCCCGGGCTTCGTCATGACGTTTGAGGTAACGGGCGCAGACGGCCTGCATGTAGAGCGCATCAGCATGGTCCGGCGACGCGTCGAGAACCGGCTGGAGCGCGTCCCGTGCCGCGTCGAACCGACCTTCATACATCTGCTGTTGCGCCGTCTTCAGCGCCTGGACGTGGATGTCCGTCTCTTCTGCCACGCAGCGGTCTCCACCTGTCTCTCGGAATACAGAAAGCGCCCCTTTCCAGGGACGCTTTCCATAGTGGCCTCGGGCCAGCGGCTTGTCAGGGCCTAGTACTGCACCCCGACGCGCACGCCGATTGTCCGCGGGCGGATGACCGTGACCCGCTCGCGATCATTGACGAAGTTGTTCGAGATCTCGCCGCGTTCATTGGTAAGATTGTTCGCGAACAATTCGACCGACCAGCTCTCGCCGGTCAGGCCTGTCGTGAAGTTCAGCGAGGCGTAGCCTTCAACCTCCGCCTTGTTGATCTCGATCACGTCGGAGAAGCTGTCATCAGTGATTGTGACTTGCGGCATCACGTGAGCCGTCATGCCGTTCTCAAGGAACCACTCATAACGAGCGCGGACATTGGCCTGGTAGCTCGGCGCAAACGCCAGCTCGGTTCCGGCGACAACATCGGTCGTCGGGGTCAGAACCTCGGTGATCTCGGTGTCGAGCAGCGAGAAGGCACCGACAACGGTCAGGCCTTCAATGTCGGCTGGCGCCCAGGTGACCTCACCCTCAAGCCCGCGGATCTCCGCATTGGCGGCGTTGTCCGAGAAGAACAGGTTGGTGATGGACGGGTCGAAAATCGTCGTCTGAAGGTTCTCGATCTCGACCAGGAAGGCGTTGCCGTTGAAACGGACCTGGTTGTCGAAGAGATCTGTTTTCCAGCCGAGCTCGTAATTGACGACTTCGTCCGTATCCAGCGCGAACGGCACGGTGTACCCACCGGGGCCCGCAGCACCGCCCGGACGGTTCAGAAGACCCGGACGGAAACCTTCCGAAATGGTCGCGTAGAACAGCGCACCATCGGTCGGACGCCATTCCAGCGTGCCCTTGAAGATCATGCCATCGGTCGCTGCGACATCCGGATTTCCGAACGGATTGTCCGGTGCGTACAGCGACGAGATATTGGTGCCGAAGACCTGCGCATCATCCGTCTGGCCGAAGTTGAAGAAGGAGCCGTTCGCGCTGCCGACCAAGTCGACTTCGATGTCGTAATAGCGAGCACCCAGCGTGACGGAGAACTGTTCGGTCAGGTCAAACGTGGCCTCACCGAAAATGCCATATTGCTCGTCCGTGCGCAGGACATCATTGCGGAAGATCACACCGGCCGGGAAAGGACCCGGATCGGAGAAATAGCCCGGTGCAGCTGCGCCGACGGCACCGGTGACCGCCGTATTGGTCAGCGGGTAGTTTGGAGCCCAGCCAGTGGTTACCCCGTCGAAAGAGATCGCATTGACCGAACCCGGATAGGTAAAGTCATTGCGCTCAGCCACTTCCATGTCGGAGTAGAAACCGCCGAAGGTCGCACGGATACGGCGATCTTCCGGCGTGTTGAAGCGGAGCTCCTGGGTAAACACCTTGGTGCGCGTGTCGGACTGCACAAACAGGTTTGGCGCCTGGCAGGTACCGGAGGGCGCTGCCGCACCCGGATAGCTAACCGAGGCATCACAGATGTAGTAAGGCAGATACTGACCGACAAAGAGGTAGTCGGAATAATCGACGCGCTGGTCGGTCTCGCGGTCGGTATAGGCGCCGGTGTAGACCATTTCCAGGGCGCCGAGACGGCCTTCCAGCGTCCAGCTGGTATTGTGGAAATAGTCGTCCATCTCGTCTTCCTCGAAACGCTGGATCTCCAGGTCGTCGAGGTTCGGATCCATGAAGAACACGCCTTCGGAGTCCAGCTGCTGCTGCATGTGCATGACGGTCAGCGACCAGTCCGCATTGAAGTCATACAGCGCGCTCAGACGGAAACCGGAATAGGTCGTGTCGTTGAAATCCTCTTCCACCAAGGTCGAATTGTCGGCGTCCAGGAAAGTCACACCCGTCAGGTCGGCCGTGGACTGGAAGCCGGCGCGCGTTGCGCTGACGGGCACACCATTGTCCCGCATCGTGCCGGCCGCCCGGAAACGCGCCGATTCCGAAGCGTTGCGCGTGCCCGGCACATTGTCGATATAGCCGCCCTGCTGGTCGACATAGACCACACCACGAATCGCAAAATTGTCAGCGATCGGGGCGTTGACGACGGCCTCGACCTTGTTCGACATCTCGCCGCCCTCGGTGAAGGAGACCGCGAAATTCGACGAAGCGTAGAATGCCGACGGATCCGGGCGGTTGGTAATCAGGCGGACCGTACCGGCCTGCGAAGAGGCACCATACAGTGTGCCCTGCGGCCCTGGCAGGACCTCGACCCGAGCGAGGTCGGCTGCGTAAACGTCTAGGTTACGACCCGGCTGCGACACTGGCTGCTCGTCGAGATAGAGGGCGACGTTCGGCGCCAGGCCGGCCACACCGGCCGTGGTCAGGTTCGGCGTGGTCGAAGCGAGACCGCGAATATAAATCGTGGCCTGGCCCGGACCGGAGCCGCCAGCGGTCACGCCCGGCAGCTGCTGCAAGTAGTCCGTGAAGACATCAACGCCGAGTTCGTCCAGCGTTTCCTCGTTCATCGCGTTCACGGCAAGAGGAATATCCTGGGTGCTTTGCTCGCGCTTCGTGGCGGTGACGGTGATGACGTCCACCTGGGCGGCTGCGAGTCCGGCCCCGGCGAGCGACAATGTCGCGGCGGTCAGAAAGGTCGTTGAAAGTGCCCGTTGTTTCATCATGACGTAGTGACAATCCCTTGTGGCGTTGCAATTCCAAGCCTGTGTAGAGTTTCCGGTACGGGCTGGCCACCATAGCTTTGAGTTGAAACTTTCAAGACGAAACAATCCGACGGGTCGAAACCCATCAATAAATTTCATAACTAATTGATATGTATGTAAATTATGCAAACCGTTACCTGAAAGTAACAGCCCGGCTTTGATTTCCGCGATCCGGAGCCGTCAATATTCTGATCTGGATTTCTTCGATATCAAACTAGAAAGCCGGAATCACCGCATCCAAATCGGTTGGATTTCGATGGCGCTGCGAGTAAATCCAAAGAGGACCTCAGACAGGCGGACCGAATGAGCGATCACGACGAAATTCTTGTGTCTTTGCGGCGGATAACGCGCGCTATCGATCTGCAGTCAAAACGCTTGGTCAAGGCAACAGGCCTGACCGCCCCGCAACTCGTCGTCATCGACACGCTGCGCAAGCGCGGCGACCTGTCCCCGAGTGCCATCGCGCGCGCCGTGTCGTTGAGCCAGGCGACGATCACCTCGATCCTTGATCGCCTGACCCAGGCGGGCCTCGTGGAGCGGGTGAAAAGCGACACCGACAAGCGGGTTGTCATGGCGCATCTGACCGAGACCGGCATAGAGGCCGGTGAAACCGCCCCCGAGCTTCTGCAAGCCGGCTTCCTTCGCTCCTTTCGCGAACTTCAACCCTGGGAGCAGAACATGTTGATCGCCTCGTTGCAGCGTATCGCCGAGCTCATGGATGCCGAGGATCTCGACGCATCGCCCTTCCTCGATACAGGCGAAATCACCCAATGAGCGAAACCACCGACCGCGCCCTTTCCGGCCTCAAGGTCGTCGAGCTGGCGCGGGTTCTGGCCGGACCGTGGGTCGGACAGACCCTCGCCGACCTTGGCGCCGATGTGGTCAAGGTCGAGAGTCCGGCCGGCGATGATACCCGGACCTGGGGGCCACCCTGGATTGACCATCAGAGCGGACGGTCGGCCGCCTATTACCACGCTTGCAATCGCGGCAAGCGCTCCGTGACAGCGGATTTCCGCAACCCGGACGATCTCGATTTTGTCCGCGCCCTGATTGCCGACGCCGACGTGGTGATCGAGAATTTCAAGGTCGGAGGGTTGGGCAAGTTCGGCCTCGACCATGCCAGCCTCGCCGCGGATCATCCGCGACTGATCTATTGTTCGATAACCGGCTTCGGCCAGACCGGCCCTTACGCCCACCGGGCCGGTTATGACCTGGCGATCCAGGCGATGAGTGGCGTGATGGACTTGACGGGGGAAGCCGAGGGTCCGCCACAAAGGCTTGGCGTCGCCTTCGCCGACATCTTCACCGGCCTGTACGCTACAATCGCAATCCAGGCCGCTTTGGTTCAGCGCGAACGGACCGGCGAAGGCCAGTACATCGACATGGCGTTGCTCGACTCGATGATCAGTGTTCTTGGCAATCAGGCAATGAATTACTTCGCAACAGGCACATCGCCCCGCCGGATCGGCAATGCGCACCCGTCCATTGTGCCCTACCAGGAATTCGGCTGTTCCGACGGTCACATCATCATCGCGTGTGGCAACGACGCGCAGTTCGAGCGCCTGGCCCGCGCCCTCGCACTCGACGAGGCCGTACTGTCAGCCAACCGAACCAACGCCCAACGTGTTGGCAACCGCGCTATGCTTGCCGCCTTGATGTCGGACAGGCTGGTGACAATGTCACGGGCGGAGGCCCTGGCGATGCTGGAGGACAATGGCGTTCCGGCGGGGCCGATTAATTCGGTGGCCGAAGCGTTCGACGACCCGCAGGTTCAACATCGCGGTCTCGCGATCGCGTCGGACGGCGTGCCGGGTCTGCGTTCGCCCATCCGGATGTCCGGTAGCGAGACAGGCGCCACGACCCGCGCGCCCGGACTGGGCGAACACACCGAAATGGTCAAAGCGGAGTTGCGCGAAAATGGATGGACCGGGCCCGGTCAATGACAGGCCCGATCCGGAACACCTGGCTCGGTTGACCGGCCCATCGCGCCTAGCTGTTGAAACGCTCGCCTTTGGCGGCCTTGTCAGCCAGATAGGGCGACACATCGTGCCCGAAGGCCTTTAGCCCCCCAACCACGACATCGAGCCCGATCGTGTCAGCCCAGAACATCGGCCCGCCGGTATAGGCCGGCCAGCCATAACCATTGATCCAGACGGTATCGATATCCGACGCGCGCTGCGCCATGCCTTCGTCGAGGATTCTCGCGCCCTCATTGATCATCGGGAACAAAAGCCGATTGCGGATGTCCTCGGCCGACAAGGACTGCGGCGCCTGCCCCGATTTCGCAACGAATGCGGCAATCACCGCCTCCACTTCCTGCGACGGTGAGCGTCGCCGGTTTTCGTCATAATCGTAGAAGCCCCTGCCCGTTTTCTGACCGCGGCGGTCACGTTCGCACAACACGTCTCGAATGGTTTCGCCATTGGAGGTTTCCTTGTTCCAGCCGAGGTCCAGGCCGGCCAGATCCGCCATCTGGAAAGGTCCCATCGGCAGACCGAAACCGGTCAGGGCATCATCGATATCCCACGGCTTGATACCCTGCATCAGCATGGCATTGGCGGCCTGTTGGCGCGGCGACAACATCCGATTGCCGATAAAGCCATGGCAGACCCCGGACACCACCGCCACCTTGGCGACCTTCTTGGCCAGGGCCATTGCCGTCTTGAGGACAGCCGGAGACGTCTTTCCGGCCCGCACCACTTCGAGCAATCGCATCACATTGGCGGGCGAAAAGAAGTGCAATCCGAGCACGAACTCCGGCCGTGTCGTCACCGCCGCCATTTCGTCGACATTGAGATAGGACGTGTTGGACGCCAAAATCGCGCCAGGTTTGACGATCGCGTCGAGTTTGGCGAAGACCTCCTTCTTGACGTCCATGTTTTCGAACACGGCCTCGATCACCAGGTCGCAATCGGCGAGGTCGTTCATGTCGAGCGTGGGTGTCAGGCGGCCCATGCACTGCTCGACCTGTTCGGCCGTGAATTTGCCACGTGATGCCGAGCGTTCGTAATTCTTGCGAATGATGGAAACGCCGCGGTCGAGCGGCACTTGCTCACGCTCAAGAATGGTGACCTCCATCCCGGCGGTCAGGAAGTTCATGGCAATTCCGCCGCCCATGGTGCCGGCACCCAGTATTCCGACCCGGGCGACAGGCAATACCGGCGTGTCGGCGGGGATCCCGTCAATCTTGCCGGCGGCGCGCTCGGCAAAAAACACATGGCGCAACGCGCGCGACTGGGTGCCGGCGACCAGCTTGCCGAACAGCGCTCGCTCTGTCTTCACACCCTTGGCGAACGGCTGGTCAATGGCGGCGCGGACCGCCTCGATGCACGCTTCCGGTGCCTCGAACCCTTTCAGCCGACGCAGCTCGGTTTTGCGGAAATTGTCGAAGAAGGCATCGTCCAGTCCCGAACCGAGCCGGTCCGTGCGGGCGCTTGAAACGGGGTGGGTCGCTGCCGACGCAACGCTGCGCGCGAAATCGACACCGCTCTCGGCGAGCTGGTCTTCGGCGACCAGCTTGTCGACCAGACCGATCCGCTCCGCGGCGGCCGCCGAGATCGGGTCGCCCTTGACGATCATGGGAAGCGCGGCCTCGACACCCACGACCCGCGGCAGGCGCTGAGTGCCACCAGCGCCAGGCAGGAGCCCCAGCTTGACCTCAGGCAGGCCCAGCTTGGCCGAGGCGACGGCAATCCGGTAATGGCACCCCAGTGCGACTTCCAGTCCGCCCCCCAGCGCCGTACCGTGAATGGCCGCGACAACAGGTTTGGTGCTCGCTTCAATGGAATTGATCACATCCGGCAATGATGGTCCGACCGGAGGCTTGCCGAATTCGGTGATATCGGCGCCCGCAAAGAATGTCCGTCCCTCGCAAGTGATGACGATCGCCTTGACAGCATCATCAGCCGCGGCCGCGGCGATGGCGTCTGCGAGGCCCTTGCGGACAGCTTGTCCAAGCGCATTCACCGGCGGGTTGTTCGAGGTAACAACCAGAACATCACCGTCCTTGCGCGTGCTGATAATCGACATCCGCAACTCCTTATCAGGCGCCCGGGGCGTCGCCACCAACAGGCACTTTTTATGGTTGGCCAAACCGGTAAACCGGTCCGGCCCCTACCCGGCTGACTGCATACCCTGAATTCAATCTTCTGAGCAACCGCGCCGCCCCGCCCTATCAGAACCGACCGACAGACGAGGCCGAACGTGGCGACCCGGTCGGGAGAGCATCAAGACGGTCACCAAACCCGATACAGGATCATGCCTGAGTACCGTCACAGTTGGTCGGCAAGGGCGGCGCGACAGCTCCGCAGCCGGGTCAGACGAAAATCGCGACGCTCTGCATGCCTGTGACCACAGGCTCGCGCGCCGCATTCCAGACTTGCATGGCCTGGCTCGACGATCCATGACGGGCCAGATCCGCGGTTGAGCGTGACAGCCACCATCCGTCCGAAGTCGCCGGTTCGGCCATCAGCAAATTGACCTGCCAAGTCATCGAACTGATCGGTCCTGGCCTGGAAAACAGTGCCATCGCGGCAGGCGGCAGGGCATCTCCAATGGCCATCAGTTCGACCATCGGATGCAGGCCGGTACGATCCTTCAATCGGACCCAGCGCATGAAGTCCGGGTCGTGTCGCGCCTCGATCGGAAGCCCGTGCCGGTATTCGAGATTGCTGGTGAAGAATTTGGGGTCGGGATTGGCTCGCGCGGGCGCGGCATCGCCAGGACCCGGCACGTCCGGTCGGGCGGTTACTGAATAGTCGATACTGGACTCAAGCCCTACCATGAACACAAACAGGGCCTTCATGCCCAGCTTGCCATCCGCATGAACACTGGCCTCGATGAAGGCCGCTGTCCGCCCCCGGCGAAGAAGCTCGGTGCTGACCGTCACAGTTCCGGCCAAGGGACCGACGAATGCGATCTGGGCGGAGCGCAGCGGCGGCAGATCCGGCGCAGATCGTATCGCCGCCTCGAGGGCAAGAGCGGCGGTCAACCCGCCATAGACCGTACGCCCCTGCATCCATGTATCCGGCACGCTTACGGTCAGGGTGGCTCCGGCAGCGTCGATTTCGGCGTCGGACAAAATCTGCGGTAGCGACATCAGTCATCCCTCAAGGCTTCGAGCGCCAGCCTTGTGGCCCTCAGCGTCGCCGGCGACACCGGGTGTGAAGACGACAGTCCGCCATCAACCGGGATGGCCTGTCCATTGACATAGCTGGATGCCGGCGATGCAAGGAAGAGCGCCATGGCGGCGATCTCTTCCGGCTCGCCACCGCGTTGAAGCGGGTTGAGCTGACCAATCCGGTTTTCCTTGCCCGCGGCCCGAACCTGATCATAAAGCGGCTTGGTCATGCCTGTTTCGGTCAGGCCGGGGCAGATCGCGTTGACCCGGACATTGGTGCCCAGCAGGCTTTGACAGGCATGCTGGACCAGATTGATCACACCGGCCTTCGACGCAGAGTAGGCGACCGGGCCCGCGCCATGACGCAAGCCCGCTACCGACGCCGTACAGATGATTGACCCGCCGCCCGCCTGAATGATCTGCGGAGCGGCATGCTTGATGGCCAGAAATGGCCCGATGAGGTTGACCCGGAGCACATCGGCCCAGGTCTGCTCTGTGGTTTCGAAGAATTCAGGCAGCCCGCCTGTGATCCCGGCATTCGCAAAGGCGATATCGAGACGCCCGAACGCATTCACGGCCTCCGCGACGGCCGCCTTCACATCCGCTTCCGAACCCGCGTCCATGACCAGCGACCTGGCATCGCCACCCTCGGCCCGGATCGTCTCGACGGTTTCCTCGACCGAATCTGATCGATCACAAACCATAACGCTGGCACCCGCCTGGGCGAACAGCACGGCCGACGCCCGACCGATCCCGGAAGCGCCACCTGTGATTATCGCGGACTTCCCCGCCAAACTGAACATGGACATCTTGGCTCTCCCGATTGAAATCCCGAATTTCACCGCGCCGCGGTGTCAGGCGCCCGCCTGTCGCGCGAACTCCCAGGCGCGTTTCGCCAAGGGGCGAAGGCGCGCCACGGTCGCTTGTGCCGTGTCGCTGGACGCATTGCCTTCAATGATCCGCTTCTTGATTCCCTGCACGATGCCGACCAGCCGGAACAGATTGTAGGCGAAGTACCAGTCCATGGCCGGCACACTGTCGCGGCCGGTCAGCGAACAATACAGAGCAACAGTGTCGTCGAGGGTTGGAATGCCGGTCGCGGCATAATCAACACCCTCCAGCCCCGCCCCGCCGGCTTCGGCCGGCATCACCCACTGCATGGCGTAATAGGTAAAGTCGGCTAGCGGATCGCCAAGGGTCGAGAGCTCCCAGTCAAGGACCGCCTTGATGCGAGTGCCATCCGGCTCGAACAGGGCGTTGTCGATGCGATAGTCACCGTGAATGATCGATGTCCGCGACTGCTCGGGCACAGTGCGGGGCAGGAATTCGATCAGCGCCTCCACTTCCGGCAGGTCGTCCGTCTGGGATGCACGGTACTGCTTGGTCCAGCGCCCCACCTGGCGCTCGAAATAATTTCCCGGGCGCCCGTAATCGGCCAATCCGGCCGCCACATGATCAACATTGTGAAGATCGGCCAGTGTCGTGGTCAGAGCCCGGTACATGGCTGCACGTGATGCCGGCGCTTCGCCCGGCAGGCTTCCATCGGCCAGCGAGCGCCCGTCGACCAGCTCCATGACATAGAACATCGAGCCAATAACGCTGTCATCGGTGCACAGCGCGTACGGGCGGGCGACGGGGAAACCGGCGGGGTGGAGCGCAGAAATCAGCCTGTACTCACGATCTACAGCATGCGCCGAGGGAAGGACCGGGCCAAAAGGTTTCCGCCGCAGCACATGGGATGTGGTGGCGGTTTCCAGACGGTAAGTCGGGTTCGACTGCCCGCCCGGAAATTTGCTCAGCCGGATAGGCCCGCTGAACCCGGGAATTCGGGACGCCAGCCACGCTTCAAGGCGAGGCAGGTCCATATCATCAGGCGCCGGCGCGCCAGTCACAGCTGTCATCGTCAATCCCGAGTGAAAGATACCAAGCAGGTTGTCCTGTATCGCTGAGGGATAGACCATACCGTTTCCTCGGTAAATGGCTGACCTTCGCAACTCGAGACCGCCTAGTGCGCACAAAATGCCCTTAAATGGGGGCACTAGATCAAACGTCCGAATGCGCTCGCACCATACCGATTCCGCTATCGAAAATGTGAACACGTCTGGATGGACGTGACGCCGGACCGCGTGACCGGATCACCAAACTCTGCTAAGCGGATGATATGAATGCGACTCCGAATACTGCGGACACGGCGAAGACCCGCCGTTTCCATCAAAAGCGCGAGCTCATCCTCGACGCCGCTGCCACCCTGATCAACCGGCATGGCGTGCGCGGCATGACATTCGTGGACGTCGCCCAGCTGGTCGACCTCAACACGACCAGCATAACCTACTATTTCAAACGCAAGGAATTGCTGGCCGCCGCTGTACTCGAGCGCGCGCTTGAGCGGATCGAGCACCTTGTGGACGAAGCCTCCTCGGAACGAACCCCAAGGGCCCGGGTCGAGCGATATATCCGGCTGAATTTTGACCTGCAGGCCCGGATCAATGCTGAAGTCGAGCGCCCCATCGCGGTCATCTCCGATATCCGGGCGCTCAACGAGCCCTTCGGCAGCGAGTTGACGAAGCGCTATGTGGGGGTGTTCCGCAAGCTGCGCACCTATTTTGATGCCCCCAAAACGCCCGAGGAAAAAATTCTCGGCACCATCCGTGCCCATGTCCTTGTGCAGAACATGTTCTGGGTCCCGGCCTGGCTGTCGCAGTATTCGACCGGCGATTATGACCGGGTGATCCACCGCATGGTGGAAATCTTCGAGCACGGCATCGCGCCGAAGGGTGCCGGCTGGACCCCGCACCTGCTGCCAATCGACGAGTCCGAGCTGAAAGTGGGGATCGAGGGCATGCCAGGTAATTTCGCCCGGGCCGCCACCTTCCTGATCAATGAGCGAGGCTATCGTGGCGCATCGGTCGAGCAGATCGCGTCGGAACTGAATGTCACCAAAGGCAGCTTCTACCACCACCTGGAAGCCAAGGACGAGCTGGTCCTTGAGTGCTTCCGGCGATCCTATGGCCGGGTGTCACTGGTGCAGAGAGCCGCAACCAAGGCTGGCGGCGATCAGTGGCAAAGGCTGTCTTCGTCGATGGCAACGCTGTTGAACGTTCAGCTCTACAGCGAATTTCCGTTACTGCGCACGACCGCCCTGCAGGCCCTGCCGACCGACTTGCGAAACGATGTTCTCGACCGGTCCAATCGCATGGCACGACGCTTCGCAGGCATGATGATCGACGGCATTACAGAGGGTTCCGTCCGACCAGTCGACCCTCTGGTCGCAAGCCAGGCGATCATGGGCGCGCTGAACTCGGCCTATGATCTGCGCGACTGGATCAAGGATGTCGATCCGGCTTCAGCCTTTTCCTATTACGCGTCGACGCTGGCCCATGGGCTGTTCTCACCGCCGCCGAAGCCCTTTCGCGGGTAGGCTTGGCGCGAAGCATGGAAGATTGGGCCCGCTCTCCGAGCCCCCGCCTTCGCTTGCTACCGGAGCCAGTTGGACCCGCTGGCCGATAGCCAGGCTGTCCAGGTCGTCGGCGACCAGATTGGTCAAGACGGCCACACCTTCATCGAGCGTCACATAAGCCACCGCAAACGGCGCGCCCTCGCCACGCCGCATGACCGACAGGCTGTAGATTTCGCCAAAGCCGGACGCATCCACCCAACGGGTGTCCGCCGAACCGCAATGCGGGCAGATGGCACGTGGATAGTAATGGGCCCGGTCACAGCTGTCGCAGATCTTGATGCGTAGCACGCCCGCGCCCAACCCGTCCCAGAACGGCCCGGTTTCCGAGTTTGGCTGCGGGGCGGAGAACGTGCGCGCGCTCATGACTGACGCTCCAGAATAAGGGTTGCTGCGCCATGACGGGCTCCCAATGACCCGCCGATGCCGGTCGCCAGCGCGAGGTCACAACCGGGCACCTGGACAGCTGGCGCCGCCTCACCGCGCAATTGCCGGACGGCTTCGATCACCTTGGTGATGCCGCCACGAAACATGGGGTGATTATTGCACAGGCCGCCGCCATCAGTATTGAATGGGAGCTTCCCCGTGCCGGAGATCAGATTGCCCTCCGCCACGAATTTTCCACCGTCGCCCTTGGCGCAGAACCCCAGGTCCTCCAGCTGGATCAAAACGGTGATGGTGAAGCTGTCATAGATCGACGCGTACCTGATATCGGCCGGTGTCACGCCCGCTTCCTCGAAGGCGCGGGGCCCAGACTTCGCGGCCGCCGAGACCGTCAGGTCTAGGCCGAGACCTCCCGAGGGACCCTTGGTCGCCTCGCCGGCCCCCAGCAGCGATATCACAGGCCGGTTCAATGTCTTCGCGATATCCGGCGACACAACAACCAGGGCACCGCCGCCATCCGTGGTCACGCAACAATCAAGACGGTGCAACGGGTCCGCGATCATCGGGCTTGCGAGGACATCCTCGACCGTCACGGTCTTCGGCAGCATGGCGTGAGGATTGTGCCGGGCATGATGGGAGGCGGCGACCTTGATCCAGGCCAGTTGCTCCGAGGTGGTCCCGAACTCATGCATGTGGCGCGCGGCGCACATGCCGTAGCTGGTGTGATTGGTCAGCCCGACCCATTGCTCAAATGCCGCTTCCGGGGCACCGGGTCGAAAACGCTGCACAGCCTCCGACCGCGGACGGCCGGCGAGCGTGATCAGCGCCACCGAGCATTGACCCATCGCGATCGCCTGCGCGGCATGGGCGACGTGCTGGATGTAGGTACAGCCCCCCATCTCGGTAGAGTCGGTGTGACGAATATCGAGCCCCAGATAGTCGATCATCGAGATGGGTCCGAACCCCGGCGCGTCCGTGGCGCAGAAATAGCCGTCGACATCGGCCAGTGAAAGTCCGGCATCGGCCAACGCGCCGGCAGCACATTCGGCATGCAGCTGCGGCGTCGTCATGTCCGGTGCGAGCCGGGTCGGGTGCTCAAAGGCACCGGCAATGCAGGCAGAGTTTCGTAACGACATGATGGGCCCTGTGTGTCTTTCGCTGACTTATTCCGCGGGACCGGACGCACCCGGCACTTCGCTGGCACGGATAGAAGCAAGATTGGCCTCGTGGCTGGCCCGGTCGATCCGGTAGAAATAGAGGAAACACGCCCCGCCGATATAAAGCACCGCCATCATCGGGATGTAGAGTTGGGCCAGCCCGGTCACCACGCTCATCTCGACACCGCTCGTACGGGCATCATCGGGCATCCCGACCATCGCGAGCATGATTGCCGCGACCATCGCCCCCAGCCCCGATGCGCATTTCTGCATGAAGGAGTTGGCGGCATAGAACAGACCTTCGGCGCGGCGCCCCGTCGCGACGGCGCTTGCGTCTGCCACATCGGCGATCATGGCATGGACCAGGATCGCAGATGAGATGGCGCAGGAGGCGTAAAGCGACGAGATTACGAACAAGACCGGCAACAACAAGGGATTGTCGTTCGCATAGAACACGCCGATCAACCGCAGAATATAGGGCGAGATGACAAACAGGACCCCGGTCACCGCGAGCAGGAATGCGGCGCCGCGCTTGCCCAGCCGCTTTGAGAGCCGCGGCGCGATGGCCAGAGCCAGGAAGGCGCCGAGGAAGCCGTCCAGCGACAGAATGGCCAGGCCGGGCCCGCCAAATCCCCAAAGCAGCGATCCGAAATAGAGGATCAGCGCGGAACTCATGCCGACAGCGGTGTATTTAAGGACACCAAAGGCCAAAACAGCGAGAAAACCCTTGTGGGAAAAGGTCTTGCGCATCATCCCCAGCGTCTGGAAGGGGTTGCGCGTCCGCGGCGGCGGCAATTGCCGCAGATACTTGATCCGGTGATGTGTTCCCGCGGTCGAGACCAGCACGGACACAATCATGATCACCGCTCCGGTCACGCCGAAGGCAACATACCCATCCGGATTGGTGATGCCAGAAGGGTGTTCCGGCGTCTCGGCGAGGAAAAAGGCGAGCGCGACGAAGGCCAGCCCGATGCCTCCAGCATAACCAAAGAAAAAGCGATAGCTCGCAATCGAGGTCCGCTCGTCATAGTCGGTGGCCAGTTCCGGGGCGAGCGCCGAGGATGGAATTTCATAAAGCGTGATGAAGGTTCGCACGCACGACGCCACGATCACGATATACCAGAACAAACCAACTCCACTGAGACCTGCCGGAGGAAACCAGAGCAGGAGAAAACTGCCAGCAGCCGGCAGGGCGGAGGCATACATCAGCGGGTGCCGGCGGCCCCATCGCGTTCTCAGACTGTCAGAAATCTGGCCGACAATCGGGTCCGAGATCGCATCGACGATCATGACCGTCAGGATCGCCGCTCCGACAAGCTCGGCCGGAGCCCCCATCACATAATTGTAGAAGTACAGGAGGAAGACCTTGAACGCCGCGTCCTTGACGCCATAGGCCATGGAACCAATGCCGTACAACATCTTGATCTGGAAATTCAGAGGCGGCGCACCCACCGGATGGGTCCGTTCAGTCATGCGCCCTCCAGAGACACGTGGCAGACTCTCCCGCGTAATCCCGTCATGGGCGCGGCCCTCCTCCCTCGAAACCAGGCGCTGTATTCAGCGTCCCGGCATGCCGCGGCGGCGCAGCCATCCAGCATGGGCACTTTCTCACGACCAAACGAGCATACCTGTAATTTGAAAAGCGACAAGAGCGACAGAATGGAGATGCGCATGCATGACCGTCATCCGGATTTGCGACCTCGCTGACCAAAATTGGCAAACCGGTCCGGTTTTTTCTTGCCCCGCTCCACTTCAGGCGACTAGAACGTGACCATAACCCATTGCAACAGGGGAGAGGCAAGGCGCAGGCAAAGTCGAACAGGCAGGCCCGATGTCCGGCAATCCCGGTCTTCGAAGTCGTCGACAACGACACGCTGAAACCCGGCGCCCCCCCTCCCGAACATCCTGTTTCCACAGTCAGAGAGATTCAATCATGCGTGATGCCGTCATCGTCTCCACAGCCCGCACCCCGATCGGCAAGGCCTATCGCGGCGCCTTCAATGCCACACCTTCGCCGACCCTGTGCGGCCACGCCATCAAGTCTGCCGTCGAGCGTTCCAAGGTCGACCCGGCCGAAATCCAGGATGTGATCATCGGTGCGGCCCTGCAGCAGGGCGTGCAGCACACGATTGGCCGCACCGCCGCGCTGCGGGCCGGACTTCCGGTCACCGTCGCCGGCCAGTCGATGGACCGCCAGTGCTCCTCCGGCCTGATGACAATCGCCACGGCGGCCAAGCAGGTCATCGTCGACCGCATGGATGTGGTTGTCGCCGGCGGCGTCGAGTCGATCTCGATGGTCCAGACCAAGGAAATGCGCGTCCAGCCGGACCCGGAACTTCTGGCCATGCACAAGGACATCTACATGCCCATGCTGCAGACAGCCGAGATCGTGGCCGAACGCTATGGCATCTCCCGCGAGCGCATGGACGAATACGGCCTGCAATCTCAGCAGCGCACCGCCGCCGCCCAGGACGCCGGCAAGTTCGATGACGAGATCGTGCCGATGAAGTCGACCAAGATTGTCGTCGACAAGGCCACAGGCGAAACCTCGCAGCAGGAGGTTTTCCTTGAAAAGGACGAAGGCAACCGCCCGGGCACCGAGCTAGCCGGCCTGCAGGGCCTGAACGCAGTCATCGAAGGCGGCACCATCACCGCCGGCAACGCCTCGCAACTCTCTGACGGCGCCTCGGCCTGCGTTGTAATGGAAGCCGGTCTGGCAGCAAAGCGTGGCCTGGCCCCGCTGGGTCGCTACATGGGCATGGCCGTCGCCGGCACCGAACCGGACGAGATGGGCATCGGCCCGGTCGTCGCGGTGCCGAAACTGCTCGAGCGGTTCGGCCTCAAGACGGATGATGTCGGCCTGTGGGAACTCAACGAAGCCTTCGCCGTTCAGGTCCTCTATTGCGCGGACAAGCTGGGCATCCCGGCCGACAGGCTGAACGTCAATGGCGGCGCCATCTCGATTGGCCACCCCTATGGCATGTCTGGCGCCCGCATGGTCGGACACGCCCTGATCGAGGGCAAGCGACAGGGCGCCAAATACGTTGTCGTCACCATGTGCGTCGGTGGCGGCATGGGCGCCGCCGGCCTGTTCGAGGTTCTGTAGTCCGGCTACGGACCGCATGAACACGAAGGGGCCGCACCGGATCATCCGGCGCGGCCCCTTTCGTCAGCAGTGTCCGGCTTCCAATGCCGGACCTATTCGTCGCGCAGACGGATCAGCCCTTCTTGCGCGGTCGACGCGACCAGCCTGCCCTGGCGGTCAAAGAGCTGCCCCCGATTGAAGCCCCGACCGGCGCCGGACCATGGGCTGTCCGTATCATAGAGCAGCCAATCCCCCATATCGACGTCCTCGTGAAACCAGATCGCGTGGTCGAGGCTGGCCGACTGCATTTTCCGGGTCATCCAGCTGACGCCATGTGGCTGCATGCAGGTACTCAACAGCGCCATGTCGGACGCAAAGGCAAGAATGGCGCGGTGCATGATCTGGTTGTCTGTTGCCAGATCGGTGGCGCGTATCCAGATCTGTCGCTTCGGTTCCCGCTTGCGCGGATCGAGCGGCGACCAAGGGTCGACCGGTCGCATCTCGATCGGGCGCGGCCGCGTCATGAAGCGGTAGAACGGCTCTGGAATCTGATCTTTCATCTTGCGCAGGAGCTCGACCTCGGTCGGCAACTCGTCAGGCGTGATGACATCCCCCAAATCGACCTGGTGCGTCAGCCCCGCCTCCGGCTTCTGAAAGGAAGCCGTCATGTTGAGGATGGGCTTGCCCCGCTGCATCGCGATGACACGACGGTTTGAGAAACTCCCCCCATCGTAGTCACGCTCGACCCGATAGATGATCGGGAAGTCCTCATCGCCCGGACGCATGAAATAGGCGTGCAGGGAATGGACATGCCGCTCCGGATCAACCGAACCGACCGCAGACGTCAGCGCCTGGGCAATAACCTGCCCACCAAAGACCCGGCCACGACCGCCGGGATTGCGGCGCCCACGGTACAGGTCGACATCGATCTCCTCGACATCAAGCAGATGGACCAGACCCGCCGCCAGCTCGGCTGGCGTGCGACGATGCGCGTCGTCCCTGTCAATGTCTGACTTGTCAGCTTCAGCCATGCTGCTGCCCTCAACCGGATCTTCGTTTCAGCGCCAAGTCTGGACCGCGCGCGTGCGAATTTCCAGCTTCGGGTACGGCGATCAGCCGATCAGGTCAGGACGCGACCACACGCAGCGACTTCGTGGGCGCATCCCAGGGCAAATGCTGGGAATCGAGAATAACCATGTTGTCGCGGTTCACGATTTCCGGTCGGGCGTTATAACCCAGCAACTCCTTGACCGAATGATCGGTGTGCCGCGCCAGCATCATTGTTTCGTCGGACGAGAAATTGGTTAGCCCGCGAGCGACCTCATCACCGCTCTCCGAATAGATGTGCAGGACATCGCCCTTGGTGAACGCGCCATGGATCTTCACCACATCCTCGTGACTGACGCCGGTCGCGCTGGTCTTCAACGCCGCCGCGGCGGAATCCGTAAGAACGAGACCGCCAGCGCGATGCAGCCGGTTGGTCAGCCAGACAGCCCAGGACGACGCGGGGGTGCCCTTGGCGACGCACTTGGTGTGGCGGCGCTCTCCGCTCAGGACAGCGGAAACGGGGCGATCGATCGTGCCCTCCGCAATCAGGGTGGTACAGCCGGCATTCTGGGCCAGATTGGCCGCTTGAATCTTGGTCAGCATGCCGCCCGAGCCCAGCGAACTCGTCCCGGAAGTGACTTCAAGATACTCGGTAACGTCCTCGATCGTGTCGACAAACTGCGCCTCCGGGTCCGACGGGTCGCGATCATACAGCCCGTCGATGCTGGTCAGGATGATGAGATGATCAGCCTGGATCATCTGCGCGACACTGGCGGCAAGACGGTCATTGTCGCCAACCCGGATCTCTTCGGTGGTCACCGTGTCATTCTCGTTGACGATCGGCATGATGCCGCGCTCGAACAGGCGCTGGATCGTGTTCTTGGTGTTGAGGAATCGTCGACGTTCCTCCAGATCATCCAGCGTCACGAGAATTTGCGCGATATCAAAACCGTGCTCCTGTGCCACCTGCCGGTAGGCGTGAAGCAGTAGCGGTTGCCCGCACGCCGCAGCTGCCTGCTTGTCCAGCACGCCTGCCTCCTCTGGCGAGGTCTTGATCGCATTGAGCCCCAGGGCCACAGCTCCGGACGACGCCAGCACGACATCATGACCCTGATCGCGGAGCCGGGCGATATCCGCCAGCAACTCGTTCATGAAGGCATAGCGAAGTGTCAGTCGGCGATCATTGGCCAAAAGGCTAGATCCGATCTTGACGACGATGCGTTGACGCTGGCTCACACGGTTCTCCTGAATAACACGCCGAATAGCATCCCGGCGCCAATAGTTCGCGCAAACTATTTAGCATTCGAAATTTTTCAACCCCAAAACATGTCCAAAAGCTCGCCGGTCGCCGAAACAAGCGTGGTATATGGCGTAATTTCTTATGCCCCGAGGGCTGGAACGCGGAGATGCTGCAACCGCATATATAATTTGAATTCGAAATTGTTTTTGCTATATAGCCCTCCACATCGTGCTCGACCTGCCCCGGCGGATCGGGCATTTTCATGTGAGCAGGCCGCTTCCGCCCGGGAGTGGCATCACGGACGGAGCGGACTTGGCATGGAAATTCTGTTGGTGGGATGCGGAAAAATGGGCGGCGCCATGCTGCGACGCTGGCTTGATGCCATGCCCGCGCGTTTCACCACCGTGAACCGGAGCGGCCGCGCCCTGCCGCCCGGCACCGAGCACGTCGCCGGCCACGAGGCCCTTGCCGGTCGCCGGTTTGATGCCATCATCATCGCGGTCAAACCTCAGCAAATTCCCGAAGTGATGCCCGACTACGCTGACTTGCTGGCAGACGGCGGCTGTTATGTCTCGATCGCCGCCGGGTATTCGACCGGTTCACTGGCCAACCTCCTCAACAACGCGCCGGTGATCCGCCTCATGCCGAACCTCCCGGCCCTGATCGGACGCAGCGTCAATGGCCTGTTCGCGGGTCCGGCTTGCGCCGACCTTCACCGTGAGCTTGCCGATCAACTGGCCCGTACAACCGGAATGGCGGTCTGGCTGGACGACGAGGATGAACTGGACCGTCTCACGGCCGTCGCCGGCAGCGGGCCGGGCTATGTCTTCGAAATCGCCCGCAGCTATATCGCGGCAGCAGAGGCCTTGGGCTTTACTGCGGAGACAGCCCGCTCGCTCGTTCTGGAAACCATGGGCGGCGCCATCGAAATGGCAGCCCGCTCGGACCAGGACGTCGCGGAACTGCGCAATTCCGTGATGAGCAAGAAGGGCACGACAGAAGCCGGGATCAATGTGCTGCGCCGGGATGGCCAGCTGGACGACCTGCTGCGCGACACCACGCGTGCAGCCTACGACCGGGCGGTCGAACTGCGCTAGTTGCCCGACACGCCCTTCTCAATAACACTGCACCCCAAGGAAGCCATGTCAGACCGTATGCAAGCCTATATCGAACAACTCGGCCGCCAGGCCCGTGCCGCCTCCCGCACTCTCGCGACGGCGTCCACGGAGCGAAAGAATGCGGCCCTCATTGCCGCAGCGGCGGCCCTGCGACTACGGGCCAACGATCTGCTCGAGGCCAATCGCATCGACGTTGAGGGCGTGCGCAAGGCCGGCAAGCCGGATGCCTTCATTGACCGTTTGATGCTGGATGGTGACAGGATTGAAGGGGTGGCCAGTGCGGTCGAGGCGATCGCGACCCTGCCCGACCCGGTGGGGCGCATCCTGGCCGAAATTGATCGACCCAATGGCTTGCGGATCGAACGCGTCGCGGTGCCGTTGGGCGTAATCGGCATGATCTACGAGTCGCGCCCGAATGTCGGCGCTGACGCCGGCGCATTGTGCCTGAAATCCGGCAATGCCGTGATCCTGCGCGGTGGCTCGGAAAGCCTCAACTCGACCCGCATCATTGTTGAATGCATGAAGGAAGGCCTGCGTGAGGCCGACCTGCCGGACGATGCGATCCAGATGATCGACACCGCCAATCGCGACGCCGTGAAGCATCTGCTCCAGTGCACCCAATTCGTCGACCTCGTCATCCCGCGCGGCGGCAAGGGCCTGGTCTCGCTGGTCCGCGATCAGGCGCGCGTGCCAACGCTGCTTCACCTCGACGGCAACTGTCACACCTATGTTCATGCCGGTGCCGATCTCGACAAGGCTGTCGCCATCGTCGAGAACGCCAAGCTGCGCCGGACCGGGATCTGCGGTGCCACCGAAAGCCTTGTGGTGGATGAGCGCGTCGCCACGGACCTGCTGCCGCGCCTGGTCGACCGGATGACCGCCTGTGAGTTTCGGGGCGACCCGGCAGCCGTCACCATCGATCCGCGCATCAAGGCAGCCGATGACGCAGACTGGGATACCGAGTATCTCGACGCCTGCCTGTCGGTAAGGATTGTGGACGGGCTGGAGGCCGGCATCAATCATGTCGCGGCCCATTCGTCCGGCCATACCGACGCCATTGTGACGGAAGACGCAGACGCCGCGGCATGCTTCCTGGCGATGATCGACAGTGCCGTCGTCATGCACAACGCGTCGACGCAATTCTCGGATGGCGGGGAATTCGGAATGGGCGCCGAAATCGGTATTGCCACCGGCAAGATGCACGCCCGTGGCCCGGTCGGTCTCGAGCAACTCACGTCATTCAAGTACCTGGTGCACGGCGAAGGACAGACCCGTCCTTGACGGCCGGGCGTCCACTGGCCTTGAGCCAAAGGGCAAATTCCTCAATCTTCCACCTTCCGTTTCGCTGAACCCAAGGCAAGTCCATGGATATTGAAGCTCTTATTTCGCTGGCGCTCTACTTCATCCTGATGATGGCGATCGGGCTGTACGCCTATCGCAAGTCCACGGATGACGTGTCCGGCTACATGCTGGGCGGGCGCCAGTTGCACCCGGCCGTGGCAGCATTGTCCGCCGGCGCGTCCGACATGTCGGGCTGGATGCTGATGGGCCTGCCGGGTGCCATCCTGTTGACCGGGATGTCGGAAAGCTGGATCGCCATTGGCCTCATGATCGGCGCCTATTTCAACTACAAGCTCGTCGCGCCGAGGCTGCGGGTCTATACCGAGGTTGCCGACGACGCGATCACCATCCCTGACTATTTCGAAAAGCGGTTCGCCGACAATTCGCGGCTTCTTCGTGTGATCTCCGCCATCGTCATCGTGCTGTTCTTCACCATTTATACGTCGGCCGGCGTGGTCGCAGGCGGCAAGCTGTTCGAAGCGTCCTTTGGTCTCAACTACCAGATCGGCCTGTTTGTGACCGCCGGTGTTGTGGTCGCCTATACGCTGTTCGGCGGTTTTCTGGCGGTCAGCCTGACCGACTTCGTGCAAGGCGTGATCATGTTCCTCGCCCTCGTCCTCGTTCCGGTCGTGACCATAATGCAGCTCGGCGGCTTCGGACCGACCATCGATGCCTTGAGCACCCTCAGCGTCGATGTCGGGGGGTGGGACAAACCCTATCTCTCGATGATCCCGCAGGAGAGCCTCGGCCTCGCGGCGATCGGCATCATCTCGACCATGGCCTGGGGTCTGGGCTATTTCGGCCAGCCGCACATCATCGTGCGCTTCATGGCGGTGAAGTCGCTCAAGGACGTCGCCACCATGCGCCGCATCGGCATGAGCTGGATGCTGATCACCGTGATCGGTGCCGTGCTGACCGGTGCCGCCGGTCTCGCCTATGTGAAAAGCCAGGGCATCCAGACCGCCGAAGGTCTCAATGTCGCCCGGGTCGTGGAAGCACCCAGTGATGCCACCACCACTATGGGTGATCTGGAAAACATCGACACCACTGGCGCCTTCGCCGATGGTGAGGTGATGTTGCAGGATCAGGAAACCATCTTCATCCTGCTCTCCCAGGTCATTTTCCACCCCTATATCGCCGGCTTCCTGCTGGCGGCGATCCTGGCCGCGATCATGAGTACGATCTCGTCCCAGCTTCTGGTCTCGTCGAGTTCATTGACCGAGGATTTCTACAAGATCTTCCTGCGGCGCGGCGCCAGCCAGAAGGAGCTGGTTCTGGTCGGCCGCCTGTCCGTGCTGGCCGTGTCGCTGGTGGCGATCGGGCTGGCCTTCAATCCGGACAGCAACATCCTTGGCCTCGTGTCCAACGCCTGGGCCGGCTTCGGGGCCGCCTTCGGCCCGGTCATCCTGGTCAGCCTGTTCTGGCGCGGCATGACCCGACTGGGTGCCATCGCCGGCATGATTGCCGGTGCGGTCACAGTGCTGGTGTGGATCTACGGCCTGCAGCTGTCGGGCGTGATGTATGAGATCGTACCGGGCTTCATCGCCTGCCTGGTGACGCTCTACTTCGTCTCCAAGGCAACCGCCAAGCCGGGACCGGAAGTGACCGACTATTTCGACGAGATGCACACGCGCATCAAGGCCGGATAGTCACGAACACGTCCACAAACAAGAAAGCGGCGGCCCATCGGGTCGCCGCTTTTTTCTTGCCTTGAGACAGGGCTGGAGGATCAGGTCTTCATCGCCGCGGCCGCTGCCGCATTCGCCGTGATCGTGTCCCAGTCACCGGCCTCGATCATCGCGCCTGTGGCAATCCACGACCCGCCGACGCAGACCACATTCGGCAGCGCCAGATAGTCCGGCGCCATCTCGCGGGTGATCGAACCGGTCGGGCAGAAACGGATGTCCGGCAAGGGGCCGGCGATGGATTTGAGATAGGGACGGCCACCGGCCTGCTCGGCCGGGAAGAATTTCAGAATCTCGAACCCGGCCTCGACCGCGGCCATCGCTTCGCCTGCCGTCGCGACGCCTGGCAGGACCGGAAGGCCCGACGCCAGCAGCGCCGGTATGAGTTGCGGCGACAGTCCCGGCGATACCAGAAAGTCGGCGCCAGCGGCCATACTGTCGGCAACCTGCTCGGGCGTGCGGATGGTCCCCATGCCGATAATCATGTCCGGCTCGGCGGCCTTCATCGCGGACAGGACGTCCAGCGCCACCGGCGTCCGCAGGGTCATTTCCACCACACTCAATCCGCCCGACTTGAGGGCGCGAGCCAGCGGGGCTGCCTTTTCTACATCACTGACCGTCAGGACCGGTATGACAGTGGCTGCGCGGGCGAGTGCTTCAAGTGTGACCGTCATCGGTGGAAATTGCCCTGTTCTGCCTGTGCCGTTGCGCCACAAGAGGCCATCTCCGCGGCTTGTTTTGGCGGCGTTGAAGCCCCGGAGTGATCAACCTGCCCGCCCTTCGGATCAGCGAAGCGCAGCAGCGTTATTTGGCTGCCTGAACTCTATACGCCGAATGTTACCCCTAACATAGTCTCGACATCAAGCCGGTCCAAACCATGCCTTCCCTGCCGGGGCGGAACAGTCCAGACAGGTCCGATATCGACGCTAGGGAGACGCGACATGAACGAACTGGCCGGCAAGACCATCGCTATCACCGGTGCATCCAGCGGGCTGGGCCAGCATTTCGCCCGCCTCCTCGCCAACCGCGGCGCAAAGCTGGCGCTGATGGCGCGGCGCACCGACCGGCTGGATGCCGAGGTCGACGCCATCCGTGCGACCGGCGGGCAGGCGATGGCGATTGCCCTCGACGTCAGCAACGCCGAAGCCATCGGGCCGGCTCTGGACCGGGCCGAAGCGGAACTCGGTCCCCTCAATGTGATGATCAACAATGCCGGTGTCGGTGGCGAAGGCCTGGCACTGGACATCACGCCGGAGCAATTCGACCAGACCTTTGCCGTCAACACCCGCGCCGTCTATTTCGGCGCCCGCGAAGCGGCCAAGCGCATGCTCGCTTCAGGCATTGCGGAAGCCGGCGAGGCCCGGATCATCAACATCGCCTCGATCGCAGGCCTGACCGTTCTGCCCGGCCTCACCGCCTACTGCGCGTCCAAGGCTGCGGTCATATCGATGACCAAGGGGCTGGCGCGCGAATGGGCTCGCCAGCACATCGCCGTCAATGCGATCTGCCCCGGCTACATCGAGACCGAGATCAACGCCCACTGGTTCGCCACCGACGGCGGAAAGAAGGCCATCTCGCGCCTGCCCCGCAAACGCTTGATGGATATAACCGCGCTGGATGACGCACTGCTGATGCTCGCCGGCCCGGCGGCCGGTTCGATCACCGGCACCGCCATCACCATTGATGACGGTCAGGTGCTCTAGCGCCGGCTCGAGGACGGCCGGTCAGCGCGGCTGGCTGACCGCAGGCACGTCGGTGAATGGCAGGATACCGAACTCCGGGTAGATCTCTGTCGGATAGTAGAAAGTGCCGTTGGCCGACACCAGGGCGATTGTTTTCAGATCCTTGAAATCAGCCGTCGGGTCGCCCGGCACCAGGAAAAAGTCCGCCAGCATGCCGGGAGCAATCGAGCCCAGCTCGTCGTCCACGCCGAGATACTCGGCCATGCCATGGCTGCCCCAGGCGATGATCTCGGCCGGGGTCATGCCGATATTCTGGTACAGCTCGAGCTCGCGATGATGGGCAAAGGACCCGCCCAGGTCGGTACCCGGGACGATGAACACCCCGGCCTCATGCATCATCCGCAGGGTCTGCGTGATCTGGTCAAAGGCGCCGCGATAATTGGCATCATCCTCATCTGTTGCAATATCGGCCCAGGCACTGCGTGCGCTGCGCTGGGTCTCGACCGGCATGTGGTCGATATAGTCGACCACGCCCGGTGACACCTGGCCATTGCGCGACAGGAGCAAGGCCTCATGGATGGCGTAGGTCGGATCGATAGCGACCCCATTGGCCACCATCGCGTCGATCGTGGCTCGGACCGCGTCACTCTCCAGATCAAAGGCCGGCAGGCGGCGAAGCGCTGTCAGCCGCAGCAGGGAGCGCGTATCCTCTCCCTCTTCCAGCACCCAGCCCAGCATCACCTGGTTGATATGGGTCATCTCGTCATACCCGGCGGCAATCATGGCGTCGGCATTGGTGAAGGCCGGCACATGACCGGCGACGCGCAGACCATTGGCGTGCGCCGCCTCGATGACGGCCGGGATCCAGTCGGGATTCATCGAGTTGTAGACCTTGACCTGGATGTAATCGCCACTGGCCGCGTAAGTCTCGACGGCGGCGACCGCTTCGGCCTCGGTTTCCACCAGGATGCCATTATTGGAGCTGAACGGGCTGCGCCCCTCGATGAAACCGCTGCGATGGACGCGCGGACCGGCGACCTCCCCGGCCTCGATTCGGGCAATCAGCTCGCCCAGCACGGCGTTGTTGTTGCCCATGTCGCGGACACTGGTCACGCCCGCCGCTATATTGAGGAAGGCGCTGGTCTCGCCCATGTGGGCGTGCATTTCGAACAGGCCCGGGATCAGTGAACCGCCCGCGCCGTCAATCTCGGTTTCGCCCGGCTGTGTCGCGACATCAAGCGCATCGATCGCCGAAATCCGGTCACCATCAACAACAACCGATACCGGCTCACCCAGGGCAAGCGTCTCCGGATCGAAAACCCGGACATTCCGGATCCGTACCGGCCCGTCATAATCGTGCGCAACACGCGACTGGATTTCCGCGAAACGGCGGGCACCATAGCTGGCCGCGATAGCGCGCAGGCGCTCGTCTTCAGCCTCGTAGCCGGCTTCAAGGATGGCAAAACCGGGTGTGATCAAGCCGAAGAACGCCGAACCGTCCATCAGGAAATAGGTCGGATTCTCACTGGTACCGGACAGGCCGTAGGCGATCACCTCGCGGCTCGCCTCGCCATTGCTTACGCTCAACCGGTCGACCTCGGACAGGCGCAGCTCGCCCCCGGGCAGGGCGGCCATCGACATGCCGTCTCGATCCATCAGGGCGCGGGCGGCAATGGCCAACCAATAAGGGCTGGCATCCTGAGGTACATAAAATGCGTCGCCGTCCGGAATAGCCTGATCGCTGCCGGTCGCATCGCGCCAGCGGGCCTCACTGTCGACGTACTCAAAACTCTCATCGATCGGATTGCCGAATGTCGAGGCGCCCGAAATCGTCCAGTCGGTGGGCAGGCCGTTCTCATCCAGCGTGACGCTCTCGGTGATGGTCGGGCCACGTCCGTTATTGCGATACTCGAACTCAATGCCGTAGCCATCATCGGTTGGCCGGATATCCATTCCGCCGATCTCGGTTCCGCCAACCAGGACCGTAAACCGGGTGGCTTCGGCCGCCGATCCGGCCATGGACGCCGCTTCGTCCGTGGTCCCGGTTTCAACGGGCGCGCTGCAGGCAGCCAGAGCGGCCACGGCCATTCCGGCCCAGATCGATTTCATGGTCATGGACATCCGTGTCTCCCCCGAGGCAATTCTTGGTGAAGACGGTTAACACCCTTTCCCGGGCCTGTCTTCCGGATCGGCCACGGCGGCCATGCTGCCAGCCGGTCCGGCCCGCGCCCTTGCGATCTGCCGATGCAACGAAGATTTGGGTACCAGGCACGGACACGTCATAATGGCGGGCAATTGAAGGCGGCAATCGGGGAGGTCGGCGCCACACCATGCCCATGTTGATTGATACAATCGACGATCTGGATGCCCGCGCCGCATGCGCGCGACATTCAAACCGGCCCGACACCCTGATCGAGGTTCTGCACCAGGTGCAGGCCGAGGCCGGCCATGTCTCGGACGCGGCCATCGCCACCATTGCTGACGCACTCAATCTCAGCCGTGCCGAAGTGCTGGGCGTGGTCAGTTTCTATCATGATTTCCAGCGCCAGCCCGGCGGCGCCCATACGCTCAAACTCTGCCGCGCCGAGGCTTGTCAGGCCGTCGGGGCCGATGCGGTGGCCGCAGCCATCGAAACGCAACTGCAGGCGCGGGCTGGAAACCACGATCACCCGGACATCGACTTGCGCTCCGTCTATTGCCTGGGCAATTGCGCACTGGGTCCGGCCGCCATGCTGGATGAGCGCCCGATCGGTCGACTGACCCCGGAACGGGCGCTGGCCATCCTCGCCGGGCTCGAAACACACGCCGGGGGCAGCGAATGAGCAACCTGCCCCAGCGTATCCTTGTACCGGGCGATTCCGCGTCACGGTCAGTCGGCGCGGATGACGTCGCCGACCGTTTGACCAACGCCCTTCCTGCCGGCACCACCATTGTCCGCAACGGATCCCGCGGCCTGTTCTGGCTGGAGCCACTGGTCGAGGTCGAGCGCGACGGCAAGCGCCTCGGCTTCGGCCCTGTGACGGTCGATGATGTGGACGATCTCGTCGCTGCCGGCTTCCCGGAGGACGGGCATCCGCTCGCCCTGGGGCCGGTCGACACGATACCGCAACTCGCAAGACAGCAGCGCCTGATTTTCGCCCGCTGCGGGCAGGACGCCCCGTTGGACCTTCCGGCGTACGAAGCGGCCGGCGGCCTTGCCGGCCTGGCCCGGGCGCGGGCCCAATCGCCCGATGCCATCATCGAGGCTGTGAAAACCTCCGGCCTCAGAGGACGCGGCGGCGCCGGCTTTCCGGCCGGGATCAAATGGGAGACCGCCAGCAAGGCGACAGGCAGCGAGACCTATTTGTGTTGCAATGCCGACGAGGGTGACAGCGGGACCTATGCTGATCGCCTGTTGATGGAAGGCGACCCCTTCACATTGATAGAGGGCATGTGCATCGCTGCCCGCGCCATCAGCGCCACGCACGGGCTTGTCTATTTGCGGTCGGAGTACCCGGACGCCATCCGAACCCTCAAAGCCGCCATCGACGTCTGGCGCGACGCCGGGCATTTCAAGGGCCTGTCGGCGGGTGACAGCTTTGACATCGAGGTTCGGACCGGAGCGGGCGCCTATATCTGTGGCGAAGAAAGCTCGATGCTCAACAGCCTGGAGGGCAAGCGGGGCGAAGTGCGGGCCAAGCCGCCCATCCCGGCAATATCCGGCCTGTTCGGACAACCGACCATCGTCAACAACGTGCTGACACTGGCCAGTGTTCCCTGGATCCTCGCCCATGGCGGCGATGCCTATCGGGAGTTCGGGACCGGCCGGTCGCGCGGCACGCAGGCCTTCCAGCTAGCCGGCGACATCCGGCAAGGCGCGCTGATCGAACTGGCCTTCGGAGCGAGTCTGCGTACGCTGATTGAGGACTTTGGCGGCGGGACCCGGTCCGGGCGACCGCTGAGGGCCGTTCAGGTCGGGGGCCCGCTTGGCGCCTATCTGGCCGAGAGCGACCTCGATGTCGCCCTTGAATACGAGGCGCTCGCGGCAATTGGCGGGATGCTGGGCCATGGCGGAATTGTCGTGTTCAATGACACGGTCAACATGGCCCGGCAGGCCCGCTTCGCCATGGAGTTCTGCGCCATCGAGAGCTGCGGCAAATGCACCCCGTGCCGGGTCGGCGCCACACGCGGGCGCGAGACACTCGACAAGATCATCAACGGTGAGGATGTCACCGGCAATCTGGCCCTGATCGAAGACCTCTGTGAGCTGATGACCGACGGATCATTGTGCGCGATGGGCGGCCTGACCCCGATGCCGGTCCGCAGCGCGATCAAACGCTTTCCGGAAGACTTCACCCGTCCGCTGGCCGCCGAGTAGGAGACCGTCATGCCGCTCGACAAGGATACTGATTTCGGAACGCCGGCACCGCGTGGCCCGGCCGGCACCGTCTCGCTGGAAATTGACGGATTCGCGGTCACGGTGCCAGAGGGCACAAGCGTAATGCGCGCCGCTTCGACGCTCGGCACACAAATTCCCAAGCTGTGCGCGACGGACAGCCTCAAGGCCTTTGGCTCCTGCCGCCTGTGCCTGGTGGAAATTGACGGCAAGCGCGGCACGCCGGCTTCGTGCACCACGCCCGTCGAGCCCGGCATGAAGGTAACCACCCAGTCCGACCGCCTGGCACGGCTGCGCCGCGGCGTGATGGAGCTCTATATCTCCGATCACCCGCTCGACTGCCTGACCTGCTCGGACAATGGCGATTGCGAGCTGCAGGACATGGCTGGCGCGGTCGGTCTGCGCGATGTCCGCTATGGCCTCGCCGGCGAGAACCATGGTGGTCAGGCGAAAGACGTCTCGAATCCCTATTTCGACTTTGAACCATCCAAGTGCATTGTGTGCTCGCGATGTGTCCGAGCCTGCGACGAAGTCCAGGGCACGCTGGCGCTGACGGTCGAAGGACGCGGTTTCGACTCGCACATCTCGGTCGGCGGCCCGGACTTCTTCAACTCGGAATGCGTTTCCTGCGGTGCTTGCGTGCAAGCCTGCCCGACCGCGACCCTGCAGGAAAAGACCGTCGTCGAGCACGGTGTGCCGGACCGGACGGTCAAGACGACCTGCGCCTATTGCGGGGTCGGTTGCTCGTTCAAGGCTGAACTAAAGGGCAATCAGGTTATCCGGATGGTGCCGGACAAGGACGGCAAGGCCAATCACGGCCATTCCTGCGTCAAGGGCCGCTTCGCCTGGGGCTATGCCTCGCACGCTGATCGAATAACCAAGCCCATGATCCGCGATCATATTGACGATTCCTGGCGGGAAGTTTCCTGGGATGAGGCCATCGGCTTTGCCGCAAACCGGCTCATGGCGACCCAGGCCGAGCACGGCCGCAAGTCCATCGGTGCCATTTCGTCCTCACGCTGTACGATCGAAGAAGTCTGGCTGGTCCAGAAAATGGTCCGGACCGCCTTCTCCAACAACAATATCGATACCTGCGCCCGGGTCTGCCACTCGCCGACCGGCTATGGCCTGAAACAGACTTATGGCACCTCCGCCGGCACCCAGGATTTCGATAGTGTGGAGGAAGCCGATGTCATCCTGCTGATCGGGGCCAATCCCACCGACGCGCATCCGGTCTTTGCCTCGCAGATGAAACGTCGCCTGCGCGAGGGCGCCAGACTGATCATCGCCGATCCGCGCGCTATCGATCTGGTCCGAACCCCTCATATCGAGGCCGCCCATCACCTGGCGTTGCAGCCAGGCACAAATGTGGCCCTGGTCAATGCCTTGGCCCATGTCGCCGCAACAGAAGGCCTGCTGGATGACGACTTTGTCGCCGCGCGTTGCGAGGCGGACAGCTTTGCCGATTGGCTCGACTTTATCCACGACCCGGCCAACTCACCGGAAGCCGCCGCCGCGATCACCGGTGTCGCCGCCGAAGACATCCGCGCCGCCGCCCGGCTTTATGCGAGTGGAGGCAGGGCCGCGATCTATTACGGGCTGGGTGTCACGGAACACAGCCAGGGCTCGACCATGGTCATGGGCATGGCCAACCTCGCGATGGCGACCGGCAATATTGGCCGGCGCGGCGTTGGCGTGAACCCGTTGCGCGGTCAGAACAATGTGCAGGGCTCGTGCGACATGGGGTCCTTCCCGCACGAATTCCCCGGCTACCGTCATGTCAGTGACGCGGTGACCCGGAAAACCTTCGAGGCGGCATGGAAGCGTCCTCAGGATGGAGAACCGGGCCTGCGTATTCCCAACATGTTCGACGAGGCCTGCGGCGGAACATTCAAGGGCCTGTATGTGCAGGGCGAGGACATTGCCCAGTCCGATCCCAACACCCTGCACGTCGAGGCCGCCCTGCGTGCGCTCGACATCCTCATCGTACAGGACCTGTTCCTGAACGAGACCGCACGCTTTGCCCATGTTTTCCTGCCCGGCACCTCGTTCCTCGAGAAGGATGGCTGCTTCATCAATGCCGAGCGACGGATCAACCGGGTTCGCCCGGCGATCCCGGTAAAGACAGGGATGGCCGAATGGGAGGTCACACAGGCCCTGACACAGGCGATGGGATACAATGAAACCTCCTTCGCCAGCAGTGCGGACATCATGGACGAAATCGCCGCCTTGACGCCGACCTTCGCTGATGTCTCCCACGCGCGACTGGACCGGGACGGCAGTGTGCAATGGCCGTGCAACGAGACCGCGCCGCAGGGTACGCCGATCATGCATGTTGACGGCTTTGTGCGCGGCAAGGGCCATTTCGTGGTCACGGAATTCGTCCCGACCACCGAACGGACCAATCGCAAGTTCCCGCTCATTCTGACCACCGGGCGTATCCTCAGCCAGTACAATGTCGGGGCCCAGTCTCGCCGGACCGAGAATGCCCGGTGGCACGACGAGGACGTGTTGGAACTTCATCCCAGCGATGCCGAAGCCCGGGGCATCCGCGACGGGGACTGGGTCTCGGTCCGCAGTCGAAAAGGCGAGACCACTTTGCGCGCCCGCCATTCCGGGCGCATGGCACCGGGCGTCGTCTATACGACCTTCCACCACCCCGAGACCGGCGCCAATGTAGTCACCACCGAAAACTCGGACTGGGCGACCAGTTGCCCGGAATACAAGGTCACTGCGGTCGAGGTCGCGCCAGCCAACCACCGCTCGCCCTGGCAAGAAGAGCACACAGGCTCAGCCAGTGACGCACGCCGGATCAATCGGGATACCCATGTCGAACCGGCGGAATGACCCCCCGCAGGTCACAGAACGTGGCAGCGCGGAAGCGAGTTCCATCACGGCGAGACTGGTGGGTGGCACCTCCTGGTCAGTGCCTGAAGAACTGCCCGTCGCGATCATCTACAACCGCCACAATTACGCGGTCATGCTTGCTACACCGACCGACATCGCGGACTTCGCCATCGGCTTTTCCCTGTCGGAAGGAATCGTGACCACGCTGGAAGATCTGGAGGCCATCGAAATCGTCCATCAGCGCGCCGGCATCGATCTCCACATCCGCCTGTCGCCAGAGCGCCTCGAACGCTTGGAGCTTGTCCGCCGGCGGCGAAACCTGCCAGGCCGCGCCGGTTGCGGCCTGTGCGGACTGGAAAATGCCGACTCCCTGATTTCACCCCTGCCCGAGGTGGCAGCCGAACCGGTCGACATCTCTCGCGGCGCTTTGGGCAAGGCGATGGCGTCCCTCTCCGACTGGCAACCGCTCAACAGGGCCACGCGTTCGGTGCATGCCGCGGCCTGGTGCAACGCAGCTGGCGACATCCTCGCGGCCCGCGAGGATGTCGGCCGCCACAATGCGCTGGACAAGCTCATTGGTGCCAATGCGCGCGCCGGGCTCGATCACGCGGCTGGATTTCTGGTGATGTCCAGCCGGTGTTCCTACGAACTGATCGAAAAGGCCGCCCGCGCCGGCATACCGGCGCTGGCCAGCCTGTCGGCACCGACGGCCTTTGCCATCCGAAAAGCCGCTGAAGCCAATATTCGCCTCTACGCCCGGAACGGGTCCGACTTTATCGCCCTGGACTGACAATCCGGCGGGATACATTAGTGACCGGCTCTATGGTTGGGCGAAATAAAATCGATTGGATCAATCGGTCATGGTTTGAGACTATGAGTCGACTCAAGCCCAGTCGGGCGCGGGGCGAACCAGCAATCCAGATTGGAGCGGGCACATGGACGACACTACACCGAACTCTCAAGGCACCTGTCCGGTGATGCACGGCGGGAACACGGCGTCCGGACGCGATGTGATGGACTGGTGGCCGCGCGCGCTCAATCTGGACATCCTGCATCAAAAAGACACCAAGCCGGACCCCATGAGTGGCGTCCCGCCCTATCACGAAGCGCTCAAATCCCTCGATTTTGACGCCCTGAAGGCCGACATGCACGCCCTGCTGACCGAGAGCCAGGATTGGTGGCCTGCCGACTATGGTCATTATGGCGGCTTGATGATCCGTCTCGCCTGGCACTCGGCCGGCTCCTACCGCCTCGCCGATGGTCGCGGCGGTGGCGGCAGCGGAAATATCCGCTTCGCGCCCCTCAACTCCTGGCCAGACAACGGCAATCTGGACAAGGCGCGCCGCCTGCTTTGGCCGCTGAAGAAGAAGTACGGCAACAAGATATCCTGGGCCGACCTGATGCTGCTGGCCGGCACAATCGCCTATGAAAACATGGGCCTGAAAACCTTCGGCTTCGGCTTCGGTCGGGAAGATGTCTGGGGACCGGAAATCGACACTTATTGGGGTGCCGAAAAGGAATGGCTGGCCCCGTCCGACAGCCGCTACCAGGACGTTTCCAAGCCGGACACCATGGAAAACCCGCTGGCTGCGGTCCAGATGGGCCTGATCTACGTCAATCCGGAAGGTGTGAACGGCAAGCCCGACCCGCTGAAGACGGCCGAACAGGTCCGCACGACCTTCGCCCGCATGGCGATGAATGATGAGGAAACCGCGGCCCTGACCGCCGGTGGCCACACGGTCGGCAAGACACACGGAAATGGTGATGCCGGCGCATTGGGTGCTGAACCGGAAGGTGCGGAGCTGGAATACCAGGGCTTTGGCTGGATCAACCCCAATTTAGGCGGCAAGGCCAGCAATGCGGTCACCTCCGGCCTCGAAGGCGCGTGGACGACCAATCCGACACAATTCGACATGGGCTATTTCGAACTCCTGTTCGGCTATGAGTGGGAATTGAAGAAGAGCCCTGCCGGCGCTCACCAGTGGGAACCGGTCGATATCAAGCCGGAACACATGCCGGTTGATGCGAGCGATCCCACGCAGCGCCGCATGCCGATCATGACCGATGCCGACATGGCGATGAAGATGGACCCGGCCTATCGCGCCATTTGCGAGAAATTCATGGCCGATCCGGCCTATTTCAAGGACACGTTCGCCCGCGCCTGGTTCAAGTTGACCCATCGCGACATGGGTCCGAGGGACTGCTATTTCGGTCCGGACGTTCCGTCCGAAGACCTGATCTGGCAGGACCCGGTGCCGGCCGGCCCGACTGGTTATGACGTCGCCACGGTGAAGGCCGAGATCGCGGCCAGTGGCTTGTCGATCGGCGAAATGGTTGCGACCGCTTGGGACAGCGCCCGAACTTTCCGAGGCTCTGACAAGCGCGGCGGAGCTAACGGCGCGCGCATTCGCCTGGCGCCGCAGAAAGACTGGGAGGGCAATGAGCCCGACCGCTTGTCGAAGGTCCTTGGCGTCCTCGAACCGATTGCGCGCAACGCCGGCGCCAGCCTGGCCGACGTGATCGTCCTCGCGGGCAATCTCGGCATCGAGCAGGCCGCCCGCGCAGCCGGCCATGACATTTCCGTACCGTTTGCGCCGGGGCGTGGCGACGCCACCGACGCGATGACAGACGCCGGATCGTTCGACGCGCTGGAGCCCTTGGCCGATGGATACCGCAACTGGCAGAAGGCAGACTATGCTGTAAGCGTCGAGGAAATGCTGCTGGACCGCACGCAATTGCTTGGACTGACAGCCCCGGAAATGACGGTCCTGATTGGCGGCATGCGTGTGCTGGGCACCAATTATGGCGGCACCAAGCACGGCGTGTTCACCGACCGTGAGGGCACTCTGACGACCGACTTCTTTGTCAACCTGACCGACATGGCCTATTCGTGGGTGCCAGTGGACCGCCGTACCTACGAGATCCGCGACCGCAAGACCGGCAAGGCCCGTTGGACCGCAACCCGCGCCGACCTGGTGTTCGGGTCCAACTCGATCCTGCGCGCCTATGCCGAGGTTTACGCCCAGGACGACAATGCCGGAAAATTCGTCACAGACTTTGTTGCGGCCTGGTCCAAGGTCATGAATGCGGACCGGTTCGACCTCGCCTGATCGAACGGGCTCCGAGCAAAAAAGAGGGGGCGGCTCGCACCGAGCCGCCCCCTCCTTCTTTGGCTTTGGAGCCGGGCGTCCTATTTCGACGATGCAAAATGCTCGGCGCTGAAACTGTACGCGGCCGAAGCCGAGGGCTCGCTGGATGGAGTCGCGTCGACGGTATATCCGACATCACTGCAGACGCCCGGCGCTTCCGGCATGCTGCGATTGAAAACCATCAGGGCCAGACCGGTATAATCTGACGTATCGATGGTATCACCGCGGCCCAGCGGGACGGCTTCGACGCGGTCTCCGCGCTGGCCCAGCGCCAGCAGCTCCAAACCGTCATCACCGGCAAGGCTGAACCGGTAACGACCGTCGAGACCCACCATGATGTAGTTGGCGCCCAATTGCTCAAGCCCGCCCTTGGAGTTCACGCCAGCCTCACCATCAAGCGTATGATGAACCCGGACCGTAGCGTTGAAAGCCGGCGCGAGATCATAGGCGAGCGCATAGTTCTGGGCGCGCCAACGCTGGATCACATCGGGGATTGTGGTGCCAACCGTGGCCAGCGTCGCCGACATCGTCTCGAATCCGTCCAGGTCGACACTGTTCTCCCACATGTCCACGACGATACCCTCGCCATAGCTGTCAGCCATGGATTGCAGCAAGGTCCACTGGGAGTAGTCGAACCCGCTTTCACTGGTCGTCCAGCACATTTCCGGCGCGTTGAAATCCGTTTCTACATAATCGGTAGCGTCCTGGTCGCTGCCGACCGTCGTGGTTTCGGTCCACGACGCCGTCGCCTCGTAGAGCCAGTCGAGGCCTTCCTCGGAATCGTAACCAAACTGGACCACATGATTGAATTCATGCGTCGCGGTGGCCCGCATCAGGCTGTGAACCGGCGCTTCCTTGCCCATCCCGACGAAATCATTGTCGACCACGAACACCGTTCGTGCAGCGGAGGTTTCACGCACGTCGCTCGTGTTCGAGTTGTCGAACATGATCTGTACCGGATAGGTCACGCCCATCGATCCGTCGGCATCGGCGACGTAGGCTGTGTAACGACCATCATCATCCCGTATCGGCTCGGCCCAACCGATACGGGAAATCTGCACGTCGAGCATATCCTGCAACGCGTCAGACACCGATTGCGCATATTCGGTCGACGATGCGTCGACCCCTTCCAGTGTGTAATGGACCCGAAAATCCGGTGACGTGATCGTCAGTTCTGGACCGCTCAGCGAGACCCGGTTTTCGAGCAAGTCCTGCAGCGTATCGACAACCGACGCATCGACCCAGGACAGATCCAGCTGGAAGTCTCCAGTGCTCTCGCCGCTGCGAAAACGGCGCATCTCCAGCGTGAACTCCCCGCTCGCGGGCGCTGTAAACGCAATGGCGGAATTGAGCGAACCATCTCCGCGGTCATCATTCAACGCGACGGGGAAGCCGTCAGGGCCAACCAGGCGCAGGACCGGGTCCAGATCACCGCTTGTCGCGTCCGCTACAGCGAGGACCGTCTGACCGGCTTCCAGTTGAAGCAGATAGTCAAACTCGGTCCGGCCCGCGCCGACCGTACCGGTGTGGCGCGCGAAACGCTCACCCTCGATCGTGGTGAAGTCGAACGGCACTTCCGCATTGGGATCGGTCGCCAGGGAGAAAATCAGCTCGCCCGCGCCTTCGCCGCCATAGCTGCTGACCTCAACCCGGAATCGACCGGACTCCTCCGCCTGGAACACGATCTGGGAGTTGAGGCTGCCATCTCCGCGATCATCATTCTGGGCCAGGATATTGCCCGCGGCATCGAGCAGGGCGAGCGTTGTGTCGAGCCCCTCGGTCACGGCGAATGTCGAGGCGACCAGAATGTCGCCTGCCGCCAGCTCTACCGACTGGCTGACGGTGGCCTGGTTGTCATTGAGAGCGACAACGCGCTCGTCGATGACCGTCGCGTCACCCGACAGGCCGACATCGACCCCGTCGGCAATTGCGAGCGTATAGCTGCCAGTCGCGTCACCATATCCGCTGACCACGGCGGAATACTGACCGCTGACGGTCGGCATGTGGATGATCTGCGAGGTCAGATCACCGGATGCACGATCGTCATTTTCGGCCAACACCTGACCATCCGGCCCCAGCAAGGTGAGAATTGTGTCCAGGCCATCCGTGGTCGCCGTCGTCAAGGTGACCACCTGGCCGGCATCCAGGGACAGTTCAATGGTCGAGTTCGGGGATTGGGCGGTGACCTCGCCGGCCACTTCCCGCGCATCTCCGGCTTGCGCATGTGCGCCGCCAGCCAAACAGACAAAAGCACTCACAACAGAAAAGACGCGCACTGACACCCCCAACGCCTAGCCGCCGGACAGATCCGAAGCGGCTTTCCCGGTTCAGGTTTAGCGGTATCTCCACACCACCACAAGCAATCGGCCGACACGCCGCACCAGGGAGCCGGCCGGTCACCGCAACTTGAAGCGCTGCACCTTGCCGGTCCGGGTTTTGGGCAAAGCGTCCAGAAAATCGATGGCGCGAGGATATTTGTAAGGCGCGATCATCGCCTTGACGTGATCCTGCAGGGCTACAACCATCGTTTCGGCGGCGAAATGACCGTCGGCGAGGACAATATGAGCCTTGACGATGGTGCCGCGTTCCGGGTCCGGCGCGCCAACCACGGCACACTCGGCCACCGCCGGATGTGTCAGCAGCGCCTGCTCTACTTCCGGCCCCGCAATATTATAGCCCGCCGAGACAATCAAATCGTCCGCGCGCGAGAAATACCAGTAGAACCCGTCCTGATCGCGGCGGAACAGGTCGCCGGTCAGATTCCAGCCATCAACGACATAGCTCGCCTGGCGATCATCATCGAGATACAGGCAGCCGGTTGGCCCCCGGACCGCCAGACGCCCCACCTCACCATCCCGGACCTCCGCGCCATCATCATCGATCAGCTTGGCCTGATACCCCGCGACGACCCGCCCGGTCGAACCGACCCGGACGGGTTCACCGGTTGCGGCGATGAAGATGTGGATCAGTTCGGTTGCGCCAATCCCGTCGACGAGACGCAGGCCTGAACACGCGTGGAAAGCGTCCGAAATGGCCGCTGGCAGATGCTCACCGGCCGACACGCCCTTGCGCAAGGAGGACAGGTCATGCGTGTCCCAATTGGCCATCAGCGCACGATACCCCATGGGTGCCGTGAACAGCGTGGTCGCCCTGAAGGTCTCGATACACTCGCAGAGCGCGTCAAAGCCCGGCCGGTCCGGCAAGGCGACCGCGATCCCGGCCCGGGCCGGGAAAACGACAAAGGCGCCCAGCCCGAAGGTGAAAGCGAATGGCGGCGTACCGGTATAGATTTCGTCGGCTTCGGGCCTCAGTCCATGACGATCGAATGTATCGGCCATGGCCAGCACGCTGGAATGAAAATGGGCACAGGCCTTGGGCTGACCGGTGGTGCCCGATGTGAAGGCCAGCAGGGCGACATCATCGCGGGCGGTGTCGGCATTGTCGAAATCCGCCGGCTTGCCGGGCAGCGCCGCCGCGAGTTCGCTCCCCTCACCCCAGCACTCGATCCGGCCCAGGACCGGCTCACTTTCGACGGCTTCCCGGACAGCCTCGACCAGCACCGGGTCGCAAAGCGCGAAACCGACCTGCCCTTTGGCGATAACCTTGGCCAGTTCACCGGCCCGCAACATCGGCATGGTGGTTACTGCCACACCACCAACCTTCATCACGGCGTACCAAGCGACCATGAGATCAACACCGTTGGGCCCGTGCAGCAGCACCCGGTTTCCGGGCACGACACCCATCTCGTCGACCAGGTAGTGGGCTAGCCGGTTGGCCTCGGCGAGCAGCTCGGCATAGGTCAGCGAGCGGGCCGAAGAATAGACCGCCATCCGATCACCGAGACCTTTTTCAACCGTCCGGTCGAGCAGTTCGGCACCGCAGTTGAGCCGGTCCGGATAGGCCAGCTCCGGCAGGTCAAAGCGGAAGTCCGGCCATTGCTCCCGCGGCGGCAGATTCAGGCGAGTGAAGCGGTCTGCATGACCGCTGGGCTGAAGCTGTGTCATCACGTCCTCCCCGACGCGTCGACCGGCTGTCATGTCGTGCAAGGCCTCTGACGGGCCCGCTGTCACGATGGAATGACGGCCGTGGTCTCGATTTCGACTTTGGCGCGCGCCTCGATCAATCCGTCGACAACCAGAAAGGCCATCACGGGATAGTTGCGCCCCATCAATTCCTTCCAGATCGCGCCGAGCTGCGGCCCGGCCGCCAGGTATTCGTCGCGATCACTGACATAACCGGTCATGCGGACCACATGTTCGGGACCGGCTCCGCCTTCCTTGAGGACCGCCAGCGTGTTGGCCAGCACCTGCCGGAATTGCTCGGCGAAGTCGTCAGAGACGATTGTTTCGGTCTCGTCCCAGCCGATCTGACCAGCGACGAAGACCATCCGGCCGGACACGGCGATGCCGTTGGAATAGCCCTTTGGGCGCGGCCAGCCTGGGGGTTGCAATCGCTCCATCACTCCGCCTCCTCAAAATCCAGCATTCGGCCCCGCAATTCCGGCAGGATCGAGATCGGTGTGTTGCCGGCCTGGTCGATGAAGACCAGCGTCGGACGGGCGATCATCCGCACCTCGTCCCCGCATCGGGCGGTGATTGTGAGCTTGATGGAGGACCGCCCCAGCTCACGCACGACCAGCGAGAAAACCAGCGTGTCGTCGAGTCGGCTGGGCGCCTTGAATTCGGCCTCCATGCGCGCCAGCGGTACGCCGTGCGGCCCGTTCACGATCATCGCGTCGAAGCCATAGCCGACGCCTTGCTCGAACCAGTCCTCGATGGTGGCGTTGATCATCTCGAAATAGCGCGGGTAGAAGACGATCCCGGCCGGGTCGACATCGGCAAAACGAATGCGGCGGGTGACGTCAAAGCTCATGGCGCGGCCTCCGCCAGATGGGCGCGGGCAATGACAAGCTTCTGGACCTCGGAGGCCCCCTCATAAATGCGCAGCGCCCGGATTTCCCGATAGAGCGCCTCGGGCACACTGCCCTTGGTGACACCCAGACCGCCGAAAATCTGCACGGCGGCGTCGATGGCACGCTGGGCCGCTTCGGTGGCATAAAGCTTGGCCATGGCCGCCTCGCGTGTGACCCGCGCCGCGCCCTGGTCCTTGGTCCAGGCGGCACGATAGATCAGCAGGGCGGCGGCATCGATATCGACTGCCATTTCAGCCAGTTGAGTTTGCACGCCAGGCAGGTCGGCCAGCGGCGCCCCGAACAGGTTGCGGCCGCGGGCGCGCGCCGTGGCTTCGTCCAGCGCCCGACGGGCAAAGCCCAGCGCCGCGGCACCGACCGTCGAGCGGAAAACATCCAGCGTCCCCATGGCAATCCGGAAACCGGCTCCGCCCTCGCCGATGCGATTTGCGACCGGGACCCGGCACTGATCGAACCGGAGCCGCGCCAGAGGGTGCGGTGCGATGGTCTCGATCCGTTCGACCACCTCAAGACCTGGCGTCGTCGCCGGCACAATGATCGCACTGAGACCGCGCGCGCCGTCGGCTTCGCCGGTGCGGGCAAAGACGACATAGAAGTCGGCGATGCCGCCATTGGAGATGAAGGTCTTCTCGCCGCTGATGACATAGTGGCCGCCATCGAGGTCGGCCCGCGTCGAGATTGCCGCCACGTCCGATCCGGCCTCTGGTTCCGTCAGCGCAAAGGCGGCGCAGAGCTCGCCTGTCCCGGTCCCCGGCAACCACGCCTGCTGCTGATCGGGCGACCCGAACAGGGAGATGGCGCCAGAGCCAAGCCCCTGCATGGCAAAGACAAAGTCAGCCAAGCCGGAGCGATAGGCCAAGTGCTCGCGGATCAGACACAAGGAGCGGACATCCAGTTTCTCGCTCATGCCACCAAAGGCGGCCGGCACTGCATGGCGCGTGATCCCGACATTGCCCAATGCCGCACGGATCCCGGTGCAATCGGCATCGACATCGGCGTGATCGTGAAAGCCGTCAGAATCAAACTGCGCCTCCGCCCAATCCGACACCTCGCGGGCAAGCTTGCGATGACGGTCCTCAAGAAAGGGCCAGGCGAGATAGGACTGGTCAGACATCTAGTCGCCCTCGAAGACCGGCGTCTCGCGGGCGGCGAAGGCCCGGTAGGCGCGTTCAAAGTCCTTGGTCTGCATGCAGATCGCCTGGGCCTGGGCCTCTGCCTCGATGGCCGTGTGCAGACCCATGTCCCATTCGGTGTTGAGCTGGTTCTTGGTCATCGCATTGGCGAAGTTTGGTCCTGCCGCAATCCGGACCGCCCAATCCTTCGCCGCCGGCATCAGGTCATCAGGCTCGACGAGTCGGTTGTAGAAGCCCCAGCGCTCGCCTTCTTCGGCCGACATCGAGCGACCGAGAAACAAAAGTTCGCTCGCCCGTCCCTGACCGATGAGGCGGGGCAGGATGGCGCAGGCTCCCATGTCACACCCGGCCAGCCCGACCCGATTGAACAGGAAGGCCGTCTTGGCAGCCGGCGTCGCAATGCGCAGATCCGACGCCATCGCCATGATCGCCCCGGCACCAACGCAGATGCCATCAACCGCTGCGATGACCGGCTGCGGGCAATCACGCATGGCTTTCACCAGATCACCGGTCATGCGGGTGAAATCGAGCAGGCCCGGCATTTCCATTTCGACGAGCGGGCCAATGATTTCATGCACATCGCCGCCGGAACAGAAGTTACCGCCGGCACCTGTCACGATGACGGCCTGGACGGAGCGCGCATAGACGAGACCGCGGAACAGGTCGCGCAGCTCGGCATAGCTTTCGAAGGTCAGCGGGTTTTTCCGGTCCGGACGGTTGAGCGTGATCGTCGCCACGCCGTCTTCGAAGGACCAGAGGAAGTGTTCGGGGGCATAGGTTTCGGGATCCAGCATGATCTATCCGTCCTGTTCGGTTCGCAGGGAGCGCAAGAGGTGTTCGGTCTGGTCGGTCAGGCTTGCAGCCGCCTCGCCGGGCAGGTCGGCGAAAATGTCGGCCAGCCAGTCTGCATGGGCCTTGGCCATGATTGTGAATGTCGCGCGCCCGGCATCGGTCAGGTCGACGCGAAACCGGCGACGGTCCTGCTCCGACGCGGTCCGGGTGACCAGCCCGTCCGCGACCATCCGGCTGATCAACCCCGTGACATTGCCATTGGTGACCAGAAGGCGTTCGGACAACTCGCCCATCAACAGGCCGGCTTCGGCCCGGTCGAGGGCGGCCAAGGCATCAAAGCGCGACAGGCTGACACCAAACTCACGCTGGAAACGTGTTCTCAATTCCCGTTCGACCAGGGCGGTCGGTCGATACAGCCTCAGCCACAACTTGACCGCCGCACGCCCGTCGATCGCTGTCGTTTGGGCAGGCCGTGCCATGTCAGACGGCTCCGCCCGAAATCGCGATGGCCTGGCCGGATACCGAGCCGGACAGGGGCGAACACAGCCAGGCGACAGCCTCGGCGACTTCATCACCCTGGATCAAGCGGCCTTGCGGATTGGTCTTGGTCAACTCCGCCAGCGCCTGCTCACGGGTCCGGCCGGTCTTTTCCATGATGTTGGCGACGGAATTCTCGACTATCTCGGTCTCGACATAGCCGGGACAAACAGCGTTCACGGTGATCCGGGTTTGCGCGTATTCGAGCGAAAGTGACTTCGTCAGGCCGACAACAGCGTGCTTGGACGCAACATAGGGGGCGACGTAGGCACCGCCGCGCAAGCCGGCGATCGAGGCAATATTGATGATGCGGGCATAGTCAGCGCGCATCATCGAACCGACCACGGCCTGGCTGCAGCGAACAAGCCCCTCGACATTGACTGCCTGGATACGCTGCCAATCGGCCATCGACGTCCGGTGAAAGGCCGCGGCCGACACGATTCCGGCATTATTGACCAGGATATCGACCGCGCCCGCGGCCTCGAAGGCCAACCGGACGCTGTCCTCATCGGTGACATCGCAACGGATCGCGCTGGCTCCTCCAATGCCGCCTGCCGCCTCTCGCAGACGGTCCAGGTCCCGCCCCATCAAAACTGTCTCGACACCCTCCGCCGCCAGACGGCGCGCACAGGCCAGACCGATACCTGTTCCGCCCCCGGTAATGACGGCCCTTCGTCCTGCCAATGCGCTCATGCCCGAAACTCCGTCTCGTTGGCGCGCTGGAGGTTGCGCGCGAGTTGGTCAAAGCCGGCTTGGTATTGCGGCGGCACGGCGGCTCCGCGATAGCCCAGCTCGGCAGCAGCACGCAGGGTCCAGTTGGGATCGAGCAGGTGCGGTCTCGCCAGAGCGACGAGATCGGCGCGGCCGGCGGCAAGGATCGAATTGACATGGTCCGGCTCGTAGATATTGCCGACGGCCATGGTCGCGGATCCCAGCGAATTGCGGATCTGGTCGGAATAGGGCGTCTGGAACATGCGACCATAGACCGGGCGCCCCTTGGGGGTGGTCTGACCGGCGGAGACGTCGATCAGGTCAGCCCCGGCATCGATGAAGGCCTGGGCGACGGCAACACTGTCATCGCCATCAATGCCCTGCCCCGCGACCCAGTCGGTCGCTGAGATCCGGACCGCCATCGGTTTTTCAGCCGGCCAGACATCCCGCATGGCGCGGAAGACTTCCAGCGGGAAGCGGAGACGGTTTTCCAGACTGCCACCATAGGCGTCGGTGCGGTGATTGGAGATCGGCGTGATAAAGCTGGACAGGAGATATCCGTGGGCGCAGTGCAGCTCGACCATGTCGAAGCCCGCCTCAACGGCCCGCCCGGTGGCCCTGACAAAATCGGCCAGGACGCGGTCCATGTCGTCACGGGTCATCTCAATGGGCGCCTGGTTTCCCTCATCCCACGGTATCGGAGACGGCCCGTAGACAGGCCAATTACCCTCCGGCAATGGCACGTCATAGCCCTCCCAGCCGATCCGCGTGGATCCCTTGCGGCCGGCATGGGACAGCTGGATGGCCATTTTCGCGTGGCTGTTCTGGTGTGCGAAATCGGTGATCCGGCGCCAGGCCTCGACATGTTGATCCGTGTACAGCCCGGTGCAGCCTGGCGTGATGCGGGCATCGGCGCTGACATTGGTCATCTCGCTATAGACGAGACCGGCTCCGCCCAGACAGCGAGCGCCGTAGTGAACCTGATGGAAGGCACCGGGCACACCGTTACGGGCCGAATACTGGCACATGGGTGAGACGACGACGCGGTTTTCCAGTTGCATGTCGCGCAGGGTGAACGGCGCGAACATGGGCGGCTTCGCACCGGCCTCCCCGCCCGCCCCGGCAAACCAGCTCTCCACGCCAGCCAGCCACTCCGGGTCCCGCAAGCGCAGGCTTTCATGGCTGATCCGTTGCGAGCGGGTCAGCAGGGAATAGGCGAACTGTTTGGGCTCGAAACCGAGGTACCGATCGAGATTTTCAAACCATTCGGTGGAGTTGCGGGCGGCGCTTTGAAGCTTGAGCACTTCAACCTTGCGCGCCTCCTGATAGTCAACCAGCCCCTCGGCAATCGGCTTGGTCGTACTGGTCAGGACATCTGCCAGCATGATCGCATCCTCGAAGGCCAGCTTGGTGCCCGAGCCGATCGAGAAATGGGCGGTGTGGGCGGCATCCCCGAGCAGGACGACATTGTCATGCACCCAGGCGTCACACAGAACCCGCGGGAAATTGAGCCAGGCCGAACCGCGCTTGTGCGCGGCATTCGACATCAACGCCTCGCCATCCAGCCAGGACGCGAATATCTGCTCGCAGACCCGACAGGTTTCCGCCTGATCCATGTTACCGAAACCCCAGGCCTCCCAGGTTTCGGGCGCGCACTCAACGATGAAGGTCGAGGTCTCGTCATCAAACCGGTAGGCATGGGCCCAGACCCAGCCATGCTCGGTCTCGGTAAAGATGAAGGTGAAGGCCTCGAACACCTTGTGCGTGCCCAGCCAGACGAAGCGGTTGCGGCGGGTCTCGACATCCGGCTTGAAACGGGTCTCGAAACGCGTCCGTATCTTCGAATTGAGCCCGTCAGACGCGACGATCATGTCGGCATCGGCAAAGGCCGACAGATCGCCATCGATCTCGGATTCAAAGTGCAAACCGACACCCAGTTCGCGGGCCCGGTCCTGCAGGATGTTCAGAAGATGCTTGCGACCGATGCCGCAAAACCCGTGACCCGTCGAGGTTTCGACAGTACCGCGGAAATGGACATCGATATCATCCCAGTGAGCGAGACTGTCCGCGATGGTCCGCGCGCTGTCCGGATCATTGCCGGCAAGATTCTCCATCGTCTGATCAGAGAACACCACACCCCAGCCGAAGGTATCGCCGGGCTTGTTGCGTTCATGGACATCAATCTCGCAAGCGGGGTCGCGCAGCTTCATGGAAATGGCGAAGTACAGACCGGCAGGTCCGCCACCAAGACAGGCAATCTTCATCCCGGGCCATCTCCCCTCGAGAGCGCCCAATTACTTTAGAACTAAAATATTTGGATACAAGTCCCGAACGGACCGCGATGTCGGCACAGTCGTTGCGGGTGTGAAGCCCCCGCTTCACACCCGCTCCGACGCCCGGCGCTCACCCCTGAAACCGGCGAAACCGGCTTTCGCCAAGGCGTCAGTTGAAGCTGAACCGCAACTCCACCCGCGCTCCTCGCGCTTCGAAGTCAGCCTCACCCAGCCCGTCGACATCCATTTCAAGATGGATGGATGCACCGGGTGCCAGCTGACCATGAAGGCCAAGTTTCGCGTCCGCCCGCAGGCCACCGGTCCCGACCAGTCGGCCATCAACATCAAGCAGTTCGGCGGGGTTGTAGTCCCACACTCCGGTGAGGGTGAGGCTCGGCTCCCACCAACCACCGCTCGCAGTATTGTAGCGATAGGCGATCTCCGGACCGGCGCGCAGACGGCCAATCGCGATGGTCTGCTCCGGGATGCTGATACCGAGCGAGTCGGTATAGGCGTCCTGGGTTTCCTGGAAGTGAGCAAGACTAGCACCCGGTCGGATCCGCCAGTCACCCGACCGCCACTCACCGGACAGATTCATGCGGAGCATGTAACGGTCCGTCTCGAACGTGTCCTCGTACAAGCCCAGCGGATCGACGGTGTTGTCCGACTGGCCGTAGAGCGCCAGGGCATCAAACCAGACACCCTCGCGGATCTCACGGACCACATAGGGACCCGCCATCCAGCCAGAACCACTGACCCGGGCGCCGCGGACGGCTCCGGCCCGTATGGCGATCTCGTCCGTCGTCTCATCGGCCCAGTCATGTTGCAGCATCACACCGGCAACCGTCCGGTCATCGACCGCCCAGTCAACGCCCAGCTGGACAACACCGAACGCGCTGTCAGCGGCATCACCGGACCGGTCATCGGACACCGACGCGTAGTTGGCAGCCAACCAGACATCAGCCTGCCCGCCATCGACCGATCGAGCCACATCCCCACCGGGCATTTGAGGCGTACTGGCCGCAGCGTAATTGCGCATTCCGGCCAGACTGGCACCCATCGAAACCATGCGATTGCCGCCATTGATGTCGGCCGAGAACTGGCCGGCAGACGTCGAGTTCCGGTCACGGGCCCGACGGGTCAGATCCGGAGCCGCGTTCAGCAGGCTGTCGGCGCGGCGGACCATGAAGTTGCGGATTGCGCGCTGGGTGGCCAACCGGACCTCCGCTTCGTCACGCGTATTGGCGAAGGTGCAGACAATGTCCTCATTGGCATCCAGGTCTATGTCGACACGGCCAGCTGCCAGATCAATTACGCTCCCATTGTCGGTATCGCCGACGCAGGAAATCGAGTCGATGCGCCACCCCTCAGGCAGGGACTGCGTCACGTCATAACTGCCCAGCAGCTTGCGGACCGGTGCACTGGCCGCATGCCCGCCCCGGGTGGTCAGGCTGATGGCGTCGAGATCGGTGTCAGACGAGGCAAAGTCAAAGGTCGCATCACGCTGCACACCGCCCGGCGTCGTCGAGACCAGCTGGATTGAACCGCGGCGCTCCGCGATTGTCACTGTCAGCGGAATGGCCACCACGGTCGTGTTCCCGCTTGCCATCGCATGGGCATTCGGCGTTTTCGCCGCCGCACCGCCGCCACTCAGATTGATCACGGTCACCGTGCCGGTATAGGTGCCGGCTTCGAGTCCATTGGCGAGTTCATTGACCGAAATCGTCAACACCAAGTCTCCCAAAGACGGTATCGTTCCGGTGCGCGGATCGACATCCAGCCAGGGCACGTCCACCTGGACCAGGAAATCAACCGCCTGACTGCCCGGATTGGTAACCCGCGCGGTCGCTGTGATCTCGGTCGGATCTGCAACATCTTCGGCCACCACGACGGCGACCTCGATCGGCTCGGCGACAGCCTCAAGGCTCGCCTCGCCGGCCAGGTTACCATTCCCGGCGGCATCCTCGGCGGCGCCGGCGGCGACGCCGAGCGTGATGGTGCCGAGCGTCTGCGGCGTCACGGTCACAGACCAGCTGGTCTCGTCGATGGCCGCGAACTCAGACAGGTCGCCATTGCTGACGACGATGTCGTCCACAGCAAAACCGGTGACCGCTTCAGAGAAGGTGAAAACGGCGGAGAACACGCCTTGCGTTTCCTCACCGGGCACCGTGATTTCCAGGCTCGGCGGCGTGTTGTCGGTGACAAGCGAATAGGTAGCCGCCGCGGTATTGCCATTGCCGGCCGCGTCAACAGCGCTGTCGGCCGCGACATCCACGGTCACCGGGCTGCCGCCAGAAGGCGTCAGGACCACGGTATAAACGGCGCCGGCGCCCGCAAAATCCGACAGGACCGCATTGGTCACAATGACATCTCCCAGCTCGAAGCCGGTGACATCTTCGTCGAACGTGATCGTCAGGGTGAACGCATCAACGACCGGTTCGGTCGCATCGGAACCGAGAACCACGCCGGGCGCCGACTGGTCATTCTCGATGACCAGGCTTGCAGCGGCGACATTGCCGTTGCCGGCATCGTCGGTTGCCGATCCCGCCGCAAGGTCAATCGTCACATCGCCATCTGCGGACGGCGTCACCGTCACCGACCAGGACGCGCCTGACCCGGTCAGGTCAGAGGCGACACCGTTATCAACACCAAGGTCACTCAGTTCAAACCCGCTGACATCCTCGGAAAATTCCACGGTTACCTCGAACGGGCCGGCGACCGGCCCAGCAACCGCACTGGCCAGCACCACGGTTGGCGCGCTGGCATCGGACGTGATCGAAAACTGGCTCGCGGCTTCATTGCCATTGCCAGCCGCATCGGATGCCGCATCAGCGGCAAGGTCTACCGTCACCGTACCGTCCGCCGCCGCGGTCACTGTGGCCGTGTAAACAGCGCCGGAACCGGCGAGGTTTGAGGCGACGCCATTGCCGATTGACAGATCGCCCAGCTCAAAACCGGTGACATCTTCCGAGAACGTGACGACCAGCGTGAACACGCCTGATACCGGATCGCTCGCAGCGCTCGACAGCACGACCGTGGGAGCAATCACGTCATTTTCCAGAATGAAGGTGTTCTCATTGGTGCCGGTTGGCGTCGTGTTCGCCAGAACCGTCCCTGCGGAATCGGCAATGTCGGTGCCGCCGGACAGCGACAAGGTCACCGTACCGTTGAGCGTCGGCAGATCTCCGCCCCGGGCCGTTACCAGATATTGGAAACTCCCTCTGCCCGGGCCACGGTCGTCGGCACTGGCCCGACTGCCCGAGCCCTCTGCACCATCGCCCCGGACACCGCTGACCACCAGTTCGGCGGTGGTGCCCGCAATCCGGAAATCGCTTGCATCGACATTGTTGACCGTCTCGGAGAAATCGACACCCCAGACCACAGAGTCAGAGCTGGTTGTTTCGTCGGTCGGGTAAGCCCGCGCGATCGTTGTGAGCGTTGGAGCGACCGGGTCATGCAACAGATAGATTGGACCGGCCTGGTCATTGCCGTTGCCCGCCGCATCCGTCAGCTGATCGGCGGCAAGGCTGACAATGATCTGCCCGGCTGCCACCGGTGCAATGGTGGCGACAAATCCGTCACCATCCGGATTGAGCGCTGTTACCGTCCCGTTGGTCACTGCGAGATCATCACCCGTAAATCCGGTGACGGGCTCGCTGAAACCGATGTCCAGGTCAAAACTGCCGGCAACATAGAAATTGTCATAGCTGAGCGAAGCAACCGGACCGGTATTGTCCAATGTCACGGCACGTTCATCGGCACCGCCGGTGACCGTGAGGCCCGACAGGCGGTTGCCACCCAGATCCGCGATATCGAGGCTGCCGACGGTCAACGTCACCAGCCCGTCTTTCCCGGCGAGGTCTCCGCCAGACGCCTCGACCACAAGCAGGGTCGGCTGCGGTTGGGTGACCGACGAAATACTGGCGGTCGAATTGACAAGCGCAAAATCGCTGCCATCGGCGTTCTCAACCTCTTCCGACAGGCTGATGGCCCACTGCAAGGTATCGGAACGCGTCGGCGAACCGCCCGTGGTGACGAATTCGACATTGGTCACGTAAGGCGCGGTATTGTCGATATATTCCGACCAGGTTTCGGCCGCCACATTGTCATTGCCAGCGCCATCCTGCGCGGCACCGGCCGCGACATCGAGCGACACCAGACCTTCGGCCGTCGGGGTCAGCGTGAATGTGAAGAATCGGCCGGCAAGCGTTTCCACGATATCGGACGCGGTCGCGTTGACGATTTGCAGATCGGCGGCATCAAACCCGCTGACGACTTCGGAAAACACGATGGTGACCTCGAACGGGTCAGAGCTGCCACCCGGCCCGTCTGTCGAGATCAGCGCCGTCGGCGCGGTGTTGTCGAGCCAGAACGTGTTCTCGTTGGCGCCGGTTGGATCGGTGTCGCCATTGAGCTCGTTGCCATACTCATCGGCATAGAAGTCGCTGTTCAATCGCACGCGGACTTCGCCGTCGGCATCCGCCAGATCACCGCCGGAAGCGGTCAGATAGAATCCGATCGAATACCGGGTCACAGCCAGGTCGGCCGTCGTACCGGTCAAGATGAAGTCATCCGCATCAAGCGAAAAGAGGGCTGAAATCGAGGAAAACTGCAGGTCCCAGGTGACACTGTCCGCATTGGTGTATTCATCGGTCGGGGACTGCCGCACAAGACTGGCAATGACCGGGACGGCATGGGAGACGAAATAGGTGTCCTCATTGGCGCCGCTGGGATTGGTATCCACAAGTGCCAGGCCATTCACGTCGGTGATCGATACGCCCGGCGCAAAGGACAGCACGACCGATCCGGCCATCGTCGACAGGTCGCCACCGGCGACCAATACCTCATAGGCGTTGCCGCCCACGCTCCCGACGGACAACACGGACGCCGTCGTGCCCGCGACCGCGAAATCTGCCGTCCCGACGCCCTGCACGGCTTCGGAGAACGTCACCAACCAGGTCAGGTTGCTGGCATTGGTGTACTCATCCGCCGGCGTGTCGCGCACGATCGACAGCACCGTCGGAGCGGTCTCGTCATAGGCAATCGAAAACTCTGTCGCCGCCGAACTTGTATTGCCTGCCTCGTCCTGCGCGGCGCCGGCCGCGACATTGATCGTGATCGGCGTGCCCCCGGACGCAGTGGCGTCGGCTGTGTACACGGCGCCGGACCCCGACAGATTGTCGAGCGTCACATTGGTCGCAACGACATCGGCCAGCGAGAAACCGGTCACGTCCTCGTCGAAGGTGAAAGTGACAGTGAAATCAGACGTACCGAGCGCCGGGCCGCTGATCACCAGTCCCGGCTGCCGGTTGTCGACCTCATAGTATTCTTGTGTGGTCTGGGCGGACGTGCCGTTCAGCGCCCGGCCCGCGACGTCCAGAACGGTTGCGGAAGACTGGGCAAACACGGACACAGACTCGCTGCCGCCGGTACTGTAATTGCCGCCGATTGTCGCCAGATTGCCGCCGCTGACAGTGACTTCGTATCGACTGGCCGAACGCGCCACGATCTGGGTAACAGAGGCGGTGGTCTGTGAATCGCTCTGATCGCTCTGGATCCGAAGGTCTCCCGCATCAAGACCGGTGACATCCTCGGTGAACGTAAGCCCGAAGGTCAGGCTGTCGGCATTGGTGACCTGATCGACAGGGTTCAGGCGTTCGATGATATCAATCTGCGGGGATTTCAGGTCGTAGGCGACCGAAAACGGCGTTGCCGCGGCGTTGTCATTGCCCGCCGGGTCTGGGGCGGCGCCAGCCTCCAGCGCAACAGTAACAATACCCTCGGTGTTGGCGGTCGGACGGATCGTGACGGAATAATCAGTGCCTGAGCCGGAAATATTGGTCGCCCGCCCATTGGTGACCGTGAGATAGCTCGTTTGGAAATGAACGCTTTCCGAGACACTGATATCCAGGGTGAAATTGTCGATCGCCGGGGCAACAACATCGCTGCTGAACGTATAGACCGGGGCGTCGGTATCATAGACGCCCGCAAACTGGGCCGAAGCGGTGTTCGCGAACCCGTCCGTATCGACCGCTACGCCGGCAGGAACATCCACCGTGAACGCACCTTGGGCGGTCGGCGTGACAGTGATGGTGAAGGAGCGCGTGCCCGAACTCAGCACAGCGACAGTGGCATTCGAAAGAATGAGATCGGTTGCCGGGTCGAACCCGGTCACACTTTCGGAAAAGGTTATGCCCAACGTGAGGGGCCCTGAGTATGGCGACAGGGACCATGGGTTCATCGTGACTGTCGGAACGGTGACGTCCGATGAAATTGAGAACTGCGTCGACGCCGTATTGGTATTGCTCGCATCGTCGTAGAGGCTGTCGGCGGGCAGGTCGACCGTGATGGTGCCGGCGTCGAGCGGTCGCAGCACAAAGCTGCCCGCATAGGTCCCGGAGGTGAAGGAAAAGCTTTCCAGGCTGGCGTTGGACAGAACGAGATCGCTGGAATTGAAGCCGACAATCACATCGGCAAAACCGTCTTGCGGCGTACAGGTCACATCGACTGTGAAGGTCGAGGTGACGGGCGCTGACGCGGCCGTCGTGAACGCGCAATTGGGTCGCGTATTGTTGACCGTGGTGCCTTCCGGAAACTGTGTCGCAAGGTTGGTCAGCGGAACGCCGCCCAGGCTTTCGATGTCCTGGCCAGCAACAAGTGCAAGATCAACAAGGCCGTTCAGGTCTGCCAGATCGCCTCCCGCGACTGTCGCCTGGTAGTAGCGGGCATCGCTGCCTGTGCTGACGAGATTGGTGATGGTGGCGGTCGAACCGGTGACCTCAAAGTCAGTCGCATCAACATTGCGCACCTCGATATCGAAGGAGATGTTGAAGGTCAGCGTGTCGGCGTTGGTGTAGGTCGACCCACTCACCGACTCCAACCGGGGGGCTGGCGCCGGAATCGCCTGCGACGCGCCTGGCGCGAGCAGCGCCGTAGTGGCGACAACGCCCACGAGCGCAGCCATGCGCGGTGCCCGGTCCGTGACGGCGCGCACGGCGCGCCGGCCCGCCCGAATGACTGAACGCATTGCCCGTGAAACGATCGACACCATGACTGAACTCCCCTTGGCGCAGCGAACTCCCGGCGGGCTTCCCAGAAGCCGATGCCTGACGGCGCCTTGCGCAACCTCAAATCAAAAACCCTCCATCCAATCGCAGGCACACGCCCGCCAACCGGATAAAGGTTTGATTTCAATTTGATTGGGCCGGAAATTACCGATAGCAACAATCACCCAAATGGGTGGTCCTTCCGACCGTTCACACGGCCGGCCAAGAGACACAGACCCATGAAACAAACCGACAGTGTTCCTTCCGACAGATCGGCACCTGGCCGCGCCTTGGGCATGGGGACGCGAATTGGCTATGGAATAGGTGATTTCGGCTTTGTGGCTGCTTGGCAGGGCGCCGCGCTGTTCCTGCTCTATTTCTATACCGACGTGCTCCACCTCTCACCCTGGACAGCGGGCGCGATTTATCTGACCGGGATGATCTGGGACGCGGTTTCTGATCCGTTGATCGCCAGTCAGGCCGAGCGATTTGCGGCCCGCACAGGCAATTATGGGGCCCTCATGCGGCGTGCTGCCCTGCCACTGGGACTGAGTTACGTCCTGATGTTCTCAATGCCTGACATGGGCACGGCGTTGACGACCGTGGCTGCGCTGATCGGGCACCTCATTTTCCGCACCGCCTACACCTATGCCAGCATGCCCTACAATACGCTGCCGCTACGACTGACCACGGACGGCGACGAACGCAGCAGCCTGTCTGCCCTGCGTGTCATCGGAGCCGCCCTGGGCGGCCTGACGGTCGCCATCGCCACGCCATTGCTGGTCGACGCCATGTCGGTGACCGGTGAGCGGGCCGGCTATTTGCTGGCCGCGACGGTGATGGGTGGCCTTGTGGTCGGGATATTGCTGGTCTCCAGCCTGGCGACGCGGGAGCCATCGAGGCATCGCACCGTCGCCGCCAATGCCGATACCGGGCGCGACCTGGCGGAACTCTGGTCCGCCACCCGGCGCAACGGACCGCTGCAGCGACTGTTGGTGATGATGATGCTGGCGACCATCGGCTTTGCGCTTTTCACACAAAGCCAACTCTATTTTCTCAACCATGTGTTGGACTCTCCAGGGATCACCGCGCCGGTCCTCGCCGGCCCGGCGCTGGCCATGATCGTGACGGCCCCGCTCTGGATGCTGCTTGCCGCCCGCACGTCCAAACGCAACGCGATGATCGCCGGGCTGCTTGTGGCGACCGCCGGCTACGCCCTCATGGGATTGGCCCCGGTCAGCGGCACAACAGTGGCCCTGGGTGCCGTGTGCCTGATCGGGGCTGGCAGTGCCGCGATTCCGGTGATGTTCTGGTCGATGCTCCCCGACGCGATCGATCATGGCGAGTTGCTCACCGGGATGCGGATCGAGGCGAGAACCTTCGGCCTGACAACCTTCGTGCAGAAGTGTTCGGCCGGGCTGGCGGCCTTGTTGACCGGCGGGTTACTGGCACTTGCCGGCTACACGCCGGACGCGGCGATAGGCGCGGGCGCTGCCTCCGTCATAACCGCCATGGTGTCATGGATTCCCGCGGCTTTCATGATGGCCATGGTGATGGTGATACACCGCTACCCGATCAGCCGGGACACGCACAGCGCCGTCATCGAGGAACTGGCACGTCGCACAGACAGGAGTTGAGCACCATGCTCACCCGTTCGGGTGGTTGAGTGGGCGGATACACGATGGCAATCTCCCTGTTCCACGCCGGCGCCCGCTGACGTGACCCGAGGGCCATTGATGACCGAAACTGCCCAAGCCCCTCTCGAGCCTCCACCTCCCATCCATGCCGAACTCGATCAACGACGCCTCGATCAAGCCAGACTGCTGCACGCGCGCACACGCACCTCATGCATCATTGTCGAGTGTGTCGTCCTGTACCTCGCCGCGCTGGTCGTCCTGAATGGTGATCTGCGCTTTGCCGGCCTTTGGCTGGCCGGCACCAGCACCATGGTCGGGATTGTCTATCTGGCCTCGAAACTTTTGGCACCGGAGGGCGTTACCGCCGAGAACTACAAGCGCTATCTGACGGTTCACACCGCAATTTCCGGCCTGACGGGTCTGGTCTGGGGCGGACTGGCGATTGCGTATCTTGACGCTGACGACCTGTTCAACCTGTTCATCGCCATCAACATGGTGTTCTCGATCACGGTTGGCGGCATGATGCCCAGCGCCGAATACCGACCGACCTATATCAGCCTCGCCACCTGCACCCTTTTCCCGTTTTCCGCCTATTGGCTTTTGACGGTTGAAGGGCCGTTGCGAATGATCGGGATGGGGCTGCTGATCTACTATGCCTTCGGGTTGATGGTGAGTGCACGCGCCGAGGTCCAGACCATCGCGACGCTGGCTGCAGAACGTACGGCGGAGTTGACCCGCAAGCTGCAAAAACAGAACCGCGTGATCGAACAGGCCAGCGCCAGCAAGTCTCGCTTCCTCGCCGCGACCAGTCACGACATGTCGCAGCCTCTGCAGGCGCAAAGCTTCTTCATTACTGCCATGCGCCGCACGCTGGATCGGCCTGACCAGGTTGAATTGCTCGACAAGATTGAAGGTTGCTGGCGCAGTCAGCAGAATCTGCTGCAAGCGCTGGTGGAAACAGCCCGGCTGGACAGCGGCGCCGTGATCGCTCGCAAATGTGTGTTCGATCTGTCCGTCGAACTGGCCGCGCTGAGAGCCGAGTTTGCCGGAACAGCGCTGGAAGGTGGAATAGAGTTGCACATCAGCGATGCGCCGGTCTGGGTCGCCAGCGACCCACTGCTGGTCACCCGAATCCTGCGGAATCTGCTGGCCAATGCGCTGCGCTACACGCCCGCCGGAGGGCGTGTCGAACTGCAATGGCAACGCGAGGGACAATCTGTTTTCGTCGAGATCGCGGATACAGGGCCAGGGATAAAGGCGGCTGACCGGGAGCGGGTTTTCGAGGAATATGTCCAGCTGGGCTCACCCGCAGGCGGCACCCAGCAGGGCCTCGGACTGGGCCTGACCATCGTCAGCCAACTGGCCCGCAAGCTTGACCTGGAACTACGGTTTGACACTGAGCCGGGGGCTGGAACCCGGGCCGGCATTGTCCTGCCCTACCGCGATCCGCAGCCTGAAAAATCAGTTGAAACCTCCACCATGACAAGCCTTGCAGGCTCGCCCCTCGTGGTCCTGGTCGAGGACGAGGCCGCATTGCGCGAAGGCCTGACCATGCTCCTGACCGACTGGGGGTGCCGCGTGATCTCGGCAGCATCCGGCGCCGAAGCTATGGAACTCCTGTCCTGGGCCGACGCCGAGCCTGCCCTGCTGATCATCGACAAGCGCCTGGGCGAAGGAGAGGATGGTCTCGACACTATTCTGGCGCTTCGCGCTGAAGTCCTGGACGATGTCCCGGCCGTCCTTCTGACCGGCGACATCTACCAGTTCGAGCGCGTCGAAAGCATCGACAACATTACCGTTCTGGCCAAGCCGGCCGATACCACCCAATTGCACGCAATCCTGATGGAGCATGTCTCGACGGCAGCGTCGCACGCCCCGACGGGCTAAATTAGCCCAAGGGCCTGGGCCTTGCGCACACAGGCGGTGCGGGTATGCACATCCAGCGCCTCGAAGATTGCCCGCATGTGCGACTTCACCGTGTTTTCGCTGATGTTGAGCGTGGCAGCGACTTCCTTGTTGGTCGCCCCGCGCGCCATCCAGTGGACGATTTCCAGCTGGCGCTGACCGAGGCGCGGCAGGGGGCGATCGCCGCGGGGCTGCCAGTCGTCATCCTCGTCCAGTGCAGTGTCCGGTGCGCCAAAAAAACGGGTCTGTCCGGCCAGGATGCCATCGACGGCCTCGAAAAGCGCATCGGTGTCGGCCGACTTGTGGACGAAGCCGCGCGCGCCCAGCTTCTTCATTTCAGCGAGCGGCGGTTCGGCACCGATACCGGACAGCATCAGCACCGGGCAACGCGACTTGCGCTCACGTATGGCGGCCAGCAGGGCCAGGCCGTTCATGGTCCGCATGACCAGATCCAGGATGATCAGATCATAGCCGGAATCGGCCTCAAAGGATTTGAGAAAATCGACCGGATCATCGAAAACTTCGACGGTATGACCTTCGCGCAATTGCATCAGCAATGCGCTGAAACCGTCGGAAAACATGCGATGGTCATCGACCAAGGCAATCCGTCGTGTGGCTCTCATTTTTCGAGCGGCTCCGACATCCCCGTCCCCCGTCTGCGCTTGCCACAAATGGTCGCTGGCACGCGAAAAGGCAAGGCTTGGAAACGGTCTATCGTGCCGCGGTCAACTCGGCAAATGGCTGGCGGTGGATTCGGGTCGGTGTGGTGACTTTATCAATCTGAATGCGCCGTCGGACCTTGCGTCTTTGGGCAAGCGGGTCTGACATGCGACGAGACGTCACTTGCGGCGGCGTCACGGCATGATAATTGTCAAGCCAGAGTGACCAGGAGGCCCGGATGGACCGGCCCGACATGACCTTCCAGCGCGCGCCGCTCGTCGATACGTTCGGCCGGCAGATCACCTATCTGCGCCTGTCGGTCACCGATCGCTGCGACCTGCGGTGTGTCTACTGCATGAAGGCCAAGCCGACCTTCCTGCCCAAGGCGGACCTGTTGTCGCTCGAGGAGCTGACGTCGGTGTGCGACAGCTTCATCGCCCGCGGTGTGACCAAGATCCGCCTGACCGGCGGGGAACCCCTGGTCCGCAAGGACATCTTGAGCCTGATCGACACGCTTGGCGCCCGCATCGGCAGGTCCGGGCTGGAAGAGCTCTGCCTGACCACCAATGCGACCCAGTTGCCACGCTATGCCCCGGCCCTGGCCGATGCCGGCATCCGGCGGGTCAACATCTCCCTGGACACGCTTGATCCGCAGACCTTCTCCACCCTCACCCGCGGCGGCCGGCTGGAACAGACACTGGCCGGCATCCGGGCCGCCAAGGACGCCGGCCTCAAGGTCAAGCTCAACGCGGTCGCCATGCAGGGCGTCAATGACCGGCAACTCCCCGCGCTGATCGAATGGGCACATGGTGAAGGTCATGACGTCACCCTGATCGAGGTGATGCCGATCGGCGAGGTCGGGGTCGACCGGGCCGACCAGTTCCTGTCCCTGGCCCGGCTTCGCGAGACCTTCGAGACGCGGTGGACGCTCACCGACCTGCCCGACAATACCGGCGGCCCGGCCCGCTATGTCCGGGTCGGGCAGACCGGCGGACGGCTCGGCTTCATCTCACCCCTGACCGGAAACTTCTGTGACACCTGCAACCGCGTCCGGCTGACCTGCACCGGCAAGCTCTACATGTGTCTGGGTCGCAACGGCGCCGTCGACCTGCGCGAGGCCCTGCGCAGCGGCGGACCGGATGCGCTCGACGCCATGCTCGACACGGCCATGCGGCAAAAGGCCCACGGTCATGACTTCGACGTGTCCCGCGGCGCACAGGCCGCCGTGCCGCGCGACATGGCAACAACCGGAGGCTGACCGCGATGCAGCTCGAACTCGAATTCTTCGGTCCGCTGCAGGACCAGATGGGCAGCCGGGCCGTCCGCATCCAGGCCGAGCACGCGCCCCACACCGTCGACCAGCTGATCGACCTCATCGCCGCAACACATCAGGGCAGCGACGCCCTGCGCGCCTGCCATGTCCGCCTCGCACTCAACGACCGGATGATAAAGCCCAACGCCCCGCTCAAACTCAACAATGGCGACCGAATCGCCTTCATGTCTCCCTTCTCCGGAGGTTGATCGTGAAACCCATTGTTTTGCTCACAGGCGATACGCTCGACCCGAACGCCTTGGTCCCGGCTGGCGGCCACGATCCCGCTTGCGGAGCTGTCGCCAGCTTTGCCGGCCATGTCCGTGCCAATGACGGCCTGACGGCACTTGAGCTGATTCACCATCCGGTACTGACCGAACGCGCCCTCGAGCAGATTGGCGAACATGCGATGGCCCAGTTCGGCCTGCAGACACTGGTGATTGCGCATCGGCATGGCCGCATGGCGGTCGGCGAGATGATCGTCTACATCAGCGCCGGCGCCGCCCACCGGCGCGCCGCGCTCGATGCAGTCAGCTACACAATTGACGTATTGAAAACCCAGGCCCCCTTCTGGAAACGCGAATGGCGTGGCACCAAGTCCGACTGGATCGAGCCCACCACAGCCGACCATACCGCCTCAGACCAATGGATGGAGACCAACTCTTGACGCAGACCCCCGTAACCATCGGCTTCGCTGTCATGACCGTCTCCGACACGCGCGACAGCCGGACCGACAAGACCGGCCCCTGGCTGCGTGAGCAGATCATGGCCGCCGGCCATGCCGTTATCGACCACGCCATCATCGCCGATGATGTGACATCGATCCGCGAGAAGGCGCGTGACTGGATCGTCGACCCCGCCATCCAGGCCATCATTGCGACCGGTGGCACGGGGCTGACCGGCCGGGATGTCACGCCGGAAGCGCTCCGCCCCCTGTTCGACAAGGAGATGGACGGATTCGCGGCCGTTTATCACCAGATCAGCTTCAAATCGGTCGGCGTCTCGACCATCCAGTCCCGCGCCGTCGCCGGAATATCGAACGGGACCTACGTCTTCGCGATTCCCGGGTCGTCCGGGGGATGCAAGGATGCCTGGAATCACATTCTGCGCGACGAGTTCGACGAAGCCCATCGACCGTGCAATCTCATCGATCTCCTGCCGCGCCTCACGGAACGCTGAGATGACTGAACGCCTCACCCACCAGGACGGATCCGGCCGGGTACGGATGGTCGCCATCGGCGACAAAGCCGCGAGCAGAAGACGCGCAGTTGCCGCCAGTCGCCTGTCCATGTCCCCGGCCGCGTTTGACGCGGTTCGCAATGGCCAGGGTCCGAAAGGCAATGCGCTTTACGCGGCCGAGTTGGCCGGGATCATGGCCGCCAAGCGGACATCGGATCTGATTCCGCTCTGCCATCCGCTGCCCCTGACATCGGTCAAGGTCAGCATCGAAGCCTCCCCGGATGACTGCGCGTTCGAAATCCGTGCCGATGTGACCTGTGACGGCAAGACCGGAGTTGAAATGGAGGCACTGACCGCCGCCTCTGTGGCGGCATTGACGCTGTATGACATGGCCAAGGCCCTCGACAAGTCGATGGTGATCGACGCCGTAAGACTGCTCGAGAAGCAAGGTGGAAAGTCCGGCGACTACCAACGCGCGGAGCCATCGGGATGATCAGCCTGGACACCGCTCTCGATATCCTGCGGGCCCGGCTGAGGCCGCTGGATGCCGAAACTGTTCCGCTGGCATCAGGCGCCGGACGGACGCTGGCGGAGAATGTCACCGCACACCGGACCCAACCGCCTTTCGACGCCTCCGCGATGGATGGGTACGCGGTGCGCGCATCCGACCTTTGCGGCGGCGAGACGCGCTTGACCCTGTCCGGAGAAGCGGCGGCCGGTCATGCCAGCAGCCGCGCCCTCCACGCCGGCGAAGCGATGCGTATCTCCACCGGCGCGCCGGTCCCCGCCGGCGCTGATCAAGTGGTGATCCAGGAAAACACCCGGGTGCTCGGCAATGAAGTCTGGCTCACCGACGTTACCAAGCCCGGCAAGAATATCCGGGTGGCGGGGACCGATTTCACGGCCGGAGCCGTGTTGCTGACCGCCGGAGACCGGATCACGCCGGCTGCGCTGTCACTGGCCGCCAGCTCCGGCGCGACCGATTTCAGTGTCACCCGACGCCCAAGGGTCGCGATCCTGTCGACCGGGGACGAGCTGGTCGAGCCGGGCGATGCCACCCGCCCCGACCAGATCATCAATTCGCTGGCGCCCGCGATCGCCGCCATGGCCAGCAGCTGGGGTGGCGATCCGGTCTATCTGGGGATTGCGCGCGATGATCCGGCTGATGTACGCGACAAGCTCGGCCGGCTTGGATCGGCCGACCTGCTCGTGACAATTGGTGGGGCCTCTGTCGGGGATCACGATCATCTCCGTGCGGTGTTCGGCGAAATGGGTGGACAGCTGGCATTCGAAAAAATCGCGGTGAAACCTGGCAAACCAACCTGGTTCGGCCAATTGGGTGACACATTCACGCTCGGCCTGCCAGGCAATCCGGTGTCAGCGATGGTTATGGCGCGACTGTGCCTGAAGACCGCCCTCACCTGCCTCTTGGGGGGGCAGGACGAATCCCTGTTTGCGCCCGCTCGCCTTGGCGTGGAGTTGCCGGCCAATGGCGCGCGTGAGACATTCGTCCGGGCCCGGCTGGACACCGCCTCGGGACGGGTTGCCCCGCTGACCAACCAGGACTCCTCGGCCGCGTCCGCCCTGGTCGCCTCGAACTGCCTTATCCGGCGACTGGCGAACGCGCCGGCCGCCGGTCGCGGCGACCGCACCCAAATACTTCTGCTCGATCATCCATGACGATGCTGGCGGGCCTCGCCGGCGCGTTCGCACTGACCGCGATGGCCTATGCCATGGTCGGCTTCGGGGGCGGGTCGACCTACACAGCGCTCCTGGTTCTGGCGGACACGGACTACCGGATACTTCCGGCGATATCTCTGGCCTGCAACATCACGGTCGTTGGCGGATCTGTCGTCCAGTATGCGCGGGCCCGACTGATCCCCTGGCAGCGACTCTGGCCGCTGATCGCCTGTTCCGTCCCGGCAGCCTGGCTGGGCGGGATGCTCGACATTCCGGAACGCCTGTTCGTCACACTGCTGGGTCTGGCGCTCCTGGCATCCGCCCTCGCGCTGATTGTCCGCCGGCCCGACCCCGCAGCCAGCCCGCCCCGTTTGATGCGTGGGCTGACGCCGGCGCTGGGCGGCGGCATCGGTCTCCTGGCCGGACTGGTCGGCATAGGCGGCGGCATTTTTCTGGCGCCGCTTCTGTATCTGCTCCGCTGGGACGGCGCCAAGGCCATCGCCGCCTCGGCCGCCACCTTCATTCTCGCCAATTCCCTGGCAGGCCTCGCCGGACAGGCGCAACGCATTGTCTCGAGTGGCGATCTGGCGCAACTCACAGCCTACTGGCCACTGCTACCGGCTGTCCTGATCGGCGGTCAGATCGGGGCTTGGTTCGGACGGACGCGTGCGTCCGACACCTGGCTGGTCAGACTGACCGCGGCTCTCGTTTTCGCTGTTGCCCTCCGATTGTTGTGGCGCGCCACCGCGGGCTGACAGCCTTGGTGGCCACGACACGTGGTGTTAGTGCGCCACGTCCTCCCGTGCAGCTGACGCAACCAACCCGCTACGCGGACTTGGTCGCGGCTTCGAAAATCGCCAGCCCCTCCTCAAGTTGCCCAAACGGGATGGTCAGTGGTGGCAGGAAGCGCACCACATTGCCGCGCACCCCGCACGAGAGCAGGAGCAATCCGTTCCGGCGAGCCTCACCGACAATCCGGGCTGTCCGGGCCGGGTCCGGCCGGGTTGCGTCGCCGTCGATGACGAACTCAACGGCACTCATCGCGCCAACCGTGCGCACATCACCCAGGCCCTTGTCGGCCTGCCGGATGGCTTCGCAGCGACGGACGATCCGGTCACCGATTTCATTGGCGCGCTCGCATAGCCCTTCAGCCTCGATGGTATCCAGCACGGCCAGCCCGGCGGCACAGCCCAGCGGCGAGCCCCCATAGGTACCGCCGAGACCACCGGGATTGGCGGCGTCCATGATATCCGCCTTGCCGATCACGCCCGAGATCGGAAACCCGCCGGCCATCGCCTTGGCCACGGTCATCAGGTCGGGCTCGATACCGGCGTGGTCGGTCGCGAACATGGCGCCGGTCCGGGCGAATCCGGACTGGATCTCGTCTACGATCAGCAACATTCCATTTTGATCACAGATATCTCGAAGCGCCCGCATGAACGCCGGGGAGGCGGCATAGAATCCGCCCTCGCCCTGTACGGGCTCGATGATCATGGCCGCAACCCTGGACGCATCAATATCGACCTTGAACAGGCGCTCCAGCGCCAGCAGGGACTCTGCTTCGGATATGCCCAGATAGGGTGCCGGGAATGGGACGTGGTGGATATCGCCCGGAAAGGGTCCGAATCCGGTCTTGTAGGGTGCCACTTTTCCGGTCAGAGCCATGCCCATCATGGTCCGCCCATGAAATCCACCGCCAAAAGCGATGATGCCTGGGCGTCCGGTCGCGGCGCGGGCAATCTTGATCGCATTTTCAACGGCCTCGGCGCCGGTGGTCAGGAAGATGGTCTTTTTCGGAGTGGTTCCCGGAGCGGCTGCATTGAGTCGCTCGGCCAGACGGACATAACTTTCATACGGCGTCACCTGCGCACAAACATGCGAGAAGTTGTCGAGCTGGGCCAGTACCGCTGCCTTGACGGCAGGATGATTGTGACCGGTGTTCGTTACCGCTATGCCCGCCGCGAAATCCAGAAAGCGACGGCCCTCTACGTCCCAGATTTCAGCGTTCTCGGCGCGTGCAGCGAAGACTTGGTGCATCATGCCAAGGCCGCGAGGAATGGCGGATTCCCGCCGGGACCAGAGTGTTGCGTTTTCCATTACATGTCCTCCCGCCGGCCTACGCCGACAGGCCTCCCATCAGCATGTATTTGACGTCAAGATAGTCATCGAGGCCGTAGCGCGAGCCTTCGCGCCCGAAGCCGGATTGTTTCACGCCACCGAACGGGGCGGCGGGCGAGGACAGGACCCCTTCATTGATCCCGACCATGCCATGGGCCAGCGCGTCACCGACCCGCCAGGCCCGGCCCAGATCACGCGTATAGACGTAGGCGGCAAGTCCGTACTCGGTTTCATTCGCCATCTGGATGGCCTCGGCTTCGGTAGCAAATCCCGCCACCGGCGCAACCGGTCCAAATATTTCGTCGCGCATCACATCCATATCCGCGGTGACACCATCGATCACGGTTGGCTGGTAGAAGAGTTCACCCGCCGGGTGTTTGGCGCCGCCGGTCAGCACACGCCCGCCCCGCGCCAGCGCGTCAGAGACCATGCGCTCAACCTTGGCGAAGGCAGCCTCACTGATCAGAGGACCGATTTCGGTCCCGCTCCGGTCCCCCGGCCCGACATTCAATGTCGCGACACGTTTTGCGAGCCGCTCGGCGAACTCGCCGATCACGCCGTCCTGGACATAGACCCGGTTGGCACAGACACAGGTCTGGCCGGCATTGCGGAACTTCGACGCCATGAGGCCGTCCAGCGCCGCGTCCAGATCGGCATCGTCGAACACGATGAAGGGCGCATTGCCGCCCAGCTCCATCGACAGCCGTTTCACCGTCGGCGCGCACTGTGCGATCAGCTTTCGACCGACCCCGGTAGACCCGGTGAACGACAGCTTGCGCACGATATCGCTGGAGGTGAGTACCCTGCCGATCTCGGCCGCATCGGTTCCAGGCACGACATTGAAAACGCCCGCCGGCAATCCGGCCTCCATGCCGATCCGGGCCGCCAGCAATGCTGACAGGGGTGTTTCCGCTGCCGGCTTGGCGACCAGGGTACAACCGGCCGCCAGCGCGGCGGCCGCCTTTCTGATCAACATGGCATTGGGGAAATTCCACGGCGTGATGGCGGCGCAAACGCCAACCGGCGACTTGGTCACGATGATGCGCCTGTCCGACCCCGGAGCCGGGATCACATCGCCATATACCCGCGTGGCTTCCTCGGAAAACCAATGCAGGTAGGACGCACCGTAGAGCACTTCGCCTCGGGCTTCTGCCAGCGGCTTGCCGTTCTCACGTGTCAGGGTCCACGCCAGTTCGTCCGCCCGTTCGATCATCTGGTCCGCCCAGCGGCGCAGAATCCTCGCCCGGCCGGAAGCCGGCTCGGCAGACCAGGCGGCCAAAGCCGCGTCAGCGGCCGCGATTGCGGCGAGGGTTTCAACTTCGCCACAATCGGAGACCGACGCGATCACATTGCCAGTGGCCGGGTCCCGGACATCAAAGCGACGGCCGGACTCGGCATTCAGCCACTCGCCACCGATCAACGCTTGCGTTGGAACAGTCGGCATCACATCCAGCATTTGGTTACCCCACACATTGCGATGGGGCCAGATTGGCCGATGCCATGCAGGAGCGGTAGGGCCAGTTTTCAGGTCTCGGTCGCGCCAGTTGCGTGACGCCGCCCGTCCAGCACCCGGGCCGGCCAGAGCATGAAGACCAGGCTCGCGCCAAGTCCTGCGATGGCGACCCAGATAAGCACGCCAAAACCAGCGCCCGCGCCCAGGATTGCCCCTGCAATCATGGGCCCCGACGCGAGACCCATTTTCGAAATGAAACCTGCGAAGGCCGACGCGCGTCCGGCGCTGTCAAACTCCGCCGACATGCCAAACAGGTAGGCAATGACAAAGCCCCAGGTGATGCCGGTGCCGCAATTGGCGACCAGATAGGCGACCGGATCGCCGCTCCATTGGAACATGGCCGTACCGGCAAAGGTCAGCATCATGGAAGCACCCAGAAGCCAGAACCGGCCAAACCGCAATCCACAGATCATGACGAGCAATGGCCCGAGCAAGGCCACCCAGGTCGCCAGTCCCAAAGCCGTCGACACATAATTTCGGTCGAGACCGAAATCGATGCCCAGCCGGATGATGTAGGCAAGCAGGCCCATATTGGCGGCCTGAAAGAGGAATATGGCGGCATAGGTGAGCAGCAGCGGCGGCCATTGTATGCCGGTCCCCTCTGCAGCGGCCGTATCGCGCGCGGGATAAGTGGCGAGGAAAGGCAGCATCAAGAGCGTCGCAAAGCTGAACAGGGCCAGCGCAATGAACAGGGCCTGTGTGCCGTAAACCGGTGCCAGCGGCGGCAGGACCATGACCGCCAGACCTCCCAGCCCGAACTGAACAAACAGCAGCATGCCAAAGCTACGATCAGGATTGGCCGTCCTGGCAATGACCGCAAACGCGGTGCCGGTCAGTACGCCGCCGACCACACCGTGGGCCAGGCGGACCGGTAACAGCACATCGAAACTTGGAATCCAGATCGAGCTGATATCGACCGCAATCAGTACCACCAGACAGACCAGCGCCGTGCGCCGCCAGGGCAGAGCCTTGATCAGGAAGACCGCCGCCAGCGCGCCCGCCGCGGCGCCGTAGATATTGGCGGATCCGATCTGACCGGCCTGGCTGTCCGTGAAACCAAGGCCGGTGACGAGCCCGTCAACGATGGCGGCCATTATGTTCACATAGAACAGGCCCGCCGTGGCGAGAAAGGCCAGCATGACCGCCGCGATCAATCCATCCGGCGCCGCCGTGGGCAGGGCACCTAGAGGGCGCGACTTGGGGGCATCAGGTGTCATGGTCTGACCTCACAGAAGGGTTCCAGGGCATTGGATTGTGCAGCGGCACGCCGCCAGGCGAACTGTCGGCCATCGCTGGCATAGGCGTAGACATGGCCGTTCGGGATCAGGGCGACGGTGATCCCGCCATACCCCGACATTGCCGGGATCCAGGCATCCCGCCCGCACCCCAGCGCCGGGCCGGCATTCCAGGCCCAGAACCCGTTCTGATAGCGTTGGGTCTCTCCACCGGCGGGAAGTCCGCGATCCTCCGGATCGCGCTGCAACGCCGCGTCCAGCATGCCCGGATCCAGCGTATCCGGCGCGCGCGGCCCAAGGAGATAGGCGGCCAGACGCACCACGTCATCGAAGTGCAGGGTCAGCCCCCAGCCCGCTACCGGTTGCTGTTCTGCGTCATAGGTCCGGCGGGTCCGGTCTGCGAGCGGCGACAGCCCGATTTCGTGCCAGATCGGCACCAGCAGGTCGTTGTAGAAATCGGAGTCGGCCCGGCCGGTTTGCTCTCGCCAGAACGCCTGCATGGCGGCACCAAGCACATAGGTGTCGGTTGTGTGGTAGACCCAGTCTTCACCCGGGTCGGTCCGGCGCGGATGCAGGCTGCAAGCCGCCTCGATCCGGTCAGCGTGAGTGGTCTGTGACATGAATGTCCACAGCGACGGATCGTCCTCATCGCGATTGTAGTCGGATGAAGAATAGAGGCCGGTGGCCATGTCCAGGGCGTGCTCGAACGTGACACCGCTCCACCGCGCCGCGGAACAGGCCGGTACGTAATCAGCAATGTGGGCCGACCGGGCGCCGGGATACAGCCGTTCCAAACGCATCAGGGCCACAGACGCCACCATTGATTTGGCGAGCGAATAGGATGGCAGGGGCAGGCTCTCGCAATAAGGGTCAGGCCCGAAGCGGGTTTGACATCCCCCCGCGAACAGCGCGTCACCGGCCAGCAGTCCAAAAACGGTCATCGCGTCAGGCGAAACCTCAAGCGGCGAGCCGAATGCCGCAATGTCTGCCCCGGTGAAACGTTCCTGAAGGGCCTCGATCGGATGCCGGACAGACCGATTGGCACGTTCGGCCTGAAAACGCTCCCGAACACGGTCGGCGGATGGGTGCTGTTCCGGCTCAAAACTGACCGTCAGGCGGGTCCACAGGTCGAACTGGAAATAGGCGCAAGTCTCGGCCCCCATCACCAGGGCGGCTCGCTGGACATGGGCTCCGTGGGCGGGATCGAATCCCAGCCAGCCGGTATGGATGCAGTTGGCATTGCGCTCCTGCAGGGCAACCGGCATGACCGCCCGAAGCTGACCATCCGGCATCTGCCACACCCGACCCGGCTCGACGATCCACTCCCAATGCGGATGCTCGGCCGCCTGCGGGCCACGTGCCACGGGGATCAGCATATCGCCATCGCCGACCACCGAAATTTCAAGCTGCGGCAGCGAGAAAATCCCCGCCTCGGACCCGTAGCCGAATTCATCGCGATGAACCCGCAAGCCATCGACGGCGTCCAAGGGCTGAATGGACAGTCGACCCGACACCGGCGTTTGCAGCGACCGGGCATCAGCCGGCGGGGAAAAGGCCTCGCTGGACAGTGGCTGTCGCAACGGCGCGTCACCCGCGGGTATCCGCGTGCCCAGATCAATATCGCCAGCCCGGGCGTCTACCCGGAGATTGTCGGCCCAGCAGGTGTCATTGAGAGTATTGCCCGCGGCCCGCAGGCGTACGGCGATCCAGTCTCGGACAGGTGGAGCGATGAGAGCCCCACCGACCCTGTGCAGGGTCAGACCATCATCCTGGCCGGGGCCAATCCGACCCAGCTCCTGCCAGTCCTCGCCATTGTCCGACGCTTCGAGCAGGCAGGCATCCTCACCTTCCAGGTCAAGCGCCGCGAAACTCACCGAGATCCGCACGTCGCCACGACCATCCAGCGCGACGACGCGAGCGGCCCAGGCATTCCGGCGCAGCCTCAGGGCGTGATTGCCGGCATATTCCGTCAGCTGGATGTCTCCCCGTCCTGCCGACCCCCGCCAATCGGCACCCAGGCCTGCCTCGAAATCCTCGACAAGCGGGCCCTGTGCCTGCGCGAATCCGGCCAGCAACAGCGACGACAGGCCGGCGAGGACGGTCCTCATGGCGTCACCCCGAGCATCGCGGCCAGCGGTTGGAGTTGCGCCTCATACCGGTGCCACAGACCAACAGAACTGGAATAGAGCGGCTGACGGACCTGTGCAGCACTGTGCGTGGCCGACGGCGTCGGATTGCGGTGAAAGGCAAGACACGCCTGCTCAAACTCAAGTCCGACGGCCTCGAGCAGTCGCCGGGTCTGACCATCCTGGTCCGTGACGACATCCTCGTATTGCACATCAATGATGCGCCCCGGCAGAACGTCCCGCCAGTGCGCCATGAGAGCATCCTTGGCCCGCATGTAAGCAGCCAGATCGGCAAAGTCGTAGGAATAAGGATATCCCATGCGGAACAGGGCCTTGTAGAGAGAGTACGCATTGTCCATCGGGTCACGCTGAAGGTGAATGATGCGCGCGGCCGGCAGCGCGGCCGCGATCAGTCCGATATAAAGAAAGTTCGCCGGCGCCTTGTCGATGAAGAAGCGGGAACCAGCCGCCCTTTCACCTGCGCGCTTGCAATAGGCTTGCCCAAGCATGGACGGATCGAGCCCCGAGGCGGCCTTGATCAGCCCTGACTTGCCGCCATCGGCCCGGCAAAGTGTCGTCAGTCCAAGCGCGAAGTCGTTCAGTTCGCCAAGGCTTTCCACTTCGGAATGGGCGCTGAGTATTCGGTCAATCAGTGTCGTCCCGCTACGCGGCAGGCCGAGCACGAACACCGGACCGTCCCCACCTTCAACTTCACCTTCACCTTTACAGGCTTTGCCAATACCGTCCCCGCGCCGACCCACTCGGTCAAAATAGGTCCTGTCAAAGGCCGACGCGATTTGCGCCATGGTGTCGACGTCGCCCGACACGTCGTAGCGCATGAGACCCCGCCTGTGCCCGGCCCCTACGGTCAGGGCATCGAAGCTCGCCTTGTAGTCTCCGAGATCCTCCAGCTCCTTGGCCAGGGCGTAATGCAAGGCCACCGGGCCCATCGGCGAGCGGTGGGGAGCCCGCACCATTCGTTGCAGCTCATCAACGTGATTTCGATCGGCGGTCTGTCGACGCAGCGTCGCGCGATTGTAGTAGGCATCATAGTCGTGCGGCGCGCGGGCGATCACGTCATCAAAGGCTGCCTCCGCCGCCTCAAGCTCACCGACAGCTACGAGATGGGTGGCGAGATTGTAGCGGTGGGCCGGCTCGTCCGGCGACAACGCGACAGCAGCGCGTGCGCACCGGGCGGCGTCCGCATGCTGGCCGCATTGCGCGAAGGCTTCCGCCAGCCGCCCCAGCCAATTGGCATTCCCGGCGGCCTCGTCTTCCATGGCGAGCAAGCCGGCTCTGGCCTGCTTGATGTCTCCGAGATGGACATCAGCCTCGACCATCATCAACCGCGCCAGCGGCGAAGACGGCTCGATCGAAAGCGCCGTGTTCAGCGCCGCGCGCATGCCCCCGGCGTCACCAGCCTTCTGTAGCGCCCGGGCACGAATGATCCAACCCTCAGCAAAGCCGGGATATTCCCGGACCAGTGCCTCGGACATGGCCTGACCTTGTGCGATCCGCCCGGCGCGCAGGGCCCGGTCGATACTGGCGAGTTGGGCTTGAGGCGGAGCAGACGTGTTCACGGCGACCATGAGAAAGTTGACGGGGCGGCCGCAGTCGCGACCGCCCCGACATTATCCGATCAGAAGCTGAAGCGAACGGTTGCACCGACAGTGCGCGGCAGGGCGATCATTTCCTTGTTGCCATTGCCGAAATACCCGTCGGCGGGAGCCGTGCCCATATAAGCCTCGGTGAACACGCCAGTGACCCCGGCCTCGTTGGTGATGTTCTTCATCCACAAGGACAGGTCGACATTGTCGCGCGAGAAGGTCGTTGTCAGGTTCCAGATCGAGAACCCGTCAAGCGGGACATTGAATGTCGGCGAAGTTGTCACAGCGTTTCGCGTTTCCGACTGATAATAGCCATCCAGTCGCGTGAAAGTGGTCCAGTCGGCCAAGCGGCCGGTGTGGTCCAGCGACCAGTTGAACTGGTGCTCCGGCGTACCCGGCAGCATGGCACCCTCGAGTGCGATCGGAGCGGCAGGAGCCGGACGATCAGGTGCGTGAAAGTTCTCGCTCAGCTGGGCGTCGATGTAGGCGTAGCCGAGGGCATAATGCCAATCATTGCCGACAAAGCCTTCCAGTGATGCCTCAAGCCCATAGGTCCGCGCGGCGCCGCCATTCTGGACCGCGAAGAAGCCCCAATTGGTGGTCGACGTATTGAACTGCGGATCAGCCCAATCGATGTAGAACACGCTGACATCATAGATGAAGTTGCCACGGTCACCTTTTACGCCGATCTCGTAGTTGACGACCGAGTCAGAGCCATAGACCTGCCAGCGCGGGTCTTCGGCATAGAAACCGGCCAGCGGGACGGCGTTGGCGCCGCCGCGGCGATAGCCCTCGGAAATGGTGGCATACAACATGTCATCATCCGAGAACCGCCACGCGCCGTTCAACTTGAACAACACGTCGCTTTCAGTCGTCTCGAAGTCCGAGTTGACGTCCGGGAAGAGGCCAGTCCACAGCGGCAGCGCCATGTAGCTGTCATTCTCGGATTCATTGTCGAAATAGCGACCGCCAAAGGTGATGTCGACATCTTCACTGGCGTGCCAGGTCAGCTCGCCAAACACCGACATTTCGGTGAAATGCTCGGTCTGGCGATAATCCCAGTCCTGATCGCCAGTGACGGCTCCAGCGGCCAGCGGAAGCAGCGTATCCCACCAGTCCTTGAAGCCGACGAGGAAGCTTTGCTGCGTCATCTCGCGCTGCTGGCTGCGATAGAAGCCGCCAACCACATAGTCGAAGTCACCGCCGTCATCGGTGACAAGGCGCAATTCCTGGATGACAGCCTCATCGGCATAGGTCCGGACCGCCTGGGCCATCGGACGCGGATAATTGTAGTAGAAACCGAGCCAACCGGCCTGCGCATAAAAGCCTGTATTCTCACTGATGCTGTCGCCGCTGTGGTCATAGTGGGAGGTCGACGAGGTCAGGGTTGCGAAACCGAGATCAACTTCCGCCTCAAGCGACGTCATATTAATGTCGCGGCTGGACGGCTCCAGCTGGATCGAGCCGTTTTCATAATCGTCATAGACATTGCCGAAACCATCTGTGCCAACGGTCTGCTGGCGACGGCCGCCCACTTCGTCGGACTGACGGGCGTGAACCAATCGGATCGACGTCGTGTCATTGGGTTCAACCAGCAAAGTGGCGCGACCCATCCAGGTGTCGAACGTATCGGCATCTTCCTGCGACCGGTAGGACGCGGTCGGATCCAGCACACCATTCGGCGCGACCGGCGTACCGCTGGCATCAAGCTCATAGAGGTTCACATAGTCGGTGATGCCCGGATAGTCGCCGAGGCTTCCGACCAGGCGCAACGCAGCGCGCTCACCCAACGGAATGTTCAGAGCGCCATCGATGCCAAAACCATAGCTCTCGGAGCCGTTCACATGCGACGCGGATCCGGACAGGTAGCCACCAAACTCACCCAGCTCGGGATCACGTGTGATATAGCGGATGGTCCCGCCCAGCGAGCCGGAACCGTAGAGAGTGCCCTGCGGGCCTCGCAGCACTTCCACCCGCTCGAGATCGCGCAGGGCGAAATTGGCAAAGATCGGCGTGTCATTGATGTAGGTGGACACAGACGCGACCGAGGACGTTGCATAGTCTCCCAGACCATTGCCATCCACAGCAAGACCGCGAATTCGGGCTGCGTTGAGCGTCCCGGCATTGCGCGCGCCCCGATCAACAACCGTTACACCCGGGATCGAGCGCAGCAGCTCGGCCTCGTCGAGAATTTGCCCGGCCTCGATCGCTTCGCCACCGATTGCCGAAATGTTGTACGGAACATCGGATACGGTTTCTTCGCGCCGCGTTGCCGTCACCGTGATGACATCGCGTGTAACGCCTTCATCCTGACCGAGCGCCACGCCCCCCAGGCTCAGCCCTGCCAGGGCAGTACCGCCCATGAGGGCTGCCGACAGAACCTTTCGGCTCATGCTATGCTTCGTGAATTCGCCCATGATACTCCTCCGGTATTCCCGGCCCCTGCTTGATACGACCTCTCGGCCCAGACATTGTCAGTCCAATATTTTCAGTCTCGGTTTGCGACCGCCGCCTTGGTCCACGGTTGATCGCGGCGCCGCATCGCCCCCCTGGCGATGCGGCATTTCCAGAGCCCCCAGCCCCGGCATGCTTGCCCGTCTCGCCTTGACATCGGCGTGAAGCGGGAACTCGACTTCGCTGTCACGAAAACTCTTCAGAACCTGGCCCAGCCCGTTCCAGCCGCGCTCTCGCATGCGGGCCACCGTCGACAGGTCCAGGTCGAGCGCGATCACCTCACGGCCCGCGCCCGCCTCGTAGATCACATCCCCGCCCGGCCCATAGATGGCCGAGCGCCCGACGCCGAGATCGCCCGCCAGGTTCACATCGACGAAGATGCATTGGTTGATGGCCGCATTCGAACGGGCGATGGCCAGCTCGACATCGCGATCAATCGTGTTGGTCATCGTCGGCAGGAGTATGACTTCGGCGCCCAGGCCAACCAGGGTCCGGATGACTTCCGGGAACCACATGTCGTAGCAAATGGCGACGCCGACCCGGCCAATGCCCGGAATGTCGAAGACCACCGGATCACGTCCGGCTGCCACGCCTGCCTCGTAGGGGAGGAATGGAAACATCTTGTCGTAGCGAGCGACCATCTCGCCGGCAGGATTGATGACCGGTGTTGTATTGTAGATCGCGCCGTCACGCCGCTCATACAGCGAACCGGGAACCAGCCACAGCCCCGTTTCCGCGGCCAGAGCCTTGAGTCGGACCTCGGTCTCGCCACCGGCCGGTTCGGCCTTGTCCAGACTGGCGCCGTGAACGGCAAGCTCGCCGACCACGACCAGATCGACCCAGGGAAACCGCTTGGCGATCGCCCGGGTCTCGCGCTCGACAAGTTCGAGATTGTCGCTCTTGTCCGCTGCCAGTTGAAGCGCCGCAATTCCAAGTGACGACATTCTGATGCTCCCCGCGCACGGCCCTCACAACAAGATCAGCCGCATTGTTGGGAAAGCATGACAGGGCTGGGACATGGCGCTTAGAACCAGATCATCGCGCCTTATGGGGCCAGTTTTCTCGCCTGCCGCTCAGCCATAGGGCCAGATGAGACGGACGGACCATCATCACTGTGCTGCGTTGTCAGCGGCGGGAGCCAAGACTGCGGAGTCCACCACATGTCCATTCTGATCCAGCCAGTGCAACTGGTCGCCCTCAAACGCGACCGCAAATCCGAGCACCTCTCCGAACGCCCAGCTCCGCCACTGACGATACCATTGGCCACCTTCCACCCACCAGCGACCGACATCCCGGTCTTCGCCGGCAAAGCCGGCCTGTCCCGACATGCGCCCATCGGCGTGCAACTCAATGGTACAAGGGTCGCCATAGACAGTCTTGTACAGCAAGGTCGCGCCGGACAATCGCGCCAGAAGCGCCTTGCCAGCCACGGGCGTCGGCTCGGACCGTCCGGTCTTGCGATCATCGAGATCCCGCATGGCCTGCGACAGCTCGGCAATGCCGGCGCGGATCGACGCGGCGGGCAACGATGTCACGCCGAGCCGGAACATGTTGCCCGGGCCATTGTCGTCAGCGAACCAATGGTCAGCGGGCTCGATAAGAATGCCCCGCGCCTCGGCGGCCCGGATCACTTCGCTGGCGTCCAGGCCGTCCGGCCCTCGAACCCAGTACGAGGTCCCGCCCTCGACCGGTGCAACGGCAATGGCGAGCGGGCGATAGTGGTTCAGGGCGTCACGAAGTGCGATCAGACGTTCCGCACAGACCTGGGTCAGCCGCCGCATCATGGCATCGTAATGTCCCAGCGACAGGAAGAAAGCCGCCGCCCGCTGATTGTTCGGGGATGGCCGCCGCGTCGTCAGGTCGCGCAGTCGACGTGCCGCGGCAATGATCTCGGGCGCGGCGACCATGTATCCAAGCCGGACGCCAGGCGCGAGAACCTTGGACAGGGACGCCACATAGACGACCCGGTGACCGTTCTCCAGGCTGCGCAAGGCCGGCATCGCGTCGCCGAGATAGTTCATCTCGCACTCGAAATCATCCTCCAGGACGAGAAAGTCTTCGCGTTCGGCCATCGCCATCAGCGCTTGACGCCGTTCAAGCGAAAGCGTGACACCCGTCGGACGTTGTCGGCTTGCCGAGACGCAGACGAGGTCGCGATCGCGCAACCGCCCGTCGACAATGATGCCGGAGTCATCGACCGGCTGATGCGTCACCTTGGCACGACGCAGGGCAAGCAGGGCTCGCAACTCCGGCAGCCCGGGTTCCTCAACCGCGACCCGGCTCTTCTTGCCGACAAGAACCTGTAGCGCGAGAAACAAGGCCTGCTGCTCTCCGACGGTTATCAGCAGCTCGTCCGGTCGCGCGGTGATGCCCCGCCGCGGCAGGAGCTTGGTCCGGATCTCCTCGATCAGCGCCGTGTCATCCACTTCGCCATTGTCGAGCGACCAGTCTTCGACCTCGGAAACGGCGAGCGCCAGACGACTGGCCTCGCGCCATTCGGTGACCGGAAACAATGACCGGTCATAACGCCCTTCGATGAAGGGGTAGCGATATCGCTGCCAGTCCGGCGGGCACTTGTAGGCTGAGTTCGGAGCCAGTTCCGGTTCCAGGAAACGGGAAACCACTTCGGTGCCATCCGTCACGGTCTCGCTTCCGGGCAGGGCCGGTGAGGCCAGTCGCCGGACTGCAGCGGTTTGCGGCACGTAGAGGCCCGACCGCTCCCGGGTCTCCAGATGCCCCTCCGATATCAGCTGCTGATAGGCGAGGAACACGGTGTTGCGCGAAACACCCAGCTCCTTCGAGAGCCGGCGCGACGACGGCAACCGCGAGCCCGCCGGAAACACCTCCGCATAAATCGCCTCGATGACCCGTCGCCTGATCTGCTCCTGCATTGAAAGCGGACTCGTCCGGTCAAGGCGAAAGAGCGGCGCGAGAGATTTCGAGTGCTGGACCAAGTTGGGTTCACCGGGCGCTTGAACGACCCCGACACGCTATCAGTCGCCCCAGGCTGAGCGTCAACCTGTGTCTGCGTCGTTCAGTTCTTTCAAAAGGTCGGACAGGGTGTGCTGCAAATGCCGAGCAACCAGCGCCCGGACGGCCCCGTCATCGCGAGCCAGCCAGGCCTTGAGAATTTCATGGTGCTCCTGTTCCGCCCTGGCGGGGCGACGGGTCGGCTCCAGGTGTTTTCGGACATAGCGGTCAGACATCACGTTGAGGCGGGCGATGACACTTTCGGTCAGTGGCCGCCCGGCCGGCGCGATCAGCGCCATGTGGAAACGCCGGTTGAGCATGCCGACTGTTGGCTTGTGCGCCTTGGCTTCCGTATCGAACTTGTCGAGGGCGTCAGTCGCCCGAGCGCGATCCTGGTCGGTTGCCTTGAGACAGGCGGCAGCGGCAGCCTCGGGCTCGATCTGCAGTCGCAGCGCGAACACTTCTTCGGCTTCGGCATAGGTCATGGGCCGAACAAAGAAGCCGCGATTGGGGTGGGACACCACCAGACCGTCCTGTTCCAGACGCGCCAAGGCCTCGCGCAGCGGAATTTTGCTGACCCGAAACTCCCTTGCCAGGGCATCCTGGCGGATCGGTTCATTCAATCCGAAAGCACCGGAAACGATTTTCTCCCGAACAATCTCGAGAATGCGGTCGGACAGGGTCCGAACCTCAAAATGGGTGGTTTCCATCGGGGTTCCGGGGGCTGGCAAGGCTGTGATCGTATATCAAATACCGCAGCTTCCAAGCGCGTGGCAAACAGGCTTGCCGCCAAAATCGTGCGCGACCCGCCCGACACGGGAAAATTTCCGGTGGCACAATGACCTGGGCCGGGTCCGGACTGGTCGGGATGGGACCGGAATGCCGTCGAACACACAGGGCCCGCGCCTCGGCCGGCTTGGACTGCCGGCCCCCTTTTCCACGTCAGATGGGCGCTGCCTGACAACAAGTCTGGAGCTCTTTCGATGCGCCGGTTCCCAGCCAAACCGAAAGTCGGTTGGGGAAATGGCGCGAGACGTCACCCACTCCCCTGACAGTCACGCCCAGATCGCGGACCAGTCCGTTCTTTATCGAATATATCCAGCCATGAATGGCAACTTTCTGTCCGCGCCCCCAGGCGTCGGCGATGATCGGATTGCTCGCAATTGACCGCACCTGCATCGCGACATTCCCTTCGCAAAGCGCGTCCAGGCGTTTTTCGGGATCCCGTATTCGCAAGAGGTGGCTGGCGAGCTCATCCGACGTGTCCCGGATCGGCTGCAGCCAGTGGTCAATCAAGCCGTGACGCTCGCCCGACACGGCCGCTGCGACACCGCCACACCCATAGTGGCCGCACACGATGATGTGCCGGACCTGCAGCGTCTCGACAGCGTATTGCAACACCGACAGGAAATTGGTGTCCTGAGCGGGCGCGAGGTTGGCGATATTGCGATGGACAAACAACTCGCCGGGATCCAGCCCGACAATGTCATTGGCCGGCACCCGACTGTCAGAGCAACCAACCCAGAGATAATCCGGATGCTGTTGCGCCGACAATCGGCGGAAAAAGTCAGGATCATCCTCGGTCTTGCGCGCCGCCCAAGTCGTGTTGTTGTGCAGCAGATCTTCGATCATGGCGATCTCCGTTTGCCCACTCGCCCCTAGTAATTCACGGTGAAGGCCAACCAGACCTTGTTGCGGTCCGCAGGTCCGCCGGTCGGACCATTGTAGAATGCGCCCTTGAGTTGGAGGGAATAGTGGGCACTGAGCCGCGCCGTCACCACGGCATCAAGCTCGGAGCCAAGGTCTCCGCCGCCATTGAGGGCTTCAAAGTCGTGGAAGACGACCATCGCTGACAGGCCCTCGCCGATGGGCGGTTGCGCAGCGGTCCAGCCGGCACGGACATAGAGGTCGCGCATACCGTTCGCCGGGGTCGCCAGGAAGACATCCGCCCAGCCCTGATAGGCATGCAAGGTGGCGAGCGGCGTCGCGAATCCCCGTGACCCATTGCCATCAAGGTGCTCGATGCCGATGGCACCGTTCAAGCCATTGGCCGCCACGCTCGCCTGAGCCCTGAACATGTCCAGATCAAAGCTCGCCGGATTGTCACCATGCTCGCTCTGCCGGGCATACTCGGCAAACCAGGCAAGGTCGGCACCATTGGCGGTCGCATGTTGACCACTCCAGCGCACCCCATACGTCGCCGCGGAAAGTGCCGCCACATCCTGATTGTCGACCAGATGCGCAAAGCCACTGACCGTACCGATGCTGCCCGCGTAGTCGACATTGAAAAGATGGGCATCGAGATCCCATTCGCCGGCCGGGTGATCATCCCCGAAGATACGGTGGACCCGATCCAGGTAGAGGTAGTTGAGCGACAGGCCTTCGTGGCCTGTCCAGGTCAACCTGAAGGCGTCAAACGTCTGCTCGTTCTGCCGGAAGCCGACATTGCCGACATGGCGGGCATCTCCCAGGATCACCCGTTGACGCCCGAGCACGGCGACCGTGTCCGACACACCATTGAAGCTGACCTGCAATCGGTTGAGCTCGGTTTCCTCCGGATCGGCGACGACCGGAAAGCCCGCAAGGCCGTTGGTTGTCGAATTGAAGTCGTCGACAAGGTGAAGCACGTTTTCCGCCTCGATCAGGAAGCGAAATCCGCCGACATCGCCACTGTCGACGCCAAGACGTGTGCGCAGCGTGAGGGCGCTGGCTTCGTCGGCGAACCCATCCTGGTCGACCTGTTCATAACGCAGCCTGGCATTGAACAGGATATCCGGCTCGGCCTGTGCGAGAGCAGCACCAGTGTTGGCAAACAGCCCGCAAACGCATCCCAGCAAAAGTGCGGATTTAAGTGTCATGGTCATGATCAACTTCCCTATTGAACAAGTGGGGATTGAGCCCCTTTGAGGTCGACCCCGGAGATTTCGGCATCCCCGATGACCAGCGAAATGAACTGGGACACAGCCCGGCGCCAACTGGCGTCGCGCAGGAATTCCTCGACCAGAGGCCGCGCCTGATCGAACTCGGGAATCTCGCCCCGCACGGCATGATCGAGCCGGATGATGTGCACGCCATAGGGCGTTTCAACCGGCTCCGGATGGATCGCGCCGGGCTGCATTTGCGCCAGCACTTCTTCAAACGCTGGCGTGGTCTGGCCGCGCATCACCTGACCCAGACGACCGCCTTCGGTCGCCGAGGCACAATCCGACCGGTCGCGGGCCATGCGGTCGAACAGATCAGGCTTGTCGCACAGGGTTTCCAGGAGTGTCCGGGCCTCGGTCAGGGCCCGTTCAAACGCCGCCTGGTCGCGACGATCCGCCTGCAACAGGATGTGAGCCGGCTCATAGAGGTCCGGAGCGCGCAGTTTTTCGCGGTTGTTGTCGTAGTAGCGGCGACAGGAGGCCTCGTCCGGCTCCGGCGTCCGGACCTCTGTATCCAGCATAACCCGGATCAAGGCATCGTCCGGCGCTTCCGCCCGTCCGTCCGAGTCCGTCAGCGGCTCGGCGGTCAGGTCGAGGGCGCGGGCACGCTGCAGCAGGGCTTCCCGAATGGCGAGGGCACGAGTGGCCGCCTGCCAAGCGACCTCCGGGCGTTTGGCCGGGTGGTGCTGGGCTTCAGCCGCAATGGCCTCGGCGGAAATTTCGACACCATTGACGCGGACCGGAATGGCCGCTTCCGCGGGCTTTGAAATCAGGGTGCTGGTGGTCATCTTGCCTCTCCCTTCTTCGGCTTCCGGCGAACCACCTGGTAGCCCTGGCGGAAGATGTAGCGGACCGGCGCGCTGAACATGTGAACCAGGCGCGTGAACGGGAAGACCAGGAAGATGGTCAGGCCCAATGCCAGGTGCGCCTTGAAGATCCAGTGGACATCCGCGACATGGGCCGCGACGCCAGGCTGGAAGGTGAAAATGCCCTGCGCCCAACTCATGAACTTGGTCATCTCGTGACCATCAAGGTGCTGCATCGAGACCGCGATCGAACCGACACCCAGTAGCAACTGGGCGTACAGCATCAACAGGATGGCCATGTCCGAAAAACTGGTCGTGGAGCGGATCCGGGCATCGAAAAGGCGCCGGTGGAGCAACAGGCTCGCGCCGATCAGCGCCATGACCCCGGCGACGCCGCCGGCGATGACAGCGAGAAGCTGTTTGGCCCCGTGACTGATCCCCAGCGCATCAAAGATGCCGATCGGGGTCAGCAGGCCGACCAAGTGACCGAAGAAGATCACGAGAACGCCGACATGAAACAGGATCGAGCCGAGAACCAACTGGCGGCGCCGCAACAGCTGGCTCGAGCCGGCCCGCCATGAATAGGGCTCACGGTCGTAGCGGATGATCGACCCGACCACGAGGACGGCAAGGGCGATATAGGGATAGATGCCAAACAGGGCGGAGTTGAGAATATCACTCATGGCCGGCGTCCTTCATCAGAATCGGCGGCGGCCGGAACCGCCATCTTGGTGAGCATGTTTTCGGCAACCGGACACCCCGCCGACGGGTCGGGTCCAAAGCGGACCTGTTCCTCTTCCCAGGCCTGATCGATGGCCTCGAGGGTCTGCGGATCCTCGGCTGGCGTCTCGACAACGGATTTCTCGACTTCGGCGGGTCGGTCGGCGATCCGGGCCAGGTCGAGCAATACGGCCTGATAAACGCTTTCGCGCTTGCCCAGGCGCTCGGCCAGCGCATCAAGGACATGCGCCGTTTCGCCCAGCAGGGCCCGGGCCTCATCAAGCGGCCTTTGCGACAGGTATTCGAGAAAGAGCGGCAGGAAGTCCGGCAGCTCGCTAGCGGTGATCTCCAACCCGTTGCTCTCGTACAGGGCCTTCAGATCGACCATGGCTTGTCCGCGATCCCGGCTTTCACCATGAACGTGCTCGAACAGGTGAAGCGACAGCGCCCGGGACCGGTCGAACAGGTCAACATAGCGTGCCTGAAGCTCAAAAAGGTCCCGCGCGCCAAGCTCATCTATCAGTTGCCCGACCCCGCTTCGGTCTTCCGGTGCGATGAGGTTCTCCTCCTCCAGAACACCCGCGAACCGGGAGGCGGAGGCCCGGATATCCTCGGTCGGATAGCTGAGCAGGGCGGCATATACCTTGAAAGACAGGGTCATCAGCTTTTCTCCATCGGGGTAACCTGGGCGCGCCGTCGCGGACTTCCGAACAGCGAGGCCTTGCTCTGCCCGTCCGAGCAGCCATTGCCGAAGCTGAAGCCGCACTCACCGCGGATGTCGAAGGCTTCCTCCGCCTCTTCGCGATGCGAGGTCGGAATGACAAAACGGTCCTCGTAATTGGCGATCGCCATGATCTCGTACATGTCCTCGATCAGGTCCTCGGTGAGACCGACCCGCTCGGCGATCGAGGCATCGATCACGCCTTCAACCGTTTTCGACCGCATATAGGCCCGCATGGCGAGCATGCGTTCGAGACCCAGCGCGACCGGCGCCTCATCCCCGGCCGTCAGCAGGTTGGCCAGATAGCGAAGGGGGATGCGCAAGGAGCGGACATCCGGCATCTCGCCATCCGTCTCGAGCGCGCCGGACTCAGCGGCGTTCTTGATTGGCGACAGGGGCGGCACGTACCAGACCATGGGCAAGGTCCGGTATTCCGGGTGAAGCGGGAATGCGACCTTCCAGTCGATCGCCATCTTGTAGACGGGCGATTGTTTGGCCGCTTCGAGCCAGGCTTCCGGCACACCGTCGCGGCGCGCCTGTGCCTGGATTTCCGGATCATGGGGATCAAGGAAGATATCGAGCTGGGCCTGATACAGGTCCTTCTCATCTTCCATCGACGCGGCTTCCTCGATGCGATCAGCATCGTAAAGCATCACACCGAGATACCGGATCCGGCCGACACAGGTTTCCGAACAGACGGTCGGCTGACCCGCCTCGATACGCGGATAGCAGAAGGTACATTTCTCCGATTTTCCGCTCGACCAGTTGTAGTAGATTTTCTTGTACGGACAGCCCGACACGCACATGCGCCAGCCGCGGCACTTTTCCTGGTCGATCAGGACGATGCCGTCTTCCTCCCGCTTGTAGATCGCACCGGACGGGCAGGCCGCCGCGCAGGTCGGATTGAGGCAATGCTCACACAGGCGCGGCAGATACATCATGAAGGTGTTCTCGAACTCGCCGTAGATCTCCTTCTGGATGCCTTCGAAATTGTAGTCCTCGGACCGCTTGGAAAACTCGCCGCCGAGAATTTCCTCCCAGTTGGGACCCCATTCGATCTTCTCCATCCGCTCGCCGGTGATCAGTGAGCGCGGACGGGCGGTCGGAAAGGCCTTGGATTCCTTGGCCGATTGCAGATGGCCATAGTCGAAGGTGAACGGCTCGTAGTAGTCGTCGATTTGAGGCAGGTCGGGATTGGCGAATATCTTCGCCAGCACCCGCCATTTGGACCCCATTTTCGGATGCAGGGAACCATTGCCGGAGCGCTTCCAACCGCCATTCCAGCGGCCCTGGTTCTCCCAATCCTTGGGATAGCCAACACCCGGCTTTGTCTCGACATTGTTGAACCAAGCGTATTCAACGCCCTCGCGGCTGGTCCAGACATTCTTGCAAGTCACGGAGCAGGTGTGGCAGCCGATGCACTTGTCCAGGTTGAGGACTTTGCCGATTTGCGCACGAATTTTCATTCTGCTGCCTCCATTTCATCACCGGCAGGGCCTTCGAGCCAATCGACCTTGTCCATCTTGCGAACAATGACGAACTCGTCGCGGTTGGAACCAACCGTGCCGTAATAGTTGAATCCGTAGGATTGCTGGGCATAGCCGCCAATCATGTGGGTCGGCTTGAGCGTTGTCCGGGTGACCGAGTTGTGGATGCCACCCCGCTGACCGGTCAGTTCCGAACCCGGAACATTCACGATCTTTTCCTGGGCGTGATACATGAACAACGTGCCCGACTTGATCCGCTGAGAGACCACAGCCCGGGCGACCAGGGCCCCGTTAGTGTTGTAGGCCTCGACCCAGTCATTATCGACAATACCAACCGAAGCCGCGTCCTCCTCGGACAGCCAGACAATCGGGCCACCGCGCGAGAGTGTGAGCATCAGCAGGTTGTCGGTGTAGGTGGAGTGGATTCCCCACTTCTGGTGCGGCGTGATGAAATTCAGCACGATCTGCTGGTTGCCATTGGGCTTGGAATTGATCACTGGCGCCACGGTCGCGGTATCGATTGGCGGCCGGTAGACACACAGGCCCTCACCAAAGGCGAGCATCCACTTGTGGTCCTGGTAGAGCTGTTGGCGACCCGTCAGCGTGCGCCACGGAATGCGCTCGTGCACATTCGTGTATCCGGCATTGTAGCAGACGTCTTCGCTCTCGATGCCGGACCAGGTCGGCGAGGAAATGATCTTGCGCGGCTGGGCGACCACATCCCGGAAGCGGATCTTTTCGTCTTCCTTCGGAATGGCCAGGTGGGTGTGATCCCGGCCGGTGTTCTGGGACAGGGCATCCCACGCCTTGACCGCGACCTCGCCATTGGTTTCCGGCGCGAGCATGAGGATGACCTCGGCGGCATCAATGGCCGTCTCGATCTTCGGCCGCCCCTTGGAAACGCCGCCCTCGCGCACAACGCCGTTCAGCGCTGCCAGATGCTCGACCTCGTCCTCGGTGTTCCAGCCGATACCCTTGCCGCCATTCCCGAGCGTGTCGAGGAGCGGGCCAAGAGAGGTGAACTTCTTGTAGAGGTTGGCATAATCCCGTTCGACGACGGTGATTTGCGGCATCGTCTTGCCGGGGATGGCCTCGATTTCACCCTTGGTCCAGTCCTTCACATCGAAGGGCTGGGCGATTTCGCCGGGCGTGTCATGCAGGATCGGGGTCAGGACGACATCCGTCTCCACGCCCAGTTCTTCCGGTGCGATCTCCGACAGTTTTTTCGCGAGACCCTTGAAAATGTCCCAGTCACTGCGCGCTTCCCAGGCTGGATCCGTCGCCGCCGTCAGCGGGTGGATGAAGGGGTGCATGTCCGAAGTGTTGAGATCGTTTTTCTCGTACCAGGTCGCCGTGGGCAGCACGATGTCGGAGTAGACGCAGGTCGTGGACATGCGGAAGTCGATGGTGACCAGCAGGTCCAGCTTGCCCTCCGGGCAATTCTCGACCCACTCGACCTCATCGGGTCGCATGTCCGGCCCGGCCTCATCGCCCAGCACGCCGTGGCTTGCGCCCACCAGATGCTTGAGGAAATACTCGTGCCCCTTGCCCGAAGAGCCAAGCAGGTTGGAGCGCCAGACAAAGAGATTGCGCGGCCAGTTGGCCGGGTTGTCCGGATCGCCGCACGACAGTTTCACATCACCGGACTTCAGGCCGTCGAGCACATACGCCTTGGCATCGACGCCGGCCTCGGCAGCCGCGCGGGACAGGTCCAGCGGGTTGGTCTGCAATTGCGGTGCAGAGGGCAGCCAGCCCATCCGTTCAGCCCGGACATTCCAGTCGATCATCGAACCGGACCAGTCGCCCTCGGGCGCCGTCGGGGACAGGATTTCATCGACCGAAAGCGTCTCGTAGCGCCATTGTCCGGTATGCGCGTACCAGGCCGAGGTGGAGTTCTGGTGGCGCGGCGGGCGGTTCCAGTCGAGCGCGAAGGCAAGCGGCTGCCAGCCGGTTTGCGGACGCAGTTTCTCCTGTCCGACATAATGGGCCCAGCCGCCTCCGGACTGGCCGATACAGCCGCACATGACCAGGAGATTGATGATCCCCCGATAGTTCATGTCCATGTGATACCAGTGGTTCAGACCGGCACCGAGAATGACCATCGACTTGCCATTCGTCTTCTCGGCATTGGTGGCAAAGGCCCGCGCCGTGGCGATGATCTTCTTGCGATCCACGCCGGTGATGGCTTCGGCCCAAGCCGGCGTGTACGGCGCCATGTCGTCATAATCACGGGCCACATCATCACCGCCAAGGCCGCGATCGAGACCGTAATTTGCGCACATCAGATCGAATACGGTGACCACAAGCGCGTCGCCGTCTTTCAGCGTCACACGGCGCGCAGGAAGTTTTCGCGACAGGACGTCGGGATGGTCCGTTCCGGCGAAATGGTCGTGGTGCTTGTTGCCGAAATACGGGAAACCGACCTCGACCTGCTCGTCATGCCGGTCATCGAGGATGAAGGACAATTCCAGCTCGACCGGATCGCCCTTGCCGGCGCGTTGTTCGAGATTCCACTTGCCCTTTTCGCCCCACCGAAAGCCGATCGAGCCGAGCGGCGCCACATAGCTTGCCGATTTGCGATCATAGGCGATCGTCTTCCAGTCAGGATTGTTGTCCTCACCGAGATTGTCGGCGAAGTCCGAGGCCCGAAGCAGCCGTCCCGGAACGTAGCGACCATCCTTCTTTTCCAACCGGACCAGGTTGGGCATGTCGGTGTTCTCGCGGGCATAACTCTCGAAATACTCCGCCTGGCGGTCGAGATGGTATTCGCGCAGGATCACATGACCCATGGCCAGGGCCAGGGCTGCGTCGGTTCCCTGTTTGGGGTTGAGCCAGATATCGCCGAATTTCGAGGCTTCCGAATAGTCCGGGCAGATTACAGCGCTCTTGGTGCCGCGATAGCGTGCCTCGGTATAGAAGTGCGCGTCCGGTGTCCGCGTCTGCGGGACATTGGAACCCCAGATCAACAGGAAGCCAGCATTGTACCAGTCGGCTGACTCCGGGACATCGGTCTGCTCGCCCCAGGTTTGCGGGCTGGCCGGCGGGAGGTCGCAATACCAGTCGTAGAACGACATGCAGACACCGCCGAGCAGCGACAGGTAACGCGAGCCCGCCGCGTAGGAGACCATCGACATGGCCGGAATGGGCGAAAAGCCAAACACCCGGTCGGGGCCGTATTCCTTGGCGGTATAGGCGTTGGCGGCAGCAATGATCTCGTTGACCTCATCCCAGTCGCCACGGACCATGCCGCCGGCGCCGCGCTTGGACACATAGGACTTGCGAACCGCCTCATCGGCCTGGATCGACCGCCAGGCGGCCATCGGGGTCAGGGTCTCGCGGGCCTTGCGCCACGCCTTCAGCAGGCGAGCCCGGATCAGCGGGTATTTCAGGCGATTGCCCGAATACATGTACCAGGAATAGCTGGCCCCGCGTGAACAGCCGCGTGGTTCGTGATTGGGCAGATCGGGACGGGTGCGTGGGTAATCGGTCTGCTGGGTTTCCCAGGTCACCAACCCGCCCTTGACGTAGATCTTCCAGCTGCACGACCCGGTGCAGTTCACACCATGGGTCGAGCGCACGATCTTGTCGTGCTGCCAGCGCTTGCGATAGGAGTCCTCCCACTTGCGGTCTTCGGTCGTGGTGATGCCATGCCCGTCTGAAAACGCTTCAGGCTTGCGTGCAAAGAATGTGAGGCGGTCGAGAAGATGGCTCATATCTCTGTTTCCTTTACGGGTTTTTCACGTCAGCGCCGGGGCGCAGGTAGAACCACCAATTGATGGCGATGCAGACGGCATAGAAGATGGCGAAACCGATCAGCGCGTATTCCGGCGTCGTCGCCCGGATCTGCTCGCCGAAGACCTGCGGGATGATGAAGGCGCCATAGGCCGCCACCGCCGAGGTCCAGCCGAGGACCGGCCCCGCCTGCTCACGGTCGAACACCACCGCGATGGTGCGGAAGGTCGAGCCGTTGCCGATACCCGTCGCGGCGAACAACACCAGGAACAGGATCAGGAAGGGCGTGAAGAACACTTCCGGCGTGGCCGAGGCGTAGGCCTCTTTCATGAACCAGGCGACGCCGAGCGCGCAGATGACCATGACCACCGAGATGATCTGGGTCACCAGCGCACCGCCGAACTTGTCCGCCAGCTTGCCGCCAATCGGCCGGATCAGGGCGCCGATGAAGGGACCTGTCCAGGCAAACATCAGCGCACTTGGACCGTTCGGGTTGACCAGGTCGTGGGTCATTGCACCGTCAACCTCGAGGTGCTGAAACCCGAAGATGACCTTGATCGCGAGGCCGAAGGCCGCGGCAAAGCCGATGAAGGACCCGAACGTCATCGTATAGATGACGGTCATCGCCCAGGTGTGTTTGTTGCGGAAGATCTTGTACTGGCGGTCGAGGCTCTTGCGGATCGCTCCTGGGATCGCCTTCAGGGCGTACACTGTTGCTGCGATCACCAGCGGCAGAACCAGCCACTTGGAAATGCCCCAGCCCGAGCCGCCAGCGGTTTCCGGCAGCATCAGCCACAGGCCCGCCGCCGCGGTCAGCAGCCCGATCAGCAACATGCCGAGAATCTTGCCGAATGCCGCGAAGGGGGAACCGATATCGGGCGAGACATGTTCGTCACGGATATTGTTCATGCCGAACCAGGTCGCGATCACGACCGGGATCAATATGACCACCCAGATGAAGCCGGCATTGTGAAGAAAGGTTTCCGTGCCGGCCGGGATGCGGCCGATCAACGTGCCGGACGTATTCTCCAGGATCATGGACGTCCCGCCGAACACCCCGACGGTCATCACCAGCGGGATCAGGATCTGCATGGTGGTGACGCCGAAATTGCCGAGCCCGGCATTCATGCCCAGGGAATAGCCCTGGACCTTCTTGGGAAAGAAGAAGCTGATATTGGACATGGAGCTGGCGAAGTTGCCGCCCCCGAAACCCGACAGGAGCGCCATCAGCTGGAACTGCCACAAGGGGGCCTCGGGGTTTTGCAGGATGATCGCTGTTCCGGTCGCCGGGAGCAGCAGCAAGGCGGTGGTCAGGAAGATCGTGTTGCGCCCGCCCGCCAGCCGGATGAAGAAGGTCGACGGGATCCGCAAGGTCGCGCCGGACAGGCCGGCGATCGCTGTCAGGGTGAACAGTTCAGCCTGGCTGAAACCGTAGTTCAGATTGATCATCTGAACCGTGATGATGCCCCAGTACAGCCACACCGCGAAGCCGCACAGCAGGGCCGGGATGGAAATCCACAGATTGCGGTTGGCGATAGCCTTGCCACCGCCCTCCCATTGGCCGGCGTCTTCCGGGTTCCAGTCTTTGAGATCCTTGGCCATTGTCGGCATTTCCTTTTATTGGGTCGACTGCGGCGACGAAGGTCGGGACCGGAGGGGATCCGACCGTCGCCGCCGCGGCGATATCAGCGCGCCGCCGGCGCCGGGTGGGGGAGGTCCGGGACGTCACTGAGATGCGTATCGGCTTTGAGATCCGGGAATTTGCGTCGTTCCATCCGGCGGATGGCCACGTGCATCCAGATCGTCGAGACGAGCACGATGATGAACATCAGCATGAAGCAGCTGGTCCAGACGCCGGTCAGGTCATTCATGACGCCGAAGCTGATCGGCAGGATGAAACCACCGAGGCCACCGATCATGCCGACCAGGCCACCGACTGCGCCGACATGGTGCGGGTAGTAGACCGGAATGTGTTTGTAGACGGCGGCCTTGCCGAGCGACATCACGAAGCCGAGGCCACAGGCCAGCGTCGCGAACAGCGGCACGCCGATCCCGAAGCTGAATTCAATCGGGCCATTGATACCGCTGACGATGTAACGGGTGTCCGGATAGCTCAGGATGAACAGGCAGATCAGCGAGACGATGAAGGTGAGGTACATGACGAAGCGGGCGCCCCACTTGTCCGACATCCAGCCGCCCAGCGCCCGGAAGATCGAAGCGGGAAGGGAGTAGGCGGCCGCCAGCATGCCCGCGGTCTGCAGGTCGAGCCCGTAGGCGCCGACATAGTAGCGCGGCAGCCAGGAGGCGAGCGCCACAAAGGCGCCGAAGACAAAGAAGTAGTAGGTCGCGAAGCGCCAGACCTGGGGATCCTTGAGTGGCTCGAGCTGCATCAGGGCCGATGGTGGACGCGTACCGGATTCGCGTTGAGCCACCAGCACCGGGTCGTCCTTGGTAAAGACCCAGAAGATCAGCGCCATGACCAGAAGGACACCGGCATAAATCTGTGCAGTCTGCTGCCAGCCAAAGGCCACGACAAGGAAGGGCGCGCCAAAATTGGTCACCGCTGCGCCCATGTTGCCGACACCGAAAATGCCCAAAGCCGTGCCCTGGGATTTCGCGTCATACCAGCGCGACACATAGGCAATGCCGATGATGAAGGAGCCACCGGCCAGGCCAACGCCCAGCGCGGCCAGCAGAAAGAGCGGATAGCTGTCCGCCATTGAAAGCAGGAAGGCGGCGATCGCGGTTGTCACCATCTGGATCGGAAACATGATTCGGCCGCCGACCTTTTCGGTCAGGATGCCGAGAAAGATGCGACTGATGGACCCCGTCAGGACAGGCGTTGCAACCAGCAGACCGAACTGCGTCTCGGACAGGCCGAGTTCCTGTTTGATCCGGATCCCGATGATCGAGAATATGGTCCAGACCGCAAAGCAGGTCGTGAAGGCCAGGGTACTCATCCCCAGCGCCTGCGTCTGTTGGCCCTTTGTCACCCCGTCAAGCACATGCATGCCGCCCTCCTGTGTCTACTTCCGATCCGGAAGCGATGCAGATTGATAGCAAACTGTACTATCAGGAAGAACCGGAACACTTGTCGCGCGTCAATCGACCGCACGCGCAAGCAAGAAAAAGCCAGAGGTCAACTTTGGTCTTGATTGAGCTAAAGGGGGTTATTACTTGAAGTCAATTCAAACCTTGATGCAGATCAAGGATGCGTGTAGGTCGGGGCCAACCTGCCCGTTGGTGCATCGATCGGAGACCCCATGCGCGATGAGGACCGCGAAACCATTCGCAAACTGCCGCTGTTCTCAAAAATGGAAGAGCATCAATTCGACAAGCTGATGCGCGCCGCCTATGCGCAACGAATCCCGCCACATGTTGACCTGATCCGAGAAGGCGATCCGGCAGACTTTCTCTATCTGGTGATGGAGGGCAGCGTTGAGCTGTTTTCCTCCAGCCATGGTCGCGAAACATCTATGGCCATCGTGTCACCGGTCTCGACCTTCATCCTCGCGGCGACCATCAAGGACCTGCCTTTCCTGATGTCGGCCCGAACCGCCACAGCGTGCGCCCTGCTCTTGATCCCGTCGCAGAATGTGCGGGCCGTGTTCGAGGATGATCCGGAGTTCGCCCGGGCCATCGTGACCGAATTGGCCACTTGCTATCGCTCGGTGGTGAAGTCGATGAAGAACCTCAAATTGCGGACCGCGGTCGAGCGCGTTGGCAATTATCTGCTCCGGCTCCATGACAAAACCGGCCGGGAGCGGGTGGTGACCCTGCCCTACGGCAAGAAGAACCTCGCCTCCATCCTCGGGATGACGCCGGAGAACCTGTCCCGCGCCTTCGGTGCGCTGCAGGCACACGGCATCATCATGGATGGTGCACGCGTCGAGATTGACGACCGCGACGCCCTGGCCCGCTTCTGCAAACCCAATCCGCTGATCGATGACCCGCGCAGCTGACGCGTCGGGCATAACAGGCATTGTCCTGGCCGGCGGACAGTCCCGTCGCATGGGACGTGACAAGGCCATGCTCGAGATCGATGGTGAGACCCTGCTGGACCGGGCCTGTACCCTGCTCGCGTCGGCTGGCTGCGGGTCAATCCGCATCAGCGGGCGCCCCGGCCACCCGGCCGGCCTGCCCGACAGCCGGCCCGGTGAAGGCCCCGGCCAGGCCATTTATGACGCTTTGGAACTGGCGCGCTCGACCGACCAGCTCGGCATTCTCGTGATCCCTGTCGACATGCCCGGACTGGATGTCGGAACGCTGACCCCCTTGCTGCTCCCAAGCACGGCCCGCTGCCTCGCCTGGACGGGATATCCACTACCCGCCTTCATCACGTCCGAAGGTGCCATGCCGGCACGCAGCAATGCGGCCTCGGTGCGCAGCCTGCTTGCGGCTCTCGGGACCGAATGGCTGGCGGTGGATTCGGGTCGGTGTGGTGACTTTATCAATCTGAATGCGCCGTCGGACCTTGCGTCTTTGGGCAAGCGGGTCTGACATGCGACGAGACGTCACTTGCGGCGGCGTCACGGCATGATAATTGTCAAGCCAGAGTGACCAGGAGGCCCGGATGGACCGGCCCGACATGACCTTCCAGCGCGCGCCGCTCGTCGATACGTTCGGCCGGCAGATCACCTATCTGCGCCTGTCGGTCACCGATCGCTGCGACCTGCGGTGTGTCTACTGCATGAAGGCCAAGCCGACCTTCCTGCCCAAGGCGGACCTGTTGTCGCTCGAGGAGCTGACGTCGGTGTGCGACAGCTTCATCGCCCGCGGTGTGACCAAGATCCGCCTGACCGGCGGGGAACCCCTGGTCCGCAAGGACATCTTGAGCCTGATCGACACGCTTGGCGCCCGCATCGGCAGGTCCGGGCTGGAAGAGCTCTGCCTGACCACCAATGCGACCCAGTTGCCACGCTATGCCCCGGCCCTGGCCGATGCCGGCATCCGGCGGGTCAACATCTCCCTGGACACGCTTGATCCGCAGACCTTCTCCACCCTCACCCGCGGCGGCCGGCTGGAACAGACACTGGCCGGCATCCGGGCCGCCAAGGACGCCGGCCTCAAGGTCAAGCTCAACGCGGTCGCCATGCAGGGCGTCAATGACCGGCAACTCCCCGCGCTGATCGAATGGGCACATGGTGAAGGTCATGACGTCACCCTGATCGAGGTGATGCCGATCGGCGAGGTCGGGGTCGACCGGGCCGACCAGTTCCTGTCCCTGGCCCGGCTTCGCGAGACCTTCGAGACGCGGTGGACGCTCACCGACCTGCCCGACAATACCGGCGGCCCGGCCCGCTATGTCCGGGTCGGGCAGACCGGCGGACGGCTCGGCTTCATCTCACCCCTGACCGGAAACTTCTGTGACACCTGCAACCGCGTCCGGCTGACCTGCACCGGCAAGCTCTACATGTGTCTGGGTCGCAACGGCGCCGTCGACCTGCGCGAGGCCCTGCGCAGCGGCGGACCGGATGCGCTCGACGCCATGCTCGACACGGCCATGCGGCAAAAGGCCCACGGTCATGACTTCGACGTGTCCCGCGGCGCACAGGCCGCCGTGCCGCGCGACATGGCAACAACCGGAGGCTGACCGCGATGCAGCTCGAACTCGAATTCTTCGGTCCGCTGCAGGACCAGATGGGCAGCCGGGCCGTCCGCATCCAGGCCGAGCACGCGCCCCACACCGTCGACCAGCTGATCGACCTCATCGCCGCAACACATCAGGGCAGCGACGCCCTGCGCGCCTGCCATGTCCGCCTCGCACTCAACGACCGGATGATAAAGCCCAACGCCCCGCTCAAACTCAACAATGGCGACCGAATCGCCTTCATGTCTCCCTTCTCCGGAGGTTGATCGTGAAACGCGTCACGCGGGATGGCGCACCCCGGGTCAGGCACTTCAATCAGCATCACTGTCGCCCGAGCCGGCGCCGCCTGCCAGGGTGCGGGGCATCATCCTCGTATTGGGAACAGGGCCAGCAATTGCCGGAAGGCCGTCAAGCCGCCACGACTTTCGCCGGTCGGGCGCCGAACATCATCGGCGCATAGGCGACGGCAAAGACCATGAAGGCGGCACTCCAGAGGATGGCACCGGCCGCGAGCAGGATCGGGTCATTCGCCAGCAGGGCAGCAATGACGCGCAGGGCGGCGCCCAGATGCACGAGGCCGTATATCCAGAATGTCGCGACATTGGCGCGCCTTTCCCGCCCGGTATGCCCCAGGCTGGCCCGCGTCATCACCGCCAGAGTCATCGAGCCGATGAGACCCGCGGCGATTGCATGAAGCCCGGCACCGGGCGCGATGTAGCCCGGCACGACCAGGCCCGCCCCCAGCAAGACCAGGCCGAGCGGCAGCCACGCATAACCCAGATGGAGGGACCACATGAGGGGTTCGCTGAGCGTGGCAGCGCCTTGCCAACGCAACAGCCGGCAAGCATGAGCCAAGCCGGCCAGGACCAGGAGCCCTCCGGTCAGCATGTGAGCGGGCCACAAGACCCATCCCGAGAGAGCGACGATCAGAACGCCAATTGCCGCCTTGTCGAACACCCCCATCGGCGGGGCCACTTTTGTCGCCGCCACATCGCCCCGTCCCGCCAGCCAGTTTCGCGTGAAACTCGGAACAATGCGGCCACCGATCAAGGCAATGAGCGTACAGGCGATGGCGAGGCTGCTGCGGATCGCCAGAGGGTCGGCCGAAAACGCGTGAAAGGCCAGATGGGCAAGGGCGTAGCCGGCTATCAGGCCGGCAACCGGCAGGTTGCGCCAATTGCGGCCGGCGCCGATTTCGCGCAACACCACCGCCGTCAACACGAGCAGGAACGCCACGTCAAGCAAAGTGGCAACCGGGCCTGCCAAGACCAGGCTGGCCACCCGGCCGAGCGCCCACAAGCCGAACAGCAAGCCGAGCCGCCAACCGGCGACCGGCGACCGCCCGGTCCAGTTCGGGATCGCGGTCAGCGCAAAGCCGCAAATTATGGCAGACAGGAACCCGAAAATCATTTCATGGGCATGGCCCGACATTCCGAATCTGGCCAAGGGCAGTGGAAATCCCAGAAACTCTGCCAGCCACACAGGCACCAGGAGCGCAGCCCACACAGCGCCGCCCAGAAAGAACGGGCGGAAAGCATTTTGCAGAATGGGAGCGGCCCGCCGTCGTTGCGCGCCACGATCAATATCACCCGACATTGGCGACCTCATTGACTTGATATTTTTCAAGTCTAGCCGAATGCGGAAGATTGCGAATGAGGCGCGTTGACGCGGGTCGGCACGTCAATGCTTGGCGTTGCCGGAATGAACCTGCAGACGACTCTCGCCATACCCGGCAAGGCTCGCAGCCGGCCCCGGGGAGTTCATCCCGGCATCGACCGGGAGCCCTGGCGGATGGGAATATGGCCCGATACCGCCCGACAAGCCGTCAAGGCGCACCGAGCTGGCGCTCCAACTCGGAAAGCCGGGCGTCCTGCAGGTTCTGGAGCAGGCCGGTCGCGTGGAACAGAAGCCTTTGCCACAGGCTCTCGCTGCGGAACTCAAGCCGCACATGCCCGGTCAGACTGAACATGTCGGCAGCGGACAGTGGCGCCCGCACCTGAAGGATATACAGTCTCTGCCCGCTCTGCTCGTCGATGCTGACACGTTCCTGAAGGACCAGACTGTTTGCGTCCAGCTGGTAATAGCGACCATCAACCCTCAACTCGGCCGAGCGAACGCCCTCACGGTAGTAGTGGACAAATCGTTCAGGAAACCGGCCGGACACAACCGAAGAACCCTGATCCGGATAGAGTGCACCAATGGCCGCGCCGGTCACCAGTTGGGCACCGGGCTGCCGGTCGGTCAGAGGCACGAAGACCCCTCTTGCCCCTGCGGTGAGGGCTTCGCCCTGCAGTCGCGTTTCCAGGCGGTCGACCTGGTTTTGAAGCGAGCCGAGGCGTTGCCGGGCAGTTGCCGCCCGGAGCGGTTCGCCATCGCGTTCGGCATCCAGCGCTTGCAGCGCAATGGCTTGCTCGGCCTGCCGTTCAGCCAGCTGCTCCCGCAACACCCGGAAATCGAGCTCGGCCAGGATCGTGCCCTCGGCAACCGGTCCATACCCGACCAGGCCGCCAAGCCGACCGGTTTCAGGAACGGTCACCGCGTAGTGACCGGCCGCATCGATCGTTACATCAATGTCTTGGCGGACGGGGACCCGTACCAGAACCAGACTGAGTCCCAAAACCACGAGCAAGCCCAGGCGAACGCCCCAAAGCGCCTTGCCGTCCGGGTTGCCCGCCCCTGATGGACCGGCAGGCGACCGCGCGAGCGGTGACAGGAACATGGCAACCAGCCCCCAGACCACCATGACCGCTCCAACGCCCATATATCGCGGCAGAAGGCTGTAGGCGATAAAACCGATGATGTAGATCCGGTAGACAAAGCTCAGGGCCGCATAGGCCAGGATGGCGACGTCACGCAGCCCGGCCGGGGTCGTCCCACGCCGGCCGAACGTGCCCAGCCAGATCTGGAAACCCTTGAATGCGCGGCCACCATCCTGGGAGAGATTGCGGTATCTCACGAGGTCGATCAGCGCGAAATACCCATCCAGCTTGACCAGCGGGTTGGCGTTGAACAGCACCGAATTCAAGGTGAGATAGACGAACAGATTGCCCAGCAGCGAGCGCAGGAAATCACCCGTTGTGAAATGCCAGGCGATGAAAATGACCACGCCCAGCAACAGGTCGGTGAAAAGCCCGGCCAGGCTAATAACCACCCGCTGCAACCGATTGGCTGACACATCGGCATCGGAGCAATCGACAAAGGGGATTGGAAACAGGGCGATGAACAAAACGCCCGCCTGCGCGACGCGGGTTCCGAATCGGGTCGCCGCGAGCACATGGCCCAGCTCGTGGAATATCTTGAGCAAGGGCGCCGCGATGCCGAATGTGAGCAGGGCCTCCGGTGAAAAAATGCCCTGGAACGCCCCGATTATGGCCCAGTCGCTCTGAATGCCGAGCCAGACCGCTGCCAGCAGGAGCACCGCCATGAGCCAAAGATAGACCGGGCCGACAAGCAGCCCTGCCATCCCGGTCAGATAACGCTGCCATGGCGCTACACTAAACAGCGACAGCCGGATGAACAGCGGGTTGAATGTCGCCGCGCCGGCCCGTTGGCTCTGACGAAGATACTGCACGGAATGCAACAGGCTTGCGATACTGGCCCGATCCGATCCGGACTGCGCCTCGCCCTGATCTGCCGCCGGACCGCCCCCGTGCCTGAGGCGAAGCATTGCCCGCACGACCTCGCGCGGGACGACCAGGATCGAGCCGGTTGCCAGATCGCGAGCCATCACGCCCCGCTCTGGCTGGTCCAGCGGGCCGTCCAGCTCGATCTGGTTCAGATTCGCCAGTTCAGGAGTGTCCATGCTTTCATCCTGACGAATTCAATGACATGCCGCGACCAAACCAGGATGCGGAGGCTCCGCCCGGTATCTATCCGGGCGAATCCGGACAGGCCCGGCACCAGCTCGCCCTCACCTTCGGTCTCGATCAGGGCCGACGCCACGAGAACGGGCTGGCCAGCTGGCCCCTCGGCGCTCGCGTCCGGGGCGGGCGGGGTAAGCATCGTTATGGAATAGGCCCGGTCGAGCTGACCCCGCAAACTCAGTTCGCCGGTCTGACCTGTCTCAACAAAGCCCGCATCGGACGGCGACAGGGTGAGCTCGAAACTATAAGTCTGGCCGGTCTGGATGCGTGCGATTTCCGTTCCCGCCGGCAAGAAACGACCGCGCTCTCCAGCTGTGAGTGCCGCCACGACGCGTCCGCCCTGTCCCGCCACCGGGTTGAGCAATTCCATGCGGGTCTCAATCTGTTGCAGACGGGTTTGTTGGAGGGCGATGCGAGACCGGGCCTGCACATAGACCCCGTAATTGTCCTCGGCGAGCGCCGCGTTGGCGGCCGCTTCCTCAACAGAGAGCTGGTAGAGTGCTGACGCTCGCGCGTCAGCCTGGTCTGGCGCCGACAGGGTCGCGATCGGAGCCCCGGTATCCAGCGCCTGCCCCACCTCAACCGCCATGTCGTCCAGATAGGCGGGAAAATGCACGGAAACAATCTGCACGTCCCGCGGCCGCGTGAAGCCCGAGGCCGTTACCGTCCGGTCGGTCGGCAGGAGCAGGAAGATGGCGAAAGCCGCGACCGCTGCCATCCAGCCACGCCGCATCATGACGCGGCGACGCGACCAGTCTCGCTGGGTAGGATGTCGCAGCTCCAGCATGGTGCGCGCAGCGGCGCAATGCGGCTCGGGATCCCCGTCCCGCGGATCAAACAGCAGGAAACCGAACCCCCCTTCCTCCAGCGGTGGCAGAGACAGGTGGCAGGCCGTCGCGCCGAGTTTATCCAGGAGGAGAATGGTGTCTTCCCGCAGCAGGTCGTCCTCGCCCAGATCCTGGACGCTGATATGGCGCGACACCGCCTCGTCGGACCGCCAGCGGCGCAAGAGGTCAGCGATGGTATCCCGGCTGGACTCCATCTCTATCGACGACAGGGTCAGCGCTGCTTGCTGGCCCGGGCGACAGATGATGATGGCCGCCTTGCCGGCCCACCCCGAATTGGTCAGGACATCGCAGGCAATCGCCAGCAACCGCTGACGGGACAGCCGTGCCGGCGCTCGCCCGAGCGCAGCAGCGAGTTCAAGCGCGAGCGGCGGCGAACCTGTTGCCGAATCCCGGCGAGCCGGGCCGTCGACCGCAGATGCGGCTCCCACCAGCGCGGCAAGATGCTGGGCGGTCGCCTGGAGCTTGGTCGCCGGTGGCACCGCATCCAGCACAAACCCGACCATCGCCTGGCCCGATTCCGGGACCAGAATGACAAGCCGGTCGCCGAGTTGTCGAACAGCTGTTCGGCCACGCGGCAAATCCGGGACGTCCAGCGACGTTATCCCATCCGGCAAGGTCCCGAATACCGGCTCCGGTGCAAGCGTCCCGCCCGGCCTTGATCGGAATATGCAGGACAGCGTCTCGAGCATGGCTCGATCAGGACCCGATCTTGCCGAACTGGTCTTCGTAGGCTTTCACGGACTGGTTGAGGATGACCGCGAGGCGCTTGGCCGCGAACGGACTCATCACAATGCGGTGCGCGAGATCGACATCCACATTCTTGGTTTCCTTGAGATCGCCCCGCCAATGCTGATGGGTGCCGAACAGGAGAAAGAACTCCTCCCGGTTGGCCGTCGCCGTTCCGATATTGGCGTAGTGGCTCTCCATCTTGTCATCATGCCAGTTGACCTGGATGCCACCGACCTCGCTCGGGGTGCCTGATGCTTTCTTGTCCGTCATTTCTGTTTCCTTTGACCCAATAGCCTGGTGCGGGGATGCCCCTATTCAGCGGCCACCATCAGGGGCGGGTCTGAATGATAGGGCGGGCTTGCCGCGGATTGGCCCAGCTGAAGCCGGTCCTCGATAATCATCATCACACGCTCGAGCAGCAACGCCCGGGTCACGCCGTCAACCAGTGACGACTGTGACATGAAGGCTTCGAGATCGGCGGCAATGGCGGCCCGCAATGCTTCACCGTCCAGCCCCATCGCCATGAGCTGGGCGATGGCGGACATCAACATGTCACCCATCATGTAGTCCATCAGCATGTCCAGCTGGGACGCAGGAACGCCCGGCAATGCGAAACGGTCAGCGGATGTGTCCGGAAGGCCTGCCAGTCCCGTGTCCGACCGGCTGCGCTCCGACCCGTCCGCGGGCTGGTCGAGGCTAAGCCCGATCGACGACGCCGACTGGGCTTTCGAGACGATATCGATCGCGCCCGGGCCAGCAAAGTTGACGGTGACCAGCTGCCAGTGAGGTGTCGCCTGATTGAACAGGTCGCTATCCCAATGTGTCGTGAAATATCCGGCGAAACCGTCGGAGAACAGCGCGTCCTCCTCCGTGTTCCCGAAGAACAGGTCAGGACCAAGATTGCCGATCATGACGTCGAACCCGGCCTCGCCGCGAAGCAGGTCATAGCCTCCCGTCTCATAGGCAAAATTCGTATCGATCCAGAGCTCACCGCCCAGCCCTGTTCCGTCCGCTGAATAGGCGCGAACAATGATGGCCGTGTCACCAATCAGGAAATCCTGGCCGTCCCCACCAAACAGCTCGTCATCACCGAAGCCACCAATCAGGTAATCGGTACCCGTATCGCCGCGCAGCACGTCATCCCCGTCAACCTGCGGCGTCACGCTTTCCAGTCCAACCAGCCGGTCGAGAGCCGACTGCCCGGTGAAGGCACGCTTGACCGAAAGGAAATCGAGATCGGCATTGTCGCCGGCCAGCAGGTCATCATCCAAGCCGCCATCGATGCTGTCATCGCCGGTCTGGCCGATCAGGACATTGTCGCCAGTGGTTCCGGCAGCGGTCAGCATATCGTTCCCGCCCGAGGTGTGGTTCGAGGTGTCGAGGGTGAGAATGTCCCAACCGTGAGAGTGTGTGACCGCCGCATCATCCCCGGCCGCGACGTCATCGCCGTTCCCCACAAAGACCGTATCGTCGCCCTGGCCTGCGATGATGATCGCATTGCCGGCTCCGGTCGTTATCCGGTCATCTCCACCGAGCAGCGACGCGTCCGAGCGCAGGTAACCCAGGCTTTGATCGGTTGAGGACAGATAGCTGCCACGATCGCCGAGAATCTGGTTGAAACCGTCGCCAGCTTCGATGAGGTCGCCCTGCTCACCACCGATGATGATGTTGTCACCGTCCGCCGCGACGATGTGATCCTGGCCCGATGCCGCCGCCATGTCGGTCGAGACCATCTCGTACAGAATGATGGATTCATCGGCGTTGAACAGGGTCCGCATAACCCCGTCATCTGCCAGCACATGGTTCAGGCCGGCGGACAGGGTTGCCGCGTCATCGCCACCGCCCAGAGCCAGCATGTTGGTGCCGCCAGCCACCACAACGCGGTCATCACCATCGCGCGTATCGGCATGTGTCCGCGCGGTTTCCACCAGCGCGTCGAACAGGAACCAGGCCTGTCTGGCCTGCGCCAGGATGGCGTCGGATGGTGACGCACCCGGATCGGCATAAAGGGCCAGAGCCTGCAGCGCACTGTCGCGCAGCACCATCTCGCCACTATCACCGATAAGGGTCAGGCCGCCGACGTCACTGAATACGGTGTCATCGCCAAGTCCCCCGAACGCCAGATCATTCTGATCCACTGGCGCTGGCTCTACACCGCTCAGGTTTTCGCCCATGATCAAGGTGTCATCGCCATCGGTATCAAGCGCGTGACCGGTCAGGACACCATCGGCAAAATCCAGACTGCCATTGTCGCCAAAAAGCATGTCCACGCCCAGGCCGGTATTGAGAACATCATCAGCCTCGCCGCCGACCAGGCGATCATTGCCGCGGCCGGTTGTCAGCGTGTCATTACCGCCCAGTGCGCTGCTGATGGAAACAATGCTGTCGATGGCAGACCGGATGTCAGCCCCGTCGATACTCCCGAAATCGCCGACCAGAACATTGTCGCCCGACGGCGCACGCAGGATGTCAGACCCTCCGCCGCCCAACAGGATATCGTCCATGGCGCCGCCATCCAGATTGTCGGCACCCTGATTGGCACTGTCCTCGTATAGGCTTGCAAACCGCTGGGCGACCATGTTGCCCGTGAGAAGGACACTGGCGAAATCACCTGAAATCAGGTCGCGACCGCCCGAACCGGTGATGGTGTCGGCACCGCCGCCACCCAGCAGGATGTCATCACCGGACCCGCCGCGGATCAGGTCATTGCCATCGGCCAGGTCCCGGACGCCGATGTCCAGTTGTCCGGGCAAGGTCATTCCGATCCGGATGTCACGGATATCGATCTGCGCGCCGTCCAGCGTCGCCGCGATTGTGCCGCCGGCAATGACATCCTGGCCGAGACCCCCGGCCAGCTCGTCGTCACCACCATTCCCCTCGATCAGATCGTCGCCGCCCTGCCCGTAAAGCCGATCATCACCGGACCCGCCGATCAGGATGTCATCGCCGTCCTTGCTGGCCAGCGCGTCAATCTCCGAAGCCGTTCCCGAGGTGCCGGCCTCGCCCGCAGCGCGGCCCCAGCCCCAGACTTCGACATCGGCGCCGTTCACCTTGATGGTATCGGAGCCGGCTCCGCCTTCGATCCATACGGTCGTGCCGCCGATTTCAATATTGTCGTCTCCGGCCCCGGACAGCACGGTGACCTGGCCAGCGCCATCCAGATCACCGCGGATCAGATCATCCCCCTTGCCGGTGAGCAGGATGTGGTTGCCGGAGCCAACCGTGATGCTTTCCGCATCCCGATGAGCCTTCAACTGGGAGATTTCCGTGTAGTTTTCCAGCAAGGTCGCGAGATTGACGAGCGCGCTGGCACCAACATTGTAGTACCCGTCCGCCGTCGGATCCGCGGTATCATCGGCAAGCAGCCCGAGCAGTTCGCGAACCCGTTCGGGCGTCACATCGCCACCGGCAAACTCGGTCAGGAATACGTCCCGCATGCCATAGTCATTGCCTGAGAAGACAATGACATTTCCGCCCGGGATGTTGATGGTGTCAGCACCACCCTCGGCGAAGATGATGTAGGTTCCTTGCGCGTCAGCCGGGGCGGTTATGACATCATCGCCAGCGCCCGAGAACACAACATTCACCCCGCCCACTGGCAGGGTGATGACGTCCTCGCCAGCGCCGGAATAGGTCAGGGTCACCCGGTCACTCGCGGCATCGGCAAAATTCGACATGTCGATGACATTGTCACCCTCGCCCGCCGGAATGATCACCGCGGTCGCGTCGCTGTCGATTTCGCCGTCCAGCGTACCTTCATCCGTGGTCAGGGACACCGCAAACCCGTTGGCGGCAGTCCCCATGACAACCACATCATTGCCATCCTCGACCATATCGGAGTTCGAACCCATGATCCGGGCGCCGATATTGAGGACCTGTGTTCCCACCTCGGCGCTGCCACCGAGACCCAGCAGATTGGCCAAGCCCTCGAGCGACAGGATGCCGGCGCGCGTCCCGTCGAGGCCGGCGACCAGGCTGGGTTCCGGATCGTACAGTTCGAGCTCGATCGGGGGCAGTTCATGCTCGAACAGCGTCGTTGTCACACCCAGGGCGGTGACCTCGGCAGAGACACCGAACTCCATGATCCCCTCCAGCAGATAGGCGATCTGCTGGTGCGGCGTGATGGCGCCGTTCTCGACCATGAAAAGAATGGCGTCGAGCAACTCGGACAGCCTCACCTTGCCGTCATCATTCGGGTCGGTGATGTTGAACGCCAGGTCGACCAGACCGGAGCCGCCCAAGGTTGCCACGGTGGCGTTGGCAAACATCGAAATGTCCAGATCGATGTCGACGAGGGAGCCTTCGCCCGCCTCGATGAAGACGCCGTCGAACAGCCGGAACGGGTCGAGGGAATTGAGGAAGTTTTCGATCCCGCTCATGTCATAGCCGACTTCGAACATGGTGATGCCATGGCCGGATATGCGGTTGGAGATCAGCGGCCCGATCTCGAGATCGTCGAGGGCGTCCGTGACGATTGCAGGAAGGTCAAGGGAGTCGATCAATACCTGGGTAAAGTCGAGGTCGGCTGAATCGATGTTAAACCATGTGTAACGGGCCCGCACGAGCTCGACACCGCTGAAATCCCCGAGCAAGAGAGACAGGGCGGCAAACGGATCCTGAAGCAGCGGGATATCCACCGAGAAGCCGTCATCCGGATTGCCAAATGTTCCAAAGCCCGATGATCCGTCGTCGGTAAGAAGCCCGGTCGGATCAATGGTCGTCAGATCGATGTCCGCCGCACTGGTTTCGCCGCTGACGAGCCCGTCCGAGAACGGGGTGAAGTCAAAGCTGCCGAACTGGACCATGCCGCCGCTGTCGGCAATATCGACCACGAACTGGGCGATCGAATTGGCAATCTCGGCGATGTTGTCGCCCAGCTTGATGATCGGGAACCACAACGCGATGAGATCAACCGCCAGGTCCTTCAGCAATCCGATCGGGTCCTGGAAAATGACATCGATCACTTCCAGCAACGGCCCGACAACCGACATGATGGGGTCGACCAGCGGACGGATCAGCGCATCATAGAGCTGACTGGCATCGACTCGCACATTGTTGATACCCAGGGCGTCGACCGACAACCCATCTGCCAGGCTGAATGTGGCGTCCAGCACAAGCTCGGCCGCGACGTTTGGCAGGATCGGGTTGCCCCCGATCTCGAGGGCATCGCCGGAAAACGGGTCGAGAATGTTGCCGACAACGCCAATATTGACATTGATGTTGGCGCCAAAATCAAACGCAACCAGTTCCCCGTAATCCAGGGCGTCGAGATAGACGATGCGCTCATAGGAGAGTTCGTTCCCGAACCCGTCCAACGGCGTGATGCTGGAAAAGTCACGACTGATTTCCTCGCCCGACTCGCCGAAGAGATCGGCTTCCAGGAAGGCTGTCAGGCGCGCTGTGCCGCCATCCGTCGAGGCATCGGAAATGATGATGCCGTCATCGTCGAGCGTGACCGCCTGTGCGGACAGTCCCAGAAGGTTCAACACGCTCATCGAGCCGCTGAAAGACCCGGCATCGACAAGGAAGTCGATCGAGACTTCGGCATCATCCGTATCATTGAGCAGGAAGAAGCCGTCGATATCCATGCCGAAGCCGATATTCACGGTGTAGCTGAGCTCGAGAAGGATCTCGGAGCCCTCTTCCACTTCGATGTTCAGCCCCGGGATACCGAAGTCGAAATCGATATCCAGCATTTCACTGAACAGTTTGCCGGAAAAATTGATCGCCCCGTAGATGAACGACTCCGAAGTCGATCCGGACGTATCGAGGAAGGCGTGAAGATACTCGACATCATCGGTCCCGAAGACATCGTTCAGCGCCTCATTCACGAATCCGTTGATCAGGTCGAGCGTGGACGGCAAGGAACCGTCCGGTTGCGGGGTTTCGGCATACGCAAGAGCCGGCAGGATGACGCTGTTCATGACGTCATCAAAGAAGGTGAGCCCTGTTCCCAGCGCATCACCGATGATCGGCAAATCAATATCGGCCAGGAAATCCTCGAAGAATGCGTCGATTTCCTGGAAAATGTCGTAAATCCCCTCAAGCAGGGGCGCGGGATCGTTCAGCAATGCCAGGGCATTGAAATCTGCGAGACCATTGATGATATGGCTGTCGCCAACGGATTCCCCGGCGAGGTATGACAGGTCGACCTGAGCGGCCATGTCCGCTTCCATACCGTCCATCAAAGAAGCCGCAATCGGCCTGAAGGCGTGGCCGGCCCCGTCCGGTCCGGCCGACTGGTCCTCACGGCTCACCTCTGCCCGGGCCAAGCCCGCGACTGCTGCCATCAACGCTGCGTTTTCAAGCTCGTCGATATCGAGACCGGAATCCGCCTCTTGCCCGTCGGCCGGGACCCTGTCGGAGACAGGCTTCTCGGTGATTTTCTCAAGCCAGGCGAGGTCCGACCCGGCGACCGGCCCGGTGGCCTGGATGGCATTGGACACGAACTCGGCTGAAGGCTCTGCGCTCCGGTCCGACACGAGTCTCGCCATCGGAACGAACTCCAGCCCGTTCGCATCGATGACATCGACAATTTCGAGGCCGCGGAACAGGCCCGGCCCCGACCAGATTTCGTCAGGGACTGACAGGTCAGGCGAGACAATCTCTGCCGGCCGATGTTCCAGGATACGGTCCGCCACCGGGCGCGGCTCGGCGACAGGCTTTTTGGCCATCTCGGCCTGAACGGTCTCTTCAAGCGCTTCAGCAACCGGCAGCTTGCCTGGCAGTGTGACGGGCTCCGGGGTCGAAAGGGTCTCGGCGACAGGCGTCTTGATGAAGTTAGGCAGGCCGGCCCCGTCAAGCGCTTCGGCAACTGGCAGCTTGCCCGGCAGTGTGACGGGCTCCGGGGTCGAAAGGGTCTCGGCGACAGGCGTCTTGATGAACGGGGGCAGGGCCTCGGCAACCGGATACTTGGCCGGGATCAGGACTGCTTCCGGTGTTGCCGGCGTTTCTGAGACCGGCTTCTTGAGGAACTCAGGCAACACGTCGGAAACCGGTTTGTTCCCGTGCACCTTATCCAGCTCGGAGGTCGGAAGGACCTCGGCAACCGGCCGCTTGGCAAAGGTGTCGTCCGGCGCTGCGTCCGGCGCGTTCGGGGCCGTCAGCGGATCCGTCAACACGGCGGGGCCGGTGCTGGCGCCATCCCCGATCTCGGGCAGGTGGTGCCCGCCTGTCACGTCGAAAAGAAAGGCACTGCCGACAATGGGGCTGACCGTACCCAGCATGTTGCCATCGTCCGGCCGGATGAGGTCGCGACTGCTCTCGAGCACGTCAGGGCGCAAGGCCGAAAATGCGAGCTGAACCCGCTCGGCCGCCTGCATGACAGGCTCCAGGTCATGAGAGCGGTACAGAATTCCGGGTTGAGGAGCCGTGTCCGGGTTCACGCCTGCCGGCAGGCCCGCGGCTTCGGTCTCACCCTCGGCAAGGTTGGCATATTGCTCGGCAAAATTCTGGACCAGGTCGGACAGGCTGCCTGATAGCGCCGTGGTCGAAGCGAGGTCCCACTCAAGGTTCGCGTCCATCATGATGCGTGGTTCCAGAAGAACCGGTGCCACGACTGTGGGGTTTACAGAATTGACAGACATGACGCCTCCCCTGGCAGGCCGACAGACGCGTCAGCACTACCGAATTCCAAAGCAGCGTCCAAACGGGGCGCCAACTTCATGAACCACGCATTGTGTCGCGCGGCACTCAAAACCTTGTCGCCAATGCGACCGATACCCGTTGCACACGATCATGCGACTCGCGAGCAATTGGCTCGGCGAAGGCGATACGCAGTTCACCAATATCACTGGTAAACTCGACCGAAATTCCGACAGCGGCACGCACAGCGTGGCCATCTTCAAAGCCGGGTCCCGATGCGCCGGGCACCGACCAGCTGCTTCCGAAGTCGACAAAGCCTGCCACGACGACAGGCATGTCGGACACCTGCCGCCTGAGCTCCAAACTCCCGGCATAATAATTCACGCCGCCGAGTGGCTCGCCGGTCACAAGGTCACGCGGCCCGAGGCCGCCATACTCAAACCCGCGAGGCGCGACTTCGCCCTGGAAGGCGCGATGCAGGACCGACACGGCGTCACCATCCAGACCGCGAACAGCACCGGCAACAAGGCGTGACGCCAGGGCCATGCGTTCTCCCAGCGGTGTCTCCATCCGGGTTGCGATCTCGAGGGACACAAACTTCCGCTCGCCAAAACCGGCGAGCCGGGCATTGGTCTCGATACGCAAGCGACTGTCTTGCGGAAGGACGGGGTCGAAAGATCCACTCTCGAACCGGGATTGCAGCTTGATGCCGGCGCTGCCGCCCGCGCCGATATCCCGGTTCAGGATCGCGGAAGTCGAGCCGATCCGCGTGATATCATCATACTCGGCGAAGAGGCCCACGCCGATTTGCGTACGCGGGCCGACAGGCAGGTCCCGCATGACCGAGACATCCGCGCCGCGACTTTCATAGGGAAGATAGTCCCAATCCTGGACCCGAGCCGAGGCGCGATAGGTCAAACGGCCCGTCGACATCTCCGGGCTGCGCGACACAGTCCAGCTCCCGGCCTCGCCTTGCGGGCCACCGCGATAGGTTAGGGCAGTCGCGATGTCCTTGTCGCCACCCAGCTCCTCCAACGCCAGAGACACATCGCCTGTCGGGCCTTTCAGGGTCGAGTATCCCAAGCCAAAGGACAGGTCGCCCGACTGGGCGGCCGCACCGGCGGTCAAAGCCGGTGCGCAGACGCACACCATGGCGGTCAGGAAGAGGGCAAGCGCGCTTCGCATGAGCTCCCCGGCAATATTTCGGCAGATTCAAGATGAAAGAATACGGACACCGTGCCAGATGCGAGATCGGCAATCGGCGAGACATAGTCGAATTGAACGGCAGCCGGATCGACCGGCCGACCGTCGATCTGCAAGACCAGCTGCCTGGCCGACACAACCTCGGGCAACAAGGCACGTGGCACAAAGGCCTCGACCCGCAAAGGCGACAGGACATACAGGGTCAAAAGGGACTGGCCCTGGGTTGCCTCGCCGGGATCAAGCACCCCTTCGCCAACCACACCGGTTGCCGGACTGCGCACGGTCGCCAGGGCGATCTTTCGGCGCAGCGGCTCGGCCTCCTGGGCTGCGAGCTGCAACTCCTCGCGGCGGCGGGCGAGTTCCGCCTCGGCGCTTCGCAGCTCCAGTTCAACGGCCTCGAATTCACCATAGGAGACCGCCTGTTGTTCATAGGCCTCGCGCAAGCGGTTCACACGCGCCTGCAGACCGTCACGGCGCTGCCGGGCGGCATTCAGGGATCCGGTCGCATTGGCGCGTGCCTCCGCCAGCGCCAGCTCCGCCTCCTCAAGCCCGGTGCTCAATCGCAGGACAGGTTCGCCCTCCTCGACCACCTGGCCGGGCCGGACAAAGACCTCCGCGACAATGCCGTCGAAAGTGGGACTCAGCTCGATCTGCCGCGATGCGCGAACGCTGCAGTCGATCGGGCGCGCCTGGCCGGTTCCGGACGTCGCCAATTGCGCCTGCGTCGGCGCCGAGACTGCCAGAAACAGGGCCGGGATGAGCCCCAGGGCGCGCATTACTCGACAACCTCGTTCAACGACCCGCCGGTCAGATACTGCAACTCGCCCCAGGCCCGGAGGTACTCCGCCTGGTAAAAGGCCAGCCGTTCCCGGGCCACATTCAGACGCACCTGCCGCGACAGGACGCTGTAATTCACCCCCTCACCGAGTGCCACGCGGTCCTGTTCCCGTTCGAGCGCCGACTCGGCGTCCCGGACAGACAGCCGGGCTGCGCTGATGGCGTCCGCCAATGCATTGAGCCGGTCATGAGCCCCCCGGATGCCGGTCTCGACTTCGCGCCGGGTGGCGAGATAATCGAGCGCTGCGACGCGCTCGTCGACGCGGCGCGTGAGGCTGGAGTAACCGCGCCCGGATGCGTTGAAGAGCGGGATGGTGAGCCGCAGGCCCACCAATTGGTCATCGGTCACAGAGCCGCCGCCAAAGCGGCTGTTGGCGCGGTCTTCACGGTCCAGGGATGCGTAAGCGGAAAGGACCGGTGCGAAGTCCTCGAACACCGATTGCCAGCTTTCCATATTCGCCATGACGACCTGGAAAGCCGCCGCCATGATGGCCGGATTCTCTTCTCGTCCGAGCGCCAGTGAGCGGTCCAGGTCGGTTGATGGGCCGTAGGCGGTCACCGCGGGCAATTCGGTCGGAAGACCGCCGGTAATGACGCGCCCGGACAAGGCCGACAGGGTCGACACGGCATTGCGGTACCGGGTGCGCTCAAAGGCGATTTCGGCAGCCAGGGACCCCCGCTCGCTGCGCATTGACGCCAGGTCGACAATCTGGCCCTCGCCGACCCCGATCCGGCGCTGGATGCCGCCGACCTGCTGATCCATGAGGTCAAGGCGTTCCTGGAGGAAACCCGCCCTCTGGCCTGACTGGATGGCGATCACATACTGGTCAAACACCTCGGCCGATACGTCCTTGACCGATTTCACATACTCGATTTCGGCAAGGGATCGGGCCGAATTGGCGATGCGAATTCCGAAAATGCGCGACAGGTCGATGATCGGCTGGGTGAGCTGGATCCGGTCGGTATTCACCGGGTAGCTCGCCGTGCCCGCCTGGAAGACCTGGTTGTCGGTTTCCACCACTTCCTGGTCGAGCTGGTCGCGCTGAATCGATGCACTGACTTGCGGCAGATAGCCGAAAATGGCGTTCAATCGCTCGGCTTCAGCCCGCTCGATCCCCTGGGCAGCCCGGCCGATCGCCGGATTGCTGTCGAGCGCCGCGCCCATCAGAACGCCCAGTTCAGGACTGGCCGCTTCCGGCAGCGCCCCAAAGGTGTCGGTGAGGGCCTCCATGCGATCATCGGAAGTCATCACATTGTCGAGTCGGTCGCGCGCCCGCGCTTCGACCTCGGCCTCAAGTCCCGTATCCCGCAATTGTGCGAGCCGGTGGTCGGATACCCTGTCGATCAGGGATGCGCAGCCACTCAGCATGACCAAGGCCAACCCGCACGCAAGTGCCCTGGCCCACGCGCCGCTATTCCGATTGTCCGCCACTTCATCCCCCCGGAGCTTATGCTACCAGTTTTGTTAACCCATATTATTTGAAGGGGCTACTTATTGGCTGCGAAACGCCACCAAAACAGACCAATCCCGAAGTGTTGATCACCGCTTCAAAGGGGCACATCGCTTGCCCCCGGAATTCTCGACACCCGGTCTCAAGGCTTCAGCCCGGACAAGCATCCTTGCCAAAACCAAACCCTAGAACGGCATCCGCAACTCGACCCTCACGCCATTGGCGCTGAAGTCATTGTTCCCGAGGCCCGAGAAACGGGCTTGCGCCGACACGTGAGCGCCATTGGCCCACTGGCCTCGCAGCCCCACCGTGGCATCAGCGCGAAGCTGGCCATCATCAATGCTGCGTCCGGATTCATCCATCAGATCGGCACCATCATAGTCCCACACGGCCCTGACAGCCGCAGTTGGCTCCCACCAACTGCCCGGACGCTGCCCATCCATTCGGTAGGCGACCTCCGGTCCGGCTTCCAGCCGTCCGACCGAGATCGTCTGCTCCGGGATCGCGATCGCCAGGCTGTCGGTATATCCATCCTGCGTCTCTTCATAATGCGCCCAGGACACGCCGGGACGGATTTTGAGCTGGCCGCCGTCAGAACGCGGTGCCGACCACTCCCCGGTGAGGTTGGCGCGGATCATCAAACGCGTCGTTTCGAACTCATCCTCGTAGAAACCAAGTGGATTGATGGTGTTCTCCGACCGGCCCCACATGGCCAGGACATCCAGCGTGGTACCCGGGGCGAACTCCCAGACGGCATAAGGGCCGGCCATCCAGCCTGTCCCGTCTATCTCCGCGCCGCTGACCGCACCCGCGGCTTCGACCGGATTGTCGGCAGTTTCGCTCATCTGATCGATCTGGACCATGATGCCGACCAACGCGTTATCGGCTACCAGCCAGTCCGCGCCCAACTGGAACAGACCAAACCGGCTCTCGGCCTGGTCGCCCGCCCTGTCATCATCCAGCGCGTCATAGCTTGCGGAGAACCAGGCGTCGAAGCGGGCCGCGCCCGACTCCGTCAGCTGCGGACCGTCAGGCACCTGGCGCTCATTGGCCTTGGCGTGGTTGCGGAGGCCCGACAGGCTGCCCGCAAAATTCATCGTGACATTGGCACCATCGACGTCGGCCGAGAAACGGCCTGGGGTCGTCGCAGTCCGGTCACGCAAGCGTGTGGACAGATCCGGGGCGCCAGTCAGGATACGGTCAGCACGACGAACCATGTAGTTGTTGATCGCCCGCAAGGTCGCCAGACGGACTGCGTCTGCATCGCGAGTGTTGGCGAATGTGCACACGATGGTCTCGGACGGATCCAGGTCGATATCCACCGAACCGGCTGCCAGATCAATCACGGAACCGCCATCGGTGTCGCCGACGCAGGTCAGGCTCTCGAGCGCCCAGCCCTGCGGCAGGCTCTGGGCGAGGTCGTAGGTGCCGAAGATTTTCTGGATCGGGGCCGAGCTCGCCGCGCCGCCAGATGTGGTCAGACTCAAACCACCCAGATCGGCATCGGTGGAGGCATAGGTGAAAGTTTCATCGCCATGGGTCCCGCCCGGTGTGGTGGCAACGATCTGCAGTGACCCGAAGCGCGCAGCGATTGAGGCGGTGACCGGAATGTTGGCGAGGACGGTGGCGCCAGCCGATGCCGGCCCGCGCGATGCTTGGGATGCCTGGCCTGCCGGTGCGGCCGTCGTGACCGTCACTGTGCCGGAATACTCGCCCGGATCGAGTCCGTCTGCCTCGGCATTGAGGCCGACGGTGAACTGAATACTTCCTGATGCCGGGATCGTCCCGCTTGAAGGCGTCACGTCGGCCCAGGGCACATCAACAGAAGCGACGAAATTGACCGCCAGGCTGCCCGGATTCGACAGCGTTACGTTGGTGGTGACGCTGTTGGGATCAAGGACTGTCGAGCCCAGGTCGAGATCAACATCCACCGCCGGGAATACAACATCGACGCTGGCATTGTCGGCTGCCGACTCGTTGCCGGCCGTGTCCTGTGCCGCACCCTCGGGCACTGAAATGGTCAGCGTGCCGACGGTTTCGGGGGTGATGGTGGCCGTGTAGACACCGGTCGCGCCCGGGGTCAGCGCCGAGGCCGCACCATTGGTGACCGCGATATCGCTCACCTCGAACCCGGTGACGCCTTCAGAGAAGGTGAAAGTCGCGGTGAACGTGCCCTCGACTGTGGCGCCGGGAAGGCTGATCACCAGACCCGGTGGCGTCGCGTCGGTATTGATCGAGAATTGTGCGGCCGCCGTACTGGGGTTGCCGGCGCCATCACTGGCGGCACCGGTCGCGACGTCCACCGTCACCGCACCGTCGGTCGTTGGCGTGATGTCAGCTGTATAGACGCTGGCACTGACTGCACTGAAATTAGACGCCACGCCATTGCCCACGACCAGATCGGCGAGCTCGAAGCCCGTCACATCTTCCGAGAAGGTGGCGGTGATGGCGAATGCGCCCGACACCGGATCGGTGGCGCTGGTGCTCAGCACCACATCTGGTGGCGTTGTATCTGTCGCGAGTGCAGTGATGGAAAACTGGGTCGCCGCAGTATTGGAGTTGCCGGCAGCATCGGTCGCGACGGCGCCCGGCAGATCGACAGTCACCAGCCCGCCCGCGGCAATCGGTGTTACCGTCACGGTGAAGACACCGCCACCGGCGTCGACCAGATCAGTCGCAGCAGCATTGGCGATCTCGAGATCGGACAGCTCGAAACCTGTCACCGCTTCGGAGAACGTCACCGTAAGAGAAAACGCGCCGGTCACCGGGTCGGTAGCCGTCGAGGTCAAGGTTGCGTCAGGCGCGGTATTGTCGAGCGTATAGCTGTTCTCGTTCGTGCCCGTGGGCGCGCCAGACAGCATGACATTGCCATACTCGTCGACAAAACCGTCGATGAGCGCAATCGACACCGCACCGTCGAGGTCGGCCAGGTCGCCGCCCGAGGCCGTCACCGTGAAGCCGATCGAGAACCGGCTGACGCTCAGCGATGCCGTACTCCCGGTCAAGGTGAAGTCCGACGCTGACATGCTGGTCGTGTTGGTGATTTCGGAGAACAGGAACTCCCAGGTCAGCGAGTCGGCTGCCGTCAGCTCCTGTGTTGGTGTCTGCCGGGTCACCGACGCCAGCACCGGTGCGGCGTTGCCGACCTCATAGGTTTCATTGGCCCCGCTCGGCGTCGTGCTTGCCAGCCCATTGCCGCTCGAATCTTCAATGTCATGGCCGGCGACGATCGACAGTGCATAGACGCCACGTCCCGCAGCGAGTTCGCCGCCGCTCAAGGTCACATTGTAAACGGAGTCACTCTGCTGCGCGACGGCGATTGCCCCGCTGGACGGTCCGGTCGCCCCGAAATCTGTCACCGCGACCGCGAAGTCGGCGGCGTCAACATTTGTTACGCCCTCATCAAAGGCAACACGCCAGGTCAGGCTGTCAGCATTGGTGAGTTCGGTGGCAGGATTGGACCGCGACACCGAGCTGAGCTGCGGCGCGATCGTGTCCGGAACGCCGCCAGGGCAATCGGGTTCGACCGCGTGAACATCCAGATCCGCAGAAGCGATGATGCGGGGATCGGTCAGGTCGACCGTGTCGTTGGCGCTATAAATCCGGGTCGACGACGTCGAGTCGATCAAGATGCCGGTATAGGGGTCATCGGCCGGTGTGGCACCCTGAGCCATGAAGCGGTTGGCTGTGATTGAGATGCCGGGGGTGAGAGAATTGTTGCCTGTGTGCGACCAGATCACCGTATTGTTGCCATCCAGGATATGCGCCTCGATGAAATCGTGGCCTGCGCCATCATCATCTGTGGCGCCGGTGACGCGGTAGGTCATCCCGAGCCAGGTCGGCGAGGCCGCGGTGCAGGAACCTTCGATCCCGACCTGGACGCGCAAGATGGAGGCATTCTCCGCGGCCTGCGCCGGCGCGGCCTGAAGCCCGACACCCAGCGCGATCCCGGCGAGTAGCGTGGACATCCGGCGCGCTACGCCTGCCTTGGCGTCAGTCCGCACACCCCGATTGACCGCAGCCATCGGCCGACCCGTAAGAAAAGCAAACATGGATTTCGTCCCCAACACCGCGGCCCCGAAGCACCGCATTACCGCCAACCAGGTTAAGTTGCGTCCGCGCCTGTCGCGAGGCTCGCGGACTTCTCAACCTTTTATTAACCCCGTTTCTAACGAGTCGAGAGCTGGATGCAACGCCGAATGCGCACGATGCGAGACTTTTGGCGTGGGCGTCGCCAGACCGAGGTGAACCGACCTTCAACTCCAAACATAAGCCTAGATTGTTACTGGCAAAATCGCACGCCACCCCCACCGGACGGCGGCGCTGTCAGAGCGCCCTTTCAGACCAACGCCATCGCGTCTCCGAAGCCCCCATCGCCGTGAACCCAGGCGACCTGTTGGCGCCGTTCGGCCGCGGCGGCGGACCGGTCTTGCCGGAGTGTCTTCCTGCGATTCAGGTGACATTCGCAGCGAAAGTGGTTGTGGCCGGAAAGTTCAGTGAAAACGAATTTCTGGAGCGCTTCGACACTGCGGAGGCATCGCTGCCTGACGCCGCCACAACAGTCGCCGGTGCCGTCTCAGTCGCATTTCAATCTCCCCGAATGCAGCGACCGAACTCTGCCTTGCCAAACGCAGCGGCGTAAGAAACCATGCTTGCAAGGCTGGTCCGGGGGATGAAATGACCTTTGTGTTCGCCGCGTGCACCACGAGGGTTCGTCACTTCGGCGCAACAGTCGTGCTGCTGCTCGCTATGCCAGCCGTTTCTGCCCAGGACATTTCCGGCCAGAGTGGATCGATAACGTCCGACAAGACGATTTACCGGTTTGGCGAGCAGGTCAGCATCACCTACGCAACGCCGAACGATCCCCTGCAGGATTTCTATGACGTTTTTCTGGTGACCCCCTCACCCGAACCGGCGCTCTGCGCGAGCGGCGTGCCCCGCGCCTCGGGGGGCGGGTGCACGCTCGATACAACGACGTTTTACAATCCCGACCGTTTTTCGAGCTATCTGCGCATCGGCATGACGGTGATGCCCGACCCGGGACTCAATTCCGTTGCGAGCGGGCAGTTCTGGGTGGAACGCCTGATCGAGGAACGTCCTGGCGCCCTGACCTTTCCCGACGGTACGGTGCTTCGCCCCTGGCAGGCACTCATTTTTCACGTGGACGACGTTCCCGGATTACTAACGGATTATGGTGCGCTTCGTGTCGAGTTGGCCCGGGTGGCCCGGCTGTATCCGGGCGGCGGGATAGAGGCGAGCGCCCGACTCATCCAAGATGAGAGCTACGCCAATGACTACTTCCGTCCGGCCCTGTCCAATGTTCGGGACCTGAGCGCGCGCCGGGCCTCGCAGCCCGGCGGGACCCTGCCGGATGCGTTCACCTTTGTGCCCGGCCCGTCACGCTTTCTGCCGCTCGGGCAGTATGAATTTCGCCTGATCGGGGCAGACGACAGGATCATCGACCGCGCCGCGCTCAGCGTTGAGCTGGAGCCCCTGGGCGACGTCTTCGAATTGTCCGATCCGCCTGATGGCACGGACACTTACCCGGTCGCGGACAGGCCCGATATCACACTCGTCCTGCCGCCAGAGGTCGCGCGCAGTCCGCTGCCTATCGGGTTGGCGGTACAGGTTCTTCGGATCGGCGACGGTGGAAGCCGGCAAATGGTCGGATATCGCCAAGCGGTTGCTGCCTGCCGGGGATGGCCCGATTGTGCCGCGGACCTGTTCGAGACCGACGGATCTTACCGCCAGGAAGTCGTCCTGTTGGACATGATGCCAGGCCGGTATGAGGCGCGGCTCGTCCTGATCGATGATGCCTATGATGAGACTGACACGGATGATCAGCTGATCATGGCGCAGCGGGAATTCGTGCTGGAGGGTGAAGTCGAGCCATGGCGAAGTCCGCCCGCTGATCGTCAGATCCTGGTCGAGGGCGATATCGAGTTGATGCTCGACCGTGAGGGCTATGTGGTGAGCGACATGGCGCGTTTGCGCCTGCAGCCTCGTGAAGGTGTTGAGCTGCAGGGAGAGACCCTGTGGATCTCGCTGAGGCGCAATCAGGTTTTCGCTTATGGCTGCGCGCCGATGGCGCCGCAGCAGGTCGCCTACAGCGCGTTTTCACCCCTGATCGGGAATGCAACGCCTGACAGTTACGCCATGGTGACGGGCCAACCCTATCACCCCCTCAATGATCCTTCGGTGCCGCGGTCCGTCCTGGAAAGCGCAGATTACGCGGCCGTCCTGCAGGATATTGCCGATGACGCGCGTGCCGGTGTTGCGCGCGAGGTTTACGCGGGACCGCCGGAAGACGCGGCCTATGAAACCATCCCCTGGATTGGCTGGTCAGAGGACGGCGCAACGGCTGAAATTGCCCTCAATATGCCGCCCGGCCGGTACCAGCTGGCCCTGATGAGGGGTACGGCGAGCGCCTCGCTGGCCGGTCGGGACACGCATTTTGCCGACGCTCAAACTGTCGCGACAGTCGAATTTCTGGTCACCGCCCCGCCCCTGGATGTGCAGTCTGTGATCGAACAGGACGGGCAGGATGTTCGCGCTCGCCTGATGTGGGAGAGTGATGCGCCGGGTCGGTTGGAGCTGGACGCAGTTGTCGTCTTCGATGCCGACCCAGGCACCGGCGCCATTCGGCCTCGACGAACAGGCGCCAACACGTTCCGCGACAATCCGACGACAGCCGGCTTTGATGTTGAGGTCCCGTTGGGTGCGCCGTTCCAGAACACCGGCAATACGGACGTTTTCCTGGCCGAAGCCGGGACGCAATACGGCTGGCGTCATGTTGAGTTGATCGACCGCTATGGCTTGGTCCGATGGGAGGGTGCACTCGTTGATACGCACGATCCGTCAATCTATTTCGGACGGCCCGCGGCGCTCTATCCACCTGAACCGGACATATCACGAAGGTCGACGCAAACCGATCACATGGCGCCTCACATATGGATGCCGAGTGCGGCGGATTGCGGGCCAAACCCGCCTGATCGTACGCCAGAATTACAGGCCGTTGTCTGGATCGGCGGTGACCCGGAGACGCCCGATGACGACGTCTACGAGCCGGTGGACAGGGTCTTTCCCGGGTATCCCTTCCTCATCGAGGCACGATTTGAGGACCCACCGGGCCAGGAAATCTACGAGATCGAGGTCGAGAACGGCACGCGAATTCTGGTCCAACGCACTGAGGACCCCGGTCTTTACCGAAGCGAAATCCTGACGATCCAGCCGGAGGACGGGCCATGAGTGGTTTCTGGTCAAGTCTTCTGGGTGACATCAAGGCGCGGCGCCTGACCAACCGCACCGCCGGTGCGGTTGGCGGGGGCGGTGCCCTGATCGCAGTCACGGTAGCGGTCAGCCAATTCCTGTTGTCCGGATATCCGGTGTCGCAGCACGACGCGGCAGCCCCGCAGGCCGAGACGCGCGAAATCGCGGGTTTGCGCGATCGAGCCCTGGGTTCCGAAGAAGCGGCCGCACCCGAGCGTTTGCCGGAGTTCCGGGCGACCAGCTTCGACCCGGCCTCGGTCTCGGTCGATGGAGTCTGGCGCGTTTCGACCGAGGATTTCGCGCTCGGTGAGGTGACCGGCCGCGCAATTATTGACGAGGCAGAACGAAGCGCTGTCGTCCGTCTAATTCATCCGCGCTCTGGCGAAACCCACACATTGCGGTCCACCCGGTTCGAGAGGAATCTCGGCGTTCTGCAATTGCGGCTCGAGGGGGAGTGGCCAGGAGCAGGCGAACAACGACGCAATGCCATCGGAGAGGTGATAGAAAGCCAGGCAGCTACCGTGAGCTTCTCGGCTGGCGGTGAGCCACTTGCGCTGAACGTGCAGCGCCCGGTGCGGATGACACAACGTGTCATCGAGTTGGAATTCGCCATCGACCCGGTGTCTTTGAATGGCCAGTGGACCCAGCGCTGGAACGCGCCGCGCTATGGCGGGCAGACGTATTCGGGGCGTCAGGGCGACCTGTCCTATGCGGACGATGACACGGGTCAGATTGTCTTTTCCGGCCGGGAAACCTGGAGCCGCCTGGAGCCGCGCATTCATGTCGTCGTGCCCCTTTCGCGTCAGATGCAGCGCCTGGAGTACGGCGTCGTGCGGCGGCCGCATCCAGACGGCAATTTCAGCGGCGATGCGGTAGACCCGATCAGTCACCGTAGCTTGCTTGTGATCGGCACGGATCTCCCAATCGGGTTAGGCGAGCCGGTTGATCTGGGGTCCGGCGATGGCGATGTGAGCTACGCGCCGGAGATGAAGCAATACCAGTTTGCCTCCGATTTCGCGCGACGGGCTGAGGTCGGCTACGACCGGCTGCGCTCCGAAGTCGACCCGGAGACCTATCGCCGGCTTCAGGACATGGACGCCATTCTGGTCCGGGCGAATATTTCGGAAGAAACCCTCCCGGGGCGGAAAACGCTGGAACTCAACGGTGCCGAGGGAAGCTGGGTTCTCCGTTTCGGCGATTTTTCCGGGCGGATCGATTTTGCCCGACGCCTCAATGATCGGGAGACCGAGGCAACCGACGTCCTGCTCGCTCCCGAAACCATGGTGGTTGAGTTATCTCCGGATCGCGATCTGAAGGTCGAGAGTGTGGACGTTGTGGTGTTTCGCGGCGCGGAACCGGTTTTGTTCGACTCGCGGTCCGTCGGAGCAACGACGGCCGATGATCCCACCCGCCAGGTCCGCCGTATACCGGCGCGTCGCGAAACAACCCGCCGGTACGATCCGGTAACGGGCGACGAGCGCGAGGTTGTCGTCTACCGGACCGTACCGTTGCGGCTGCATCCTCGCGGAGAGCCGAGCCAGGCCGGGGGATGGCCGATAGAGGTCAGCGAAGGCGATACGCTGCGCGCCATCGTTGCCGATCCGGGCGTCTATGAACCGAGGCCACAGATCGCCGGCGCGATCGTCGCGACCTCGATCGCGCAAGTGGCGAATGCCCGGAATGGCGACCATGGCGAACCCAATCTGACTTGGGGACGGGCGTTGTTTGACGCCTATCAGTGCGCGGAAATCGAAATCGACCTCGCCTCTGTCAGCGACAATCCAGATCTCAGCACGGCCGACCGTCTCAACCGGTTGAGCCAGGTCGAGGTTGAGGAATTCTCCAACCTCATCCTCCTGAATCCCACGGATACACTTGGCGCGTTCAGCCGCCGCTTGACCGGATACACCATCGCAGACGTGTACCGGCCAACCTGGTTCTCGGTGGGGGTTTCGGCGGGTGATCACGCCGCCATGCTTCTCTTGCGCGACGTCTTTATTGACCTGATGACAGAGCAGGAAGGCGCCTGGAGCGATGCCCGCCTGACGGGCGATGCGCTGGATGGTTTGCGTCGTCAGATTGATCAGATCGTCTTTGAGCCCGGCCAGCCTATTGGCGGTTTTGATGTCCGGGCGCCCGACGGCGAGATGGTGGAGTTTTATCGGACCTTCAGTGACGACCCGTCCCTGAAGGCGGCTTATGGCCTTGACGATGCGGGACTGGCGGACTGGCGCCGGTCTGCCACGCGCCAAGCCGGGCAGGCTTATCGTGCCGCTATCGCAGCATCACGGCGTACCGCCGAAGGGATTGACGCCTGCGACGTCGAAGACCTGCTCGAAATGACTGCCTTTGGATTCGGCGCCGTCGAGCGGCAGATCATGCCACGCCTGATGCGACCGTCGCCGGATGGGGCCGGCTGGGAGCCGGACCGGGTCGCCCGGTCCTATGTGCGGGGACACACCACGCTCGCGCGCGCAATCCAGGCCCAGGAAGATTTTTCCCGCGCAGATACCGACAGGGTGGTCCTCGCCGCCGCGATCGGTGGCGGGCTGGGCGCAGCGGCCTTCGGCACGGTCAGTGCGGCCTGGCTGGCCTTCGCCGTTGACGTGGGAGACCTCGGGCTGACCGCAACCAATGAGTCGATTGCGATCTGGGAGGTTGAGGAAGAACGCGCATTCGCGCGCGGCGCCACGGCGGTGCTGGGCGCCGGTCGGTATGATTACGCCAACCAGGCAGCGAACATGCAGTGGTTCATCGGCGTGGCCAAAACCGCCTTGGGGGCCTACGGCGCAGCGGACTCATTTGTGGACGCCTGGCGATTGACCAGTGTGACCCGATCGGTTCAGCGCGGTCATCAAAGGATTGCTGCCGACCTGACGCCGGCTGACTTCGACCGGTTGGAGCGGAGCATTCAGCAGGACGTGCTCACCGCGATTGAGGAGGCGCGGCGCCTTGACCAGTCCTTCAATACCCCGGGCTTCTTCGGCCGTGGCCGTGGACTGACCGGTGCCGAACGCACAGCCTATGAGCTGGGTGAGCGCCTGCGCGAGCGCTTCCTCGGGCGGCCCAGCTGGGCAGACGCCATTCCCGCGCGCACCTACACCGCCATCTCGGACATGCGCCATCGCGCCGATATTGCACGGCTGGCGGCTGAGTCCCCGGAGCGTTTCGCGCGGATGATGGATGATCCGATGGCTCGCGACCTGCTGCGCGCACCGCCCAACGCGACCACGCTCGATGACCTGGCACAGGCGGTCGACCGCGAGAGACGCCGCATCGTGACCCCGATCAGCAGTGACTTCTACGATGATATGGCGCCGGGTACCACCGACCCGCTGGGATTCCGGTTCGTCGACAGGGTGTTCGACTTTCCGGGCGGCAACCGGGAAGCGGTCTCGGAAGCCTATATCGGTCAGCTGGAAGTCGGGGGCTTCAAGCGGGTCCTCTACCGAGAAGACGACACCACGGTGAGCATCGGCATGCAGATGTCCGAGTTGTATGATGACGCCCCGACCTGGGTCGGCACGGCGCGCCGGAACCTGCTCGGCGAAGCTGCAACCCGTCCCGGGATTCCCGTCTCGCTCTACATGAATGCCCGCACCTTTGCCCAATTGGGCGTTGAATTCGGCGACACACGCCTGCGAAGTGTGTTCCTCAGCAACATCACCAATGGCCAGACGGCGATCCAGCTACATTGGCTGAGAAACGCATACCCTGACACCCCAATCGACGAATTATTGCGCTACACGCACTCCTACCGATACGCAGAGACGGCCATCACGCAAGCCGGTTTCCGGGTCACGGGTGCACGCATCGTCCCGAAGCCGAACTATGCCCGCATGACAGCAGAAAGCCTCCTGGGTCGCCCGGGCGCGTATTTTCGCAGCGATGTCGACTGGCGAGTTTATCTCCAACGCCACGGGATAGAACCGGACGCGATTATCGAAAACGGACACACTTTCGAGCTTCTCGTGGAGCCGTTCGATTGATGAGGAGGGTGGGCGGAGTTTGGTGGGAGCCGGTCTCTGGAAGGCAAGGATCGCGCAACCCGTCTTGAAGGTTCGCTCCGGTCTCCCTGCTTGGGATGGCGGTGCTGTCAGACAAAAGCGAACGGGTCTCGAAAGACATTCTTTGCCCCTGGCTCAGGCCACGAGTTGACGCCATTCAGCCAAGGCGACGGAGCGGTTTTCCTTGACGTCGGGTCGCGAATAGAGGTGACGCTCGAGGTTGAAGTGATTGTGGATGGACGATTGGACGGCGGCGAACTTCTGGAGGCTTTTCGGGTGCCTGAACTTGCCCATGGTTTTCTCTCGGCGCCGTAGGGGCTGGTGCGAGTTTTCGGCCCGGTTGTTGCGCCACCTCCCGGTCTCCTGGCGGCCCACAATCCCCAGCTCCCGAAACGCGGATTTGTAGCTGCGCAACTTGTCGGTGACGACCACTTCCGGGCGGCCATATCGCTTCATCGCCCTGCGCAGAAATTTCAGCGCCGCCTTGCGATCACGACGCTTGGTGACATACGCCTCCAGCACCTCACCTTCATGATCGACGGCCCGCCAGAGGTAGTGGAGCTCGCCGTTGATCCGGACGAAAACCTCATCCAGATGCCAAGTCCAATTTGAGTAGTGCCCATTCTGAACGCGGCGCTTGCGGATCGATTTCGCAAACAGCGGCCCGAACCGGTTCCACCAGAAGCGAACCATCTCGTGGGTGATGTCGATGCCGCGCTCGTGGAGCAAATCTTCAACGTTTCGAAGCGACAGCGGGAAGCGGATGTACATCATCACCGCAAGGCGGATGAACTCGGGCGAAGTCTTGAAATACCGGAACGGATTACGCATCGGAAAAGGCTACGAAACCGGGATTCGACGCTCAAGCGATTTTCCTCTGACACTGCCATCTCGGGCGAAGTTTTGAAATACTTGAACGGGTTACGCATCAAACGAGTATAGGAAACCGGTACCCCACGCTCAAGCCGAAGTTCCTCTGACACTGCCCGAAAAGAACCTCCTATTCTTTCGCTGTCGTAACGTTTCAGGTCTGAATCCAAACATCGCCTTAGCAACGCTTCTAGTCAGAACGATTGGAGCGCTGCGGGACGAGAACGGCGTGCTTGGACGTGTTAAGCAGGCTTCTGGGTTCTGAGTTTTCATACCCTGACGGAACTAAACACTGAGTCACGATTCTACAATCAACCTCCGCGGAGCCCTTTATGACGGACAAACTGCCCGGAAAACTAACGGTCGAGATGCTGGAAGCCATGACCGCCAAAGAACGGGAAAACCTATGGATAAACGCTCGTTCTAACAGTTCGCCGGAGGCGGCTTATCTTGTAACAGTCATCGAGTTTCTGGGCCTGCCATACTCAGAAGACGGCGGCATGCGTCTCAATTCACCCATCGCCCTCAAGATGAACGATATAATTACGTCACCTGCAGGCAAGAAAATGTGCCTTGAGGCTACCGAAAAAGGGCTGCCCGCTCTCGCTGGCGTGGATGGTGAACTCAATGCGGCTCTCGGTGTGGACTATCGAGCACACAACCAGGCCACACAAACCGCTGGGTATTTGGTTGGCAGCCTTATGATCAGCCTTGGATACAGAATCTCGGGTCAGCGAAAGATGCCTGATGGCTGTGTCGCGAAAACTGCTGCGTTCTGGACAAAACGCCCCTAGGACGTTGCCAACATCTCCTGCAGCTCAGCCATGACCAGTCGCGCCTCCGGTGCAGACTGGGGGATATCTTCTCCAACAAGCCGGATCGCCTCATAGTTCTTGTTCGTCTTCTCGAAGCCTTCCGTCTCGAGACGCGCAAGAATGTTGGGCGGAATTTCTGTCCGTGGCGCCTCGGGACAAACTCCAAACCAGTAACCACCACCTGTCGTCCGGTAGGTGGCAAAGTACAGCCAGCCCTCGACAGGTCCGGCAGTTGCGGTGAGATAACGACCGCTTGCCACTCGCCGCTTCTCGACAAGTCCCAGCGCCCGGAACAGGTCGATGGCTTCAGGCTTCTTCATTTCCATACCCTCATCGGTGTTGCGCAAATCGCTCATTGGACCGTTTTGCCAACCAGTCGGATGGCCTCGAAATTCCGACTGGTAGGCTCGAACCCTTCTTTTTCCAGAAAGGTCAGGACATCTGCCCGGATTTTTGTTTGCGCCTTCCTTGGACAAACGCCGAACCAGAACCCGCTTCTTGTCCTGTAGGTCACAAAATACAACCAATTCTCTGCGGGGCCGATATTGGCAGTGACATAGCGACCACTTGCTACCCTGCGCTTCTCAGCAAGACCGAGAGCGTCAAGCAGATCTCGAGCCTGGGGGGAGGTCATCGCAGCTCTCCCAGATTCAGAACATACAGCTGATCAAGAGTATCGATTGTCATGCCTCCACCACTGGATAGAAAGGCTGACCCCAGTCCAGTTCAGGCTGATCCATCTTCAGGCTGACAAAGATCGGAACCAGCCAAGCAAGAATATCGACACCATCCCGGAGCTGGTCGCGATTGACTGCGCTGTTCCAGGTCGAGCCGCCATGCATGATCTGGTTTCTTAGCACATAGAGCCGGTCGAATATGATCTGAAGGATGGTTTGCGTGTCCTGCCGGGCCAGGGCAGAGCGAACAGCGGTCTGGCTCTTATCGAACGCGGCCCTCCAGTCATTTCCCCCCCCGTCACGTTGCGCCTGCCAGAAGGGCGAGAAGACATACGGATTGTCCAGCAACACGCGGATCGGTCCCGGAAAGCGGGTCCAGACAGCGTCGTATATGGCCTGCTTGCTGTCAGCCTTGAGCAGGAGTCCGAAATAGCGCCGAAAGTCGTCCCGGGCGCTTGAAGCATCACCCTGACTGTCGCCGAGTTCGCCCGCATAGGCAGCATTGAACGCCATCCAGTAGAAGATGAAGGCGGCGTCGAGGTCACCGGTGCCGACTTCCTTCTCGGCGCGCCCGAGCCAGCTGATGGCCCGGTGGACACGAAGGCCCAGTGTTTCCGGATAGGCGTCGCGTTCTGCGCGTTGTCGCGCCTTCAGGACATCATGCTGCAGTACCGACACGTGGATCCTCCCCATCATCGAGCCGCCCTTGCATCAAGACTGAGAATTGCGCCGGCACCAAGTCCGGTCGTGCGACGTCGATTGTGGCAATCTCCAAGATCTTGTCGGTTCCGGAAATCCTGAACCGGACCTGGATCCCGGCCGGCTTCCTGAGCGCAGCGATGTGTGGATAGAGAAGAATGAGGCGGCGGGCCGGGTAGACATGCGCATAGGCCATCATCTGGTAGATATCACCCTGGCTCACACCCATTCGCCCCTCTGAATCCGAGGCGTCCAGTCGCTTCCACTTGGTATCGACGAGAATGTCCGCAGCGGCATGCGACCAATAGATGTCGGGCTTGGTCGCAAACAGGGCACGCCCGTCGCTTTCACGATTGAGAACATGACTACGCGGCCCCTGGAGGTGCACTCTGGCACCGTGTCGACCACTGACACGTTGCGCGGCGCGCCCGACGAATTCCTCGAAGAGCGTGTTCATCTCAAACAGAAGCGCAAATCCGCGTCCGTGGCCGGACGAGGTCGTCTGATAGCTGCCTTCGATCAGAAAGCGCGCAATCTCCAAAGGTGCGCGCAAGCGCTCATTCGTCCGGTCCAGCACCAGGTCCTGAAAGGGTATTGGCTCGCCCGGCGCGAAGGGACGAATGTCCTCCAGCATGAAATCGAGCTCCGCCAACTGGCGCTGGTTTCTTGGTGCCGACGACTGGCGCCGCAACCGGTTGATCGCCGTCTTGAGAATTCGGTTGGGCAGGATATCACTACTGAGCTCATCGAAGTGGCAGGCCAGCTTCTGCGGTGAAGCAGCAAGGACTCCGAACTGGCGGTGGACGTCCAACCTTCCCCTCAGGCTCGGCAGATCCGCCATTTGCCCGACATAGGCGCGCGGCAAACCTCGGTGAACGACACGGAAGACCAGCTCGCAAAAAAGGCCAATGACAATCTCCAGCAGATGGCGGTGCTGCCGGGAGAGTTCGGCCAGCCGCCCTGGCGCGATCGGAAGATTGAACGCCTGGGCCAGCATTTCGACAAGCACATGCCTGACGGCCTCGTCGCTCTGGTCGTCGATCTTGGGGAGAATTTCCACAGCGACACCGGGCGCGGCCAGGACACCGACGACCTGCTGGGCACGGATACGCGTCTTGTGATGCTGAAGGACCTTGTCGCTTTCTCCCGAACCGAGTCGCAAATCGCGCTCGGCGGCCTGCGCGACCGCATGAAGACGGTCAGCTTCCGCCGGAAGGAGCGAGCCCTCCTCCCCGCCTTCGCGGATCGGAAGATAACTCCATTCCCTGAGTGTCAGCGGCGCGTTCATGCGAACCCGGTGTAGGCGTCATCTGCGAAGCGCGTCCGCACGGCGTAGCGATAGCGCACTTCGTCAGCCCCATAGCCGTCCATCCCGGGCGGTGGGACCAGCGCCCTGCGGGAAACAAACCGCCCTTCATCGCTGGTCTCACCGAGGACCTGGCGGATCTTCTCCCAGTCCTCGTAGAAATATTCCACCAGCAACGGGATGACCTTGTCGCGCATTACCGTGTCCACGTCGTCGCGGCTCCGGCAATGGATGAAGTAGGCATGACCGATCTGGTGGTCACGGTCGAACAGATATTCGATCCGTTCATTCATGCGCGTCAGTAGGGCCTGCAGATCGATGCCATCCGGGTTTGTCGAAAGCAAATCCGGCTTCGGCAAAAGCTCCCTGAACTGGAAACGCCGTCGAAGTGCCGTGTCGAGCAGGGCAATGGACCTGTCGGCCGTATTCATGGTGCCAATGATGTGAAGATTGGCCGGAACGCCGAACGACTTTCCCGAATAAGGCAGCCGCAGACGGATTGCGTTGGCCGCTCCCAACCGCTTGTCCGCCTCCAACAACGTGATCAGCTCACCGAACACCTTGGATATGTTCGCACGATTGATCTCGTCGATAACGAGCACATGGCTTCGTGCGTTCGCGGAAGGGTCGGTCCCGTCCTCGCCGAGCACGACTTCTTCCAGCCCGTCCCAGTCAACGAGCGCCATGTCGAGCTTGTATACCGCGTGTCGCCGGAATCCGTTCGGATAGAACAGGGACCGGTCAGCACCCTCGTCGCGGCGCCATATCCAGTCCACGGATCGTTGGTGCGGAAAGCTTTCTGTGTCGGGGTCAAACAGGTAGTCGCTTGCCACTTGCCCGAATGCACGGATGCGATCCCGGCCATCCGAAACAGCTACATAGTCCCTGATCTGCATGGAAGAACGGAACGACCAAGTCATCACCACATTTCCGTCATGACCGCTGACGTCGGAACCGACTTCCGCCTTCCACCGGCTATGAATTGCCTCGAAGTCATCAAACTGCTCATCTGACCAGTCGATCTTGCCCCCCCAGCCAATCCGGATCTGATTGGTATCGAGCGCGTCCAGGATTTGCTGCTCGTCCACATCCCGCTGCCCGAGTGCCATCTTGAAAATCGACCTGGTCCGATCAAGACGGCCTTCACCTGCAGCTCCGACGTCGAGACGCGCCCGCTCGCTGATCCGCTTGAACACACCGTCTATCGGCTTGAGGCTGAAACCCGAGGAGCTTGCTCCAGTTTCCGAACCCTCCCCGTCCGGCTCGCCAGTAAATGGCCGCAGACCTTCCACGAAGTCTTCATAGCTGAACGACTGGTGGAAGGTGACGAATTCGATCCTGCCCTCATCCAGCAATGCGTCATATCGCTGCATCAAACTCTCACGGCTCGCAGGAATGCTGCCATCACACAATCGGACGGCCTCTTCCGCGGTACTGTAGGTCTTGCCGGTTCCAGGGGGGCCGAAGAGGATGAGGTTAGTTGTCACTTACTTAGTCATAACTGAACCACCACTCAGATCTCGAAGCCTATAAACAAAAGAAGTCGTTGTGCTTGCCTCCGGCCCTTTTCGAGACGGTGGAGACAACGAAGCCAAGGTTTGCAGATTCCCGCCTGCGAGCGCTTGACTTACATTCGCCCAAGCCTCCGACAGGCCAATTTCGTCATGAATTCGTCGCACAACTATTTGTACGTCTGCATCTCCGCGATCACGGGCTGGGGAGATGTAGTAATTCAACGCGACGGCTCGGATTTGGTCCGCTCCGCTCATCAAATGCGCATGCCTGTCAGGAGGTACAGGCACTGGCTGGTCATTCTCATCTACGATAATGAAGCCAGCATTGTGCAGGCGTGCCGCCGCATCCGTCACTGTCGACCAGCCACCGTTGATATTCGTGCTCTTCTGGATGAACCCAACAATCGGCTTGGTCGGATAGACTCGTTGCTCTCGATCCCTTGTGGACCTAACCCAAAAGCCCTTGGGACTCCCAAAACCTCCAAATATCTCGGCGTGGTCACCTCGGTCGCGGTAAGCATCAAACGCATCCATGGCTCCCTCGATCGCGTCACGAGTGAAGAGCTCCTGAACACCGGATTTTGCAGAGTCCGCATTCGTCGCCCCCGGATACGTCCCGCTCGCAGTCACCCAGAGAAAATTGTGAACATCCCAAAGGTCGGTAGGCTGCATGCCTTCGGCTTCAAGTCGCTTGAAAACCGACTTCGCGACGGCAAGGGCCTCTTCATATTCTTCCGCTCGGATCGGCCTGTTGTGGAAGATGATGCGGTGGAGCAGCGCCTTTGCGACTGCGGACCAGAGGTTTTTTCTGACAAGCACAGCACCCGCCGGATCCTTGATTGCAAGCACCAGGGAACCCAAGACGGCGATGATACCGTTGACGCCGCCACCTTGGCCACCGCGAGCGAAGGCGTCGGAATAGGCTTCCGAGAATGCCTCGATGGCCGCGCCGTGAGCCCCCGTGTCGATCCAAAGCCGCTGCAAGGCTCGAGCGGCATCGACAGCCGGAGCCCCTTTCAGCTTGCCCAGATGATCATGCCCGCGCCACGAAACCATGTTCTGAACAGTTCCGGACTCCCCGACCTTCTCAGTCAGTGCACGTAGCAGCGCCGAGAGGAGGCCCCGGGCCTGAGATTCGGTTTCTACCGGATCGGCTTCCAGCAAGGGCGCGACGACGTCGAGGAAAACGGCGCGGAAGGCATCCTTGTATTCGCGCTCACCGTCCCGGTATCCGCCCGTTTCCGATCGAAAGCTCTCGAAGTCCGGGAAGGTCTCGCGGAAGCGCCGGATCAAGTCCGTCAGCGCACTCTCGTCAATGCCGAACTCAGACATCTTCAGACCCGCTCTCGATCGTTATGGAGCTCGGCGAGATCAGGCTTGGAGGACCTCCTCGCGGCGATTTCATTCGCACTTTGTAGCCTGCACGGATGTGTTCGACGACATCCTGCAATGTGTCGACAAAGATGTAGTCTTCGGCGAACTTGGTTTCGCTGACGATGAACTTGCCGTTTTTGTCCCGGATTGGCTCGAGCAGAAGTCCGGCATCTGCACCACGGCTCTTGCGAGCAAAAATTCTGATCGTCATACGTTCCCCCAGAGCAATTCTTATTTTTGAAGATAGCGTGCCTCACCGGCCACCCAGGCAAGATGCAATGTCGGGTTTGTGTGCCCCGGCACCTGGGCCCATCCGGACTTGATTGACGTAGCACCGAGGCACCGGGCAAATCGTTCAAAGTCCTCGCGCCAGCGCGCTGTCGGCGAAAACGAATGTATCAGGCAGACGGCATGGCCGGCGCGGAAACGGCGCGCCTCGATCACAGCCGACGCGGTGCGGTGAAAGAGCTGATATCGAAGGTCCGGCTCGATCTCGCCGTCGATCTTCAGAATGGATCGCAAGGCCTCTAGGCGGACTCGTTTTCCCGGGCTGGCATCAACCAGCCACTCCCCGAGTGTAGGGCCGAAAGTCTCATCGACCTTGCCCTCCACCATGACCGCCGCCAACTCGTCGCCCACAGCGCACAAGAGGAAAGCGTCATTCTGACTGGCAGCCTTGCCGCCCGGCAAGTCGACCTGATGCTCGGGCACCACGAAAAGTGGCTCCGGCTGAGCTTCGAACATCTGCTGAAGACATGTCGACACCTCCGGTGGACACCCGCCGGATTCTTCCCAGCTATGAGCCATCGAGCGCGCCGAACGGCCGGTCTTCCAGTGCAGATCAGGCTTTGCCAGAAATGCCTTCCAGTCATTCGGCCCAGCCGTGGGGCGATAAATGCAATTTCTCATCAGGTCGGCCCCTCATTCTGGCCACTGGAGAGTCGAAGCTCGCACAATGTGTTGACCAGCTTCATCTGTTCGATGCTTGCACAGGGCACTTCGAGCAGCCTCGGGCTGGCAAACACGAGGGCCAGTGCTTTTGCGCGCGAAACCGCAACGTTAATTCGGTTCAGCGAAAACAGGAACTCCAGATTGCGGGGCATTTCGGCCGCACTTGATGTCGCCATCGATACGAGGCAAACCGGCGCTTCCTGGCCCTGGAACTTGTCGACTGTTCCGACCCGCACTTCTGGGGGAAGCGCCGCGCGAAGTGCGTTTACCTGCGCGTTGTAAGGGGCAACGACCAGTATGTCGGCGTGAACAAGCGCCCGCTCCTCACCATCGCGATCACCGAACTTTCCACCGACAAGCTGTTCGATCTGCGTACAGATTGCGGAGACTTCCTCCTCGGAAACCTGCGCATTTCCGGTGTGCTCGACCGGGATGAAATGCGCCCCGGTCCGCAGCTCTCCTGCGGCATCATGAAGTCGTTGCCGGGATGCGCCAGCATCATTCCCCAACCGGTTCTCGTAAACCGCCTTGGAGATAAAGGCGCAGACGCCGTCCTGCATACGGCGGCTGGTCGGCAGGAACACACCACGGTCATCGGGAACAGTCCGTTGATCGCCGAGAAGGTACTCAAGGCAGGATTGTCCGCTCTGCCCGGGGTGCGAGCCCTGAACAGGTTGGGGCAATTGCATCGGGTCTCCGACCAGGATGATATTCTTGGCACAGCGGCTCATCGCCATCAGATTAGCGACGGACACCTGTCCGGCCTCATCGATGAACAGATAGTCGAACGCGTTCTCGTCGTAGCGTGCAAAATGCCATGCCGTGCCCCCGACAATGGCGGCCGCATCAATTTCGGAATCCTCATTGTCGGTGACCACCAGAATGCGATCATGTGCTGGCGCGGCATCACTATCGCTAACCTTCTGCACGAGCTGCCCTGCAACGGCGTCATCATCCATGCGCCGGGCTGTCGCCAACAGCAGGTTCTCGATGGCCTTGTGCGAGTTCGACGAGATCGCGACCCGCTTGCCGCTCGCCACCAGACGAGAGATCGCCAGCGCGCTGACATAGGTCTTGCCGGTGCCGGGCGGCCCCTGGATGGCCAGCGTCGAGCGGTCGAGCTGTGCGATCGTTTCTGCAATCTGCTCCGGCAATTCTTCTGCGCCTGACAGGATATTTGCGCGTTCATCCCGAAAGCTCGGCGGCTGTCGGGTGAGGAAACGTCTGAATGCGGTGATGCTGGAATCATCGGCAAGCAAGAGGTCGCTGGCGGACGCAACCCCCTCTACCAAGATTAGGTCACCGATAGGCCCCGGGGGCAGGAGATCGATCTCCGCCGGCGGCGGCCCGGCCTTTCCAGGGAACTGAATGAACACTTCGCCCCGGTCATGATCGAGCTCGAGAACCTTCACGGTGACCGGCATCTCCGCCGGCTTCAGGCTGGCGGTCTTGCCTTCCGCGACCTTCGTGTCCTGAGCAGGAAATCGATAACGCTGCCTGTGGACACCGCGGTTTCCGCGTTCTGCCTCCCCGATCGCCTCCAGTCCCGCAAGGCAGTCGAGGTCATCGACCAGATCGTCACTATCCTTGGCCATGCGATCGAATATCGCCCAATAGGCCGGCTTTTTCTCACGCCGGTGAAAGGCACTGAGGTCGATGACCAGTTGTGCTTCTTCATCACCGAGAATGTCACGAAGCGGAGCCAGTCTGGCCGCATTCGCCGCATCCTCGGCTTCTTCCTCCGCAACACGCTCCAGGTCGGGGCCCTCATGCCCGTCCCCGTCCAACAAGTCGGGCCAAGGGAGGTCGGCAGGGCGGGCCTTGTCGATCAGCCAGTCACGCAGCAATTGCGTCGAGATGCAGTCGACTTCGTTGTAGTCCCGTATCTCCTGAAGAATGGCGGCATCGCCGGTCTCCCGCCATTTCTCGTATGCGACCACGCTGGCGCCAGCCGTCGCGACCTCGCCTTCGCGTTTCTCCATGTAGAAGGCTTCCAGATCCTTGATCGAGTACCCGCCCTCGGACACGCGGATCGAGCCGGTCACCACGCCGTAGAGATCAACGAAGACCTTGTCGCGCTGGAACTGGTCGAGAAGTGACTCATGGGTCCGGTGCACCTTTGTCAGCTTGCGCAGGGCGGTGATCTCGTACGGGGCGTAGTGATAGATGTGGGCGCCGGGGTAAGCGACCAGCCTGTCGCGGAAGAATTTCATTAGCGCGTCCAGAGACTTGCCTTCAGATTCGCGATCATGGGCCCAGAAGTCCCGGAATTGCCACGTCCCACCTTCCCGAAACCATACGCCATGCAGGTATTCGAGGCCTCCCTCGAAATAGGGATCCCCCTCGATGTCGTAGAACATGTCTCCTTCATCCGGGCGGGGCAGGCGGTCGAATCCGCGGCCAGGCTCAACCGGCAGGCGTTCGAAAGCCGGAGGTCCGCCCGCGCGTCGGGCTCGCTGAAGGCGTGCATGTGACACCAGCTTGTCCTGGGTGCGCGGTGCGAGCTTGGGTATGCGTCCCCGCACCTCCGCAAGTGCGTTGATGGTTGTGATGCCGGCAGCCTCGAGCTTGCGGCGCTGGCTGGTCAGAACGCCGGGCAACAGGACCAGACTGTCATCGGCCTCCCATTCATTCCGGCAGTGTTCGCGCCAGCGACAGAGATTGCAGGCTGGAACCGGCTCCGGCCGCGTCTCGGGTCGTGCTTCCACGAAGGCCTCGAAGCGCTCGCGGGCCAGGCGCGCGTAGGCGCGGACGTCGTCCAGGCGCACGGTATATCGTTCACCCGATCCCAGTTCGAGGTGGGCACATTCAGGCGCGACACCCTGGATGTCGGTCAGCAGGTCGGAGTAAAGGCACAGCTGCAGGATCTGGCCGGGTTTGGGCGACCGACTCAGCTTGGTATCGGCGACCTCATAGCTGAAGGCGCCCAAATCTGACGGCCGTTCCACCCGGTAGAGGAAATCAGCATACCCGCCCCAGCGCCCCTCAGCGCCAAGGGCAGCCTGCGCCACAACCTCGCGGCCTGATCGCAGGGCCTCCAGCGTGGCCGCACGTTCCAGTTCAGGCGACGCAAACTTGCGCTCGAGCTCGACGACGTCCAGTCCCTCAACCTGAAGGCGCTCGGTGAACGCCGCTTCGTGGGCATGCCCCTGGTCCTGCACCAGCCGCATCTCGTCATCATCCGCAGCCGGGGTGATGTCACCTTGTTCCAGATAACGCAGATTCAGCGCGGTCGCATGTTGACACCCCTGAAGCCGCATCAGGTCTGACGCGTAGAAGCTCAGGTTTCCGTTGGTCTTTTTCATCCGCCCCTCGATGTGCTCGTTTTCCGTGCAAGTTATCCTGCAACAGCAGGGCGACAAAACCTGTCACCATCGGCCACAATAGCAAAGATGCGCGAATTCGGCTGACGCCTGGGCGAAGATCAGAGGAACACGCCGGTGGCACCTAGCTTACAGCGCAAATGTTCAGGCGAGGGCTGGACGCGCCCACAGCTCGACAGGGCTCCTCGCCGACGATGAACCATGTCTCATTAGCTAAAGGATGAGCAGCGGCGTCGGGCCTGTTTCCTTTGAGCCACTAAAGAATAGGACCTAATCGCTCCAGTGTGTCGCGCTTTCGCATGTGTGCCCTGGAGAAGTGCTGCCCCTTGAAAATTCTCCCAAACGCCCTGCTCCCGACCTTCACGCGGCCGCATTCGGTGTCTGACCGGGTACATGTATGAATTTGATTATTCCCTTGCGGGCACAATTTTTAGTGTGCCAACCTTCCCAATGCACCAAGTTGGCGACAGTTTTTGTCACCCACCCGATTTAAGGGTTGGGCGCATGGTATTTTCTGAATTCGGGCGCATCGATGAAATTCATAAACAATCCTCCAGACGCTGCATCATTGATGATGTCGGCACGAAGCTTTGGAAACTACGATCTTGCGGCGGCACTCGCCGACCTGATCGACAACAGCATCAAGGCCGAGGCGTCCGAAGTCGCTGTTCAATGCCTGTTCAATGGAGGAAACCCCGAGGTTCGAGTTACGGACAATGGTTGCGGCATGTCCGGCGGAGACCTCCAGAACGCCATGCGACCAGCCTCCACAAACCCCGCGGACGAGCGCTTGCCGGACGATCTCGGACGGTTCGGGTGGGGCCTGAAGTCGGCGTCTTTTTCACAGTGCAAGCGCCTGACGGTCGTATCCAAGCAAGATGGCGCGCTCTCAGGTGCCGTTTGGGATCTCGAAGACCTTGACGAGTGGAAGATGGGTATCCTGTCGGCCGAAGATTTCGACGCCATTGACCACGGTCTGGATGAAGCAACGAGCGGAACGTCAGTCATCTGGGAGAAATGTGACCGGCTTTCCGAAAACGGCTCGATTTCTCCCGAGGATTTCAACGACGCCATCGATCAAACCGCTGATCAGCTTGCCCTGGTGTTCCACCGATTTCTTGAAGGGTTGGCCAAACGCAGGCCGCGGCTTTCCCTCTCGATCAACGGAACAGTACTTGCGGCCTATGACCCATTCTATCGAGGGCACGAAGCGACCCAGCACCTCGAGGCTGAACCACTTCGCATTGATGGAAGCACAGTCACGATCCAACCTTACGTGCTGCCACATTTTTCCAAATTGCGCCCCCAAGAGCACGAAAAGCTGGGAGGACAAGATGGGTTCCTTCGAAATCAGGGGTTCTACGTCTACAGGAACGATCGATTGATCATTCATGGAACTTGGTTTCGCCTCGCCAAGTTCGGGGAACTGTCACAGCTGGTTCGAATAAGCGTCGACATCCCGAACTCCATGGATGACATGTGGAAGATCACGGTCGACAAGAGCGATGCACAACTTCCCGCACTCCTTCGGACGCGTCTTCGTCAGATCGTGAACGGGATAAAGAAGAAGTCAGGGAGGACCTATCGGCAACGCGGCGGGCGCATCGATTCTCCCACAACCCAGGCCGTTTGGAAGCGCTACTCTCGCAACAATGAAATCCGGTACGAGATCAATCTGGAGCACCCGACAATAGCGGCGCTGATTTCCAGCCTTGATCCCGAAACGGCGCCGCTTGCCAGGGCCGCGCTCAGGCAGATCGAGCAAAACTTTCCCGTATCCGCATTTGCCGACGACTCACTGACGAGAAGTGACGACATCAGTCAGTCGGTGATGTCACCGGCTGAGATCGAACGGCAGCTGGGCGTGATCGCTCCCAGGTTGTTGGCTCAGGCGAATGGCGATGTCTCGAAGACACGAAAGATGCTCGAGTGCACGGAACCATTCCAGGCGCACTGGGATTTCGTTGAGCACAAACTGGATGAATGGGACTTCAAGGCATGATGGACGATCCACGCATAGTTTATCTGCGAGCGGAACTCTTCCGCAGATTTTCCGAAGACCTGCGGACCCGGCAAGCAATTCCGGAGGGCGGAATTGAAGAAGTGGTTGACGGTTCGCCCTTCCCGTTCTCGGACGAAGAACGCCATCTGATCATACGAAAGTTCGAAAGTACGTTTTCGGTCACTCAGGGAATGGGGACCGCGGTACTCGCCGACCACCGTCCCTGGCTGGCGGAGAGGGCACCAGTCACGAATTTCTACTACTGGAACAGGCTGCAGAGCTACTATCTCGACGGTGGCAATCTGCCGCCCAACGTCGTCTCAACGCTAGACCAGGTCACGGACGAGGTTCTCGACTATTGTGGGGATCCGCAGACGGAAGGGCACTGGAGGCGACGCGGGATGGTCATTGGTCACGTCCAATCTGGAAAGACCACGAACTATTCCGCATTGATCACAAAGGCAGCCGACACGGGATACAAGATCATTATTCTCCTGGCAGGCATGACGAACTCATTGCGCGCGCAGACCCAGGAGCGGATTGACGAAACCTTTATTGGCAAGAAATCCCTTTTCCACGCCGCATTTGAAGAGACATTGTCACTTGCTGATTTTGGTGATGGACCGAAACGCTTTCCAGCATACGGGACATCACGCGACCGTGACTTCAAGAAAGAAAACTCGGACTACGGCGTCACCATTTCAGCGCTGAAGGAGCCGATCATCTTCGTGATGAAGAAAAACGTGTCGACCCTGGAGAACCTATCTGCATGGCTCGACAGCCAGATGCACGGGGCCGGGATCGATCATCCGTTGCTGCTCATCGACGACGAGGCAGACAATGCCTCCATCAACACAACGAAGGATGCTGGCAAGGTCACCGCAATCAATGGAGCTATCAGGGGCATCCTCGATAAGTTCAATCGATCAACCTACATCGGCTACACCGCGACACCGTTTGCCAACATCTTCATTGATCCATCGACTGAAGATGAGATGTTCGGAGACGACCTCTTTCCCAAACACTTCATCAAGGCGCTTGATGCGCCGAACAACTATGTCGGAGCGCACCGGGTGTTCGGTGATGGCGACCTAGCGGAAACGATGGTTCGAGTGGTGGATGACTATCAAGACGTTCTTCCACTGAAACACAAGAACGGGGCCCCCCTTACAACGCTCCCGGAAACCCTCCTCAAAGCCATTCGTGTCTTTTTTCTTGCGCGAGCGATCCGCGTTTTGCGAGGTGACGGGAAGAAGCATTGCTCCATGATGATCAATGTCAGTCGCTTCAATGCGATGCAGGAGCAAGTTCTCGGACTTGTATACGCCTACTCTGAACGCCTCAAGAAAGCCATTCGCGTCAATGCAGGCCTCGGAAAACGGGCTCTGGATGATCCCGATATTGCTGCCCTTGCGGCAACCTTTGGCGAGGAATATCCGTCGCTGGAGTACAGCTTCGATGATGTCCTGAAGGTGTTCATAGATGCGTCGCGGCCGATCGAGACGCGGACCGTCAACATGAAGGGCGGTGCACTTGATTATTCGGCGAACAAGGACACGGGACTTCATATTATCGCAATTGGCGGCCTAGCGCTGTCTCGCGGCCTCACACTTGAGGGGTTGTGCGTTTCCTACATTCTGAGAAACACCGCTGCGTCTGACACCTTGATGCAGATGGCTCGCTGGTTCGGGTACAGGCCAGAATTTGAGGACCTATGCCGTCTTTACCTGCCGAGGCGGTCCCTCGAGCATTATGACTACATTGCGGATGCGATCGAAGAGTTGCGGTCCGAGGTGAAGAGGATGCGAGCCCGGAACGAGACGCCCGAGCAGTTCGGTTTGAAGGTCCGGCGCAGCGAAACCGGTATCGCAGTAACCGCAGGCAACAAGATGCGAGCCTCGGAGAAAAGAGAGTTTGCAGCAGACCTGTCAGGCAAGCACATCGAGGGACACACCCTCAAGGACGATGCCGCAACGAACAGGCATCATCTGGACACCGTGGTGAGTTTCATCGAGGGGCTGGGGCATCCTGTCGATGCAACAGAGGATCCCGATCCGGAAATTGCTGGCCAAAGGGCGAAGCACTTGACCTGGAAAGGCGTGTCGGGTCGGGCAGTGATAGAGCTTCTTGAAGTTTTCGATTTCCCGATCAAGCAAACTGTCCTTGGTCAGATTGAGGGAAGGCGCTCTCTTGCAATCGATTATCTTTCGGACCGCATAGATGGGGAACTCGAAGAGTGGGATGTTGTCGTGCCACTGCTGGACGCGCAGCGGTTATCGCGGCCGGAGAACCCGCGCTATGAACTCTGCGGGGAAGCTCGTGCGATCCGAACGCGCCCATACCCCACGGACTCCGAGCGGGATCTAACACTTTACAGGCCGTACGGCTTCCGTAACCGAATAGCGGATCCAAAAGACGCGAGCTTGCTCCTTACCAAGGAGCATGTCAGTGCGGCCGAAAGGGCAAAGGACGAAAACACCCACCTGAAGGGTGATCGTGCTTTTTGTCTCGAACGGGATCGTCCCCTGCTGTTGATTCATCTCTTCAGGGCGGGCGAAGAGCGAGGGTCGGGCGAACACGCCGACGGGACCCTGCGTGGTGAAATCTCGGTGTCTCTCAGCTTCTGTCTTCCCGGAACGCAAAAAACTGTCCGAGCCAAGACCTATCACGTCAACAAGGTCTGGTTGAAATCCATGGCAGACGATCTGGATGAAGCGCGCGACGATGACGAAGAGGCATTGAGCGGAGGTAACGATGATTGAAATCTGGGCAGAGATAACGAAGCCAAAAGGCAACGATCTCAACTTCAAACGTTGTGATCCGGATCACCCTCTCGATCTTTTTCTGGGACGTGAAGCAGATGGGAAATACATCCTGTTTCTGGAGGGTCTCAAGGAGAGCCTCGAAGGGCTCCCAAGCCTGGCAGGCGTGGAGATGCTCTGTCGCGCAGACCGACACGGCACCTCAGCGCTTGTTCTAAGGCTTGTCGACGTGGAGCAAGAAACCCTCTTCAAGTCGCTATGCGAAGATCTCCTGCAGGGCACTCGAAAGCTGGATTTTCGCGCCAACTCCACAGGAGCATTCCTGATCGTGAAGAGAATGCGGCGCTGGCAGGAGCTCTTCCAGAGACGAAAAACCAAGTTGCTTTCGCGACAGCAGATTATTGGTCTCGTTGGTGAGCTGGTTTTCTTGCGGGAAGTTCTAAATCAGTTCGATGACGCCGACGCCGCCCTGCGCAGCTGGCGCGGCCCTTATGGAGACGAACAGGATTTTGCGATAGGCGATACGATCGTCGAAACAAAGACACAATTGTCCACCGCAGACCAGGCGTTGAAGATTTCATCCGAGGCTCAGCTGGATACGACGTCCGGTCCGATAATTGTCGTTCATCAGACGATCGCTTCGACAGAACGGGCAAGTCCCAACAGCCTTACGCTCAACGAACACGTCGCCGATATCAGGTCGACGCTGGAGACTGCAAGCCCGGTCGCAATCGACTTTCTCGAGGCTGGCTTGCTTGCCGCGGGTTACCAGGAGCGCTCGGAGTATGATGAAGAGGCGTGGGAACCAGTGACCCGAACAATTTTCGAGATCGAGAACGACTTTCCGCGGCTGGTGCCCGGGAACATGCAGACAGGCATTGAGCGGGTCAGATATCAGATAATGCTAGATTTCTGCCGAGAATTCCAACGATCAGACGAATGGCTTGACGAAAGGGTTTTCAGTGCTTGAGGCTGCCAACGAGACCGCATTCGACGAATTCTGGGAAGACCTTATTCTGGAGGCAGGGGCCTCGGGTGAACCCCAGCATGCGGCTTTCTTTCAGCTTTATGGCGCGCTGGCATCGGAAAATGGAGATTGCGCAGATCTGATTTATACGCCGGTGAAGCGTGATGGCAGCAAGCCATATCAGATTGATGGGTATGCGTTTGACCGTGATCGTGGGGAGCTGCATGTCGCCATCTGCGATTTCCGGCATGACCGCGACATCGACACCCTGAACGCAGAGCGGATGCAGCAACTGTTCAACAGGGCCAAGAGGTTCCTTGAGTGTGCGATCGATACTGATTTCGTCAGATCCCTCGAAGAAACAAGCGCCGCATTCGAAGTCGCAAACCAGATAGCTCAGAATCGAGACGTCATTAAGCGTGTACGTTGCGTGCTCTTCTCCAATGCCCGTCTCGCAACCCGCAAGAAATCCGTCGAAGCAGGCGAGGTTTTCGGGGTTCCCATCACATTCAACGTTATCGACTTCCTGCGCTACCACGATATCCAGAGAGCTCAGGGGGGTGTGGAGCCGGTCGAGCTTGATGTGGCGGAATTGAATGGCGACAAACCACTTCCCTGCCTCAATGCCCACGCGGGTGATGGAGAATACGAATCCTACCTGATTGTTGTTCCCGGAGACTTGCTGGCTCGCATATACGGTATCTATGGGGCCCGCCTCATGGAGCAAAACGTCCGTACCTTTCTCCAGGCAAGGACAAAGGCGAACAAGGGCATCATCACCACTGCCAGCGACGAACCGGAGATGTTCTTCGCCTACAACAACGGCATCACAGCGACAGCCACCGCAGTAGACGTCTCGGAGACCCCGGAGCACGGTCGTGCCATAACGAAGATCGAGGACCTGCAAATCGTCAACGGCGGTCAGACGACTGCCTCGCTTCTCTATGCGAAGGACAAGCAGAAAGCAGACTTGTCGAAAGTGTTCGTTCAGATGAAGCTCTCCGTGGTGCAGCCGGAGAGGGTGGATGAAGTCGTCCCGCTCATCTCGCGCTTCGCCAACACTCAAAACCGGATCAGTGAGGCGGACTTCTTCTCCAGCCATCCATTCCATATCGAGATGCAAAAGATGTCGCGCCGTATGACGGCGCCCGCAGCCGAAGGAGCCTTCGCAGGCAGCAAGTGGTTCTATGAAAGGGCACGCGGGCAGTACCGCAATGAGCAGGCTTCAAGAACCCCGGCGGAGAAACGCCGGTTTGAAGCAGAGTTCCCACGTTCGCAGGTTTTCCAGAAAACAGACCTCGCTAAGTTCCATCTTACATTCCGGGCCCAGCCTCACGTCGTGAGCCGCGGCGCGCAAAAGTGCTTTCTGGAGTTCGCGAAGGAGATTTCGAAGAAATGGGAGAAGGGTGCCGCCGAGTACAACGACCGCTTCTTTCGCTGGAGCGTTGCGCGGGCGATTGCGTTCCGCTGGGTCGACAAGATGGTCGGACTGTCTTCCTGGTACCAGGAAGACAGAGGCTACAAAGCCAACATTGTCACCTACACAATAGCGTGGACTGTGGAGCACCTGTCCGAGAGCAATTCACAAGCCATCGATCTGGAGCAGATCTGGAAAAAACAGGCGGTGCCAGCGGCTCTGCAGGACGTTTTCTCGGCGATCGCTCCGCGGGTCGCAGCCATCTTGAAGTCCCCGCCACCCGGCGTGACCAACGTCAGTGAATACGCCAAGACCCAGGGCTGCTGGGCCCGTGTTCAAGGTTCGGATTTCGATATACCTGACGATCTGGGCGATGCTATCGTTTCACTTGAAGCAATTGATGAGGCCCGCAAGACAGGGCGCGCGGAGCGCAAGATTGATCTTGAGATCGAATTCGAAAGACAGCTCCTCGGTCTGGTGGGGCAGGCAGGCACGATCGAAACCATTGCGCGGCGCTACCGCATGCTTTCTCCGCTATCGACGCGGGCCCTCGGCAAGCTCGGAAGGGGCAATCTCTCACTCACGAAATCGGAGAGCAATTCCCTGCAAAACCTCTTCGAGCGCCTCCGTGATCGAGGTGTCGACATTGGCGGAATGGAGGGGGCTTGAGGGTTTGAGAGCTACTCTGGGCCCCGTCGAGAATTCCCGATCTTTGTCAAACCGGAGCGAAAGACCGGTCAACACTGTGCCTGCTCGCTAAAATAATTGGCGCAACCAAGCACCCGCCACACATAACCAGAACATAAAAAGAACATCCGGGTTGACGCGACAAATCTCTGGGTTATTTTACCCCATATTGTCAGAAAATGTCCCAGAGAATCGCCATGACCTCTACCCAGTTCCGTGAATGCCGCGAGAAAGCTGGCATGTCCGTTGAAGCGACCGCCAGCCATTTCAACGTCACGCCCAAAACCGTCTATCGCTGGGAGAGTGGCGAGGTCGCTCCGAACCCGATCTTCGTGAAGGAATTGCAGAGCATGTTCGTTCGCGAGGATCGCGGACCCGACGACTTTGATTTCCGATTCATCGACCTCTTCGCGGGCATCGGCGGCATCCGGCGCGGTTTCAACGCCGCAGGCGGCAAATGTGTGTTCACCAGTGAATGGGACACCTACGCACAGAAGACATACAAGGCCAACTATCCGGATGATGACCATGAGATCCGGGGCGACATCACCGAGATCGAGGCCGACGAGATTCCCGATCACGACGTCCTGCTCGCAGGCTTTCCCTGCCAGCCGTTCTCGATCGCGGGCGTATCCAAGAAGAACTCGCTGGGTCGCCAGCATGGATTCATGGACAAGGCCCAGGGGACGCTCTTCTTCGACGTGCTGCGGATCCTGAAAGCAAAACGCCCGGCCGCATTCCTCCTCGAGAACGTCAAGAACCTGAAGAGCCATAATCGCGGCGATACCTTCGCGACAATCAAGGGCGCCCTGGAAAACGATCTCGGTTATCACGTCTCCACCGTTGTGATCGACGCCAAGGGTTATGTGCCCCAGCATCGCGAACGGATTTTCATCGTCGGTTTCCGCGAGGAATGCCGCTTCGACATCTCGAAACTGAGCTTCCGCGATCCCAAGACCGGCCCGAGGCTGGATTCGATCCTCCACTCACCGGATGAAACGCCTGAAGAGCAATTCACCCTCCCCGTCGAGGAAGCCGGCGCCAACGAGGCAAGCTTCGTCAATCCGAAGTACACCCTGTCGGACAAGCTCTGGAACTATCTCCAGGGCTATGCCGAGAAGCACCGGGCCAAGGGGAATGGATTCGGTTTCGGACTGTGCGGACCGGAGGACACCGCCCGCACCCTGTCGGCGCGTTACTACAAGGACGGCAGCGAGATCCTCATCGCACAGGAGGGCCGCAACCCGCGCCGGCTGACGCCGCGTGAATGTGCTCGACTCATGGGCTTTGACCAACCGGGCCACCCGCCCATGAAAATTCCGGTCTCCGATACGCGTGCCTACAAACAGTTCGGCAACGCGGTTGCCGTTCCGGTGATCGAGGACATCGCAATCAAGATGAAACCCTTCATCATGGCGGCCATCATGGACCAGTCAGATGCCGGCCCGCTGTTTGCCGACGCTGACGCCGCGGAGTGAACGACGTCGTCGACAAGGCTACGCGCAGCCGGATGATGTCCGGGATCAGGGGCAAGAATACCCGGCCGGAGCTTGTGATCCGGTCCGCCCTTCACGCGCGGGGCTACCGTTTTCGCCTGCACAGGAAGGGGCTGCCCGGAAAGCCGGACATCGTCCTTTCAAAGTACGCAGCAGCGGTTTTCGTAAACGGGTGTTTCTGGCACGGGCATGATTGCCACCTGTTCAAGTGGCCGTCCACGCGGCAGGAATTCTGGCGGGAAAAGATCGAGGGCAACAGGGCCAGAGACCAACGCGCACTGGGCGATCTGAATCAACTCGGGTGGCGCACGGCGCGGGTCTGGGAGTGCGCCCTCAAAGGCCCGGGGCGACTTACGGTTGATGTCGTTTCAGACCAGCTCTGCAGCTGGCTTGAAAGCGGTCATCAGGCGGTCGAGATCCGTGGCACACGCTAGCTGACCGCTTTAACCCGGGCGTACAATTCGCGAAGGCTTTCCTCGAACTTCGAGGTTCCTACCCTCCACTGCGGCCGTACCTTCGCGCTTCCGTCCGGATAGATGGTATGGGCCGGGTCGTAATAAACGCGACCGACAGCAATTGCCCGCAGGAGCCGCCAGATATCGGTACCCTCGCACATCAGCCATGGCTGTAAAAAGCGGTACTCGTCGCCCTTGGACGCTGCCCGCGCCTCAGCCCGGACATAGACAGCTGCTGCGTGCTTCGAATTCCAGGAATTGGCGAGTTTCTCCAGCGACCAGCCCGACACCAGCCTGCCGGTCTCGTGGTGTTTGAGCTCGACGCGAACGTCCTCCGGCGCGGCCGAGAACTGGTCGGTCTCGGGGTCATACCCGGCAACACCGAGAACAAGTCCATGAGTCTTGTTGAGCCTGCCCGCCCGAAAGAGCCCCACGAACCGGGCTGACCCGTCTCCCTTTGTCGATGGCTTTGCGAACTCGTTCATGAAGTCGCGGAACCCCATCTCCCCCTCAGCGCCACAGTCCGCTGTCGGCGTCATGAGACTGATTTTGCTTCCGCGGTAGGACTTGACCTCATAGCCGTGGATATCGGGAGCCTTGAGCGCATTCGTCTCGACGCCAAGCGCGGCTTCCAGGGTGTAACCAGCTCCCTGGTTCCCGCTGAAAGGCACAATCTTGCCGCCCTTGTTCCGGACGGAGGGGTGCCAGCCGGACGCCACAATGCCGCGCAGGTCCGAGATCAGCAGCTCTCGCGGGGCCGTTGTCGCTCCGATTGTGGTTGAGAGCACACCCAGCACACCGGAAACACCTGACGGGGACAAATCGGGGAAGTCTGCGACAAGCGCATCCTCGGTTTCCGTCAGGAGCAGACCGACGACTTCACCCGCGGAGTTCGCACCCATCGCGAGAATGCGCTGTCCGAACGTCGCCTGCCTGTCACGGCGTATCGCGTCCGGCGCCCATTGGCACCGGTCGAGAAAGCCGGAGAGCCGGACCTCCGGATACTGGAAGTACTCGATGAGGCGCGTCCGCGGCGCATGAAACCGCGCACCGGTCCGGTCCATCCAGAAAAAGTAAAGACTGGCCTCGGCAATTGGCCGCCCGGCAGACGAGTTTCGCTTCATGCGGCTCTGGCTCGCTGCCCTCAACGCCATTCGCGCCGGAAACAGGTTGACCAGCCCGTTCATTTCCGAAGCCAGGACGACCTGGTTCTTCTCATTATCCTGCTTTGTCGCGAGGTGTTTGACGTAGACAGTCCTGACGCCTGCGCGCCGGAACAGGTCCTTGAATTCACCGAGAGTTGCAATGCCCATGGGCTGCAATATCGGGGAGCCGATTGTTGAGCACAAGCCCCCCGAAAACACAGACAATACGGGTGCACGCGCGAGGCCGGTTTATCCCGGAAGCGGACCTCAGCGCTGGTTCTTTTGCCATGAAAATCACTGTCAAACTTGGAAGCGTCAAGGGTCCGAGGAAGCCCCGCCGTGCTACTTCATTTTAAGATTGGCGTTGATCGTTCCACAATTGCATCGAAGTTGTTCCGATGAGCCCTTGCGTGGCGTTAGATAGGGGTAGCCGCCACATTGAGGGTTCGGACAACGGATATGGTCGAGCAGGGCCTTGAAGGCGTCGGACACCTCCTGGAATTCGACTTTGGTGAAGTTTTCCCATTCGTTGAAATGCACGGACTTATTGATAGCCCACTGCTCGGCATTGGTTTTCTGGATCAGCGCCTTGGCTTCGTCCAACTGCGCCTCAAGCTCGGCCTTGGCCTGATAATGGCCCCAGTGCGCTGCCGACTTAATGCCGCTGCCCAGTCGGTCACGCCACCGGTTCAGCGTCGATGGCATAAGGTCGCCCAGATCGTAATTGGCATCGCCGCGGTACTCGACTTGCGCACGTAAATTATCCGCCAGCACAGCAGAAACATATTCGAGATACCGGCGCAGCAGCGCGGCGGCGCGGGGCACGTCGTCCTTATCAAGAGCTGCCACGATCTCCGTCCAGATATCCGTGTCGTCCCATATTCGCGGCCCTGTCTCGACCTTCCAGCCGCCGAAGAACTGGCCGCCCTTAATCAGCCCTTCGGTCTTCATGTACTGGAGCCAGACCCGGTCGTGCGTGGTCAGGATGAACTGCGTGCCCGGGAATTTCGTCTTGAGCAGCCGGCACACTTCACGGCGATGGCCTGTATCGACCGACATCAATACATCGTCGAGCACGGCGAAAGTGAACTTATCGCCGAGCGTGTGCTTCATAAGGGCAAGGTAAAGGCAAAGCCCCATCCCGTCCTGATGCCCTTCGCTGTGATAGGCGCCGGGCGGGAATGTCCCCCTGCCATAGAAATCGACATTGAAGCTGAGCTTGGCGGGTTTGGCTTTCAGCTCGCCGATGAAAGCGCCTTCATCAGCGTTGATCGCCTTGTAGAATTCCGTGAACTCCTTGGCGACAGCTTCGTAGATGTCTTCAAGGACTTTGTTGGAGACGGTGTTGTAGTGGTCGCGGACTTTGTGCGCCGTGGAGCTCCTCGATGCCATCGCCTTGGCTGTTTTACTCGTCGCCAACAGCCTCTCGTACCGATCCTGAAGGACGGCGAGGAAATCAATCGCCTTGTCCTTGGCTGAACTATCAGGAAGCGCCGTTACACCCTTTTGCGTTTCATCGAGCCGCGCCTGCGCGTCCTCTGGCAATTCCCACCATTTTTCCTGGATAGCGGCAATCGCCCCTTCAATCTGGGAATGGTCGTCCTGGAACGCTTTGAGCGCGGCCTTGGCATCTTCGAGGGCCTTGGCGAGGGCATGGAACTCCGCGGCTGGCACGGCTGGATCAAGCTTGGCGGCGTAATCTGCGGCTTTCTTGATGGCAGTGCCACGTTCTTCGAGGCCGCCCATGACAGCACCGATCGCCTTGCCAAGGTTTTCGAGCAAGGTGCCCATCGCTTCGGCGCTCAAAAGCTTTGCTTTCAGGTGATTGCGCAGCTCATCGGCGTCCCACGGTTTATCGCAAAGCGGACACACATCGTCGGCGACCAATTCAAGACCTGTGGTGACAAAGCCGTGCGCCCGCGCCAGCGACAGCGCCTTTTCGTCTTCCTGTAGCTTTTTCAGATCAGCAAGCACGCTTTCCCGGTGCTCTTTCAGGTCCCCCGGCTCACCCGCCTCGACAGAGGTAGCCAACGCGGCGAGATCGGCAAGTGCGACACCCTTGGCGATACTAGGCTTGTTATCCTCGCCGTCCTTTTTTGCTGCGCCTTCCTTGAATGACGTTTTGGGAGTGAGTTCGGTCAGAGCCGGCAAGCCAAGAACGCCGCGCTGTTGGTTGGCATTTTCGAGCACCTTTTCCCAGTTGAGGTTATCCAGGCCAAGGGCGGTCCTGAGTTCGACTTCGGCAGTGTTGCGCGCGCGCTCCGCTTCATGGGCGTCTGACTTGCGCTTGTTCGCATATGTGACAAACGACTTGCGCAGTTCGCCGATGTAATCGAGGCGCAGCAGGTTCTGGACATCTGTCGAGCGTTGCGCGGGCGGAGTTACGACGTATTTAGCGATCTCGCGCCGGGAAAGAGCGAATTCCGGATGTGATTGCAGCTCGCCAATGATCGCTTCGATCTGAGCGTCAGCGGGCACGATTTCTACAGCACGTGCGTTCTTGACCGATCGCGTTATCGTGACCTCCTTTCCCAACGTAGGGGCGACGGCAGTTATAGTGACTTTAGCCTTCTCGGGGGTTTTGCTCTGATCGACATGGGGCGCATGCGCTTTGACACTTAGTTCGCCCTGGCCCTGCCCGGACAGCCTTGTAACATTGCCCGTCAGGCAAAACTCAATCGCATCGACAACACCACTCTTGCCGGTGCCGTTCGGGCCGCAAATCCCGAAATTCTCGCCGGTAAGGTCAAGATCAAGCTCCCTGATCCCTCGAAATTCTTCGATATGAAGGGTCTTGATGCGGATCACGAATTGTCCCCTTCCGCCGGCGTGAAAAAGGCCGCGTTGATATCATCGAGCTTAGGCACCTTGCCTTTTCGCAATAGGGCATCCAACCGATCAGCCAATTCGTTATCGATATCATCATCAGCGTGGAGAGCTGCAAGATACCGGTCGAGTACTTTGGTTACGGTCGGCGAAAGTGGTTCGTTTGTGTTCGCTGCCATCGCGATTTCTCTCATCCTACGAACGGCGACCCCAGGGGGGGCCTCATGTCGGGTGGCAGAGTAATTGTATATGAGGCGGTGTCTACTTCCGGTCGAATTCAATTCGGCAGCGGGAGGTCTCCAAGAAACCAATTTCTGATTCGGTCCTAAGACAATTTGCTCAAACCCGGAGGAGGCTAACGTCCTCTCTTGCGGCGGCCTTGTTCGTCGTCGGCTCGTTGGATGAAGTCCGCTCTTGCGCCAAAGCGGACCTCAGTCCACCAAGTCGCCTACAGGCACTCCAAGCGCATCCGCTATTCGCCCCACAATGGTGATGGTCGGGTTCCGCACAAGTCGCTCAACGCCTGAGATGTAGGTGCGATGCACGCCGGCCTGGTGGGCCAGCTCCTCTTGGGACCACCCTTTTTCGCGCCTGAATTTGCGCATATTGTTGGCGAGCCGCTGGCGAATTTCCATGCGCGGATCGGACACCGGCGCATACTTTCGGGCTACAGACTATGAGTCTCTTTTTGCGTTGACTTCCCCTCGGGCCCAAGCCTTTGTGTGCATGTCATGCAAGCTCAACCGACATACACACGGCCCACGTCCGGCCAGCTTGGAACAGCCGCAGAAATCCTTGTGGCCTGCCAGTTGATGATCGCATCAAAGGGGCGACTATCGAGCTATGTGCCGCTTGTCGACGCTGACGGTATCGACGTGATGGTCCACGACAAAGTCACACACCGCGCGATCGGCCTGCAGATCAAGAGCTGGACCTTCCAGGATGAAACGCGGCCACAAACGGTCCAGTTTGATGTCGGGATATCAACCTGGCGCGATGATCCGGGCCTTTACCTGCTGGCGGTTGCGATCGATGGCCAAAATGCCAAGCTTGAGAGCGCGTGGCTGATGCCCTCCGGAACGGTGCAGACCGTCGCCAATATGGGCAAACGCAAAATGAGCCTGGTTCCCAATCACCGCCCGACGAGCAAGGATCGGTACACACCTTACCGCCTGCACCACATGGCGCAGGTCGCGGATGCCCTCATCGCGGCAATCGAGGCGTGACAGCATCCCCGGATGAGATTGATCTCTTTCATCATCTCGCCGCGCAGGCGACGGGCGAACTGGAAGACGCAGCCACGCTGACCGTCGAACACCAGACGGGGCCCCTTCCCAATTCTCTGGCGCCTTTGATCAGGCGTACTGAGGCAGCGATGGCACTGATCAGAGCGGCCCAAACAATAGTTGACCGACACCGCTAAAAACTGAGGATCCGGCGCAGGAAAGGAAACCTGCCCGATGACCAGACCCAGAGCCCCTCGAACCGGCGAAGACGGGGTAGAGCCGATTGACGTCAGCCAGCTGGTTGCCAAAGTCCCCGTCTGGCTGGATCGCCTTTGCGAGATTGGGGGTCAGATCGATCGAGACGTCGCCGCCGCCGAGCTTCGCCACATCGCAATGTCTATGCTGGGCGGGCATAGCCAAGGCACCGAAGCTTTCACGATCAGGGAAGCCAAGGACGGGTTGCTTGGATTTCTCAAGCGCCCTGGCACTGACGCTGCGCTCCGGCTTAACAGTCGAGCCGAGGCAGCCTTGCTGGATGTGCTCTGGTTGATCCCGCCGCCCCCAGAACTTGCCCACGGGCAATCAGCAACGGAGGCCTATCTTGAAGGGCATCTGACGACCGAGACCCTCTGCGCTGCAGCCGAAGATGCTCTAATCAGGATTGATACGCCGCGGCTGACCAGGGCCGGTGTACCGGCGAAAGGGCACGGGCGCCCTCGGTCCGACACGCTTGAATGGGCGGTGGATTGCCTCTGCGAGCTCTGGGAAAGGAGCACCGGTACAACGGTCACCAGCTGGAACTCGTCGCACAACGAATACAGCTCAACCTCTACTTCGCCGGCCGGCATCTGGGTAACCGAAGTGATCTCGGCGCTCTCCGGCGACCACTTGGGGTCTGCCGTTCGCCGCCACGTCGACGCGTTTGTGAAAAGCCGAAAGTAGCTGCTTGAGCCTGATGGGACCCTTTCGTCGCTACACCCGTTGAGCATCATCGTTCAGTTGGGAGCCTCCTGAAACCCAAAAAGGGGGCTTCAATGCCTTTATACAAGCCGCCGCCACTTCCGGCCGGCTACCATCACTTCCGCAGCGACCTTGTTTTCTTCCAGGACGAGCGAACAGGACAGCTCACCCAAGGGTGGGTCTATTCAATCGTTCACTGGGCATCTGGCGAGACGATCAGGTCATTCGGCGAAGACATCGTTGAGATGGTCCATCTCATCGACATTCGTACCGTGCTTCCTGTCTTCGGAGGCGCATCATGACTGCTCCGATCCGAGACCTGCGCGTGGAAACGGTGTCGATTCGCGCACTCAAGGCCTACTCGAATAATCCTCGCACTCATTCGAAACGTCAGATCGAGCAGGTCGCGGCCAGTATCCAGGCATTTGGCTGGACTAACCCGATCCTGGTCAGTGACGAGCTTGATATCATTGCCGGACATGGCCGTCTGGAGGCCGCAAAGTCTCTTGACCTGAAAGAGGTTCCGGTGATGCGGCTGTCCGGGATGAGCGACGCGCAGCAGCGCGCTTACGTCATTGCGGATAATCGTCTGGCCGAGACGGCCGGCTGGGATGATGAACTCCTGAAACTGGAGATCGGCGGGCTGATCGAGATGGATCTGGATTTCCAGATCGAGACGATCGGTTTCGAGACTGGCGAGATCGATGTGATCCTGGCCGGTGAAGAGACGCCGGAGGAGGCCGAGGAGGTGCCGCCGCCAGACGACGGGACGGCGGTCACCAGGCTTGGCGATGTCTGGCATCTGGGCCGGCATCGGTTGGTGTGCGGCGATGCGCTTGATGGGGCGACTTACGCCGCGGTGCTGGGCGATGAAGTCGTGGACACCTGCTTCACCGATCCGCCGTACAACGTGCCGATCGCCGGACATGTCAGCGGGCTGGGAAAGAAGACTCACGACGAGTTCGTCATGGCGTCGGGTGAGATGACTGATGCGGAATTCTCGGGCTTTCTCCAGACCATGGCCGCGCGCATCAGCGCTGCCCTGAGACCTGGCGGAATCACGTTTGCCTGCATGGACTGGCGTCATATCTGCGAGCTTGTGGCTGCTGGCGAGGGCGAGATTGGTGAGCTGAAGAACATCTGCGTCTGGAACAAGGAGGTGGGCGGCATGGGATCGCTCTATCGGTCCAAACATGAGCTTGTCGCGGTGTTTGCCAAGCGCGGCGGCCGGCACACGAATAATGTCCAGCTGGGCAGGTTTGGCCGCAACCGGACCAATGTCTGGGACTATCCAGGGGTAGCAGGCCGGCGAGACGAGTTGGCGATGCACCCGACCGTCAAGCCGACCACCATGGTGGCTGATGCGATCAAGGATGTGACGCCGCTGGAAGGTCTGGTGCTTGATCCGTTCGGAGGGTCCGGCTCAACGCTTCTGGCCGCTGAGGGATGCGGCCGGTCGGCAAGATTGATCGAACTGGATCCGCGCTATTGCGACCTCATCATCCGGCGTTTTGAAGCGGCAACGGGTGAGGACGCTCGTCTTGAGCAAACCAGCGAGCGTTTTTCGTTAGTGAGCGAGATCCGTCTTGAGTGGGAGGGTCTGGAATGAGCAAGGATTCTGCCGACTACGATATTGGATATGGCAAGCCGCCGGAGGCCACGCGCTTCAAGAAGGGACAGAGTGGAAATCCGCGAGGCCGGCCGAAAAAGCAGCCCAAGGACGTGGCCGCCCACATGGCAGACCTGCTTGATGAAAAGCGGACCGTCCAGATGAACGGGAAGTCCGTCAAGATGACAGGCAATGAATTGATGGCCCGGCGACTTATGGAAAAGGCCATGAAAGGCGATGCCAAGGCGTTCGAGAAGGTGCACCAGCTTGCAGCTCAACACGCCGAGGAGGAAGCACGTCGTGACAGGAAGGCCAGAACCAGAGGCGACATCAAGATTCTGCTCGTGGATCCTGGCATGGGCCGGGAGGAAGGTCTCACGACGGCAGGCGAGCGGACCCTGGTAGAGAAGGACGGAAAGGCAATCGTCACGGAGTCCTGGCCAGGCTATGAGCCGAACGAGGAAGGGGAAACTGACGACGACCCGGGCCTCTAGGCCTTACGCCCCAGGGCGGCAAACAGAACAATGATAGTGACATCGCCGCGGCCCGTCCTGCTCCCCAGGGCGGGCCGGCGTGTATCTGGAGACTGGACTTGGCCCGCGACCCGAGCATGCATGGTGGCCACGCCCGGCTGGACCTGATCGAGAGGTTCCGGGCTCGTCCCAGTGCGGCCCCGCGCATCCCGCGCGGCGGCCACACCGGAGACCCATCATGTCCAAACTCACCAAAGCCCATATCACTATTCTCGACGCGCTCAGCGGTAAGGACGGCCCGATCCCGATTGACCAACTCTCAGGCCTTCCGGCCGCGGGGCCGGCACTCAGTTCCCATCTCGAACACCTCTCCAGCCGGGGTTTTGTCACCAGGACCGGCAAGGCGATCGCGCTCACCGAGGTCGGCAAGGCGGCCCTGACCAATGCGCCGCCCACGATAGCGGATCAGAAGACGCCCAAGCCCGCGGCGAAGGAGCCTGGCGCCCCGCCAACCAAAAAGTCCCGCCTGGTCGCGCTCCTGAAATCCGACACCGGCGCCACCGTGCCCGACCTGGCCACCGCACTCGACTGGCTCCCCCATACGACGCGGGCGGCGCTGACCGGGCTAAAGAAATCCGGCTACGAGATCGACAAACTGCCCCCGTTCGAAGGAAGCCGGTCCTCGCGCTACAAACTCGTCGAGGCGGCCTGATGGCTCGGCGCAATCGCAAGATCGAGATCGATCTTGAAGGTCTCTTGGACAAGGCACGCGACGAGCTGGTGGCGATCTGGATGGCGAGCTTTGCGAGCAAGCCCCCGCGCGGTCTCAGCCAGGCCTTCCTCGCCCGCCTTGTGGCCTATGACCTTCAGGCCGACGCCAGGGGCGGGATCAGCCCGCGCCTCGAAAAGCGCCTGCTTTCCATGGCCGCTGGCGAAACACCCAAGCCCTGCGCCCCCAAGCTCAAACCCGGCGCGCAGCTCATGCGAACATGGAATGGCGTCACCCACCGGGTTGATGTTGTTGAAGAGGGCTATCGGTACAAGGAGGAGACATACGCCTCCCTTTCCGCCATCGCCAGGACGATAACCGGCACCCACTGGTCCGGGCCGCGCTTCTTCGGCCTCATCACCCGCAAGAAAGCCGCGTGATGGAAACGCCCTCAAGCGGCGATCGCCGCACGATCCGCTGCGCGATCTACACCCGCAAATCATCCGAGGAAGGCCTGGATCAGGAATTCAACTCGCTCGATGCCCAGTTCGAAGCCTGCGCCGCCTATATCGCCAGCCAGAAGGCGGAAGGCTGGAAGATGGTTCCGGAGCGCTATGATGATGGCGGCATCTCCGGCGGCACGCTGGAACGCCCAGGTATCCAGCGGCTCATGGCGGACGTGGATGCCGGCCGTGTCGACATGATCGTGGTCTACAAGATCGACCGGCTGACCCGTTCCCTCGCGGACTTCTCCCGCCTGATCGATCGGCTCGATGCCGCCAACTGCTCCTTCGTCTCGGTCACCCAGGCCTTCAACACCTCGACCTCGATGGGCCGGCTGACCTTGAACGTGCTTTTGTCCTTTGCCCAGTTTGAACGCGAGGTCACATCCGAGCGCATTCGCGACAAGATCGCGGCCTCCAAGAAGAAGGGTCTGTGGATGGGCGGTATGGTGCCCATGGGATACGATGTCGATCCCGACCCGAAGGTCAGGGGCCTGGTGATCAATCCTGCCGAGGCGGAACACATCAGCACGCTCTTCGCGCTTTATGATGAGCACGAATGCCTCTCTGCCGTTGCCGCCAAGGCCAGGGACCAGGGCATCCGGTCCAAGCACCGGGTGTTCGCGTCAGGCCGCGAATTTGGTGGCGCGGTCCTGTCGCACGGCGCGGTCCACAATATCCTGACCAATCCGATCTATGTCGGGCGCATCCGGCACAAGCATCTGGTCCATGACGGCCAGCACGAGGCAATCATCAGCGACGAGCTCTGGAGCCGGGTTCAGGACAAGCTCCAGGCCCACGCGGCCCGGCCGCGGGTGCGAGACCCGATCACCCGGAAACTCAAACAGCCTGATGCCAAGTCACTGCTGGCCGGCAAGCTCTACGATGAGGCGGGTGACCGGTTGACGCCCAGCCACTCTCGGCGGGCAACACAAACCGGGCACAAGCGCATTCGCTACTATGTCTCACGACGCCTGATGCAAGGTAGCAAGGATGACCCCTCCGGCTGGCGTCTGCCCGCCCTCAAGCTGGAGCGGGCAGTTTGTGGCGCGATCGCGGATCACCTCGCCGAAGCCGGCGATACGATCTTTCACGATGCCGATCCCATCGCGCTTTACAGGGCGCAAGACGGTATGCGCAGCGTCCATGACCGGCTGCGCGCCCGCGACGGCGAGCTGGTCCGGGCGCTTGTGGAGCGGGTCTTGATCGCGCCTCGACATCTTACCATTCAGCTCTCGGGCACGGGCATGGCAAGCGCGCTCGGGATTGCTCCCGATTCAATCGACCCCGACAAGCTGCGGATCGAGACCGGCTTTGAGCTGCGCCGGCGAGGTGTCGAGATCAAGATCGTCACCGGTCAGTTCGAGCGCGCGCCCGACCAGACGCTGATCAACGCCATCGCCAAGGCCCGACAGTGGATGTCAGAAACCCGGCGCGGGATCTCCCTGGCCGCGATCGGCCGGCGTTATGGATGGACTGACAGTCCAGTGAGGCAACGCATCCGCCTGGCTTTCCTCTCTCCGGAGATAACCGCCGCCATCCTCAACGGTCGTCAGCCGCCCGAGCTGACACTGCAATATCTCCTGACCCACCCCATTGCGCTCGACTGGAATGAGCAGGCCAGAACGCTTGGATTTATCGACGGCAAAATTCCCTGTTCGGCGAAATAATTTTCCCTGTTCTTGCCGGTAACAGGGAAAGCCAATTCCCTGTTATTGGGCGCAGGGAAACGCCTCACAACCCACTGAATTGTCGTGTTTAATTCCTCCCTATATCGGGAATATGGGGCTATTTTGCGCCAAATTCCCTGCGATCCGGGGAATACAGGGAAATCGCCCTACCCGATCTGCTCGAAAGCCCGGACAGAGACCGGTGGGCCATATCGCGCCTGGATCGCCGAGACACCCAAGTCTCCATGCAGGGAAAATTCCGCGAAGGCGCGGAGACACCGCGGAAATTGCGCGGCGCCGTTTTGTCTAACTCTTTCAGGAAGATATGTGGCGGTAGTCGGAGTTTGGTGCGAGGTGGTCTCTGGAAGACAAGGATCGCGCACCCCGTCTTGCAGGTTCGCTTCGGTCTCCCTGCCAGGGATGGCGGAGTTGTCCGACCAAGGCGGACAGATCTCGAAGCTGCGCAGCGGCACAGCTCTATCGGCATCGAGCGACATCGCCCTTTAGCAGAACGGCCGCCCGGATCGTCTCCGGGCGGCCGCCTTGTATTCGGGTTTGGGTCCAGCCCTAGAAACGGACGCGGAAGTCGATGCCGGCGCGGTGGTGGTGGGTCGCGGCGCCGAACTCGGCGTCATACCCGATCGACAGGCCAACCCGCTCATTACCCGCAATCTCGATATCCGCACCGATCTGGTAGACCAGCTGATCGAGCGAGGTGCCGATCATCGCCGGATCCGCCAGCGGGTTGGAACCGAGGAAGCGCATCGGCAGCTCGAGACGGTCCTGCGTGCTCACGCGCAGACCACCGGTCAGCGAGACAACACCCACCATGTCTTCCGTCTCCCGGAAGATATGGCCAACCGTCAGCTGCGGATTAATCGCACCGATCAGCTCCTTGTCGGCCCGCACCTCAATGCCCAGACCGTCCAAACCCTCTTCGATCAGGCCATCATGATAGAGCGCCGTCAGCGAGGCCGAGACCTGCGGGCGGGCGAAGAAGCTGCCATGACGGAAGCTATCACCCACATGACCGCCAAGCCGCGCATAACCAGTCTCCGGCATCGAGGTGCCGACACCGCTGGTGAACACCGTCACCGCACGCTCGGTCTCATGCCAGGACCAGCCACCCGACACCGCAGCCCCGTAATAGGGACCCGTCGCCGGATTGCGCTCGACACCCAGACCCACCGAGAAGCCCTGGCTCTCGGTGCGGGCCCGGTGACCGTCAATGCGAACCGGATCCGTGGTCTCGTAGCTGACACCGGCCGCAACCGACCAGTCATCGCCCACATGCCGCTCGAACCCGCCAGTAAAGCGCATCGACTGCGCCTCGGTATGCAGGTTCTCGACTGTCGCGTCGCGACGGTTTGCCGTCATCTCCAGGCGCGACCACACACATTGGTCATCGCCGCTTGAGACCGGAGAGCCGCAATTGAACAAGTCATCGGCAAAATTGTTTGCCGCAGTCAGCTGACCATGCATAACCGCAAGGTGGGGCTCGGGATTGAGCTCCGCGAAAATCGCCTCATACACGTCCAGCTGATCGCTCTGCATATTGCCCAGAAGGGCCAGAAGGCGACCCATCCCGGCTGAACCGCCAGCCTGGACAGCGGAGTCCATATGCCCCCCCAACGCCCGGCCATTGCGGTTCAGGCTGGGCAGACCAAAGTCGGTCTCGATCAGCAGGTGAACACCCGCCGCATCGGCCGCGATCGAGTAATCAACCGCCATCGTGTCGCGGATGGTCAGGCCATTGTCGATCCCGCCCTCACCGGTGGCGAACAGCGTCACCGGATCATCATTCTCAAGCCAGGTCAGCGTGATGTCACCGGTGCCGGCCACCGCCGCCGAACCAGTGACATTGACCCGGTCAGAGGCATAGGGACCATAGGCCACGTCGAACACCAGATGGCCATCGGCCGTCTGCTCGAAATGACCATCCAGCTCGACCGTGTTGATGACCCGGGCTCCGTAATAGAGGTTGGTCGTCGGATCGCCTTGGTTGTCGAGATTGCCGAACGTGTCCCCGTTGAGTAGATCGATCGGATAGGCCGAGGCCGACAGGCCCATCAGGAAGGTCCCGGAGTTGCGGAAAGTCGCCGCATTGACGGGGCCTTCCGCAGCCACAAACCGGGTCTGGTCCGGGCTGCCCGCGGCCATTTCATCCGCCTCATCCAGCGTATCCATCACGAACACACGGCCTGGTTTGCCGCTTGGCCCGGAACCGGGTGGTATGGGGTCGACAGCAGAGGGTAAAATTGCGTCCTGAACCGGTAGCTTGACCGCTCCCCCCATACTCTCGACGGCAGCGCTGACCGGCAATTGCTCCGCCAGAGCCAGCTCGTTCTGAACCGGCCGCTTGCCATCATAATGACTACCGCCAGAAGAGGCAGAGAGCGCGGCTACAGGCGCGGCTTGTCCCCCCATATTCTCGACGGCAGCGCTGACCGGCAATTGCTCCGCCGGAGCCAGCTCGTTCTGAACCGGCCGCTTTCCATCATAATGGCTGCCGCCAGAAGATGCCGCGAGCGAGGCTACAGGCGCGGCTTGCTGTTCAATGGTTTCGTGCCGTGAAGCCGGGCCGACTCGCCCGCTCTCATCCGTAACTTCAGACACGATTGGCGACACGAATTCAAATCCGGTCTGGGTCGGCACAGCCCGCACCGCGGCTGCGCTCGCAAGCGAGGCAGACGGTGGGTCACGCAAGTCGATGGTGTCCATCGCGACAAATGTTGAGCCGGCAACATTGTCGAACGAGTTGTCTCCGGAACCGAGGTCAAGGCTGCCGACAACAAGACCAAAATTGCTGACCGCGTCATTGCCGTCCGTGCCGGTGATCGCCAGACCGGAGACCGAGGACACCGAGCCAAAGCTGGTCAGCTGGTTGGTGGAGCCGCCTTCAAATGCCACGCCGACACCGGAGCCAGAGCCGCCACGGACCAGACCGGTAATCTCCATCAGAATATTGCCCGCGCCGTTTACACCGCGGCTTTGGGCGAAGACCGCCGAAGAATTTTCACCGGGCGCAAAAACCGCGCCGTCGACATTGATCGTGATGTCACCACCCGCTCCGTCGCCGCCGGATACGTAGGCACCATCAGCCCAGCCGCCACCACCGCCGAGTGACTGGGCGATGATACCGAATGCGTTGTCGCCAGTTGCAGCCACATTCCCGTCGATTGTGAAAGCAATCCGCCCTCCGTCGCCACCGGTAGCATCGCTAACCTCGAGGATCTCAGCTGCGAATTGGCTCGACGCAAATCCACCGCCGCCGCCAATAGACTGAAGTATTACGCCATAAGCGTTGTCACCAGAGATGGAGACATCGCCTCCGAACACTGACGTAATTGCCCCGCCAGTCTCACCAAGACTTTGCGCAAGCATGCCATGGGACCTGTCGCCAAATGTGACCAGGTCACCAGCAAGACGTATATCGACATCGCCGCCGCTGCCCGATCCACCAGCCGATGCGGAGAACAGGCTGGGCTCAACGTCGTCATCGTCAGTCGCTCCGGTCGTAAGCGTTAGCCCACCGCCACCGGCACTCATAGCAACGAGACCGATCGAGGATTCACTCAGAGTCTGAACCGTCCCACCAATGTTTATCGATATCGAACCCCCATCGCCGATACCGTCAGACCTGGCATCGATACTTACTGAAGAGCCATTTGAGTCTGTGGCGACAGAACCACCACCCCCGCCGATAGACTGTGCAAGCACAGCAGTCGCAGCGCGCCCCTCTACAAACAAGGCACCCTCAACGTCCAAATCGATATCACCGCCATCGCCAGATGCTGAGCCCTCGGCGCCATAGAACAATTGCAGTTCATCTCCGCCCAGGTGGGTTACCTGGCCGCCACCAGCTCCGACCGATTGTAGAAGAATTGCGTAGGAACCAACTCCTGAAACGATCACGTTTTCATTGAAAACCGCGGTTACCAAGCCACCGTCCAATGTGGACCCGCTGAGTGCGCCTAGCGAAAATTCGGCTGACACGCCTTCAGCGCCAAGTCCGCTGAATGAAGCTCGGGTATAACCGCCGCCACCGCCAATGCTTTGCATTAAAGCTCCACGCGCCGCGGTTCCGAGCGCTATCAGGTCGCTTGCTTGCGTTCGGAAAACATCGCCACCGGTTTCGTTTTGACCGCCTTCGCCCCCCATCCCCACCGAGAATCGGTCGAAGACAAGGCCCGATGGGACATCGACAATAATGTTCGCGCCACCACCGCCGCCGCCAATGGATTGGTCAATTGCGGCAATGGACAAATCCCCTTCGACGTACAAAAGAGCTTGTTGATCTATCTGCAGATCACCGCCGGAGTTGTTTACTCCATTCTTGCCACCGAAACTGATTCCGATCGCAAGGTCCTCAGGGGAAAGGTCTCCAACCCCTCCTCCAGGACCCGATGAATCTTGCACTACATCGACAAAAAGGTTGAATAGGCCACCGCCTCCACCAATGGAACTCGCTTCGCTTGCAGAACCCACATCTCCGCGTGACACAAAGGTTCCGGTAGAGCTTGACCGTATATTGCCGGCGTTCTGATTAACTGTTGTATCGCCGCCAAGGTAGCCAGAGAAGTGAGGCGCCGAATCCGCGGCGGGGCTTGGATTGTCGATCGGAGTACCAGCTAGCCAATCCACCTCTGAAAAATCGAAAGAGATGGAGCCACCGCCGCCGGCAATCGATTGTATATGCGTTGTCCTCGCGAGCACACCTTCTGTAGTGATGCTACCCGTATTTCTTAGATTAACTTCGGGGGCATCGCCGCCGGACGATAGAAGGCTACCGCCCAATACTGCGCTGAGCGTATTGGAAAGAACCAAGGATACAGGTTCTCCAGTCGCCGCCACCCCCAAGCGCGAATGACCACCGCCGCCTCCGATCGCTCGTGCGACAATTCCATGTGCCTCCCGGCCGGTTGTGTGGATCGATCCAGAGTTGTCTATGGTTATAAGGCCCGCATCGCCTCCATCGCCTCCAATGCCACCTAGCGCAACAGCTGGAGCATTGCTCCGAGCGTTCAGCGAGATGTTGCCGGCGAAAGCAAAGCCCCCATTGCCACCTCCTCCGCCAATCGACTCAGCGAGGATTCCGTACGCTCGCGCTCCTTCCGTGAAAATCAAGCCCTTGTTGTTAACAGTGACATCTCCACCGCGGCCTCCAGTTCCACCCAGGCCACCAATCGCAACGCCCAACTCCATATCAATTGGAAGTGCCGAAGACCCAACTTCGGCGTTGGTGCCCTGGATAGTGAATACGCTGCCGCCGTCGCCGCCGCCGCCGCCAACAGAGCGCGCATAGATGCCGTGTCCCTCATCACCAGCTGTTTGAATCAACCCTCGAAGGTCTTGCTGAGAAAACTGCCCATTCTCGACAAAAACGCTCCCGCCAGAATCGCCAACGCCTCCTGCCCCGCCGATATTTATGGTGACTGAATTGCGGTACTCACTCGACCGACGTGCATTGCTCAAATCGAGGTTAGCCACCAACCCGGCAGAACCACCACCGCCACCGACGCTGTGCGCCAGAATCCCTCTTGAGAAATCCGCTCGGGCAACGACGGCGCCGGTATTGCGCACATCAATTGACCCACCATGCCCGCCGTTGCCGCCAGACCCCCCGATATTCAGGCCATAGATATTGGTTGACCCGCTCGTACTAAGTCGAAGCGTACCCGTTATTCCGCCTGATCCGCCGCCCCCACCTATGGACCTCGCGACTACCCCGTCAGCGGACTCACCATTGGTAATTACGTTGCCGGAGTTGAGGATTGAAATACGCCCCCCAATGCCGCCATCGCCACCATCGCCACCGTAATTAAAGTTAAATGTATTGCTGTTTCGGGCAGCCGGAAGAATCGGATTGTCGATGTTGACGATTGGAGAAATAACATACCCGCCAGTACCGCCACCGCCACCGACCGATTCCGCAATTATACCTCGAGAATTATTCCCCCGGGTCTCAATGAGGCCGGTATTCTCTACACTGATTGCACCACCAAAAGCACCGGTGCCACCATTTCCGCCAAATGCAAGGTCGACTGTGGTAGTCGCGTTAATACTTGGGCGAATTGCCCCGCCTCCGCGACCACCGCCGCCGCCAATGGACTGAGCGAAAATTCCATGGGATTCCAAACCGGTCGTGCCAATTTGAGCGGCTGAATTGACAAACACATTACCGCCATGGCCACCGTCAGCGCCATCATGACCGAACGAGAACCCGACTTGATGAACCACTTCATCCTTTGGGTCCCCACTTCTTTCTGTTCTGGTAATATCAATCGCGGAAGAACTGCTTGTTCCACCGCCGCCGCCAACAGATTGCGCAAACAACGCTATTGAATTGTCGCCTTTCGTATCCAAGACAGATCGAACGGTGGTCCCGTCAAACTCAAAACTTTCCAAAATGGTAGCCGCAACATCTCCACCGTCGCCACCTTGCCCGCCAGCTCTTCCGAGGGTCGCCTCAAGGGCATTCGATTGAGAAAATACCTGGGTCATTGAAAGCGCGATGTTTCCACCGCCACCACCAACGGACTGTGCGATCACAGCTTCGGATTCGTCGCCATCGGTGGATATTATCCCCGCATGACGAACCAAAACGGATCCACCGGAACTGGCGCTCGCGGGTGCGCCACCAACCGTAATATTGACTGAGCTTGCATTCGGATTCCTGCCGGCGCCGAGAGCAAAATTGGCATTTCCGCCACCACCACCGACTGAAAGGGCAACTATGCCTCGAGTCTGATGGCCAGATACCAATATGTGGCCGGCATGGTCGACGCGGACCTCGCCACCCGCACCGGCTCCACCGCCGTTGCCTCCAACCAGTATATTAGCTGCGAGAGCAAAATCTGTCCGGGAGTTGGCCCCCTTGCGACCAGTCACGAGGAACGCACCGCCAGCGGTTCCGCCTCCGCCACCGATCGATTCTGCTGCTAACCCGACGGAATAATCGCCGTTGAGCCAAATAGATCCCGGCGAAAACTCACCCCCCGATGTGTAACCTCGGGTAACGGAGACGTCACCGGCATTTCCAGAGCCGCCGCCGCTTCCTCCAACAGAGGCTGCGAACGGATTACCCTCGTTCGCAAGCATGGCGGTCAGGTTGAAAGCACCACTACCCCCGCCACCACCTATGGATTGCGCTCGCAACCCAAAGTTAAAGTCAGTAAACTCTGTCGCAGTGGCAGTTATCTCGCCGGTTTCACTGTCGGCATCGAGAGTGGTATTTACGGCAATGAGCCCGTTGTTGCGAACTTCTACATCACCAGAATCAGAGCCCCCACCTGCACTACCACCGACTCCGATGGACGCCACGTAGCCGGACGTCGTTCCAAGGCTTAAATTCGATCCGACACTGAAGTTGCCGTCACCACCGCCACCTCCAACTGACTGAGCCAGCACCCCACCAGCGCCGAGCCCGTCAACGAAAATCGCGCCAAGATGTTCGAGAACTACGCGCTCGGCCCTGCCGCCATCGCCACCATTGCCACCAACACTTACGGTTAGTGTCGGGTCGCTTGAATTGGTACTGGCCGATATACCCGCCGCGACGCTAAAGCCGCCATAACCACCGCCGCCGCCAACGGACTGCGCCAAGACACCACGAGCGAAGTTACCGCGTGCAAACAAATCTGCATTTGCCGTCGCGAAAACGTCTCCCGCAGACCCGCCGTCGCCGCCGAAGCCGCCCATACCGAGCGTCGCGTTCCCGGAATAAGAGAGTTGGCCAGAAACGTTAAACCCGCCTGCTCCACCGCCGCCGCCAACGGATTGAACGAGTAACGCGGAGCGACTATCTCCGAGTGCTCCAAGAGAGACTTGATCGGCACCAGTGTTGAACCGGACAAGGTCGGCGTCACCGCCTTCGCCACCAAAACCGCCAATGCCCAACGCAAGTCCACGAGCACTCTCGCCATCGGATATATTTCCCGAAACGTTGAAGCTACCCAGCCCCCCTCCGCCGCCGACTGACTGGGCAACAACCCCATGTGAGCCGTCTTCCAGGACCCTGACTCGGCTCGACCATTCAATGTCGTCGCCTTCTCCGCTAGGACCTAACTCCGCCCCAAAAAGGTCAGCCAGGTCTGCCAAGCTTGCCGATTCGATATACCGTACCGGAAGCGAGCCAGTCGCCGCGACATCACCGTCAATGTTTAGCGTTACAGTCCCAGCCGAGCCGCCATCGCCGCCAAACCCCCCAATCCCAATAGCTGCACCTAACGTGCTGCCGTCAAGATTGGTGTTGAAAGCTACTTGGCCAGAGATATTGAAAGCCCCGCTGCCGCCTCCGCCACCGATGGATTGGGCGACGACACCGTCAGACATAGCGCCATTGGTAATGGTGTCGCCGGTCCGGGTCAGGGAGACCGCTGAAGCGTCCCCTCCATCGCCGCCGAAGCCGCCAAGCCCGAGGCTAACGCCAATATTTCGGCCCGTGTTTGTGAAACCAAATCCGCCGGTAATGTTGAACGCGCCGCGTCCACCGGCTCCTCCGACGCTTTGAGCCAGAACACCATCCGCATCGACGCCATTGGTAAAGACAACACCGGTTGAAGAGGCGGTCACTACGCCGCCATTTCCTCCGGCTCCGCCAAACCCGCCAATACCGGCATTGATGCCCGCTGTATTGCTGCCCGTAGATAGATTCACGCCACCGGTGACATTGAACCCACCAGCGCCGCCGCCGCCCCCAACAGACTGAATAACGAGACCAAACGCATCATCACCGATGGTTGTGATGCCTCCATTCAGGTGCGCCTCAACCAAGCTGGCATTTCCGCCCCCGCCACCGAAACCGCCAAGACCAAATCCGAGCGCCCCCGCCTGTCCCCGGGCGACTGCAATACCGCCGGTAACATTGAACCCGCCTGCACCACCGCCACCTGCCTGGCTTTGTACAAGCGCGCCATAAGATGCATCACCACGGGTGGCAATATCGCCTTCATAAATCAGGTCGACCGCACCGGAATCGCCACCATCGCCGCCAAACCCGCCGACGCCAACGCCCAGCACACCAGCGCCGGTGCTGGCACCGCCGCTTAGCGATATTCCGCCCGTAACGTTGAAACCCCCATTGCCGCCGCCGCCGGCGAGAGATTGCGTCAGAAGACCCGCGGATTCATGTCCGTATGTATAAATGCTGGAATTAACTCGGCCGAGAACATCGCCGGCACGTCCACCGCCGCCGCCAAATCCGCCCACACCGACACCAATATTCCCGGCAAGGCCTTTCTCGGCCGTAACCGCAATACCGCCAGTAACATTGAACCCGCCAGATCCGCCGCCACCGCCTGCGCTGGACAGGACTATGCCCGAGGCTTCGTGGCCCATGGTGAAAACGTCACCCCCAAGGTTGGCGATAACAGCGGACCCATGCCCGCCTTCGCCGCCAAAGCCACCAACGCCAATGCCCAAATTTCCTGAAACACCAACCTGATATGTAACGGCTATTCCGGCTGTCACATTGAACGCGCCACTGCCACCGCCGCCGCCGACCGATTGAGCAACAATGCCATCAACGCGGTCACCAACCGTCAAGACGGTGGCCCCGTCACCAGCGACAAAGTCGCGGTTGGCATTCAGGGTCACTTGCCCAGCATCCCCGCCGTCACCGCCTGCGCCACCGAATCCGATGCCTATATTTCCTGCGCCATTGGCACCTACCGCGATGCCAGCAGAGACATTGAAGCCCCCATTGCCGCCGCCACCGCCGACGGATTGGGCGAGAATGGCCGTGCCAGCCCTGTCAGGATCTGTTTCGCCCGTAAGAGCTACACGGAGTAGTCTGTCATCTTCGTCAGCATCCAGGGTGAACTCGACAGTACCAGCATTGCCGCCGCCGCCACCGGAACCACCGAAACCAATATTGATGTTACCGCTTGCACCAGTGGACGCAGAGATCCCGGCGGAGACATTAAACCCGCCCTTGCCACCGCCGCCGCCAATGGATTGGGCCAGCAGGCCGGTAACATCGCCCAAGCCTTCATAATCCCCCCCCCGGAGGCCAAGGCCGGTAAAGTCACCCCGAAAGAGGCTTGTCACTGCACCGCCATCGCCGCCACGGCCGCCGGAACCGCCAAGGCCGACACTTATCGAGCCGGAACCGGATTGGGCCGCCGCAATTCCCGCAGTTACATTGAAGCCGCCATTGCCGCCGCCGCCGCCCACAGACTGGATTACTGCGCCGTGCGCACCTTCTCCAATTGTTACGATGTCAGCGAGATCGGTTTCGACCGCCCCGCCATCACCGCCGCCACCGCCCTGGCCTCCAACACCAATGCCTACGCCCGCAGACCCGGCGCCGGACGCCGTGATGGACCCGACGATGCTGAAGCCGCCATCGCCACCACCACCGCCTACGGACTGGACAACGACACCATGAGATCCGACCCCGGCAGTTTGTACGGTGCCCAGAATATTCGCGCGAACAAAGTTACCATCGCCGCCAGCCCCGGCTGCCCCACCAACGCCGACTCCGACTGCCCCGCTAAAACTGCCAGCACCGGCCACGGATCCGACAATGGCGAGATCGCCATTGCCACCGCCGCCGCCCACCGACTGGATGAATGCGCCCGTCGATGAGAACCCTTCCGTCCGGATAGAGCCATCGAAAGTGACATCAACGCCGCTTGCATTACCGCCACCGGAACCGGAACCCCCAACTCCGATCCCAACTGCGACAGCAACACCGTCAGATCCGGCGACAGGTGCCGCTATCGCAAAGCCACCGGACCCCCCGCCTCCGCCCAGAGACTGCGCGAAAATACCATTTGAGCCGGCACCACGCGTGCGGATCAGACCTCCGGAATCCAGATAAACCGCAGTCCGGCGTTCACCGGAGGCTATAATATTGCCGTCATCATCCAGGTATTCACCGAGACTATCGCCGCCGCCACCGCCACTACCGCCGACAGCGACGCTCACACTTGCTGCCCCGCCAGGACCGCCGGCCGCGCTGACTGCGATTGCGCCGCCACCGGAACCGCCTCCACCACCGATCGATTGCAACATTATCCCGGTCGAGCGTGCGCCCTCTGTCAGGATATCGACATCCCCGCGAAGCCGGACCAGAGAGGCATCGCCGGCCGATGCGCCGCCGCCGCCAATCGCGACAGCCGCCGAGCCAAATAGTCCGACAGTACCGGTAACAGCCATGCCGCCATTGCCACCGCCGCGACCAACGGATTGCAGCTGGATTCCGGGCGCGAAGTATCCTCTGGTCGAGATGACACTCGTCGCCTCACGCTCAACACCGCCAGCGAGAACTGAACGCGGCAACAGGTCTAGCGAAACAAGATGACCATTCCCCCCCGCACCGCCCTGACCGCCCAGCGCCAGGCCAAAATAAAGTCCGCCGGCAACAGTCACCCCGCCATTGCCGCCACCACCACCGATAGACTGACCAAACACACCGGCGGAAAGGGCCCCTTGCGTTTCAACCACGCCCCCGACCCGCATGTGGACATCCCCACCATGACTGGCGTCGCCACCGTCGCCGCCCAAACTCAAGACCCCGACAGTTGTCCCGGCATTTCCGCCACCGCCGCCGACAGATTGAGCCCCTATCCCAAGCGAAAAAATCCCTTGCGTTTGAATGTTCGCATGCGAGTCGAGCGTCACGTAACCGGCACTACCGCCACCGCCGCCGGTCGCACCAAGCGCCACGACTCCGACAGTCGTGCGACCAGTGCCGCCGCCACCTCCGACCGACTGGGCAAGGACAGCTGTTGAGGCCATACCGCGGGTCTCAACCTGCGCACCACGTTGGAGGGTGAGCGCTACAGAGCCGCCGTCTCCGCCGGAGCCGCCACTTGCTCCAAAGGCTCCAAGGCCAACGCTTGTTCCGGTAGCCCCTCCGCCACCGCCAACAGATTGGGCCAGCACTCCGGTCGATCCGATGCCCGCCGTAAAGACACGAGCGGTCGACAACAGATCGAGTGCAACGGAGCCACCATTGCCTCCGCCACTTCCATCATCGCCAAACGCTGCAAGACCACCGGCATCGCCAGCCTGACCGCCTGTCCCGCCCAGGCTTTGAGCAAAAACACCCGGCGCGCCGATCCCGTATGTCTGTACACTCCCAGCGAAGGTCAGATTGACATTGCCACCATCACCCCCGTCCTTTGCGCGCCCGGCAAAGGCGAAAAGGTTGTAAGCACTGCCGCCTGAACCGGCGCCTCCGCCGAGACTTTGCGCCAGCACGCCCGCGCTGCCTTCTCCGCGTGTTGTGATGGAAGTGGTCGAAGAAAGGACGTCGAGGGTCACATTGCCGCCGTCATTGCCCTCGCCACCATCTCCAGCACCGCTGATTGCGAGGGTGGAATCACCACCCTGCCCACCAACACCGGACCGGCTTTGCGCAACAATACCGTGCGCTTCGCTTCCGGTTGTATTGATCGTACCGCCCTGCACGGTCAGCCATACATTACCACCAGCTCCACCGCGCCCGCCGGGCTTTCCACCTCCAACGATACTGAGGGTCGCATCCCCGCCATGGCCACCGTTTCCACCAACACTGGACCGTTCGACCCCTGCGAGACCATCGCTGCGCGTTGATATGATTTGCCCGGCGAGGTCGATCGTCGGAAAAACACCAGGTGGGTCGTACAAAACGCCGCTAAAGCCCGGCAGTGTGGGACCTTCTTCTCCGGCTTTGCCGCCCCGGGCCGAAACGAACGCACCACCGGATCGACCATTCCCGCCCCGGTCACCCTCAAAAATCTGCGCGACGAAATTGATGTCAAAGGGGGTCGGCTTGGGTCGAAATGCCGGAGCTGTTGGTGTGATTGTCGGCGCCAAGACCTGCACAACATCGAATGTCCGACCGTCAACCAGCTGCACTCTGTCGACAAGGCCAGTCGTTGAGTTGACCAGCGCCGTCTGTATTTCGACGTCATCGCCACCCTCAGGGTCAGGCAGAAATTGTCCCGGTGCCGTTGTTGTAAGTATGAAAACGCCAGAATCCGTTATCACACCGTTTTCGACAACGTCCGTGACGGTTTCGGTATCATTTGTGACGGGGTTTACGATCGGATCGCCGACGGCCTGGGCATCCGCGCCGCCCGGGGCCCCGAGTTGCAGAACTGACCACGCGATCGCGGCAACCGAACTCGTAACAAATAGCCCGCGTTTTTTCCGTGAAACCGGCTTGCCAGACACGGCAAGGCACTGCGAATTATCCAGGCTGTCAGCCGGCAAACCCTTATTGAGCATGTTTAATCAGCGCTGCGCACTGCCCCCATCAATAATCGGATGCAAACATGCACCTGTTGGCGGCACAACATTTTTCGCTCGGTAAGGGAATCGCGGCCGCCCCTTCAAAGGCGACCGGTAAACGAAGCATTGGACATCCTCGACAATCGTCAACCGCCCGAACTGACACTGCAATATCCCCTGACCAACCCATTTGCGCTCAAATGCAATTAGCAGGCCAGAACGCTTGGATTTATCGACAACAGGCTTCCCTGTTCTTGCCGGCAACTGGGAAAGCCAACCCCCTGCGATTTGGGAAATACAGGAAATTCGCCCTACCCGATCGGCCCGAAAGCGCGAACAGAGACCGGTGGGCAATATCGCGCCCGGATCGCCGAGACACCCAAGTCTCCATGCAGGGAAAATTCCGCGAAGGCACGGAACCACCGCGGGAATTGCGGGGCGCCGTTTTATCTAATTGTTTCAAGAAAATATGTGGCGGTGAGGGTGGGATTCGAACCCACGAGACGGTTACCCGCCTACACGCGTTCCAGGCGTGCGCCTTCGACCACTCGGCCACCTCACCGCGAAGGCGCGGACTATACGCATCGGGCGAGCGGAGGCAAGGCGTTTTGCTCAGCTTCAACACCTCTCGGACTTGTCATTTGGCCTGCTGGTTGCCAGGCGGCAGGTTGAGGGTCCGGGGGCACACATCCTCGATCGGGCTTGATCAAGGAGAAGTACATGAAAAACAGGCAATTGGCCTTTTTCGTGGTGATGTTAGGCGCCCTCGCGACACTGCCGGCCCCAGCGCTGGCACAGGACGAAGCCGTCCGGCGCAGCTGGGGGGCGCAAGCCCGCGCCGAGATGGAGCGGCTGGCCCCTCTGGCCGGGCACTGGCAGGCGCGCGAATATGACAGCGACCGGCAGGACGGATGGACCGGCGGCGAGACCGCCTACGCCGTGACGATCCGCTATCTTCTCGACAATATGGCCCTGCGCGAAGAAGCGCCGGAACGGCCGGTCAAGCCCTGGCGCCTCGAAACAACCATCCAGTACGACCAGAACCGCAATGTCTTCCGCCTCGTGGCGATGGACGACACCTGGGGAAATCTCGACGTTTTCGAGGGTGTGATGGACACGGACGACCGCCTCACCATCACCAATCTCCGTGTCGACACTCCCTATGTCGGCGACGATGGTGCGCGCACCCATTTCCGCCTTTCGATCACGATTGCCGACAATGACCATCACAGCATGCTGATCGAATCGAGCCCCGATGCTGGCGAGACATGGCAGCCCTTCCAGCGCATCGAGCGGACACGCCTCGGCAGCTGACGCAGTCGGGGGCTCTGGTTTTTGCAGGCGGGGTGACTATCTTGTCGGTCAGTCCCTCGGCTTCGGAGCCCCCCATGTCAGACCCGGTCTGGAAATCACGCATCATCCCCGCTGCACAGGCCTTGCCGGGCCGGTCGCAGGCCCTGCCGCTGGCTGTCAGCCATGCCGTCACCGGGCGCGACATCAAGAGCGACACGCCGGCCGGGATGGAAGAGATTTTCCTGGGGCTTGGCTGCTTCTGGGGAGCGGAACGCCTGTTCTGGGAGACCGACGGGGTCTGGCACACGGCAGTCGGCTATGGCGGCGGCACCACGCCCAATCCCACCTATCGGGAAACCTGTTCCGGAGCGACCGGGCATGCCGAGCTGGTCCGGGTGGTCTTCGACCCGGCGCAATTGTCACTCGACCAGGTGCTCAAACGCTTCTGGGAAGGGCATGATCCGACCCAGGGCATGCGCCAGGGCAATGATCGCGGCACCCAGTATCGGTCGGCGATCTATGCCACCACGCCGGAACAGCTTGCGGCGGCGCAAGACGCCGCATCCCGTTACCAGGCAGAACTGGACGGGGCCGGCTTGGGCACGATCACCACCGAGATCGCGATGGCCGGACCGTTCTATTACGCCGAAGACGACCACCAGCAGTATCTGGCGCGCAATCCGTCCGGGTATTGCGGCATAGGCGGCACCGGCGTGATCTGCCCGATTGGCCGCCCTGCCCCGGCCTGACGTCCGGCTCTGTGACCGGGCCCTGCCTTTGCTGACGCTCAAAAGCGCTGACAGCCCGTCGCGGCCTGTCTAGACTCGCGGCAAGCGGTTCGGGATGGCGGCGTGACACGACTGATTGCCTTTGATGTGGATTCAACCCTGTTGCGGGTCGAGTCGCTGGACACGGCGCTAGAGGCGGCATTGGCCGGGCGCGAGGACAAGGTCGCAGCCAAGGCCCGGCTGCACGAGATCACTCGTGCCGGCATGTCCGGCAGCATGGCCCTGCGGGACAGTCTCGAGGCGCGGCTGAAGCTGGCGGCGCTGGACCGGGACGGGGTGGCGATTGTCGCCGGCCAGTTGCGGCAGCGGGTAACGCCCGGCATGGCGCCGCTGATCCGCAAACTGCGCGAACGTGGCGACGTGCTGCACGCCATTTCCGGTGGCTTTGCTGACCTTCTGGAACCGGTACTCAAGGATCTCGGCTTCGGGCACGGCGATATCCACGCCAACCGCTTTGTCTGGACCGGCGATCAGGTCAGCGGTCTCGACACCGACTATCCACTGTCACGCAATGGCGGCAAGGCGGACCTGCTGAACAGTATTTCGGGGCAGGCCGATGAGACCATCATGGTCGGCGATGGCATGACTGATTTCGAGGCTTTCGAAGCCGGTGCCGCCGACCGCTTCATCGGCTTCGGTGTGATCGCCAAGCGCGAAGTCGTCATCGCCGCCTGTGAGTGGTCCGGTGCCAGTTATGTCCGGACCGTTGACGGGCTGGCCAAGGCGCTGGGCGTCTGATCCGGGCCGGTTAGCGCACCAACCGCGCCAGGATGGACCCGTCGAGCGCCCGGACATGATCGATGAAGCCGGTCGGTATGTCCCCCTCCAGATCGGCCGCCACATAACCCAGCTCGCCCCGCGTTTCGAGGTGCTGGGCGGCAATGTTGGCACCCGAGGCGCTGACCGCGTCATTGAGGCGCGACAGGAAGCCCGGCGCATTGGAATGAAAGCTCAGCAAGCGTGTACGGCCGGCCCGGATCTGGCCCGGCTCGATTTCCGGCACATTGACCGCGCCCTTTGTGGCGCCCAGCGCGACATAGCGGGCCAGTTTTCCTGACACGTCCTCGCCGATCGCCTGCTGGGCCTCCAGCGTCGAGCCGCCGATATGCGGGGTGAGGATGATGTTGGCGAATTTCTGCAGGGGCGAGACGAAGGCCTCGTCCTTGGAGGCCGGCTCCTTCGGGAAAACATCGACCGCGGCACCGATCAGGTCGCCACGCTCCAGCGCGCCGGCGAGAGCGTCGATGTCGACCAGGTCACCCCGGGCCTGGTTGATCAGGATGGCACCCTTTTTCATCTTCGCGATGGCAGCCGCATCCATGATATTGCGGGTCTGCTCGGTCGAGGGGACGTGCAGGGTGACGACATCGGACAGTTCCAGCAACTCGTCGAGGCTGGCGCAAGCCCGGGCATTGCCGTGCGCCAACTTGGGCTCGGTGTCGTAGAAATGGACATGCATGCCGAGCGCACTGGCCAGGACGGACAGTTGCGAGCCGATATTGCCATAGCCAACGATACCCAGATTTTTGGCCCGGACCTCGTGCGAGTTGGTGGCCGACTTCTGCCATTCACCCCGCATGGCGGCGCTCGAGCGCATGGGAATACCGCGCATCAGCATGATGATCGAGGCCAGGGTCAGCTCGGCGACCGAGCGGGTATTGCCGAACGGCCCGTTGAAGACCGGGATCCCGCGCGCCGCGGCGGCGTCAAGATCGACCTGGTTGGTGCCAATACAGAAACAGCCCAGGGCCAGCAGGTTGGGCGCCGCGTCGAAGGCGGCCCGGTTCATCTTGGTGCGCGAGCGTATCCCGGCCAGTCGGGCCGGTCCCAGCGCCGCGTGGAGATCGGCCATATCAAGCGCCGCGACATGGCGTTCGACGGAAAACCCGGCGGCATCAAAGGCCACATCCGCAACCGGATGGACATTCTCGAACAGGACGACAGGGCCGGCTTGGGCGGGGTCAGACATCGCGGCATTTCCTTGGCGCATCAACACGGCCAGAATCGCCGCATTCCATGGCGCACCGCAACACGATGATGTTGCGCTTGTCTACCGCATGATATCGCTAACGACTTTGTGGCCGGAGCCCGACCGGCGCAATATTATTCGACGTTCAGCGCCCGGACGGCCGCAAGAGTCTGATCAACATGCTCATAGGGGCTCATTTCCGACCAGGAAAAGGCAATGGTCGAATTTTGATCGATCACATAGGAGGTGCGATTGGTCCAGCCCGGACGCATCATCATGCGCGCATCATAGTCGCGCGCCATGCCCTCCTCGACCGCGAAGACCGGAAAGGCCGAGGCGCAATGCTGGGTCGAGAACTCGGCCAATCGGTCGGTATTGCCGCCGGTCACTCCGATCACGCGCGCGCCCTCGGCGGTGAACTGGTCAATCGCCTCGGCAAAGGCCGCCGCCTGGGCTTCGCAGCCCGAGGTGAAGGCCGCCGGGAAGAAGAACAGCACGACCGGCCCGTTTTCCAATGCCTCGGCGAGATGGAAGGAGACCGGCTCGCCGGCCTGGAAGCCCGACACGGTGAAGTCGGCTGCGGCATCACCGGCGTCCAGCTCGGCTAGAGCGGGGGCGGCAAGGGCGAAGGTAGCGGCCAGGCTGGCAGCAAGGATATGGCGCATCGGATAACTCCCCGTGTGATGCCGTCTGTCTGGCTTCAAAGATGGGGCGTCTGCGTCAATTGGCAAGCCCCGATCAATCATCATCCATCTTCAGGGCGGCGATGAAGGCCTCCTGCGGGATCTCGACCCGGCCGAACTGGCGCATCTTCTTCTTGCCGGCCTTTTGCTTGTCGAGAAGCTTGCGCTTCCGGCTGGCGTCACCGCCATAGCATTTGGCGGTCACATCCTTGCGCAGGGCGGACAGGGTTTCGCGGGCGACAATGCGCCCCCCCAGGGCGGCCTGGATCGGGATCTTGAACATGTGGCGCGGGATCAGCTCTTTCAGCTTCTCGCACATCGACCGGCCGCGCATTTCGGCGCGGGCCTTGTGCACCACCATGGACAGCGCATCGACCGGCTCGTCATTGACCAGGATCGACATCTTCACCAGATCGCCGACCCGGTCTTCAATCCACTGATAGTCGAAGGAGGCATAGCCCTTGGTGACGGATTTCAGGCGGTCATAAAAGTCGAACACCACCTCGTTGAGCGGCAGCTCATAGACCACCAGGGCGCGGTTGCCGGCATAGGTCAGCTCGACCTGGTTGCCGCGGCGGTCCTGGCAGAGCTTCAGCACCCCGCCCAGGTATTCGTCCGGCACCAGGATGGTCGCCTTGATCCACGGCTCGGCAATGGTGTCGATCTTGACCGGATCGGGCATGTCGGCCGGATTGTGCAGGTCGATCTCGCTGCCATCATTCATGTGCAAACGATAGACCACCGACGGTGCCGTGGTGATCAGCTCGATATTGTACTCGCGCTCGAGGCGTTCGCGGATCACCTCGAGATGGAGCAGGCCCAGGAAACCACAGCGGAAGCCGAAACCGAGCGCCGCCGAGGTTTCCATCTCATACGAGAAAGAGGCGTCATTGAGGGCCAGTTTCTCGATCGCGTCGCGCAAGTCCTCGAACTCGGCACTGTCGACCGGGAAGAGACCACAAAAGACCACCGGCTGGGCCGGCTTGTAGCCGGTCAGCGCCTTGGCGGCCGGATTGCGGTCATCGGTGACGGTATCACCGACGCGGGCATCGCGGACCTGTTTGATCGATGCGTTGAGATAGCCCAGCTCGCCCGGGCCGAGGCTGTCGATGGCCTCCTTCTTGGGCCGGAACACGCCGACGCCCTCGACCGGGTAGGTCGCTCCGGTGCCCATCAGACGCACTTTCATGCCCTTTTTGAGCGTCCCGTCGATCACGCGAACGAGGCAGATAACGCCGAGATAGGGATCATACCAGCTGTCGACCAGCATCGCCTTCAACGGTCCGTTCGGGTCGCCGCCCGCGGGCGCGGGCAAGCGCGTCACAACAGCTTCCAGCACATCCTCGATGCCCAGACCCGTCTTGGCCGAGATCATCACGGCGTCGGAGGCGTCCAGCCCGATCACATCCTCGACCTGCTCCTTGACCCGCTCCGGCTCGGCGGCCGGCAGGTCGATCTTGTTGAGCACGGTGACGATCTCGTGATTGACCTCGATCGCCTGGTAGACATTGGCGAGGGTCTGCGCTTCCACACCCTGCGAGGCATCAACCACCAGCAAGGACCCTTCACAGGCGGCCAGCGAGCGGTTGACCTCATAGGCGAAATCGACGTGTCCGGGCGTGTCAATCAGGTTGAGAACATAGGTCTTGCCGTCCTTGGCCGTGTAGTCGAGACGCACGGTCTGGGCCTTGATCGTGATGCCGCGCTCACGCTCGAGGTCCATATTGTCGAGCACTTGCTCTTTCATCTCACGCTGGGTCAGTCCGCCGGTCACCTGGATCAGGCGGTCGGCCAGCGTGGATTTACCGTGGTCGATGTGTGCCACGATGGAGAAATTGCGGATGAGGGACGGATCTATGGTCATGGAGCGGGCAGGTAGCATCGACAACGGGTTTGGCCAAGCGGGATAGGCTGTTTGGCCGTAATGGGGACAGGTATAATTAACGCATCCCGATGGTTCCGCCCGGCATGGCCCGATGCGGGCGTTAATTATACCTGTCCCCCGCTCAGCACCGATAGCGCCACGGCGTCACCGCCTGGCGTTTTGGGGAAAGAGGGTGTGCGGGATACCGGCCGGAGCCGATAAAGCGCTGATTTTAGTAACGGTAGCCACGACAAGCATCCCGCACGCGGAGTTTTCCCGGGTTGCCTTCCAGCCCCCGAATCGAAGCCGACGGGATCAGGGCGGTCAATCGTTGTGCCGCGAGTCCCATCGGCGGCCGCACCGGGTCTGATGGTGGTCAGCCCCACCAAACCGGATGCGCTCCGCTACTCCCACACCCCCGGATAACCGGTCCGGGCCTCAAGATGGCCTGGGAACGGAAGCGATTATGCGATGGGCGAAAAGGGGGAGGACAAGTTTTTTGGTTCAAGCCGCTTTCCCTCTCCCTTGGGAGAGGGTCAGGATGAGGGGTAACTCCCGGTTCCAGCAGGAGGAATCCCCCTCATCCGCGCTACGCGCACCTTCTCCTTAGGGAGAAGGAAAGTGGTGCAGAGCGGGGATAAAGGCACAAAATCTTGTCATCCCGGACGGATGCCCGGCCTCGAGCCGGGCGGAGATCCGGGACCCATTATCACGAAAGCTGGCAGCACCGGGCGTATGGATCCCGGGTCTTCGCCCTGATCAAGTCAGGGCTCCGCCCGGGATGACAAGCGTGTATCGGCGTCGTCAGCGGCGTCCCACCGCACCGCAGATTCCCCCTCTCAAACCACATCCATTTTTCCCGGCCGCAGCCCCGCAAAAGCGGGGCGGAGAGCCGGGAAGAATGAAGGTGAATGGATGTGGGGAGAAAAGTGCGGCGCCGAGCCTACACCGCCACCGCCTTCGGCTTGCCCAGCCAGTAAGCTGGCAGGCCGGCCAGGATCAGCACGCCACCCCAGGCCAGCACCTCGAGGCCAGAACCCAGAACAGCGAAGGCAGCATAGGCACCGGCGGCGAGGGCGATGATGGCCCAGCTGCGGGCGGATCGCCAGGAATGCCTCAGCTCGGCCACCGCGCTGACCAGCAGAGGCAGCAGGAGACAGACCGTGCTCATCATCGCCAGGAAGGTGAAGGCGCCAACCAGGCCGCGCGAGTAATTGGCGACCAGCAGGACCGAGCCGAGCCCCAGCGACAGGAGGAGGGAGAGTTGTGGCGCGCCGCCCTTGTTGCGTCGACCCAGGGCAGCGGGTGCCAGCCGGTCCAGCGCTAGAGCCATCGGCATCTGGCCGGACAGGAAGATGATGCCGTTTAGCGCCCCGGCGGTCGACACCATGGCACCGGCCGCGATCAGCCCCGGCCCCCAGCTACCCAGGACACGGGCGGCATCAGAGAAGGGCGAGGTGGAGCTGGCCAGGTCGGCAGCCGGCACAACCAGCATGACCGAGGCGGTCGCAGCGATGTAGATCAGCGCGACCGTGATTGTGCCAACCACCGTCGCGCGCGGAACGGTGCGCGCGGCATCGCGGACATCACCGGCCGGCACGGTTCCCGCTTCGAGGCCGGCAAAGGCCCACATGGTCAAGAGCGCGGTCGCCGCCAGCACCGGGAAGAAACCGCCACCGGACGGATTGACCTCGGGCAGGTTGGCGACGTCGCCGGTGAAAAACCCGATGCCAATCACCACGAAGATCGGCACCAGTTTCAGGACCGTTGTCAATAATTGCACGATGCTGGCGTCGCGAATGCCGTGCAACGAGATCAGGCCCAGCCCCCAGATCAGCGCCAGCCCGCAGCCCATCTGGGCGATCGGAGCATCGCTCAGGGCCGGGATGAAGACAGTCAGATACCCGACAAAGGCAATCGCGACGGCGGGGATGGATATCCAGTAGGAGGCCCAATAACCCCAGGCGACAAGAAAGCCGATGAGATCGCCGAACGCGTCATGGGCATAGGCGATCGGGCCGCCGGTCCGGGTCGTGCGGTGGGCGAGCCGGCCCAGCACCAGCGCCAGCAGGACCGAGCCGCCAGCCGTTACCAGCCAGCCGGAAAACCCCATCAGGCCGTAGGGCGCGAGGACGGCGGGCAGCATGAAAATGCCGGATCCGATCATGATCCCCACCACCAGGGACCAGCATCCCCAAAAGCCGATCGCCTTGTGGGCCGGCTTGTCGAGCGGGACAGCGTCCGGCGCGGCCGTCTTGTTGTCTGTCATGGTCGTCTGTCCCCCCGGACGCAGAACCCGTCAGCCACAAGCGGCGTAGGCATCCCGCAATAGATTGTGCCAGTGCCAGACGCCGGCCTCCTGGTCGGGCGAAAGCCGGCCAGGCTGATAGGCGCCCGAGGCGAGCCCTTTCTGGACGTGTTCACAGATCATCCGGTCCTCGTCCTGGACGCGGTCGGAAAAGGCGTCATCGGCTTCGGCCCGATCGGCCTCGCCCGGCGCATAGTAGAAGTCGAATTCCACGTGGCACGCGTCCGGCCCGTTCGCCACCACCCGATTGGTCTGCATGCGACCCGGCAGGATGTTGAGCATCGTGTTGGGATAAATGAAGAAATAGAGCGCTTCTCCGGCCGCATAAGCGTCGGTTTCGGCATCGATCGGCGAGCGTTGCAGCGACCAGAAGCGCGCCAGCTCGGTCTTGTAATCCGGATAGGAGACGATTTGCGTCAGGTCCGGATGGACGAAGGGCAAATGATAGCCCTCCAGATAATTGTCGACGTAGATTTTCCAGTTGCAGGCGACGTCATAGGTGCGGGCATGATGATGGCTCAAAGCGGCCAGTGACGCCGGGTCCACCATGCCGTCCATGCCGGTCATCACCTCATCAAGGGACGGCCCGGACCGGATCCGGGCAAACACCATCCCGCCCCAGACTTCCACCTCGATCCGCTCCAGAGCGATGCCCGAGACATCAAACCCATCGGCGGACTGCATTTCCGGTGCGGTGCGCAATTGCCCGTCCAGGTCGTAGGCCCAGCCATGATAGGCACAACGCAGACGCTTGGCGCCCTTGCCATCGCACAGGGCCAGCGGCCCGGCGCGGTGTCTGCAGATGTTCAGGAATCCGTTGAGCCGCCCTGCCGCATTGCGGACCAGAAGGATCGGCACACCGCCGATTTCGCGAACAATGTGATCGCCGGGGCCCGACAGCGCCGATGCCGGGGCGACGACCTGCCAGCCCCGGGAGAGAATTTCCCGCTGGTCGAAGGCCAGGGCGTCCGACCCGACATAGCGCTCGGGATCGAGCGCGCGGGCCTGCTCGAGGGAGCGCGAAGGATCAGCGGTGTCAGCGGCAGTCGGCGCGCAGAGGTCATCCATCCGGCGACGCTATCCGCAACCCGCTCACCTGCCAATGGTTTCGTCCTGGACGTCGCGCGCATGAAAGAGGCCGGCAGGTTGCCCCGCCGGCCTCGTTTCAATCAGGCTTTGAAAAACCCTATTCGGTGACCGGGAAACCACGATCCCGCATCAGGGCCGACACCTCGGCGTCGCGGCCACGGAAGAGGCGGTAGGCCTCGGCCGGGTCCATCGAATTGCGCGGCGCGAACAGGTAGTTGACCAGATCAGCGGCAACGCCCGGATCGTAGAAGCCACCTGGCGCTTCCTGGAAGGCTTCGGCAGCGTCGGCGGTCAGTACATCGGCCCACATGTAACCGTAATAGCCGGCCGAATAGCCTTCACCCGAGAAGATGTGCCCGAAATGCGGGGAGCGGTGTCGCATGACGATTTCATTCGGCATGCCCAGTCGCTCCAGCGTTTCACGCTCGAATGTGTCCGGATCGCTCATCTCGGCCGGATCGGTGGTGTGATAGACCATGTCCATCAGTGCCGAGGCGAGATACTCGCCGGTCGAGAAACCCTGGTTGAAGTTGGCGGCCGCCCGGATGCGGTCGATCAGGGCTTGCGGCATCGGCTCGCCGGTCTCGACATGGGTCAGGTAGTTGTTGACCACCGGGTCGGTCAGGACCCAGCGCTCGAGCAGTTGCGACTGGAATTCGGTGTAGTCGCGTACGCCGCCATTCAGCGTCGGATAGTCGACATTGGACGACAGCGTGTGAAGCGCGTGCCCGAACTCGTGGAAGAAGGTCGTCGCATCATCGAATGACACGAGAACCGGCTCGCCCGGAGCGCCTTCGACGAAGTTGGAGTTATTGGTGGCCAGGACATTGGTCTCGCCATCAATCGTGGAGTGCGAACGGAAAGAGTTTGCCCAGGCACCCGAACGCTTGCCCTGGCGGGCGAAGGGATCGAGATACCACAGGCCGACATTCTCGCCGCTCTCGCGATCGGTGACTTCCCACACCCGTACGGTCGGATGCCAGACCGACACCTCGCCCTCGGGCAGCTCGCGGAAGGCAAAACCGAACAGCTCGCCGGCGACGTAGAACATGCCTTCGCGCAGGTTATCCAGCTGCAGGTATTGCTTCACCTCTTCACTGTCGAGGTCGTAGCGGGCCGAACGGACCTGCTCGGCATAGTAGCGGTAATCCCAGGGCTGGATGGTGATGTCATCGCCATTGGCATCGGCCAGGGCCTGCATGTCGGCGACTTCTTCCTCGATACGCGCGACAGCGGCTGTCCATACGCCTTCCATCAGGTCCATGGCGCGTTCCGGCGTGCCGGCCATGCGGTTTTCCAGACGCCAGGAGGCGTAATTGTCATAGCCCAGCAGGCCGACGCGCTCGTGACGAAGCTGAAGGATCTCGGAGATGATCGCGTTGTTGTCGTACTCGCCGCCATTGTCGCCGCGTGAATAATAATTGTTCCACACCTGCTCGCGCAGATCGCGTTCGTCCGAGAAGGTCAGGAAGGGGTCCATCGACGAGCGGGTGTTGATGATGGCGTATTCGCCCTCATGTCCGCGCGTCGCGGCCGCCGCCGCAGAGGCCGCGACAAAGTCTGCCGGCAGGCCGGCGAGCTGGTCTTCGCTGAGATAGGTAACGTAGTTTTCTTCGTCATTGAGGACGTTGTTGCCAAAGCTGCGGTGCAGTTCGGCGAGACGGGCATTGATCGCGGCATAACGCTCGGCCGCCTCGCCTTCCAGGGTCGCGCCATTACGAGCGAAACCGTCATAGGTCAGCTGCACAACGCGCTGCTGGGCCGGCGTCAACGTCGCCATTTCCTCGCCTTCATAGACCGCACGGACGCGGCCGAAGAGGGCTTCATTCTGGGTGATCTGCGAGTTGAAAGCCGACAGCTCGGCGGACATTTCGCGCTGGATGTCCCGGAATTCCGGCGACGACATGTTGGACGACCAGATGCCCCAATGGCTGAAGACCCGCCCCAGCGGTGCACCGGCCCGCTCCAGTTCGAGAATGGTGTTCTCGAAGGTGGCCGGTTCGGGATTGGCGGTGATGGCGTCGATCTCGGCCAGGTTCAGCCTCATGCCTTCACGCAATGCGGCGCTCAGGTCATCAAGGCTGGCCGCGTCGAAGTCCGGCGTGCCGCCATAGGGGCCGCTCCACTCGGCGAGCAGCGGATTGTCGAATGTGGCCGGCGCGGTGTCCGCCGCGTTGGCTGCGGTGTCTGTTGCGTCGGTCATCGCGCTGGTTTCACCCGTATCGGCGGTGTCTTGGGCAGGCGTGCAGGCGGCGGCAAAAAGCGCGGCCGTGCTCGCGGTGATCATCAAAAGTTTGCGCATCTGGAATGCTCCCCGGAAAATCCTGCGCGCACCCTACCCGCCTACGCCCTGTCGCAAAAATGAAGTTTTCACCATCTGCACAGGAAGGGGCTCACAGACCCGTATTTCGGCCGTGTTCAGCCGCCTCGCCAACGCCCTCAGCCAAGCCATGCTCATCCCAAGCGGTGACCAGGGCTTCCGCAACATCGGAGCGGCCTGCCTCGATGGCCGGCAGGATATGCGCCTCCGCCGCGGCGATGCGGTTGCGGACCTGCTGGCGGGCTGACGGGTCCCGGGCCAGCGTGTCGTGACGCTCGGCACCGCGCTCCCAGAACCGGTCCGCCAACAAGCTGGACGGACCGTCAAAAGCGACCGGTCGGTAAAGCGAGATGCAAGGCGTCTTGCTGCCGGTCATGGCGATGGCCGGGGCTTCGCCCGGCGCCAGCCGCACCAGCATGGAATTGGTCGTATGACTGGGTCGCATGAGGCCGCCATGATGCAGGCACAGATCACGGTTTGAACCCTTGGTGAAACCATCACCCCGGTCGTGCGAACGCATGATGCCGGCCAGGCCGGCAAAATCCGGCCTGTCCAGGCTCTCAAGTGCCGCCAGCGCACAGGCCCGGCGGTCCCGTGCTTGACCAAAGGTCGGTCGCAGCCAGGTCTCGTCATTGACCCCAAACCCGTCTGTCGGCGCGCCCTCGGACGCCATCGTCACCGGTCCTTCAAGGGAATAGGCATTGGAAATCGCCGCGTGACGTTTCACGCGCTCCAGGCGCCATTCCCGGCCGCAGGTTTCAAGCACCAGGATCTCGGCCGCATCGGCAATCAGGAAGCTGTTGTCATAGCGAAACCCCTTATTGCGCCAGCCCGCCGGACCGCCCTGTCCGTGTGTCTCCAGCAAATGGATGATGATCGCCGCCGATTCATGCGCCGAGCTGCCCCGCTCCAGCCCCAACCGGACGAGGTCCATGCCCAGCAGCGCCTTGCCCTGTTTCATCACCTTGCGCGAAAATACCGCTTCATTGCCGATCACCACGCCGGACGCATTGACGCCCATCTCGGCGCCCCACATCCATGAGGGCCGCGACAGGATGGTCGCCTGCCGGTCAGGGATCTGATCGATCTCGATATGGGTGCAGGCGAGCGTTTCGGTCGGGTCATCGTCGACCGCCGGATACCGTTCGACCCGCTGGACCTCGCCCGGCTCGCGATCTGAATTCTTGGCGAACCAGACGGCCCCGCCGCCGCGAATGACCAGCGTGTCGCACATCAGCCGTCCTCCAGTGCCGCGCGCACTTCACGGACCGCCCGCTCGGCAGCCTCCAGTGCGCCTTCGAAATATCCGTAGTAGGAACTCGCAGTCTCGGTGCCTGCCATGTGCACCGGCCCCAGCGGCGTGCGCAGATGGGCGCCATGCCCGGTCCACACGCCCGGCCCCATCAGTGCCGCGTAACAGCCGCGCGACCAGACCTCGGACGTCCAGTCCTGATCAACATAGTCGATCGGATGGAGCGCCTGTTCGCCATAGCAGGCGGCGAAGGCCTCAAGCACTGCGGCCCGGCGCTGTTGCGGGTCACGAGCGGCCCACTGGCGGGCATGATCGCCTTCGATGAAACCCAGCAATTGCCCCGCCGACCGCCCGGCCTCGGTATTGTCGAAGGTCACCCGGACGTCGAGTTGTGGCGCGACAGCCTGACCGGCCAGACCGCGGTCGCGCCAGAAGGGCGTTTCGTATTGAGCAACGCACTTGATGCAGGCCCCCGGCGGCATGCGCAGCCACAGTCCGGACTTGGCGGCCGGCAATACCGGGTCCCAGTCGATCCGCAAGGCTTGATTGGGCGGCAGGGCGAGAATGGCGCGCCGGGCGCTGACCGGACCCGTCTCGGTGTCGATCCTGACGCCGTCATCTTTCCAGCGGATCGTCCGCACTGCCGAGGACAAGCGCACAAGGTCGCCCAATCCCGCCGCGAGGCCGTCGGCCAGACCGGCCATGTCACCATGCACCCGGTCCTGCTGGGCACCGCCCGTTGTCGACACAAGGTTGTCCAGGGACGTGCCGGCCCGCGCATAGAACAGGCCGTGCAACAGGGAGATCTCGTGCGGCTCGGCGGCGAACACCGCGCCAATGCCGACAGCGAACAGGTCGAACGCGTCGCGGGTCCAGGCCCTCTTGCGCATCCATTCGGCAACCGTCATCGAGTCCCACAGCGCCGCCTTGGGATGACGCCAGGGAGCGAGCGGGTCGATCTGTGCCGCCAGGCCATCAAAGCCGCTCATCATCAGATGGACATTGGCGAGAACATGAGGGGCCAGCTTGGGAATGGTGCCGGTGTAATGCGACAGGCGCCCGCGATTGAGCATCAACCGGTCGCCATCATCATGCAGCGGATAGGTCGTACGGCCCTCGGCCTCGATCAGGGCATAGAGACGGTCCTGTCCGGGTCCGACCCACTGGCCGCCGACGTCCACCGTATCGCCATTGGCAAATGTATGGGCCATCGCCCGCCCGCCGACCCGGTCGCGCGCTTCGACAACACAGACATCGTAGTCATCCGCCAGCAATTGGGCCGCGCGCAGACCCGACAGGCCCGCCCCGATCACCACCACATCCTGTTTCGCCTGCGTCATGGAATGTCCGGCCTTCCCCGCGATCGCGCAATCATGGCACGGTCGCGGGGCGACGTTAACGAAGCCATAACCCTTTCGCCGCTCTGTCGCCCCATTCACCTGCAACAAGCGGCAGGTCCCAATTGCCAATGGAGCATTCCATGCGTGCCCTCATGACTGTCATTGCTGCGCTTGCCTTCGGCCTGCCCGCGCCGGCCTTCGCACAGGAGCAGGAAACCGCAGATTATGGCCAGCCGAGCGAGTATTCCGAGCCGGTTGAATCCTATTCCCAGGACGAGATCGTCGACGCGGTGTCCGACTTCTTCGGTGTCACGGCGGAGGCTGCGGCCAGCGCCCTGGAACGCGTTTTCTCGGACCTTGGACGACCGGTCGGCTATATCGCCGGCGAGGAGGTCGCGGGTGCCGCCGGGATCGGCCTGCGCTATGGCGAGGGCTATCTCACCCTGCGCGGCCTGAATGAACGCCAGAAGGTTTACTGGCGCGGCCCGTCAATCGGCTTCGACGCCGGTGGCAATGCCAGCCGCGTCTTTGTGCTGGTCTATAATCTCGACAATGTCGATCGCCTCTACCAGCGCTATCCCGGCGTCGAGGGCACCGCTTACCTTGTGGCCGGGCTGGGCGTGAACTACCAGCGCGCCGACGACGTCACCCTGGCACCGATCCGCTCGGGTGTCGGCCTGCGGGCCGGAGCCAATATTGGCTATCTGGCCTATTCCCGCCGCCGGGCCTGGCTGCCCTTCTGATGCAGATCCGGGCGTTCGAGGCCGTCGACGAACCCGGTGTCGACGCGCTGTTGAAGGCGGCCTTTCCCGGTCCTGGCGAAGCGCGCCTGGTGACCGCCTTGCGCGCCGCTGACGCCGACACGCTGGAACTGGTCGCTGTGGATCACGGCACTGTGGTCGGCACGGTCCTGTTTTCGCCGGTGACGGCGCGGCCGGACGGTGATGATGACCTGTTCGGCGTCGGTCTGGGACCCGTTGCCGTGGCGCCGGAACACCAGTCCCGCGGAATCGGCGTCGCGCTGATCGAGGCGGGGCTGAACTATCTGACGACGCTGGGGGTGCCCTGGTGCGTGCTGCTCGGTGAGCCCGATTATTACCGGCGCTTCGGCTTCGTCGCCGCAGCGACCTGGAACTGGTCCTGGGCCGGGGATCCGGACGGGCAGTTTGCCGCCGCCTTCCAGGTCCGGTCCCTGAACGGCCTGGCGCCCGTCACCGGGGTCGCCACAGTGCACTACCACCCGGCCTTTCTCGGTGTCTGACCGACAGACGGGACGGCCACGCCCCAGCATCCCCCTTTTACCGGCGCGCGTGCCGGTGGCATACTGCTTCCGGTGATTGTGACAACGCTTGGCGTTGTGGAGTGAGGGGGTTTTCATGAGTGGCATCATCCTGTTGGTCAGCATCGGGGTCCTGTTCGTCCTCGCCCTCGCCCGCCAGATCCCGTTACAGATGCTTGGCCGCTTGCTGGGTCCCGTTACACGGCCCCTGGGCAAATTGTTCGGTATGAAGGCCATCACACGCGCCGGTCCGGGCACGATCCGCCCCGCCCACATGGGTCCCAGCGCTTGGGCGGCCCTGTCCCGGGCAGCCCGCCACAAGACCGAAACCGAATCCGTGATGGGCGATGACTTCGCCCATGAGCGGTCGCACATGACCCGCAGTGGCCTGCTGTTCCACTGGCTGGCGGTCAAGGTCGGCTATATCCGTATCCCCGGCGAGTTGAGCGCCGAGGTTGCCGAGGACTATTTCCGGCAGGGCACCGCGTTTCTCAACGGCCGCGTGAAGATCTCCGCCAATCCGCAAAACCTCTATGAGGACGAGGAAGGCGCGCTGATCGCCAGCTATTTCCCGATCGATCACGGCGCGCTCTACCTGCTCAATGAAATGCGGTCGACAATCAATTCCAACGTCCGCAAGCTGACCGTGGTCTTTTCGACCATCATCGCCTTCGTGCTGGTCATCAACCTGCTCTACAATGACGGCACCATCATCGACCTGCATGGCATGCTGGGCCTGACCGCCCCGCTCGCGCTCGGCCCCCTGGCGATGAGCGCGACCGACATGAACCAGGCTTTTTTCGGCGCCCTCTCGACTCTGGGCGGCGCCTTCCTGATGTGGCTCATCTATTTCGTCGAATACGTGCCCTACCAGCGCAATAATTTCCGCGAACTGTCAAATTTCGTGACCCGCTACCTCGCCCGGCTGAACGACCATTTCCGGACCGCGGCCGGACAGGCGAAATCGGTGACTGTCGGGCAGGAAACAGACGCCAGCAAGGTTTCCCACGCGGCGCGGCAATGGCACACTAATGTGTTGTGGATCGCCATGCGGATCTTCTTCATCGAGAGTTTCGTGCGCAACATCATGTTCCAGATGCTCCGCAATTCCGGGTATTACCTCGTATTCGTACCGGTGCTCTTCCTGGCGGTTCTGGCCGGGCTGAATATCGGCCTGATCGAGTTGACCGGCTTTGATGCCGGCGCCCGACTGGCCGATCTCGGTGTGATTTTCGTGCTCCTGTTCGTCAGCATGCTGGTCATCTATGGCGTCTTCCTGCGGCGCTCGATGATGAGCATTGACGAGATCAACCAGGACGAATGGATCGGCTTTGACAGCCTGATGCTGGAGAATGTTCTGGGCGAAATTGTCGGCAAGTACGCCGAAGATGTCGGCTACTGGAAGAACCGGATGGGTCGCGGCTAGGGGGTCCGGTCCGGACTGTGGTCGCCGTCACACAGGCCATGATCGGACAGGGTCTGGATCACGCGGCAGTCATCGACCACGCCATGTGAGCATTGCGCTACCATGCGCTTGAGCTCGGTGCGGACGGCCCGCAGACCGGCGAGGCGCCGCTCGACATCCGCCAGCTGCTGACGGGCAATCCTGTCCGCCGCGTCGCAGGAGGTTTCCGGACGGCTGGCCATGTCCTGCAGCGCCCGCAGGTCGTCCAGGCCGAAGCCGAGGTCGCGGCCATGCCGGATGAAGCGCAACTGCTCCAGATGGCTGGCATCATAACGCCGCTGGCCGCCGGCCGAGCGGTCGGGTGCATCCAGCATGCCGATGGATTCATAATAACGGATGGTCGGGATCTTGACCCCCGTCCGGCGCGACAGGCGCCCGATCGAAATATCTGACATCGCCCCTTGAACCTCCAGTCGCTAGAGGGATTAGGTTCGACCCTAGTTGATTTGAAATGACGGGAACAGACCATGTCAGCCAGTTGCGGACATCATCAGGACTTTGACGGCAGCGCCCCGGGTTTCCGGCGCGCGCTGTGGATCGTGATCGCGATCAATGCCGTCATGTTCGGCGTCGAAATGCTGGCTGGCGCCGCGGCGCGGTCGCAGGCACTCAAGGCCGACGCGCTCGACTTCGCCGCCGACGCCGCGACCTACGGGCTGTCACTCTATGTGATCGGAAAGCCGGCCAACTGGCGGGCCAATGCCGCCATCATCAAGGCCATCAGCCTGCTCGCGATCGGCCTGTCCATCCTCGGCCTCGCCCTGTGGCGGGTGGTCTTCACCCAGCAGCCCGAACCGGCCCTGATGGGGTCGATCGCGGTGCTGGCCCTGCTGGCCAATCTGGCCAGCGTGCTGATCCTGCTGCGCTGGCGCGACGGTGACGCCAATGTCCGGTCGGTCTGGCTGTGCTCGCGCAATGACGCGATCGGCAATGTCGGGGTTCTGGTCGCGGCAGGGCTGGTCGCCTGGACGGCCTCGCCCTGGCCAGATCTGGTTGTCGCCGCGATCATGGCCGGCCTGTTTACCAGCTCTGCGGTGCAGATCCTGCGTCAGGCGCTGGCCGAACGGCGCGCCGGTCATGCCTGCGAGCGATCAGCGACGGGCGGTCAGTGTCCGTCGGTTGAAAAGACTGAACCGATCGTGTCGCCGGACTGATCCCGACGCCCCGCATGGCCGTCATGGTCATGCCGCCGGGCCCGGTCGCGACCGCGCGGCGTTGAACAGTCCGAGCAACCTGTGGCGATGCGCTCGCGTACGTCAGCCAGGGTTTCGGAGAGATCATGGAAACGGTCCTGGCCATCATGCCAGAGGGCGGCGGTGTCCTGGCAGGCGGCCTCGTCGAACCGGTTCTCTTCCAGACAGCGGTTATAGGTCCGGCAGGACGCGGTGGCGAACCGGTAGGAGGCATCGAGGTCGGTCTCGAATGCCGCGATGATTTCCTGCGTGCGGGTATCGGCGACATTGGCACCGGCGAGCGCATCGGCGCGGATCGCCTCGCGATACCCGTGCACTTCGCTCAACATTTCCAGGCGCTGCTCGGCCAGCGTCTCCACCATGCACATGTTGATCGCCGGTGTGACAGTATCGGGAGCGACAGGCGGGGCGCGATTTATGACCGGACGCGGGCCGGCCGGCGCCGACGGCGGCCGCGCATGGGCACCGCACGCGCCCAGAGCCGTTGCGGAGGCCAGCATCATCATCAACATCTTCATCGAGGTTTCCATCATCCTCATCCTCCATCATCCCGCCGCCTAGTCGGCCGCGGGCGGGGCTCCGTCCATTGCCGCCTGATAACAGCCCGGCTGGTGCAATTCATTGCCGTTCAAGCGGCGCATCTCGTCAACGCGGCGCTGCCAGGCGAGATAGAAGCGGTCGCCATTCTGTTCTGCCTCATCGATCAGGGCCTGCGAGATCCGGGTCCAGCGGGCACCGGGCTCACCATTGACCCCGACAACACTGCGCAGTCGGCGAGCCCGGTCATGGCCGAGATCGGCAGCGCGGCGAAGATAGCTGTCGGCGCGCTCGGGGCTCTCGACAATCCCGCACAGGCGGTAGCTGCCCTGCACCGTGCCGGTGCCGTACATGACAGCGAGATTGAAATTGGCACCGGCATGGCCGCGCTCGGCTGCCGTCTCCAGCCATTCCAGCGATGTGTCTATATTCTGTTCCAGGCCCAGACCGGTGGCGAACATGATGCCGAGCAGGTTTTGGGCGTGGGCGTCGCGGGCGGTCAGGGCAGCGTGGCAGACCAGGGTCACGGTCTCCGCCGGTGTCAGCACGCCGGTCAGGTCAAAGCCGAGATCACCCTGGAAGTCGCGGACCGAACGACGGGTCATCGGGCCGTAATTGCCGTCCACCTCGCCATTGTAATAGCCCAATGCGGCCAGGGCCCGCTGGCGCAAGGCCAGCTCGATGATGTCGCCATCATCCTCGGTCTGGTCAAAGCCATAGGCGATCCGCGCCAGACTCTGCGGCGTGGTCGGACAGGAGCGCTCCAGAACGGCGGCCTGCAAGCGCTGATGGGCGACCAGCGAGGCCTGTGCTCCGCCAACAGAGGAGCCGATCAGCAGCGCCTCGTCCCAGGCGGAGCGGGCCTCGTCGATCCGGTCAACGGCCTGGTAGGCATCGCCGACCCGCAACCAGCAACGCGCAATCGCGCCGTCACCGACATCCCGACTGTCCGGCGTACAGATACGCTCGCCCGGATCGCGCGTGAAAACCGGGGGCCGGGTGATCGGACGGGCCTGGGTCGACGAGCCGGGTCCGGCCACGCCGGTGGACACGTTCAGACCGCCCGGTGCTGATCCACCACCATAGTCTGTGGACCCTGGCCGGACATTGGGCGGCGGGTCGGGATAGCTGGTCGTCGCACGTCCGGGCGGGGTCACCGCGCCCGGCCGGGTGGCCGTCGGAGTCGTTGCTGTCGGGCGACGGTCATTGCCGAACGGCCACCAACCCCCCTCATCCGTCTGAGGACAATACTGTCCGGAACAATAGCCGGCATCATAGGCGCGCGAATGGGTATAACCCAACACAACGACCAGCCCGATCAGGACAAGGATCGTTGCGGCGGCCTGGGCCAGAAGGGCGGTCACACGCTCCATGTCAGACGTCATCTCCCCCGAGGATCGTCGCGCTTGCCGTTAAGCTTGCATTAACGAGCCTAGCGGTTGTGCGCGGCGCTTGCCATACGCCTCACGCGCGATTGACCGAAAATTCGCCCTTCCGGCCGGAATTCCGCGGCAAAATCCCCCGACGGTTGAGTCGCAAAAAGCCGGACTCGCGTCAGACGGGAGCGGGCACAAAATCCAGCTCGGGCCAGAGCCGGGCCTGCTCCGCAATCTTGCGATTCCAGGCCTCGGGACCGGCAAGGCCGGGCATCGGCCGAATCGTTCTCGAGAAGACCGCTTCCAGTCCCAGCGGCGCGAGGAGTTCCGGCCGACCATGCCGATCCAGGCGGATAGCCACGGCATGGGTCAGCGAGGCGAAGTGGCGCAGCGCGTCGGTGGTGTCGACCAGGGCTTCACGCTGCGTGCCGTACGCCTCGTTGAACCAGATATGCACGCGGGCCTGATTGCAGATCTCGACCGGGACCGGAAGGTCGGCAAACCGCGCTTCAGCGGGCCCAACCACGTTGGCCTCTGCCGCCGCACCCAGGTCACCGGCATCGAAATAGGCGAGATCATAGTCATTGATCCCGTAGCCGCCGGGGCGGCCGGTCTGTGCGTTCCACACCGCCTTGTAGACCGCGCCGGCCATCAGCGCCCAGTCCGGCAGGCCAAGCCTGTGCGCCCGCTCCAGCACCTCGCAGGCCAGGGGATCCGCCATCACAGCGGCAATCACAAATGCGGACTGCTCCGCCGCGGGCGGCACAGTCCAGCCTGATGCGTCGCCGGTCATGGTCAGCTGCGCAGGCTGGCGCCGGTGGCCTTTTCGACCTTGGCCACAATGCCGGCCGCGATCGCCTCGATCTCTTTTTCGGTCAGGGTTTTGTCGCGCGGCTGCAGGGTGACCTCGATGGCCAGCGAGACCTGGCCCTCCGGCACGCCCTTGCCGTCATAGACGTCGAACACGGAGACATTCGTGATCATCTGCTTGTCGGCACCCTTGGCGGCGCGGACCAGCGTATCGGCCGCCACCGACTTGTCGGCCAGGAAGGCGAAGTCACGGGTGACCGGCGTCAGGTCGGCGCGCTCGAGCGGGGTGCGGGCCTTGAGACCGGAGGCCTTCTTGGGCTGCGGGATGGCGTCGAGCACGATTTCAAAGGCCAGCACCCGACCGTCGATATCGAGCGCCTTGAGGACGGCAGGGTGGATCTCGCCGAACTCGGCCATGACATTCTTGGGACCCAGACGCAGAACGCCGGACCGGCCCGGATGCCACCATTCACGCGCCTCGGCGGCAACCTGCAGGCTGTCGACCGGCGCACCGGCCGCCGCGAGCGCCGCCAGCGCGTCGGCCTTGGCGTCGAAAATGTCTGGCTGACGGGTCCCGGCCCAGTGGCGACCGGCCTCGACCCGGCGCGCGCCGGTCGCGACCAGTTTCTGGCCCTTGTCGCTGTCATCCAGATAGATCGGTCCGACCTCGAACAGGCGCGCATCATCCTGACCGCGATCGGCATTGGCCTGCAGCGCTGTGAGAAGATGGATCAGCGCCGTCGGCCGCATCACGTCGAGCTCGGAGGAAATCGGGTTTTCCAGCTCCAGCCCGGCGCCATGACCGCCAAACAGCTTGGCCTGCTGCGTATTGCAGAAGGACCAGGTGACAGATTCCGAATAACCCCGACCGGCCAGCGCGCGGCGGGCATGGCGGGCGCGCAGCTGCATCACCGTGGCCGGCGCTTGCCGGCGCACGGGCGGGCGCGGCAGGGAGACAGCGTCGAGCTTGTCGAAGCCATGAATGCGGGCGACCTCTTCGACCAGATCGGCCTTCTGGGTACAATCCATGCGCCAGCTCGGCACACCGACGGTCAGGACATCTCCCTCGCCTGATGGCGCAAAGCCCAGCGTTTCCAGGATGCGGATGATCTCGGCGCGTGGCAGGTCGAGCCCAGTCAGGCGTTTGACCTCGGCGATGGGGAACTCAATGGCGGCCGGAGCGGCCGGGACCTCACCAGCGACGACCACGTCTGATGCCTCACCGCCGCAGTATTTCAGGACCAGCTCGGTCGCCTGCTCGATACCGTCGACGACCGACGCCGGATCAACGCCGCGCTCGAACCGGTATTTGGCATCGCTGTCGATGCCGGTCGCCTTGGCGGTGGCGCGCGTGATCAGCGGGTCGAACCAGGCACTCTCGATGAAAACGTCCGTCGTTTCGGATGAGACGCCGGAATGGCTGCCGCCCATGATGCCGCCAAAGCCGAGGCAGCGGGCATCGTCGGCGATCACGCACTGGTCCTCGCCCGGCACGTGCTCCTTGTTGTCGAGCGCCTCGAAGCGGTCCGCCTCACCCTTGCCACGACGGGCCCGGATCACACCGTCCAGCCTGGCCAGGTCATAGACATGCAGCGGCCGGCAGCGGTCGACCGAGATCATGTTGGTCATGTCGGCGAGGAAGTTGATGGGCCTGAGGCCGATCGCCTTGATCGCCTTTTTCAGCCAATCCGGGCTTTCACCATTCTTGACGCCCCGGATCACACGGCCGGCGAAGACCGGGCAGGCCTCCGGCCAGTCCAGCTCAACCTTGACCGGACAGGGGAAGCTGCCGGGGATGGCGTCGATATCATGGGTCTTGAGCGTGCCAATCCCGGTCGCGGCGAGGTCGCGGGCAATGCCGCGCACACCCAGCCAGTCGGGGCGGTTGGGCGTGACTTCAAAATCCAGCACCGGGTCTGCCTGACCCAAGGCTACAACCGCCGGCGTGCCGACTTCGAAGGGCTCGGGCAGGTCGATGATGCCGTCATGATCCTCGCCCAGTTCCAATTCCTTGGCCGAGCACATCATGCCATGGCTCTCGACACCGCGGATCTTGCGCGGCTTCTTGTCCAGCGCGAAGTCGAGGCCCGGGATGTAGGTCCCCAGCGGCGCGTAGATGGCATACATGCCGGTGCGGGCATTGGGGGCACCGCAAACGATCTGCTTGGTGCCGTCGACCGTCTCGACCGTGCACACTTTCAGCTTGTCGGCATCGGGATGCTTTTCCGCATGGGTGACATGGCAGACCGTGAAGGCCGCGAACTTCTCCAGCGGATTGTCAATCTCCTCGATCTCCAGACCGGCCATGGTCATGGCGTCGGCGATCTCCTCAAGGGAGGCGTCGGTCTCGAGGTGGTATTTCAGCCAGGAAAGCGGGAATTTCATCGTCGGCTCCTGCCGTCACTTACAAGTTGGAATCCGGATCGACCGCCGGGCAGGCGTCGATCGGTTCGGGATGATTGGTCCGGCCATCGCGGCGGGCCGTCCAGCACCGTCCATAGACGGAGCAATAACAGGCCTCGACCGTGAGGGCGAAGAAGTCTTGCTGGTAGTCACGGATGAGCGGCCAGCGCTCTTCACTGGCCGGCCAGGTGATCTGGGCCAGGACAACGGTTTCACCCGGTGCGAGGATCGCGCCCTGGCTGCCACCGGTCCACATGTCGGGGCGTGGCAGACCGTCCGGACGCACCGTGCCCATCTCTTCCCAGTTGCGCAGTGACTGACCGGCGAAGGACGCGTCGATCCGATCGACCAGCGCCGGGCCGATCCCGTCATTGGTCATGCCGACAAGAAAGATGTGCTGACCGTCCTCGGTCGACATCTGGGTTTCAACCTGTACCGCCGGCCAGACATCGGCATGCTGCTGCGCCCGCATCACCCGGCCCTGGTCCCAGGCGACAAAAAGCGCCGCGACACCCACAAGCATCGCGCCGATCCCGGTCAGGGTCTGGTGGTTATTTGTGAGCCAGCGCCACATCAGTCGTCGCCCTCATCGATCTTTAGGGCCCGGAGAGCCCGCATGAAATCGGACAGATATGACTGATCGGCCTGACCCGAGGCGACGAACTCACTGCTCCTGTCGAACGTTGCAAGCCGGGCTTTCACATCGATATGCCCCATCTTACCCGCCATCATGACTACGAGACTGAAATCACCTTCAATTGCGTCGAGCTTCGCTGTCCCGTCGAGGGAGCGGCCCAAATGGCCAAGCTGGTCGAGAAATGACGCGATCCCGAGACGAAACGTATAGACTTGGGATTTCGCCTCTCCCAGATCCGAAGCAAGGTGCACCAGAACATAGATGCTGTCCGCGGCCTCATCAGAGATCGCGATGCGCATTGATCCGCACTGAAGCGCGGCCTCCGGCATCAACTCAGCCCTGTCGCCAGGTTTGCCTGCAGCAGCGGGCTGAAGCCGTAATGCGCCATCCAGCGGACGTCGGAGTTGAAGAAATCGCGCAGGTCGGGGGCGCCGTATTTGAGCATGGCGAGACGATCGACGCCCATGCCGAAGGCGAAGCCCTGGTATTCGTCCGGGTCGAGGCCGCAATTGCGGATCACATTCGGGTGGACCATGCCGCAGCCGAGGATTTCCATCCATTTGTCGCCGGAGCCGACCTTCACTGCATCACCGACCCGCTCATAGCGCACATCCATCTCCGCCGACGGTTCGGTGAAGGGGAAGTGGTGCGGGCGGAATTGCGCTTCCACCTGGTCGGTCTCGAAGAAGGCGGCAATGAAGTCCATCAGCGTGCCCTTGAGGTGACCCATATGGGTTTCCTTGTCGATCACCAGGCCTTCGACCTGGTGGAACATGGGCGTATGGGTCTGGTCCCAGTCACAGCGATAGACGCGGCCCGGCGCGATGATGCGGATCGGCGTCTTGCCTTCCAGCATGGTGCGAATCTGCACCGGCGAGGTGTGCGTGCGCAGGACCTTGCGCATGCCCTCGGCGTCCGGCTTCATGAAGAAAGTGTCCTGGGTGTCGCGGGCCGGGTGACCTTCCGGGAAGTTGAGGGCGGTGAAATTGTGGAAATCGGTCTCCACATCCGGCCCTTCGGCGACGGCAAAGCCCATATCGGCAAAGATCACCGCCAGCTCTTCCATCACTTGTGTGATCGGGTGCAGCGAGCCCTTCGGTTCCGGCCGCACCGGCAAAGTCACATCAACCCTCTCCGACGCCAGCGCCGCATTCAGGGCTGCCGCTTCCAGATCCGCCTTGCGCGCCTCGATGGCGTCATTGAGCCGGGTCTTGAGACCATTGAGCGCCGGGCCCATCACCTGACGTTCTTCCGGGCTCATCTTGCCCAGCTCGCGCATCATCAACGACACCGAGCCCTTCTTGCCCAGCGCCGCAACGCGCACCGCGTCCAGCCCGGCCTCATCGGTCGCGCCCTCAATCTGGCTGCGGACCCCGGCTTCAAGCGTGTCGAGATTGGAAGTGTCAGTCATGTCATGTCGTCCCATACGGTCGGGAAGGATTTAGCGGCTGGGGTTTTGTGTGTCGACCGGGAGTGACGGCTGGGGGGCAAATAGGTCCTCGCCCAGACAAGGCGAGGTGGATCGCCGCGCAGCGGCGAGACGGAGTGGGTGACGGTCCGTCAGGATTAGAACGCTGACGCGTTTCACCCGATCCGACCCGGCGCTGCGCGCCGGCCCACCTTCCCCATCAAGGGGAAGGACCTATTACCGAGACCGTCACCACAAACAAAAAGGGCCCGCCAGCTTCACGCCGACGGGCCTCTTTGAAACTCGGTGTTCCAGGCGTTTAGCCCAGAGCGTCCCGCGCCTGGTCGACCAGGGCCTTGAAGGCGTCCGGCTCGTGCATGGCGATGTCGGCGAGGACCTTGCGGTCAACTTCGATGCCGGCCTTGGCGAGGCCGTTCATGAAGACCGAATAATTCATGTCGTGCTGGCGGGCGCCGGCATTGATGCGCTGGATCCACAGCGAGCGGAAATTGCGCTTCTTGGCGCGGCGGTCGCGATAGGCGTACTGGCCGGCCTTTTCCACGGCCTGGACGGCAACGCGGAAGGTATTCTTGCGGCGGCCGTAATAGCCCTTGGCTTTCTTGATGACTGACTTGTGGCGTTTAGAGGTCGCCGGTCCGGACGTTACTCGAGACATATTGAAGTGCTCCTACTCGGTGCCAGCGGCCTTAAAGGCCGTTCGGGAGGTATTTTTTCACGATCTTGGCGTCCTGGGGTGACAGGGTCACCTGGCCGCGCTTGTTGCGGATCTGCTTGGGGGTCCGCTTGATCATGCCGTGGCGCTTGCCGGTCTGACCGGCCTTCACCTTACCCGTGGCGGTGAGCTTGAAGCGCTTTTTGGCGCCGCTCTTCGTCTTCATCTTCGACATTTTCATCTCCTTTGCAGGACGCCCGGAAGCGTCCGGTGGATGGTTCAGCCAGCGGGCATGTCGAATTCGGCCCGGTTGGCTGGTGTTGGAAGCGGGGGTTTATACCCGCAATGCCCCTGATTGCAAGCGGTCATGCGAGTCGCAAGCGGGTTGAGACTCAGTGCGCGTGATCGTCACACAGGCCACAATCGCGCTCATGCACATGCCCGGCCCGGGCGCGGGCCCGCCAATTGGCGAAATGGGCTCCGGCGAGCACGGTCACGCCGCCCAGGGTCAGCACGGTCTCGACGGTTGTCGAAAACAGGTGCGAGGCACCCAGTGCCATGACCGACAGGCCGGCCAGACCAATCACGAAGATCGGCCATCCGGCGCGAGTCGCCCGCACACTCCAGCCCAGGCCGATCAGCGAGACCGGCGCCGCGATGGCGAGCAGCAGCAAGTGCCAGTCATGGCTCAGGCCCAACAGTTCACCGGCCTCTGGCGCCAGCATGGGCGTCGCCGCGGCAGCTGCCGGCAGGAAGAGGCAGTGGGCGATACACAGGGCTGACAGGCCGACGCCGGTGGCGTCGAGCTTGCCTTGATGATCGGAGATGTGGCGGTGAAAGGGCATGAATTGTCCGGCAGCGGTGTAACGGTGATATAGTATAACATTCACCGCTTGCAAAGCACCGAACTGCGCTATCCGGCAATTTTCTGCGCGCGCCTCCGGCAGGGAGCCGGCACAGACAAGAAAGGGCGACCCGAACGGGCCGCCCTCTCCTGATCCCCGCGCGCTGCGCGGCTGGTTTCCGGCTTATTCGTGGAAGCCGAGCTCGGAAATCGCCAGAACCGCCGGCGACAGGTCACCGCCCGAATAGGTTCCGACCCAGATGTCGTAGACGCCGGCTTGCGGATCGGCAAAGTGGACGCCCGGGTTCAGGTTCCCGGCGCCGTCATCATTGCAATACCATTCCCCGTCGGGCCCGTTGATCACCAGGGTGGTGTCACGCTCGGACACGGCCGAGATGTACAGGTCGAGGCCACCCGGCTCGAAGCTGAGCTCCACATCCGGCGCCAGGGTCACGAAACCGCGGCAGGACTGGTCGGCGGCCGATTCCGCCTCGACTTCACCGCCGGCCATCAGCTCGACGAGATAGGGATCGGGAACAAAGCCACCGGTCAGCTCGACATCCCCGTAATTGGCCGGCAGGGCGTAATCGAGCGGGGTGTCGGGCAGGAAGCCGCCGCCGAAACCGAGTTCGGACACATGCAGCGTCGCCGGACCCCCGTCATACTCGCCATAGGTGCCAACCCAGACATCATAGCGACCCGACGCCGGATCATTGAACACGACACCCGGATTGAGCTCGCCGGCGCTGTCATCATCACAGTGCCAGCTGCCATCGGGCGCATTGACGATCAGGGTCGCGTCACCGTCATAGCTGGCCGACAGGTAGAGATCGAAATCCCCGGCCTCGTATTCCAGATCGAAATCCGGCGCACTGTCTGCCCAGCCGCGACAGTTCTGCGCGACCGCTTCGTAGACATCCGTGCCGCCACCGGCGATGACATCAACATTGTAGGGATCAGGCACAAAGCCGGCCTGCAGCGAAGCCGACCCGGACTGGGACGGCAGCGAATAATCGAGCACTGCCGGTTCATCGACATTGCCGAGGAAACCGAGCTCGGACACGTAGAGCGTCGCCGGAATGTGGGCGCTGGACGAGTAGCGCGCGGTCCAGACCGCATAGCGGCCCGGCAGCGGATCACGGATCTGTACGCCCGGATTCAGGTTTTCGGCGCTGTCATCATCACAGTGCCAGCCACCATCCGGCGACTGTACGGCAAGCGTCGTGTCGCTCTCGGCCTGCATCGAGAAATACAGGTCAAAGGTGTCGCTGCCGGCATAGTCGACCCAAACGTCCGGTGCCCGGTCAGCATTGCCCCAGCACATGCCATCGGCGAAGCGGTCGAGTGTCATCTCGCCGCCGGCCTGGACCGCGACCGTCCGCGGATCATCGGCGAACCCTTCGCTCAGGCTGAGCGTTCCCGATTGCGGCGGCAAGCCGGCAGACGGGGCTTGCGAATAAGGATTGTCATCCTCGAAGCCGAGCTCGGAAATATGCAACATCGCTGGCTCATAGCCGCCGCCGGAGCCATAGGTTCCGACCCAGATATTGTAGAGCCCGCTCTGCGGGTTATCAAACATCATGCCGGCATTCAGGCCGCTTCCGGCACCGTCATCGTCGCAATGCCAGGCGCCATCCGGCGTGTTGACCAGCAATACGGTATCCACATCAGAGGCCGCCGAGAGATAGAGGCTGAAATCGCCGGCCGAGTAATTGAGATTGTAGGACGGCTGATAGCTCACGAACCCCGGACACCATTCCGAGGCACCGCTCGCTGGCATGGCACCCCCGGCGCGCAGGCCGATCGAGACCGGATCAGGAATGAAGCCGGCGTCCAGCTGACCCGACCCATAGGCCGGAGCTGCGGATATGTCCTGCACCGCCTGTGCCGGTGCGGCGACCAGAAGGGTCGCGACTGCGGCGCCCGTCAGCAATTGAAGTTTCATCATGTTTCTCCCCCAGGATTGAAGTGTCACTCGCTGTATAGTTCGGAAATCGACAGGCGGGCCGTCGCCGGGCCTGGCCCGAGAAAGCGGCCGACCCAGATATCGTAGTGACCGGAAACGGGTTCACCGAACCGGATCGAAGGATTGAGGCCGCTGCCGCTGTCATCATCGCAATACCATTGACCATCCGGCGCATTGACGACCAGCGTCATGTCATCGTCCGAGGCGGCCGACAGGATGAGCGGGAAAGGTCCGGCGTTGTAATATACCGCGACATCAGGCTCGGCGCCGCTGACGAAGCCGTGGCAGGTTTCGGAAACGTCGGTCGACGCATCGATGCGCGCCTCCAGCTCCAGGTCGATGGTGACCGGATCCGGCGTGAACCCGGCGGACAGGTAGAGGCTCTCTCCCGGCCCGGCCCCGACACCCCACGCTGCGCCTGACCCGGCTGGCGAGGCCAGCAAGACCAGTGAAATCAGGGCGGAATGCCAAAGACGCATCAATCTGTCTCCTGTCCGGTCGCCATCGCGACACGCCGTCGCGTCACGTGTCAGTTGAACATGCTTTGTGTCGGATATCATCAGAAATCCGGGCGGCTGAACATCATCTGAATGGGTGAGCCGCGTTTCCGGCAAACACGCGGCAGCAATAAGGCGCCAGCGCAGGGCTGTCGTCCAGCCTGTTGAATTCTCGCAGGAAAGCGCGTTAATCGGCGACCGGGCCGCGCTCGCGGTGTCCAGCGGATTTTTGTCGTGCTCACACCCTCCCTGTCGATCTTCGCCAATCAGCCCTACCGGCATTACTGGATCATGCGGCAATTATTGTCGGCGGCCCGCCAGATGCAGGCGGTGGCAATCGGCTGGCAGGTCTATGATGTCGCGCGTCAGACCCGCTCGGTGGAAGAATCCGCCCTGATGCTGGGATTTGTCGGATTGGCAATGTTTGCCCCGGTCTTCTTCCTGTCCCTGCTGGGCGGGCAGGCCGCCGACCGGCTCGACCGCAAGCTGATCCTCGTTGTCACCAACCTGATCCGGGTCGCCTGCGCCGTCGCCCTCGCCATCAGCCCCTTCCATTCCGGGCCCGTGACGCTGGTCATCGTTTTTTCGGCGGCCACCTTCCTCGGCGTGACCCACGCCTTTTCTCCCGCCGCTTCCAGCGCCCTGATGGCGCGGATCGTGCCGCGTGACGACATGCGCCAGGCCATCGCCTGGAACTCGCTGGGCTTCCAGGTCGCAGCGATCGGGGGGCCGGCGGTGGGCGGCCTGCTGTATATTATCGGACCGACCACGGTCTATCTGGTCAGCGCCGTCATGCTGGTCGTCGCCACCCTCGTCATTGCGACAGCCCGTACGCCCAGGCATGAAAAGCTGGAGGGGCAGCGCGGCCTGTCGATGGTGATCGACGGCCTGCGCTATGTGCGCGACAACAAGGTTGTGCTGGGTGCGATCTCACTGGACCTGGTGGTCGTGCTGTTCGGCGGTGTCACGGCCCTCCTCCCGGTCTTCGCACGCGACGTGCTGCATACAGACACGGTTGGCCTCGGCCTGCTGCGCACGGCGCCCGCGATCGGCGCCGGGCTGATTGCCTTCCTGCTTGCCGTGCGTCCGCTGACCCGACGGATCGGCATCTGGATGCTGGGCGCGATCGGCGTCTACGGCGTCGCCATGATCGGTTTCGCGCTGTCGGAGGTGCTGATCCTGTCGATGATCGCCCTGGCCGTGACCGGAGCCGCCGACATGATCTCGGTCTTCATCCGCCAGTCCATTATCCAGCTGGCCACGCCGGTTGGCATGCGAGGCCGGGTCTCGGCGGTCGAGTTCATTTTCATCTCCGCCTCGAACGAGCTGGGCGAATTCGAGTCCGGCGTCGCCGCCCGCTTCATGGGACCCATTGGCGCGGTCCTTCTGGGCGGCGGCATGGCACTGGTCACCGCGGCCGCGTGGTTCCGCCTGTTCCCGCAACTGGCAAGGACCGACGCCCTCGACCAGGTCGAGGAAGACCCGGCCCGCCCCCCGGCCTGACCCTCCGGCAGACAAACAAAAACGGCGCCCCGGGAGGCGCCGCTTTCGTATCTGACATGTGAGGCCCGCTTAACGCGGCGCCATCACCATGACCATCAGGCGACCTTCGAGCTTGGGCTCGAACTCGACCTTGGCCACTTCGCCGAAGTCTTCCTTGACGCGGTTCATGATGTCCATGCCGCGATTCTGGTGAGCCATTTCGCGGCCCCGGAAACGCAGGGTCACCTTGACCTTGTCACCCGCCTCGAAGAAGCGATGCATGGCCTTGGTTTTCACCTGGTAGTCATGGATATCGATGTTCGGACGCATCTTGATCTCTTTGATCTCGACGGTCTTCTGCTTCTTCTTGGCCTCGGCCTTTTTCTTCTGGTCCTGGTATTTCAGCTTGCCGTAATCGACGATCTTGCAAACTGGCGGATCGGCATTCGGCGACACTTCAACGAGGTCGAGCCCAGCCTGTTCGGCGGCCTCAAGGGCCGCTTCCGTCGGCATAATGCCTTGCTTCTCACCAGTTTCGTCGATCAGGAGCACCCGCGGTACGCGGATATCCCGGTTAATGCGCGGGCCCTCTTTTTTGGGCGGTTGCGCAGCGTGCGGTCTACGGGCTATGGCATCTTCTCCCTGGTTGCCCCAAAGCTGAACCTTACTAATCCTCCCGGGACGGCGCTGGATCAAGCCCTAAACAGGCAAATAGCGCCTCAGGTCCGCCGGGAGGCGGGCACTATGGTGAAATGATCACAATTGGCAAGCGTGCAGAGCGGTTCACGCGGCAGCCGGTGCCCGGTCAAAGCCGCCCGCGAAGCGCATCGCGGCGATGGCCTCTTCCGGTGTCACCTGGGCCAGGGTGACCGCATGCATCAGGATGACCGGAGCGGATCCGCGCGGCGCGATCGGCGCCGGGTCATCGATATTGCCGTAAAGGGCCAGCGCCGGCGCGCCGGCGGCCGTCAGCAGGTGGACCAGCGGCGTGTCTTCGGAGAAGACAAAATTCGTCCGCCGCGCCAGTCCGGCCAGCTGTGGCAGCTTGGCCTTGCCAGTCAGGTCCCGCGCGCCCGGTGCCACTTGTGACACGTGACGGCCGACATCGCGCGTGTCCGGGCCGCCGATCAGGGCCGGCGTGATGCCCGCCTGCAGAAGTTCATGCGCCAGCGCGGCCCATTTCTCCATCGGCCAGCGCAAGGCCGGTTTCACGCTGTCGCCCGCCGGGGCCAGCAAGGCGAATGGTCCATTGAGGCCGAAATATTCCGGGTCCAGCATGCGGGACTGCTTGGCCAGGAAATCGACCCAGCTGGCATCCGGTGACGGCGCCGCGCCCAGCGGGAAGAATGTCGGCTCGAAGCCCAGCGCATCATTGAGCGCCCCTGCCAAAGCGTCGACCGGGTGCCCGCCTGCATCCGCGCCCGCCGCAATGTCGTACCAGCGGCATTTCGAGAAGCGGAAATTGCCCTTGATCTTGCGGGATTCAGCGCTTCCCACGAGATCAAACACCCGCACGGGCTTGGCCAGCTTGATCCGCTTGTCACGGAGCCCGACCATCGGCCGCGTGTCCGGACAGGCATCGATCTCGATCGCATTGAACCACGGGCAATGCTTGAGGAAACCCTCATAGTCCGGCGTGGTCAGCAAGATGATGCGGTCACGCCGGAAGGCGTCGCGAATGGTCTTCGCGGCCGCCAGCATGCGCACCGTCGAGGTCAGGTCACCCCAGTGAAGGATATAGGTTATGTCGCGCTGCGGCTCGGTCATGGGGCTGAGTTTAGAACCTCACGATAGACCCGCAAAGTCGAAGCTTGCAGGGAGACGGTAGAAAAATGCGTCGCGACATGGTCACGGGCAGCGGCGATCATGGTGTCATGCACATTCCGGTCCAGCGTCAGTGCCGTCGCGATGGCAGCAGCTAGGGCGGCCGGATCGCCCGGCTTGACCCGCCAGCCCGTTTCACCGTGCCGAACCACCTCACGGGCACCCCCATGGTCCGCCGCGATGACCAGCCGCCCCATTGCGCCGGCTTCCGCCGCCGTCCGGCCAAAGGCCTCCGGCTCGATCGATGGCGTGAGGACGAGATCGCACAGCGCCAGCGCTGCCGGCATGTCCGTGCAATGACCGACCCGGTGAACCCGGTCGGCTACACTGAGGGCGGTCGCCAGCTCGTCGAGCTCGTTGGCGTAGGCGTCACGGCCTTGCGCATCGCCGACCAGCAGAAGGTGCGGCGCGGCGCGACCGGTGTCGGCCAGCCCGGCGAGCGCCCGGATGGCCTCGCGCTGACCTTTCCAGCCGGTCAACCGGCCGGGAAACAGCAGTATCGGCGCGGAGCCAACCAGCGCCGCGACGCCCCATTGCGCGGCGAGGGCCGAGACCCGGTCCGGCTGGACCGCCGCCGGGTCGAAGCGCGCCAGATCGACGCCGCGCGGAATAACAACCAGACGGTCTTCCTCGACGGCGTGTTCGCGCCGGACATGGTCAGCAATGAATTGCGAGTTCGCGATGACCCGCTCGCCGCGAGCCATGACCGAATTATAGCGCCGCTTCAGTCCTGATCTGGCATTGTAGGTGCCGTGATAGGTGGTGACGAAGCGGGCGTCGGTCCGGTCGCAGGCCCATTTCGCGCTCCAGGCCGGCGCGCGCGAGCGGGCGTGCACGATCTGGACGCCGTCGCGACGGACCAGGCTGACCAGCGACTGCATGTTGGACCACAGGGTGAGCGGGTTCTTGCTGGCAACCGGCAGGCGGATGAGCTCACCGCCCAGTGCCGCCAGCTCACCCTCAAGGCGACCGCCCTCGCTGGCAACCAGCGCCCGCCCCCCGGCAGCGACCACGGCCTCGGCGACTTCCAGCGTTGTCCGCTCGGCGCCACCGGCTTCGAGTTCGGGTATCACCTGGAGAACGATCATGACGGGACGGGCTTTCTCATGCGCGCGCCAGGCCGGAATGCCTGCCGGCGAGACTTCTTCCATAGCTCGCCCGGGAAAACAAACCGGCTTGGAGGTGAAACCCGGACTATCCCCGCAGGGTCATCCTGCCGTATCTGGTCCGGGTGGAGCCTGTCTCGGGGGAAGGGCGTCACCGGTAATTCACGCGGGCCCCACGCGGCCCGTCCCGACCTGACGGAGTTGATTGATGCGTACTACCCCGACTGTCTGCGCCCTGTCGCTGGCCGCCCTTTCCATCGCCCTTGCGCCGATCGCCCAAGCCCAGACCAGCGCCGCCTACCGGGAAAGGGTCCGCCTGGACACCTGCCTGGGGCAAATACAGATCGACCCCTCGGAGGCTCTCGAACGGGCCCAGACCTGGCGCCTTGAAGGCGGCGGATGGCCGGCGGAAGTGTGCGAAGCGCGGGCCCTTATCGAGCTCGGTGAACCCCGGGTCGGGGCCGACATCCTGGTCAGCCTGGCCGAACGCCAGCCGGTCGGCATGGTCGATGAGGAACGCGCCGAGCTTTACATCCTGGCGGGTGATACCCGCTTTGCGGCAGGCCTCCCCGGTCAAGCGGCCTCGGCCTATGAGGCCGCGCTCGCCCTGGTGCCGGACTCGATTCCGGCGCGTCTCGCCCGCGCCCGACTGCTCGCCGATGCCGGAGACTGGATGGCCCTGGCCGGTGATGCCGAAGCGTTGATCGCCCACGCTCCCTATCTGGCCGCAGGCTGGCGCTATCGGGGACAGTCCCGCCTCGGGCTTGGAGAGCTTGACCTCGCCTGGCAGGACATGGAGCGGGCCCGTGAACAGGAGCCCGATGACATTCCGTCGCTTCTGTTGCGCGGCGCCATACTGGAAGCCCGCCGACTGGATGCCGGCACGGTCGACTGATCAGCCGGCCTGTTGCTGTTGCGGCGCGTCGTCCTGCTCCTCGGCACCGTCCAGCCACACCTTGTTGCGACCCGTGTCCTTGGCCCGGTAGAGCGCCGCATCCGCGGTCTGGAGCAGGACGTCCGGGGCGCAGATCAGGTCGCCATTATTGAGGCTGGCAACACCCAGGCTCGCGGTGACAGGCACCTTGACGCCCTCATCGGTGGAGATCGTCATCGATTCCACAGCTGCGCGGATGCGCTCCGCGGCAATTCCGGCGGAAAACAGGCCGGCGCCCGGCAGGATGACGCAGAATTCCTCGCCACCGAGGCGGCCCAACATGTCATTGTCACGCAGACAATCCTGCACTGCCTGCACCGTCTGAATCAGCACCGTGTCACCGGCGGCATGACCATGGGTGTCATTGATCGCCTTGAAGTGATCGAGGTCGATCATGATGACCGAGAGCGGAATATCATCGCGGGTTGCACTCTCGGCCCGCAGTTCAAGATATTGCATGAAGGCACGGCGGTTGGCCGCGCCGGTCAGCGCGTCGGTCTCGGCGAGGCGCTTGAACTGTTTCTGCATCCGCACCAGCCGGCTGGCGGCGCGCAGGCGGGCCCGCAACTCGGTCATGTTCACAGGCTTGCGGATAAAGTCGTCAGCGCCCGCATCGAGCGATTCCTCGAGGCGCCGGTCTTCTCCCGAAGCGGTAATCACGATCGTGTAGACGGACTCGGTTTCGGTATTGGCCTTCAACGACCAGCACGCTTCCAGTCCCGACACGGCGCCAACCTCGATGCCGGTCAGGAAAATGTCGACCGTTCCCAGGTTGAGCAGCTTCAGGGAATCTTCGGCGTTGTTGGCGGTCTGGACGCTGTAACCGGCCTGCTGCACGGCTTCAGACAGGATGCGGAGCTGGACCGAGCTGCTTTCGCAGATCAACACCGAGATCGCCTCGGAGGACAGGTCAGTTTGAAAATCTGCCGAAGTCATCGTGAACGGCCCATATTGATTGTTGCCATGACAGACGCCCTCCCCCCGAAGCTCGGTCCTTGCCAGAATTCGAGCCTCAGTATCTGTCACAAAAGGATAACATCCCCTCAATTTTGACGCGTCGCGCTACGAATTCTGCCTTGGCAGGGCGCCCCACTCGGCCCGGACATCAGCGTCCGGCTCGCTCAAGGCGTTCAGGTCACGGAGATCCGAAGCACGCGGTGGAGACAGCCGCCCCAGCGCCCAGACCGCCATGCCGCGAACCAGCGGCGAGGCGTCATCGAGCGCCGATTCGACTACCGGAAGCAGCGCCAGGTCACCGGAATTGCCGATCGCAATCATGACGTTGCGGACAAAACGGTCGCGACCGATCCGCTTGACCGGCGAGGCTGTGAACACCTGGCGGAACGCCGCATCATCGAGCGCCGCCAGCTCGGCCAGCAAGGGCCCCTTCAACTCCGGCCGCGGATGAAAGGCCGCCTCGGCGCTGGTTTGCGCAAACTTGTTCCACGGGCACACCGCCAGACAGTCGTCACAGCCATAGATCCGGTTGCCCATGGGCTCCCGGAATTCGACCGGAATGACACCCTTGTGCTCGATGGTGAGATAGGAAATGCAGCGTCGTGCATCGATCCGGTAGGGCTGCGGGAAGGCCTTCGTCGGGCAGATATCGAGGCAGGACCGGCACGAGCCGCAGGTGTCGCGCTCGGCTTCGTCCGGCTCCAGCTCGGCCTCGGTCAGCATCACGCCCAGAAACAGCCAGGAGCCGAACTCGCGAGAGACCAGATTGGTATGCTTGCCCTGCCAGCCCAGCCCCGCTTTCTCCGCCAGCGGCTTTTCCATTAACGGCGCCGTATCGACGAAAACCTTGACCTGCTGGCCGGTTTTCCCGGCAAAGGCCCGCGCCAGATGTTTCAGCCGCTTCTTCAGCAGGTCATGATAATCGGCGTTTTGCGCATAGACGCTGATCACCCCTTCCGAGCGCCGTTCAAGCAGCGGCAAGGGATCCCGTTCCGGCCCGTAATTCAGCCCGACCACCACGGCCGACTTCGCGTCCGGCCACATCGCCGTGGGATGCTGACGCCGCGCCAGCGTCTCCTCCATCCACACCATCGACCCGTGATGCCCGTCCGCGACATATTCCGCCAGACGATCACCGGCGACCCAGACTTCGTCGGCACGGCAGATACGGGCAGTCGAGAAGCCGAGTTCGAGGGCGAGGGCTTTGAGGTCCTCAGCGTCAGTTGGGGAACATTTGCTGGGCAAGTGCAGTCATTCTTTGCTGATTTTCACTACGTTGTTGCTCAAGCGAAGCTATAGCTTCTAGCTGCGCAAGCACGCCTATCGATGCGCCTTCGCTTTCAATCCGACGGCCGGTCTCCAACAGCAGCGCGCTCATTTCGGTTTCGAGGTCAAACGCCGCCTCCAAAATGGTGCTGCTTTGTTCGAGCAAGGGCAAAAGCTGGTGCCCCCTCTCGGTCGATGACGGTGATCGTTGGATTTCCCGATTTCGCTCACGCAGGGCCCGTCGTCCTTGTGATACGTGATCACGCACAGCGCTGTGACGCGCTTGCAACCGTTCAACAGGGTCGTCGACCATAAACTCAGATGGTTGAGCGCCCCAATCCATTCTCATCATCTCTAGTACGAGGATCATCGATGCCATGTTCGCATTGATCGATTCGACCCAAGCCTCCTCGGGGTCGCGGTCAGAATCGCTTGTCCCTGAGGCCAGATTTTGCCTGATCTGCCCGACATACACCTGTTGAATCACAGCATACTGGGCGGCGGCCACACTTGGCCAATCCACCACTTGTCCCGCGATTGTTTCCGAAGACGCATGGTACTGCGCTTCAACAAATGACCGCACGCGCGGAATCAAGTCTGCAACGCTGTTCCGCTGGGCCGCAATACCGTCTGCTTGGCCGTCGAGCGGAAACTCGGGGCCCACGCTCAACACGGCGAGGCGGGCCTCCAGAGCATCAAGGTGGGCTTCCGCCGAGTTTCGCCAATTGGCCAACCTCTGCCGCGCGGTCGTCGCATCAATCTGATGCTGAGCGTGGAGCTCAACGGTTTCATCGGCTTGGGTCGTGTCCAGCAGGCTCATAGCGCCATCCGACAAGCTGGTCATTTCAACAGACCAAGCCACGTATGACCCAATGCGCTCAGCACGCGACTGACCGTACGAAGGCGAGATCGAGACCCCAAGAAAGATAATAGAAAGGACGTATCGACACACAGTTTTCATCATCAAAAATCCAGATCCGCATAATGCGCCGCCGCGGGCACACCCGGCAGCTTGTCCGCCAGCAGCCCGCGAAAGGCCGGGCGGCATTTCACACGGGAATACCATTGCTTGACCGGCTCGAACTCGTCCCAGGGGACGTCGCCGAGATAATCGGCGCAGGACAGGTGCGCCGCCGCCGCAATGTCGGCGAGGGTATATCTCGGGCCGGCAAGTCCGTCGCGAGCTTCCAGAAGCCAGGCCATGTGATCGAGATGTCCGCGCAAGTGGTCGCGCCCGGCGCGCAGGGCGGCCGGGTCGGGAGCGCCGAGACCCTGGGCGCGCTTTTCCAGCTTTTCGTGCAGGAGGTAGGCGTTGACCTCGCCATCATATTTGCGGTCGAACCAGTCAACGAGACGGCGCGCCTCGGCGCGTTCGGCCGGCCCGCCCGGCAAGAGACAGGGGCTCGGCGTGGTCTCTTCCAGATATTCAAGGATGGCCCGGCTCTCGACGATCACCCGCCGACCGCCACCGCTTTCATCGATCAGGACCGGCGTGGTGCCAGCCGGATTGAGCGACAGGAGATCGTCCGGGCGCTCCCAGGGCACTTCCAGCTGCAGCTCGTGACGCAAGGATTTCTCCTCGAGCACGAGGCGAACCTGCCGGGAAAACGGGTCGAGGGGCCAGAAGTGAAGCGTTCGCATGGCAACAGGCTAACCCGCTTCAACCAGAAGTCTAAGCGTCCTTGGAGGTGGTTTCTGCATTGAAAAATTCAGCACCATGCGGTTCGGCAACCCCATGCGGGTCGGCATGGATGAGGATATCAGCCGCCGGGAAGGTAGCGTGCAGCCGTCGTTCGCAATCCACCAGGATCGTGTGGGCCTGCTGCAGGGTCAGCGTCGGGTCCACGGAGACGTGAAACTGGATGTGGACCAGCGGCCCGGCAGCCCGGGTGCGCAAGGCGTGAAGATTGATGATCCGGGGATCGTCACTGGCCAGCGCACGGATCTGCTCGCGCGCCTCGTCGGGCAGCTCGCGATCCATCAGCTGGTCGCCGGCCGAGCGGGCCACGGTCCAGGCGGTCCAGAACAGCCAGAGTGAGACCAGGAGGGCGGCGGCGGCGTCCAGCCACAACAGGCCCAGCAGGGTCGATCCGGCGATCCCGACAATGACCACCACATTCGCGCCGAGATCGGAGAAATAGTGGGCGCGATCCCCTTCGACAGCGACCGACCCGGTGGCCGCCACGGCCCGGGTCTGGACAATCACCAAGCCGATCGTCAGCACGATCGACAACCCCATCACCGCATAGGCCCAGCCGGACGCCCGGACTTCGACCGGATTGATCAGGTGCTCGATTCCCTCGCGCATCAGCAGGGCCGCCGATACGGCGACGAAGATGGCCTGCAGGATGCCGGCGAACGCTTCCGCCTTGCCATGCCCGAAACGGTGTTCCGCATCGGCCGGCTCGGCGGCGTAGCGGACCGACAGATAGACCGCCAGCGAGGCGGTCAGATCGAGCAGGCTGTCGGCCATCGAGGCCAGCAGCGCCACCGATCCCGACATCCACCACACACCGGCCTTGGTCAGGGTCAGGATGAGCGCGACCACGACCGACGCCACCGTCGCCTGGCCAGTATGGCTCAGCGCGTCTTTCGGGCTCAGGCGACCCGGACCACCCGGCCCGGCGGCAAAATCATGGGGCATGTCGACATCCTTCAATGCCGGTTTTGCGGTGCGACGGCCCGGTCGTCAATCGGGCCGGTGCGTCGGCCTGTGCGCATGGCCGGTCGGGCGTCTGGCCAATCGGGCCGGATTGTTCAAATATCGCTCCACCCGTCCTGGCAGGAAAACCCATGAGCCTCATCTATCTCGTCATCCTCGCGCTGGTGCAGGGCATCACCGAATTCCTGCCGATCTCGTCCTCGGCCCATCTCATCCTCGCGCCGCAAGTGCTCGGTCAGGCCGATCAGGGCCCGCTGATCGATGTGATGGCCCATGCCGGCTCGCTGCTGGCGGTGCTGGTCTATTTCCGCAGCGATATCATTGCGGTGGCGATGGGCAAGCTGGCGCTCCTGCAGGGCCGGGTCACGCCGGGCGGGCGGATCGCGCTGCTGGTCGGCGCGTCCATGCCGCCGATCATCATCGTCGCCGGGGCCCTCATCGCCTTCGACCTGGTGGACAGCCTGCGCTCGCCGCGCGTCATCGCCATCGCCACGCTGGTCTTTGCCCTGCCGCTGTGGCTGGCCGACCGGTATGGCCGCCAGACGGTCACCATCGACACCATGAGTTTCAGGCAGGCCGCCCTGATCGGTGCCGCCCAGCTGTTCGCCTTGATACCCGGCGCATCGCGTTCCGGCGTCACCATGACCGCCGCGCGCGCCCTGGGACTGACCCGCAGCGACAGCGCCCGCTTTTCGATGCTGATGGCGATCCCGGTCATCGGGGCGTTCGGCCTTGTCTCGCTGATCGAGCTGATCCGGGCCGACGGCATGACGGCGGGTGCCAGCCTGACCGACGGGTTGATCGTGGCCGGATTGTCGTTCGTCACCGCCTGGGCCGCGATCGCGGTCCTGATGCGGCTGGTCGAACGGATCGGCTTCCTTCCATTCGCGCTCTATCGCGTTGCCCTGGGTCTCGCCCTGCTGGCCTTTGTTGTTTAGGTAAAATCCGAATTATCTTGCCGGACTGTCCGGCCCGTGCTTGATTAGGCTTGACCCTAACCATGGAGGCCGGCCATGCGGGCTGTGACGGTTTTCTTGCTGATTGCATTCGGGTTCAGCTGGCTGGTTGCCTGGCAGATCCAGGCGAGCGGCGGCCTCGGCGCGCAGGGCCCGCTGGCCAGCCTCGCCATGCTGTCCTTGATGATGATGGGTCCGGCCATCGCTGCCATCGTCTGCACGCTTGTCTTTGACAGGGGGCGCCGGCTCGCAGCGCTCGGGCTGCGCGGCTTCAGCGCCTGGACCGTGGCCCGGTGGACAGCCATCGCCTGGCTCATACCGGTCCTGGTCTGCGGTCTCGCTGTTGCGGCGACCCTGGTGCTGTCCGGCCAGCCAATGGGCGACCCGGTCGCCCTCATCGCGTCACAACTGGCCGCCTCGGACCAGGACGTGCCGATGGACCCGGGCACTCTCCTGGCCATCCAGCTGGCGGTCGGCCTGCCCGTGGGGATCGCGGTCAACACGGTCTTCCTGTTGGTCAGCGAGGAACTGGGCTGGCGCGGCTGGTTGCAACCGCGACTGACGGCTCTCGGCTTCTGGCCCATGTGTCTGGTGGTCGGTGTACTCTGGGGACTCTGGCACGCACCGATCGTGTTGATGGGCTACAATTATCCGGGCCTCGGCTGGACCGGGGTCGCCGTCATGACGCTCTTCACCACCCTGTGGACGCCGTATCATGCCCTGGCCCGCGAGCGCGGCGGGCTGCTGGCCGCGGCCGGCATGCACGGCGCACTGAACGCCGTCGCGGGTGTGTCGCTGCTGTTCCTGTCAGCGCCGCAATGGCCCTGGAACGGACCGCTGGGCGTGGGCGGGTTGGTGGTGCTGGCCGCCGGCCTGCCGCTCATCGCCGTGGGGCGGAGCGGCATGAAAAAACGGGCCGCGTAGCACGCGACCCGCTTTCTGATCCGTCAGTCCGGCGCACTGCGGCCGGATCAGGCCTCACGCTCGTGGAACTGGCCATAGCGGCGATAGCGTTCCAGATAGCTTGGCACGATGGCTTCGACCGTTTCACCGGTGACCCCCAGATCGGCCAGACCCTTGGCATCGTCGGCGACCACATTGTCGGACTGCAGCTGGATCAGCTGGTCGCGGGTGATCAGGACCGGCATCAGGGGCAGCGCCCCGACCAGCTCGGAGACGGTCGCGATCACCTTGCCGATCGTCCAGGGCAAAGGCAGCAAGAGACGCGGCCGGTCTATCTCGTCGAGGATGAAGCGCATCAGTTCTTCGAATGTATAGACGCCCGGCCCGCCCAGCTCATAGGTCTGGCCGCGCGTATCATTGCGCTCGAAGGCCGCCAGCACCGCCTTGCCGACATCACCGGCGAAGACCGGTTGGAAACGGGACTTGCCGCCCCCAAAGAGCGGCAGGGCCGGCACGAAACGCGCCATCGCGGCAAACCGGTTGAAGAAACTGTCTTCGGTGCCGAACACGATGGACGGACGCAGGATGGTCGCGTCGGGCATGGCGGCCAGCACGGCGGCTTCGCCCTCGGCCTTGGTCCGGGCATAGCGCGAGGCGCTGTCAGCCGAGGCACCGATGGCGGAAATCTGGACCATGCGGTCAATCCCCAGCGCCGCCGCGGCGCGGGCAATGGTCGCCGTCCCCACCGCATGCAGGCGGGTGAAGGTCTGGCGGCCGCTCTCATTGAGCACACCGACCAGGTTGACCACACCGCTGGCGCCCTCAAGCGCCCGCTCGACCGAGGCCGCGACACGCAGATTGGCCTGGACCAGCTGAACCTGTCCGACCACACCCATGACCCGCAGGTCCTGGGCCAGGTGCGGGCGACGCGTGGCGACGCGGACGCGATAACCGGCTTTCGCCAGCGCCCGAACCACATGACGTCCGACAAATCCGGACCCGCCAAACACGGTGATGATCTCGTCTCGCAGCATGGTTTGCCCTCATACAGATGGGATTTGATCCGGATAGACCAAAAAACCGCGGCGCTGTCCATGCGGCAATGCGCTTGCCGTCCAACTGCAGAACACAGCGATGCGTGCATTGAGGCCGTTGACAGCGCCCCGCCCCGCCTTTAGTTACCGCGCCTCGCACACCTGCCCAGGTGGCGGAATTGGTAGACGCGCTGGCTTCAGGTGCCAGTTCCCGCAAGGGAGTGGAAGTTCGAGTCTTCTCCTGGGCACCATTGCTTTCTCCGAAAGTGAGCGAAACGGTCCATAAATACCTGAAATCAAACGATAAACCCAGCTAACTCTCCAGTCGGTTGTCCGATATGGTGCGGGTATATCCGTTGGCATGCGGGCATTTTGTGGGTAGATTTGCGGGTATCCCGAACCTGTCACGGGGTAGCCGTGAGAGGCCCGCACATGCCGCTTTCCGATCTTCAGGTGCGCCAGTTCAATCCGCGCGAAAAAGACTACAAGAAAGCCGATGGCGGCGGCCTGTATGTGCAGGTCCAGAAAACCGGGTCGAAGCTCTGGCGGATGCGGTACCGCTTCAACGGCAAAGAGAACATTCTCTCATTCGGCCCCTATCCGGCCATCAGCCTGGCGAGAGCGCGCGAATTGCGGGCTGAGGCCAAGACGCTTCTCGCCGAGGGGATAGACCCCAGCGCACACGCCAAGGAGAAGAAGGCGGCGGAGGCAGCCCTTACCGAACACACGTTCAAGAAGATCGCTGCTGAACTGATGGCCAAGCTCCGAAGGGAGAAAAAGGCCGAAGTCACCCTGAAGAAGAAACAATGGGTGCTGGACATGGCCTATGGAGATTTTGGCGACCGGCCCATCACCGCAATCAGCGCTGCCGATATTCTGGCGACACTCCGCAAGGTGGAAGCAAAAGGCAAATTCGAAACCGCCAAGAGACTTCGCGCGACCATCGGGCAGGTGTTTCGCTACGCCATCGCAACGGCGCGGGCAGACAATGACCCCACCTATGGGCTGAGGGGCGCATTGATCGCCCCCAAGGTTTCCCACATGGCGGCGATCACGGACCTCAAGCAGTTTGGCAAGCTGATCCGCGCGATCTGGGCCTATGAAAGCGGCTCGCCATCCACGCGGGCTGCGCTGAAGCTCATGGCCTTGCTCTACCCGCGCCCCGGTGAATTGCGGCTGGCACTCTGGGAAGAGTTTGATCTTGAGCGCGCAACCTGGACGATACCCGCCGCGCGCACGAAAATGCGCCGGGAACACACCAAACACCTGCCGCCATTGGCGGTGGACATATTGCGGACACTGCAAGCCGAGACCGGCAGCAATTACCGCGCCTTTCCGTCATCCCTCGCCCGCGACCGGCCCATCAGCGAGAACACGCTAAATCAGGCACTCCGGCGCATTGGATTCGACAAGGATCAGCACACATCGCACGGCTTCCGGGCCAGCGCGTCCAGCCTGCTCAACGAAAGCGGGCGCTGGAATGCTGATGCCATCGAAGCCGAACTTGGGCATATTGGTGCGGACGAAGTGCGCCGTGCCTACCACCGGGCACGGTATTGGGATGAACGCGTGAAGATGGCGGACTGGTGGGCAGGGAAGATTGCTGAATTCGTTCCCACGGGGCAACGCAATGACCAAAAATAGACAACTGGAAATCAAGTTAGCGAAAGGCGTGCCGTACGACAGACACGATCTTTCGCAGCAACACAATGGGGTTATTGGCGATTTCAATGATCTGTCTAAGGCGTTCAAATCCAACCCAACAATCGAAAACTACGTCCAGCTAAGGCGCTCGAATCCTGAAGCATTGATCGAGATAGCCACGAGCTGGTCTATGGATTGGCTCTTCGCGAACGCTGACATTCTCGAGCAACACGGCATAGACCCGCAAACAGTGGCCGGGGCTCTTGATGCTGATCCGGCCTGCATCAGTGAGGTCAGCCTACAGCTGATGGAGCGCCTGATTGAGCGGGAGGCCATGGAATCAGCGGGTGAAACCCATGTCCAAAGCCGCGGAAAGGCAATCGGCAATAGCCTCGTAAGCTATCTGATAGCCATGATGTTGGATGCATTGGATTGGAATGACGAGTTGCATATTCCGAGAGACCTCATGGTCTTGATAAAGCATCAAACTGGTGCTGACCGCTCATCGGAAGACAAAGCTATGGAGACGCGCAATAATCGCTTCAACTCGACGTGGATAGCGGCACAACTACGGTATCAAGGTCAACCGGGTTCGATACGACAAGTCGCGAGAATTTTGAATCTCAACCCCTCAACTGTTACCAGATGGTTCAATGACGGCAGCACCTTTGAGGACGAGGTACAGCAACAATTAGCGGTCCTCCGCAGCGATATGATGGCAGAATACAGGGAACGTCTGGATAGCTACAGGCCATAGTGTTGCACCCAAATCCACGTGCGCAACACCCTGTCCGTTTGCGAACAATAGAGTGCGCTGCCAATCGGTGGCGTGCGACACTGGCCGCTAAGCCAGCATCGAGACGCATCATGCTGCCTACCCCCGCACTTCCCGAAACAGGCCTCGTTCGCTTGAAATCCATCCTCGCCCCGCAAGGCCCCATCCCGGTCAGCAAATCGACCTGGTGGCAGGGCGTGCGGGATGGGCGCTTTCCCAAGCCTCAGAAGCTGGGCGCTCGAGTGACCGTCTGGCGTGTGGAGGATATCCGCGCCTTGATCGAACACGGCGCGGCGTAGGTGGCGATGTCAGGCGCAAGCCCGTGTCGCAACCTACATACCCAAGCAGTCGCCATGATCGCCCGCACGCGCGGCTCTATGATCACTGGCTAAAACACCCGGCATGGATCGAGCTGTCGCCACCGGCCTTCAAGATCATCGCGATGCTGTTGGCGTCCTACAGGCCGGACAAGCCCAATGCCTACCCGGTAGGCGAGCGGCGAATGGCCAGACGGTGCGGATGCGCGCCTGCCACCGCCAGGAAGGCCGTGGATGAACTCATGGCACGTGGTTTCCTGAGGCAAGAGCGCAAGGGCGGCAACCGGGGCAATGCGGCAAGCCGGGAGCGCGTGGCCTCACTCACCGGCTATGACACCGAGGCGGCTGCCGGGGATCCGAACCTGCCGATCAAGACATGGAAAGGCGCATGAAAACGGGACGCCACAAATCAGCGGCATGAACGCGTCAAATCTGATGCGCTGGGGGGAGCGCTGTCGAATGCCCCGACCGGCTCGAAAACCCAAGCCTGATTGAAGGCCTCAATGCGTTTCGACCTGTCCGGAAAAGCTGCGTCCACCCGTATAGCATTGAGCGAGCGCGCATCACCAAGCCAAAGCCGGACCCAAGCCCGGCACGGATACCCCCGCCGCTGGGGGCGCACGACACACCGATCTGATCATCAGTTTCGCAAGCGATTTCGCAAAAACGGAGACGGCTTCACAATGGGCGGATATGGATCGGGCAGGCCGGGCTGGAAAGACAAGGTGGAGGATTACCGCTGCCTGGACGTCAATCAGCTGCACCGGGCAGGCTGCCTTGCGCCGGGGACTTCCGGTGGCTGGCTATGGATGCGGGATGGCGAACGCGTTGCCGATATTTCCCTGCAGAGTACGGGACGGGCGCTGACCCTTTCGTTTCGGTTTCGGTGGCGGGGGGAAGACTGGCAGGACGTCCGGCAATCCGTCACGCTTGCTTCAACGCCTTGCCGCTTCGGCGGCACGCGCCCGTGGTTCATCTGCCCCGGCGTGGTCAACGGGAAACGGTGCGGACGGCGCGTCGCGAAACTCCATGCGGGCGGTCGATACTTCCTTTGCCGGCATTGCTACCGGCTGGCCTATTCGAGCCAGTCGGAACGCGCGTTCGACCGCCTCTTGCGCCGGGCCAACAAGCTGCGCACCGCGCTGGGCGGGGAGCCAGGCACCGGTTCCCTGATCGCTTGCAAGCCAAAGGGCATGCACTGGAAAACCTATGATGCCCGCGTGGCAGAGATCGATCAGCTGGAAGAGGCCGCCAATCGGCTTTTCATCGCTGCCTGTCGCCACCGCTTCCCGGAAATCAGCTTGTTTCTATGACAGTCAAACTCGTTACTCGCTCAGGTTAGATCGACCAGCGAATCGCTCGAGTGAAGGTGTCATCGATTCCTGTGGCGAGTTTGGCTCTGAACTTGGCCGCGCAGGTCTCCCCGATCCAGCATCCAACCGGGGGCAATGAAAATTGGCAGAACTATCGTTCTTGCTTCGCTGGCCTACTGAATGAGGGATTAGGGAAATCGCGTCTTCGACGGCAGTGAAACAACTCACAAATCGGCAAACTACCCCAAAGCTAGACAGTCATCTGAATAGAACTCGGGATTTTTGGAAAACCTTTCGGGTAAACCCGGGCCAAAGATTTCACTTCCTCGAGCTTCTAATTCGTTCAGTTGTTGATTGAGTTCGAAAAGAAATCTGAGCGCATCAACCTTCGGTGTCATTCCATAGCAGGCACGCACGGCTGCTTCCAATTTGGCTTTAGCTTCATCGACCGGATGATCGCCGGGAAGCTCGGCTGAGCGATACAACTCACGCAAAGTGAAGCCATGTTTCTCGCAGAGCGACCTTCGAAGATTTCTCAATTCACGTGCTGCCTTGGCTACAGCAAGCGCATCCTTCAATGTGGGTTTCTGAGGCCATGGAAATGAATCGAACACCGAATTTGACGTGTAGCGAAAATCTTCGCGAAGTGTGGAGCATCGCTCGACAAACCAATTCCAGTGAACATCAGACTGAAGGATTCCGAACGAGTAATCGTCTTCCAAAACAAACACCGTCAGTGCGTCTCCTGGGTGTATAGTCGGACTTAAAAACTCAAAAATTGGCCGTTTGGTCACTCGGCCACACACAATATATCTCTTCACATTGGTTATGGCGCGCATCAAATCTGAACGGCGGTAAGACAGCGTCCACCAGCGCCTCAAGAAACCTTCATGATGGCGATTAAGTCGGGCGGTCGGATCAATGGCTTTGAGCGCTTCGTTCTTTTCTTGCTCCTTTAATGCAGCCTGTTCGCGCTTGGGCAGAACTGTTTGCTGAAGCATGCTAAATAGCGGCTCGAACTCACGCGCTTCCAATTGGTCCCTCTCTCCAAAATCGATTACATACCGTGAAGGTAGGCTATCGGGAGACCCAACCAGGTCGTTTGCAATCAAATAGGGGAAGAGAACATCTTTCAGTGCTGGGTTGCCTTTTATCTGCGCTTCAGCATCGTCTCGATTTAGCAGAAATGCTTTGTGTCCGTGAGTTTGACCTTGGGCGCATCCAAATCCGGCACTGTTGGTTCGCAACGTCTTAGCTTTGGTGACATCGACGCCAAAAGACAGCGACGACGAAATTGAAGCTCTGTCCTCGTAGCGCCACCCCCCCAGAGGATCAGAACCTTGTTGAAGGTAAAGACGTTTTGGGACGTCCGATTTTCCCTTGATCCAATTGACAATCGACACATGTACTGCGGCGTCGCCGGACCATGGCATACTAGAAACAGCTTCGGTGATCATACCGCCCTCGGAAGTGATATAATCTAGCCCGCCTTCCCTCGAATAATTCTGCCGTATCGAGTTTGTTCCAACCAAACCCGCACGACCGCCTTTATCGAGATGATCATGAGCCAGCCGGAACCAATAGACGCAATAATCTGCCAGACCCGGCACATCAGGATGGGCCGCTCGCAGACGATGGACATACTCCACCCCAAGTTCGTCCTGAATCTTATTTTTGCTCTGAAAAGGGGGATTTCCGATTATCGCATCAACTTCCGGCCACTCACAAAACAGTGCGTCATCCTGGGAGATGTTTTCGTCTAGGTTGTCCAAAGGTAGGCCCTCATTGAAACCTAGTTCCATTTCGTCTCTGCCAAGCTGATCCAGTGCCTCATCCAGGGCCAGCTTCTTCGCAAGCATCAATGTCACCTTTGAAAGCTCCACAGCGAATGAATCTACGTCCAATCCATAAAACTGATTTGGACTTACAATGCTCGCAGTGATGGATTGCTTGGCAACATTTTTAGCCGAGAAGCGGTCCTCCATCCGGCGTAAAATGCGTAGGTCTAACCGAGCCAGCTCTCTGTATGCGGTGTAAAGGAAATTACCGCTGCCACAGGCAGGATCAAGAACGCGATACTCCATCAACTCCCGTCGCAGATTGATCAAATCCTGCAATCGTTTTGTTGAATCAATACGGTCGATCCAAGGCTCTACGATTGTTGGTCTGACAATCCGATGAATGTCGGATTCCGACGTGAAGTGAGCACCAAACGCATGCCGCGCCGATTTATCCATGCTCTGTTGGAAGAGCGTTCCGAAAATAACTGGATTGATTTTTGACCAATCTTCGGTCGCAGCACCTTCATTGCCGCCGATCATTTTCAACTCATCCGAACTTAGTTCAATGGGTTCAACTTTATTGAACAAGCCCCCGTTAAAATATCGAACACCTTTGAACCTGCCGCCTTTCGCGGGTTCCTCAGTGTCCATCTGTCTGAACAATCCACCGAATAGATCGAACGACGATTGACCGTTGTTCAGGCAATCATAGACGATGTTGACCACGGTTCCAGACGGAAGAAGGTCAATGTCTTCCGCGAACATTGCGACCATCAACTGAAGAACAAACCGCTGAGCCGCATCACGGCCGACCGGATTCAAGTTCCTCTCGGTCACTGATCTGAAGAGCGCTGCCATCTTGTCGGCGGCGGAGCGTGACACGGCTTCGCGATCATTTTCAAAAATCGGTCTAGGATCGTGACGGAAAAGGAAGTTTAGTGCCGTGTAGCGCTTGGGCAGCTCATCAATCGAGACAATATCGACTGGGTCATTTAGTTGTCGGTCGAAATCGTAAATGTAGAACTCGTCGAAATTGCATAAGACGACGTACCGTGGCCGGTCGGGGACGGCATTGATCCAATATTCGAAAGCTTGATCGTAATGTCGGCTAAGCTTCTCTCCCGATTTCTTCATTTCGATGAGGACGCGGGGTTTCCAAACAAGATCGGCAAAGGCGGTCCCTTTCGCATCTGCCTTCTTAATCCGGTATTCTAGGCCCGCACCAGCTTCCTTGTACCCATCGTGTCCGAATGCTTGAAAAAGCCTATCGCAGAAAACCTGCGCCTCACCCTTTTCATCGCCGCTAAGCGTCGCTCTGTAGGCCACGAATTTCTTGAGGCGCTCTACTTCTTCGGACACCTGCTACTCCTCGGCTCGTCGCAATCGTCGAAACAATCGCTCTGCTAATCAATCAGGGGGTTTCTGAACTTGTAATTGTTCCATACTCTTCGGCAAGTCGCTTATCCTGCGTTTTCGGTCGCGTTACCGGTTGCGGAACCCACACCAATGCGCCCCCGCCGCTACCATCCGGCTGATTTTCTGAGACTAGAAATTTCCGGTTTTTCCAGGCAGGAAGAGCTGATTGCGCGAAGCGGCGCAATATGGGAATCGATTGGCGGGAGGCGTCCCCAGGTCGCGCCACCACTTTCCCGTTGAAAATGGCATCAGGTCTATTGGTTTGCGGGTAGATTTGCGGGTACTTTGTGACTGTCAAATATTTTTTGTTGGGAGTTTCAGCGCCTTACGCCCACGAATCGATGCCTCTCCTGGCACCATTGCTTCAGAACTATAGCGACGATTGAACGGTCCGCTTGGCGGGCCGTTTTCGTTTGTGGGTTGGCCGCTCACGAAAATGCCCGACTGCGGGGGACCACAGCCGGGCGTGTTTCACCTGTCTGCTTCGTACAGGTCGTAAGGTCTCGCGCTTACGAGCCGGTCGAGACCGGGGTGGTGCGGCGCTGGATGTTGAAGCTGCCGCTGTCACCGGGCTGGAGATAGGCGCGGCAGAAGCCGGCTTCGGTCACCGTGAACGGGCATTCCAGCTGGGTGTGTTCCACATTGAGGGTGAGGCGCAGCTCGCCGCGATCCGGTACCGAATAGGTGCACAGGCCGCTGACCACATCACCGACCGAGAAGCGGCCATTGTCGAGCGGGCCGCGGCCACGCTCACGGGTGGCGACGTTGTCGCCGTCACCCTGGGTGAGCCGGCAGGACACTTCCCAAGCGCGCTCGCCCGTCATCTCGAGCAGAAAGGCCTCGCCACTGTCGGGCGCCTGCGCCGGTGCCGTGGCTGGCACCAGGAGGGCGACGGACGCAGCGAGGGAAGCCGCGATCATCGTGCCGTGTCTCTTCATTGTGGTCTCCCTTCTGCGAGCAAGCCGAGCCTGCGACTAGCCTGAGCCTGTGAGGCACCGGGTCTGTGAGGAACCGGGCCTGCAAGCGACATGTCCGAGCCGCATACAACACGCGGACCTGATAATGACACGCATGGTACAGCCTGTGCGCCAATTGTAAAGTCCGTGTACGGACGTTCGAATGACTTTCACAACACCCGACTTGTGCTGTGATTATAGGCGGTTCCGGGCCTAACCGGATACGCCCGGGCGCAACTGCAACGTCTTAACGGTGGGTTAATCGGGTGACATCCGGCTCAAACCGCGCGCCCTGTGGACAATCCTGTGGATAATCCTGATGCGTGCAGGCCTGCCTTGCCGCCCGGGTGGCGGACGGCTAGCGTCGCTCTCACCTCCGGCGCGGCGCGGTCATGATCTTCAATTCCTTCGAATTCCTGTTTCTGTTCCTGCCCGGTGTGCTGCTTGCCTACTACCTGGCGCGGCGCTTCATCTCGCACTGGACCGCGCTCAGCCTGCTCGCGGCAGCGAGCTTCTTTTTCTATGCCTGGTGGGACGTTTCGCGGGCCCCTTGGCACGAGCTGGACGGCTGGACCGGCGAGAGCCTGATCCGCTCGCTGTGGTTCATCCGCCACGTCCTGTTGCTGCTCGGTTCGGTGATCATCAACCACATCGTGGCCCGGCTGATGCGGCGCTGGGGCAACCAGCCGCTTTTGGCCATCGGCATCATTTTCAACCTGTCGCTGCTGGGCTTCTTCAAATATGCCGACTTCCTGGCCGGCAATATCAACGCGCTGACCGGGCTGGACCTGCCCGAACTCGGGCTTGGCCTGCCGCTGGCGATCTCGTTCTTCTCCTTCCAGCAGATCTCATATCTGGTCGACGTGGCGCGCCGGAAGACCGAGCCGGGCCGCTTCTTCGCCCACGCACTCTTCGTCTCTTTCTTCCCGCACATTGTTGCCGGTCCGCTGATCCAGCACCACCAGATCGCCTCGCAATTCAACGACACCACCCGCAAGGATGATATCTGGGACAATCTGGGTGTCGGCCTGTCGCTGTTTGCCATCGGCCTGGCCAAGAAAGTGCTGATCGCCGAAAGCATCGAGCCCTATGCCTCCTCCCTGTTCGCCATGGCCGAGCGCGGCGACACGCCGGGGCTTGTGGCTGCGTGGCTGGGCGCGACGGCCTACGCGCTGCAGATCTTCTTCGATTTTTCGGGCTATTCCGACATGGCTCTGGGTTTGGCGCGCTGTCTGGGTTTCCGCCTGCCGGTCAATTTCAACGGACCCTACAAGTCGGCCTCGATCGTCGAGTTCTGGCGTCGCTGGCACATCACGCTGAGCCATTTCCTGCGTGACCATCTCTACATCCCGCTGGGCGGCAACCGTCATGGCGAGACCCGTCGCTCGATCAATCTGATGGCGACCATGCTGCTGGGCGGCCTCTGGCACGGCGCGGCCTGGACCTTCGTGATCTGGGGCGGGTTGCACGGCCTAGGCCTGACGGTGAACCACTATTGGGCCAAATGGGGGCCAAAGGGCTGGTTTGACGGCCACCGCCGCGTCCTGGCAATCGGCCTGACCTTTGCCTTTACCACCATCGCCTGGGTCTTCTTCCGGGCCGAAACCTGGTCAGGGGCCGGCCGTATCCTGGCCGGGATGTTCGGCCTGTCGGGCCTGGGACTGGAGGGCGTGTCGGGCGAGCTGGTCATCTGGGTTGCCTTCGGGCTCGGCCTGGTCTGGTCGCTGCCGGACACGCCGGAACTGTTTGCCGACGTGCTCGATGAGCAGACCCGGAAAGATGCCCAGATCACGCCCAAGCCCGGGCCACGCTGGCGCTTTACCCACTGGGCCGCCATCGGCGCGGCCGCCCTGCTCTTCCTGTCGGTGCTGAACGCCTGGAAGACGTCCGAATTCATTTACTACGCATTCTAGGACACAGCCCCGATGCAACGTTATGCCGCGACATTGCTGATTGCCCTTTTCGCCACCCTTGCGGGGTTTGCCGGGTTCAATGCGGTGGTCGACCCGTTCGGCGTCATGGGCACTCCGGACATACCCGGACTGACTTCGCGTGACACCCGCCTTTATAAGGACGGTGGACGCGTCCATATCGCCGACCGGCTGGCCCGGGGCGGCGACCCGGCGATCATCCTGGGCTCCTCGCGCACGGTCGATGGCTTTCCGCGCGACCCGGACGACCTGCCCGCCGGCTTCATCAATGCCGGCATGCGCGGCACCAATATCTTCGAACTGTCGCAGGCCGCGGCGCTGGCGGCGGGAGACGCGCGGCTGCGCTGTGTGGTGATCGGGCTGGATCTCGATGAATTCGGGACCCATTCCAAGGCCAAGTCGACCTATTGGCTGTCGGCGCTGCGTGACGGCAATGCCGACTTCGCCCGTGCCCGCGTATCACTGTCGCCGAGCACGTTCCGCGCCTCGGTCCGGATGCTGGCCGACAATCTGACCGGATCGTCACCGCGCATGCCCTGGGTCGACACCTATCCCTCCGGCGCCCAACGGAGACGCTATGATGACAGCGCGCGGGGCATTTACCGCTTCTATCTGGGCTATCGCTTCGATCCGGAACGCCTGGCCCTGTTCGAAACCGTTCTGGATAACCTGACCGCCCAGGGCGTACAGGTCACAGGCTTCATCCACCCGCTGCATGCCTGGCGGGAAGAAGCGTTGTTCCGGGCCGGGCGCGGTGAGGACTTTCTGGCCTTCCGCGCGGCACTGGCCGAGACCTTCGCCCGCCATGCGGCTCGGGAACCGGTCGAGGCCTGCCTGCCGGGCCCGGCCAGCCAGCTGTTCGACTTTTCGGGCTTTCGCCCCTTCGCTGCGCTGCCGGCGCCGGCTGTCGATGCGACAGCAGCCCACCCGACTTTCTTTGAACCCTCCCATTATCTGCCGCATGTCGGCGCTGACATGCTGGCCATCATGGCTGGAGAAACGCCCGAGGACGCACGCGTCACCGGCGAGCGCCTGGCACCGCAGACGTTGTCCCGGTCGGCCGAAGCGCTGGCCGAACGCCGGGCAGCCTGGCTGGCGACACCGGATGGCGCAACCGCCACAGCCCTGCTCGATGCGGTCATCGCCGACAATCCGACCGCCCAGCTGGAAACGCCGCAATTTCTCAACCGTGACGACGAGACCAGCGTCGCCGACAAGCTGGCGCGCATTGCACCGCGCGCCGCGCGGCGTTAGACGCTGGGACAAACAAGGATGACGCCATGACCGTGCACTACCACAAGGGCGACCTGCCCGCAGACATCGACCTCGGCCCCATTGTCGCGGTCGATACGGAAACCCTGGGCCTTTCCCTGACCCGCGACATGCTGTGCGTGGTCCAGCTGTCGTCCGGCGATGGCGATGCCCATGTCGTCCAGATGAACCGGGCCGACTATGACTGTCCGAACCTCAAGCGTTTGCTGGCCGACGACGGCGTCGAGAAGATTCTCCATTTCGCCCGCTTCGACGTGGCAATGGTCGAAAAGTATCTCGGCGTGACGATGGCGCCGGTCTTCTGCACCAAGATCGCCTCGAAACTGGTACGCACCTATACCGACCGGCACGGCCTGAAGGATGTGACCCGCGAACTGGTCGGCGCCGACATGAACAAACAGCAGCAATCCTCCGACTGGGGTGCCGACGAGTTGTCGCCGGCCCAGCTCGACTATGCCGCGTCCGACGTGCTGCACCTGCACCAATTGCGCGAGAAGCTCGGCATGATGCTCGAGCGCGAGGGCCGCACGGGCCTTGCCAAGGCGTGTTTCGACTTCCTGCCGACGCGCGCGAAGCTTGACCTGGCCGGGTGGCCGGAGATCGACATTTTTGCCCATTCCTGAACGGCGCCGCCTTGAAAAGGCCAGCAAAGGCTGGTCTTTCTGGCGCACGGGCCTGATGCCAATGCCCGATCGGATATGTTTGACCCCGTGACAAGCCTGACCGCTTCCTCCGGCCCCGATGCCTTCCAACCCGCCGCCGCCCGGTGGGAACCCCGCCGTGCGCTCGCGCTCAGCGTGGCCCGCAAGCGCACGGCTTTCGTGCGCGGAATGCGGCTCTTCTTCACCGCCTCGGCACTGGCGATCGCCGGACTGCTGGTCGTTCAGCTGGTGCTGGGATCCAGCGGAAGCGTGACCGGTGAAACCGAAGCGGTCAGCGCGGACATCCGCATGACCAATCCGCGCTTCACCGGCCGCGACGAAAGCCTGACGCCCTATGTGGTCACCGCCGATACGGCGATCCGCCGGCGGGACGCGGCCGACGGCGTTACCGAGCTGGAACGCCCGCGTCTCGATTACGACTTCCTCGAGGCGGGTGCGGATGTATCCCGGGTGCTCGCCGAATCGGGCCGCTACGACCTGCCCAATCGCATTCTTGACCTCTATTCCGACGTCAATTTCCGGACCCGGGCCGGCTATACATTCCAGTCCAACCACGCCCGCATCTTCCTGCGTGAAGAGCGCGTGACCGGTGAGGAAGCGGTGGAAGGAACCGGCCCGATGGGTACAATCCGGGCCGACAGTTACGAAATCACCGATGGCGGCAATCGCATCATCTTCTCCGGCAATGTCCGGGCCCGCCTGATACAAGATCGCACCGCGCCCGTCCCGGATGCGTCGCCCGAAGAAGGAAACGACTGATGCGCCTGCTAGCAATCACCCTGTCAGGACTGGCCGCCACAGCTCTTCTGTCGACGGCTGCCCTGGCGCAGATCGGCAATTCCTCGCTGCCGCTGGACATCGAAGCCGAGACGTTCGAGGTGCTCGACGCCGAGCGTCACATCGTCTGGCTGGGCGATGTCCATGTCGTCCAGGGCGAGTCGAGCCTGCAGGCCGATCGGATGGACGTCTACTACACCGGCGAAGGTCCCGGCGGCGGATGGGGCGATATCGACCGGATCGTGGCCACCTCGAACGTCTTCTACATCACACCGACCCAGCGGGCGCGGGGTGATCGCGGCGTCTATGAACTGGCCGAGGAAGTCATCACCCTGACCGGCGAGGTGGTCATCACCCAGGGCGACAATGTCATCACCACCAATCGCTTCGTGAACAACCTGACCACCGGCAATTCCAATTTCGGTGAAGCCGGAACCGGCGAGCGCGTCCGGATGGTGCTGCAACCGGCCCGCTCGGACGACACCGCCGAGCCGACCGAAAACCCCGAAGGCTGACAGCGCGCCTGCTCGCGGGCCTGCGGAACAAGGACACACCCCTTTATGGCGATTACCGAACCCATTCCCCGGGCCGAATCCGAGACAGCGGGCGGCCTCGTTGTCGAGCAGATCGGCAAGGCCTATCGCAAGCGCCCGGTTGTGAAGGGGGTCTCGGTTTCGCTCCAGCGCGGCGAAGTGGCCGGACTTCTGGGCCCCAACGGGGCCGGCAAGACGACCTGTTTCTACATGATCACCGGCCTCGTCGAGGCGGATTATGGCCGCATCCTGCTGGATGGCGAGGATATCACCCGCCTGCCCATGTATCAGCGTGCCCGGCTGGGAATCGGCTATCTGCCACAGGAAAAATCGATCTTCCACGGCATGACGGTCGAACAGAACGTGCTGGCGGTTGCTGAAGTGGTGGAGAAGAATCGCGATGCGCGCCATGCGCTCGTTGATCAGCTGCTGGAAGAATTGCGCATCTCCCACCTGCGCGATGCCCCGGCGCCCTCACTGTCAGGCGGTGAGCGTCGGCGGATGGAAATCGCCCGGGCCCTGGCAACCCGCCCGTCTTTCATGTTGCTGGACGAGCCCTTCGCGGGGATCGACCCGCTGGCCATTACCGATATCCGTGACCTGATCCGCTTCCTGAAGGAGCGCGGGATCGGGATTCTCATCACCGACCATAATGTCCGTGAAACCCTTGAAATCACTGACCGGGCCACGATCATTCACGAGGGTGAAGTATTGTTTGAGGGCTCGCCGGCCGAGATCCGGGCCGACCCGGATGTGCGGCGCGTTTATCTCGGAGAAAGCTTTGGCTGATTAACCTCTGCATGAAACGTACCAAACAGAGGTTCACATGGCCGGATTGATGCAGAAGCTGGATATGCGCCAGGGACAATCCCTGGTGATGACGCCCCAGCTCCAACAAGCCATCAAGCTGTTGCAGCTCTCGAATATCGAGCTTGCCGAGTTCGTCGAGGGCGAGCTGGAACGCAATCCCCTGCTCGAACGCGATGACAGCGGCGAATCAGCCGAATCGCAGCGCGAAGAGGGACAGGGCGAGCCGCGCGAGCTGGAGCTCGCTGCGCCCTCTGCCGATGCCAATGATTCCATCGATGCCGATGTCGACATGATGCATGGCGAGGACTCGAAGTCGGACCTGTCCGGCGTCGACGGTGTCGAGAGCGGCGCGGCCATGGGTGCCGGCTCGGTCTCCGGGCACACCTCGGGCAGCAGCCGCGGCCCGGCGAGCGAAGACTATGACGCCATCGCCAATTCCTCGCGCGACATCTCGCTGGCCGAACACCTGCACGAACAATTGTCGATGGCGACAGGCGACCCGGTCGACCGCCTGATCGGCGCGCACCTGATCGACCTGGCCGATGATGACGGCTACATGCGCTCGGACCTCGACGAAATCGCGACCCAGCTGGGTGTCGAACGCGCGCGCGTCGAAGCGGTGCTCAACCTGACCCAGACTTTCGATCCGGCCGGCGTCATGGCCCGTGACCTGCCCGAATGCCTCGCCCTGCAACTGAAGGACAAGAACCGGCTCGATCCGGCCATGGCCACCCTGCTCGACAATCTCGAACGTCTCGCCAAGCATGACTATGCGGCGTTGAAATCGCTGTGCGGTGTCGACAGTGAAGATCTCGACGAGATGATTGCCGAGATCCGGGCCCTGACCCCCAAACCCGGTCATGCCTTCGGCAGTGATTCGACCCGGGCGGTCGAACCGGACGTTTTCATCCGCCAGTCGCCCGATGGCAGCTGGCAGGTGGAACTGAACTCCGAGACCCTGCCGCGTGTGCTGGTCAACAACAGCTATTTCAACGAGATCAGCGCCGTCGCCAAGTCCGAGACCGACAAGACCTTCATCACCGAGTGCTCGCAGAACGCCTCCTGGCTGGTCAAAAGTCTCGATCAGCGGGCGCGGACGATTCTCAAGGTCGCGAGTGAAATCGTGCGCCAACAGGACATGTTCCTGGCCCATGGCGTCGCCTATCTGCGTCCGCTCAATCTGAAAACCGTCGCGGATGCGATTGGCATGCACGAATCAACCGTCAGCCGGGTCACCTCCAACAAATATGTCGCCACCGCCCGCGGCATGTTCGAGCTGAAATATTTCTTCACCTCCGCAATTCCCTCCTCCGGTGGCGGGGAGGCCCACTCTGCCGAGGCAGTACGGCACCGCATCAAACTGATGATCGGCCAGGAATCGGCGGACGGCGTGTTGTCCGATGACAGTCTCGTTGAACAATTACGGGATGAAGGGATTGAAATCGCCCGCCGGACTGTGGCCAAATACCGGGAGGCGCTCAACATCCCGTCCTCGGTCCAGCGTCGTCGCATGCTAAAACGCGCTGGCTAGGGATCGCTTGAATGAGCGCCCCGGTGGTAAGCTTCCACCGAGAACGCGGCCTGCTGGCATCCGGAGAACAGTCATTGACTCCCCCTGCGGCCCGCGACTAGGTTCCGCCCGCTTTCCGAGGAGAGGCGGAACTGCACGTCAACGCCTCACGTGCCGGTGAATGGCCGGCGGGAAGGAGCGCATGCATATACAGGTGGTCAGCAAGGGTATCGACGTCAGCGGCGCGCTGCGAGAACAGATTCTCGGGCGCGTGGAAGACGGCGTAGCCAAATACTTCAACCGTCCCGGTGAAGCTTATGTATCGATCTCGCGCGAGGGCACAGGCTTTCGCGTCGAATGTTCGGTGCATCTGCCATCGGGCGTCATGCTGCAGGCCCACGGCGAAGCCGATGATGCCTACAAGGCAGCGGAAAACACCATGGAGCGCCTGGAGAAGCGCCTCCGCCGCTACAAGCGGAAACTGAAGAACCACCACAATGACAACAAGGCCGAACTTCCGGCCGAAAGTCTTCCCATCGTCGTCCTCAAGGGCATGCGTGACAGTCATGCCGATGACGAGGATTTCGACGACGAAGACACGAGTGGCGCACCGCTCAATGGTGCCCCTGAGCCGATTGTCATCGCGGAACAGGTCGGAGAAGTCCGCACCCTGACCGTGGGCATGGCGTCGCTGGAGCTGGATGCGGCGGATTCGTCCTTCCTGATGTTCCGCAACGCGGCCAATGGCGGTCTCAACATCGTCTACCGGCGACCGGACGGCCATATCGGATGGCTCAACCCGGCGCGGGAAGACCGCTCAGAGCCAGCCTAGGAGCGCGTGGTCAGACAATGGCGTTAGCTGATTTGATCCCGAATTCGGGAGTAAGCATCGATTTGGGTGCGTCCAGCCGGAAACAGGCCCTGCAGGCCATGTCCGAACTGGCGGCCAGCATCACGGGACAGGCGTCCCGGACGATTTTCGATGCCGTGCTTCAGCGCGAACGCCTCGGCTCCACCGGAGTCGGACAGGGTGTCGCCATTCCCCATGCCCGCCTGAGCGGGATGGATGATGTGGTCGGCATTTTTGCCCGGCTCCGGACGCCGGTCGACTTCGAGTCGATCGACGGCCGGCCGGCCGATCTGATCTTCATGCTTCTGGCGCCGGAAAACGCCGGCGCCGAACACCTCAAGGCGCTGGCCCGCGTGTCCCGCCTGTTGCGCCGTGAAGATGTCCGCCAACGCCTGCGCGCAGCGCCGAATGGCGATGCCGTTCACGCTGTCCTGTCGGGCGAACCGGCCTCCGACGCCGCCTGAGCCTGGCCGCCTGAACACGGCACTCATCACAGGTTCAGCCGGACCCTGCTTTCCTGTCGCTTCACACTGTCAGGAGACCGGGCATGCTGCGCGTTTGTCTACTGGCCGGGATGGTGGCGCTCTCTGGCGCTGCGGTATCGGCCCAAACCCCACCCCCCAGCCTGCGGGAACTGGCCGAGACCGGCGATCCGGTGGCGGCGTTCGAGTACGGCTATTCGCTGACATTCCCGGAAGACGGCGAGCCCGATACGGTGACCGGCCGCTACTGGCTGATCCAGGCGGCCAATGCCGGCCATCAGCCCGCCAATCACATGCTGGGCATCGTCTATCGCGATGGTTTTGGCGTCGAGGCCGATATCGACAGGGCCCGCGCCTTTTTCGAACTCGCCTGGCAGGCCGGCGACAGCGCCGCCGGCCACGACCTCGCCGAACTGATGCTGTACGACTACAGCGATGAGCGCGACGGTGCCGTGGCAATCCTGGAAGCCATTCTCGACGATGCGGATACAGGCCCGATGGCCAGCCTCACCCTCGCAGAAACCCTGATGTTCGATGGCGAGGACGACAGCGGGGACCAAGGAGACGCGGTCCGGGCCGTCACCCTTGCCCGCGACGCCCTCGACCGTGATCCCGGCCTGGTCCGCGCCCACTACCTCCTGGGGATCGGCGCCGCCGAGGGTCTGGGTGGACCGGTCGACCAAGCAGCCGCCCGGCTGGCCTGGGAAGCCGGGGCCGAGGCGGGAGACGCGCTGGCGCTGATCGCACTGGCGGACAGCTGGCTGGACCCGGATTGGGGTGTCAACGATCGCGGCGAGGCAATGGCGTTGTACGCGCTGGCAGGCGAGCTGGGAGACGACCAAGCGGCCGACCTCGCCGCTGACCTTGCCGAGGACCTCGATGATGCCGAAACCGAGCGCGCCGGGATCCGGCGTCTGGCCTGGGAAAGCCGGATGGGCTGGCAGGCAATGCCCGACTGACACCAGCACCCTTTCGCCCGGACACGAAAAACCGCGCGACAAGAAAAAACCCCGCCGGAAACCGGCGGGGTTTGATCATGGTGGAGCCAGACGGAATCGAACCGACGACCTCTTGCATGCCATGCAAGCGCTCTCCCAACTGAGCTATGGCCCCGAAACTCGGGTCACCGCGGGCGATTGGGTCAATGCCCGGGGCGAGAGGCGCGGAACCTAGTCCCGGTTTTCCCCGGGATCAAGCCTCTTTTGCGCGGCAAATGCAGCGCCTCGGCAACGACCTAATTGTCCTCGTCCTTGTCGATGTTGAAGTCGCCGAAATCGTCGTCCTCATCATCATCGATCAGAACGCCGGTATCATCGGCATCATCGTCGTCATCCTCGTCCTCATCGACGCCGCCTTCCCCGAAACCGTCGGGAAGGTCGTCGCTCAAACCCGATGCGCCCTCGTCATCATCATCGTCGTCATCATCATCGCCAACCGGCTTGCGGGCGAGCGTCTCGGCGTCGACTTCCGGCGTATCATCCACCTCGTCGCCATAGCCGTCCTCATCGTCTGCCTTCGCAGGCTTTTTCGGCGCTTCATCCTCTTCGACGGCCTCGAGCTTGGCCTTCAGGCGCGGGTCTTCGCGCTCCGGGTCAAACTCGGTTTCGCACTTGGGGCACCGGGCCGGCCGGCGTCCGAGGTCGTAAAATTTGGCGCTGCAGCTGGGGCAGGCGCGCTTGCTTCCTAGTTCAGGCTTGGCCATGGCTTCCCTACATAACCAGTTTTCAAAATCGGCGGGCCCCGTTGCCACGATCACCGCGCTCTGTCAAAACCTCATCGCCGTCATGTCACCTCAAACCTTGCAAATCCGTTGATGACCCCATCTTTGAAGCGCCCTTCCGGCGCCATGCGGGCCGAGCCCGCGTCTGCCCTGTCCGGCACCATCAAGGCCCCGGGCGACAAGTCAATATCCCATCGCGCCTTCATCCTGGGCGGACTGGCGAACGGCGTGACCGAAGTCACCGGTCTGCTGGAAAGTGATGACGTGCTCAATTCCGGCCGCGCGGTCGCGTCGCTGGGTGCCACGGTCGAGCATGTCGGTCCGGGTCACTGGCGGATCGGCGGTTGCGGTGGCCGGTGGACCCCGCCTGTTGCACCGCTGGACTTCGGCAATGCCGGCACCGGCGTCCGCCTGATGATGGGCGCCGTGGCGGGTACCGGGGCCAGCGCCGACTTCATCGGCGATGCCAGCCTGTCATCGCGCCCGATGCGCCGGGTGACCGACCCGCTGGGCGAAATGGGGGCGCGGTTTGCAACCACCGACGGTCGCCTGCCTGCCCGGCTGGACGGCGGTCCGTTGACCGGCATCCACTACACACCGCCGGTCGCGTCGGCGCAGGTGAAGTCCGCGATCCTGCTGGCGGCCCTCGGCGCCACCGGCACCACCGTCGTACATGAGCCCGGCATCACACGCGATCACACCGAAACCATGCTCAAGGCATTCGGGGTCACGCTCGCGGTCGAGCGCGAGGGCGATGCCGCCACCATCACGCTGACCGGCCCGCAGACCCTGACGGCCTGCCCCGTCGATATACCGGGCGACCCCTCATCATCGGCCTTCGCGATCGTGGCCGCATTGATCGTCCCCGGCTCGGACATCACCCTGGAAGGCGTGATGGACAATCCCGCCCGCACCGGCCTGATCGACACGTTGAAGGAAATGGGGGCCGACATCACCGTCACGCCGGGCCGCGACATGGCCGGCGAGAAGACGATGACCGTCCGTGCGAGACACAGCCGGCTGACCGGCATCACCGTTCCCGCCACGCGGGCGCCCTCGATGATCGACGAATATCCGGTCCTGTGTGTCGCCGCGGCCTATGCCGACGGCGTCACCCACATGCCGGGGCTTGAGGAATTGCGGGCCAAGGAAAGCGACCGGCTTGCCGGCAGTGCGGCCATGCTGCGCGCCAACGGGGTCCCGGTCGAGGAAGGCGAGGACAGTCTCGCCGTCACCGGCATGGGCGCTGGCGGTGTACCCGGCGGCGGTCTGACCCCGACCCATCACGACCACCGCCTCGCGATGAGCGGCCTGGTGATCGGCCTCGGAGCGCGTGCCGGTTCCAGTGTCGACGACGTCGCCATGATTGCCACCTCCTATCCGGACTTTTTCGACCACATCGCCGCCCTTGGCGGACAGCTGGGCCCGGTCGCATGATCATCGCTGTGGACGGTCCCCTGGCCTCGGGAAAAGGCACCATCGCGCGGGCCCTGGCGGCTCATTTCGGCCTGCCCTATCTCGATACGGGCTCGCTCTACCGGGCGACCGGTGTTGCGGTGCTCGACGGCGGTATCGATCCGATGGACGCCGAGGCCTGCGCCCGGGTGGCGCGGTCGCTGGACCTGACCGCCATCGACGAGGTTCGCATCCGGACCGCCGAGGCGGGCGCCATGGCGTCGCGGGTCGGCTCGATCCCCGAAGTCCGCAAGGCGCTGTTCGACCTGCAGCGGGCCTTTGCCGAACAGCCTGGCGGAGCGATCCTGGACGGGCGCGACATCGGGACCGTCATCTGCCCGGACGCCGATGTGAAGCTCTATGTAACGGCCGACACCGAGACCCGGGCCCGGCGACGCTGGCAGGAACTGAACGCCCGCGGTGAGGCCATCAGCCTCGTCGAAATGCTGGCCCAGACCCGCGAACGGGACCACCGCGACGCCGGTCGCAGCGACGCGCCCATGCGTCCGGCCGACGACTCGACCTTGCTAGACACGTCATCCTTGAGTATAGACGCGGCCGTTACCGACGCTGTCGCGATTGTGGAAAAACGCCAAAAGGCGTGAACATTCCGGCGCCAAGGTGACAGATAGCCGGGCGTTCTGACCGCGGAATGTCGTGATCCTGATGGGTCGCGGCCCCGTTGCGGCCGCCCATACAGTTCAATTTCCAACCGGCCGAACCCGGCCAAGCAGCGAGACGATAGCCGGTCAAAGACCACATTCGAACCCTCGCGGCTCCGGAGCAACCCTTTAACATGTCTACAGAAACCCTTACCCCGAGCACCGATGATTTCGCCGCCATGCTGGAAGCCAGCCTGGCCGGCCGCGACCTGGCTGAAGGCCAGGTCATCAAAGGCAGCGTCACCGCAATCGAAAATGGCGATGTGGTTGTCGATGTCGGCCTCAAGACCGAAGGCCGTATCCCGCTGCGTGAATTCACCGGTCCGGGTTCGGACGCCCCCAAGGTGGGCGACGACGTCGAGGTTTACCTCGAGCGCATCGAAAACGCCCTCGGCGACGCCATCCTCTCGCGCGACAAGGCGCGCCGCGAAGAGAGCTGGGATCGCCTCGAGAAGTCCTTCGACAAGAAGGACCCGGTCAACGGTGCCATCGTCGGTCGCGTCAAGGGCGGCTTCACTGTGGATCTGGGCGGCGCTTCGGCCTTCCTGCCGGGCTCCCAGGTTGATATCCGTCCGGTCCGTGACGTTGGCCCGCTGATGAACCAGGAACAGCCGTTCGCGATCCTGAAAATGGATCGTCCGCGCGGCAATATCGTGGTCTCGCGCCGCGCCGTTCTGGAAGAAAGCCGTGCCGAACAGCGCGCCGAGCTCGTTGGCCAGCTGGCCGAGGGCGAAGCCCGTGACGGCGTCGTCAAGAACATCACCGATTACGGTGCGTTCGTTGACCTTGGCGGCATTGACGGCCTGCTGCACGTCACCGACATGTCGTGGAGCCGCGTCGGCCACCCGTCTGAAGTGGTGGAAGTCGGCCAGACGGTCAAAGTCCAGATCATCAAGATCAACAAGGAAACCCAGCGCATCTCGCTCGGCATGAAGCAGCTCATGTCCGATCCGTGGGAAGGCGTTGCAGCGAAATACCCGGTTGGCGCCGTCTTTGAAGGCCGTGTCACCAATATCGCTGAGTACGGTGCCTTTGTGGAACTGGAAGAGGGCGTTGAAGGCCTCGTCCACGTGTCCGAAATGTCCTGGACCAAGAAGAACGTCCACCCGGGCAAGATCCTGTCGACCTCCCAGGAAGTCCAGGTCATGGTCCTCGATGTCGACGCCGACAAGCGCCGCATCTCGCTGGGCGTCAAGCAGACCCAGCGCAATCCGTGGGAAGTCTTCGCGGAAACCTTCCCGTCCGGTACCGCCATTCAGGGCGAGATCAAGAACATCACCGAATTCGGTCTGTTCGTTGGCCTCGAAGGCGATATCGACGGCATGGTCCACCTCTCCGACATCTCCTGGGATCAGTCGGGCGAGCAGGCCATCGAAGGCTTCAAGAAGGGCGACATGGTCGACGCCAAGGTTCTGGACGTTGACGTCGAGAAAGAGCGCGTCTCCCTGGGTATCAAGCAGCTGGCCGGCGATCCGATGGATTCGTCCGGTGTTGGCCGCGGCGACACCGTCACCTGCACCGTCACCGAAGTGACGACCGGCGGTATCGAAGTTGCCTTCGGCGACGACAGCCCGGTCAAGGCCTTCATCCGCAAGTCCGACCTGTCCCGCGATCGCGGCGAGCAGCGTCCGGAGCGTTTTGCGGTCGGCGACAAGGTCGATGCCCGCATCACCAATATCGACAAGGGAACGCGTCGGATCTCGCTGTCCATCAAGGCCCTCGAGATCTCCGAAGAGCGTGAAGCTGTCGAGCAGTATGGTTCCTCGGATGCCGGCGCTTCGCTGGGCGACATCCTCGGCGCCGCCCTGCGCGAGAAAGACGACAAGGCCGAATAGGCCCTGATCCGACCTCAGCGGTCATGAAGAACGGCCGGAGCGCAGGCTCCGGCCGTTTTTTATTGCGCAAAATTGTCCGTGTGCATTGACGCGGCGGGCGCCAGACGTAAGGATTAGGCATTCACTCGCGGAGGGTTAGCATGATCAAGTCCGAATTGATCGACCAGTTGGCCGAGGCCAATCCCCATCTCTATCACCGCGATGTGGAGCGCGTGGTCAACACCATCCTCGATGGCATCACCGATGCCCTGGCACGCGGCGAACGTGTCGAGCTGCGCGGATTTGGCGCCTTTTCGGTCCGTCACCGCCCGGCTCGGGTCGGTCGCAATCCGCGCACCGGCGAGAGCGTCGCGGTGAAGGAGAAGCACGTCCCCTTCTTCAAGACCGGCAAGGAATTGCGTGAGCGCGTCGACGCCTCCCGCGCAAGCAATCCGGAACTCGCCTGATCCGGACGGTTGCCGAAGCGGCCGGCCTCGATATTTCATTGCCCCGATTCATTCGCGCTTAAACGCCTGTGGCCATTCTGGTCCGCATGATCAGCGGATCTGTGTCCCCATTCCCGTCGGCGTCGGCCTTTGCCGGCGGCCTTCGTGCGCCTGTCGCTGCGGAGCCGGCCGCAGCAAAGGGCACGGGCAGTGCGTCCTGCGGCGGGGCGGACTGTTCCGGTTGTGGTGGCGCCTCCAGGGCGAAAGACACCGCGGAGCTTTCCGACGAGGAACGCAAGCAGGTCGACAAGCTCAAGGCGCGCGACCGGGAGGTCCGGGCGCATGAACAGGCGCACCAGGCCGCGGGCGGCCAATATGCCGGTGCCGCCAGCTATACTTTCCAGAAGGGCCCTGACGGCCGCTCCTACGCTGTTGGCGGCGAAGTTCCGATCGATGCCAGCGAGATCAAGGGCGACCCGCAAGCCACGATCGACAAGATGCAGCAGGTCAAGGCCGCGGCACTGGCCCCGGTCGAACCATCCGGCCAGGACCGCAAGGTTGCCGCCCTGGCCGACGCCAAGATTGCCCAGGCGCGCGCCGAGCTCAACCGGGCTCAGGGCGATGAAGGCGGTGAGGACGAACGTGCAGCGCCTGGGGAGAAGCTGCAGCCCTCGCTGAACCAGCAGATCGCGGAGATGCGACAGGCTGATACCCGGTCGGAAACGTCATCGGCATCAACGGCACCGCCCGACCTCACCGCCTATGCGGCCAATGCCTATCGGCATCAGACATCGACCGTATTCCAACACGCCTCCTGATCTCAGAACTTGCGGTTCCAGTCGGCGTGACCGTCCAGCCAGGCAAAGCGGCGGACCATCCAGCCCAGCCAGTCATGGCGCCCGGAATGGCGCGGCATGATCGCGTTCACGCGCTTTGGCTCGGTCGTTTCAATCATCAATTCAGTCAATGTCATGGACGCCTCCTGTTTCAGCGATATCTTGATATAGGCTGCGAGACATGGCACTGACCAACGCGTTCTCAAGGGTCTGACATAAGGTGATTTGATGGATAGATCGTCCGGACTGCCGCCGATCAACGCCATCCGCGTCTTTGAGACGGCGGCCCGGCTGGGCAATTTCACCCGCACCGGCGAGGCCCTCGGCATGACCCAGGCGGCCGTGAGCTATCAGATCAAGTTGCTGGAAGGTCGGCTCGGCTTTGCCCTGTTCGAACGCAAGGCCCGGCACGTCGAATTGACACCGCGCGGTACACGTCTCGCCAACGGGACATCGGACGCCTTCCGCCTGCTGGAACGCACCTTCCGTGATGTGCGCGAGGACCGCGATACGGTTCTCTCGATCACCGCCCTGCCGACCTTCTGCTCGAACTGGCTGGTCCCCCGCATTGGTGCTTTCCAGTTTGAGAGCCCCCACCTCGCGGTGCGCATCGACAGCCGCTCCGATCTGGTCGACATCAAGGGAGGGGAGGCCGATATCGGCATCCGTATCGGCAAGGGCCACTGGCCGGGCCTGGAAGCCCGCCGCCTGTTCGGTGACACCACGGCGCCGCTGGTCTCCCGCGCTGCGATGGACCGCTTCGGTCCGTTCGAGCGCCCCGAGGACCTGCTCCGACTGCGCCTGTTCGGACCGATGCGCTGGTGGCGTGACTGGTTTCGCGAGGTCGGTGGTGACCCTTCCCAGCTTCCCGACCGACCGGCGCTGGAACTGGAGACCCAGACCATGGAGGTCTCTGCCGCGATCGCCTCGGGCGATGCCGCGACCATGGTTTCTGCGGTCTATTTTGCCGAACAACTGGCTTCGGGCGCGTTGGTGGCGCCTTTCTCCACCGAGCTCGACCTGGGCGACGGCCACTACATGGTGTTCGACCCGACCCGCGCGAAAGAGCCCAAGATCAAGGCTTTCATCGACTGGATGCTCTTCCAGCCTATGGCGTTTTGTCTAAACCGCACCGAGCCGGCTTTTCCCGAGGCGGGGAAGGCGGTGGTGAATGGTCAGCCCTGAGAGATATGCCGGCTGAGGCCCGATCATCGCGCGAAGCGCGTACGTCGCCTTAAAGCCCTTGCCGGGAGACAGCCGTATCGGGACGGGTGCCCTGGCCTCGCTTCACAGAAGGCTTCCCCCGCGCCCTTGAAACCGCTAACGCTCCGCCCATGACCGACATCAAATTCTGCGGATTGAAGACCGGACGGGATATCGCGACGGCTGAGCAGGCCGGAGCACGCTGGACGGGGTATGTGATTTTCCCCAAGAGCCCGCGCCATGTCTCGCCTGCCCTGGCTGGCGAGCTGTGCCATCTGGCCAAATCGAGCGAGACCGTGGCTGTCACCGTCAATCCCGATGATGACTTGCTGGCGCAGATCCGCGACGCCATGCGGCCGGACTGGATCCAGTTGCACGGATCAGAAAGCCCGCAGCGGGTCGTGCAGGCGCGCGCCTATGCAAAGCGGGGGATTATCAAGGCCTTGCCGGTGGCCGAGGCGAGCGATCTGGAGGCGGCGAAGCCCTATGACCGCGTCGCCGACATGCTCTTGTTCGATGCCAAGCCGCCAGCCGGGTCCGATCGACCCGGCGGGCTGGGTCATGGCTATGACTATTCATTGCTGAAATCCCTGCAGATTTCCGTGCCCTGGCTCTTGTCCGGCGGGCTTGATGACACCAATGTCTGCGCCGCTGTCGCGGCTGCCGGAGCCAAGGCAGTGGATGTGTCTTCCGGTATCGAAAGCGCACCCGGCATCAAGGATGCCGGTCGCATTGCCGGCTTTGCGGCTGCCCTCGCAGCCTGCTGAGCCCCATCCCAGCGCACAAGGAGCGTGCCATGAGCGAAACCGTCTCTGCCGACACACGACCGAATGCGCTGTCGGCCTGGCCCGACGCACGCGGCCATTTCGGGCAATTTGGCGGTCGTTTCGTTGCCGAAACGCTGATGCCGAACATTCTTGAGCTGGAAAAGGCCTATGAGGCGGCCAAGGTCGACCCCGGCTTCAAGGCCGAGATGGATCTCTTCCTGAAAGATTATGTCGGCAAGCCCAGCCCGATCTATTTCGCCGAACGCCTGACCGAGGAATTCGGTGGCGCCAAGATCTGGCTCAAGCGCGACGAGCTGAACCATACCGGCAGCCACAAGATCAATAATTGCCTCGGCCAGGTCCTTCTGGCCAAGCGCATGGGCAAGACCCGCATCATCGCCGAGACCGGCGCCGGCCAGCATGGCGTGGCGACGGCGACGGTAGCGGCGCGTTTCGGCATTCCCTGCACCGTCTTCATGGGCGCTACCGATGTCGAGCGCCAGGCCCCGAATGTCTTCCGCATGAAGCTTCTTGGCGCCGAGGTAATTCCGGTGACCTCGGGCACCGGCACCCTCAAGGACGCGATGAATGAGGCGCTGCGCGACTGGGTCACCAATGTCACCGATACGTTCTACGTCATCGGAACGGTCGCCGGTCCGCACCCCTATCCGGCCATGGTTCGCGACTTCCAGTCGATCATCGGCCGCGAAGCCCGGGCCCAGATGATAGACCGCCTGGGACGCCTCCCGGATGCCTGCGTCGCCTGTATCGGCGGCGGCTCCAACGCGATGGGCCTTTTCCATCCCTTTATCGAGGATGAGGAGGTCCGCCTGATCGGCGTCGAGGCGGCCGGCCATGGTGTCGACACCGGCAAGCATGCCGCCTCGCTCAAGGGCGGACGCCCGGGCATTCTGCACGGCAACAAGACCTATCTCCTGCAGGATGATGACGGTCAGATCATCGACGCCCACTCCATCTCGGCCGGTCTCGACTATCCCGGCATCGGCCCGGAACACGCCTTCCTGCACGACATGAAGCGCGCCGAATACGTCTCCGCCACCGATGACGAGGCGATGGAGATGTTCCAGCTGTGCACCAAGCTGGAAGGCATCATCCCGGCGCTGGAACCCGCCCACGCCCTCGCCCGCGTCCGCGATCTCGCGAAAGAGCTCGGCCCGGACGGCGTCATCCTGATGAATATGTGCGGCCGCGGCGACAAGGACGTGCCGCAAGTCGCACGGATGTTGGGGGTGGAGCTGTAGCGCTTTATAGTTGCGTTCTGCGTTTGTTCCCGCATAATGCGAGTGAAGATCGATTGCGGAAAACGACAATTGTAGCTACACTACATGGAGTTCGAATGGGATCCGGCCTAGGATGAGGCCAACCGGCGCAAGCACGGGCTGAGCTTTTTTCAAGCCGTCCGGGCCTTTGACGGACGCACACTCACCCTTCCCGGTCGCGAGCACAAAGGCGAGAAGCGCAGCCTGACCATCGGGCGGATCGAGACAGTGCTGGTGGTTTCGGTCGTTCACACAGATCGGGCGGGCCGCACCCGCCTGATCTCCGCCCGGCCAGCCAGTCGACATGAAAGGGAGTTGTTCCATGGCTTTGAAGCGCGTGAAACTTGAAGACCTTCCGCCGCTCACGCCGGAGCAGCGCGCCGAACTCGCACGCCTGGCGGAACTCCCCGACGACGAGATCGACTTCTCCGACATACCGGAACTCGACGAGGCCTGGTTTGCTGAAGCTGTGGTCTGGACGCCGCCCGCCAAGAAACAGATCACCTTGCGCCTTGACGACGACATCATTGCCTTCTTCAAGGAGAGCGGAAAAGGCTATCAGACGCGCATGAACGCCGTGCTGCGGGCCTTTGTGGATGCGAAGAAGAAGCGGGCGTGAGTGGGATCGTGAAGACGCAAGTCGTGATTAAGTCAGACTGCGCACGCTGCGGCGGAGATGTGTCAGTGCTGGCACGCGTGTTGGGAGCAACATTGTGATCGGAGCAATTGTTTTGGCCAGCGCGCTCGGCCTTTCAAGCCAGGACTTTGAGAGTTCGATTGTTTTGATGGGAGGGTATCTGCCCACCCCGGCACACGTCGTATATGGCCCCGACAACCCGACCTCGATTGATCTGACGGGCACGTTCCATCAACGGTTGATGATGCTGGGTCGGCCCGACCCTGGCGTCATTGAGTTCCACATGGACCATTTGATCGCAGACCAGTGGCACGTGGGGGAATCGGACGAGAACCTGCTCAAAGCAGTTAGACGCACACCAGACACGGGATGCGAAGAAGTCCTGCGGCTCGATCTGATGCGTGAAGCCGGTCTTCTCTGGCTGGACTACACCCTTAGTCGCTCCTCGACCTGCCCGACCTTCCAACCTTTGACGGGACAAGAATGACCAACCGCCTCACCACCCGCTTCGCGGAACTGTCCGCTTATAATCGTGCCGGATTTGTCGCCTATATGATGGCTGGCGATGGTGACAGTCAGGGCTTGCTGAATGCGCTGCCCGCAGCTGGTGCCGATGTGATCGAGCTGGGCATGCCCTTTACCGATCCGGCGGCCGACGGCCCGGCCATCCAGGCCTCGGCGCTGCGGGCGCTGGAGGCAGGGATGACGCTGACGGGAACGCTCGCCCAAGCCGCCTCGTTCCGGAAGCTCGACACCGAGACGCCGCTGGTCCTGATGGGCTATGCCAATCCGATCTTCTCGATGGGCTGGGAAACCTTCGCCAAGGCTGCCGCCAAGGCCGGTGTGGACGGTCTGATCTGTGTCGATGTGCCGCCGGAGGAAGACGACGAACTGCGAACCGCCCTGACCAAGCAGGGCATTGCGCTGATCCGCCTGGCCACCCCGACCACCGATGATGCGCGTCTGGCGACCGTGGTCGCCAATACGGCGGGCTTCGTCTATTACGTTTCCACGACAGGGGTGACCGGGGCCGGAACCGGCGTGGTCACCGAGGTTGGCGCCGCTGTCGACCGGGTCAGGGCCGCGTCTGGCCTGCCGGTTGCAGTGGGATTTGGTGTTCGGGAGCCTGAGCAGGCCGAAGCGATCGCCAAGCGGGCCGATGCTGTCGTGGTCGGATCGGCCATTGTCGACGCCATGCACACCGGCGGCGTCGCAGCGGCGACCGGACTGGTGAAGACATTGTCGTCGGCGGTGCATGCCGCCCGGCGCACAGATAAATAGGCCTTCGGGCAAATAGGCCTTCGGGCCGAGACGCGTTAGAAACGAGTACGGGGCAAGACGCATGACCGAGAAGTCGAACGGAATGAGCTGGCTGTCGAAAATCACCCCGCCGGGCATGTCGAAGATCTTTTCCAAGCGCGACACGCCGGATAATCTCTGGGTCAAATGCCCCGTTTCCGAGGAAATGGTCTTCCACAAGGACCTGGAGGCCGGCCTGTTTGTGACCCCGGCCGGTCACCACATGCGCATTGCGCCGGCCTATCGCTTCCAGTTCACTTTCGACGGCGACTATACCGAGATAGAGACCCCGGAAGTGGTCAAGGACCCGCTCAAATTCCGCGACGACAAACCCTATACGGCCAAGCTGGCGGCGGCCCGCAAGAAGACCGGGCGCGACGACTCGATGGCCATCGCCACCGGCACGATCGGCGGGCTCGACGCCGTTGTCCTGGTGCAGAATTTCGCCTTTATGGGCGGTTCGCTCGGCATGGCCGCCGGTGAGAGCTTCATCAAGGCCGCCGAGACCGCGCTGGCCCGCAAGGCCCCGCTGATCGTCTTCACCGCCGCCGGTGGTGCCCGCATGCAGGAAGGCGCCCTGTCGCTGATGCAGATGCCGCGCACGACGCTCGCCGTCGAGATGCTGCGCGAAGCCGGCCTGCCCTATATCGTCGTCCTCACCGACCCCACGACCGGCGGAGTGACGGCCTCCTACGCCATGCTGGGCGATGTCCATATCGCCGAACCGGGGGCCCTGATCGGCTTTGCCGGCCCGCGGGTGATCGAACAGACCATCCGCGAAAAACTGCCGGAAGGCTTCCAGCGCGCCGAGTATCTGCTGGAAAAGGGCATGGTCGACAAAGTCGTGCATCGCGCCGACATTCCCGCTACACTGGCACGCATGTTGAGGGTCCTTATGAAAAAACCCGGCACCTCCATGCCCGCAGCGCTGACACCCCCGGCCCCCGATCATGTGGTGGTCGACGGGGGGAGCCATTAGCACGCGTCGACAAGACCTCGACGACGCGCTGGCGCGCCTCGCGCGCCTGCATCCCCTGAAGATTGACCTGTCCCTCGGCCGCTTGCAGCGGCTGCTGGCCACGCTCGGCTCGCCGCAGGATCAGCTGCCACCGACCATCCATGTCGCCGGCACCAATGGCAAAGGCTCGACCTGTGCCTATCTCGCCGAAATGGCGCGGGCCAAAGGCGAGCGGGTCCACATCTATACCTCGCCTCACCTGGTCAATTTCAATGAGCGTATCCTGCTCGATTCCAAGCCGGTCAATGACCGCACCCTGATCGAGGCCTTCGCCCGCTGCGAAGCCGCCAATTTCGGCGAGCCGATCACCTTCTTCGAGATCACGACAGCTGCGGCCTTCCTGCTGTTCTCCGAACATCCGGCCGACCGGTTGATCCTGGAAGTGGGCATGGGCGGACGGCTGGACGCCACCAATGTCATCGCCAAACCGGCCCTGACCGTGATCACCCCGGTCAGCCTCGATCACCAGGAATTCCTCGGCGACCAGCTCGCCGACATCGCCCGCACCAAGGCCGGCATCTGCAAGTTCGGTGTCCCGGCCGTGATCGCCAACCAGTGCGACGTCGCCGAGACCGCCATCCTCGACGAAGCGACCAAGATCGGGGCGCCAACCTATGTCTGGGGACGCGACTACAACGCCTACATGCAGCACGGGCGACTGGTATTCGAGAATGACCACCAGGTGTGGGACCTGCCGGCGCCGGGGCTTCTGGGCCCGCACCAGATTCTCAATGCCGGCGCTGCGGCGGCCTGTGCGGCGATGCTGCAGTGGCCGGAAGAGGCCGTGGCCAAAGGCATTGGCGATGCCCGCTGGCCGGGCCGTCTGCAGCGGGTCTCAACCGGGCCGATCGGCGATATCGCCCGCAAGGCCGATGCCGAACTGTGGCTGGACAGCGGTCACAATGAAGCCGCCGCGAAGGCCCTCTCCCACGCCCTCGCCGACATGGATGAGCGCGAGGACCGACCGCTGGTCATCATAGCCGGTTTCACGCCGGGCAAGGATGTGGAAGCCTGGTGCCGGCAATTCGCCGGGCTCGCGCGTCGTCTGATCGCGGTCGAGTTCAAGTCCGGCCGGGGCGGCTCCCAGGACCCGGACCACGTCGCCGCGGCGTCCGCCCGTGTCGGCCTGGAAGCCAGCGTCGCGGCCGGGCTGATACCGGCGATGAAGAACGCCGCCAAGGAACACCCGTCACCGCGAATCCTGATCAGCGGCTCGCTCTACCTGGTCGGCGAGGCCCTGGCACTGGGCGATGAACCGCCGCACATCACGCCGGGTTGAGCGACCTTCCAGTCATAAAAAACGGGCCCCCGATCCGGAGGGCCCGTTTTTTGTGTCTGGTGGAGAAGAAGCGCCTACAGCGTTTCCTGGACCCACTCCGAGATCTTGCCCTTGGCCATGGCCCCGATCTTGGTCGAGACGACCTGACCGTCCTTGAAGATCATCAGCGTCGGGATGCCCCGAACGCCGTACTTGCCCGGCGTCATCGGATGATCGTCAATATTGACCTTGGCGACCGTCAGCGAACCTGACATTTCCTCGGCAATCTCCTCGAGCGCCGGGGAGATCTGCTTGCACGGACCACACCATTCCGCCCAGAAGTCCACGAGGACCGGGCCGCTGGCATTGATCACATCACTCTCGAAGGATTCATCGCTGACCGCTTTGGTCGCCATGGGACACTCCTTTGTTGGGACGAATCCGCGGGGGCGGACTCCGTTGATGGCGCGTGAGGTAAGGAGGGCCGGGCCGTCCGTCAAGCCGCACCCGTGTCGAAGACGGTGTCGAGCACCGTGTCGGGAAGCTCCATCAATCGCGCCGCGTCGGTCCACAGCAGGGCGCAACGCACGGATTTACCGGGGTGAACCGCGCGCAACAGGGCTCGATAGGTCGCCATCTGGCCGAGATAAACTTTCGCCACTGCAGCAACATCGGCCGGTGGTGGGCGGTTGGTCTTGTAGTCGATGATCAGCACTTCATCGCCGGTCACGACCAGCCGGTCGACCTGTCCGCGGATGATCGTGTTGGCGGGAAGACCCGGCGCCTGACCGACCAGGGCCACTTCGGCCCGGCTGCCCGGACCGAACAAGGGCGCAAATTCGGGATGATCGAGTATGCCCAGTGTCTCGGTCAGGATCTGCGCCCGGTCCGGCTCGGAGATATCGGACTGCGCCGCGAGGAATCGCTGGCCGGCAGCCTCGCGTCGCTCGGATGGCAGGTCGGGCAAGGTCTGCAGCAGCTTGTGGATCACATCGCCGCGGCGGAAGCGATGCCCGCCCGGGTCGGCCAATGGAGACAGCACGGCCGGTTCACCGTCTTCGTCCGCCAACAGGCTGGACGGTGCCGCGCCCAGAATTTGACCGCCTTCGGCCGGTGCCATCCGGGCGGCCCAGTCCGGCAGGCTAGTTTCGCGATCCACCACGCCCCCAAAAGCGCCGAGCGCCACGGGTGCCGGGCCAAAGCGCAGGCCGGGCTCCGCACCCTCGACGAAACGCGCCACCGGTGTTTCGATCGGCTGCCACCCATCGCCCTGCCAGGCTGCCGCAAGTTGCGTATACCAGCTGTCCTCGGAGATCCGGCCCGGATTGCCCTGTCCCTGGCGCCAACCGCACACGATCAACCGGTCACGGGCCCGCGTCAGCGCCACATAAAGCAGGCGGCCATGTTCGGCCAATTGCCGATTCTCGGACTCCAAACGCAATGCGGCGACCACGTCGGTGTCGTCTGCCTTGCGCTGAGACCACAACAGGCCGCAATCCTCATGCGAGAAAACCGGATCGGACTTGCCGGTCAGCGGACTGCGCGTGGTATCCGGCAGGATGATGACCGGGCGTTCCAGCCCCTTGGAGGCGTGCACGGTCATCACCTGGACCTCGTCACGGTCCGGGCTCATCTCGCGTTTGATCTGGACGTCATCGCTCTCTATGCGGGCAATGAAGCTGGCCAGCGCGCCACCCTCTTCGCGCTCGTGCTGAAGCGCCCGCGCCAGGAATTCCTGCAACGGGTCCCGCGCCTCCTCGCCTAGACGCGCGAACAGGCGCGCCCAGCGCGTCTCGCCGGTCGGTGTCCGGGCATTGAGAAAGCCGGTGAAGAAATCATACAGGCGAGATTTGTCGGCCTGGTCTCGCAGCGCCGACAGGGCGGCGCGGGCATCGGCGAAGCGCGGATCCTCGCTGGTGAAAAGGGCGTTCCACAAGGTGCCGCGCCGCTTCAGGTCGGTTCGCGAGCGGGCAAGGTCATAGAGCGCCTGCTCGTCAATTCCCGGCCGGGACGGATCGATCGGATCGAACAGCGGCGAGCGCAGGACTTCCGCCAAGGCCAGATCATCCCCGGAGGTCATGGCAAAGCGCCCCAGCGCCAGCATGTCCTTTACCGCGGTCTGGTCGCGCAGCACCATCCGGTCTGCCCCGGCGACCGGAACGCCGGCCAGTTTGAGCTGACGGATCACTTCCTCAAAGAAGCCACCGGTCCGGCGCCAGACCAGGATGGCGATGTCGGATGGCCGGACCGGGCGCTGGCTGAACTGCCCACCCTTTTCCTCCCAGACCGCGTCACCGCGGGCGATCATGTCGGCGATCTCACCGGCCACCGTCCGGGCCAGCACATCGCGCGAACTGCCGCGGGCTCGCAGATCGACCGGGTCGAAGATCGATCCTTCTTCCGTCTTCTCCGGCTTGGGTATGGCCGGCCAAATCTCGACACAGCCCGGTGTATGCGACCGCGCAGCCCGGTGCCCCTGATAGCGGGCAAAGGGCAGGTCGGTGGCACCGGCAACAAACTTCATCTCCGGTGCCGGACGTTTCGCCTCGAAGGCCTGGTCAACCGCCGCAAGGATTTCCGGCGCCGAGCGGAAGGAGACATCCAGACCCGGGCGCTCGAACGGCACTTCCACCGCCGCTGTGGAGGCCGCCAACCGGTCGCCCTCCTCGATAAAGCGGGCCGGTTCGGCACCCTGGAAGGAATAGATCGACTGTTTCTCGTCACCGACCACGAACAGGGTCCGGCCCGTCTCCTGTGCGCCGGCTCCGGCGAAAAACTCGGCCGTCAGCCCGCGGATCATGTCCCATTGGCGCGGCGCAGTATCCTGGGCCTCATCGATCAGGGCATGGGCGAGCTGACCGTCGAGCTTGTAGCCAACCCAGCCGGAGAACGGGTTTTCCGGCGCCAGCAGATTGCCGGCCAACCGGATCAAATCGTCAAAGTCCAGCGCCCGTGCCTGTTCCAGCGCGTCGGAATAGGCGCGCGTGAAATCGTCGACAATACGCAAGGCCACGGCACTCGCCCGGGCGATTTCGGCCCGTTTGATCATGTCCCGCAGCGCATCCAGCCGCTCGGCCTCGGCTTCCAGCAGGGACAGGATATGGGGAAAGGGTTTGGCGATCGCAGCGGTCACGAGACTGGCGACCCGGTGAGCTCGCCCACCACCGGTAAAATAGAAGCTCAGCGCCAGATCAAACGCCAGACCCGGATCTGCAGTCGCCAGTGCCTGGAGAAGCAAGGCACCACGCTTGGCATCGGTGGGCTTGCCCTCGTTGCACATCGCGTGGGCGGCGGCCTCGATCTCCTTGCGAGGCATATCGGCCATCGCTTGCGCCTTCAATCGCTCCGGGGCCGCTCCCACAGGCAGGTCCAGCACGTCCCATAACTGAGCGACCAGCCCGTCGCACCCCCCGGCCCGCTCACAGGTCTCGGCGAAGTCATGGCGGTTGGACCGGGCCCAGCGCAGGATGGTGTTGATCGCATCGGGGCCGCCGGTCCCGATCAGCGTGTTGACGGCGTCAGGCGCCAGGCCCGCGAGCACCTTCCGGCGCGCCGTTTCCATCGCCTTGCCCGCCGACGCATCATCGAGGGTATCAAAGCCGGGCGGCGCGCCGGCCTCGAGCGGAAAGCGACGAAGCAGGCCCTCACAGAATGCGTGGATGGTCTGGATCTTGAGGCCGCCGGGCGTTTCAAGCGCCTGGGCAAACAGCTTTCGGGCCCGGTCCGCATCACCCGGTTTCAGGTCGCGATCCAGCAGCGCCTTGAGCTCGACAGCAAGGACCTCGTCCGGCGTCACCGACCAGTCACCAAGACGCTTGAACAGGCGCTCCTTCATCTCGGCGGCAGCGGCCTTGGTGTAGGTGACGCACAGGATTGTCTCGGGCAGGTGGCCGGCCAACAGCAGATTGATCACCCGATCAACCAGAACCCGCGTCTTGCCGGACCCGGCATTGGCCTCAACGAAAACACTCGCCTCGGGACGCGCGGCTCGCTTCTGGTCAGCGCTGGCCGACTTGAGGATATCCGGATCGAAACGGGCCTCGCTCATGTCTCGCCCTCCGATGAGCCCTCGGCCGCCGAGCCCCATTCGCCGCGCCGGGCGAGATGATCGAAATCACCGTAGTCATTGGTGTACTGGGCCCGGATCTGGCTTTCATAGGGCATCGTTTCATCATCGAAACGAGCAATCCATCCGCTCAGATCGGCCAGCGCGCCTTCGACATAGCTGGCCACATCCGAATTCTTGCCGTCGTCAATGCGGACCTCCTTGCCACCGCCGGCATTGCCTGGCAGCGAGATGTAGTAGAGCCCGGCCGCCTCGCCCGCCTCCAGCGCCTCGAACGCGCCCGCCGCCGCCATCGCCGCCGTCAGCGGCAATTGCGGATCAAAGCCGGCCTTGATCGACTTGGCGCTGGCCGAGCCGCCGGTCTTGTAATCGATGATGTCGAGGCGTCCGTCCGGATGGCGATCAAACCGGTCCGAACGCCCGGTCAGCGTCCAGGGTCCGGCGGGTCCCTCAAAAGGCATGGAGCCAACGATCTCGACCTTGTCGAGATGGATGCCACGCGCCCGGCGTTCGGCCTCCCAGCCAATCAACCAGGACGCCGCCCGCTCAAAGCGCGCCCGCTCCAGCACCATTTCCTCCGGCCCGAATCCGGCCTCCGCCAGCTTGAGCTCGGCGTGGGCGACCAGCTGGTTCACGGCGTCATCGGGAATGCCATCGGTCCAGGTCGGAACCACCGCTTCCAGCGCATCATGGAGCGCCGAACCGCGTTCGCGGGCAGCGGGCGGCATGTCAGCGGGATCAAGGCGGCGCAGTCCCAGCACATGGCGGGCATAGATGGAATAGGGGTCGCGGACCCAGGTGCGAATCTCCGTGATCGACATCTGCCGCGGCCGAACGGAGACGGGCGGTGTTGGCGTGGGACGCGGTGCAGCGGTCGGCGGCCCGCCTGGATCATCGAGGCGGCGCGACAGGGCGGCGTAGTCGGTCGCCGGCGCAAAGGCCGCGTCGGCCGCGGCTCCCAGCGCCCCGCGCGCCAGTGTCTTCAACCGCCACAGCCAGCGCGAGGCCACGGTGGGCGAGCCTTCCGACTTGCCCGACCGGGTCATAATCACATCCGGCGCGGCAGCGAGTTGTGCGAAATCATGGGCCGCCAAACCATAGCGCCGCTCCGGCGCGCCCAGACCCACTGTTCGCCGCATGCCCGGCGACAGCCACGGGTCGGCACCGGGACCAGGCGGCCAGACGCCTTCATTGAGACCGGCCAGGATCACCCGGTCGGCGGTGATCAGGCGGGCTTCGAGCGGACCGAGCACCTGCAAGCGCGGATGCACGCCGAGGCGCGGCGCGACCCGGCGCGACCGGCACATTTCACCGAACGCCGCCGCATACTCGGTCAGGCTCATCTCGGGCAGGGCTTCGCTTTCCTCCAGCAGGGAGCGCAAAAGGCCCGCGGCCGCTTCGCCGCCTTCACCTGCCCAGACCGTCTGCGCGCCGGACCCGCTGTCATCGGAGGCCAGGGCCTCGGCGGCTTCGGCATGCGCGCGCGCCCAATCGCGAGCCGGGCGTTTTCCAGTTGTCAGTAGTCCGGACAAAGCGGTATCGAGCCGATCGAGAATGGCGTTTATCGTCGCCCGGTCCTCGTCGAACAGCTTGACGTATTTTCCGTCGAGCCGGGCCCGCACAGCAGCCAGATCGCGACCGGGACGGGCGCCGCGCAGCGCTTCCGCCTCGAACTTCGCCAGCACCGTATGGGTCAGGCCGCGCCGATGGCCGGCCCGGAACAGGGGCGATCCCCACAGCGCGGTCAGGGCAACGACGCTGCCGCAATCGCGCGCCACATCCAACAAGCGGGTCAGGAATGCGCCCGCCATTGTTTCCGCCAGCGCCGCGCCGCCGGAATCATCCAGCCGGACGCCAAAGCGCGTCATCTCGGCGGAGACCCGGCGGGCCAGCATGCGATCCGGTGTGACCAGAATGGCCGTCCGGTCCGGGGTTTCCAGCACCTCGCGGAGCATCAGGGCACAGGCACGGGCCTCGCTGATCTCGTCTGCGGTCTCGACCAGGGAGAGCCCGGACATGCCGTCGCCAAAGAAGCTGGCACCGAAGCGCTCCTCCAGCTCACCGATCCGTTTCAGCCATTCATCGGTTGTGTCGGCCGGACGCAAGGCTTCGGCGATCAGTCGGCGGCGACGTTCGGCCAGGTTGTCTTCCGCCGCTCCCGGCCAGGACGGCAGGGTCGAGCGATCCACGCCGAGCTCTTCGACCAGTGTCTTTATTGCCCATTGCGGGTGATCGTCCTTGATCGAGTCCCAGGCCGATGTGTCGGCGTCCCAATCGAAGCCCGGCAGCACCACCGCGCCCTGTGGCAGGTTGGCGACGACTTGCATCAACTTCCGTGCGGCCGGGATCGAACCCGTGGACCCGACCACCAGAACCGGATGGTCCGGCGGCTGCCGGGTCCAGCGATCGACCAGCTCGTGCAGGACCAGCGAGCGCCGCGCCGCCGCATCGGTCAGACCCAGCTCGGCCAGACGAGTCGGCCAGACACGCTGCACGATATCGATGAATTCGACAGCCTCGCGGCGGTCGGCCGGCAGATAGGTGGTGACCGCGTCGTGCAGATCCGACAGGTCGCTGACATCCTCGGTCGCGAGATCGTCGAGCAGGGCGGCCAGCGAGTCCGACAGGGCCAGCGCGCCGCCAACCCCGAGCGGGCGGCCGAGCGCACTCTCCTTGGCGAGGATGAGGCGCGCCAGCTCATAGCGCCGACGCTCGATCGAGATTGCCGGCGCCGCCAGCCCGGCCAGCTCTCCCGGCTCGAAGGGCGGGTCGTCGACATCAACATCACCAATGGGCCGGATCAGGGGCAGCAGGGCGACACCATTGCCGGCCAGCTCGGCGAATACATCGCCCAAGGCCTTGGCGGCACGGCGTGTCGGGGTCAGGATCAAAAGACGCGTCAGCGAGTCCGGATCACCGGCCGCGTCGAACTCGTCACGCAGTGTCGTCGCCAGGACGCGCAGAAAGTCCGCCTGCGGCGGAATGGTGTAGAGGCACGGGCCCGACGTATCGAAAAGACGTCCGCTCACCGCGCCAGCCGCGCCTCCGCCTCGGCCAGGGCGCGCGGGTCACCGACATGCATCCAGAAGGCCGGCAGGGTGACACCGTGCAAGCGGCCCCTGGCTGCCAGCTCGCGCCAGACTTCCATCATCGAGAAACGACTGACGGACCGACCGGCCAGAACCGCCGGATTGAGGATCTGGACACCGGCATAGGCGTAGGGCGCCGATTTCGCCTCACCGCGGAACCGGACTTCACCGCCCGCGTCCAGAAAGGCGTCGCCCGGACCGTCAAAGCCGAGCGTCGCATTCATCGGTGCCAGCAGCAGCAGGGCGTCCATCGCCGCGCCATCCCAAGCCGTCCGCAGGCTGTCGAGCGACGCGGCACCCGTTTCTTCCCAGATGGCATCAATATTGGCGATGAAGAAGGGATCGGCCCCCAGCTCGGGCAGGGCTTTCACCACGCCGCCACCGGTTTCCAGCACTTCGCCGCGCTCGTCGGAAATGGTGATGGACGGTCCATCCGGACGCGCCGATAGATGCGCCTCCATCTGGTCGGCGAAATGGTGGATATTGACCACGCAGCGCTCGACACCGCCCGCAGCATAGCGGTCCAGGGTCCAGTCGAGCAGGCATTTCCCGCCAACCTCGACCAAGGCCTTGGGGCGCTCGTCGGTGATCGGCCGCATGCGCGTCCCCAAACCGGCGGCCAGCGCCATGGCGGTGCGGATCTCGATCATTTGTGGGCTTCCGCGAACACCTGGGGCGCATGGGATTTCATCCACATGTGCAGGGGCATCAGGGCCGGGTGCTGAAGGTCGGCGACAAAATGGCGAGCCACGCGCGGCAGCAGGTCGAGATAGCGGGCTTTCCCGTCCCGCACAGCCAAGCGAACGAAGATGCCGAGAATCTTGGCATTGCGCTGGGCGCCGAGCACGGCATAGGCGGAATCAAACCCGGCTGCGTCCTCGATCCCTGCCTTGTGGACAAAGCGGGCCTTGAGCGGCACGGCGAGCTTGCGCTCGACATTGCGACGGGCGTCCTCGATCAGCGAAACCAGGTCATAGGCCGGGTGACCGATCAGCGCGTCCTGGAAGTCGAGCAGGCCGATTTCACCCTCGCCGTCTCGGTCGGGAAGGTAGATCAGGTTCTCGGCATGAAAATCGCGCAGGACCAGGCCGGGCGCGCAATGATCGAGACGCTTGAAGGACCGGGCCCAGATCGCGTGCCACTCGTCACGGGCGGCGGCGTCGGGGGCGGCGCCGGCATGCTTGTCGAGGAACCAGTCCAGGAACAGGTCGGCCTCGGCCATCAGCGCGGTCGCATCATAGGCCAGCAGCGGCCAGGTCTCGCCATCGCGTTCGACTGCATCGGGAAAGCTGGACCGATAGATCGCTGCCAGGACATCGACCGCCTTGGCGTAAAGCGTACCTTCGTGCAGGTCACCGGGCAAAAGCCGGGCGATCAGGTCATCGCCGAGATCCTCCAGCAGCAGGAAGCCGGATTGCGTGTCACTGGCCAGCACGGTCGGGGCGGAAAAGCCGCGCTCGCACAGGGCGTCGGCCAGGCCCGCAAAGGCGGTAAGATTTGACCCGGCCAGACGGGCGACGGCGTTATAGCCCAACTTGGCACGCGTCTGTGGATCCGCATCCGGCGGGCAGACTGGCGCTTCGGCTGCGGCCGGCGCGTCCATCAGCATGGCCCGCTCATCGCCTTTTTCAAGGCGGACATAGCGGCGTGTCGAAGCGTCGCCCGGCAGCGGATGATGCGTTGCATCGCCCCAGCCGGCCGTGTCCAGAAATCTCGCCATTGCGGCTGTGCGGTCAGATGTCATCAAGGCGCGCCTCCCACTCGCCAAACCCTGTTAAGCCCGCCCGTCTTGGTATGTCCATTGTCGCGCCGGGGCTTTCCCCGGTCATCTCGAGCTGCAGCTCCAGCCTGTCAGCCGGAACGAGACCGAACAAGCGGTCGGGCCACTCGATCAGCATCGCCACGTCGCCAAAAGCATCATCAAGGCCCAACTCGTCGAGCTCGTCGGCGCTCTCGATCCGGTAGAGGTCGGCATGCCAGAGCTCGTCCGGACCCCAGTCATAGGTCTGGATGATCGTGTAGGTCGGGCTGGGCGCGTCATCGACGCCGCACAGCGCCGCGATGACCGTGCGGGCAAAAGTCGTCTTGCCGGCGCCCAGTTCACCCTTCAGGAATACCGTGTCGCCGCGGCGCAGCGCTTTGGCGAGCCGCAGGGCCAGCGCCTTGGTTGCCGCCAGATCGGGCAAGGAAACAGTCTTCAAATTTCCCATGGATTGCGCTTAACGAAGCCCGCTCGGTACGGCAAGCGGTGAGGCTGAATCTTGACTTGGCCGTGAACGCTGTTCATTTGCTGGGCGAAGAACGGAGACTGGCATGCCGAAGATTACCTATATCGAGCACAACGGAACCGAACACGTCATCGACGTCGCCACCGGGCTGACCGTGATGGAAGGCGCGGTGCGCAATCTGGTTCCCGGAATCGACGCGGATTGCGGCGGGGCCTGTGCCTGTGCGACCTGTCACGTCTATGTCGACCCGGCCTGGGCCGACAAGACCGGGTCTCGCGAGGCCATGGAAGATTCGATGCTCGACTTTGCCGAGGAAGTCCAGGAGACCTCCCGCCTGTCCTGCCAGATCAAGGTCAGCGACGCGCTGGACGGTCTGGTCGTGCGGATGCCCCAGAACCAGGGCTGAACCGGACTGTCAGCCTTTCAGGCCGGGGTGGGCCTATTCGGCCCGCGCCCGGTCTCCGGCCAGACGCGTCGCCGGACGGCTGGCCAAATCCAGCTCCGGCGGTACGGCGTTTCCCCGCGGCTCGGGCGGCAGGTGGCAGGACACCAAGGTGCCGCGCTCGGGCTCGGACTGAAGCTCGACCCAACCGCCATGCAGCTCGGCGATCTCCTTGACCAATGACAGACCCAGACCGGCCCCGCCGCGCTCACCGCGGGCGAAGCGGTCGAACACGCTGGCCTGTTTCTCGGGCGCGATGCCCTCACCATCATCCTTCACCCACAAGGTGACGTCCTCACCATTGCGGCGTGCGCCGATGGTGACGGCACCTCCGGTGGCGACATGGCGGATGGCGTTGGAGAGCAGGTTCATGGAGACCTGCTTGAGACGGTTGCGGTCAGCGCGCAGCAGGCCGAGCCCGTCCTCGATATCGACATCCAGCTTGATGGCGTGATGGTCGGCCCTGGCCGCGACCAGGTCGGCCGCTTCACGCGCCACTTCGCCCAGATCCACATCACCCAGTTCGAGCTCGAGCTGTCCGGCATCGATCGCCGCGACATCGAGGATGTCGTCGATCAGCTTGGCGAGGTGTGCCGCCGCCGACTGGATCGCCGACATCGGTTCCTTCTGGCGGTCGGACAGTTCACCGGCGAAGCCCTGGGCCAGCATGTCGGCATAGCCGCCGATCGTCGTCAGCGGTGTGCGCAGCTGATAGCTCACATGTTCGACAAACTCGGTCTTGATACGCTCGGAGGTTTCCAGCGCTTCGGCCCGCTCGCGCAGGGCTTCCTCGATACGGCGACTGTCGGTGACATCGTCCCAGCAGATCAGGGTGGCGCCATCGGGCAGGGGTCGGGTGAGATAGGTCAGGACGCGGCCGTCCGAGCGACGCATCTCGCCAGTGACCTGTTTTCGGGCCTGCGGGCTCGGATCTGTGACCCGCGCCTTGATATCGGTCCAGACCCGATCATCGGTGAACAGGGCGGTGCAGGTCTCCGAGACGGCATCGAAATCAGGTTGGCCGTCGAGCTCCTCGGCTTCAAAGCCCCACAAATCCTCAAAGGCGGAATTGTTGAGTTGCAGGCGGCCATTGGCGCCAAACACGGCGACCGCCTCGTGCAACTTGTCGAGGGTCGCGCGCTGGACGTTGATCAAGGTGTTGTAGCGCGCGCGCAGCGCCAGCTCGTCGGTCTTGTCCTCGAAGATCAGCATCAAGCCGCCAAGCGGATGGCGCTGCCGGGCGACCCGCAGGGTCCGTCCGTCCGGCAAGGGCCACAGCTCGTCCGGAGTCTCTTCGCTGGGCGGGGCATCATAGCGGGCGAGCTCGTCGGTCTTCCAGGCTCCGAAATCCGCCTGCTCGGGCAGCAGCCGCTTTTCGCGCATGCGGTCGAGGAACTGGCCATGGCCGGGTCGCTCGTTGAGCCAGGCGTCGTCGAGCTTGAACAGTTTCAGGAATGCTTTGTTGTGAAAGTTCAATCGCTTGGAGCGATCGAACACGACCACAGCTTCGGCCATGTGATTGAGCGTGTCGTCATGGGCCCTGCGGAACCGGGCCAGGGCCGCCTTGGCTTCCTCGCCATCGGTCACGTCGAGCGCGAAACCCGCTGCCCCGCCCGAGACCGGGAAGACCAGGAATTTGAGACCGCGCCGTGAGCCATCGACGACGACAATGCGCATCTCGTCCATGGGCTCGCCGGCGGCTGTGGCCCGGGACGCCAGCTCGGTCATCGCCGGGTCGAGCAGGGTCTGACGTTCAATGACCGCGTCGACCGCGTCACCTTCGACCGCCTCGATATAAGCCTGGTTGGCCCATTCGATCCGTCCGGTCGCATTCATCCGCCAGGCCGGAACCGGCGCCCGACCCAGCATGTCGAGAAAGGCCAGCGGATCCTTGGAGACCAGGCGGCGCGCTTCCTCGATGCGTCCGCGCGCTCCGGACTCCTCGAGCCCGCGAATGGTCGCGTCAGAAAGCCAGACCACCAGTTGGGTACCGGCAGCCCGCCCATCGGCTTCCAGAAAACGACCGCTTGGACCGAGGATGGTCAGGGAGAAGGGCTGACCCTTTTCACTCAGTTCGCCGAAGCGGCGACGCAGGGTGGTTTCCTCGCCGCCCGCCGAACGCGCTTCATAGTCGGCAAGGCCCTCCATCAGGATGCCGGCCGGATTGGGGCCGTCATTGGCCTCGGCGAAACGCAGCAGGGAGGCGAGCGCGACCGAAGACCCGAAAACCCGTGGTGCCCCCCACCCCGTATCTGCCTCTTCGGTTGGCGGCAGGTCCCAGACCAGCACGAGACCCGGATGGGCGCCGAACACACTGTCGGCCCGGGCGATGCGGTCTTCCAGATCGGCCATCTTGCGGCGCCACAGCGCCTGCGCACCGCGAGCGCCTGCAGTCTGTTTGAAGGCCCAGATGCCAACGGCCACGGCGAAGGCCACGGCTCCGATGGTGACAGCGAGTGTCACAAACTGAAATGTCTGTCCGGTCATCAATGTCGCCCTGGGTGCGGACCCGTCCCCACTGCCTGCGGCCCTCACGAATCACCATGATACCGGCCTGTCGAGTCGCGGGCGATGCCCGCACCGGTAAATTTCCTGACACGTTATATACCCGGGCCGGCATTGGCGGGGAAAAATCCGGCCCCGACGACCGATTGCAGCCGTATAGCCCCGTCCACGGGGTCGCTCACCGGCAGCGGCTGGACCGCCGGACACTGGGCGCCTGGCTGCTCGAAACTGTGGATAGTGCCCGGCCGGTCAGCGGATATGGACTTCGCCAGCGCGGAATTCGAACATCACCACGCAGTTTTCCAGGATGTCGACGCCATCCAGCGGTGCGAACTGCCATCTCGAAACGGCCCGCTCGGTCGCGCGGTTGAAAGGCCCGTCGGGTACGGCCCGGTGAACCCGCGCCCGGTGCACGCTGCCATCCGCATAGACATGGAAACGCACCACAACCCATCCCTGACGGCCGAATTGCCAGGCCCGGGCCGGATAATCGGGCAAGCTGGCGGATGTCGCCGCCAGCGTCGAGCCGCGGCAGTCCTCGGGGCCCATCATGCGCTCGACATTCGGCGGAACCGGCAATTCGTCACGCGGTATGAAGGGTCCCCGTCCGGGCGGCTCCAGACCTGGAAGCTCGACGGATGGCAGTCCGCCGCACGCGGTCAGAACGAGACAAAGGGTGGCAACTAGACTTCGCATGGCCGCAAGCTAGCGGCTCGCCCGGAGCCGAGAAAGCCCGCATTCAGCGCACCGGAGGACGGGCGTTGCTGAACAATTCGTAAAGAATGAGTGAACCCCGTTCATTTTCCGGCATCAAACTTGTAGGGTTCAGTCGAAATGGGTGAGGGGCCTGCCGATTTGGGACAATCGGCCAGGCAATATGTTGTTAGAGGTGCGTCAAGCCATGTCTTTGTTGCCAACCGCGCATGCGGGACAGTCCTTCGGGGCCCGCCGGATCGATTTTTACACTGTTTCGGGTGAAGTCTCGGCGTCCGACGATGCCACAGGCCGCGTCACCGATACCGACAGCATGACCCATGATGTCCGACTGCTGGATCGCTCCAATGCCCTGGCGCCAGGCGACACAGCCAGTGTGCTGCGTGTGCAGGCCGGGCCCAATCGCCGATCCCGGCCGGTCGCGATCATCAATCACAGCCGCGGCACCTGGATGCGTGCCGCGCCCGAGGCGACCACCCTGCTGGCCCGGTCCGGTGTTACGCGTGGTTTCAACTGGTGGCTATCGGTCCTGGTTCTGGCCCTGGTCGCCATCGCCGCAGTCTGGCCGGCGATCCATGTCTTCCTGACCGAGGTCAATGCCAACCTCATGGCGCCGGTGCCGGTGTTTGACGTATTCACCGAGATCAACGCCGCCCTGCCCGCGCTTGGCGGGTGGCGGATGGAAGCGGCGTTGCCGTCCGGCCTGCTCGACAGCCTGGCATCGCTCGGCTTCATCCCGATGGACCAGCTGACCCAATTGAGCCTTGCCCTGGGGGCCGGATTGCTGACCCTGTTGGCCTTCTTCGGACGCTCCTGGCGCCTCGTCTACATTCCGGCGCTGGGCGCCCTCGCCCTGGCCGGCGGCGCCATTCTCGGATCAACCCTGCCAACCCTGGCGGTGATTGGCGGCAGCCTGGCATTCTTCGTTCTGGGTGGCCTGGTCAACCGGATCCGCGACGGCGGCCGCTTCAACGCCCGCGTCGCCCGACTGGCCGAACACGCCCTGCGCAATCCGCCGCAGGAAGGCGTCCGGTCCGGTGACACAGGATCCGCAGCCCCGGCTGTCGCAGCCTCGGCCGCCATCGCGACTGCGACCGCGGCCGCACAGGGCGACAATCCCACCGGTGACATGTCGGAAGCGGCAAATGCCGAACCCGCTTCTGGAGCGGCCAGCGAAGCCGCAAGCGACACCCATGCATCCGGTGAAGCCGAAGCCCCGAACCCGGCTGACCTCCTGCCGGCCGCCCCGGATGACACAACAACGACCGATACGGTTACGGCCGGCCGGCCCGCGGCTCCCGAAGCGGCCGGTGATGCCGTCGCGGCGGCCGAGACCGACGCCGGCGCGTCGGACGCAGAATCAGAAACAGAAACCGAAAGCGTGGCAGCCGACGCCCAGCCAACCGCGCCCGGGACCACTGCCGATGACGCAAGCACCGTGACGGATATCGAACCATCGCCGGAAGCCGCAGTCATTGCTGATGCCGTGATCGACGAAACCGCCGACAGGACAGATCCGATCGCCGCAACCGCGTCCGATGACGCCGGAAATGACGACACGGCGGACGCAATCATCGACACGGAGGCGTTGACTCCGGAACAACCGGCCGGCAACGCACCGGACCTGTCCGCTGCCGACGAGGACGCCGTTGGCGACAGCGAAGACACCGCCATCGCAGCCGATATGGCTGATGCGCCGACGACCGAATCTGCGCCCGCTCCCGTCACCGGTTCGGATCAAGTCGAAGCCGATGATGACCTTCCCAGTCTGGATGAGGTGGCCGCAGCTGCAGCCCTCAGCGAGACCGAGAGCGCCCCGGCGAATGACGCGGGCAGCCCGGCCTCCGGTGCGCCCAGCATCGCCGTCGACCTGAATGACGAGCGCACCATGCCCGTCGCACCGCCGCCTCCGATGCCGGGAGACGGCGCTCCCCAGGTGGCAGCACCGGCCAATGATTCCAGCGAGCTCATCGCCGGACCGGCTGAAGCAGACAGCCCGGACGAGATTCAACCGGACGACCCGGCGACGCCGGCCCCGGAGCTTGCCGCCCCGATTGTCGACGACCCGATGATGGACGAGGCCGGTGACCCCATGGTCCCTGCGCCGGACGCCGGTGACCTCGCCCCCGGCGCACCGGATATCGAGCTGGACCGCACGCCTGCCGAATGACCGGAAAAAGGGTCGCTCCAACAAGAAAGCCCGCCATCCGGCGGGCTTTTTTTGTTCGGTCCGGCAGCCGCAATCGCGCCGCTACTCGTCTTCGTGAAATTTCGCCTCGACCAGCTCTGTCAGACTGTCGGCAGCCCGGGCGGCGTCAGCGCCTTCCGACTCGATCGCGATAACCGAGCCCTTCGAAGCCGCCAGCATCAGCAATTCCATGATCGAATCGGCATTCACCGTCTCACCATCGCGCGACACATGGATGGTGGCGTCGAACCCCTGCGCCATCTCGACAAATTTTGCAGCGGCACGGGCATGCAGGCCACGCGCATTGCAGATCGTGACCTTGCGCGCGACTTTCGTCACTTCTCCGCACCCTCAAGAACATTGGAAGCGATGGCGATATAGCGCTTGCCAGCGTCCTCGCCCATGCGGGCCAGGCTGTCGAGATCGGCGCGCGAGCGCGCCTCGGCCAGCTTGATCAGCATCGGAAGATTGACCCCGGCGATAACTTCGACCTTGCCCGCCTCGAGCAGGGAAATCGCCAGATTGGAAGGTGTTCCGCCAAACATGTCGGTCAGGATCAGCACGCCTTCGCCTCGATCGGCATCCTCGATCGCCTGCTTGATATCGCCGCGGCGTTTCTCCATGTCGTCATCGGGACCGATGCAGACAGCCAGAAATGCATCCATCGGACCCACCACATGTTCCGTGGCAGCGACAAATTCATCGGCCAAACGGCCATGACTGACAACGACGACTCCGATCATGAATGCATCTAAACGCGGCTTCACATTGGGGGGAAGCGTCTTTTTGCAACTGGGCGACCAATTTGTCAGTCGGACTCGGCCGACGGGAGCTCGACCGTGAAGCGCGCGCCGACGATATCGCCGTCCTGATTGCGGCGATTGCGGGCAATGATCGTGCCGCCATGGGCCTTCACGATCTGGCGGCAGATCGCCAGTCCCAGCCCTGAATGGGTACCGAAGGCCGCGCCCTTGGGCCGCTCTGTATAGAAGCGCTCGAACACGGCTTCCAGATTGTCGTCCGGAATGCCCGGCCCCTGGTCATCGACATGGATCTTGAGGCTGGCCTGGCCGTGATGCTGGCCACGCCGGATCGATATCAGGACTTCACTGTCAGCCGGCGAGAAGGTCAGCGCATTGTCGAGCAGATTGCGGAACACCTGTCCCAGCGGATCACCGCGACCGATCACCAGCGCCGAACGGACCTGCTGGTCCATCCGGATCACCGCCGGATGGCTGCCCGCTTCATTGTAGGATTGCGCCAGGTCGACCAGCAGGCCGGCCAGGTCAAACCGGCTGACATCCTCGCGCGCCAGTTCGGCATCGACGCGGGACGCCCGCGAGATATCGGTGATCAGACGGTCCAGCCGGCCGACATCGGCCGAGATGACCGCCAACAGGCGGTCACGCCGCTCGGCATCCTTCGCCTTGGGCAGGACCTCCACGGCGGAGCGTATCGACGTCAGCGGATTCTTCAGCTCATGCGCCACGTCCGCCGCAAAACTCTCGATCGCATCAAGACGGTCATACAGAGTCGCCGTCATGTCGGAGAGGGCAACGCCGAGCTCGCCGATCTCGTCATTGCGGCTGCGCAGGTCCGGCATCGTCACGCGGCGCCCCCCGGCGCGTCGCGCCTCGCGCGCCGCCCGCGCCAGCCGGCGGATGGGCCGGGCGATGAAAACCGTCAGCGCCAGCGACGACATGGCCGTGACCAGCGCGGCAATGAGCATGAAGGGCAGCAGCGCCCGACGCTCGGCCTCGATCAGCGTGTCGAGGTCATAGGACTCAATGGTGACCACACCGACAATGGCCCGCACCGGCTGGATCGGAAGCGACACCGACACCACCCGGCGCCCGTCGGCCTCGCGCCGGACACCGGCCACGGTCTCGCCATTGATGACCTGGCGCACCTCGTCACGCAGGTTGCGTCCCATCGCGGCGCGTTCTTCGGAGGACCGCAGCAGGCTGGCCAGACTGTCCAGCAATTGCACCGGCAGAGAGCGGGCGCTTTCGGCAATCGGCGCACGCGGCGTGCCGGGCGGCGGCAATTGCGTGGTCTCGAACACATCGGCCAGCAAATGGCTGTCGGCAACAATGGCGGCACCCTTGTCGAACACGATCACCCGCGACTCTTCGGGCACATAGAGCTGTCGCAGGATTGCGCGGGCATCCTCATTGCGTAGGGCCGGAGCCGGCGCGCCGTCGGACGCGCCCTCGGCCAGAACATTGGCGATCAGCTCGCCCTGGGCGCGTAGCGAATCCAGCTTGGCATTGACCAGGCCGCGCCGGGTTTCGGTCAGCGCCAGCATGCCCACGACGAGCACGCCGAGGGCGACGAAATTCGCCATCAGGATCAGCTGGGCCAGACGCGAGGACGGTCGCGGCGCCAGGCTGCGAAGCCAGGCACCGGCCCGCCGCAAACCCGACGTCACAGAGCTCGTCTCAGTCTTCTTTATAGCGGTAACCCACGCCGTAGAGCGTCTCGATCGCGTCGAAACTCTTGTCGCCTTCGCGGAACTTCTTGCGGATACGCTTGATGTGGCTGTCGATCGTCCGGTCATCGACATAGACCTGGTCATCATAGGCCGCGTCCATCAGGTTGTCGCGACTCTTGACGTAGCCGGGCCGGGTCGCGAGTGCCTGCAGGATCAGGAATTCGGTCACCGTCAGACGGACCGGCTCACCTTTCCAGGAACAGGCGTGGCGATTGGGATCGAGCAACAGGCTGCCGCGCTCCAGCGGCTTGCTGTCGCCCGGCTCCAGCCCGATCGTGCCGACCGGGTCGCCGGACAGGCGGGCGCGACGCAGGACCGCCTTGACCCGCTCGCCGAGCAGGCGTTGCGAGAACGGCTTGGCGATATAGTCGTCGGCGCCGAGATTGAGGCCCAGGGCCTCGTCAAACTCGTCATCCTTGGAGGTCAGGAAAATGACCGGCAGGTTCGACGACTGGCGCAAGCGGCGCAGCAGCTCGAGCCCGTCCATGCGCGGCATCTTGATGTCGAAAATGCCGAGGTCCGGCGGATCCTCGGCCAATGCGGTCAGCGCGGACGCCCCGTCATTATAGGTCCGCACATTATACCCCTCGCCTTCGAGAAAAATCGAAACCGATGTGATGATGTTTTCATCATCGTCCACGAGTGCAATCGTCGCCATGCCATCTCCGCGCGTTGACCCCAAAAACCGGGCCGGAATTGATCCGCGTGCCGGAACCATAGCCGCGGCCGGGTCGACACGCCAAGCTCCCTTGATGAATCAGGAGCATGGTTCACTCGGTTTTAAGCCTCTTTGTGCCATCAATAAGGCTCACGGGGAGCAGGTTCATGGCCGGTGACGTTCATTACGAGGTCTTCTTCAAGAAGAACCGCAAGTCCAGCTGGGCCCTGCAGGAAGCCCGGGATGATCGCGACCAGGCGATCCGTCTGGCCCATTCCCTCATCGCCAAGCAGAAGGACGCCTCGGTCCGGGTGACCAAGGAAACCTTCGACCCGAAACACCGCAAATTCCGGTCCGTTCCCGTCTTTGAACGGGGTGCCGAGACCATGGGCGCGGAGACGGAAAAGACCGGCGAGGCCCGCCTGCCCTGCCTGACCCCGGATGATCTCGCCAAGCCGCATGCCCGCGACACGATCCGCCGCGTCCTGACCAGCTGGCTGGAGCGGATGCAGGCCATCCCGATGGAATTGCTGCATCGGCCCGACCTGGTCGAAAGCCTCGAAGCCTCCGGCACCGAGCTGCAACACGCCGTGCAGAAAGTCGCGATCGCTTCGGCCAGTGACAGCGATGCCGGGGTGCATGGCTATGTCAAACAGCTCAACGAGCTGGTCCAGAAATCGCTGGGACGCATCTACAAGGATGGTCGCGACAAGCGCCTGCCCGAATACCCCAAAAAAGCCAATTTTGCCGATATTGCCGGAGACATCCACAAGCGCGATGCCCGCGCCTACACCCTGCGCGCCGCGATGGCCGACCGCCTGCGTCACGAGAAGAAATATGGCGACAAGCTGGAAGCCCTGCTGGACATGGCCGACAGCATGTTCAACGACGATGAAGCGCGCACCTTCGCCCTGGATGAGGTGGACCATTACATCGCCGAGGTCATCGCTTTCGATGCCGGCCGCGACGCCCTGCTGGGCAAGTGCAAGGATCTTGGCGAAACGCTTGAGCGTCTCGCCTGCCTGTTCGATGGCGACCATTCCGCCGATGCGCTGAACCTGGCGCCCAGCGCCGCCAAGCGCCTAGCCCGCAAGATCAAGGGCAAGGAATTCCCGGCCTGCCGTGCAACCATCGCCGGCTGCATCCTGAAGGACCTCGAACGCCCCAAACGCCTGCGCCCGAGCAGCGTGCGCGACGAGGTCCGCCTCGCCCGCGACCTCGCCAGCCGGCTCGTCATCTGCGCCGACAGCACCCTGCCGGCCGATGCGCTGATCAAGGCCTTCGGCTCACGTTCGGCCCGCCTCCTGCAACCGGAAATCATCGACGAGCTGCTGCGTCATTCGCGCGGCGCCGACGAAGACCTCGACCGTCTGATCGCGTTGGAAGAAAACCTGGTCGGCGAGAGCAACAAGCAGAAACTGGCGGGCTATATCCGCTCGACGCTCGGCTCCAACCAGGCCGATGCCTGGTATGTCCGCGGCGATGCCAAGCCACTGGAACGCCTGGCCAAGCTGACAGCGCAGCAGGCAAAAGTGCTCAAAGGCGGATACCCCGAGCGCGACAAACTCGAACTGGCGGCCAGCTTTGACGCCATGGGCATGAAGGTGGTCGACGACAGCAAGGTGCTCAACATGGTCGAGGGCGGCAACCGTCCGGCCCTGGACAAGGCCACCGGCCTCCTGCGCCTCGCCACCGGCGGCGCCCTGCCGATCGGCAAGTGTTCCGAGGATGCCCAGGCCCGCGCCCTGCGTCACCTGAAATCGGCCGTCGGCCTGAGCGAGGCCCAGACCGAGGACGGGCACTCCAAGCTGCGCCAGATCCAGGGCATGCTGCAGGAACTGACCATCCTGCAGACCAAGACCGGCTGACGCTTTTCGCTTTTGCCCGGAGTCCGAAACTGGCTAGGCTCACCGCATGATGTTGCGCCACGCCCTCACCTTCATCGCCGGACTCTTTTCCGGCACGGCCATGGTCGTCGCCCTGGTCTTCAGCCCGGGCGAAATTGGTGGCGTCAGCAATGGCCCCTGGATCACCAACCCGCAGATCGGTTCCAGCGATGCCAATCCGCTGACGCGGGCGTTGGTCGCGCGGCGCGGCCTGTTGGCGCTCAACCGCGAGGAAGCGGTCTATTTCACCGCCACCCGCGACAGTCAGGGGCATAATCTCACGGAGCGATGCGCCTATGAAATCATCGGCCAGATGCCACCAACCCGCTGGTGGTCACTGACGATCTATGACGAGGCCAGCTTCTTGCCGCGCAATGGTCGCAACCGCCATGCGGTCAGCCAGACGACGGCGCGCACCGATGCATCAGGCCGGGTCATTATTCCCGTCGGACAGGATGAAGTCGGCGCGATCTTCACCGAGAATGCCGGCCTGTTCTCGCTGACCCTGCGGCTCTATCACCCCGACCCGGTCGTCCTTGAAGATCTGGACAGCCTCACCTTCCCGCGCATCGATCGGCTCGGCTGCGAGGGCGAGACATGAAACAGCGCGGCCTGCCCTTCCTGTCCTTTGTCCCCGGCCTGTTGATCGGCGCCGCCGTCACGCTGCATGTCCTGCCCGGCATTATCATGGGACGCGCGATGGACCGGATTGAAAGCCTCGGCGGAGACGGTGAAAGCGTGCGCCACGCGCCGCGGGTCACCGCCGAAAACCAGACCATCGTGAGATCCAGTCCCGATATTCTCTACTCGGTCTGCCTGTTCGACCTGGCTGACGGGCCAATGCGGATTGATGTGACCTGGCCGGCCGACGGGAACTATGCCTCGGTCAGCTTCTACGACGCAAATACGAATAATTTCAGTGCAATCAGTGACCGGGGCGTCAATACCGGCAGCACCAGCCTGATGCTGACTCAGTGGACAGAATGGCTAACAATCCCGAACCTGCGCAACGGTGCCGACCGGCAGGTCAACGCACCAACCAAAACTGGCCTTGTCCTCTATCGACGCGTCATCGACGCCAGTACTGACCTCGACATCGCCGAGGCAGAACGCCAAGGCTTCACCTGCACCCAGATGGCCGATCAGTAAGTTGCCATTGCTGGCCCGGCTAGCGAGACTTCCGGCTCAACATGCTGGGGAGAGCCATGAACACCACCCTGATCGCCGCGCTGGCCACATCCGTCGCCCTCGTCGCCCCCGCTGCCGCCCAGGACGACAGCGCCGATATACAGGCTGCGATAGACGCGCTCTACGCCGTGATTTCAGGACCGGTCGGGCAGGAACGCGATTTCGACGCCATGCGCGCGATGTTCATGGACGGAGCGGCCATGGGCGCGGTCGGCGCCGGCCCCGACGGCAATGGCGCCGGCGGCGTCATCTCGCTGGACGACTACATCGAACGCTCCGGCCCCTGGCTGGTCGAAAACGGTTTCACCGAGCGCGCCACCCGAACCGAGATCGAGCAATGGGGCGAGATCGCCTACGCCCGCTCGGCCTATGAAGGCGTCAACGGGGTCACTGGCGAGACTTTCCTGGTCGGGGTCAATTTCATCACCCTGTTCAAGATCAACGGCGACTGGAAAATCGCCTCCATCCTGTGGCGGACAGAGACCGAAAACTGGCCGGTAGACGCCGCGTTTGAGTAATGGGCGGTCAGGGGTGGAATGCTGACGCGTTTCACCCCTCATTGTCATCCCGGGCGGATACCCCGCACAAGCGGGGTGGAGACCCGGGACCAATAAGCCCGGTGCTGCCAATTTAGGTCGTATAGGTCCCGGCTCTGCGGCCTGCGTTCGCAGGCCATTCGGCCGGGATGACAACTACATCTGAACTCAGAACCTGTCCTCACCCTGCCTCCTCCCCAGGGAGATGGAACGCGCGAACAAAAAAGGCCCCGGAGCCGAAACTCCGGGGCCTTTCTTCTGGATCGTGTCGACCCTATTCCGCGTCGAGCGGGTCGGTGTCATCCATCAGCTTTTGCATCAGGAAAGTGTAGAGCAGCGCCTCGCTGCGGGCCCGTTCGCCGAGATTGGCCGCGGCAGAGTGACCGCCAGCGGTGTTCTCGGAATAAAGGTAGTCATGGCCCAGCTGTACCGAGACCGGTTCGCCTTCCCGATCCCCCGCCCGAACCGACTGCCGGGCGACGGCAGTCCGGCATCATCCGGGCGCCGTTGTGCGCCGGACACGGGTCTCATTGCGGAGCTGGAAGGCGTCGGAACCGATCAGCCTCACCCGCTTGGTCTGGCGCATGACGCCCTCGGCAAACTCGATCTGGTAAAGAATGTCGGCCGGCGCGTTGTCATCATTGCCTTGGCTCGACAGCTCAGCCGACCAGCCGGTCTCGGTTCGCGCGAAGGCGACCAGGCGAGCCTCGATCATCTCGGACCCGCCATATCCGACGCTGGCTACCACGAGATGGTCGCCCTCGATCGTCACGAGCTCGGCGCCGAACACGCGGTAGCCCGGATCGACGAAGGCCAGCTCGGTAATCATGTAGGATCCGTCTGGGGCAAGCCGCACCGTGCGTTCATGCGGTATCTCGGCAAGCTCACCGGTCCGGTAGTCCCGATAAGTTAGCGCGCCGGTCCAGTGTCCGGCGAGCTCGGCCAGGGCCGCCTCGAGCTGATCCATGTCCTGCGCCGCGCTCGTCGACGCGAGGGCGGCGAGCCCGAAAAGGGCTGCTAGAAATTGTCTCATCGGGATATCTCCATCGAGATAGGCCAGGATGGCCCGTCCTCACGATTGCGATCTTGCCGATTTGATCCGATGGCGCGTCCCGACGACGGTAAACTCGCAGTTTTACTGTATTTGAGACTTCATGGAGCGGCGAGGCCAGCGCGCACTCGCGCTGGTGTCTGCCCGGTGATGTCCTTGAAAACCCGGTTGAAAGTGGCCTTGGAATTGAAGCCGCTGTCGAGCGCCAGCGCGAGCATGTCGTGCGCACCCTCGCCCGCGGCGAGCTTCTCCCTCACGTGTGCGACCCTGATCTCGTTGATGAAACGATTGAAGTTGACCCCTGCGCCCTGGTTCACGGTCCGCGAAAGATAGCTTTCATTGGTCCCGACACGGCGCGCCAGCTCGCGCGCGGTCAGGCGGGGTTCGAGATGCCAGGCCTCCGCCTGTACGCGCGCTCGCAGGCGCCGGGCCTCGGCCACCCAGTCCCGACCGCTGGCCACGCTCTCGGCGCTCGGCTGCGAGCCGCCGAGCTTGGGGAAAGGTTCTCTTTGCAACAACAGTGCGCATTGCCCGATGGCCCAGAAACACAACGCGACCACGACGTGAAAGGCGAAGCTGTCATAATGATCGAGCGGAACGATAAAGTGGTCGATCACCACCATGATCACGCCGGACAACAATGTCAGGGCGGACAAGCCAAGAAACAGGGGAAGCCAGCGGCGGTCGAACTCAGCGGCGGCCGAAGAATGGTCGCCCAGAAACCGGCGATGTTGCCAGTAGGCTCTGCCGGCGCCGGCAAGCCCGAACAGCGCCAGCATCACAGCCAAGCCATTACGCAAGGGCCAGTAGAGACCGGCATGAAAGTCGCCGACCCGATCCCAGCGCGTCTCGAACGGCTGCAGGAACCAGTATGTCTGGTAGCTGAAATCGATCGCGCCGGGCAGCATCAGCCACCAGACGATAGCGGGGATCCGCCCGGTCGTCAGGGCGATCCCATAGCCAAGGATCAGGGGGCCAACCAACAGGTCATTCTGGAACGGTGCGAAGGAAAGCCAGGGAAAGGCATCGTAAAAGCCGGCGAAACCGATCAGTTGCGGCACCAGCGTCAAGGTCACGACCACCAGAAGGGCTGCCAGGAGACGATTGGCCGGTCGTTCGAAGCGGCGCAGGCCCAAAAGCACGGCCGCGATCAGCAATTGCGCAGCTACGACCAGCAGTAGCGCCGTGCGCCATCCGAAGAAGATCTCGTCCATACCGACCTAGATACCGACTCAACATGGCAAATGCACGGGCCGATCTGACTAACGCATTGTCGCCCCGAAAGCGATCAGCACGGCCCAAACAAAAAGCCCCGGAGCCGAAACTCCGGGGCCTTTCTTCTGGATCGATGTGACCCTATTCCGCGTCGAGCGGGTCGGTGTCATCCATCAGCTTTTGCATCAGGAAGGTATAGAGCAGCGCCTCGCTGCGGGCCCGCTCACCGAGATTGGCCGCGGCAGAGTGACCACCCGCCGTGTTCTCGTAGTAGAGATAGTCATGGCCCAGCTCTTCCAGCAGGTGCGCCATCTTGCGGGCATGGCCCGGATGGACGCGGTCATCCTTGGTCGAGGTGTAGAGGTAGATTTCCGGATACTCGCCGTTCGCATCGACATTGTGATAGGGCGAGATCGAGCGCAGGAAACCGCCCTCGTCCGGGTCTTCCGGATTACCGTATTCGCCCATCCAGGACGCGCCGGCCAGCAGCGTGTGAAAGCGCAGCATGTCGAGCAGCGGCACGGCCGAGACGACGGCATTCCACAGGTCGGGACGCTGGGTGTACATGACGCCGGTCAGCAGACCGCCATTGGAGCCACCATAGACACCGAGGTGACGCGGACTGGTGATGCCGCGGGCCGACAGGTCCTCGGCGACGGCGATCAGGTCGTCATAAATGCGCTGGCGCTCCATCTTCAGGCCCGCCTGGTGCCAGGCCGGTCCGAACTCACCGCCACCGCGGATATTGGCGACCACATAGGCGCCGCCATTTTCCAGCCACAGCTGGCCGCGGGAGCCGGAATAGCTCGGGCGGATGGAGACCTGGAAGCCGCCATAGGCGTACAGCAGGGTCGGTGTGGTGCCGTCCATCACCGTGTCTTCGCGGCGGACCACGAAATAGGGCACCATCGTCCCGTCCGGAGACACCGCTTCGAGCTGTTCGACCACCAGGCCTTCGGCATTGAAACGGGCCGGAATGGACTTGATTTCCTCAACCGTCAGCTCGGCCGCATCGACCATGAAATAGCTGTCCGGCGTCAGGAAGCCTTCGGCATTCATGAAGGCCACATCATGACGGCTGTTGGTCCCCCCCAGGCTGATGGTCATGTTGGCGGGAACCGGCACGGTTTCCGACGACCATTGCCCGTCCTCGAAGTGGAAGGCCTCCAGGCCGCCCACGACATTCTCGTCAATGGCAACCAGGAAGGACGAGGCCGTCGAACCCATGCCGCCAAGCGACTGGCGTGGCCCCGGTACGAAGACAGTGCGAACATCCGGCAGCTCACCGGTCGCCGCGAATTCGGCCATGTTGAACGACAGCAAGGCGCCTTGCGGGAAGGTTTCACCGCCCTCGGCCGGCGTCCAGGCTTCCTCGATCGTGAACACCAGCTCGCCCTGGTAGAGGTCCTGGATCGACGACTTGCTGGGCAGCGGCAACTGCATCGGGTCGGCATTGGCTGGCAGGTACCACCAGGTCGTGTCGTAGAAAGTGTCAGCCTCTGACGCCATCATGTAGACGGTGCCGTCATGGTCCTCGGCACGGAAAGCGAAGAGACCCACATCATCCTCGTCGCCGCGCACCACTTCAGTGGCGTCAGCGAGGTCGGTGCCGCGCTCCCAGCGGTAGGCGACAGACGGGTAGCCCGAGCTGGTCGTGTCTTCCGGCGACGTCGCCAGTCCGACCATCAGCGTGTCCTCGTCAATCCAGCTGACCCCGCCCTTGGCTTCCGGGGTCTCGAAACCACCTTCGACAAAGGCCCGGTCCGGGATCGAGAACTCACGGCGCACGGCCGCATCGGAGCCGCCATCAGACAGCGTCAGAATGCAGCGCTCATAGGCCGGCGCCAGGCAGTTCGAGCCGCGCCAGACCCAGTTGCGGTCTTCGGCTTCGGACAGGGCATCGAGGTCGAGCACCACATCCCAGTCAGGCTCGTCGGTCAGATAGCTTTCCAGCGAGGTCCGGCGCCACAGGCCATGAGTGTGCTCGGCATCCTGCCAGAAATTCCAGATATAGCCGCCGGAATAGGAGCCGTAGGGGATCCGGTCCTCGGACTGGGCAATGGCCAGCGCCTGATCGTACAGGCCCTGATAGCGCTCATCACCTTGCAGACGGGCAAACGTCCGCTCGTTCTGGCCTTCGACCCATTCGATGGCCTGTTCGCCTTCGACCTCTTCCAGCCAGACCCGAGGATCATTGTTCGGATCGATCTCGACGATCTGGCGTTCCGCGGGCGCATCCGGTGTGGTGTCGGCCAAGTCGTCGCCCTCATTGCTGGCGGGCTGAGTGCAGGCCGCGAGGATGGCGGCACTGGCTGAGATCGCCCAAAACGTCTGGTAAACTTTCATCAGTCTCTTCCCATCTGATGTGTGTGCCGCAATTAACACCGGAGCGGTGCTGGACGTAAAGGGACGGGAGCGTTATCGCAGCAGGATGATCGCTCGTCTGATGAATGGTGCCGGCAACAAGTTCATCCTCGCCGACGTGCGGGGGCGGGCCGGAGTGTTCAACCTGTCTGCGGCCGCGGTGACCGCCATTGCGCGGGAGCATCCGTTCGATCAGCTGCTGGTGCTCGAGGACAGCGACACGTCGGATGCCTTCATCCGCATCTGGAATTCCGATGGCGACGAAGTCGGCGCCTGCGGTAATGGAACCCGCGCTGCGGCGTGGGCCTTGATGCAGGAGCGCCGCTCCGACACTGCCAGCCTCGACACGGCGGGTGGCCAATTGCTGGCGCGCGATGCCGGAGCCATGACCGTCAGTGTCGACATGGGCGAACCCCGCCTGGACTGGCAGGACATACCCTTGGCCCGACCGATGGATACGGCTCGACTGGATTTCGCCGTGGAGGTCGACGGCATCCGCATCGACGCACCGGGGGCGGTCTCGATGGGCAATCCCCACGCCGTTTTTTTCATCCGTGATGTGGCCGCCTTGCCGGTCACAACCCTCGGGCCGGTTGTCGAGCATGACCCGCTGTTTCCGGACCGGGTCAATGCCGGTTTCGCGCAAATCCTGGACCCCCGCCATATCCGGTTGCGGGTCTGGGAGCGTGGCGCGGGCATCACGGCGGCGTGTGGCACCGGGGCCTGCGCCGCCCTGGTTGCAGCGCACAGACGCGGCCTGTGCGAACGACAGGCGACCCTCCATGCCGATGGTGGCGATCTGTCGGTCGAATGGCGCGCGTCGGACAACCGCATCATCCTGACTGGCCCGGTCGAAGATGAAGGCCCGGTCACGCTTGATATCTGACCGCGCCCGACCGGCCTGCACAGGGCTGTGACTTACAGACCCGGAAATTTGTCTTATCATCCACAAAAGGGTCGTATTGGGGCCGTGTTCGTGGGGAAACTGGACACATGACATTCAAATCCTTGGCAATCGCCATCGCATGCGTGGGCCTGCTGGCCAATCCGGTCCTGGCCCAGGATGAGGCGGCGGTCGCGCCGACGCCCCAGAGTATCGCTCTGGAAATGTTCAGCGAAGCCGGCCGCGCCTTGCGGGCCGGCGACATGGAGAGCGCCCGCCGACTGATGCTGGCCGCCCTCGACCTCAAACCGGCTCACCCGGCGGTGTTGCGGGCGCTGGTGACCATCGCGACCCGGGCCGAACGCGCCGATGACGGTTTTGACGCTTTGGACGGCATGGTCCGGGCCGGTCTGACCTTCGAAATCGGCGATGCAACACGGGCCCTGCTCGAGGATGCAGACAGCGATCGCCTGGCATCGATCCAGGCCGCTCTCGCCGCCAATGGAACCGCGGTGGGAGACGGCGAGGTGGTGGCCCGGATCAATGCGCCGGATGCCCTGATCGAAGGGGTGGCCGTGGACATCGAGACAGACCGGATTTTCGTGTCCTCGGTGGCGCGGCGTGAAATCCTGATGCTCGAACCGTTTGCCCGTGACGAGCCGGTCGTGTTCGCCAACCGGGAGGACGGCCTGTGGTCGGTGTTCGGCCTGTTCGTCGATGACCGGACCCGAATGCTGTGGGCGGCTTCGGGCACAGTGCCGCAAACACCGCTGGACGAGGGAGAGGCCGAAGGAACAGCCCTGTTCGCCTTCGATCTGGTATCGGGCGACCTGTACCGGCGCTACATGATCGACGGCGCTGTGCAAATGGCCGACTTCGTGGTCCGCGACGGCAGCGTCTTCATTTCCGACAGCCAGGCGCCGCGGGTCTATCGACTCGACAATGTGTCTGGCGAGCTGGAAGTGCTGGCGGAAGACCCCCGCTTTGTCAGCCTGCAGGGCGTCGCCCTGGCCCGCGGTGCGCTTTACGTCGCCGATTATTCGATGGGCATCTGGCGGATAGACCTGGTTGATGGCAGCGCCAGCCTGGTCCGTGCCTCCGACGTCAGCCTGATCGGTATTGATGGCCTGCGCCAGACCCGCGATGGCCGGATCATTGCGGTGCGCAACGGTGCCGTCCCGCACCAGGTGATGGCGATCGACCTCGATCCGACCGGGGTTGAGGTCGCCAATGTCGAGGTCCTGCTGCGCGCCCACCCTTCGATGACGGACAATACCGAGCCGACCCTGGTCGACCTCGCCGATGGGCGGGCCTGGCTGGTCGCGAATGCCGCCTGGCCGCTCTTTCCGGCAGATGGATCCGAACCTGACGGTGCGCGTCCGGTAACCGCCATTGTCGAAATGGACCTGCGCTGACAGGCGCTTGATCAGGATCGGGATGAAGAGCTGGCCCGCAGCCTGTATGCCAAAGGACTTGAGGCCGGGCAGACTGACGCGGCGGTACTAGCGGCCGGAGTCGAGGGTCAAGCCAATGCCGCAGGCCCGCTGGATGACGATGTCGGCTCCGACGGCGCGCTGGTGCAGGTGCGCCAGCTGGGTCTCGGACAAGGGGGCCGTCTCGCCGCTAAGGCCGACGATATCGGGATCATCGGTGATGCGGGAGAGGTCGGGGATGACCACCGCCAGCACATGCATCTGGTCATGGGTGAAGCGCGAGTGCGCCTCCCTGACGATGCAGGTACACACCGCCTCCGAGAAGCCGGCCTGTCGGCAGGCCTCGTGGATTTCCGTACCGCCGTCCACGTCCAACGCCAAAGCTGAAGGCGCGGCCAGGCCGACGACCATTGAGATCACGGCGACACGGCCTGTCCGGATTAGCCCCATTCGTCCCATAAGCCCCCCTTGCAGTCCGGCACCGTCAATCAGGCGTTTGACGACGGACCCGACACCCCTATGCTCCCCAGGTGAAGATTCCGCCCGCTGAAACGGGTCAGGACGAGTCATATAATATGAGGCGAGGGACCGCCTGCTTGGAAAGGAGCCCCATCATGAAACGCGTTTTGATCGTCTTGGCGAGCCTGTCGGCGCTGGGCGCCTGCGCCACGGCAACGCCCTATCAGGCCGCTGACGGATCCCGTCCGGGCTTCACCGAAACGCGGATCGAGAGCAATCGCTACCGGATTTCCTTTGATGGCAATTCGTTGACAGACCGCGAGACCGTGGAAACCTATCTGCTCTACCGGGCTGCCGAGCTGACGGTGGAGAGCGGCTATGACTATTTCACGGTGGTGAACCGGGCCACCGATGAAGAGACCCGCGTCATGGCCTCGGCACTGGGTCAGTCGCCCTATGCCGGCTTCCGTGTCCATCATGCCTATTTCCATCCCAGTTGGGGGTGGCGTGGCTGGCGCGACCCGTTCTGGGATGAGTTCAATTATCGTGAAAGCACACGGTATGAGGCCAGCGCGGAAATCTATCTGGGACGCGGCACCAAGCCCGACGACCCCAGCGCCTTCGGGGCCCGCGACGTGATGTCCAATCTCGGCGACCAGATTGTCCGCCCGGCTCCGGACTGATTGGCCCGGACCGGTCTCGCGACGAAACCAGAGTCAAAAAGGCCGGGGCGAGCCCCGGCCTTTTTCGTTTATCGCGGGCTCACGGGTCAGAAATCGACTGACAGGCCGAACAGAACAGCGCGGGGCGCACCCGGACGGAGACCGGCCGGACGGCGGGCGACGGTATAGGTTTCGTCGGCCAGGTTCCGGATCGAAACCCGGGCCCGGACCTGGTCGCTGACGGCATACCAAGCGGACGCATCCAGCACGGTGTGCGCGTCGACGCTTTCATCGGCCGGGATCGCACCCTGTCCCGCCACCGTTCGGACCTCGTCGACCCAGGACAGTGACACCTCACCGCCAAAGTGACCCGCATCGAGACCCAGGGAGGCAAACATCTGGTGCTCTGGAATATAGGGCAGCTGATCACCCGACTGGACATTGCCCCACGGACCAAAGCCCGAGTTGAAGCCGGTCTGGAATTCAGCATCGGTCCAGGTATAGGCGAGACGCACAGGCAGCTCGACGCCATCAAGCCCGGCGACAAGGGCGAGGTCGGCATCACCGGTCAGCTCAAGGCCGAACACATCCACTTCACCACCATCAAACTGGTCGCCGATTGCACATCCGCCACCGGTAGAGTTGGTGCAGGTACCGATCAGGTTTTGATAGGCGTTGAAGAAGCCGATCGCCTCGACACTGAACAGGTCATCCTGGTAACGAGCGCCGAGCTCCCAATTGGTTGCGTCTTCGGCTTCCTGGGTGGTTGAACCGGGAGCCGGCGGGGCAAAGCCGCGATGCACGCCGCCAAACAGCGCCCAGTTGGCATTCAGGTCATGGCGAACACCCAGACCCGGAACGAAGGCTTCTACCGTGTTTTCCCGGATTGCGAGGCTGGCGCCGGTGCGGCTCGGGTCATTGCGACCATAATCCTCGCGGCGCAGCTCGATCTGTTCATAGCGCAGACCCGGCGTGACCACCCAGCGGCCGAAGGCAATCTCGTCCTGGACAAATATCGCCACGGCCTCGGCGGTTTCGATACGATTGGAATCCGAGCCCGGAGCGTCGATCGAGGTCAGCACCAGCTGGCCGTTGTCCATGCGAAAATTCTCGCGCCACTGGAAGCGGTCCATCTCGTCCTCGTGCACACGAAGCCCGACCCGCCAACCATGGCTGGAATCGCCGACCATCGCCTCACCGGCGAGTTCAAGCTGGACGCCTTCAGCGGAATAGTCGCGATTATTGTGCTTGATCAGGACAGCATCATCGGCCGAAACAAGACCCGCCCCGCCCTCGATGATGGCGAATGCGGCGGCGTTGCCGGTCGGGTCAGACAGGATCGACGAGATCGAGGCGGCCGGAGCCGCGCCGGCACCATCCGGGTCCACCCGGTCAAGCTTGAACCAGTCGCGAGCGAACGTCGTCGAGTAGGCGACCGCCGACAGCTCAAGCCCGTTGGAAAGCTCGGTCTGGTAGCGCAGCGACCACTCGGAATGTTCGGCATCCATCTGGTCGAGCTGGCTGGCAGCGTAGCGACGGAAGGGGTCGGCGGCGAAATCGGCGTCGGTCAGGCCGAGATAGGTCTCGTTCGACAGCTCGTCGGAGTACTGGCCCTTCAGTTCGAACATGTGGATCAGGCCACCGGCACTCAGCTCGACACGCAGCTTGCCGACATAGTCTTCGATATCATAGCCGGTCGAGGCATCTGACATGCCATCAATCACCTTGAAACCGTCGGCACTGTCGAAGAAGCCTTCGACCAATCCGCCAATGCGCACCCCGTCGCCGGCATCGGTCATGCCACCGACATGCGCATGGGTACGACGGGTGTTCTCGTCACCAGCCCACACCGTGACCCGACCGGACAGGTCCTCCGGGACGGGAGTCGAAAGCAGATTCAACGATCCACCCTGGCTGCGCGGGCCATAACGGACACCAGCCGCACCCTTGATGACTTCCACACCGGCCATGCGACCGGCATGCGGGAAGTAATAGGCAGCCGGGGCGGCATAGGGCGCCGGGGCAATCAGGACGCCGTCTTCCATCAGGGTGATTTTTTCAGACCGGTCGAGCCCGGTACCGCGCATGCCGATATTCGGGCGCAGGCCGTAACCATCCTCCTCCTGGATGTTGACGCCCGCCACGGTCCGCAACAAGCGGGTCACGTCGGCATAGTCGTGTATGGCCAGGTCCTCGGCGGTCAGAAGATCCGCCGAGCCGGCGATCGCATCGGCATCGCCATTGAGACCGATTACAGTGATCACATCAGTCGAGGCCGCGGTTTCGGCCTGGCCGTGGGCAGCGCCGGCGAGGGCGACGAGGGCGGTAGCGGTAAGCAGGGTTCTACGCACGATGATTGTCCCGGAGTTTGCGTTTGCAAGTGATCCGCAATTACGAGGGTATGCGGCCCGAGTCCACCGTGAATGAGAGTGATTATCAGTTTCTGTGCGAAAGTGTCGCAACCGGGTCACAAATGCCAGAGAGCCGGACCTTGCGGCCCGGCTCCCGGAAACTGGCAAAGCAGGTCTGCCTATTTTGGCGGCATGCGGGCGCCCGCGTCGAGACGGACGCACTCGGCGTTGATATAGTCGGACGAGACCATGAAGGCGACGAGATCGGCGTATTCTTCCGGCGTGCCGAAGCGCTGCGGGAATTGCAGGTGCGAGGCCAGCGAGACTTTCACCTCCGGCGGCATCTGCTGGTAGATCGGCGTCTCGAAAAAGCCCGGCAGGATGGTGTTGACGCGAATGCCTTCACGGGCAAGGTCGCGCGCCATCGGCAGGGTCATGCCGGTGATACCGCCCTTCGAGGCCGCATAGGCGACCTGACCGATCTGACCGTCCTGGGCCGCTACAGAAGCAGTGTTCACGATTACGCCGCGTCCGGAACCCTCGAGCGGGTCCAGCGACATCATGCCGGCCGCCGATTTCGAGGCGCACAGGAAGGAGCCGATCAGGTTGACGCCGATAACGGTCTGGAAGCCCTTCGCCGAATGGGCCGAGACCTCACCGGTCGAGGAGGACCGGCGTGCCGTTTTCTCGGCCCAGCCGATGCCGGCGCAGTTGACGAAGACGCGTTCCTGGCCGTGCGCTTCACGCGCCTTGGCCAGGCCGGCATCAACGCTGGCCTCGTCGGAGACATTGACCTGGCAGAACACGCCGCCGATTTCCTTGGCGACCATCTCGCCGCGCTCGGCATTCATGTCGAAAATGGCGACCTTGGCGCCATCGGCAGCCAGGCGGCGGGCTGTGCCTTCGCCGAGGCCGGATGCGCCGCCGGTGACAATGGCGGCAATGGATGAGTCGAGTTTCATGAGGCACTCCCCTTTATCGATCCCAGCGACATAGCGTGACACCCGGCAAAAGAAAATCCGCGGCAACGGCTCGTTGGCAACGGAAATCCGGCTTGGGCAGTCCGCGCGAGCGATGCTAGAGCAGTCGCCAAACCCTAATTCCAACCGGGATGGACAGTATGAGCGGACGTTACGCCCTTTTGCTGCACGGCGGCGCAGGCACCCTGGCCGATCGTGACTATGCACGCGAGATCGAGCACATGCGCGGCCTGGCCGAGACCGCAAAGGCACGCCTCGCCATCGGTGCCAACGCGCTCGATATCGTCCAGGACATTGTCCGCGAACTGGAGGCCTCGGGCCTGTATGTGGCCGGCAAGGGCGCCTCGCCCAACAAGGCCGGTCGCTACGAACTGGATGCCGCCATCATGGACGGGGCGACCCGGCGGGCCGGATCGGTCGCCGCGCTGACCGGCTTCACCAGCCCCGTTTCGGCAGCTCGCGCCATCATGGACACCACGCCACATGTGATGCTGGCCGGTCGCGGTGCCGAACGTTTCTGCAGTGAAGCCGAGCTCGAGCGCGTCGAAAGCGTCAACGACTATTACACACCCGCCGCGGCCCCGGACGACCGGGACATTGCCACCGGCACGGTCGGCTGTGTCGCCCTCGACCTGGAAGGCCGGCTCGCGGCCGCGACCTCAACCGGCGGCACCCTCAACAAGATGGAAGGCCGTGTTGGCGACAGCCCGATCATCGGTTCGGGTTGCTGGGCCGACGGTCATGTCGCGATCTCCTGCACCGGCCAGGGCGAATACTTCCTGCGCACCGCCACCGCCAAGGATGTCTCGGCGCGGATGGCCTATGGCGGACAGTCGCTGGACGAAGCGGTCGCCGGCGCCTTGGCCGATGTCGGCGCGCTGGGCGGCGAAGGCGGCATCATTGCCGTCGACCGTCATGGCAATCTGGCGGCTCCGTTCAATTCTCCCGGCATGAAGCAGGCCATGGTCCATCCCGACGGTCGCATTACCGCAGGCGTGCGCTGATGCTGGCGATGAAGCGTGGCTATTTCGGTGTTGGCGCGGAGGGCATTTCCAAACCGATGAACATGGGCGCCATCCTGCGCACCGCCCACGCCTTTGGCGCCAGCTTTGCCTTCACGCTCAATGCCAGCCACCAGGTGCGCGATGTCTATCGGGCCGACACCGCCAAGTCGGTGGATCATGTCCCCTACTATGAATGGCCGGACCTGACCGCGATGGCCCTGCCGTCCAACTGCCAACTGGTCGGAATCGAGCTGGCCGACGATGCCGTCGACCTGCCCAGCTTCCGGCACCCACTGTGCGCCGCCTATGTGTTCGGGCGGGAGCGCGGCTCACTGTCGCAAGACGTCCAGGACCGCTGCAGCCACATCGTGAAAATCCCGACCAAATTCTGCGTCAATGTCTCGGTCGCCTGTGCGATCACCCTGTATGATCGCCAGATCAATTTCGGCGGCTTTCCCGAGCGACCGCTGATGCCCGGCGGGCCGGATCTGGAAAGCCTCGCCGAAACGACTCGCAAGGCCGGTATCCACCGCTGAACAGGTCACGCCTGCGTGTCCGTTAGGTCGGGGTTAACTCCGCCATCATACCGCCATAGGGGCGCCCTATTGGGTTCAACCGTTCCGACATGAGGATGACCGCCGTGCGTTTCCGACCTGCCTGCCTCGCTCTTGGATTGACCACTGCAATCGGCTTCGCGGCGACACCCGCGGCCATCGCCCAGGATGACCCGCAGTTTCGCGGCGAGTACAGCGACTGGCGCGTTTTCACCCGCAACACCGAGGCCGGGTTTTCCTGCTATGCCCTGAGCCGGCCGACCGACAGCACACCGCGTGCCCACGAACACGGCAATGTCTATTTCCTGGTCGCCTCCTGGCAGTCCGGAGCGGTTGAGGAACAGCCCAGCCTGCTGGTCGGCTATGACCTGCGCCCCACCAGCCCGCCGCAGGTCCGCGTCGGCTCGGACCGTTTCGACATGTTCGCCGACAGCCAGGAAGGCTTTCTCGACGATCTGGACGAAGAGGCCGACCTGATCCGCGCCATGCGCCGCGGCTCGGTGATGCGGGTGACGGCCACCACGCTCGACGGCGTGGCCACGGCGTACGAATTCTCGCTTTCGGGCGTGACGGCGGCCCTGGAACGCGCCGAGACGCTGTGTAACTAGGCGGGCTTTGCGAAGCACCTGCCGAGCCGGCTTATCCCTGTTGTGTACGCCAGTCCGTCTCCCTAGGGAGAAGGTGGCTGGAGGCCGGATGAGGGGGATTCTTCCTGCTTTCACCGGGATTTACCCCTCACCCTGCCCCTCTCCCGGGGGAGAGGGAAAGTGCGCTCGATCAAAAAAATCACCAAACTTATCCTCCCCCCTCCCCACCAGGCGATAATGCCCACGGTTTTCGGGACGGGAGGCGCGAGCTCAGTCACTTGTGCCCGGAAACGAGCGGAGCCTGTCCGGGCAGCGGTGTGACAGCCGATATGCACTGGCAGGGCGTGCGACCAGGTCGCGGGGCACTAAACGACCGACCCCATCTACCTGACGCATTGGAATCGGGGTGGAGACAGCCCGGGAAATCTCCGTGTGCGGGATGCCGAGGACACCACGGACACCGCCTGCCAGCCAAACGGACACCCCGGTGTCCAACGGCATCCCGTTCCCTCCCACCTTCGGCGTGAAAGCGTGCGGAGACGCAAATCCGTGCGCGTATCCCTTTGTCACCCCTGCCACCCGCCTGCGCGGGCGCAGGTTCCCGCCCGGCGCAGGCCGGGCGAAAGTCAGGGGCCTATCTTTTGGCCACAAGTTGGTCCCGGCCTTGCGTCCGGCCTGCGCCGGACGTCCAGCCGGGATGACAAGCGGGTGGGGGGGCCAGATGACACATCTCTCTCGCCCGTCGAACCCCAAGCGCCGCGCGCAGGCCGATCCATACATCGCTTGCCAGCCAGCAGGCCGTATCCTCCCGGCAAGCGGTTTAGGGTGGAGTTTGCGCCAGAGGCGCGGGGGGGGGGGTGATGGGAATTAATGGTGCCTGTCCCACATTCCCCAAAACTGGTGTTCCCCGTCCCTTCCAGGTAGCAAACGGACCGTAGGCCAGATGGATGGCGTGGCCAACAGTGCCCTGGCGCTTGCCACGTCATGACCACCCGGTCGTCCACGACTCGGATTTGCCGCGCTTTCGTGATAGAGCGCGCGGCTCCGTTTGAAATGAGATAGTCTGCCGGTCATGAACCACGCCCTGAATATCGACGCCCGCAATGGCAATGCGCCGCGCATTGACGAGACAACACCGCGTGCCTTGCCGTCCCTCGCGGGCATGACGCGTGAGGAATTGCGCCTCGTCGCAATCGATTGCGGGGTCGAGGAGAAGAAGGCGAAGATGCGCGCCGAGCAGCTCTGGCGCTGGATCTACCACTATGGCGTCACCGATTTCGACGCGATGACCAATATCTCGAAAGACCTGCGCGCCATCATTGCCGACAAGTACGCGCTGCACCGGCCCAAGCTGATCGACCGCCAGGTCTCCGTCGACGGCACTCGCAAATACCTGATCGAGCTGGCGCCCGGCGTCGAGTGCGAGACCGTCTTCATCCCCGACGTCGCTCGTTCCGGCGCCTTGTGCGTGTCGAGCCAGGTCGGCTGCACGCTGAACTGTACCTTCTGCCATACCGGCACCCAGGCCCTGGTGCGCAATCTGACCGCTGCCGAGATTGTCGCCCAGGTGATGATCGCCCGCGATGACCTTGAGGAATGGCCGACCTCGAACGAGAACCGCAAGATCACCAATATCGTCTTCATGGGCATGGGTGAGCCGCTGTACAATCTCGATCATGTCGCGACCTCGATCGACATCATTTCCGACGGTGAAGGGATCTCCATTTCGCGGCGCCGGACGACCGTCTCGACCTCTGGCGTGGTGCCGAAGATCGAGGAACTCGGCGCGCGCACCGGCACCATGCTGGCGATCTCGCTCCACGCCACCAATGACACGCTGCGCGACGAGCTGGTGCCGCTGAACAAGAAATACCCGCTGGTCGAGTTGATGAACGCCATCCGGGCCTATCCCGGGCTGGGCAATTCCAAGCGCGTGACCTTCGAATACGTGATGCTGAAGGGCGTCAATGACAGTCTCGCTGAAGCCAAGGCGCTGGTGAAACTGCTCAAGGGGATCCCGGCGAAGATCAATCTCATTCCCTTCAACCCGTGGCCCAACAGCCCCTATGAATGCTCGGACTGGGACCAGATCGAAGCCTTCGCCGATGTGGTCAACAAGGCGGGTTACGCCTCTCCGATCCGCACCCCGCGCGGCCGCGATATCTTCGCCGCCTGCGGCCAGTTGCGCTCGGAGAGCCAGAAGGTGAAAGCCAGCGTCCTTCGCAAGCAAAGGCTTGCTGACGGGGCCAGCCCGCAAGCGTGACCTCCGCCGTTCTCTACCGCTGGAAGCTGAAGCCCGGGCGCGCGGCCGAGTTCGAGGCCGCCTGGGCCGAGGGGACCTTGCTTATCCACGACGCCTGCGGGTCGTACGGGGCGGCCCTGCACAAGGGTGAGGACAGGCTGTACTGGTCCTACGCCGCCTGGCCGAATGAAGAGGCTCGGTCCGCTTGTTTCTCGGAGCATGACTGGTTTTCCCGGGACTGCTTCATCACCATGCAGGCCTGTATCGAGACCCGCTTCGATGAAATCAGGCTGGACCTGGTACATGACGCGCTGAGCGATCGGGCACCGCCGTGTGCAACGCCTGTCCTCTCGACTCGGCGCCTGCTTCTGCGCCCCCTGGTTCCCGATGATGCCGAGGCCTTGTTTCCGGCGCTCGGAGACCCCGATACCATGACATACTGGTCCCGACCTGCCTTCACCACGGTAGCCGCGGCGCGCGCGCACCTGGTGACGAGCACCCGGTCTGCTTCCGTGCGCACCTGGGCCATCTGTCGACCGTCCGATCCGGGCGATGCGCTGGGATGGGTCGTGCTGATGGACCGCAAGGATGGAGTCGCCGAAACCGGCTATATCATCCGGCCTGACGCCCGGCGGGCCGGCATAGTGAGTGAGGCCGTCAGCCGCATCCTGGCCTACGGGTTCGGTGAGCTGGGCCTGCGCCGCATCTATGCCGATACCGACCCTGACAATTGCGGGTCCATCGCTGTCCTCAAAAAGCTGGGTTTCACGCTGGAGGGCCGTTTGCGCGGCCAGTGGAACACCCATCTGGGCATCCGCGACAGCCTGATTTTCGGCAGGCTGGCGGCGGAATGGCAGGGCGGCGGCGACAACGGACCAGTGGCAATTGAAAACGGTAAATCCTGATTAACCGTGAGTCGTCTAGAACAGGTCACTACTCAGAGGCCTCCGCAAAGACGATGCTCAAGAACACGCCGACTATACTTTTGATTGCACTGATTGGTGCAACACCACTTCTGGCGGCTGCGGAGCCTGCCGAAGATGGTCGCTACGCCGCAATCTTCCCGCCTGGTTGGCAGGCCCGTGACGTGGTGCTCGCCGCCGCCGAAGCCGGACAATCAACCCTGAACATCGGCCGGGCCGCCAATATTGGCGTGTTCCAAGTTCCGGGGCCCGAGGATCGCCGGGCGCTGCGCGAAGCCGGAGCCTGGCTTGTCCTGCCAGCCAGTGCCTTTCGCGGTTGCCTGATCGACCAGACCTCCATGACCGCCGCCAACCGGTTCACAACAGAGAGCCCATCCACATGACCAGCCTCAATCAAATCCGCCAGCGCGCCCAGACCGTCTCCCTGCTGATCATGGCCGGCCTCTGCGTCAGCCTGGTCATCACCGCCGGTATCGTCGCCACGGAACGCCTGCTTCCCGCCGGCCTCGTTGGTCTTGCCCTCCTGGCGATCGCCGGAGCAAGCTGGCGGTTTGACCCGAACAGCGCCGCTTCCAGAGCGACGGTCGGAACAGCGCTGATCGGCTACCCGGCCCTGTTTGTCTATCTGTTGAGTGGTTCGCCCTGGCAGATCGACATGCACATGATGTTCTTTGCCGCCCTGTCGATCTCCGCCGTCATGCTGGACTGGCGCGTGATCGTGGCGGCATCGGCCGCCACCGCGGTGCACCATCTCTCGCTCAACTTCTTCCTGCCCTGGGCCGTCTTCCCGGACGGCGCAGACTTCTTCCGGGTCGTCTTTCATGCGGTGATCGTGGTCGGGCAATCAGCCGCACTGGTCTGGATGACGTATAACGCCTCGAAAGCCCTGGATGGCGCCGACCGCAAGGCCGCCGAGGCCGCCGAGGCCCAGTCAGCGGCCGCCATCAGTGCCGAGGCCCAGGTGGAAACCAAGGACTCGGCCGACCGTCAACGGCATGCCATTGCCCAGCTGGCCCGCGAATTCGAGGAAGCGCTTCGCGTGGTATCCGGCGGCATTTCCGGCGCGGCAGGCCAGGTCAGTTCGCTCGCCTCCGATCTGAGTGGCGACGCCGAAGCCACCCGCGAAGGCGCGTCGGAAGCCTCGGCTCGCGCTTCAACGACCAACAGCAATGTCCAGTCGGTGGCTGCTGCCGCACAAGAGCTTTCGGCGTCGATCGGTGAAGTCGCCCGCATCCTCCAGAACAGTGGAGATGTATCCGATCGCGCGGCCGCCGAAGCCGAAGGAGCCGGACGGTCGATCGATGCGCTGGAAACCGCCGCCAAGGAGATCGAGGACATCATGCGCCTGGTCGCCGGCGTTGCCGAGCAGACCAATCTCCTCGCCCTCAATGCCACCATCGAGGCGGCCCGGGCCGGCGAGGCCGGCAAGGGCTTTGCCGTTGTCGCATCGGAAGTGAAAGCGCTGGCCGAACAGACCACGCGGGCTTCCAGCGATATCGGACAGAAAATCGAATCCATGCGCGGGGCGTCAGGCGGGGCGGCTGAGTCGCTCGGTCGCATTGCCGAAATCATCAGCGAGCTGCGCCAGTCCACAGAGAGTGTTCAGGGTGCCTTCGCCGAGCAAAACCAGGCCACCCAGGAAATCGCCTCCCTGGCCGAGCGGGCCGCCGTCGAGACCACCGAGGTCAACAATTCCATGAATGCGGTCAACGAGGCCGCCGAACGGACCAATGGCGCCGCAGAGTCTTTCACCCGGGCGTCCGGAGAGCTGGGAGAAGCGGCCAGCCGCCTCGACGAGGAGCTCAACCGCTTCCGAAGCCAGCTGGACGCCGCCTGATTACTCGGGCTTGCGGAAACGCAGCACGAAACGGTCGGTCTGCCGACGGATCGACGGGTCGAACGGGCTGATCTCGCGGCTGTCTTCAGGATTGGCCAGCATGTCACTGCTGCCGTCCAGCACGAAACCGGCCGCGAGAACTTCCTCGATAACCGAGGCCTCGTCGATCCGGTGAAGGGACTCGACGACGTCCAGGCCGCGACCCGCCACGGCGTGGTGATCAACAACAACGTAGACGCCACCCGGACGCAGGGCCTCAAACGCGGCGGCATTCATGGCCACGCGATCGGTCCCGTCCCAGGCGGTGTCGTGATAGAACAACACCATGAAGACCCCATCCAGCGGCCCATCGACATGCTCGCCGAAAGTCTCGATGGATGAGCTGAAATGAGTGAGATTGTCGCGCTCGGCCGCAAAGGCAGCGAGCCCGGCATCGGTTTCCGCAAACCGCTCCGCGACCCAGGTCGGGTTCATTGTATAGACGTGGCCATTGCTGCCGACCGCCGTCGACAGGACCCGTGAATAATAGCCGGAACCCGCCGCCAGATCAGCGATGCGCCAACCCGGCTCGACACCCGCAAAAAGCAGGACTTCGGCCGGATGCCGATTGGCATCGAGCTGACGGTCAGCTTCCGGGCGGCTGGCATCGGCCACAGCCCCCTCGATGCTCGCGGGCATGGGCCCGTCCTGGGCCTGCAATGATCCGGAGGCCAAGGCGGCCAGAGCTATGGATGCAACCAAAAATCGACGCATGAATTCCCCTCACACAACAAGATATCCGGCCACCTCCTTACAGCATCCTCCGCCAATTCGCGCATGACAGGTCACTCACGAAGACGTGACACCTCCCGTAATCCGCGATTCTTTTACGCTTGATAAGGACTTGCGCGGTAGACCGGTATCAGACGGCAACAAGCCGCGATGGAGGGGTCCTTGCACTATATTCTGGCATTTGCCGCGCTCGCATCCGCCGCGGCGGCGTGGCTCTATCATCGCGAAAGCCGCCGCCTCTAGCCGGTTCCCGTCGACACGCAGACCTTGCACAATTCAGCCGTCAGCGCTTACCTCCCCGGATCCAACAATTCCGGAAAGGGCTGTCATGCTTTTGCACCACGCATCCTGGCCTGAGGTCGAAGACTATCTGACCCGCTCCAAGGGGATCATCATCCCCATCGGCTCGACCGAACAACATGGCCCGAACGGGCTGGTCGGTACCGATGCCATCTGTCCGGAAGTCATTGCGGCCAAGGCCGGCGAGGACGCGGGCCTGCTGGTTGGCCCGACCTTCAATGTCGGAATTGCCCAGCATCATCTCGGTTTTGCCGGTTCGATGACCCTGCGCCCGTCGACCATGATCGCGGTCATCAATGACTGGATCGAGAGCCTGACGCGGCACGGCTTCGACCGCATCTATTTCTTCAACGGGCATGGCGGGAACATCACCACGATCAACGCCGCCTTCGCCGAGTACTATGCGAATTTCTCGCTCGACGGCACGCCCTGCCCGGTCCAGCTGATGCAACGAAACTGGTGGGAATTGCCCGGCGTCATGGATACCTGCCGCAAGCTGTTCCCGGTCGGCGAGGGCATGCACGCAACCGCCTCGGAAGTCTCGGTGACCTACTACGCCCATCCCCACGCCATCAAACAGGTCGAGATGAGCCCGAAGATCGCGCCGGTCGGCGGCTTCAGTGACGCGGCGGATTATCGCCGGCGCTTCCCGGATGGCCGGATCGGCTCCGACCCGTCCCAGGCGACACCTGAAAAAGGCGCCGAGATTGTCAGCTGCGCCAAACAGGCTCTGATCGCCGAATGCACCCGCTTTTTCGCGATGCAACCGGCCATGGAATCGGCGGAGTAGGTCATGGCAGCAGTCTGGACACCACCCATATCGGATGCTGCCGTGAAGGCGGCGACCGGTCGGACCTGGCCGCAATGGCGCGCCGAGCTCGATGGCTGGGCCGGGGGTCTGGACCACACGACCCTTGCCCGGACCCTGCGCGATCAACACGGCCTGTCTGGCTGGTGGGCACAAATGGTCTCTGGCACCTGGGAAATGATGACCGGTCGCCGCGACCCGCATCAACGCGCTTGCGGCGATGGCAAATACCAGGCCTCCGGATCAAAAACGATTGCGGCGGCCGCCTCGGAGATCGAGGCGGCTTTCGACTTGCCAGGCTTTGCCGAGTGGGGACCGGATGGCGTTTTCACCCGGACCTCCGGCACGCCGGGCAAGTCTGTGAACGGACAATGGTCCGAGGGCGGTCGCCTGTCGGTCTGGCTCACCGGCAAGGACAGCGAAACGGGCTGCAAGACGCAGGTCAGCCTGAGCCACGAAAATGTCGAAACGCCCGAGGATTGCGAACATTGGAAGACCGAGTGGCGAGCGGCTCTGGCCCGATTGAAGATGCGGCTCGAAGATTGAGCACTCTCTTCGGCCGACAAAGAGCGGACGCGCCGCGTCCGACTTGCCCGCTGCCGCACGGGACCCCCTGACCGGGTGGCCGAGCGCGCTACCCCGGCAGCGTCAGGAACGAGTCAGACAGCCCGTATTTCCGGGCCCACGATCTCGACGGCGATAGCGGTCAGCCGGTCGCCCGCTGCCGGTCCACCGGTACAGTCACCGCTCGTCACGTCAAAACTGGCCCCATGGACGGGGCAGACCAGCGTTTCGCCCTTGTGAAGCAGGCCCCGGCCATCCGGCAGGCACAATGGCAAACCGGCATGCGGGCACAGATTGGTGAACGCCGTGACGGCGTCGCCGCGGCGCACCAGCACCACCGCGCCGCGTTCCCAGTCAGACGCTCGGGCCCCCGGGTCGGGCAAATCATCGAGGCGGGCGAGAACGGTTCCGGGCGGCGGTTTGGGCCGCATCAGCTGGCCCCTTCTGGAGGATTGAACACCCAGCGATAGGGCGCAACCTCGACCCGCTCGAACAGGCCGGCAGCCTGATAGGGATCGGTCGCCAGCCAAGCCTCCAGGGCGCTCCGGTCCGTCGCTTCGATGATCAACATCGAGCCCGCCATCTCGTCCGTTTCATCGAGCCAGGGACCGGCCGCCTTGACGCTGTCGCCGGCGGCCTTCAGCCAAGCGATATGGGCGTCGCGATTGGCCACCCGGATGTCAAGCGCGCCGGCCTTGTCCCACGTGTGCACCAGAAACAACATCAAGCCGTCTCCAAAGTGAAGGGGCGCGCCAGCAGGGTCTCGATGGCGTCATCGACACTGGCTCGCCCGGCCAGGATCTCGTTGACCGCTTCGCAGATCGGCATTTCAACACCATGGCGGCGCGCCAGTTCGACCACGGCCGGTGCGCTGGCCACGCCTTCGGTGACCGCGCGGCGACCGGCCATGATGTCGTCCAGCGACACGCCCCGCCCCAGCGCCATTCCGCACGACATGTTGCGCGATTGCGGCGAGGAACAGGTCAGGACCAAATCGCCCAGACCACACAGGCCGGCGAGCGTTTCGCGCTGCGCGCCGAGGGCCAGAGCCAGTCGGGTCATTTCCGCAAAGCCGCGCGAAATCAGCGCCGCATGGGCCGATTTACCCAACCCCTTGCCCTCGGAAATCCCGCAGCCGATGGCCAGAACATTCTTCACCGCTCCGCCAATCTCGGCGCCGATCAGATCGGTCGCGAGATAGGGCCGGAAGCGCGGCGTTCCCAAGGCTTCAATGAGCCGATTGCCGACCCCTTCATCGGCACAGGCCAGGGTCACGGCTGTCGGCAGGCCCTGGGCTGTGTCGATGGCGAAACTGGGTCCCGACAGGACAGCGGCGAGGGCCGAGGGAATGGTTTCCTTGAGCACCTGGGTCATCATCGACAGGGAGGATTGCTCAATCCCCTTGGCGCACAGGACGATCGGCACACCGGGTCGGGCATAGGGCAGGAAGTTTTCCAGGACGCGGCGCAAGTGCTGCGCCGGAGCAACCGCGAGGATGGCGTCGCAGGCGTCAAGGTCAGAGATCGATGTCGTGGCCACAATGGCCTCGCCCAGTTGGACGTCCGGCAGATAGATCGTGTTTTCGTGCCGGGTGTTCACCGCATCGGTCACGTCCTGCTCGAACGACCAAAGCGTGACATCGCGCCCTGCCTTGGCCGCTGTTTGCGCCAGGGCCGTACCCCAGGCGCCGGCGCCGATCACGCCAATGCTCTGATACTCGCTCATGCCTTGGGTCCCTTTCGTCCGGAGCCAATCGCAGGGTCGGCCTTTGCCGAAGCCCCGTCCAGTGGCCAGCGCGCCCGCGCCGGCGCATCAAGCCCGTCAATCTGGCCACGCGCCAGCTTTTCCAGTCCGACCAGCGCAATCATCGCGGCATTGTCGGTACACCATTTCATCGGCGGCGCGACCAGTCGGAAACCGGCCGCAACGGCCTCGTTTCCCAGAGCCGCGCGCACGGTCTTGTTGGCGGCCACTCCGCCGGCGACGACCAGCGACAAGGGTCGCGGGGCATCCGGGAAACGGTCGACAAACATTGCCAGCGCCCGGCGTGTACGGCTGGAAAGCGCACGGGCGATGGCCGCTTGGACACTGGCCGACAGATCGGCGCGGTCCTGGTCTGATGGCGCATCGAGCCGGTCCCAGATCTGCCGGGCCGCGGTTTTCAGGCCGGCAAATGAGAAGTCACAGCCCGGCTTGCCCTTCAGCGGCACGGGCAGATCGAAGCGCGTCGCGTCACCCGATTGCGCACACCGCTCGAGCGCCGGCCCGCCGGGGAAACCCAGACCCATCACCTTGGCCGTCTTGTCGAAGGCCTCACCGGCCGCATCGTCCATCGTCGAGCCGAGACGGTGATAGACGCCGACATCCTCGGCGATCAGCAATTGGGTGTGGCCGCCGGAAACGAGCAGGAGCAGGTAGGGAAAGGCCAGAGGCTCGGATATACGCGGCGACAGGGCATGGCCTTCAAGATGATTGACCGCGATCAGCGGCTTGCCCGCCCCCAGCGCCAGGCCCTTGGCAGTCATCAGCGCCGCCATTACGCCACCGATCAGGCCCGGACCGGAGGTCGCCGCAATACCGTCCAGATCGGCCACGGCCAGCCCGGCCTCATCCAGCGCCTGCCTGACCAGCCCGTCCATCGCCTCGGCATGGGCACGGGCCGCGATCTCCGGCACCACGCCGCCAAACGGCGCATGGGCGTCATTCTGCCCCAGGACCCGGTCCGACAGGACGGTCACCGATCCGTCAGCCTCCCGGCGCAAGATCGCCGCCGCGGTTTCGTCGCAGCTGGATTCCAGACCCAGCACGGTCAGTGCGCGCGCTTGCGCTTGGGGGGAGGTGGGCGCTAAGTCCATGACTGTCCACTAGCCCCAAGACCGGGATGATTGCAACGTGAAGCCGCCGTCCAGACCGCTCGCCATCGCCACCCGCCGCTCCCCACTGGCGCTCGTCCAGGCGCGCGATGTACAGGCCAAGCTGGCCGCCCAGTGTGGCCTGACCGGCGAGGAGGCCGAGCGCTGCTTCCCCATTCTGGGCCTTGTCTCGACCGGCGACCGGATCCAGGACCGCACCCTGATCGAGGCCGGCGGCAAGGGGCTTTTCACCAAGGAGATCGACGAGGCCCAGCTGGATGGCCGCGCCGCTTTCGCCGTCCATTCGATGAAGGACGTGCCGACCGTCCTGCCAGACGGGATCGTGCTGGGCGCCCTGCTGGAGCGCGAGGACCCGCGCGACATGCTGATTGCGCGCGGGGGCGAGACACGGCTGGCTGACCTGCCGGAGGGTGTCACCATCGGCACCGCCAGCCTGAGACGACAGGCCCAATTGCTGAACAGGCGTCCGGATCTGCGGGTCGTGCCTTTGCGCGGCAATGTCGACACACGCCTCGGCAAGCTCGCCGAGGGTCGCATCCACGCGACCTTCCTGGCCCGTGCCGGGCTCAATCGTCTGGGACGCGCCGAGGCGCGCCGCGATCCGCTTGAGACCGAAGAAATGCTGCCAGCCGCGGCGCAAGGCGCCGTCGGCGTCGCCATCCGTGCCGGGGATGAGGAGGCCGCCGCCCATGCCGCCGGCCTGCATCACCGTGACACGGAGATCGCCGTCCTCGCCGAACGCGCCTTCCTTTTCGAACTCGACGGGTCTTGCCGGACGCCGATTGCCGCCCATCTGAATAAGGTATCAATGGACTTCGTCGGCGAAGTTTTGACTCCTGATGGCCAGCAGTGTTGGCGCAAGCAGATTCGATTCGACATGACCCATGCGACCCCAGACAGCGCCCGGCAGGCCGGGCAGGACCTCGGACGAGCCGTGCGCGCCGCCGCTGGCGACGGTCTCGCTGCGGCGTTGGTGAACACATGACGGTTCTGGTCACACGGGGATGGCCGGGTGCTGAACGGACCGCGTCCGGTCTCAGACGGATGGGCATAGACCCGATCATCTCGCCGGTCCTCGACATCAATTTCCGCGCTCGCATCGATGCCAGCCTTGACGGTGTCCAGGCGCTGGTTTTTACCTCGGCCAATGGCGTCCGGGCCTGGGGGCCACGCCGGCCCGAGCGTGAGCTTCCGGTTTTCGCCGTCGCCGACGCGACCGCCCAGGCGGCCCGGGATATCGGCTTCAAGCGCGTGCAGTCTGCCCAGGGCGATGTGGCGTCCCTGGCCGGCCTCATCCGGCGCAAGCTCAATCCCGACAAGGGGTCCTTGCTGCATGTGCGCGGCATCCATGTGTCCGGCGACCTGTCCGGCGCCCTCAAGCCGGATGGCTTCAAGGTCCGCGATGCCATCGGCTATGGCGCGGTGGCCGTTGATGCCCTGGGCGAAGAGGCCATTGCGGCCGTGATTTCCGGCGCGCCGGTGACCGTGTTGATCCACTCCGCTCGCGGCGCCAAGACCTTTCTCGACCTGCTGCGAAAATTCGGGCTGCATCACTGGCTCGGCTCGGTCACCGCAGTGGGAATTTCCCGCAACGCGCTCGCCCCGCTTGAAGGAGCCGGTTTTGGGGCGCTTGTCGCCGCACCGGCACCCAATGAAGACGCGCTTCTGGCACTGCTTGATGATTCATCGGAACTGGCCTCCGCAGGCCGCGCGTCCTAAGCTGGCGCAAATTCGCACGAATCATGGGCCGTCATGGCTGATCCCAACGATACTCTCGATCCCGAACCCGTCGACGCCGAGTTCGAACCGGCTGATGATGGCCGTCCGCAAACACGCACCGCACCCAAACGGGGCGGCGTGCTCGGGCACATGCTGGTGTTTCTGCTTGCCTCGGTGGCAGGCGGTGCCATCGGCTTTGGCGCGGTGCGATATCTACCTCCGACCGCCGGGGTCGCCGCGACCTCCGAAGCGGTGTCAGACGCTGCAACGGAACGGGCAGCCCTCGGTCAGTCCCTGACGCGCCTGGACGTCCGGCTCGCAACGTTGGAAGACACCGAAACGCCGCCTGACCTGTCCGACGCGATCGGCGCGCTCTCCGACCGTTTGGCCGTGCTTGAGACTGCACCATCCGGTCGTGCCGACAGGTCGCCGGTCGATCTGTCCGCAATCGAAGCGCGCCTTACTGCCCTCGAAACAGCACCGGAAGACGCGGTCTCGACGCCCACGACCTTCGATGCGAGCGGGCTGGAAGCCCGGCTGGCGGCGCTGGAAACCGCACTGGCTTTGACCGACGCACGGGCCCAGCAGGCCCTCGAGGCTGTCCGGGACGAACCGGCTGCCGGAGTCGATCCACAAATCCTGCAGGCCATGACCGACCGCATCACCGAAATCGAAGCCGTGGTCGACGGCATGGAGCCTGGGATTGACATCACACCGCAGATCGAACGCCTGACAGGAACCATCGAAACCCTGCAGCGCGAGCTCGCGACGGTTCGCGAACTGGCTGAAACGGCGCAGGCCAGCGCCGACGACGCGTCACGCTCCATCGCCGCTGTGCCATCCAGCGATACCGGGCTGGCATCGCGGCAGCTGGCCGCCCGCGCCCTGGCGCTCTCTGCACTGAGGGACATCGCCCGGACCGGCGACGGGTTTGAAGCCGAGCGCGCGGCTCTGGCGCGGCTCTGGCGTGGCAATGCAGACCTCGAAGCCATGGCCCTGTACGCCCGCGCCGGCGTGCCGACAATCGGTGAGCTGGCGACCGGCTTTCCGGGCGACGAGATCCGGGCCGCCGCCGGTCCCGGGCGCGTCTTTTTCGGGTTGATCGAAGTGCGCCGGACCGACGGCAGCGACACAGACACCGGCCCCCTGGCGATGACCGCCCTGGCCGAACGCCGCCTGGCCGAAGATGACCTTGTAGGCGCCGTCACCATTGCCGAACGCCTCGAAGGCGACGCGCTGGACGCCGTCCGAGACTGGTTGATCCAGGCCCGCGCCCGCCTTGACCTGACGGCCCGCCTGCAATCATTGCGAGAGGCGCTCGCTGCCAGCGCCGCCGAACAGGGAAGCGACCCGACATGATCCGCCTGATCCTGGCTGTCGCCTTTGCGTTACTGACCGCTGCACTGGGCGCTTTCCTGGCCCTGAACCCGGGCCACGCCTCGTTTGAGTTTCTTGGCATGCAGACCGAGATGCCGTTCGTCGTCGCGGCCGGGCTGGTGATCCTGTTCGCGTTCGTGATGCTGGTTGTGTGGTGGGGCATCTACATGTTGTGGACCTCGCCGGACAAGGTGAAGGGCTTCATGGGCCGTCGTCGCCGCGAGCAGGGCTATGACGCGCTGGAAAAGGCGTTGATCGCGTCAGCGGCCGGCGATGGCGAAGCCGCTGTGCGGCAGGCCGCCCGCGCCGATGCCCTGCTGGACAGGCCGGCCCTGTCACGTCTTCTGGCGGCCCGCGCCGCCGAGTCCGCCGGCAATCTGGACGGCGCACAAGCGCACTACGAAGCCCTGTTGAACGACCCGAAAACCCGTATTGTCGCCCGACGCGGCCTGGCCCAACTGTCCAATGAGCGCGGCGACTTCACCGCCACGATCGATCATGCCGCCGACGCATTCCAGCACGCGAAGGGGGCCCGCTGGGCCTTTGATGCGCTGTTCGACGCCCAGGTCGCCAAGGCCCATTGGCGCGACGCGCTGACCACATTGACCGAAGGCGAGCGCCGCAAACAGGTCGCGCCCGACACGGCTCGCCGTCGTCGCGCGGTCCTGTTGACGGCCGCCGCTGTCGAGGCCGAAACCAGTGATGCAGAGAGTGCCCGCGAGCTGGCCGTATCAGCCCATCGTGCCGCGCCCGGTTTTGCACCGGCAGCGGCGCTCGCGGCGAGACTGCTGGCCGATGGCCGTCGTCACAAGCGGGCGTCGGAAGTCCTCGAGTCGGCGTGGGCCTCTGCTCCACACCCGGCCCTTGCCCGAGCCTTTCAGGATTTGCGGAAATCAGACACCAAGGCCAAGCGCCTGGAGCGGCTGAAAACGCTCGCTGCGCTCAATCCGGACCATCGGGAAAGCCACCTGATCCTGATCCAGATCGCGCTGGAAGAGGGCGACGCCCCGTCCGCTCGCGCGCTCCTCGATCCGATGATCGATGGCACCACACCGTCCTCACGATTGTGCGCCCTGGCGGCCCGGCTGGCTCGCCTGGACGGCAAGGACGAGCTGGCACGACGCTGGATGACGCGCGCCTCCCATGCCGGCGCCGACGCAGACTGGTCGGACATTGATCCGGAAGGCCGCCTGTTCGCCTACACGCCCGACGACTGGAAGCGGATGGTCTATGTGTTTGGTGATGAAAACCGGTTGACCCATCCGCGCTATGAACGTTTCGAGCGGGCCGCTGGCGCCGTCCCGGAAACCGCTCTGCTCGACGCGCCGCGTCCGGTGCGGTCCGCCAGCTCGCGCACCGCGAGCTTTGCCGAAAGCACGCCGCGCATGCCGGATGATCCGGGCGTTCCCGACAGCGACGAGGCCGCCGGAAGCGAGCGCCCGTGACGCCGGGCGAACACACACCGTGCCAGGTGACACTGGTTGCGATTGTCGGGGGCTCGGCGTCCGGCAAGACCCGGCTCGCCCATGCCGTCGCCAAGGCCTCGCCAGACGGCTATGTCATCAAGGAAGATGACTATTATCTCGACGCCGCGGGTCTGGAGGCGTTCGATCCGTCGACCTTCAACTTCGACGAACCCGCGGCCAAGGAGCACGATCTCCTGATCGCCCATCTCACGGCCCTGAAAGCTGGCGAAACCGTCGACATCCCCCAGTACGACTTCACCCGCCACAGCCGGGCGCCACAGACACAGCATTGCCGGCCGGCCAGCCTGATCGTGGTGGAAGGCCTCCACGCGGTGGCGTCGCCTGCCTTGGCCGGCCTGTTCGATCTGATTGTCTATGTGTCCGCGACCCGACCGGTCCGGTTCAAGCGCCGGCTCCAGCGCGATGTCGCCGAGCGTGGCCGCACGCCGGAGTCGGTGAAGCACCAGTTCGAGACCATTGTTGAACCGATGCACACCCTTCATGTCGAGCCACAGAAACCGCGCGCCGACCTTATTGTCACCAATATGGGCCCGCCCGATTTCGACTGCCTTGCCGAGCCGGTGCTCGAGCGGTTGCATCTACTTTCTCACACGGGCTGATTTAGGGCTGATGAAGGGCTTGCCGCCGCCGTTTTTCGCGGCTAGTTTCCGCCGCCTCCCGGCTGATATCAGCCGGAGCCCATGAATTGGGCCGCTTTAGCTCAGCTGGTAGAGCAACGCATTCGTAATGCGTAGGTCAGGTGTTCGAGTCACCTAAGCGGCACCATTCTTTCCTCGCTTCCGTTGCGCTTGAACCCGTGCCGGGCATCAGCTCGGGTGGCGGGGTTTGCACGCACAAGACGCGCGCTCAAGGTTTTGGTGGTCGAGATCGCTCCGTCGGGCCACAGCACGTCGACCTCAACCCGCCGGGCCGCGCCGTTCGCCGCAGCGATGATCGGCGCGCCTTGTTCTTTGCGGGCAGCTTCCTACATTCCGCTGCAAGCAAAGAGGAATTCCTGATGAGCCAGGCCGAGGACTACCAGCCGCCAAAAGTGTGGACGTGGGATAGCGAGAGCGGCGGTCGTTTCGCCAGCATCAACCGTCCGATCGCCGGGCCGACGCATGACAAGGCTCTCCCTGTCGGCAAACACCCGCTGCAACTCTACTCCCTGGCGACACCCAACGGAGTGAAGGTCACGATCATGCTGGAGGAGCTGCTGGCGGCCGGCCACGCAGACGCCGAGTATGATGCCTGGTTGATCCGGATCACCGAAGGCGAACAGTTTTCCTCCGGCTTCGTCGACATCAATCCGAACTCCAAGATCCCGGCCCTGCTTGATCACAGTACGGAGACGCCAACCCGGGTGTTCGAGTCGGGCTCCATCCTGCTTTATCTCGCCGAGAAATTTGGCGCCTTCCTGCCGACCGACGCGGCCGCCCGCACTGAAGCCATGAACTGGCTGTTCTGGCAGATGGGCTCCGCGCCCTATCTCGGCGGCGGCTTTGGGCATTTTTACGCCTACGCGCCGGAGAAGTGGGAATACCCGATTGATCGCTTTGCCATGGAAGTGAAGCGCCAGATGGACGTGCTCAACCGCACGCTGGCCGAACGCCGCTACCTCGCCGGGCCCGAATATTCCATTGCCGACATGGCAGTGTGGGCCTGGTATGGCGCGCTCGCACGCGGTGTCCTCTACGAAGCGGCGGAATTCCTGTCGGTCCAGGATTACACCCACGTCCAGCGCTGGGCAGCCGAGATCGCTGACAGGCCCGCCGTCAAGCGTGGCATCAAGGTCAATCGTGTCTGGGGCGAGGACTCCAACCAGGTTCCCGAGCGCCATTCCGCTGCGGATCTCGACGCCCGGGCCTGACCCTTAAGGGCGCGCCGGAGCAGGCCAGCCGGTCGCCGGCCTGCTCCTGTTCCGGCGTTGATCTAGCGGACGCGCAGCAGCATGGCGCTGAGTTCCGCCATGCGGCGCGCATCGGCCGAGGACGGCCCGGCATCCGTGGTTGCGGTATCGAGCCGCTCGGCGGCTGCGGTCAGGGACGCCGCATCCGCGTCTCCGGATGACCAGGCGTCAACCGTGTCCCGAACCATCGCTAGCGCGGCTTGATCAAGCGCCCCGCTGCGGGTCAGCTGATCGAGATAGGCACGGGCCACAACCGGCTCGTCCGGCCAGGTGATGTGCAGCTGGGTCTGGGTGTTTGCCTCATCGAAACGGATCAGCTCGGCCGCCGCGACCTCATTGGCCGTCAGATAGGCGCTGGGCTGGAGGCGGAACACGTCGAGACCGCGGGCGATCTCCGGCGCCCAGACGCGGCCATTATGCCAGTAAGCCGCCCAGTATCCGCCGACGCGCAAGGCGTCGGGCCCAAGCGGACCACGGTCAAAGAAGGCAATCTCGAACGGGTTGTCGCTATCGGTGAAGTCGATGATGGACAGACCGCCACTATACCAACCCTGCACCATGATATCCCGGCCCGGCACCGGTACGATCGAGCCATTGTGGGCGACGCAGTTTTCGATGTCCGACTGTTCGCCCGGTATCTTGAAGAAGCCGCGAAGCTCCAGCTCGCCGTCGACGATGTCAGCGATGAGGTTGGCACCCCAGTTCTCCGGGTCCTCGGCACGGCAGCGCGCACCCAGCCCGCCGCCCCACTCGTCCGTGAACAGAACCTTGTTGGCATCGTTGGAGAATGTGGCTGAGTGCCAATAGGCCATGTTTGGGTCGGCGAGGTCGGAAATCCGGCGCGGATTGACCGGGTCGGTGATGTCCAGAAGGATCCCGTTGCCACCACAGGCACCGCCCGCCAGACCCATTTCGGGATAGACCGTGATATCATGGCAGGCCACAGTCGAGGCCGCGGTCTGGGCGCCGTCTTCCATGGCGCCGCCAGCCCACAGGCCGGCGATCTCGCCGGTCTCATGATTGGTGAAAATACGGGGCCGGCTGACAATCGAAGCCTGCTCGGGACTACCCAGCGGCACTTCAATGACATCGATCGAATAGAGCGCTGTGTCCGGGTTTTCATCCGGCTCGCCACCACTGCACCCGGCCAGCTCGCTGTCCGGACGCGGACTGCTGGTGCCCTGGACATAGATGTAGGCGATCGAGTCATCGGTGGGATGCGGCACGAAGGTGTGGGTGTGAGACCCGCGGCAGGTTTGGACGGCCGCAACCTGACGCGGCGCGTTCAGATCGCTTATGTCGAAAATCCGAACCCCGAGGAACCGTTCCGGGCTCGACTCCGCCTCGACACCGCCATTGCCGCAATCAAGGCGGCCACGGTTCTGTTCAGTCGAGAAGAAAACCAGATCCCCGTGCACGCTGACATCGCCCTGCCCGCCGGGACAAACCACCGACAGGATATGCTCAGGGTCATCCGGATTGGCGGTGTCATAGACATTGAAGCCGTGAAACCCGCCCATGATGACCCGGTCACCGGTGAAGGCGAGGTCCGAATTCGCGAAGGCGAGCAGACCGGGTCCGGTTTCCTCTTCGCCGACTTCATCGTCGCTTGCACCGGAATCATCGGCGCCGGTTTCCGCGGTCTCGTCAGATCCGTCGTCATCCGCAGGCTCATCCTCGCCCTCGCTGTCATCGGGTCGACCGAGCGGGATCATGACTGTATCCAGGTCGAAAAATCCGTCGGGCGGCGGGACTGAAGCCGTCAGCTCGAGATTCCAGATCGCCGTGCCGGCGTCAAACAGGCCCGGCGCCAGGCCTGCCCGAGACGGCGGAGCTTCGCTCATGTCGTCGTCCACGGTGGGCGAACAGGCCACCATTGCCGCGCCCAGCGCGGCCAGTGAGACCATGGATCGGAATGTCGCTTTCATGTGTGTCCCCTCGGACCAGCTGTCTCTACAAATCGGCGAGCATGCCGCGCATGCGCGAAATTTCGGCCGATTGGTCGGCGATCACCGCCGACAGGAATTCGGAAAGTTGCGGGTCCTCGCCATTGCCCGGCCCGGCCAGCAGGTCGGTCACCATGTCGATGGCACCCTGATGATGATGGATCATGCCGGCAAGATAGAGCCGGTCAAACTGGTCGCCGCGGGCGGCCTCGAGCTGAACCATCTGCGCCGGCGACAGCATCCCCGGCATCAACGGCGTATCGGACGGGACACCATGCGCGGCATGATCCATGCCCGGCTCCATGGCGTGATTGCCATGCCCTTGCCCGGATGCCGCCATTGCGGACGCATGCGCCATCCGTGTCGACAGCCCCCGCCGCTCCAGCCAGGCTTGCATCATCTCGATTTCGGAGGCTTGTGAACTGGCGATCCGCGCACCCATCAAGGCGACGTCCGGATTGTCTGTCCGACCGGCGATCAGCTCGCCCATCTCCACCGCCTGCCCATGATGCACAATCATGTGCTGCATGAATCGGACATCCGCCGCCGAGTGCCCGGTCCCGGCCAAGCTTATGGATTGCTCCGGCGTCACGGTGCGTGACGGCAGGCCCGGCGCGCCGGGCTGGAAAATCGGCGGCGATGCGAACGCCTGGGGCGTTCCGGCCAGGATTGCGCCCACAACGAAAATGGTCACTGACTTTATCATGCGCGAGCCCCCCCGGACGCGTGGCACCAGATGCCCGGTCGGAATGTAACCACGCTTGGCGCCGTTCGGGAATAGCCGGCCGCGATCCTGGACTGTCGCGCTCCCGGACGTCAGTCGGCGCCCGGTGACATTTGCGATTGCATGTATCGCTCCTCACCAATCTTCGCGATCAGGCCAAGCTGGGTTTCGAGGAAGTCGATATGGTCTTCTTCACTGTCTAGAATATCGGTGAAGATCTTGCGGGTGACGTAGTCGCCAACCTGTTCGCAATAGGAAATGGCCTCCTTGTAGAAAGGATGCGCTCGCTGCTCGACCTTCAGGTCGCACTCCAGACATTCCCGCAGGTTTTCGCCGATATAGATCTTGGCGATGTCCTGGACATTGGGCAGACCCTCGAGAAACAGGATGCGCTCGATCAGGATGTCGGAATGCTTCATCTCGTCGATGGATTCTTCGTATTCCTGCTTGGCGATCTTGGCGAAACCCCAGTCCTTGAACATCCGCGCATGCAGGAAGTACTGGTTGACCGCTGCCAGCTCGAGCTTGAGGGCTCCGTTCAAAAACTCGATGACCTTGGCATCACCCTTCATGGCGTCTCTCCCGTGCGCAGCATGCCCGGGCAAACTACGCAATGCCGGACACTAGCCAAAACACTATTTTTGCGAGTGAAAGTGGGAATTAATCGCGCCTATTCGGCAGCGGTCGCCAGATCACCGGGCCGCAAACGGTTGGCCGCGATCATGTCGGCAACATCAGGCAGGCAACGGCCGCATTTCGGTTTCGCGTCACACCGCTTGAAAACACAGGCCGCCCCTTTGACAGAGGGGTCGGCCGCAGCGGCCTGAAGCTCGCGGTCACGCAGCGCGTTGCAGATACAGACGAACATGGCCGGTCACTGTTTCCCGATTGACTGGAATCAGTATTCCCGCGAATGCGAATGACTGTCAACTGCATAATAGGGGCCGGACGACTCCGATCGCCCGGCACACAAATTTTTTCAGCAGGTCAGTTTCCGCGCATGATCGATCCCAGCGGACCCAGCACGGACCCCTCGCCCTGGCCGGAGCCGGCGACCGGCACATTGGCCAGGATCCTCCCGGCCAGGCGGGAGAACGGCATGGACTGGATCCAGACTTTCCCGGGGCCGCGGAGACGGGCAAAGAAAACACCTTCGCCGCCAAAGATCATCGACTTGATATTGCCGGCCCGCTCGATCTCGAAATCAACTCCCGGGGTGTAGGCAACCACGCAACCGGTATCGACATGCAGTTCCTCACCGGGCGCCAGCTCACGTTCGATCAGGGTGCCGCCGGCATGAACGAAGACCCAGCCATCGCCCTCCAGGCGCTGCATGATGAAACCCTCGCCGCCGAACAGGCCTGTCATGATGCGCTTTTGCAGCGCGATGCCGACCGAAACACCTTTGGCGGCCGCCAGGAAGCTGTCCTTTTGACAGATCAACTCACCGCCGAGGTCCGGCAGGTGAACGGGAATGATGGTGCCCGGATAGGGGGCCGCGAACGCCACCTTGGCCTTGCCCTGGCCGCCATGGGTGAAGACCGTCATGAACAGGCTTTCACCGGTCAGAAGCCGCTTGCCGGCGCCGGCCAATGCGCCCCACACACCCTGGTTCTTCTGGGATCCGTCGCCGAACACCGCGTCCATGGTGATGCTGGGAGCCTTGAACATCATGGCACCGGCTTCGGACACCACGCTCTCGCCCGGATCGAGTTCGATCTCGACAAACTGGATGTCTTCGCCACCGATCTCGTAATCGATCTCGTCTGTATGAGCCATTGCGCTCTCCCTTTCGCCAGATGGTGCGGCGAGGGTAGCTGCGGTTCGGGCCGGAACAAGCCAAAAGTGTTCCAGATGCGCAAACGGCGTCCGCGATCAATCAGATGGTCTGGATATCAACGTCTTCCGCCGCTTCACGCAGCATGTGGGCGAGTTGGGTCGGCATCTCGCCCTTGTGATTCCGAAAACTGGAATTCTTGTCCATGCGGGCAATGGTATCCGGGAGGTGGTCCGCATCCACGGTCATCGAGCCCGACAGGATCATCAGCGGCGTTTCACCGGCACAGGACTGGGCGGTTTCCAGGGTTTCCGTCGGATGGACGGAATCAGGCAGGCGCAGATCCAGCAGGATCAGGTCGTACTGGGCACGGGCCAGGCAGCGCTTGGCATCTTTCAGCGTGCGGGCGACCTCGAAAGAGATGTCCAGATCACCGGCTTCGCACACCGCGTGCTGGACGAGCATGGCGTCCGCGAAATCGTCTTCGACGTGCAAAACCCGCAGTGCTTGATTGCTCATGGAACTCTCCCTGACTCATATTCTATGCAGGTTGCGTTATCGAACCGTTTACGAAAACTCGAAAATTGCCTCAAAAATCCGCGAAGGCAGGCTGATCCGCCCGCAGCGCCGCGGCGATCACGGTATTCTTGAGCAGCATGGCGATGGTCATCGGGCCAATCCCGCCCGGCACCGGCGTGATCCAGCCCGCATGACCGACGATCTCATCAAATGCGGCATCGCCCACAAGCCGGCTCTTGCCAGCGCCGCGCTCGGGCGCGGCGATGCGATTGATACCGACATCAAGGACGCAGGCCCCTGGCTTCACCCAGTCGCCGCGCACCATTTCGGGGCGCCCGACCGCCGGCACAAGGATATCCGCCGTACGACACAAGGCCGGCAGGTCCGCCGTCCGGGAATGCGCGATCGTGACCGTCGCATTCTTCTCGAGGAAAAGCAGCGCGGCCGGCTTGCCGACAAGGATCGAGCGTCCGACCACCACCACCGACTTGCCGGACAGGTCGCCGAGGGCTCGCTCGGCCAACAGGACACAGCCCGCAGGTGTACACGGACGCAGGCCCGGCTTGCCCAGCACCAGCCGGCCGGCGCTCACCTCGGTCAGCCCGTCGACATCCTTGTCCGGGTCAATGCGCCCGATCACGCGGTTGGTGTCGATATGCCCCGGCAAGGGCATCTGCACCAGGATGCCGTCAACGCCGTCATCGGCGTTCAGGCGTTCGACGATGGCGATAACCTCGTCCTCGGTGACATCGGCCGGTTTGCGGATTTCAATGGAGGTGAGGCCCGCCGCTTCCGTGCGTCGGACCTTGTTGCGGACATAGACGTCGCTGGCCGGGTCATCGCCGACCAAGACCACCGCGAGGCAGGGCGGTCGACCCAGTGATTTCGCAAGCTCGGCCCCTGCTTCACCGGCCAGGGCATCGATCTCGGCCGCAATGGCCTTGCCGTCAATCAGGTGTGCGCTCATCCGCGAAGGCCTCCAGCTGGGCGATAATCCGGTCCCGCTCCGCCCCTGCGGCCACGACCCGGACAGTCTTCATACGTGATGTCGCGCCGCGTATCACATCGACGTCGCGCTTGGGAATACCCAATTGCCGGGCCAGCAGCGCAATCAGCGCCGCATTGGCCTTGCCCTTTTCCGGCACCGCCCGGACGCGGGCCGCAAGATGGCGTCGCCCATCGGCGTCGACCTGCGAGCCCGCCAGACAATCGCGCGATGCGCCCGGGTTCAGCCGGACCTGAATGGTCACGGATTCAGGCGAGGCGCAGATCACGGCGGATCAAAAGATCCGCATCAACTCCATCAGCACATAGCCCTGGATAAATCCGATCAGCAAAAGCAGCACGATGGGCGAAAAATCCATGCCACCCAGCGGCGGCAGGACCCGCCGGATCGGACCGAGCAGCGGCTCGGTGATTGCGCTCGTCATGCGCCATACCAGGGACACGAACTGATTGGAGGTATTCACGACATTGAAGCTGATCAACCAGCTCAGGATGACGCCCGCCAGGACGACAAACCACAGCAGATTCAACAACGGATGAATGATGTAGATGATCAGGCCGTCGATCGGGGACATGGGTGTCCTTCCTCATGTTCTAGCGTTCCCTCCGCTTCTAGCCTGCAACGCGTATTACGGTCCAGACGCGGATGCTTGACAGCGCAGTTCCGTAAAAGTACCGATCGCCTCCTTGGTTCGGGGCCGTAGCTCAGTTGGGAGAGCGCGTCGTTCGCAATGACGAGGTCAGCGGTTCGATCCCGCTCGGCTCCACCATTCGCTTATCTCGCGGCAATCCGCTGGGCGGATGCCTCCGATGGGGCGGCCTGACCGGCCGACGCGCGGTCGCGCTTGCGAACCCTGCGGGCTCGAATTCAGCACCCTCGGTTCCACCATTCGCTTGATCTCGCGGCAATCCGCTTCGCGGATGCCTCCGATGGGGCGGCCTGACCGGCCGACGCGCGGTCGCGCTTGCGAACCCTGCGGGCTCGAATTCAGCACCCTCGGCTCCACCATTCGCTTGATCTCGCGGCAATCCGCTTCGCGGATGCCTCCGATGGGGCGGCCTGACCGGCCGACGCGCGGTCGCGCTTGCGATCCCTGCGGGCTCGACTCCGCCGCGAGCATCCGGCAACGCAGAAGCCCCAGCGCTGCCTCCCCGGATCGGGCGGTTTCCAGCCGCACAGCGCTGGAGTACCGGCGAAAGGCCACTTCAACCAGGCCGCTATCAACTTCGCAATCTTCAACCAGCAGGACAGTCTTCATCAAGGGGCCTGGAAGCGGCCGGGCCAACCGGCCGCCTGACCCGATCCTGTGCGTGGCGACGGGCCGCACGTAGACCGGCTGCAAAACTGCCATCGGTGACAACCGACCGCCCGTGTTCCAGCTCGCACTGTGCTGGTTTTTTGGCTTGCCTCCCTGCTCCCGGCATTTACACCTACTTTTTGTAGTGAATTTCCAGCCAGACGGGGGCGGCTTTGGATTGGGGCAAGGCGTTGCGCGATTACCGCGCCCGGACGGGGTTGAACCAACAGGGGCTGGCAAAGCAACTCGGCATCAGCCAACCGCAGATATCCCGCATCGAAGCCGGGACAGCCCGACCCCGCACGGATATCGCAAGCGCGGTTCGCGCCTTGATTCACAAGCCCGGCAATCGCAGCCTGTTTGACGGCCTGCTGACCACCATCCAGTTCAGCCCCCATGTCGCCTGCCTGGTTCAACCGGAGGGCGACGACATTCGCTATGTCGCCCTGTCACGAGGCTTTCGCGAACACCCGCAATTCCGCACGATCGAGGTCGGGCAGGTCGTGCGCAAGGCGGCGAGCCGCAATGGAGAAGCGTTGGTGCTGGCGACGATCGGAAGCGGTGTTTTCGACGGCGAAGTCACCCGGATCGACGCCATCTGGGAAGCCGAGATCGACAATCAGCTGAACCATTGGCACGGCGTAATGACACCGATCCGCTCGAATGGCGGTGGCTGGTATCTGCACTGCGCGATGCAGCCGCTGTCTGCCGGCGAATTTGCCGGGATGTCGTCAAACAGACCCGGACCGCTGGTGGTTCACAAGCTGAATTGACGACCCCACATACCGCGCGAACGCTTCCTTTACCGCAATCGGATATGACCGTCGGCATGAGACCTGTCGCCATCTTCCTCTGCACCGCCCTTGGCACCCTGCTCGCCGCCATGGGTCCGGTTGCGACGGCATCCGCCGGCGGGACGGCCAGCCCGCCCGCCCAGGAATCATCCGAGGACAGCCGTCACCGGACGATCACCTCGTCGGAAACCTATATGCCGCTGCCGCCGATGACCGCCACGGTCCAGGCCAATCACCGTGCCCAGGGCCTGTTGCAGATCGAGGCCGGGCTCGAGATCTCTGACAACCGGCTGCGTCGCCGGGTCGAGATGTACATGCCCCGGCTGCGCAATGCCTACCTGTCGGCCCTGACCATCTATACGGGCATGCAGTATCGCTATGGTGATGTGCCGGACGCCGACCGGATCGCCCAGATCCTGCAGGAGGCAACCGACATCACGCTCGGTCAGGAGGGCGCCGAAGTGCTGATCGGGATGATCATCATCCACGGCGACTGACGCCGGTCACCGACCCGCAATCGTGTCCATGAATCTGGCCAGCTCGACGTCCAGCCCGGTGACACCATCCGCGTCATGGGTCGCCAGCGTCACATCCACCTTGTTCCAGACATTGAACCATTCCGGATGATGATTCATCGCCTCGGCCTTCACGGCAACGCGACTCATGAAGCCCCAGGCTTCGTTGAAGTCGGCAAACTCGAAAACCTTGCGGATCGCATCACGGTCCTGCACCGCCTGCCATCCTGACAGGCGCTGAACCGCGGCTTCTGCACCAATCTTTTCCATGGTCAGCGAACTCCCGTTTCGATTTATTCCGCAGGCACCGTTCCGGTTTCACCCAGGCGCATTGGCTCGATGCCGAGCGACTTGAACAGGTCGAAATCCTCATTCTTTTCCGGATTCGGCGTGGTCAGAAGCTCCTCGCCAACAAAAATCGAGTTGGCACCGGCCAGGAAGCACAGCGCCTGCAGCTCACGGCTCATGCCCTCGCGACCGGCCGACAGACGGACCATCGAGCGCGGCATCAGGATGCGGGCGGTCGCGATGGTGCGGACAAAGTCGATGCCATCCAGCGGCTTGCTGTCGCCCAGCGGCGTGTTGGGAACGGCGACCAGATGGTTGATCGGCACGCTTTCCGGGTGGGGGTCCATCGACGCCAGCTCTGTCAAAAGGCCGATCCGCGCGGCTTCGTCCTCGCCCATGCCGACAATGCCACCCGTGCAAACATGAATGCCGGCCTCCCGGACACGTGACAGCGTATCGATGCGGTCCTGATAGGTCCGGGTCGAGATGACACGGCCATAGTCTTCCGGCGCGGTATCCAGATTGTGGTTGTAATAATCGAGGCCGGCTTCGCGCAGCTTGGTGGCCTGGCTGTCGGTCAGCATGCCGAGTGTGACACAGGTCTCCATGCCCATCGATTTGACGCCGGTGATCATGTCGCAGATCACATCTTCATCGCGGGTCTTCAGCTCGCGCCAGGCCGCACCCATGCAAAACCGTGTCGCGCCACCGTCTTTGGCCTTTTTCGCCGCATCAAGGACATCATCGAGCGGCATCAGCTTGGAGGCTTTCAGCCCGGTATCGAAATGGGCCGACTGATTGCAGTAGCCGCAGTCTTCGGCACAGCCGCCCGTCTTGATCGACAGGAGCTGCGAGGTCTGCACCTGATTGGCCGGGTGGCATTGCCTGTGCACGGACTGCGCCGCAAAGATGAGATCGCTGAACGGCGCACGGTAGATTTCTCCGGCCGTTTCGCGTGTCCAGTCTGTGCGGACCTGCGTCAGCTGGTCGATATCGTTGAGATGGCTCATGGAAGATCAGTCCCGAAAAATGACACCGGAAACTAGGAAGACCGGCGCTCCGCGTCCAGACATGACACTGCGCTGGGCTGCCAGGATTCTGCTGGTGGTCTCCATTGTGCTCATCACCGACCTCGCCCTGCAACCGGGAACCGCTCTGCCGCCGCGCCTGTTCGGCTCGGACAAGCTTGAGCATTTCGGGGCGTTCTGTGTGCTGGCCATTCTCGCCCGCATCGCCTGGCCCGGCTCGCCGCGCTGGATCGCCCTGCTGCTTTTGGTCGGTTATGGTGGCGGGATCGAATGGCTGCAGGCAGCCGGCGACGCCGGTCGGACCGCGTCCATCGGCGATATGGTCGCTGATGCGCTCGGAACAGTGACGGGCCTGGCACTGAGTGCATGGGTCGGATCACGCCGATCGCTTCAGGTCTGAAAAAAAGGCCCCGCCGAAGCGGGGCCTCTCTTCATTGCCCGGACATCAGTCCTTGGCGGGCGCGTCGTCCGCTGGCTGCGCCGGGCCTTTCGTGCCCCACTCGTCGCCATTGAAGTTCGGCGGCAGCTCTCCGGTCTTGTCGAACCGCTTGGTCATCGAGATGACAGCTCCGGACAACAGGATCAGTGAGATAACGTTCGGGATCAGCATCGCCGAATTGGCGATATCACCGAAACGCCACAATCCCTCGACGTTCAGGATCAGGGTGCCGACAAAGGCCACACCCACCCAGGCAAACCGGAACGGCTTGGCAATCCAGTCGCCAGCCAGATAGGTGATGCACTGCTCGGCATAGTAGGACCAGCCGATGATGGTGGTGAAGGCAAACAGGGCCTGTGCCGCCAGGATGACCCAGGCACCGGCAAACATGCCCTCGGCATAGGCCGCTGTGGTAACGGCTGAAGCCTCCAGTGAGGTCGACTGCCAGGCATAGGCGACGGTGGCGCCATCACCGGACGGGAAACTGCCCTCGACCACCAGGATCACCAATGCGGTCATGGTGCAGATCACCATGGTGTCGATGAAGACACCCAGCATGGCGATTTCACCCTGCTTGACCGGATTCTTGGTTTGCGCAGCCGCATGAGCGATCGGCGCAGAACCCTGACCGGCCTCGTTCGAGAACAGGCCGCGTGCAACACCCGCACGAATGGCCGCCAGGACACCATAGCCGGCGGCCCCGCCGACGGCCTGTTCCAGGCCGAACGCGTGGCTGAAGATCGTCCCGAATGCACCCGGGATGTGATCAAGATGCGTCGCCAGCACGAAGACGGCGGCCCCGACATAGGCCAGCGCCATGAACGGGATGATCTTGCCGGCAATCGAGCCGATCGACTTGATGCCGCCAATGATGACGATGAAGACAAGCGCCGAAAGAACCAGGCCGACGGCCCAGGTCGGGATCGTCACGCCCATCGAGGCGCCGGCTTCCACGGCACTTTGGGTAACCGAATTGGCCTGGATCATGCCGCCGGTGGCGATGGCCGACAACACGGTACCGGCGCAAAACAGGACAGCCAGCCAGCCCCAGCCCTTACCCAGACCATTGCGGATATAGTACATCGGGCCGCCATGATAATGGCCGTCCGGGTGTTTTTCGCGATAGCGCACCGCCAGACTGGATTCGGCATAGGCCGCGGCCATGCCGAAGACGGCCGTGACCCACATCCAGAAGATCGCGCCGGGACCACCCAGCGTCAGCGCCGTTGCGACACCGGCGAGATTACCGGTTCCGACCTGTCCGGACAGTGCCGTCGACAGCGCCTGCCAAGGCGTGATCTCACCTTCACCGGTGGATTTGCGGCCGGCCCAGAGCTCGCCAAACGCCGGGAATAGGCGGCGCAGCGGGCGAAAGCCCAGGCGGATCATGAAATAGAGGCCTGTGCCCAGAAGCATATAGGTAATGGGACCCGACACCGGGATAATCCGTGTCCCGTTCCATTGCCCGCCCCAGAGAAAGTCGCTGATCGTGAAGATCAGGTCGAATATGGCGTCCATGCCACTCCCCATTTGTTTGCTGCGCGCACATTAGGAAGTTGTTCCCGGGTGTGGAAAGGCTTTTCTGCGTCTCCTTTGCAGCCAATCCTCCTGTTGGAGTAAAGTTCGCGTCATTTCCGCCGATGCCCACCGGTTTACAGGTCAGCGCGACACGATGGGCTGCATCAGGACTTGGTTCGCAAGCTGGGCTGGTGGGCGGGCACACCGATTGGACGACGGCCCGTGGACGCGTGGATGGCTACAAATAGGTGCCGGCGAGCGTGACCACCTGGCCGCCGGTGCCGATCTTGAAACGGGCGATCCCGGCGCCGCTGGTCGTATTCACACCGCCCAGATCCAATTGCCGGACACCCCGCGCCCGCAACTGCTCGATACCCTGCCACAGCAGCAGGTTATGGGCGCCGCGCGGCGCATGCTCATGATCGAGCCAACCCATCTGATAGCTGGCGGCAGAGCCGTGAATGACGAACATCATCGCCGCCCGCTTCTGCTTGCCCTCGTCCAACCGCAAGACAAGCAGCGTATCGCGGTCACCCTTGGCCGTGACGTATTCGGGCACGAGGGCCGCCGGGGTCGAGCGGTATCCACGGGCGGCGCGCTGCCCTTCCTCGGTCTCCAGAAGCCATCGGTATTGCGCCGGCTTGGTGCCGCTGACCGTCACCTTCAGACCGGCTTTTTCCGCCGCGGTCAGATTGTTGCGCCATTTGGAGTCCAGCCCGGCGCGCAAGGCCTCGAGCGGCTGGTCAAGATCCAGCAGAACGGTCGAATAACCCGTCATGACCCGCTTCATGCGGCTCATGCCCGCCGGATCGGTTTCATCCGGCGAGAACAGGACGACCCTCGGTCTGGCCAGGCCCAGCCCGGCCTTGAGTGCACGGCAGGCGTCGGCCTTTGCCTCGGGTTCAACATCCTCCAACCAGACCGGTCCGCGGGTGCACAGCGCCATGCTGACCAGTCCGGCAATCTTGCGACTGGTGAACTGCGCCAGGCCGACCAGCACGCCGTCTGCGACCAATCCGGCCCGCAGGGCGGTTCCACCCAGGGCCTTCACGGCGTCGCCATAACTCCAGTCCTGTTGCAGGGCGGCCGGGTGGGCCATCAGGGCCAGGTCCCAGGTCGGCCGGCCAATGTCGAGATCAATCTGCATGGCAGGAAGCGTTAGGGAAATCCGGTTAATGAGAGTTAAGCATAACCAAAAGGACGCAGTCATGTTTGCCAAACGCCCGCAGTCCGTGATGGGTCATCGCATCGCCGAGCCGCGCCCGACCCTGATGGCCGTGTGGCTGGCCTTTCTTTATGTCGGGGTGCCGCTGCTGGTCCTGACAGGACTGCTGGATCTGGGCATGCAGGTCTTTTTCGGCGTGTGCACGGGACTTTGGTGCCTGAACTGACGCCCGGACACCCACAAAACAGACGACAATCGCGTCATGGCGTGCTTGTCTGCGGTCTGGCTATCGGGGGATTCCAGCATGAGACTGATGATTGTGGCCATCGCGGCCCTGGCTGTTACGGCCTGCTTTCCAAGTGACCGGACCACAGATGCGAGTGAGGCATCCACTGCAGTTGCCCAAGCGCTCTATGATGCGTTCGCAGTCGGCGATGTTCCGGCATTCACCGCCCTGCTGGATCCGGAAATCGTCTGGAACGAGGCCGAGAATTTCCCCTATGACGGCGGCAATCCCTATATCGGGCCGGACGCAGTGTTGGGTGGCGTGATCGGACCGATTGTTTCCGGCTGGGACGGATTCACTGTCACGCCGGAACACATGATCGCCCAAGGCAACCGGGTCGCGGTGATGGGCCGCTATACCGGCACGTTCAACGCGACCGGAACCCCCATGGATGCGCAATTCGTCCATGTCTGGACCATCGAGAACGGTCGCGCCGTCGCCTTCCAGCAATACGCCGACACCTGGCAGGCCCGAAACGCCATGGGCCTCGACTGATCGATGGTTTGACCGCCGGCTGACCAGCAAGGGTCAGCCGGTCGTCAACCGTGTCGGAGACATTCGCGAAGCGAACTGCCGCGAGATCCAGGAAATGGCGCACCTTGGCGGATCAGGTTCAAACCCCACAGCCCTGAGCGCGTTCCATGTGAGCATCGACCCCGGCACCGAAATTGGCATCAGGCTCGGGTCGAGCGGAACGGGAACAAAGGGAAAGATGGCGCACCTTGGCGGATCAGGTTCAAACCCCACAGCCTTGAGCGCGTTCCATGTGAGCATCGACCCCGGCACCGAAATTGGCATCAGGCTCGGGTCGAGCGGAACGGGAACAAAGAGAAAGATGGCGCACCTTGGCGGTTCAGGTTCAAACCCGCAGCCCTGAGCGCGTTCCATGTGAGCGTCGACCCCGGCACCGAAATTGGCATCAGGCTCGGGTCGAGCGGAACGGGAACAAAGAGAAAGATGTTGGACGTCACAAGTCGTTGGACGTTGCGCAAGTACATTCAATATCTTAGCCGAAGCGTGCGTCCAATTTGGCTAGACCAAACGTCAAATCAGTTTGGACAAAACGTCTCATTCAGCAGAACAAGTTGGATCTTCCTCTCATCGGGCAAAAAAGCGCCGCCCCAGTTGGGGGCGGCCCTTAGACGATTTGGCTGTATCGATTAGAGGTAGCGGTGAAGTTCGTGCGCACGACCCACAATTCGGTCGACGAGATGAGAGGTTTCAGACTCCGGCGAAACACCGAATCCAACACCATCAACGAGTACGAAGCCGCCACCAGGTTCCCGCCGCACTTCGGCTCCAGGCCAGATCTTCTCAGGCTCAACAGCAGCAGCGAGGATCTTCCGCAAACGGCCGCCCTCATTGACAGACCTGAACAATGCCACAAGGTCATAGCGATCAAGTGTCGGCTTGCGGGTAACTTTGAATGACCAATTCCGCGATGTCGCCTCCACTACAATCGCAGGATCAGTAATCACGCGAGCTGTTCCAGGCACCGATGCCGATGCGAACTTCTCGGTAAGTTCATCGCGCAGTACCTCAAGGGCTTGGAAGCCGGTGCGACTCTCTAGCCTAATGCCCACAAGACTGTGAACCTGTTCCCGAGAGACGAAACAAACTACACGTTTCCCATACTCGTTGATCGGCTCCACGCCTTTTTTTCTGAGCAACTTGAGCGCGCTCCGCGCAGAGCATCTCAACAACGGGGCATAATCAGCCGCCCTGGCGTAGGCGTCCTCGAATGCATCGAGAGACGCCTCGCAAATCCGTGATCGGCCAGATTCATCCTCGACAATCTTCAGGTAAGAAAGCTCAACCAGCTGGGCCAAACCGTCAGTTTCCGTTCCGAGACGTGCCTTTGCTTTCGCGAACGTGATTGCGTTCTTGATCTGGGCACCGGGCCGAAGGCGTGTCTTTTGGAAATAGGCGACCCTCGCACCATGGAAGAACGGCGCATCTTGATCATAATCGATCAGGCCAATGGTATTATTCCGAATGAGCTGTGAATAGGCTGCGGGGAGCGAGATGCCGACTTTAGCGGCAAACGACGCGAGAGGCATTCCCTTGGGGTCGAAGCCCTCGCGCCGCCCCTGGTGCGCCCGGGCGATAAAGGCTTTGATCGCGTCTTCCTGGAAATAGCGCTGCCCATCACACCGGAAGTCCATTTTGAGGGTCCCCCTGCTGACCAGCTCGTCGACCTCATCAATTGTGCAGCCCAGCTCCGCCGCGACGTGCTCCAAAGATAAAGCGGTGGCAATATAGCGCCTGACAGCATCGATGTTGTCACTACTGAGGCGATAAGCCCGTGTGTGAGCGCATCGCTGAGTCGGAACCGCCGCCGCCTCCAAAATCTTGCGCAGATATTTGCTTTCGAGCTTCAAGTCAGTAGCGACTGATTCCAAAGTCCAGGCCCCGTCCGCGCCGTCATGTTGAGACAGCCTGCCGGAGGGAGTAGCAAGACCACTACGAACCCGAACTTCGCCAAAGCAATCGCTGACCAGCGTACGCAAGCCTTCCGTTGGAATGGTGCGAGTGAGCTGCGGGGCGTAGTGGCAGCGCGAGTGATAGCGAGTCTGATCGGAATCAGGCTGCAGCCACTTAGCCTCCGCGAGAAATTTCACGATTGCGTCTCGGCCCGCAAGCAGTGACGGAAAACTGAACTGCGCCAAATTTCGGAGCTCACATGGTGTGTGCGAAGGCGATTCTATCCCTCGGTGGAGCTTGGTCAGGACGACCGCAGCCCGGAGAACGGAATGCAAGGACTGTCCAGCAAAGTGAGAAGGCTCTGCCGTCTCCACCCCCGTTACCTTGTTGAAGACGTGACGATCCAACGCGGTGGCGGGGTAGGGTATGGCGTGGTCTTGGCCAATCATTACACCCCGCTGGGTCCAGCCGGCCTCCGGGTACCGCCAATCAATCGGGTCGCCGTCGAGTCCCTCGATCAGCCTCACGTCATGGATGGGGCATGCGGCCACCGGCACGATGTCGAACCAAATCCGGATATAGCGCTCTTCCTCCAGGCAGAGCGGGCAGACCCGGCGTCGACCCTTCGAGAACGTCCGACTGGGGAGCAGATGACCGCAGATTTCATAGCCTTGAGTCGTGCGCCTGGGCGTGTTCCAGGCGAGTTCGTCGCTACCGTAGATGGGGAGTTGGTTCACAACCTCCAACTGCTCGTCGAAATCCCAGTCTAGTCCGTTCAGGCCTAGCGAGAGCAGAAAGGCCTCGGTACTGAACGCGTAGTTGGCGGTCGCTGCCCGCTGCAAAAATCCGTAAACGGGCTCGTGCGGATAGACCTCACCCGGCCAGTTCGACATGGGAAGCCTAGCGATATCCACTACGTCTTGATGGGCACTGACCATCTTATTTCCTTCCATTGCCGCGGTCATGAGAGCGACGGGTCGTTGCGGAATGGATTGAAAACCTCATTGGGGCGCTTGCGATCGTCGTATGCCTCCGCGAAATGGCAGAGTTCCAGCCTATCCGAACCGGCTTCGAGCGCGATTTCGCCCGCGGCGATCATGTAGACCTTGAGGATGCCGATACATCCTTTTGTCGCTTTGAAGAGTCGGCTCGAAAAATCCATTGAGGCAAAATCAGAGAGCTCGAACGGCATTTCCTCGTCGAACTTGTGACAAAGGACCCGAAAATGCTGGCAGTCTACGGGGTCCGTCCAGTCGTAGGGACGCAGCCGCTTGTAAGGCAGGCCGCCGCGCCCGATGAGCTGAGAATCCTCTGCGATGATCGAATAAGTCTCCGGCAGTCCGATGCAAAGGATGTTGAACTGATTGAGGTTGAGCATCTTGCGCAGCAGTTTGCGCGAAAAACTAAGCACCTTCCTGTTCTTCTCAGGGAAGAGCTCCTGAGCCTCATCAAAGATGACAAACTGAACTTCCGACCGTTGGAGTTCCCGCAGGATCGCCAGGATTAAGTTGGAGTTAGTCATCCGCAGCGAGACCTGCATGCCAAGTCCGCTGGCGATGCTGTCCAGCACTGCGCGAGCTCCGCCTTCGATGGGAGAATCGACCAGCAAAACGCTGCGCTTAATCCCATCTGCTCCGATCTCCGGCTTGTATTCCGCCAGAACTTCAGATGCGCCGTAAGTCTTACCGGTCCGGCTTTCGCCGATCAGCGCACAGATATTGCCCCGACCCGGCACTCCACCTTCGACGGGTTTGAAGAATCGCCTAATGGCCTTCGTTGCTTGCTGATGGTTGGCATGGTCAACGAAGATGTTTGTCATCTGCCTCTGGCGATCCGCCGGCAGCCGTTCCTTGAAGTCACGCATCACTTCTACTCCCTGAATTGACTTGCGCGGCGAGCATGAGGATCTCGTCCATGTCGTCGCTCCCGGCAGCCGAGTTGATTTCGATCTTGGAAATTTGGGTTTCGCCGGTAGAAGGCGATTCCAAACCGGTGGTCGGATCCGAGGTCACAAGCACAGGCTCTTCGTGGACTGCGGTCAGGGGTATGAGATCTGCTTCGCCTCCACACTGATCCTCGAATACGAGCTCGCTTACGCCCGGATGGGCACGGTTGCCGTAGAGATAGCGGGTGAGCTTGCGTTCGAGTTGCTTGCGGCGGCCCGACCGGAGGGCACCCATCCCTGCATTTATCAGGGCCGCCCTAGCCTTCCAGAGCGCTTCCGGGTCGCTGCGGTGTTCCTCCCGCATCAGCTCGTGCTCGCGGCAAAGCCGGTGCTGGAAAACAGAGAGCCCCTTGGTGTACTTCCGCCACTTGTCGACGACCGGAAGCTGGATGACCTCTTTGGCGTGATGGTTGTAGAGGTACACCTTAGAGACATCGTAGGGATCGCGGCGGACGTGGTACTTGGCTGAACAAGCCTTGGACGACTGACCTCTGTGATCGGGATGGGCGAGAATGCGATCCAGGTCAGGCGACCAGTACCTGATATGATCCCATTCAACGCCGTACTTCTGGACCGTACGCTCGGCGGTCTGCCCAGCGAGCGCGATGAAGAGCTCCTCGCTGGGAAGGCTCGGGCTGTCGAGAAGGTCCAGCTTGTCTCGCCACGCGTCGATCGGTGCCCTTGGAACCCCCGGCGCCCTGCCGAGTCCCCGGTTCGGCCGCCGATTGTAGTCCGTGACGATCCATTTGGTCGCGAGATCACGGAACTCTGACAGCGTCAAAACAGGCGCCTCCGGCTCCTCGTAATCGCGGTGCTGAACCGCGTTAGAGTGGGTCGTGCCGGGGAAGCGGTGGCTAAAGCGCGCCACTTCGCGCATGAAGCGTTCGACAAGGCCCTTGTGCCAGGGTTCACGCGGGGGAAGGCGAATGAGATTGAAGCCCAGGTCCGCAGCAGCGGCCAAGAGGTGACCGTTGGCAAACTCTCTTCCGTTGTCGATGTAGAGATTCTCAATCCGGCCCATACAAGGCCAGTCTTCGTCATTGAGGCCATCGATATGGTCAATGCGCTTCTGAAAGATTGCATTGCGCAGACCGTCTAGAACGGAAGCGTAGCCCGGGACGTCGAACGAGATCGAAAACCCGACAACCATGCGGGTGGCGCGGTCCAGAAACGCGATAAGGTAAGGACGTCCGAGAATGACGCGGTTGTCGTCGACGAGAATGAGATCCACAGGCGTAAAATCGACCTCAACCTCGCCGTAAGGGCGATCAGGCAACCCACGCGTCTGGTAGCTCTGGCAATTCTTACGCGCATAGTATGTGCCGATACGTCCCGCCTGTTTCACGAAAGGCGACACCTTCCTGCGAATCTCGCGCTCAAGCGTCGACAGGCTCGGCGGCGTCAGAAGTCCTTTCTCGTCGAGGTGTTTGAGCGGAGCGGACTCGCTATATTTCTTGCCTTCCGCCGAGCGGTTGACGTCAGAGATGTAGCTCAGTGCCTCGAGGTGAGCATCTTTTATCGAACCGCCCTGAAGGTACCGGTCGACAGCGCGATCAAGCGCGACCTTTTTCGCTTCGGGGAGCCTTGAGCCCCTTTTTCCCTTCAGGTCATGACGCGGAGCGTAAGCGGCGAGGCCGATTTCTTGGAAATGGGCGTCGTGCAAGCGCTTCCAGTTGAGCACCGAGGTAGGCGAGGGCGAGGTTTCCTCACCGCGTTCAAGGGCTTTCTCGGCGATCCGATCCTTGAGCCACTTCCGGCTTGTTCGAAATCCGGTCGGATGCTGCATCACATATTTCACGTAGTCATGTTTGAGCGCCGCGGCGGCTCGCGCGTGTGGGTCTTCCAGGTGCGGTGCCATCGGAGAAAGGGGTGGGCACATAGATGATCGGGATCGGTATTTAAGTTTCCCAGAGCCATAGAGGTCGACCAACCGAAGATCGGTTTCGATCAGCAATTCTTGTGTCTCGAGGTGAATAAGTATCCACTTGTCGCGTTGGCGCTTTTGGACAAAGTGCTCCTCACCGTTAATCCAAACACTATCGCCGACAACAAGTCTCAGCCGGGGATAGAGATTGCCATGTGGAACCTCGACTGATTTGAGGTGAGAACTGGTCATTCAGCGGCCTCATTGAACCGCACTTCAGTGTTGCGCCCATACTTTGCGCCTGAAGCGAGTACGACCTCGCCGGCAAGGCCCAAGCGCATTACCGAGCCAAAGGCCTCGGCCATCTGACAACGCGCTTCGATTGATGCTTCTTCGCAGAGTTGGCCGATGCTTGAGACGCCGCCGTGTGCTTCAAGCGTACGTCGCACCGTGTATTCACTCGACGGATCCTGCGGTGCATGCCGGTGGCGGTACATCGTCCGCGCGTTTGACAGCCTGGGCTCTGCGTAAAGGTCGCGCTCCGTCCAGACGAGCAATTCGACGCCGTGATCAAAACGATATGCTTGGCGAATAGCGGCTACTCGCGACACCCATTGGTCCGCTTCAGCGAAGTAGCTTGCCTTCGTGTCAATAGCAAAAAGGCATTCGTCTTTATTCAAAGCGATGAAATCAGGTGTGTATTCACGCCTAACTCGCCCGCTATCATTGCTTTCCATCCAATAGAGGAGCGGATTCGGCTGGCAGACATAGTATTGAATGCGAGGATCTACCGAAAGAAGGAGGTGGCCTAAGCTTTCGAGGTGGCTTTCAAACGGCGCGTATGAATTCAGGCATTTGGGAGTTTTGGCGAAAATCCCGTCGCGTGCGACCCAAACCTTTCCGGGCTTCCAAGTCCTCGTGGGCTCCGCGCCTTGATAGAGTCCGAGCTGGCGAAATTTTGAAGCGCGGCTTCCCCGCGGCGCGAATGTGGCTTTATCGGTCATGACCATAATTTGCGATGACGAGTAAAAATTGTCAATGTCAATTTAAGGAAGTTGACAAATTTTTTTAGTCTATGGTTAATGCTCGCGGCTGGGCAAGGACAAGAGCTGCAATGAAGTTCGAAATTGAAGAGACATTACACGGACCTAAGCGAGTTGCGGAAATGACGAGCTTGGCAATGGACGGTCAACGGAACTGGCGACACCGAGGGCACCTAGGTCCGAGCGATGGCACGCGTGGAAAAATGAGGACAAGGTCCGTCGCGGCTCTCGCGGTCCGCGCTTGGGCTTCGTCACTTGGCTTTCCGCCGCGCGAAAGTGAGCAGCTGGGCCAAGCAACAGCGGCGAGCGTATTATACGCTGCTATTATCAACTCGCCTTCGACACTGAAAGTAGAGGGGACACGCTCAGCAGTGGCCGAGTTTTTCGCGCAATATTCCGAGCACGACCATATCGCACGGGGCGTGAGCGGTCTCGGCGACACTCAGCAAGTTATCTCAATTACTTGGGCGGACAACGGCCCGCCAGAGCTCAACAAGAACGTGCCGGGAGCAAACGAGCTCGATGAAGTGATCGCGATGCGACAGTTAAATTTGATCGCACTCGGCGACTGGGTCGCTGATCAAGCTGATCATCCACTCTTTCTGATCAAAGCTCTCGACGCCTGATCTAATCCTATTGGGAGACTCATCTACTAGTGCGTTTTGGAGGGCAGGCACCTCGCCTGACGGGAAGACCACTTGGCGCTCTAAAAACTCCAACGAAATGGCTCAGAAACCTTCGATAGACGCTCAACCCTGCAAATCAATAAGCCTTCTAGGGCGGCCACCAGCTCGATGCGCCACGAGCCTCGCGCACAGCTGGTAGATCGCGCCCGCCAAATTTTACCCAGATTGAACAGGTGTCGGCTTAGGTGGGGCCGACTACGTAAAGCCCGCCCCACTTCAGCCGGGGCCCGAGAGAGCTGAAACCCTGCTATGCTTAGGCTAGGCTATCCAAAGGATTCCCATGCCTCGCGAGCTGGCTTCACTTCAAAAGCCGACCTCGGTCGCTCCGCAGTATAGCTCGTATGCTTCACGCGTAGCGAACCAGTTGGGAGATCACGGATCAAGTCAGTGTGACCGTAGGTAGGACGAAACCACTCGGAAAGCTCGAATGGGCGCAGGATCAAGGGAAACCATGGCGTCGCTCGACCAATGTCCGCCGGCGACTGAACGATACAAGGCCAGAACACCGGATCAGCATCATAGCTCCTGGCGCGGTACACCTCACCAGCGAGAAATAAGATAGATCCCTCTGCACTAGTGACATCCAGGTGACCGTCAAAATTAAAACTACGACAATCGCCCTCAATCGCCGCGATGGCTAGGACTGCCCGCTCCGTCGATTGCATGTACGGCTCGGACTGAGTGATGCGAACACTCTCGGCATCGTCTGGAAAGCGCTCGCAGCGGACCATGCGGCGGGAGATACTGCCAGGTTGCCCGAAGAAGCACGGGAAATGCTGATCCAGGGCCTGCCGCTTTCCACCGACCCATTCCGGAATGCGTCTGGGCGAGCCCGCGTGGCCAACCCACTCACTGAGCGACGCAATAGCCGTTTCTTCCGACGGCAGGCGGAGACAAAAGAGCCGCAACGGCGACCTCCATATTTTCTGAATAAGAGTTGTGATGACCATACCACAGAATTCCAATAATGCAAGAAAAACAATAAGTTCCAATTGGCAACGGCGCGGTGACAACAGGAAAGTTGAGCGAACCGCCGCCCCATAGTTGTCGCCTGACAAGAAGACGCCGGCTGAAGCGCGGGCGCCGATTTGGCAACGCGATCTCCCCACTGTCGGGTCAATTCATGTAGACATGGATGTCATTGCCCGGGACACCTTGCGTTTCACACGTTCAACCAACAGCGCATCTTCCCCGGCGCTACGGGAAGAACTCGAGCATCCCGCAAATTCCAAACCAACTAGATGCGGACTATTTCAAAATGCACCTTAAACCCGCAGCTGCCAAATTGCCCATGTGATGCGGCGCGCTTCCTCATAGGCCGGTGATATCTTGTTTTGCTGGGCTTACGCTCGGGGTAAAGTCGGCGCTGGCCAACGTGCTGGCGGCTTGCTTGCGTGAGGGGTGACGCCAGTTTGCGCGTAATGCTGAAGTCCCTTCATCAACCCAGAAATGAGACCCCATGATCACACTTATTGCCGCGTCTGCCCTGATCTTCACGACAGTCGACCACCATGATCAGCCTAGCCACGATGGAAACCATCACGGGCATACCGAGGCCAGCTCGACGGTCGCGGCGGAGGTGCGGACAGCCGACGCTGATGGGCGCACTGCTGTCGTCAGTCATGAAGCTCTTACCGAGCTGGGCATGTCGGCCATGACGATGCGCTTCTCTGTAGCTGAGACCGTGGATTTCGATCTCTTCCGGCCAGGTGCACACCTGATGATTACCGTCGTGAATACTGCGGACGGGTTCCAGATCGCTGACGCCGAATTATCACACCACTGACCATGCCGGCCTCAGGGGGATGGCCGCATCCCCTTGAAAGCCAGCTCCAACCAGCGGCCCAATCCAGCCTTGCCCGCCAAGCTGGGCTTCTCGATCCAGGACCAGGACGCGGCGGAAATCAAAAGCGTAACGGGAATTGAATAAATGGCGACCTCCAGCGGGTCCGCCGCTGGATACCAGTACAGCACCACCTGCATGACCGGATAATGCCAGATATAAATACCATAGGACCAGTCGGGCAGGCGGGCGCCGGTCGGCCAGCGCCCCAGCCCTGCAAAGGCGACCGCAAACAATATGGACGCCAGTGTGAGGTTGAGAAATACCTCTGCCAAGGGATGACTGCCCAACGCAATCCAGACCGGCAATACAATTAGGGTCGGCCAAGGAAGAACCGGAATCTTTTCACGCCAAACATGAACCAGCATGCCCAGAGTGAACGCCGACGCCAGACGCAGGCCGCTCTCGATCATGGCCGGCGCATCGGGCCAGAAGGACCGGACGACCAAATAAGCGGCGGTCACTCCGACAAAAAGGAAAAGTTTAGCGCCCCGCCCCCAAGGCAGCGGAGAGAAGAAAATCAGCGCAGCACCAGCATAGGCCAGCACCTCATAGCGCAAGGTCCAGAGAGTCGCCGAGAACTCGCCCGCCCAAGGATTGTCCGAGAAGATGCCTGCGGGGCCCTGGCTCGTATCAAGAAAGCCAAGTACTTGGACGGGAAAGCTCAACGTCTGCAATGAGCCGAAATAAGATGCGGCGCTCAGGTCTGTTACAACTGGACCAATGGCCAGGACGGCCAGAAGCGAAAGAGCGAGCAACGCTGGCCAGATCCGAAGCATGCGCGCCGCGGCGAACTGGAATGGATTGGATCGACGCTCGAGACTGTCGGCGATCAGAAAACCGCTCAGGACGAAAAAAGCATTTACCGCCGCATAACTGAGCGACCAGCCATTGATGACCAATGGGGGCGGCAGCATGGGCCCCTGCGTAACGATAATAGCATGTTCAGCAAGCACGGCAGCCGCCAACACCAGACGGATCGGCGTGAGCCGATTGTCGCGACCCGCGAAAGCCGTCCCGATCGTGATCAATCCTGCGATGTCAGTCCCTCCATCGGCCCTTGCCAGAATACGCGGAGGACGCGCGCATCCCTCAAGCCGACGATCTGCTTATCGGCGCTTTGCCAATTCCATTCGGACCAAGCGCTGCAAGCGCAAGACGAGCAAAAGCAAGCCGGCGAGCACCGTAACCAATGCAAACACCGACGCTGTGATCAGCAGGGGATTGTTGAAGTTTTCCCGCTCCTCATAGTCCATGATGTGGAGCATCCAGAAGAAGTCGAAGACGCGCCAGGTATCATTCCTGCGCGCAGTCACCATCCCTGTCTCCGGAGACACATAGATGCGCGTGCCCTCGCCATCCGCGAAATCGATCCGCCAGGCCGACCCGGAGCGACGGTATTCCCAACTCGGTTCATCGAAGAATCGAACGGCAGCGATTTCCGGTCGATCAGCATGATCGGCGCTGGCTATCTCAATCGCCATTTCACGGGAAATCGGTGTGAGGCGTTCCCCTGTCTCGGCGTCCACGAGTACGCTCGCCCCGCTCAGTTCGGTGACACGGTAAACGACACGGCCCTGCCATACGCGCAGATCGATAGCTTCAAGCGCCCCTCCGATCGCGAGGTCAGAGAGTGCGGCCTGCACTGGCAGGACCCCTGACACATCGAGCGCCGGTGCCGGGAGGTCCGCGATGTTGTGTTCCCCGCGAACCCGGTCCAGCGGCAAGGCGCTCATCACGACGCCGCCGGCAATCCACAGTACGATCTGAATCCCGACCACCAGGGCGAGCCATTTGTGAATGCGAAGGGTCCAGCGAAGCAGCACGGTCATGGGGGCCTCCGGGGCGGTCTGCGAGCAATCCGAACGTCCCGTACGCAGCCCATCAGGTTATCCCTCAGGCGGAAAACTGTCCCGCAGCCGCTTGCGCGCACGGTAGACACGCACTTCCGCAGCCTTTTCAGACAAGCCCATGACCGATCCGATTTCAGCGTGGCTCATCCCGTCGATTACCGAAAGCAGGAGCGGGGTCCGCAAGCCCTCGGGCATGGCTCGGATGGCAGCATTCACGCGCGCCAGCTCATCCCGGTCAGCAACGATCCGTTCAGGTGTGGTCGGATCGACTGGCGCGGGCACCGATGGTTCTTCCAGGCCTATCCAGTTGCGCACCGCGCGGCGGCGATGATGGTCCTTCGCCTTGTTCCGGGCGATCACAAACATCCAGGTTACGAAGGCGCGGGTCTCGTCGAAGCGGTGAAGGTTTCGGTGGATGGCGATAAAAGTGTTCTGCGCAACATCGTCTGCATCGGACCGGCTGCCGAGCTGCCGTTCGAGGAAATTCACCAGCCGGGGCGCGTGGCGTTGCATCAGGCGATTGAAGGCCATTCGATCTCCCGCCCGCGCCCGGCCAGCCAATTGTTCGTCGCTGGGCGTCAGACCGGGGGCGTCAGCGTTCGGCATCAAGGGCCGCCGCCAGGCGCGCATCGAATATTTCGCGCTGCTCGACGTCCATCACGGCGCGCATGGCGAGGATGTGATTGAGCGTGGACAGCTGCAATTCGCCCATCACATCATGAAGGGCCTCTGCAGCTTCGACGACTTCCGGTGACATTTCCCGACTTTCCATCAAGGACGTGCCGATCGCGTGCCGGGCTTCCGCCAGCCGTTGGTCGAAGGCAGATTTTTCGCGAGCAAAATCCGCTTCCAAGGCCTCGATTTCCGCTTCCTGATCGCGGGTCAAATGGAGCTGGTCGTGAATCACGGCGTGAAGGCTGACCGTCACGGTATCGGGACGATTGCCAAGCTGCGCGCCCAGCCACACGCCTGCCAGACCGCCCAGAAGCCCCAAGATTGCCGCTGTAACGCCTGCGCGCCAGATCACAGCTCAGTCCCCTCGCCCATTAGGGTTGTCAAAGGCAATTCGGCACGGGCGCCAAATACAGCGAGCAAGTCGGGTTCGCCAGACGGAGCCAGGTCAACCCCGACGACGCTACCAACCAGTAGCGCCAGAACGGCAGGTGCGGCACGGATCGCCAGGCCAGTTGACAGCCCCGAAATGTCCGGCACACGACGAGCCGGCGCTTCAAGACCGTCCCAAACATTCTTCTGGAAGCGCTCGAGGTCCAGACTTGTATGATCGGCAGCGATCCGCTCCAGGACATCATTCATGTGTTCATCGGACATCAAAGCCCTCCGTCAGGATGTGTGTAGATGGGCAAGCTTCCACCCATCTCCGGTGCGGACCAGAATAGCGGTGCCGTGGGCATCCCGTTCACGGGCCTCGCCCCGGACTTCATACTCCATCCGGATGTCGAAGGTCGCAAATGCCATTTCCTGATCAACTTGGACAGAATACCCTGACCAGTCGTACACATGGAATGTCACGTGCTCGGCGGCAAATTCGGGCACGAGATGGTGGTCGCGATATACGGCCCAGCCGATATCACTGCCACTTCCCTCGAAAATGGTGAAGTCTTCTCCGTCCGCCATCACCCAGCGTTCGGCCGCCACGACATCCTCGTCCGACAGGGCACCGGAATAGTTTTCCAGAACCTGTTCGATCTCGTCCACCTCGTTCGCGAGGGCGGCTGTCGAAAGGCTCGTAGCCAAAACCATCGTCAAAGCCAAAGTACGATGCATCATCAATCTCCTTTGCGGGTCTCGAATTCGTGTCAGCCACCGAACAGGTGGCGCAAGCCGCCATGGGCGAGCGCCCCGCCAAGAAAGCCGTTGAGCATGAGGGCTGCGGCAAGTGCGAACAGCGTCAGCGAGAAGAGAAGCGCCGGCGTCTGACTGCTAGTCTTGCGCGCCCATTCCCCCAGCAGTGCAAGCCCGGCCAAGCCGACCAAAAGGCCGGTGCCGATGACCCGGTGCGCTAACATCACCCCCGTCTCGCCGGCTGCCATTGGCCCCGAATGAGCCCAACCCAGCAGGGCAGCGAGCGCTCCTGCCGCCGCGCCTGTCCAAACGAGAAAGCGGACCGTTTCCGCTCCAGCGGGCAAACGCCCAGCCAATGTGAGTGCCTGTGCGAGGGCAGCGGCGAGGATCAGGCCAATCGGGAAATGTACGGCAACCGAGTGGAAAGCACCGAGTCGCGACATGGCCCGCTCGAAAGGCGTCGAAGCGCCCCGTTCACCCCAATGGGCGTGCCCGGCCGCCGTCGTGGACAACACGTCAGCGTGATCAAGCTCATCGATATGAAGAGCTTCTTCGCCATCATGCACATGACCAGACCCATCCATCTGCATCGCAGCCGGTTCGGACGCGGGTCGCACGCTTGGCTCAGCATCTCGTGACGTGGTCGCTGGCTCAACTTGTCCGGCAGCGGGCGGATCGTGTTCCGCAGGCGGATGGCTCCACCCCCCTGCGGAAAAGCTGACCGCTGCAACGATGGCACACACCGCCATCATGCCTATTCGAAATCCGGACACGCGTATCTCCACCTTGGTTTGATGGAGATACGCACGTCCACGAGTTTTCCCTCAGCCCAAGCGGACCGACCTCAAGCGCAGGGAGTTCGTGATGACCGAGACGGAAGACAGGCTCATCGCCGCAGCCGCTATCATCGGTGACAACATGATGCCGAAGACCGGGTAGAGAATGCCAGCCGCCACCGGGACGCCAGCAGCATTGTAGACCAGGGCAAAAAACAGGTTCTCGCGGATATTGCGCATAGTCGCGAGGGCAAGCTTGCGGGCCCTGACAATGCCGGTCAGATCGCCTTTCACAAGGGTCAGGCCGGCGCTCTCAATCGCCACATCAGCGCCAGTCCCCATGGCAATGCCAACATCGGCCTGCGCAAGAGCGGGCGCGTCATTGACGCCATCGCCGGCCATGGCGACCCTGCACCCGTCCGCCTGGAGCTCTTCCACGATCCGGGCCTTGTCGCGCGGCAGTACATCAGCCCGCACATCGTTCAGCCCGAGCCTGGCCGCAACCGATCTGGCCGTGCGCTCATTGTCGCCGGTTGCCATCACCAGCCGGAATCCCAGCTTTTGAAGATCTTCAAGCGCCTGGGCCGCGCTCGGTTTGATCGGATCAACCACGCAGACCATGCCGGCCAGTTGGCCTTCAATCGCAACAAACATCACGGTCTCACCTTCGTCCCGGCGAGCATTGGCGTCGGCGGTTGCGGTCTCGCTGACCGAAATGCCCGCGGCATCCATGAGCGCAGCATTGCCAAGAGCAATAGCCTTTCCGGAGACCCGGCCTGTCACGCCCTTGCCCGTGATGGCCTCGAACTGGTCGGCAACTTCCATCGTCGTCCCGCGACTCTTGGCGCCTTGTACTATGGCCTCCGCGAGTGGATGCTCGGACCCGCGCTCGAGGCTTGCGGCCATTTGCAGGACGTCATCCTCCAGATAACCCGCGAACGCGATCACGGCCGCGAGTTCGGGGCGCCCCATGGTCAGCGTACCGGTCTTGTCGACAATCAGGGTATCGACCTTGGCGAATCGTTCCAATGCCTCAGCATTCTTGATCAGAACTCCGGCCTGGGCGCCTCGCCCCGTTGCGGTCATCACGGACATCGGCGTGGCCAAGCCCAGGGCGCAGGGACAGGCAATGATCAAGACGGAAACGGCCGCGATAAGACCATAGGCCGAAGCCGGTTCAGGCCCCCAGACCGACCAGGAAATGAACGCGATCGCCGCGACGACGATCACGGCCGGCACAAAACGACCCGACGCCAAGTCAGCGAACTTTTGGATGGGCGCTCGGCTGCGCTGGGCATTGGCAACCATTTCCACGATCTGGCTCAACACCGTGTCTTTGCCGACCCGGCGAGCCGCAATCACAAGACTCCCATTGCCGTTGACCGTCGCCCCGGTGACCGCCTCGCCCTTGACCTTCTCGACCGGGACGGGCTCACCGGAAATCATCGATTCATCGACCGAGGACCGGCCGTCGACCACAACACCATCGGCCGGAATTTTTTCGCCCGGACGGACACGCAAGTGGTCGCCCTCACGGATATGCTCGAGAGGCACTTCCTCGTCGTCCCCATCCACATTGACCCGCAATGCCGTCTTGGGCGCCAGATCCAGAAGGGCCCGGATCGCCGAACCGGTCTGTTCCCGGGCCCGCAACTCCATCAACTGCCCGAGCAGCACCAGAACGATAATCACCGCCGCCGCTTCAAAATAGACGCCCACATGACCGTTCGCGTGGCGGAAGGCGTCCGGAAATAGTCCAGGCGCCAACACCGCCACCACACTGAAAAGATAGGCCGCACCGGTTCCCATCGCGATCAGGGTGAACATGTTGAGATGACGGTTAATGACTGACTTCACGCCACGCTCGAAAAAAGGCCAACCCGACCACAGGACGACAGGTGTTGCCAGAACCAGCTCAGCCCAAGCCGCGCGGGTCTCACCCAAGGCTTCGCGCAGGAAGCCGAGACCAAGCATCGGCCCCATCGCCAGAACCAGGACCGGAAGGGTCAGGGCGGCACCGAACCAGAAGCGACGTGTGAAGTCGATTAACTCAGGATTGGGTCCCTCTTGACCGGTTGGCACCCCCATCGGCTCGAGCGCCATGCCGCAGATCGGGCAATCACCCGGCTCGTCGCGAATGATCTCGGGATCCATTGGACAGGTGTATGTCGTACCTGCCGGCATGCCTTCATACGCGTCACGATGGGCTCCGCTTAAAAAATGCTCGGGATCCTCAGCGAAACGATCATGACAGCGCTGCGAGCAGAAATGGTATGCGTCTCCCGCATGCTCGTAGCTGGGCTTGCCGGCACCCAGCCGCACCTCCATGCCGCAGACCGGATCGGTCGCGACGGGCTGGTGATGCATATGTTCGTCGGCCTTATCTGATGTGCAATGCTGACAACTCATCGGGCAGTCCTCCTTTGGATTTCCCGGTTGTGAGGCTTCCAGTGGCTGGAAGGTCAAGCGGCACGTTTCTGATTAATCGCCGGCCAGCCCGTTCATGATCGGGCAGTCTGGCCGGTCATCGCCATGACACGCCAGAACGAGACGTTGCAGCTCTGACTTGATCATCGTCATCTCGGCCAATTTCCGATCAACCTGTGCAACATGATCCATCGCCAAAGCCTTCACATCGGCACTCGCCCTCGATCGGTCTTCGTACAGCGACAGCAGAGCGCGACAGTCGTCGAGCGAAAAGCCCAGACTTCGCGCCCGACCGACAAAAGCGAGCTTGTGAACATCTGTTTCTGAGTAGACGCGGTATCCATTGTCCGCCCGCGCCGGCGCGACCAGGCCCACCTCCTCGTAATACCGCAAGGTTTTCGAGGGCAGGCCGGTCGCACGGGAGACGTCTTTCACATTCACTGCACGCCTCCTGCCACTGCGGCGGATTGTGTCGGCCCGGCCAGCCCCACACGTTTCCAGATCAGGAACGCCGCTGGAATAACCAGAAGGGTCAGGATGGTGGCGCTGGTCATACCGCCGACCATGGGTGCCGCGATCCGTCGCATCACTTCAGACCCGGTTCCATCACCGAACATGATCGGCAATAGGCCGGCAATCGTAGCAATGACAGTCATCATGATCGGGCGCACCCGCAACAGGGCCCCCTCGATCACCGCCTCGTCAATATCCGATCTGTTCAGCGGCCGGCCGTCTTCATCTGCAAGAGACTGATGGCGGGTGAGCGCTTGCTCCAGATAGACGATCATCAACACCCCGATCTCGACAGCAACGCCTGCCAGGGCAATGAAACCCACACCGACAGCGACGGAGAGATTATACCCGAGCATGTCGAGCAGCCAGACCCCGCCGACCAAAGCCAGCGGCAGCGTCCCCATGATCATCAGGACCGGGGTCAGCCTCCGGAAATTCAGGAAGAGCAGCAGCAAGATGATGACCAGGGTCACCGGAACGACCACCGCCAGCTTTGCCTGTGCCCGCTCCATGTATTCGAACTGACCGGACCAACTGATCGAATATCCCGGCGGCAATTCCATATACTCGGCCAAAGCCTGCTGGGCTTCCTCAACATAGCTCCCGATATCGACCCCATTGATATCGACATAAACCCAGCCATTGGTACGGGCATTTTCGCTGCGGATCACACCAGGGCCATCGGCGATCGAGATATCAGCAACCCGCCCCAGCGGAATCTCGGCACCGGTCGGCGTGACCACCGGCAGATCCCGGATCGAGTCCACAGAATTACGATAGTCACGCGGGTAGCGAAGATTGATGGGATAACGCTCCCGGCCCTCGACACTCTCGCCAACAGTCATGCCACCGATCGCAGTCCGAACGACATCATGGACGTCGGCGACATTCAGCCCGAACCGGGCGGCTTCCAGCCGATTGACGTCGATATCAACGAACCGGCCTCCGGTAACCCGTTCGGCATAAACCGATGCGGTTCCGTCCAGTGTCCGGATAATGGCTTCCACCTCCTCGCCAATCTCGGCAATCACATCCAGGTCCGGGCCGGCAATCTTGATACCGACAGGCGTCTTGATTCCTGTCGCCAGCATGTCGATTCGACCGCGGATCGGCATGATCCAGGCATTGGTGAGGCTGGGCACATCCACAGCGGCATCCAGTTCGGCTCGAATGTCGTCAATTGTGATGCCCGGCCTCCACTCTTCGCGCGGTCGCAGCTGGATGGTGGTCTCAATCATGGTCAACGGAGCCGGGTCTGTGGCGGTCTCGGCTCGCCCCGCCTTTCCGTGCACTGTCAGGACCTCCGGCACGGTCATGATCAGGCGGTTGGTCTGCTGCAGCAATTCGGTGACTTTGCCCGCCGACACGCCGGGGAAAGCACTCGGCATGTAGAGGATGTCACCTTCATCGAGATCCGGCATGAACTCGCTTCCCATGCGGGACAACGGCACGGCGGCACTGGCGAGCACCAGGCCGGCCGCGAGCAGCACGGCAACAGGACGGCGGATCGCAAGACCGATGAAAGGCCGATAGCCCGCGATCAAAAGGCGATTGACCGGATTCTTGTGCTCCGGCGTGATCCGGCCCCGCACAAGATAACCCATCAGAACCGGCACCAGGGTAATGGCCAGGCCGGCAGCCGCCGCCATGGCGTAGGTCTTGGTAAAGGCGAGCGGATGAAAGAGCCGCCCCTCCTGGGCTTCCAGTGCGAAGATCGGAACGAAGCTGAAGGTCACAATCAGGAGCGAAAAGAAGAGCGCCGGCCCCACTTCGACAGAGGCCTTGGTGACGATCTCCCACCGGTTTTCGCGCGTGATCGGTTCACGCTCAGCATGCTTATGCATGTTCTCGATCATGACGATCGCGGCATCCACCATGGCGCCGATGGCGATCGCTATGCCGCCCAACGACATGATATTGGCATTAATGCCTTGGGCATTCATCACGATAATCGCGGTGAGAATACCCAGCGGCAAGCTCAGGAAGATCACGAGTGACGAGCGGAAATGGAAAAGGAAAAGCGCACAAATCAGCCCCACGACAAGGAATTCTTCGATCAACTTTTCCCGCAGGGAGGACACTGCCCGTTCAATCAGGCCCGCCCGGTTGTAGGTGGTGACGATCTCCACGCCCTCGGGCAGCGACGCGCCGAGTTCACTCAGACGCTCTTCGACGCGCTGGATGGTCGCGCGGGCATTCTCGCCATATCGCATGACGACAACGCCGCCGACCGCCTCGCCCTCGCCATTGAGCTCGCCGATGCCGCGCCGCAATTCCGGTCCAATTGTGATGTCGGCAATGTCCGCCATCAGGATAGGTGTGCCGGTTTCAGTCACCGCAATCGGGATCGCTTCCAGGTCCTCGACACCCTCGATATAGCCGGATGCCCGGACCATGTACTCGGCTTCCGCCATCTCGATGACCCGGCCGCCACTTTCCTGGTTGCCCCGCTCAATCGCGGTTCGGACCGCAGATAGCGGAATACCCAGGGCGCGCAGCCGGTCGGGATCGGCGACAACCTGGTACTGCCGCACCATGCCGCCGATCGTCGCCACCTCGGACACACCCTCGATTGTCTGGAGTTCGTATTTGAGGAACCAGTCCTGCAGTGAGCGGAGGTCGGCCAGATCGTGCTGCCCGGTCCGGTCGACCAGGGCATATTGATAGATCCAGCCAACGCCGGTGGCATCTGGTCCCAAAGCCGGACGGGCCGCGTCTGGCAGGGTTGGAGCCACCTGGGACAGGTATTCCAGAACCCGAGAACGAGCCCAGTAGAGATCGGTCCCATCCTCGAAAATGACATAGACATAGCTGTCGTTGAAAAAGGAATAGCCGCGAACTGTCACGGCGCCCGGGACCGCCAGCATGGCCGTTGTCAGTGGATAGGTGACTTGATCCTCAACAACCTGCGGAGCCTGCCCGGGGTAGGTTGTCTTGATGATGACCTGAACATCCGACAAGTCGGGAATGGCGTCCATTGGCATGCGGACGAGCGAATACACACCACTCCCTGCCAACAAGGTTGCCAGAATGAGGACGATCAGCCGATTGCCTATCGACCAGCGGATAATAGAGCCGATCATTCCTCGCCTCCAGCATCGCTCGGCCGCACGACCGTGATGCCAGAAAGCTGCCATTGGCCTGGCCGCGTTTCATCAATCGAAAAGCTGACATGGTCGCCTTCAGAGACCCCATCAAGCGTAACACCGTCGCCCAACTCGTAGACCATGCTCATGGCCGGCATATCGATCGCCTCGATGCGCTCATGATCGATCTCGATCATGTTGATATCGAACATAAGGGTAACGACACGGCCTTGCCCTTCGACCACGGGATCCGGCTGCGCCGCGTCCGATCTAGCGATCGAGGCGAGACGCCACTGCCCTTCATCGTTCTGACGCAGGGTGAAGCTCACCTCATCACCCTCCGACAAGGCGTCGAGCGAAACGGCATCCAACGCGAAGAACGACATGCTCATCACCGGCCATCCGAGTTCCGGGATCGGATCATGTGTCAGGTCGATCATGCCGTGCGACGCCATCACCCCGTCGACAACCCCTGTGCCTTGGACAGTCTCCGGGGGTGCGGCGGGCGCGTCAGCCCCCGCCATGCGCAAGGCGACACCCTGAAGACTGGCTTCGGAATCGATCAGGAACTGGCTGGACACGACCACGCGCTCATCTTCTGACAGGCCAGAGAGGATTTCGACGCGCCCACCAACCTCAGCCCCCGTGCGCACTTGCGCCAGCCGGTACCGCCCGTCACCCAGTGCCAGAACCACCCGCTCCGATTGACCGGTACGGATGACCGCCTCGAACGGAACTGACAGCACATTGTCGCGCGGCGACGCCTCGATGCGAACATTCACATAGGCTTCGGGGCGCAAGGCACCATCGCTGTTTGCAAAGCGCATGCGCACCGGAATGGAACGACTTCGCGGGTCCACAGTCGGGTAGAGATACTCCACCTGACCGTGCCACGTCCGGCCCGGCTGGGCGCGCGACTGCACGTGGACGCTTTGCCCTGGCTCGATCGCCGCAGCCTCATCTTCAAACAAATCCGCGACAACCCAGACCTCTCGCAGGTCCGCAATCGTCATCACCACCATGCTCGGATGAGCATGCGCGCCTTCGCGAACATTCATCTCCAGCACAACGCCTGTTCGTGGCGCGTAAACGTCAACCAATCTTTGTGGCGTGCCGCGTTGCGCGATTGAGTCAATCTGGGCCTGATTGACTCCAAGGGCTCGCAGACGCGAGCCCGCCGCCGCCACAAGGCCCGGACGGGACACATTGACGGCTTGCAGGAATTCACTTTGAGCCGTGACAATTTCCGGCGAGTACATGCGGAAAAGCAGGTCGCCCGCTTCCACCACATCGCCTACAGCGGCGATGCGCAGGTCCTCGATCCAGCCTTGCGCCCGCACATCAACCACAGAGGCCAGGTCATCAATGGGCCGCACATAGCCAACCGTGGCCAGGTCTTCCGCAAACCGACCCCGTGTCACATCTGCCGTCCGGACTCCGATGTTGTTTTCGACGGCCGAGGAGATGGTAATGGTGGAGTCGTCCGTAGGTTCACTACCGGCATAAACCGGGATCAAGTCCATACCCATGGGCGACCTGCCCGGCTCGTCCTGGCGAAAATTCGGGTCCATCGGAGCGACCCAGTAGAGAATTTCCCGCTCGTCGGGTGATGCGGCAGTATCGCTTCCGCCCACAAGGCTCATGCCGAGCGCGCCAAGAGCGATCCCGGCCAACAAAGTGCCGGTACCCAGAAGGATTGTACGCGGGGTCATTGGACGTCTCCCGTCAGGAACAGGATCCGGCTATGCGCCTGCAACGCATCAACGCGGGTCCGGATCAAGGTCAGCTCGATATCCAGCAAGGCGAGCTCGGAGCGCACGAGTTCGGCAAAGTCTGCCTGCTCGTTTTCGTAGGCTGCAAGGACGGCTGCCGTTGTTTCACGCGCGCGCTCCAGCACACCCGTTTCATAAATCATGGCCGTTTCGTTGAGGCGCTGGAAGCGTATCCAGTCTTCATCCAGTTGTCGGCGCAGATCGAGCAGCAACGCTCGACGGCCCAGCTCTTCGGCGGAACGCATCTGACGGGCTCCAGCCACGCTTTCATCCTGCCGCCGCTGACTGAAAATGGGCATTTGCACGCTCACACCGATGCTGGCGACGTCCGACCGGCTGCCTCGCACGCCATATCCGGCATCCACACTCCAGACCGGATTGTAGGCCTCCAGTGCCAGATCGATCTCGCGCTCGCTTGCCTCGATCCGGGCGTTTCGGGACATCACGGACGGATGTCTGGCCAAGGCATCCAAAGCCTCGTCGCCCCCGGGCAATGCCGGCAGGACAGGTAATCGCGGCAGCATGTCTCGTCCTGCTGCGGCAGCGCCGACATAACGCGCCAACTGCGCCCGGGCTGTTCCAATTTGCCGATCGATCTCAATTTGCCTGGCATCCAGCAATGCGGTTTCCAGGTCCACGCGGATGACGTCATGGGAATTGCCTCGCCCGCTGGCAAACAGGGCCGTAGCCACCTCGCTGAGCTGTCGGATCTCTTCGCGCCGGGCCCGCGTCAATTCACCTGCCTGTTCCCAGTAATAGGTTTCCAGCCAGGCCAGACGGACTGATCGTGTGATCAATCGCTGTTCCAACCCGCCAAGGGCCAGAACGCCCTGGGCCTGCGCCCGCTGCCGCTCTCGCTGCAGGTGACGGCTCGCGTTGCTGGGTATGACCTGCCGCACGCCGACCTGCATCTGGGTCATCGCTTCACTGTTGGGGTCTAGATTGCTGAGGGGGAGGTTGGCGAAGCCAACCCGCAACGTCGGATCCGGCAGAGCCATGGCCGCCTCGCCGGCACGCTCGAGCGCTACGGCACGCGATCTCAAACTCCCAATGGCCGGGTCTTCGGTTTGGCCGGCGATCAACACGGCCTCCGCCAAGCTGAGCGGAGAGGGTTCAGAAGCAGGTTGCGCAATCGCAGTTGAAAGCTGAAGCGCAGCCGCAAATGCGGCAATGGCGGGCATGGACATGAATGTCTCCGATGCGGGCAGAACGAAGGTGAAATGAGCCCATTAACAAGGCTCGGCTTCGTCACGCGCGCGGAGGACGATCCAGATGGTCCAGAATGGTGGAAACCGGCCGGAGCACGACCCTGCGGGTAGTTCGTTCGATATGGCCCGGTGCCGGGCGCGTCGTCGCACTATCTGGGATCAGGGTCGAAAAGGAACAAGCAAGGCCGCACGGATTACCGGAGCACGCATCCATGCCATTACAGGGCTGGCCACGCTCTGCGGCGCCGACATCTTCAATGCCGCTGCCTTGCGGGCAGCAATCATGGTCCAACATTTGGGTCATGTCGCTTGGGGCCGCGGCATCCGGGCCGACGTCGGAGGCATAGCCTGTCCCGCCCAGCGCGAGTGCGCCCAGCAAAACCAGGATCAGGCTGAACCGTCGCCAAACCAAAATCGTGTGCCTCCTTCGCGCGCCGATCATGACACCCTATACGATGAGTATTGGTATTTCCCTCACACGGAATGTCACAGGCGTGCCCCCTTTATGATCCGGGAGGCTCACGTTCCGCTCTGCTCGGCAGCTGCCGCCCGGACCCAATGAGACAGATAGATGCGTTCGAACGCGAAAACGGCAGCGATCGAAATCACAGCGATCAGAACAATCAACGGGTCCTGCTGCAGTTTGAGACCGGTAAACGCCATCAGAACCACAGCATCCAGCCCCAGAGCGGTCAGTAGAATGACACCGGACGCGCCAATTTCCCCACGGCGGAATTTCCACACACCGAAATGAACGGCCATGTCCATGACCAGATAGAAGAAGGCGCCGAGTGACGCGATCCGGCCCAGATCAAAGAACACCGCCAGCACGGACGCGATAACGACCGTGTATACCAAGGTGTGGCGCTGGATCGGCCCAGGCATTCCGAAATGCCTGTGTGGAATCATTTTCATATCGGTCAACATGGCCAGCATGCGAGAGACGGCAAATACACTGGCGAGCACGGCCGAAGCAGTCGCCACCGCCGCGAGCAATACCGTAAGATAAAACCCGAAACGCCCGAGCGCCGGCTCGGCGGCTTCTGCCAGCGCGAAATCCCGTGCGGCCACAATCCTATCCAGTGGCAAGCTGGACCCGACACCGAATGCCACGAGTAGGTAGAGCAGGACACACACCAGGATCGACGCCATGATGGCGCGTCCGACATTACGATGCGGATCGGTGATTTCCGCGCCGCTATTCGTGATGGTGGTGAACCCCTTGAAGGCGAGAATGGCTAGCGCTACTGACGCGACGAACCCGAGCAGTCCGCTCGCGCCCTCATCACCAGCTGCGCTAGCGGCAAACCCGATTCCACTGGACCAGAGCGCCGCGATCCCAAACGCGGCAATCCCGCCGATCTTGAGCAGGGCCATGAACATCGAGAACAGTCCGATGGACCGATTGCCCGAAATGTTGATCAGAAAGGCAAATCCGATGACGCTGACCGCCAGGACGGGCACCAGCGGACCTCCCGACACATCGAAACCTCGCAGGACGTAAGTCGCAAAAGTCCGCGCCACCAAGCTTTCCGCGATCACCATGCTCAACGCCATAAGGAGAGCCGCGCCGGCTGCAATCGCTCCCGACCCGTAGCACTTCTCCAAGATCATGGCGACGCCGCCAGAGGACGGCCACGCATTGGACATTTTGATATAGCTATAGGCACTGAATCCCGTGATCACAGCGCCGATGATGAACGCCAGCGGGAAAAGGCGGCCAGCCAGCTCTGCCACCTGACCAGTCAGCGCAAAAATGCCGGCGCCGATCATCACGCCCGTTCCCATCGCAACAGCACCGGGAAGCGAGATGGAGCCAGCGTTGTAATGCGTGTGTTTGTGCTCAGTCATAACACCCTCGCGGCAACAGCTTCAACCAAGCGGGCACGATCTCATCTGTGGGTCAAGCTGATGGCAATGAACCAACACCATGTGGCTGGAAATATCGGCGCGTACTGGCAGATAAAGCTCAGGGCTGCGGGAAGTGATCGTTTGGTTTTCCGTCGCCTTGTCCATCCCGCGCTCTCCGGTTCAGTCCACGTCAACGATTCAGGACGATAAAAGCCGAAGCCGCGAGGAGGGCGAGTACAGGGCCCCTACCGATGACACCACGGGCTACCGAGTAGTTCTGCAGCAACGCCTCGAGGTCTTTCGGGATCGCCATTGGCTTGATAGCGAGAACGCCTGCCCCTCCGGTGTTGCCCTTGGGGACCCATCCGAAGACGTAGCCCGGTATCACGGCCACGAGCCGCACAACCTGTCCGCGATTTTCCTGCCGGTTGGACCGGCGGATACCGAGCTTCAGCATCCACCAGTGCGCGGACAAGGGTTTGAGAAAATAGCGTTGGCCGAGAATGTGGACCCGCTCAAAATGGCAGAACGCCAGCTCGTCCTCAAGGAGAGCATAAGCAGCGCGCGCGGTTCATTTCTTCGGCCCAGGCCGATGTCAGACTACGGCTCATGATCACACTTCGGCCAAATCGAACAGGGAGCATGATGCCGAGACAGAGAATTTCGGCACCTGTGAAGCAACAGCGGAACAATTGAACTCATTCCATTCACCAACAGGTTCCACGAGGGCACGGTGAGGGAGGTAGATGCATCGTTCAAGCTTAATCTCAACGTTGCTCGTAACCTCTTTGGACTCATCGCTACCGTCGAATATAGTGGCATCAACCAGCACGCTGCGGCGGCGGCTCGCAGAATTGAGCCGCCGGGGCAACAATACGTGCACACATTGCAGATTGACCTGCGAGCGCCGTCTCTCGCAGGTGCCGCCTTGGCCGTCGTCACTCTCGCGCAGAGTTTCGTTGAACATCGTCGTCCTCCTTGACCGACAGATTGTGACGCCCCGCGCAGCTTCTCGGTAAAACTGTGAAACGCATCGGCGACCAGGACGCGGACAGCTGGCTAGAGGCTGCCCAGGCTTCGGGCCACGGTCAGCAGGCCTTTTCCCGATTGGCAGCAAACGCCCGACTCTCGCCGGACTGCATTTCGGCTCCAAGCTCGTCATGGTTCGGTGGCATCGGGCTACTCCTTGGCGAAATCTGGAACAACCTAATTCCTCTAGCGACTACAGGGCCAACACCGGCGTCGGCGCGGGGTGGGATTGGAACTGGTAGTGAGCCCCCGGACCGGGGCGGCGATCCGAGGGCCCGAACGCGAGTCCAAGCTAGGTCTGCTCCTCCTGTTCCGGCAGCACCGGCCGCGGCGCAAACCATTTGTAGACGGCCGGCAGGACCAGCAGCGTCAGGACGGTCGACGTCACCAGTCCGCCGATGACCACCGCCGCCAGGGGACGCTGCACCTCCGAACCGATCCCGCTGGCAAACAGGAGCGGCATCAGGCCGAGCCCGGTCGTCGTGGCAGTCATCAGCACCGGTTGGGCCCGCATCACGGCGGCCTCGACGCTGAAGGCGTCGACATCCCGCCGCGTCCGCGCAAAGCGGTCGAGGAAGGAGACCAGCACCATGCCATTGCCCAGGGCGATGCCGAACAGGGCAATGAAGCCGACCGAGGCCGGCACAGACAGGTTCTGGCCGGTCAGCCAGAGCGCTGCGATGCCGCCGACCAGGGCGAGCGGGATGTTGGCCACGATCAGCAGGGCGCTTTTCAGGCGGCCGAAGCTGAACAGGAGCAGTAGCATCACGATGCCCAGCGTGACCGGGATGACCACGGCGAAGCGGGCATTGGCCTGCTGCTGCAGTTCGAACTGACCGCCCCATTCGACGTAGTAGCCGGATGGCAGGTCAACTCCAGCGGCAACGGCTTGCTGCCCTTCGGTCACGAAGGAGCCGATGTCGCGGCCGCGGACATTGGTCTGGATGGTGATGAAGCGCCGCCCGTTCTCGCGGGTCACCTGGCGCGGCCCCTCGATCCGTTCCACGTTCGCCACCTGGCTCAGCGGGATCAGTTCGCCGCCCGGCCCGTTCAGGACGATACGGCCGATGCGCTCCGCATTGGCGCGATCGGCCTCGGGATAGCGCACGACGATATCGAACCGCCGAATGCCCTCGAAGACCTGCCCGGCGGTTTCACCACCGACTGCACTGCGCACGACCGACAGAACGTCCTCGACGTTGAGCCCGAAGCGGCTCATCGCGTCGCGATCGACCGTGATGCGCAATTGCGGCGCTCCGGTCACCTGGTCGGTCTGGACGTCCGCCGACCCGTCGATGCCGCGGATCACGCGGGCGATCTCCGCCGCTTCCCGTTCCAGCACCGCCATGTCCTCGCCGAACAGTTTGATCGCGAGGTCCGCCTTGGTGCCGGTGAGCAGTTCGTCCGTCGCGGCCGCGATCGGCTGGGTGATGTTGAACCGTGCTCCGGGGAAGTCCTCGAAGCGCTCGCTCATGCGAGCCAGGAGGTCCGCCTGCGTGCGCGCCGTCGTCCATTCCGATCTCGGCCTCAAGGCAACGAAGGCTTCGCCGCTGTTGACCGGATCGGCATGAGCGCCGACTTCGCCGCGGCCGACCCGTGTCACCACGCGCTCGACCTCCGGAAAATCGTCGAGCAGGGTCTGCTCGAACCGGGTGACCGTATTGCGGGCCTCCGGCAGGCTGATAGAAGGGGCCATCGTCAAGCGGATAAGCAGGTCGCCCTCGTTCATGCGCGGGGTGAATTCCGAGCCGAGGCGCGGAAAGATCAGCGCGCCCGCCGCCAGCATGACGCCGGCGAGCAGGACGGCCGCCCAGCGCCGCGCCACGAAGAAGCCGACCGCCGGACCAAACCAGCGGGCATAGAGTCCGCCGCCTTGCGCACGGGCCGACCTTGGCCGCAGACCGAGAAAGGCCGCGGCCGGCGCCAGAAGGACGGCGAAGACCAGCGAACCCGCCATGGCAAAGACAACGGCAAATGCAAGCGGCCGGAACGTTTTCCCCTCGACGCCATCGAGCGTGAGAATCGGCAGGAAGACGACCACGACGATGAGGATGGCAAAAACCAGCGGCTGCAGCACCTCGGCGCAGGCTTGTGCCACCACATTGCGCCGGTTTGCCTCAGCTTCGGCCTCACGCAGGCGGCGATTAGCGTTCTCCACCATGACCACCGCCCCGTCGACCATCATGCCGATAGCGATCGCGATCCCGCCCAGCGACATCAGATTCGCCGAAACGTTGAAGAGACGCATCGCGATCAGGGCAAAGCCGACCGAGAAGGGGATGGACGCCACCACAATCAGGCTCGGCCGCCAGCCGCGCAGGAAGGCGAACAGGATGACGGCAACCAGCAGGGCCCCCTGCCAGAGTGCCGTCGTCATGGTCGAGACGGCGGCACCGACCAGTTCGGACTGGTCGTAATAGGGCACGGCCTCGACACCTTCGGGCAGGGTTTCGTTGATGCGGTCCAGCCGGTCGTGAACGCGGCCGATCACTTCATTGGTATTGGCCCCGATCAGCTTGAGCACCAGCCCGGCGACAATCTCGCCCTGGCCGTTCATCGTAGCCAGGCCTTGGCGGGGTGCGCCGCCGATCCCGATCCCGGCGATATCCCGAACGCGCACCGGCACGCCATCGACGACCTTGACGACGATATCGCCCAAATCGTGCTCGCCTTCGGCCAGGCCGACCGCCCGTACCGTATATTGTTCGGAATTCTCGACCAGGAACTGCGCCCCGGCATTGGCATTATTGGCCCCGACGGCCGCCACCACGTCCGCAACGGTGAGGTCGTAGCGCAGGAGCGCGTCCGGCCGCACCTCGATCTGGTATTGCCGTTCGAACCCGCCCAGCGAGAGAACCTCCGTCACGCCGCGTACGGTTTGCAGGTCGAACTTCACCAGCCAGTCTTGGATGGTGCGCAGTTCGACACCGTTCAGGGCGCCATCGGTGCTGTCGAGGAAATAGAAGAGGATCTGTCCGAGCCCGGTGGTGATCGGCCCCATGGCCGGCTCGCCGAAGCCGTTCGGTATGTCCTCGCGTGCCAGCCGGAGACGTTCGCCGACAAGCTGGCGGGCCCAGTAAATATCGGTCCCGTCCTCGAAATAGATATTCACCACCGACAGGCCAAAATTCGAGGTGGAGCGGACCTCCGTCAGCCGCGGCAGCCCGTTCATGGCCGTCTCGACCGGGAAGGTGACGTAGCGCTCCACCTCTTCGGGGGCGAGGCCTTCGGTTTCGGTGAAGACCTGCACCAGGGCGGGCGTGACGTCGGGGAAAGCGTCAACCGGCATGGTCCGGAAGGTGACGCCGCCCGCTACGATGACCGCGATGAAGCCGAGCACCGCCAGGAGGCGTCCGCCGGCGAGGCGATGCAGGAGCCGCGTGGCCGCCCCTTGGTATTCCGGGGAGGTGTTGTCAGTGGGCGTGTCCATCTTCGAACTCCCCTTTTTGCAGTTCCGATTTCAGAGCGAAGGCGCCGGCGGTTGCGATACGTTCGCCCGGCTCGACCCCTGCGAGGATTTCCGCAAAGCGGTCAGAGCGCCGTCCGATGCGGACCGGACGAACTTCGAAACCGTGATCGGTACGTACGAAGACCGCATCGGCGCCGTCGATCGTCTGCAGCGCACTGGCCGGCACACGGGTGCTGGCTCGGGCGGCGAGCGCCTCGGCGTGAACCGTGACGAACATGCCCGGACGCAAGCGCTCGCCGGCATTGTCGAGCACGATCCGTGCCCGGCCCGTGCGAGTGCTTTCGCCGAGCTGGGGGCTGACGAAGGCGATCTCGCTGACGATTTCGGGGCCGCCGTCGCCCGGATCGATCCGGACGGGACTTCCGGCCCGCAGCTGGTCGAGATCGGCACCGTAGATGGCCGCATCGACCCAGACCGTGGACGTATCGGCAATGATAAAGGCCGGCGGCTGCGCGCCTTCCTCGATCACCTCGCCCAGCACGGCGTGGCGCTCGATGACGATTCCGGAGATCGGTGCCGCGAGCGCGTAGCGTGTCAGGGGCTGATCGGTTCCCGAGGCAAGGGTGGCGCGCGCCGCCTCGTCAACGCCCAGCGCCTCCAATTGCTGGCGGGCGCTGCGCACCTCGATGCGCGATTCCTCCAACGCCTGGCGGGCGTCGAGGAAATCCTGTTCCGCCGAAATCTGCTGCTCCCACAGCCGCCTCTCGCGCTCGAACCGCGATTGGTTGAGGTCGAGGCGGGCCAGGGCGGACAGGTATCCGGCCTTGGCGTCCGCCAGGGCGCGACTGTCGAGCACGGCGAGGAGCTGGCCGGTTTCGACCGCGTCACCCTCGGTGACATGGACGGCATGAACGATACCGGATACCCGCGGCGAGACATGGGCCAGACGCGTTTGGTCAAACCTGACCTCGGCGGGCAATTCCACCTCGCCATCCACGGGGCCAGAATCGACCGCGTCAACCGTAATGCCGAGCGCGGCGATATCGTCGTCGGACAGCTCTATGATTCCGACTTCATCGGCGTGATTGTCCTCTGCATGCCCGGTGTCAGTCGCGTTGTCATGGGCATCTGCGCCTACTGGAGCCTCGTGCGCGGACACTTGAGCGGGCGGGCCCGAACAAGCAGCCAGGAGGGAAAATGCCGCCGTGCCGGCGAGCAGTGTTCTGGTCATTGTCATGGGTTTGCCTCCGCGCCGGCAACGCCGGCGAGCTGTTTCAGGCGAGGTGCTCCGAAGAGCACGTCAAGTTCGATGGCCGAGCGAGCGAGTTCTGCCCGGGCCTCAATCGCCTGGATGCGTGTGTCGAAGTAAGTGCGCTGGACGTCCAGCAGATCGAGAAGCTGCAGCGCGCCCTCGCGATAGGCGAGACTGGTACGGGAGAAGGCGTTCTCAGCGGCAGGCAGCACGTGTCCGCTCAATGCTGCATAACGCTGCTGCGCGTCGCTCCACCGACGGTAGGCGGCTGCATGTCGCGCCAGCAATTGCCGCCGCAGAGCCTCCTCGTCCAGTCGGGCCCCGGTCTCGCGCGCCGCGGCTGCGGCGATCGCGCCCTGATTCCGGTCGATCACCGGGATCGGCATTTCGACCATGGCGAGATACGCCGTCTCGCTATCGCTGCCATAGCGCCTAATCCCGGCACCGACCGTGATATCCGGGATGGCTTCGGCCCGTTCCCTGGCAATCTCTTCGCTTCGTGCCCGGGATGTCTGCTGGGCCACCGCCAGATCCGGATTGCGCCGCATCATCGCCTCCGGCGTCAGTGCCGACAGTTCCGGGTTGTTCACAAGCACGGACGGGGGCGCGACCTCGCCCGCCGCCGCGCCGCCCCACATCGCGGCCAGCGCAAGACCTGCACGCCGCGCCTCGGTCAACGCCGATGCCGCCTCGATGCCGGCCGTGGCGGCCAGAATATCGGCCCGGTCGAGATTGATCGGCGAGGACCGCCCCGCCTCGACGCGCTGGCGTATGGCCGAAGCGGCAGCTTCCGCGAGATCCTGGAGCTCCGCCCTGACGCGGGCGGTTTCCTGGGCGGCACGGGCGTCTACGAATGCCGTGGCCGCTTCGCCCAGAAGGCCGGCAATCTCGGCGTTCAGCCTTGCTGTCTCGACACCGGCCCAGGCCTCGGCCGCCTCACGGGCGCGGCGACGGTCGCCGCCCAGCGGGATGGTCTGGCGCACGGCGACGGTGAGGTCGCCATCTCCTATACCGCCGCGATCACCGCCAAAGCCTTCGAGTTCTGCCTCGAAGGAGGGATTGTCCCACAGCCCAGCTTGAAGGGCGTCGCCGTGTCGGGCGGTCACCTCAGCGCGCAACGAAGCGATATGCGGGTTGGAATGTACGGCGCGTTGCAGGGCCGAGGAGAGTTCAAGCGGACCATTCTGCGAGACCGGCTGTGCCAGCACCGCGGACGCGATGAGAGCGCTGCAAGCCATGCCTGCAACCCCTCGACCCGGCCAATTCGGCCGGGGAGATTTGTCTGAATACATTCAGTTTTTCCAGTTGTCTGAAGAGAACGAAGGGTTCGAACGCTCTCGTCAGGCAATCGGCGGCTGGTATGGCGGCGCCTGCGCTCGGCCCGTACCGGATTCGTGGGAAAGGCGATAGGAGACCCGACCGGCCGGCGCACTCAGGTGCGGCGCGCCCGTTTTGGCCGGCATCGCATGATGGCAAACCCCACAGGCATGGACGGGGTGCTGCGCATGACGGTGATTGCTCTCACCGGAATCGTCCTCGGCGCGGTCCTCATGGCCCTGATGGTGGTCGTACCCTGGCACAGCGGCTTCCACCACCTCTCCCGAGAAGGATAGGACAGTCAGGAGAGCCAACAATGTGCGCAGCAAGTTTAGCACCAACACCTCCGGTTCGACAGTTCCTACAGAGAAGCGCCGTGTCGATCAACTCTCAAGCAATTGGAACAGTCTAATCCATCTAGCGGCTGGAGGTTCAACCTAATCGTCTGTGCCTTGTCAAACGAGCCGAAGGGCTCAGATCAGATGATCGACTGCCATTTTCGGTAGTGATGCAAACGACCGATGGGCGCCGATCTAGTCTCTCGACCTGATGGCGTGACTAGCTGGCTGAAGACAAATGTGGAAATGTCGGGCTATTCGGCATGACACTTCCACCGCCGTGTAACCCGCCAAGATTGCTGTCTTCATGTCAATTTTTAAGTCGAAATTTCTTGATCGCACCGCGTCCAGCCTAAGCCAAATTCGCGGCGACCAACTGGTAATGTTGCCAATTCTGATCGCGTCCGATCTTCTTGTGAAATTCAAAGTTGAACAAATTCTCACCGAGGTTGGCGCGTCGATCCCGATCTTCCCTGGGTTCAACTTTACCTTAGGCCGCAATCGGGGGGTTAGCTTCGGAATCCTGGATAGTTCGCATTGGATTGCGCCCTATCTGCTTTCAAGTTTCGCCATCGTCTTGGTTGTTTTTGCATTGAGCTGGGCCGCACGGCAAAGCTCCAAACTCATCAACTTCGCCGGCATTCTGTTTGCGGCGGGCGGGTTGGCAAATGCGATCGATAGGCTTGGCGATGGAGCCGTAACAGATTATTTGGATTTTGGATGGCAGGCGCTCCGCTGGCCCACATTCAATTTGGCCGACATTCTTATCTTCATTGGCGTAGTTCTGTTACTGATCGCATGGAGGAATGGGTCTCAGAATTTGGAAGACGGCGAGCAATAGTCAACTATTGCTCTTTGAGAGCCTTTGATTTGTGATCCGACAGGCATTTGGAGTGATCGAAGAGGCTTGTGACGATTTCACAAGAGCCGACTTTGCCACCGGCGCAGCCGTCGATCATGCGCATAAGTTCGCTTTCGAGCACACGAAGCTGCTCGATGCGTTTTTGCGTTTCAACTAGATGATGCCGCGCAAGTTCGTCCGCCTTGGCACAATCTGTGCCAGGGTTCTCCTGAAGATCGATCAGGTCTCGAATGGCTTCGACGGTAAAACCTAGATCACGCGCATGTCGGATAAAGCCGAGCAAGTCCACCGAGGCTTGCCCGTAGACGCGCCGTCCGCTTTCAACCCGCCTCGGTTCTGGCATTAGGCCGACGCTCTCGTAATACCGGATCGTCGTCACTTTGACGCCTGACGTTTCTGCCGCTTGGCCGATGGTGAATTCTTTTTGCATTTTTCTCTTGCTTCTACAGTCGCTGTAGAAATTAGACTCCATCTTAAACGTAGGAGTCAAGAAAATGAGTTGTTGCCCAAGCGACCAAAAATTCGATGGATCATCGGTCGCGTACAGACGCGCCCTGTGGGCCGTCATTTTTATCAATCTTGTGATGTTCGTCGTCGAAATCTCGGCAGGCTTCGCTTCAGGTTCGCAATCGCTGAAAGCCGATGCCCTGGATTTCGCAGGCGATACGATGACCTACACAATCAGCCTTCTGGTCATTGGCTCCGCTCTCGCGGTTCGAGCCAAAGCCGCTCTCTTCAAAGGTGGCCTTTTGTTCGCGATCGCGATTGCCGTGCTGAGCATGACACTGCTCCGCGCATTCTCTGGCGAGCCGCCAGTCGCAGAGACCATGGGCATTGTCGGGTTCGCGGCACTACTCGCCAACGCTATCAGCGTGCTGATCCTTCTCAAATGGAGAGACGGTGACGCAAACGTCCGTTCGGTTTGGCTTTGCTCTCGTAATGACGCTATCGGCAATGTCGGCGTCATGATCGCCGGTGGCCTCGTTGCCCTGACAGGGTCAGCCTGGCCGGATCTCATTCTCGCGTTTGTGCTCGCCGGCATATTCACCCGCTCGGCTTGGTCCATCTGCTCGCAGGCTCTCTCAGAGCTTCGCGACCACGCAGCAGTCGCCAACACAGGAGAAGCGTAATGTCCCCTTTGCTCACCGGTGTCGTCGCTTATGTTCTCATAACGGCCGCTCTCTCGATCCCATTCATGTTTCGAGCGCGGTCTGAGTTTCGACAGCAAGGTAAATGGTCGCCGCTGACCGCTGCCTTCTCGGGCCTCATCATGCACGGGCACTTCCTCGCCACGATCGCTCTCGCCTGGCTCGATCGTGGCAGTTTGTTCGCGTCGAACATGATCTCGCTGGCGATCGGGGGAGGGCTCTTCCTTGGTGGCGCTTACGTCATTTTCCTTGGCCGCTACGCCTATGGTTCACAGAAGCGGGTTTACGGCTTGCTCGAAGATGAGTTGATCCAACACGGTATCTATAAGCGCACACGCAATCCCCAGTATGTCGGCTACAGCGGCATGTTTCTCGGTGCTGCCATCGCGGCCGGATCCGGACTCGCCCTGTTTTCCGCATTGGCCTTCATCGCGATCATCCACGTGTTCATCACTTGGGTAGAGGAGCCGCACATTCGCAGAACCTTCGGAGATACGTTTGATCAGTATGCGCGCAAGGTCGGTCGGTATTGGTAGCGGAGCGTAGATCCTCGAATCCTGATCGCGAATTCTACATCAGGCGTTAGTTTAGAGTCTTGCTCGGTGCCTTTAGTGACAGGACGAGCGCACAGTCCGGCGTGTCTGTGCGCTGGCACTGGCTCGTGATCTCTTCCAGAGACGCTGCGAGCTGCCTGAGATCGGCGACCTTGCGATGGATTTGGGACAGATGCATCTCGGCCATCCCTGCAACCTGTTTGCAGGAAAAGGTCTGCTTCTCCGTCATGGTAAGAAGTTCCCTGACTTCCGCGAGAGCAAATCCCAACTGTCTTAGCCGAAGTGCAAACCGCAGGCGCTCGATGTCCGCCTGCGAAAACAGCCTGTGGCCAGCGTCGGAGCGCGCCGATGCGGCGACCAGATCGATGCTCTCATAGTATCGGATCGTCTCGATGTTGCAGTCCAACAGCTTCGCGACGGTGCCTCGTTTAAGCGGTCCCTTCATCGGGTCAACCTGTCCCCATGCAAATTTCTCTTGATCCTGCAGTTACTACAGGGACTACCATTCTGCAGTTATGAGATCGACCCAGAAAAACCTTATCCCTTCATCCTTCGTATCTGGCAGCGGGGCAGTCAGCGGCTTTCTCGCTTTTGTCGGCGCGTCCTGCTGCGTGGTTCCGATCTTACTAGTTCAACTTGGTGTCGCCTCCGGCTTGGTTGCAAAGCTCGGTTTCTTTGCACGCTGGCAGGATTGGTTCGCTTGGGGGGCGACCGGCATGCTCGCGTTCTCGCTGACGCTGGCGTTGTGGCGCGGAAGCCCGGGCCGGATATTCTGGATATGGTGGATTGTTGGCGCGGTATTTCTCGCCGTGTCGCTCATCCTGCCGAACTACGAGATGCGATTGCAAAGCTGGTTATTGGACTGGCTCCGAGCTTGATATGGCCAAACCTTCGCCGACCTATCAGTTTCGCGACGGAGGAACTATACCGCCGCCCGGGCCTATCGGTCGTCTCTCACGCCTGATTTTCGGCGCAGGCGCAATCTATTGGGCGGCCCAATTGTTTCGCTTCGGCGAGATGGATGCCTTGACCAATGCATGGGTGATCGGGTTCACGGCGTTTGCTGTCCACTTGGCCCCATACACGCTGAACATTGGACTGGGTTTTCGGCTAGGGCTTTGGCCTCGACTGCTGGCTACGGGCTTGTTGATCGGCGCCGCGGCTATCGGATGGCAATCTTCCGGCGAGTGGATCAATTCACAGCTTTGGTCGACCACCTATTGGCTCAATACCTATGTCTATCTCCACCTTGGTGGTTCATTTTTCCTGGCTGCTCTCTTCGGAACGCCCGGCTGCGAAATGCGCGCAATACCGATATTGATTGGCCGGATAGCAGGGCGTGAAACCCGCGATCACGAATGTCCCGGGCCGATTGGTGCAATTGATCAATGGGAGCGTTCCTTAAAGTCCGATGGTTGATATCCAACTCAAATCAACACTCACCTGTCCCCATTGTGGCAGCATACACGCCAATTTGGAGATGCCGACGAACGCCTGCCAGTACTTCTGGGACTGTCCGTCATGCAGCACGCTGCTGAAACCGAAGCCGGGCGATTGCTGCGTCTTCTGCTCCTTTGGAACCGTACCGTGCCCGCCTATTCAGGAGGGCGATGCGTGCTGTGCAGCAGGGTGGCCTCCCCGCGCTCGTCGGCTTGGGTGTTAGAGTACGGCACATCATGCGCTTTGTGCGGTGAACCGGACAATTCAGACATCCGCCGAATACAGAACTCAGCCGACAGGTTATGACCCCTCCTAAGCCAAAGCGGATGCTAGGTGTTGGCAAGAAGTCAATGCGGCCAAATGATCGTACAGCAGATCAGGGCTGTCGACCTTGTCGTGGCCCTTTTGAACACACAAACGATCCACTTGGATCATGAACCCCGACGCTTTCCAGCTTGGTTTGTCCAAGCTTCTTGGACTTTGTCCAACGACTTGTGACGTCCAACAAAAGATGGCGCACCCAAGAGGATTCGAACCTCTGACCTCTGCCTTCGGAGGGCAGCGCTCTATCCAGCTGAGCTATGGGTGCGTTGAACGCGAACCCATAGCCGATGCCGCTGAGGTGCGCAACGCGGCTGTACTCTCGCGTTTCAGTGTATTGGCGGCGTCCGGCTCTCAGCCCTGGTCGGTTGATTGCTGCTGTCGGCGCACGGCATAGGCGACGCGGCCCAGCCCGGCGACCAGTGCGGCAACCACCGCCACCATCGAGACGGTATTGGCGAGGTCCAGCGGGGCGAGCAACCAGGCGCCGGCATGAACCAGGCCGCCGAGCACCAGGGCCAGTCCGAAAAAGCGCCGCGCCGCCATCAGGGCCGGCTTGCCATCGGTGGACGGGTCTGCGTCCCGCTCCCGCTTGCCGGTGGCATTGCCGAACAGCACGAGGACAAGACCGATCAGGACCTGGGTCACCCGATCGGGCATGTCCGGACCGACCCAGTTGAAGTCGGCCAGCAAGGACAAGCCATACGCGGAGCCCAGCAGGATGGCGGCCAGCGCAATGGAGCCGCGGAGGGAACGGGTAATCATGGCTATTCCTTTCGTTCAGACGGTGCGTCGGGCGCCGGACGGGTGCCGAAGCCGAACGCTCCGGCAAAACCGAGCAGGGCTTCCTCGAGCACCGAGACATTGAGATGATAGATGACCGACTTGCCGGCCTTTTCGGTCGAGACCAGACCGGCCGCTTTCAGCGCGTTGAAGTGCGCCGACATGGTCGGTCGCGACACCGGGAAGGCGTCGGCCAGCTCACCGGCGCTGCGCGGCCCTGACTTCAGCATGTGCAGGACTTCACGACGGGTCGGATCGGACAGGGCTTTGAAAACATCACTCATGAAGAGATAATTAGCTAATTATCTAATTGATGTCAACAGGGCCGGACAGGAAAGCGCCCCGGAACCGGTCCGGGGCGTCAGCGATCAGGATGGTGTCGTAGCGCAGCGCAGCACAGCTCAGCCCAGCCCCACCACGCCGTCATCGTCCATGTCGTCGGCATTTCGCCGCCCGCCCAGGTCATCGCCGTCTGAGTCGTCGCGTCGGCGGCGACCCTCCTTGTGAGTGGAGTAACCGGTCATGCCGACGCCCCAGTCACGGTCAAAGCCGTCAACGCCGCGATTGCGGAAGCGGACCTTCTTGCCCGGGCGCATCAGCCACGCATACAGCCAGATCGACACGACCGCGCTGACCAGGATCAGAACCAGGGCAAATCCGGCGCCGGTCTCGCCTTGCGGCTGCAGGAAAACCCCGAAAAACCAGGCCAGGGCCACAAAAAGCGGTGCACTCACGGCGATGGCGAAAAACTGGCGGATGATGTGCGTACGCATGCTGGCCTCCCTGATATCCGACCATTCGGGCTGGCGGCCTGTCCGGTCTGCTGTCTTTCGGCCCTCCTTTGGCCACGAACAGAATGCGCGGCAATCATGCCGAAAAAGGGGCAGGCCTTGCGGGACCGGTCACGCCGGTGTCCCAGCTGACAGGCCACGCCGGCTCAGCCATCCTGGCGGTTATAGGTAAGCGCAAGGAAGACATCCTCCAGGTCGGCTTCCTCGGTCCGCAAATCCTCAATCCGTCCACCGGCGACGCGAAACTTCTCGATCATCTCGGCGACCGATTGCTGGCCATAGCGATAGGTGATCGCCAGCGCACCGTCCGACCGGATTTCTGCATCATACTCGGCCAGCTCGGCGGGGACGGCGGTCAGGGGTTCGGCCGGCTCGATCACCAGCGTCTTCGAGTCCATCCGCTTGAGCAGGGTTTCCTTGGGCTCACAGGCAATGACCTGGCCGTGATCAATGATGGCAATCTGGTCGCACAACTCCTGCGCTTCTTCCAGATAATGCGTGGTCAACACGATGGTGGTGCCGCGGGCATGCAGCTCGCGGACATACTCCCAGAGCTGGCGGCGCAGCTCGATATCCACGCCGGCGGTCGGCTCGTCGAGGACCAGGATGGGCGGGGTGTGCACCATGGCCTTGGCGACCAGGAGGCGCCGCTTCATGCCACCGGAGAGCTGGCGCACATAGGCATTGCGCTTGTCCGACAGGCCCACCGCTTCAAGCAATTCGTCGGTCTTCCGGTCCGCCTTGGGCACACCATAGAAGCCGGCCATCAGCTCCAGCGTCTCGTGGGGCGTGAAGAAGACGTCCATATTGATTTCCTGGGGCACGACCCCGATCGCGGCGCGCGCGGCACGACTGTCCTGGTCGATATCGATGCCCCAGGTCTTCGCGGTCCCGCCTGTCTTCTTCACCAGTCCTGCGAAAATATTGATGAAGGTGGACTTGCCGGCCCCATTGGGTCCCAGCAGACCGAATATGGAGCCGCGTGGCACCTTCAGGTCGACGCCTTTGAGGGCCTCCTTCGGTTCGGACAGCTTGGAGCCGCGATAGGTTTTCTTCAGGCCTGTGGCTTCGAGCGCGAAATCGGGAAGGGGGGAGCTGTCGGACATGTCGCCTCGGAATTGACGGATGAGGGCCAAAGGCCATAACTAGTCTCCACACTTAGGGATCGTCATTCCTCCTGTCCATGAGGGCTTGTCCATGGCCGACGCCGCCAATTCCGTACCGCCGTCCGAAATCATCGTCACCGACCAGCACCGCATGGCCTGCGACGGCGGCGGTGGGGCGCTGGGACATCCTCGCGTCTATCTGGAAATGGGCCAGGACGATTTCGTCGAATGCCCCTATTGCGACCGCCGCTTCGTGAAAGCCGGCTCCGCCGAAGACCCCAAGACCTGACGCCCGAGTACAGACTGACGGGTCCGCAACAGACGGCTGGGGAGGCGTTCTGTGCCTGACACTGACACGACGCCCGCCAAGCGCGGAAAATCCACATCGCAAATCATCGGCCTGTTCGCCGGCATCGTCATTGCGGCCGGTCTGCAGTTCCTGCCGCTTCCCGAGGGTGTCAGCCGCGAAGCCTGGATGCTGGCATCGCTAACGCTCCTTATGGCCTGCTGGTGGGCAACCGAAGCGATCCCGATTGCCGCCACCGCGCTGATCCCGATGGCGCTCTTCCCCTTTCTCGGCATCACCTCGACCGGGGCGGCGACAGCCCCCTATGCCAGCCCGATCGTGATGCTCTTGCTGGGCGGCTTCATCGTCGCCCTGTCGATCGAGCGCTGGAACCTGCACACCCGCATCGCCCTCAACATTGTCAGCGGCTTTGGCGGGCGGCCGGCGGCGCTCATTCTCGGCTTCATGCTGGCCTCGGCGCTGTTGTCCATGTGGATCTCCAATACGGCGACCACGCTGATGATGATCCCGATTGCCCTGCGCGTGGCCCAAGAAGTTGAACGTGAAGGCGTGTCGTCGAAATTCTTCGCCCCGGCGCTGGCCCTCGGCGTCGCCTACGCTGCCTCCATCGGTGGAATGGCGACCCCGGTCGGCACCCCGACCAACCTCATCGGCATCGGCTATCTGCAAAACGAGTTCGACATCGCGATCGATTTCGCCACCTGGATGGGCATCGGCCTGCCGGTGGTGATCGTCCTGATCCCGGTTGCCTGGTTCATCCTGACCCGCCTCGCTTTCAACCTGAAGACCAGCGGCAACAGCTCCGCAGCGCAAAACCTGGTTCGCGCCGAGCTGGCCAAACTGGGCCGAATGACCCGCCCGGAATGGCGCGTCGCTGCACTCTTCGGGACAGTTGCCATCCTGTGGATGGGCCGCGTCCTGCCGGGCGAGCTGATCGGGCGGCCTGACACGCAATGGGGCTGGAATCCGTTGCTGACCTGGATCGGCTCGACGCTCGACTTGCCGGTGACCCTGTCGCTCGGCAACACCCAGATCGCTGTGCTCGGCGCCCTCGCGACCTTCCTGGTCCCAGCTGGCGACCGCGGCGCGCGCAAGGGCGAGATGCTGATGGATTGGGAAGGCCTGGCCCGCCTGCCCTGGAATGTCGTCATCCTGTTCGGCGGCGGGCTGTCGCTGGCGGCGGCCCTTTCTTCGACCGGACTGGCTGACTGGCTGGGCGGACAGATGGGCTTCCTGGCCGATCTGCCGGTCCCGGTCCTGCTGCTGATCTTCGTCGCCCTGGTCGTCTTCCTGACCGAGTTGACCTCGAATGTCGCCACCACGACCGCCTTCCTGCCCGTGCTTGGCGTGATCGCGGTGGAGGCCGGCGTGCCGCCGCAGGACCTCGTCGTCCCGGTCGCGATTGCCGCCTCGACGGCCTTCATGTTGCCCGTCGCCACGGCGCCCAATGCCATCGTCTATGCCTCCGGCGCCGTGACCCAGTTGCAGATGATGAAAGCCGGCGTCCGCATCAATTTCGCCGCCATCGCCATCATCGCCGGCCTCTCCGTCCTGCTCGGCTGACACAGGTCGAAAGGCGCCACGGCGTCACCGCCTGGCGTTTCGAGTGAAAGAGGGAACGGGATGTCGGACAATGCCGACATCGGGTTGATTTGTATAACGTGACATCGCCGACATCCCGTTCGCGAAGATTTCCCGGGCTGTCTCCACCCCGATTCCAATGCGTCAGGTAGATGGGGTCGGTCGTTTAGTGCCCCGCGACCTGGTCGCACGCCCTGCCAGTGCATATCGGCTGTCACACCGCTGCCCGGACAGGCTCCGCTCGTTTCCGGGCACAAGTGACTGAGCTCGTGCCTCCCGTCCCGAAAACCGAAGCGATTATGGTGCTGGGTGGAGGGGGTGGGGATAGGTTTGTCTCTGTCCCCACCCCACACACCGTCATCCCGATGACAATCGGGACCCAGACTGCGACGCGAAGCCATTGCCACAATTGGTGAAAGCGCGCCTGCGAGACTGGGTCCTGACTTTCGTCAGGATGACGGTGTGTGGGGAACAAGGCGGGGATAAAGGTGCAAAACTTTGTCATCCCGGACGGATGCCCGGCCTCGAGCCGGGCGGAGATCCGGGACCTATTATCACCAAAGCTGGCCGCACCGGGCTTGTGGGTCCCGGGTCTGCGGCCTGCCTTCGCAGGCCATCCGCCCGAGATTACAAGGCAATACAAACCACCGTTCCCATTGAACCAAACCATCCCCGCTATACACCTTGTCTCCATGACCGAGCTTGCCACCGACCTCTCCCGCCTGATCGTCCAGCTGTTTGCGCTGTGGCTGATCGCCGTTGCCGGGCTTTGCCTGTTGCGGCCGCGCCTGGCCCTCGAGGGATTGGGCGCGATGGGATCAACGCCGCTGATCCATTTTGGCGAGCACACGCTGCGCGCCCTGGTCGGTCTGGCCCTGATCGGCGTGTCCGACGCCACGCCCTGGCCGCAGTATTTCCTCTGGGCTGGCGTCTTCATCGTCGGCAGTTCGGCGCTCATCACCCTCGCACCACGCCGCTGGCACCACGCCTATGCAATGTTCTGGGCCGAACGCCTGCCACCCTGGTCGTTACAAGTGTTGGCGCCGTTTACCGCGGTAGCGGGTGGCGCATTGTTTTGGGTGGTAAGTTGATGGCCGTCCCCACCGCACTCCCCCCATGACCCCGCGCCGTCCCCGCGCTAGTCTCCGGCACAACTGATTTGCCCGCCTGCGCATCCGCCCGGAGAGACACGCCATGGCCACGACCAGACCCGTCGACGAGACCAGCCACGTCTATCTGATCGACGGGTCGGGCTATATCTTCCGGGCCTATCATGCGCTGCCGCCGCTGACCCGGACCGACGGGACGCCGGTGGGGGCGGTGCAGGGCTTTTGCAACATGTTGTGGAAGCTGCTGGAAGACCTGAAGGGTGACGATCAGCCGTCGCACCTGGCGGTGATTTTCGACCATTCCGGCAAGACCTTCCGCAATGATCTCTATGACCTCTACAAGGCCAACCGGCCGCCGGCGCCGGAAGACCTGATCCCGCAATTCTCCATTATCCGCGACGCCACCCGCGCTTTCGGTACACCCTGTATCGAGCTGGAAAATTACGAGGCCGATGACATCATCGCCACCTATGCGCGCCAGGCCGAGGCCCTGGGTGCTGATGTCACCATCGTCTCCTCGGACAAGGATCTGATGCAATTGGTGACAGACAAGGTCTCCATGTTCGACGCCATGAAGAACAAGCGCATCCAGGCGCCCGAAGTGATGGAGAAATTCGGGGTCGGACCGGACAAGGTGATCGATATCCAGTCACTCGCCGGTGACAGTGTCGACAATGTGCCGGGCGTGCCCGGGATCGGGGTGAAGACGGCGGCGCTGTTGATCAATGAATATGGCGATCTCGACACGCTCCTGGAGCGCGCCGGCGAGATCAAGCAGAAGGGTCGGCGCGAAAAACTGCTCGCCCATGCTGAGGATGCCCGCATCTCGCGTGACCTGGTGACCCTCAAGCTCGACGCGCCGATGCCGGAAAAGCTCGAGGCGTTCGGCCTTGGCGAGCCCGATCCTGAGGTGCTGGTCCCCTTCCTGCGCGAGATGGAGTTCCGCTCCTTCACCCGCAAGGTCGAAGAGGCGCTGGGCGGACCGCCCGCTGACGAAACCGGCGATGCCACGGCGCCCATCAATCGCGACGCCTATGAGTGCGTGACCACGATGGACGCGCTGGAGCGGTGGATCGCCAAATGCTTCGAGGCCGGGCAGATCGCGGTCGATACCGAGACCGATGCCCTGTCCTCGACCGCGTCTGGCCTGGTCGGCATCTCGCTGGCCACCGCGCCGGGCGAGGCCTGCTATATCCCGCTCGCCCATGTCGACCCGCAGGGCACCGGCGACATGTTCGACACGGGTGAAGCACCCGAGCAGATCCCGATGGATCAGGCGCTCAAGGCCCTGAAACCACTGCTGGAAGACCCGGCCGTGCTGAAGATCGGCCAGAATTTCAAATATGATCTCGGTGTGCTGTCGCGCTATGGCATCGACGTCGCGCCCTATGACGACACCATGCTGATCTCCTACGTCATGGATGCCGGGCTGCACGGGCATGGCATGGACGCGCTGGCCGAGCTGCATCTCGGCCACACCTGCATCCCCTTCAAGGAGATCTGCGGCACCGGCAAGAACCAGATCACTTTCGACAAGGTGCCGCTGGACAAGGCGACGCTCTACGCCGCCGAAGATGCCGACATCACCCTGCGCCTGTGGGAGATTTTGAAACCCGCGCTGGTCGCCAAGAAGATGGCCTCCGTCTACGAGACGCTGGAACGGCCGATGGCGGATGTACTCTCCAAGATGGAACGCGTCGGCATCAAGGTCGATCCGGACCAGCTCAACCGTCTCTCCTCCGATTTCGGCCAGAAGATGATGGCCGCCGAAGCCGATGCGCACGAGGCGGCAGGCCGCGATTTCAACGTTGCGTCACCGAAACAAATTGGCGAAATCCTGTTTGGAGAGATGGGCTTACCCGATGGCAAGAAGACCAAGACCGGGGCCTGGTCGACTGACGCCGCCGTGCTCGACCAGCTCGCGGCCGAGGGTCACGCCCTGCCCGTGGCACTGTTGGAGTACCGTCAGTTTGCCAAGCTGAAATCGACTTATTCCGACAGTCTTTTCGCTCATATCAACCGCGACACCAAGCGGGTCCACACCTCCTTCTCGCTGGCCGCAACGACGACCGGGCGCCTGTCCTCGACCGAGCCGAACCTGCAAAACATCCCGATCCGAACCGAGGCCGGCAGGCAGATCCGCGAAGTCTTCATCGCCGAGCCGGGCCATGTGCTGGTGGCCGCCGACTATTCCCAGGTCGAGCTGCGCCTTCTGGCCCATATCGCTGATGTCGAGAGCCTGAAACAAGCCTTCCGCGACGGAACCGACATCCACGCCATGACCGCGTCCGAAGTCTTTGGCGTGCCGATCGAGGGCATGGACCCGATGGTGCGCCGCAAGGCCAAGGCGATCAATTTCGGCGTGATCTACGGCATTTCCGCCTTCGGTCTCGCCAACCAGATCGGCGTCAAGCGCGACGAGGCCAAGGCCTTCATCGACGCCTATTTCGAGAAATTCCCCGGCATTCGCGCCTATATGGACCGGACCAAGGCCGAGACCGCCGAAAAGGGCTATGTCGAGACGATCTTCGGCCGACGCTGTCATTTCCCCGGCATTCGCGACAAGAACCCCAATATGCGCATGTTCGCCGAACGCCAGGCCATCAACGCCCCGATCCAGGGCTCGGCCGCCGACGTCATCCGCCGCGCCATGATCCGCATGGACGACGCGCTGCGCGCCGCCAATCTCGACGCCAGAATGCTGCTCCAGGTCCACGACGAACTGGTCTTCGAGGTTCCGGAGACCCAGGCCGACGAGCTGATTGGTCTGGCCGCAAAGGTGATGGGCGAGGCCTGCTCGCCGGCGCTGGAGTTGAGTGTGCCACTGGTGGTGGACGCGAAGGCGGGGATGACGTGGGGTGAGGCTCACTAAGGGGCGATTGCCAGCTGAGCCTCGATCCTCTGTCTCGCTCATTTGTCATCCCGGCCGGATAGCCCGCGAAGGCGGGCTGCAGAGCCGGGACCTATCTCTCGGCGAGCATATGGGTCCCCGATCTTCGCCCCGCCTCCGCGGGGCATCCGTCGGGGATGACAATTATTGGGTGGTTGGAACGAAAAACGCCCGCCTGAAACAGGCGGGCGTTTTCAATACCGTCGCGAGTGGAGACCTAAGCGTCCACTTCCGCTTCCAGCGCGTGCTCCTGGATGAAGTCGCGTCTTGGCTCCACCACGTCGCCCATCAGCTTGGAGAACAGCTCGTCGGCGGTGTCGGCGTGGGTGACAGACACTTGCAGCAGGGACCGCGCATTGGGGTCGAGCGTGGTTTCCCAGAGCTGGCCGGGGTTCATTTCGCCCAGACCCTTATAGCGCTGGAATTTCATGCCCTTGGCGCCGGAGACGATGACCGCGTCGACCAGCTCGCGCGGCGAGTGAATGGTGACCGGGCCGGACTTCGGCACGAAACTGGCCGGGCCGGCATAGTCATCAGAGATCGCCGTGGCGCGCTCATTGAGGCGTTTGGCGTCCGGGCTGGCGCGCAGATTGCGATCCAGTACCACGGTTTCCATCACGCCGCGCACTTCGCGTTCGAAGACCAGATTGCCGTCCTCTTCATCGAGATGGCCACCCCAGGTGTCCTCACCTTCATCAGCGAAGGTGTTGAGGCGGGCGGCGGCTTCGCGGATCCCGTCTTCGGTGGGTTCCGGAACGAGGGCGCCAGCGAGGGCGGCGGCTTCCAGGGCAAAGCCCGGAGCGCGCGCCGTCATGCGGTCGATGGAAAGCTTGACCTGACGGGCCGCGGCGACGCGTGTGGTCAGGTCCTGACCGGTAACGACTTCGCCGTCATGCAAGGTGAGATGCGCTTCCGACGCCCCCTCCTCGATCAGATAGGCGTCCATCTCGGCCTGGTCCTTCACATAGCGTTCGGAGCGGCCCTTGGTGATTTTGTAGAGCGGCGGCTGGGCGATGTAGAGATAGCCCTTCTCGATCAGCTCCGGCATCTGACGGTAGAAGAAGGTCAGCAAAAGCGTACGGATATGTGCGCCGTCGACATCGGCATCGGTCATGATGATGACCTTGTGATAGCGCAGCTTCTCGTAATTGATCTGGTCGCGACCGATGCCGGTGCCCAGCGCCGTGATCAGCGTGCCGACCTGTTCCGAGGACAGCATCTTGTCGAAGCGGGCGCGTTCCACGTTGAGGATCTTGCCCCGCAGCGGCAGCACGGCCTGGTTTTCCCGGTGACGTCCCTGCTTGGCAGAACCGCCGGCTGAGTCACCCTCGACGATGAAGAGTTCGGACTTGGCCGGATCCTTCTCCTGGCAGTCCGCCAGCTTGCCGGGCAAGGACGAGATTTCCAGCGCCGATTTGCGGCGGGTCAGCTCGCGCGCCTTGCGGGCGGCTTCGCGGGCAGCGGCGGCCTCGATGATCTTGCCGACCACCATCTTCGCTTCGGTCGGATGCTCCTCGAACCATTCCGCCAGCGCCTCGCCCACAGCGCCTTCAACGGCGGGGCGAACTTCCGACGAGACCAGCTTGTCCTTGGTCTGGGACGAGAATTTCGGGTCCGGGACTTTGACCGACAGCACGCAGGTCAGGCCTTCGCGGGCATCATCACCGGAGATCGAGACCTTGGCCTTGGACGCCAGGCCCGACGAGGCCGCATAGGTGTTGATGATCCGGGTCAGCGCGCCGCGGAAACCGGCCAGGTGGGTACCGCCATCGCGCTGCGGGATGTTGTTGGTGAAGCAGAGGACATTCTCGTGATAGCTGTCATTCCACTCCAGCGCGGCCTCGACAGACACGCCGTCCTTCTCGCCAGTGATCAACACAGGCGGCATGAAAATCGGGGTCTTGTTGCGGTCCAGATGAGCCACGAAGGCGGCCACACCGCCGTCATAGACCATGGTATCGGAATAGAGCTCGGCCTCGCGCTCATCGCGCAGGGTGATCTTGACGCCGGAGTTCAGGAAGGCGAGTTCGCGCAGGCGGTGCTGCAGCGTTTCGCGATTGAACTCGGTCATGGTGAAGGTTTCTTCGGACGGCATGAAGCGCACTTCCGTGCCCTTCTGGCCCGGCTCGGCATCCCCCATCACCTTGAGGTCTTCTTCGGCATCGCCGCGACGGAAGCGCATCCAGTGCTTCTTGCCATTGCGCCAGATGGTCAGGTCCATCCAGTCGGACAGGGCATTGACCACCGAGACGCCGACGCCGTGCAGGCCGCCGGAGACCTTGTAGGAGTTCTGGTCGAACTTACCGCCGGCATGCAGCTGGGTCATGATGACCTGGGCTGCCGAAACGCCTTCTTCCTGGTGGATGTCGGTCGGGATCCCGCGGCCATCATCGCGGACTGAAGCCGAACCGTCGGCATGCAGCGTCACCAGGACTTCGGTACAATGCCCCGCAAGGGCCTCGTCGATCGCGTTGTCGACGACCTCATAGACCATGTGATGGAGACCCGAACCGTCATCGGTATCACCGATATACATGCCCGGGCGCTTGCGCACGGCGTCGAGCCCTTTGAGGACCTTGATCGACTCCGCGCCGTATTCCTGATTCGCTTGTTCCGTCATGGTTTTCTTGTACAGGTTTCGCGCGCCTGTGACCACTCGCGCGCACACGCGTGCGTACGCGCGCACGCGTGAGTCAGGGTGCCGGTTTTCTGGTGGCGCGACGCATGAGCCAGCGCCGGCCGATCAGGCCGGTCAACACCAACAAGAGCACAGCTCCCGCCACCGCCAGCCAGGCCCGGATACCGCCACCTTCAAGGCCCAGGATCGCGGCATGACTGGCGAACGCGATCAGGGCCATTTTCGGGACGCTGCCAAGGGCTGTCCCGGCGATGAAATCACGGAACCGCATCGGCGTGCAGCCGGCGGCGATATTGATGATGATCGAGGGCAGGGTCGGCACCAGCCGGATCACCGCGCTGGCCCAGAACCCATGCCGCGCCAGCTCGTCCATGACGATGCGGGCATCGGGGCCCGCGTGACGGTCAATCCAGCCCGACCCGACCCGACGGCCGACGAAGAACCCGAACGCGCAGGCCAGCACCTTGCCGGTCCAGCTGTAGGCGAAGCCGGCCCAGGGCCCGAACGCCGCCACGAGCGCCGCAATCAGCACCGCCTGGGGAGCGCCGAGCGTGATCAGGATGGTGAAGGCCAGTATGGCGACCGGCGGCGCCCAGACCTGCCCGCCAATCGCGGCCAGCCCGTCCAGCGCCTGCCGGGTCACAGCTTCGGGCAGCAACAAGGTCGCAAAACCGCCGAGCGAAAACAAAGCGATGAGGGCCATGATCATGACGAGTTTGCCGGGATGACGCCGGAAGGCGGTCACCAGCTCGCGGCCGATCACCTGTCTGACCCCGGCGTTCCGGCCATGGCGCGATAGAGCGTCAGGCTCATTTCGTCGCCATTGGAATAGTTCTGGCCCTCGATCAGCGCCAAGGGCTCGAGGGTCAGCTCGATCGCTGCCGAGCGGGCCAGGAATTCGTCGACCTCGGCCGCATCGAGCAGAGCCAGCGAGCAGGTGGTGTCCGCCGCCAGCTGGTCCGCCGCGTCGGCCGGGCTTGCCGCCAGAACCGTGGCATAGGGCCCGTGCTGATAGACGAGGCTGGGTTCGCGAAAGGCCGAGGTGACCAGCCGTGTCGGCACGCAGGCACCGTGAGCATCGACGGCCGCCACGATCCGCGGTGTCAGCCACAGGGTCTCCAGCCGCGGCAGCGTCCCGCCATAGACCGTCACCGCGCCCAGCGCCCCGGCGACCAGACCGGCCAGCAGCGAGGACTGGCGACGACCGGCCAGATAGAGCCCGACAGCGGTCAGCGCAGCGGCAAAAATGGCCACGCCTGCCATCACCAATACCGGCGACACTCGACCCTCGGACCAATGCAGAAGGGCCGGCGCCAGCGCCGCAACCAACCCGCTGAAGGCCAGCCAGACAACCGCATAGACACCGGCAGCCACACGCAGCCAAGTCGGCGAGCGCGCCTGCCCGGGCAGGAAGATCGCGGCCGCCGCCAGACAGGCCATAGCCGGATAGAGCGGCATGATGTAGTGCGGCAGCTTGGTGGCGATCAATTCGTAGGCGATCCAGGCTGGCACGATCCAGGCGATCAGGTAGCGCACCGCCGCCTCGCGACGGTTCGACCAGGCCCAGTGGCCGGCGAACACGAAGAACAGGGAGCCCGGCCAGAAGGTCAGCGAGAAGAAGCCGAGATAATAACCCGGAGGTCCGGCGTGTGACTGCTGGCTCTCGCCGACCTTGCCCATCAGGCTGTCGCCCACCGCCTCGGCGTAGAAGGCACCGTCAGAGACAATTCCGATGGCGACGTACCAGGGCAGGGCAATGACCAGGAAAAGCGGCACGCCCCAGAGCGGTTTGAGTTGTTTGAGCCAGGCGAATTTGCGGTCCCAGACCAGCAGGCCCGCCAGCGCCAGACCGACAAAGAGCAAGATGATCGGCCCCTTGACCATCATCCCCGCCCCCAGCGCCGCCCAGAACAGGGCCGGGCGCCACCAATGGCCGACGGGTTCCAGATAGATCCGCATCAGCGCCAGATGGGCAGCGGTGATGGTTGCCAACAGCACCGCATCAGTCTTGGCGATCCGGGCTTCAAAGCCAACTGCGAAACTGGTTGCGACCAACAGCGCCGCGGCCAGCCCTGCGCGGCGCCCGTACAGGCGGGTCGTCAGCGCCCCGGTCATCAGGACTGCGGCAAGGATACCCAGAAATGACGGGATCCGGTGCGCCCAGATGGCGCGATCGTCAGCCGTGCCTGCCAGGGTAACCGAGATCGATTGCAGCCAGTAGACACCCGCCGGCTGCAGGTAGCGTTGTTCCTCCTGGAAACGGATATCGATGAAATCGTCCGTCGCCAGCATCTGGCTGGTCGCCACCGCATAGCGCGACTCGTCACGATCAACCGGCGGAATGGACGAGATCCCGGGCAAGAGCATGACGGCCGACAGGGCCACAAGCACCAGCCAGTCTTTCCAGCCCAGACGGTGCCCGCCCTGGGTCACGACCGACGCTCTTCAATCCGGCCCGGCGCCTTGGTGCGACGGACCAGCCAGATCACGCCCATCGTGTCGAAAATCCCGACGAAAGCCCGACCGATATTGGTGTATTTCGACTGCCCGGCGTGGCGGGCCCGGTGCTGGACCGGGTGATTGATCAGGGGGTGCCCATAGCGCTGGAACAGGGCTGGAAGAAAGCGGTGCATGCCCTCGAAACAGGGCAGCAACAGGAAGCTGTCGCGGCTGAACACCTTCACGCCGCAGCCGGTGTCAGGGCAGTGGTCGCCCAGCACGGTCGCCCGGAAGCCGTTGGCAATCCGCGTCGCGATCAGCCGCGAGACCGGGTCGTTGCGGCGAACCCGGGTGCCGGCGACCAGCGGCACATCGCCATCAGCCGACCACGCCTTTTCCAGCATGTCCGGCAAATCGGCCGGATCGTTCTGGCCATCGCCATCGAGGGTCGCAATCCAGGGCGCGCGCGCAGCGAGGACACCGGACCGCACCGCCTGCGACTTGCCACACCGACGATCATGCCGGACGAGGCGGACCCGCGGGTCGGAATCGGCGATGCCTTGAAGGATTTCCGGGGTGGCGTCGGTCGAACCGTCATCAACGAAGACGATCTCGAAGTCCCCCGCCCGCTCCATCTCACGCAGAACTTCCTCGCAAACAGCCGCGACATTCTCGGCTTCGTCCAGAACGGCAATGACGACTGACGCGCGCAGCGTCGCATCAGTCCGGTCCGGACGGCGGAAATCCGTGTTGATCGTCTCGCTCATGAACAACCCCAGTTGTGCGCGCCGGAGTGTGTGCCGCTTTGGCCGGCGTTTCAAATGCCAATGCCGGTAAAGGCCGCTTGGCAGACACCTGCCGCGACCGCTGCAACCGGGCCGGCTAGCGCAAAAGCAACAACAGGGCGATGCCGGTCATGACGCAGCCGGTCACAATGTCGGCCCCGCGCCGCACAGTCGGCGTCGACAGCCAGGTCCGGGCGCGGTGTGCTGCGCCAATGTAAAAGCCGGCTGTGGGAACGGCCATCGCGACCATGATCAACAGCATGGCCGCATAGCTCAGCGGCGTGATCGCCTCGATCGGCACGAAGGCCGGCACCAGGGTGAGGTAGAAGACGATCGGTTTGGGATTGGACAGCGGCATGGCGATCCCGGCGAGAAAGGTCGCGATCCAGCCCCGCTTCGACCCGGCCTTGAAGACCGGTTTCGGGCGCGCTCCGGTCCAGGCGCTCCAGAACGCCTTGAAGGCCATCCAGCCGAGATAGGAGGCGCCGACCAGCTTGGCGGCGAGCCAGAACGGGCCCAGTTGCTCGGCAACCGCCGACAGGCCTGTCACCGCCAGCGTGAACCAGAACATGTCCCCCAACAGGATACCGCTGCCGTAAATCGCCGCGTGCCAGGGGCCGGCGTCGAGGGTGCGCGCGATCATCGCTGCGATGCCCGGCCCCGGGGTCAGGAACAGGACCAGCAAGGCACCGGCGAACAGAAGCAGGGTTTCAATCGACATCAGGGTCCGCCGTCAGCGCGCGACCGCTATAACGTGTAATCCGGCAGCCCGTCGAAAGCCGAACGCAGCGCATTGCCCCAGTCGAGCGAGAGTTGCGCGTACCAGGCGTCATCCTCTTCGACCCGTCTCTGCACGCCTGCCTCCAGGCTGTCGGCGCGGTAGGCATGCAGGTCCAGCGGCATGCCGACCGAGAGATTGGCCTTCAGGGTCGAGTCGAACGACAGAAGCAGCAGCTTGGTCGCCGATTCCATGCTCATCGACTTGTCGAAGGCGCGGACCAGAATGGGGCGTCCATATTTGGTCTCACCAATCTGGAAGAACGGGGTTTCATCACTGGCTTCGACGAAATTGCCTTCCGGATAGACCATGAACAGGCACATTTTCTGCCCGGCGATCTGGCCACCGACAATCAGGGTCGCGCCGAAGGGGGATTCGGAGGTCGGACCGGCTCCGGTCTGCTCGGCAACGCATTCGCGCAAGGTGCGACCGACAAGGGTTGCGACCTGGAACATGGTCGGCGCATCCAGGATGGACGGAGCCCGGTCGGCCGGCGCCTTGAGGCGCTCCTCGAGCAGGCTGATCACGGCTTGCGTCGTGGCCAGGTTGCCGGCGGTCATGATGGTGATGACCCGGTCGCCCTTCTGCTCCCAGGTGAACAGCTTGCGGAACTTGGACACATTGTCGACGCCCGCATTGGTGCGTGTGTCGGACATGAAGATGAGGCCGGTATCGAGTTTCAGGCCGACGCAATAGGTCACGAATCAGTCTCCCGCGACGTGGTGAGCCACAGCGTTACTGCTGCACTTGAAGCGATACAAGCATCGACTGTCCGCCGCCGCCGAACGTGACACCGGCCACCGGTGCCGCTTCGGAATAGTCCAGGCCGGTGGCTATTTTCACATAGCGCTCATCCGGAGAAATCCCGTTGGACACGTCGAAACCGACCCAGCCCAAACCATCGATATGGACTTCCGCCCAAGCATGCCCGGCATCCTGCTCGACACGGTCATCCATGAACAGATAGCCGCTCACATAACGGGCCGGATAACCCAGCAGCCGAGCCGCCGCGATGAAGATATGGGCATGGTCCTGGCACACACCCTGACCGCTCGCCAGCGCGTCTTCGGCCGTCGTGGTCGCCAGGGTCGTATCGGTCCGGTAGACGACTTCACTGGAGATGAAACGGGCAAGGTCGTGAAAGGCGGTGACGTCCTGACCGTCCATCGCATCGAAGTCACGGATCAGGGCCCGCAATTTCGGCCCGGCCTTGGTCAGCGGCGTTTCGCGGCGGAAATACCAGAGCGGCGCGGTGCCGTCATGGGGGCCGACAATGCCGTTTTCTTCCCGCGTTTCGACCTCGCCCTCACAAACCAGACTGATCGAGGTGCGCTCGGGGTCGATGCGGACCAGATCAACGATGTTCATGTGCTGGTCGTTGAAACGGGCCTCTTCGCTGCCACCCTCGATCCGCAGGGTCCAGCGCAAGACGGTCTGGTGAGCGCGTGTCATTGGCGTCAGACGCACCTGCTGGAGCCCATAGGGAACCGGTTCGGCGAAGTCGTAGCGGGTCAGGTGGGAGATATTGAGGCGCATGGGTCTCACTCGTAGAAGCGGTAATCCGTCTCGATCTGGCGACCGAGCGAATTGATGGTGGCGAGAAATTCGGTCAGGTATTCGTGCAGGCCCGTCTTGAAAACCTGGTCGATCGACTGGCTGCGCAGGCCCTGACGCAGGTCGAGCGCGATATCGAGACTGGGCATGTGCGCGCCGCCATAGGCGTCCTTGAGATAGCGCAGATTGCGCACGAACTTGTCGCTGCAATAGATCAGCGAACGCGGCATTTCCGGCTCGAGGATCAGGAATTCTGCGATCGATGACGGGCTGGCCTCGCCGCCATGCAACCAGTTGAAAGCCCGCTCGGCCGAGGCGCAGCGCAGCACCATGTCCCATTGCACATTGTCCAGTGACGACCCGACGAAAGAGGTCGAGGGCAGCAGGACATAGTATTTCACGTCGAGGATGCGGGCGGTGTTGTCGGCCCGCTCGAGGAAGGTGCCAAGGCGGGCATAGCTGAAAATGTCATTGCGCAGCATGGTGCCGTGATAGAGGCCACGAACCAGCCCGCTTTGATGCCGGATCAGGCTGAGCACTTCGGGCAGATCGCCCTGCTTGACCGGCTTGGCCAGACGGCTGCGAAGGGTCATCCAGCCCTCATTGACCGACTCCCACACCTCGCGGGTCAAAGCGGTCCGGACCATGCGGGCATTGGAGCGGGCGGCGTCGAACACCGACATGACGCTGGATGGATTGTCCCGGCTGCGAAGCAGGAAGTCGATCACGCTGGCACTGTCGAAACCGTCATTATGGGTCAGATAGGCATCCCGGCAGCCGGCCGTCGCGACAATCGACTCCCATTCCGCATCCCCGTCGGCAGCCCGGGTCAGCGCGAGGCGAAAGCCGGCCTCGACCAGGCGGGCGGTATTCTCCGACCGTTCGAGGTGGCGGAACATCCAGTAGAGGCCTGAGGCATGTTTTCCCAGCATGTGTCAGTCCTCCAATACCCAGGTGTCCTTGGTGCCGCCGCCCTGCGACGAGTTCACCACCAGGGACCCTTTTTTCATCGCCACGCGGGTCAACCCGCCTGGCGTCAGCCGGACCCCGTCCGGCGCGACCAGCGCAAAGGGGCGCAGATCCACATGTCGGGGAGCGAGCCCGCCGCGCGTGAGGACGGGAACGGTTGAAAGCGCCAGGGTCGGCTGGGCGATATAGGCGGCCGGCCGGGCTTTCAGCTTGGTCTTGAAGGCAGCGATTTCCTTCTTGGACGCAGCGGGTCCGACCAACATCCCATAGCCCCCGGATCCGTGGACTTCCTTCACAACCAGCTGGTCGAGATTGTCGAGCACATAGGCCAGCGAGTCCGGCTCGGCACAGCGCCAGGTCGGGACATTTTTGAGGATGGCTTGCTGGCCGGTGTAAAACTCGACGATGTCGGGCATGTAGGAATAGATCGCCTTGTCGTCGGCGACGCCGGTTCCCGGTGCGTTGGCGATCGTGATCCCGCCGGAGCGGTAGATGTCCATGATGCCCGGAACCCCAAGCAGGCTGTCCGGGCGGAAGTTCAGCGGGTCGAGATAGTCATCGTCCACACGCCGGTAGAGCACGTCGATCGGTCGATACCCGCGGGTCGTGCGCATCGCGACCCGGCCATCGACAACCTGCAGATCACTCCCCTCGACCAGTTCAACACCCATCTGCTCGGCAAGAAAGGCATGTTCGAAGAAGGCCGAGTTGTGCAGGCCGGGCGTGAGCACGGCGATCACCGGCCGTCCGGTGCAGGCCGGCGGAGCGCTTTTGGCCAGCGCCCGGCGCAACTCGGTCGGGTAATCGGAGACGGGCTGGACCCGGATCCTGGAGAACAGCTCCGGAAACATCTGCAACATCGTCTCGCGGTTTTCCAGCATGTAGGAAACCCCTGACGGGGTCCGCGCATTGTCCTCGAGGACGTAGAACTCATCCTTGCCGGTTCGTACCAGGTCGGTGCCGACAATATGCGTGTACACGCCGCCGGGCGGCGTCACGCCGATCATCTTCGGCAGGAAGGCCTCGTTGTTGGCGATCAGGCTTTCGGGAATGCGGCCGGCCCGGATGATGTCCTGATCATGATAGATGTCGTGCAGGAAGGCGTTGATGGCACGGACCCGCTGGTCGATGCCCTTTTCCAGGCGCGCCCATTCACGGGCCGAGATGATGCGCGGCACGACATCGAACGGGATCAGGCGTTCATCGGCATCGCTCTGGCCATAAACATTGAAGGTGATACCGACACGGCGGAAAAAGGCTTCGGCCTCCTTGGCCTTTGTGCGCAAGCCTGAGGCGTCGGTCTGCTGGAGCCAGTCCTGATAGGCTGCATAGGGTTCGTGGACGCCGCCGGTCCCGTCGAGCATTTCATCGAAGAACACGCAAAACTCCCTTTCGTCCTCAGCACCGGCCGCAGCCGGACCACGGGTTCCGGGCGGTTGAGCTGTGCAAGGCGCACCTGCCGTGCTGATCTTGTCGTCGCGTCGTCTTTTGCGATGCCGGCCCGGATTGGTTCCGATGTGCCTGTGGAGCACGAAGTCCGGCGGGTGGCCGGAACGGGGCCGGTCCCGGCTGATCGATGTGACGACAAACTGCCACTCACCATCAGCTTTCAACTATCTCAAAGGGTTATCTGCTCAACCGTCCCGCGGCAAGCTTCATCCGTCTGTCGCGGGGCGATCCGGGGTGACGAGGTAGCCGTACAGGGTGTCCGCGATGGCCGCGACGAACTGGTCATCGTCCAGCTCAAGCACGGCGGCAGCGCCCTCGTCTCGATACAGGGCCCGCTCGATCGGCAGGGTATTCATCAGATAGGTGAACATCTGGGCCGCCTCGGCCCGGTCTTGGCGTTTGACCTCGTCGCCGAACAGTTCGAGCAGCTGATCGGCGGACTGGCGCGCCTGGTCCAGCATCGCCTCCCACTCATCGCCGATCAGGTCGGGGCGAAGGCGGCTGTATATGTGGGAGGCACGGACCAGATATCCATGCTGGTCGAGGAAGCGCCATGCCACGCGACAGGCAGTGTGAATGGCCGCCCGCAATCCGCCATCGGGCTCGATCTCGACCCGCCCTTCACCCGCCATGAATGCTTCGAGGCGCTCGCGATAGAGCTCGAAAATGACCGGAATGAAGGCGTCCTTGTTTTCAAACCGGCGATAGACCGCGCCGACGGACAATCCGGCCGCCTCTGCCAACTCGGCAATCGACACGTCCGCGAAGGCCTTTTCACGCAGCTTCTGGTCCAGCGCCCGCACCAGCCTGTCCCGCGTTTCCCGCGATCTCGCCTGCCGCGTCGGTCGCACCCCTTGACTCATCCCGCTGCCCCTTCTAAATGTGAACGCGAATTCGCATTCGCATTATATGAACTTGATCGCACGCATCCGCCGCACCGGTCAAGACACAAAGGGAGACTCCCACATGCAGACGCTCACGCAAACACCGTCCCTGATCCTGGGCCTTCTCGCCATCGCCGCGGTCCTGATCGCCGGCTTGGTCAGTGATATCCGGGACAAACGGCGCGCCCCCGAGGACGCGCGGCCGGTCATGCACCAATACCGCAAGACCGGGCTGGTCCTGTGGCTGCTGTGCGCCACCTGCCTTGGCTGCTGGCATGTCGCCGGCCTCCCTTTGACCGGGCTCGGCCTGACCGCCGCCACAGGCTGGGGCGGTGCGCTGGCCTGGACACTGGCCGGCGCCACGATCGTCTACGGTCTCTATTCCCTGGTGACGACCGCGCTCGACCGAACCGCCCGCAGCAAGTTGCGCAGGCAGCTGGCCGAGGCGGAAGGCTTTGATCTGCTGCGCCCGCGCCGACTGTCGGAACATCTCGGCTTTCAGGCCCTGTCAGTGACCGCCGGGATTACCGAGGAAGTCATTTTCCGCGGCTTCCTGATGGCAACGCTGGCCCTGATGATGCCGCTCTGGGCGGCCGCCCTGGCGTCCGTAAGCCTGTTCATCATCGCCCATGCCTACCAGGGCATCTCCGGCATGCTGCGCATCCTGCCGATCACCGTCTTGATGACAGCTGTCGTCCTGCTGGGTGGATCGCTGTGGCCGGCGATGCTCATTCATGTGGTTGTCGACGCTCTGGCCGGATGCCTGGTTGCCCTCACCGATGCCCATGCTCGGGCTGACGACATTCTGGCTGACGCCGAAACGGCCGACGCGCCGGCCGCAAGCGCATCACCGGCCTGAGCCACCGCGGAAGGGATCATCGACGCGCCCGTCCCGGACCTCACGAAACTGGATCGCGTTGCCGAACGGCTCGAACAACACCTGTTCGACGCCGGTCAGCCAGGCCTGGGAGCCGGACGCCAGGATCTCCCGGGCCAGCCCTTCCCGGCGCAGCGCGTCGAGATGGGCGCAGGCTTCATCGAGAAGGAGCAGCGGCGCGACGCCCCATTGCTGGCCCAGCGCCCGGGCCTGGGCCAGGGCGAGTGTCAGGATCAGGGCCTTCTGCTCACCGGTTGAGCAATCGCCCGCCGGCTGGTCCTTGGCGCGATGGCGGGCGAGAAGTTCGGTTCGGTGGGGGCCGCGGGTCAGCGTCCGTCCGGCCGCACCGTCGCGGCGGCGACCGTCCCGCAGCGCGGCCAGGAAGCGGTCCTCCGCCTCGCCCGCCGTCAGGCCCTCGGCAAGATCTGCCTCAACAGCACCGTCCAGCGCCAGGTCAGCCTGCGGGAACACGCCTTCCGGTCGCCGGTCTATCTCACCCTGGAGGCGGATAAGCGCATCCAGACGGGCCGCGGCCATGGCCACACCATGACCGGCCATCTCGACCTCGATGGCGCTGAGCCAGGACGGGTCCTGCCCGCCCTCGTCGAGCAGACGCTGCCGTCGGGTCCGACTTTTCTCATAGGCGCTGGCCGCGTCGGCATGGGCCGGGTCGGCGGCATGGACGAGACGGTCAAAGAATTTCAGGCGATCGGCTCGCGGCCCGGCAAACAGGCGGTCCTGGGCCGGGGTCAGCCAGATCATCGGCAGAAGACGCGCCAGCGCAGTCTGGGCTGCCGGTTCGCCGTCTATGCGGGTCTCCCGCCGGGCCGACCCGCGGGCGCCGACACCCAGGCGGAAACCGCCTTCCCGTGTGTCCGCCTCGGCGAAGACTGCCCATTCCGGCGCCACGCCGGCGGGACCCTTGGTCGCGACCCCGTCAGCCCCGGCCAAGCGCATGCCACGTCCCGGCGCCAGAAACGAGATGGCCTCGAGCAGATTGGTCTTTCCGGCCCCGTTCTCACCGAACAGGGCGACCGGCGCGGCAGCCAGCTCGAGGTCGAGATCGGGATAGCTGCGGAAGTTGGTAAGCCGCAAACGACGAACCGCCGCAGGCGGAACCGGCGGCGGTGTCTCAGGTGGCATCGTGGCGGCCTGACCCGTCACACGCGCAGCGGCATCAATACGTAAAGCGCGTCCGGGTCACCGCTGTCGGTCACCAGGGCCGGGGACGCGGCATCGGCAAAATGGAAGCGGGCCTCGTCGCCTTCGATCTGGGAGGCGACATCCAGCATGTAGCGGGCATTGAAGCCGATCGCGAAGCCTTCATCCGAATAGGAGACCGCGAGCTCTTCCTCGGCCTGTCCGCTTTCGGGATTGTTGACCGCAAGGGTCAGCGCGTCAGCGCCCAGCGACAGTTTCACCGACCGTGACTTCTCGACGGAGATGGTCGCCACACGATCAACGGCCTCGGCGAAGCGCTTGTTCTCGACCGACATCAGGCGCGTATTGCCGCGCGGAATGACGCGCTCATAATCCGGAAAGGCACCGTCGATCAGCTTGGACGTCAGCACCGCACGACCCAGACGGAAACGGATCTTGCCTTCGGATACGGAGACTTCAACGTCGTCGTCGGCGTCTTCGAGCAGGCGCTTGACTTCCTGGACGGTCTTGCGCGGCACGATCACACCCGGCATGCCGTCGGCACCGTCCGGCAGATCGACTTCCGCCAGCGCCAGTCGGACGCCATCGGTCGCCACAGCCCGCAGCGTCTTGCGGCCGTCCTGTTCGGCGGCGTGCAGGTGGATGCCGTTGAGATAGTAGCGCGTCTCCTCGGTGGAGATGGCAAAACGTGTCTTGTCGATCAGGCGCGCCAGCTCGCGAGCCGGCACCTGGAAGCGGTGCTCGAGATCCTCGGTCGGCATGACCGGGAAATCACCCGGTGGCAGGGAAGGCAGCGAGAAGCTGGAACGGCCAGCCTTGAGCGTCAGGCGCGGATCGCTGCCATTCATCTCAAGGGTCACATCGGCGCCATCCGGCAGTTTCCGCGTGATGTCATAGAGGGTGTGCGCCGGCGCCGTTACCAGGCCTTCGCCATCACAGCTGGCATCGGTGGTCTCGAGGATCTCGATATCGAGGTCTGTTGCCGCAAAGCTGGCCCCGTCAGGGCCGGCAGAGATCAGCACATTGGACAGGATCGGAATGGTGTTGCGCTTTTCGACAACGGCCTGCACGTGGCCAAGCGCCTTGAGGAGCGTCGCGCGCTCGATCGTCAGCTTCATATCTCGCGTTCCGCTTTCAACGTCTTCTGCGTCAGCTTCCCGAATCCATGTCGAAGATCAATGGTCAAAGATCAGGGACTGTCTGGACAGCGCGGGACGGATATCGCCCCCCGCCTTCAGGATGGGCCAAAGAGGATACATGAATTCGCGCATTCGCAAGAGATTTATCCAGCGTCCACGCGAATTTCGGGAGACCGGCAGCCCGGGCTCAGCCCTGCAGCTCTCTGGTCAGCGCATCAATCTCGTCTGCGACCGGATCACCGGCGTCAATCATGGCGGTCACTTTTGACACCGCATGGATCACGGTCGAATGGTCACGGCCACCGAAACGGCGCCCGATATCCGGGAGCGACCGCGTGGTCAGCGTCTTGGCGAGATACATCGCAATGTGCCGCGGGCGCACGACCACCTGGGTCCGGCGCTTCGAGCAGATGTCAGCGGTCGTGATGCCGAAATGGGTCGCGACCACCTTCTGGATCTCATCAACGGTGAGGCGGCGCTCCGAACTCAGTGACAGTTCCCGCAAGGCCGTCGACACCACATCCATGGTCACCGGCTGACCGATCAGCGCGGTCCGACAGATGACATTGTTGAGGACGCCTTCCATCTCGCGCGGGCTGGAGGTGATCCGGGCGGCGAGAAAATCGCGCACCGCTTCGGACACGTCGAAGGTCGGATAATGGCAGGTCGCCTGGGCGATCTTGCAATCGAGGATCTGCCGGCGCAGGTCGAGATCGGGCTTGCCCAGCGGGCAGGACAGGCCCCCGGTCAGAAGCGAGCGCAGACGCTCATCCTGCATCTGCAACTCGGCCGGCGGCTTGTGCGACGCCAGGACCACCTGCTTGTTCTCGGCCACCAGCGCCGCGATCGTGTGCAGGAACTCGTCTTCGGTCTTCGGCTTTCCGGCGATGAAGTGGACATCATCGATCAACAGCACATCGACGCCGCGCACGGTTTCCTTGAAGGAGATCGTGTCGCGGGCCCGCATGGCTGTCACGAAGCCGGACAGGAATTCCTCGGCGGTCAGATAGAGCGCCTTGCGGGCACGGGGCCCGTTCCGGGCCGCGGTTGCGACGGCATGGAGCAGATGTGTCTTGCCGACGCCGTAATCGCCATAGAAAAACACCGGATTAAAGGGCGGTGTCGCGGCACCGACCATGGTTCGCGCGGCAGCCGCGGCAACTTCATTGGCCGGACCAACCCGGAAACTGTCAAAACTGAAACGGGTATCAACCGGAGCCGCCTCGACTGCCGGTATTGCCGCCGGGGCGGTGTCCCGGGCGACCGCAGGGCCGGATGACGCCGGAGTACGGGCCGCCGGCACTGCCGGACGGGTCGCTATCACCGGTTGCGGCGCGTCCTGGCCTTCGGCGAGCAGGAGAATGTCACGGTCGGACGGATCGAGTTCGGCCCAAAGTGCGCGAATTCGGGCGCCCCAATGATCTTCCACCCAGTCCCGGTTGAAACTGCTCGGTGCGATGATCGCCAACGCGCCGGTTTCCGCCAGGCGGACCCGCAAACGAGCGATTTCCTGCGAATAAAGCGCCGGTCCGCACTCCTCACGGAGGTGGGCGCGCACGCGACGCCAGATTGCCGAAATTCCCCCCGCGTCAAGCCCGTCGATCGTTGCGGTATTTGCCTCGGAAACAGCCAGTTTGTTCAATGCCATTATCGATCACACTTTTGTTTTTCTCACGCTAACGCGAGAGCTATGTGTTTGTATTTTCGGCAATATAAGCCCATCGGCGGCACTCCACCCTGTGGTGCCGCTACCGGAAAGTTTTCCGCATGGGAATTGTCGCCCTCAGAAGCCCAAAGGTTACTCCCGGGTCGGTCACGGTCAACATGATTCAGCTCCCAGAATCCGAGATTCTTCGCTTGACACGGGAAATCCGTGACCGGGTCGAAGCTTGGCCTTTGCGACAGAATTATGTCGGCGCAAATGGTCCTTTTCAGGAACCATCTGGAGCCGGGTTTCCGGACCCGGTCTCCCGGAAATCGGGTTTGGCAACCCCTCCGTACCAAGATTATTTATTCGAATAATCTTATGCCGCAATGGCGTGCGCGGCGACCGCACCGTTGTGAGCTGCACACAAAGAAATACGCCCGAGGCGTGTGCCCCGGGCGTATATTCAGTCTTGAACGTGAGTGCGTCGGATCAGGCCGACATCGACTTCACGCGGGCCGACAGGCGGGAGACTTTCCGCGAGCCCGTATTCTTGTGGTAGACGCCCTTGCCGACAGCACGCATCAGCTCGGACTCAGCTTCGACCAGAGCGGTCTTGGCAGCAGCCTGGTCGCCAGACGTAATCGCCATTTCGACTTTCTTGACGAAAGTACGGACGCGCGAACGACGAGCCTTGTTGACGGCCGTCCGGCGAGCGATCTTGCGGACCATTTTCTTGGCCGAGTTGGTGTTGGCCATGGATGTAAACCTCTTTATGCGGCCGGGACAGACTTCCCGGCTAAATCCGTGAGCGGCGGCGTATAGGCCCTTGCGGGCGGGGCGTCAACCGCCCACTGCGCCTCGCCGCCTAGCGATGCTTGAAATGAGCAGCCCGTTTCTCGGCGAAGGCAGCCATGCCCTCTTTCTGATCTTCAAGCGCGAATTGTGACATGAACACGCGACGTTCGAAGCGAACGCCCTCGGTCAGGCCGACCTCGAACGAGCGATTGACCGTTTCCTTGGTCATCATGGCCACCGGCAGTGACTTGGCGGCGATGCTCTCGGCCGCTTCCATGACCACGTCCATGAAATCGTCGGCCGGGACGACACGGGACACCAGTCCGGCCCGCTCGGCCTCCTCGGCATCCATCATGCGGCCGGTCAGACACATGTCCATCGCCTTGGCCTTGCCGATGGCGCGCGGAAGTCGCTGGGTACCACCCGCGCCCGGCATAACGCCGAGATTGATTTCCGGCTGACCGAACTTGGCGGATTCCGACGCGATGATGAAGTCGCACATCATGGCGATCTCACAGCCGCCACCGAGCGCATAGCCGGACACACCGGCGATGATCGGCTTGCGGAAACGGGCCACGGCCTCCCAAGTCTCCGCGAACGGGTCCTTGTTGTAGAGGCCGACCATGTCGCGCGACTGGAGTTCCTTGATATCGGCCCCGGCAGCGAAGGCCTTCTTGGAGCCTGTGAGCACCACACAGCCGATGCCGTCGTCCGCTTCACACGCTGCCAACGCGGCAGCGAGTTCGGTGGTCAACTCATCGCACAGCGCATTCAGCGCCTCGGGGCGGTTCAGCGTGATAACGCCAACCCGGCCTTCGGTTTTGTACTGGATCGTCTTGTAGCCCATTTCGGCGCTCCATCTGACGGCGCGGAGATCCCGCGCGGGAAAAGCCGCGCCGCTATAACGCAGACGGGGGCGAGCGTCGATACCGGGTGACCCGTTTGAGTCACCCGGCCCGAATGCCCTCTATTGGCGAGTGACCTGATATCCCTGCTCGCGGAGTAGCGCGATGACGCCATTTTCACCCGGCAGATGAGCTGCGCCCACCGCAATGAGAACCGTGCCCTCACCGTCCATGATCTCGGCAATCTGGGGAATCCAGTTCTGGTTCCGCTGCACGATCAGGGTCTGATAGGCCTCTGGCGCTCCATCGCGCATGCCGGCGATGACCTCGGCGTCGAGGGTTTCCATGTCGCCCGTGGCCCAGGCGGTAACCAGGGTATCCATCATGGCGGGAAGCTCTGCCATGTCTTCGAGCCCCTGCTCGAATGCGCGCGCCTGGGCGTCATCCGGCATGCCGGCAAGGAAGCCGATCTGCTGTTCGGCCGTCTCGAAATAGCCCATCCGCGTGTCGCTGCCTTGGACCATGCCGAGCAGAACCAGCTCCACACCGGCATTGGGGTCCAGCCCCAGCGCCTGCATCTGGCCGACCGCCAGGGCAAGCTGGGCCAGCCAGGGCCGCATGGGCTCAAGCATCGCCGGAGCAAAGCCGAGGCTCGGCGCCAGGTCGGCGAGGGCGGCATTGCCCGACTCGGACAGCAGGGACGACAAGGTCACGCCGGGCGGATTGAGGCCGTACTGCATGACCAGGGGCTGCATCGCCGCCTGGCTTTCGGGCGAATGCACGTCGGCTTCCAGATAGAGCGCATCGGCACTGGCCACCAACGCCCGGATCTCGTCGGTTCGCCACTCCAGACTGCGGGGCAGGAGGTGGAACGTACCGAAGATATAGACCTCGGAATCGGCATCGGAGAGGTGCCAGATCGCCGGATCGGCCTCGATGGACGCGTAATCGGCCGTCTGGGCGAGCGCTGTTGAGGACAGGAGTGCGCCGCCGGCCAGCAAGGCCGCACCGGTCAAAGCCGAAAGGGTCCGGCGAACGGTCGTGAATGAAGACATGGAGAAACCTCTGTGACGTGAATTTCGCCACACGTTACCCGGTTCGCCCTTTTTGACTACCGGGACTGACCCGGTGTGACGTCCCCCGCAGCCTCGGTCATCTCTGGCAGACGCCACAAAACCAGGTGGAACGCCCCGATTGCACCAGACGCTGGATCTCGCCGGCACAGCCGGATGTCGGGCAGGGAGATCCCAGCCGGTCATAGACGCGGAACCGATGCTGGAAGTATCCGAGAGCTCCGTCAGTCGAGGCAAAGTCCTTGAGCGACGAGCCACCCGCCTCGATGGCCTCGACTATGACGTCACGGACCGCCCTTGCCAGTCGCTCGGCTCGGACACCGGGAATGCTCGCCGACAGGCGGCGCGGGCTGATGCCACACCGGTGCAGGGCCTCGCAGACATAGATATTGCCCAGACCCGCAACGATCGACTGGTCCAGCAATGCGGTCTTGATCGGGGTCCGGCGCCCGGCCAGAGCCTCGCCAAGATAGGCTCCGGAAAACCCGTTGCCATGCGGTTCCGGACCGAGCGCGCCCAACGTCTTGTGGGACGCCTCGTCGACGGTCGGGAACAGGTCCATGTAACCAAAGCGGCGCGGATCATTGTAGCGGACAACCACGCCGCCTTCGGCCCGGAACACCACGTGATCATGCTTGGGGTCGGCCGGGGCCGCATGGACGAAATCGCCGGGCTGCGCCGCCTCGCCGTCGACCTCGATGGAGAACCGGCCCGACATTCCAAGATGCCCGATCATGGTTTCGCCGCTGTCCAGCCGCAGCAGGAGGTATTTCGCCCGCCGGTCGATTCTTTGCACCCGGCAACCGGTCAACCGCGCCGCAAAACGCGCCGGAAACGGGAAGCGCAAATTCGGACGATTGAGCTCGACGCCGAGAAGGCGGCGCCCTTCCAGGGCCGGAACCAGGCCCCGGCGAACGGTCTCTACTTCAGGCAATTCAGGCATTTGACGTGTGAATCATCTTTACATTCAGGCGGTTGCACTTTCGCCGCATTTCCCGGCTCATCTTCGCCAGCCTTTTGGGAATTACGGAGACAAGGCCTCATGTTTGATCACATCGATTTCATCCTGTCAGCCGCCATGATTGCGGGCCAGATCGGTCTGGGCATCCTGTTCGCGGATCTGATGAGCGGAATTGTTCACTGGTATATCGACACATACGGCAATCCGAAGACCCCCATACTCGGTCGGCACGTCTACTGGCCGACCATCAATCATCACGCCCAGCCGCTCGACTGCACCCGCGCCAGCTTCTGGTCGCGCAACGGCCCCAACCTGGCGCTGAGCGCGGTATTCTTCATCGTGTTCGTCGCGACAGACCTCATCAACGCCTTCACCCTCAGCGCCCTGGCGACGGGCGTGTTCGCCAGCGAAATCCATGTCTGGAGCCACAAGCCCAAACGCAAGCGCCCGACCGTGGTGCGCTGGCTTCAGGGCGCGGGCCTGCTGCTCAGCCCGAAAGAGCACTGGCAGCATCACACCCACGCGCACAACACCCGCTACTGCACGGTCACCAACCTGCTCAATCCGGGGCTCGACAGGCTGCGTGTCTTCCGACTGGTCGAGGGCATCGTCGAAGGGTTCGCCCGCCGCAAGCCCCGCGATGAGATCATGGGCATCGGGCCGCTCGCCCGCGGACGCCGCATCATGTCCCGGGCTCGCCGTTTCGTCGCGGCCGGGGCGTGGCAAGTCCGCCGCTTTTTGCTGGCCCCCATGCCCCGCCTCGCGCTGGCCTAGCCGGCAGCCCACATGCGACACCAAGGACCGCCTGCGCCGCTTTCCGGTCGGGCGGTCCGGGTCTATGTTGCCGGGCATGAGCACGACCCGGACCGATACCGACACCGTTTCCTTCGGCTTTGCCGATGTGGCGCGCGACGACAAGGCCTCGCTGGTACGCGGTGTCTTCGACCGCTCGGCGCGCCGCTATGACCTGATGAACGACCTGATGTCACTGGGCATCCACCGGGTCTGGAAGGACATGGTGATGACACGCGCCAATCCGCAGCCGGGCGAGGTCCACATTGACGTCGCTGGCGGCACGGGCGACCTGGCGCGCAGTTTCCTGGCCAAGGCCGATGCGGTTGCGGATCGGCGCGGCGACGATCGCAAGGCCTCGGCTATCGTGCTGGACATCAATGAGCAGATGTTGCGCGCCGGCGTGAAACGCGGTCTGAAGCCGCACGAGGAAGGCCGCATTGACTGGGTCACCGGCAATGCCGAATGCCTGCCCCTGCCGGACCGTACCGCGCACTGCGTCACCATTTCGACCGGCATCCGCAATGTCACCGATCGCGCGACAGCCCTGAGTGAGATGCGCCGCGTGCTGAAACCTGGCGGACGCTTCCTGTGTCTGGAGTTCACCCGCCCGACCAGCCGCGCGTGGGAAAAGGCCTATGACGCCTGGTCCTTCAACGTCATGCCGGAGCTCGGCCATTATGTCGCGAAGGATCGTGAGAGCTATCAATACCTGGTCGAATCGATCCGCCGCTTCCCGAACCAGGATGATTTCGCGGACGAGTTGAGGGCCGCCGGTTTCCGTCAGGTCAGCTTCACGAATTTCTCGGGCGGGATCGCCGCGCTGCACGTCGGCTGGGCCTGATCAGTCCTGTCCGCCCCGGTCCTCGCGTTCGCGACGCAACCAGGCCTTCGCCTCCTGAACTGTATCGAAGAGCTGTAACTGTGCCGGATACCCGTCTTCGGTCAGATTGACCCAGAATTCGAGCAGGACCTTTTTCATGCTGTCATTGCAAACCTGAGCCGACCGGCTCGGCGTGTCGCCATAGTGAGCGCGGAGGAATTCAGCCAAACCTGCACTGAGCCGCTGGAAGGACGCGACATCCAGCTCATGCATGTCGGCATCATCCTCGTAGACCACGATGCGATCACATGCCGGCGTCCAGCCGGGCATTGTTACAGCCCGCTGCATAAGTGCCAGCGCATCGCCCTCCGCGATTTCGCCGCGAAAGCGCACGAGAATCCACTGGTGCTCGGCATCCACTTCCAGTTCGTGATTCATTGCCGCCCCGGATTCGATTCACAGCGACAGATTAGAGCAAGCTTTACAGTCGGCAACCACAAGCCCGCACCAACTGCGACGTCATGGCCCTCTCGCCAATTTCGACCCGTACCTCTAAACCGCTTTCATGATTTCCAGTCTCGCCTCTTTCATCCGCCTGATCCGCGCCCTCGTGACCCTGACCCGGCACGACGCGATCCTGCCTGCCGAGTACCAGTCGCTCTATCCGGCACCGGCGCGCTGGCTGGGTGCCGCCATGCGTGTGTTCCGCCGTCGTGATCTGGCGGAAAACCCCGGCGAGCGACTGGCCCGGGCGCTGGAAAAGCTGGGCCCGTCCTACGTCAAATTCGGCCAGATCCTGGCCACCCGCAGCGATGTCATCGGCGAGCGCTTCGCCCGCGGCCTGTCGCGCCTGCAGGACCGCATGCCGGCCTTTGGCGACAGTGAGGCGCGCGACATCCTCGCGGCAGAGCTGGGCAGGCCGGTCGAGGACCTGTTCCAGGAGTTCGGCCCGTCGATCGCTGCAGCGTCCATCGCCCAGGTCCACAAGGCGGTAACGCCTGACGGAGCGGTCGTGGCAGTCAAGATCCTGCGGCCGGACATCGAAGGCCGCATCGCCCGCGATATCCGCACCCTGTCGCTCGGTGCCGCATTGGCGGAACGCTTCTCGCCCGCCAGCCGCCGCCTGGAACCGAAGAAATTCGTTGAAACCGTCTCCCGCTCGCTGTCGCTGGAAACCGACCTGCGGCTCGAAGCCGCCGCCGCGTCGGAACTGGCCGAAGCCGCCGCCGTCGCCGAGGGCTACCATATCCCGACCGTCGACTGGACACGGTCATCGCGGCGCATCCTGACGACGCAATGGATCGACGGCATTCCGCTGTCCGACATCGACGCGGTCGCTGCCAGCGGTATCGACCGCGCTGCCCTGGCGACCCGGTTGACGCGGGCCTTCCTGTCGACCGCCCTCGACCGGGGCGTCTTTCACGCCGACATGCATGGCGGCAACCTGTTCGCACGCACCGATGACACGGTCTGGGCCGTCGACTTCGGCATCATGGGCCGGATCGGGCGCGCCGAGCGACGCTTCCTCGCCCAGATCCTGCACGGCTTCCTGACCCGCGACTATCTGGCCGCCGCCCGCGCCCATTTCGCGGCCGGTTATGTTCCGGCGCGCCATTCGGTCGAGGATTTCGCCAGTGCCCTGCGCGCCGTCGGCGAACCGATTTTCGGCAAGACCGCCGACCAGGTTCCCATGTCGCGCGTCCTGATGCAGCTGTTCGAGATCACCGAACTGTTTGAAATGCGCCTGCGACCGGAACTGGTGATGCTGCAGAAGACGATGGTCCAGTGCGAAGGCGTGTCGCGGCAGCTCGACCCGCAGCACGACATGTGGGGCGCCGCCGCTCCCGTCGTCGAAGCCTGGATGAAACGGGAACTGGGTCCGGAAGGACGCATCCGCGATCTCGGCGAAGACCTGACCCGCTTGCACGACGCCCTGCGCAAACTGCCCGACGCGGTCGACGACTGGGCCGAAGTCGGTGCCCAGCTCAAGGCCGGCAAGCTGTCACTGGGGGGCGGGCCACGGCTGCGGCCCTGGTTCCTGCGTCTGGCCTGGCTTGCAGCTGCCGCAGCGGCGGGAGCGGCCCTGACCGCCGCATTTAGCTAAAATTCCGGGACGATTTACACAAAATCGAAAGAAAGGCCTGCCCATATGCCTGTCATGGCAAGGGATTTCATCATGAATGAAGAGGCACGCAGCCTTCAGCGCGAGTTTTTTCGCATCGACGAGGACGTGATCGACCGGGTGCAACACCTCAAAGCGCGCCTGATGAAGTATGCCGAAGCCGCACTCGAGACCGTGTTCGACCATCTGGTCGGTAATCCGGACGTCGCCCACTATTTCGAGATCACCGACAACATCACCTATTTGCGCGCCGGCATGCTGGCCCATTGTGACGAGCTGTTCTCGGCCCGCTTCGACGAACACTATTACGAAGCCACCGAAGGCATGGGCGAACGTCATGCCAAGCTGGAATTCCCGGCGCATGTCTACACCGCCGCCTATTCCAACATGTTTGCCCGCATCGTCGAGCTGGGCATGGCCGACCGACGCAGCTTCAAGACCGACGACATCACGGCCCTGTCGCGGATCACCCATTACGACATCGAGCTGTCGATGGGCGCCTTCTACCGCCACATCATGGACAAGCGCGCCGCGCTGTCCTCCGACGCCCAGAAGATCCGCCACCTGGTTGATTGAGTTTCGCTGCCGGTTGGCAAGCCGAGGCCGCGACCGTCAGATTGAGTGGGAGACCCGCGCGGTCCCGGGTCAGGCTCCGGGTGATCTGAGCGCCGCGCGCAGGGCTGTCCATAGAACGCTTGTCAGCCAGCAGGCCGTATCCGGTTCTTCAGCTCAAGGGTGAAACCGCGAAGCGGCCGCCTTGCGGCCCTTGACCTGAAGAACCGGATACGGCGACCTCCCGGCAAGCGGTTTATGGAGGGGTGTGCGCCGGGGGCGCGGACGTCGAGGGGCAGTAATTGTGTCTGTCCCAGTTTGTCTGCAGTTTGTTGGCGTCCCCGGTTTTTCACGGTGGGATATATGGGAGGATTAATTGTGTCTGTCCCGTTTATTCCACACCGAACCGGAGCCTTTTTCATTGGTGAGCTCATCTAACGCTTTTACCGCAGCATCCTGAAGTGATGCATTCTTGCGCGCTTCTTCTTGCCAAGCCTTATGTAAATATAGTTCGTTAGCGGCTTCGCCGAGCGTTAATGAAAAGCCAGCTCGAATAGCCCTCGTTGCCGTGTGCGCCGGCACTGCCGCTCGCTTCAAGGCCCACAAGACTTCGCTCACCCCCCTGCCGTCAGCAACAAGCTTAGATACTAGGACTACGGCATCTTCATATTGCATTTGAACCTCTCAACACTGTGAGCCATCAGCCCCTGAACAGATCGGAATCGTACGGTCTCTGGAGCCTGGGCGTGCAGTAGAACTGGTCGGATATCTGTGCGCGGTATAGCGCCACGCCGTATACCCCCGTGCAGCGGCGGCTTCCTGGATAGCACTCGCCCCAGCTGTCATCGCCTCAGCGGCCGCACCACGAGAAATATCTCCCCCTTGCGTGGCATACACCACGAGATCACTAGTTACCAATGTACCTCCGTCCTCAGATACTACAGCCATGAAGGTCACGTCGCCCGCATTGGTCGGAACGACGACTTCCATCTCTCGTGAGGACGAACGCAGGGCATCATCGATAGCACGACCGAAATCATCAGCAACCCCGGATCGAGCTGCGAGCGTCACGGACCCACCTGCGAGCGAAGCGTATGAAGCTCCGCCGAGAGCTTCTCCCAATGCCAAATCTGCTAACAGGACGGTGCCACCCGAGTAAACAGTATAGGCACCCCCAATGATGGCTGCCGGAATTCCAAAGCCAACCAGCATATCACGCCCAAGATTATCGTAATTGTTCTGAGCAACTCGCCGCATAGCTTCTTCGGCGCTGATTCCTTCTGCTTGCGCGATAGCCATAGCGCGATTGAGGTTGTCGATTCCCGCTCCCATTCCGGCGTCTTGCATCATCCCCGTCGGATCGGTCGCATTCAGCGGATTATTCCCCACATAAGCATAGAGATTCATCTGATCCGCATAGCCGATCGGATCGGTCTGCAAAAACCGCCCGATCTCCGGCCAGTAATAGCGGGCGCGATAGTAGTAGAGCTCGCTCTCCGGGTCGTAGCGGCGGCCGGTATAGCGGAAGGGGTTGCCGGATGTGTTGAGCGGCGCCTCGACGCCATAGGGCGTGTAGACATAGCGGTCACTCAGGGCACCATTGGCATCGGCCAGGGCGATGACCGAGCCGAGCCGGTTGGCGTGGTAGTAATGCCGCGCCGTGGCGGCCCCGGTCGACGGATTGACGGTGATCATCGCCTCGCGCTGGTCGACGCCCGGACCGGGGATGTAGCGCTGGAGATACTGGCCGGCATCATTGAGCTCGCCGGTTTCCATACCACCGGCATGACTGAAACGGGTCCAGCTGGCACCATTGTTCAATGACACACCGGTGCACCCCCGATCACATCATAGCGATACTGGATGGTCTGACCGGACTGAACCAGGCCGGTGAGCCGATTGCGGGTGTCGTGCAGGAAGGAGCGCGTGCCGTCGCCGGACAGGTTGTCCGAGAAATCATAGCTCAGCGTATAGTTGGTCGTCGTGCTGCCTTCGACATGCACCACCGCGCCATACTGGTTTTGCACATTGGTCGGCTCTCCCGCTCGCACCGGTTGAGTGCTGGAGAAGTCACGGCTTTGCGTCTGCCCGCCTGCTGACCACAGCCAGCCGGGCGCATTGGTATGCTCGGCTTCCAGATATCCGGCGCCGTCATAGGCATAGGTGGAGGTGACGGACTGGTCGGAGACGAGGTGATGCATCCCTTGGGGTTTCGCCGCTTTACGGTTACCTGTACGGGACCATCAGCGGAGGCGTCACGTGGCCGACAAGTCCATACTCCTGATCATTGGCGGCGGGATTGCCGCCTACAAGGCACTGGAACTGATCCGGACGCTGAAAAAGCGCGGCATTGCCAGTCGCTGCATCCTGACCCGGGCGGGCAGCGAATTCGTCACGCCGCTCTCGGTCTCCGCCCTGTCGGGCGACAAGGTCTATGGCGAGCTGTTCAACCTCACCGACGAAGCCGAGATGGGTCATATCGAGCTGTCACGCTCGGCCGATCTCGTCGTTGTGGCGCCCGCTACCGCCGACCTGATGGCCAAGGCCGCGACCGGCCTGGCCAATGATCTCGCCTCGACTACCCTGCTGGCGACCGACAAGCCGGTCCTGATGGCGCCGGCGATGAATGTACGGATGTGGGATCATCCGGCGACCCAGCGCAGTCTGGCGACCTTGCAGGGCGATGGCGTGCATTTTGTCGGCCCGGACGAGGGCGATATGGCTTGCGGCGAGTTTGGTCCCGGCCGCCTGGCCGAGCCCGATGTGATTGCCGATGCCGTCGCGAGCCTCTTGAATGCCTGACACGCTGAAGGGTCGCCACGTCCTGGTCACCGCCGGACCGACGCGTGAACCGATCGACCCGGTCCGCTTCATCTCCAACCACTCTTCCGGCAAGCAGGGCTATGCCATCGCTCAGGCTTGTGCCGCACTTGGCGCCCGCGTGACCCTGGTCGCCGGGCCGACCGCGCTGGATGACCCGGACGGTGTCGAGACCGTCCATATCGAAACGGCCCGCGACATGCTCGCGGCGGTCGAAACCGCCCTGCCGGCCGATGTCTTCATCGCCGTGGCCGCCGTCGCCGACTGGCGCCCGGCGCAGCCGTCTGACAGGAAACTCAAGCTCGACAAGGCCAGCTTCTCCAGCCTGCCGCTGGTCGAAAACCCGGACATTCTCAAGACCATCTCGCAAATGACCGACGGCCGCCCCGGCCTGGTCATCGGTTTCGCCGCCGAGACCCATGATGTCGAAGCGCTCGCCATCGCCAAGCGCAAGCGCAAGGGCTGCGACTGGATCGTCGCCAATGATGTCTCCGGAGATGTCATGGGCGGAGCCGAGAATGCCGTCCTGCTGGTCACCGGGACGGGCAGTGAAGCCTGGGAGCGGGCGGAGAAGTCGAAGATCGCTGGTCTGCTGGCCGCACGGATCGCATCGGCGCTCTAGCCTCTGGCCAAATCAGGCGGGCTTGGCTTTGATGCGTCCCAACACTCGCCAGCCAGGATGCCGCCATGTCGACCGTGCCCGTGAAGATCAAACCGCTCGATCATTATGAGGGTCTGGCGCTGCCGGCCTACGAAACGCCGCAGTCCGCCGGCATGGACTTGCGCGCGGCAGTGCCTGCCGACGACCCCGTCTCCATCCCGCCCGGCGAATGGCGGCTGATCCCGGTCGGGATCGCGATTGCCCTGCCGGCAGGATATGAAGCCCAGGTCCGTCCGCGCTCCGGCCTCGCCGCCAAGCACGGGATTTCCTGCGTCAACACGCCGGGCACCGTGGACGCCGATTATCGGGGCGAGATTCACGTCAACCTGATCAATCACGGCCGGGCCAATTTCGTCGTCAATCGCGGCGACCGCATCGCCCAGATGATCATCGCCCCGGTCACCCAGGCCGTCTGGGAGGTCGCCGACACGCTGGACGAAACGACACGCGGTACCGGCGGTTTCGGCTCTACGGGCACGAAGTAAGATGCGCCGGTGGCAGATACTGACCGGCATATTGGTCACGCTTTCTCTGACGGGCGCAGGCCTTTGGGCAGCACGTGAGCGGTTTTACCTTCTGGACGGCATCTGTGAGCGAATGCCACTAGAGCAGATCGAGCTGGCCAACGAAATTTTGGTTTCCCGAGATCACGTCGTCGGGAATGATGAAGATGTTCGGTTGGTGCTTTCTCCAAATGAGCTACTCGAAGCCACGTCATTTGTAAGCGGGCAAACAGGGTTATGGCGTGCACCATGGGCCGGCGTGCCGGTTGGCGACACAGACATTGTATTCCGACGCGACGCCGAGATCGTTAACTCACTCGGGGTCGGTGGCGGCTATCTGGTTCTCCAAGGGTGTGGCTACTTCTTCGTTCACAACATCACTCCTGACGAAGAAGCATGGATCCGCGACTGGCTCAGCTCAAAACTGACCGAGACACAGCCATCCCAAACTATGCCTTGACACATTCGTCACTGGCGCCGGGCGCGCGGCCCCCTAAGTTGGTCGCAAAAGGAGAAACAACATGACCGACACACCCGGCCGCGGCCGCATCTATGCCTCCATCGCCGACACCATCGGCAATACCCCGCTGGTCGAGCTGAAAAAGCTCGCCGACGCGCACGGCGCCAAGGGCCGCGTCCTGGCCAAGCTGGAATTCTTCAACCCGCTCGCTTCGGTGAAAGACCGGATCGGTGTGGCGATGATCGACGCGCTGGAAGCGGCCGGAAAGCTGGGCGAGGGCGCCGTGATGGTCGAGCCGACCTCGGGCAATACCGGCATCGGTCTGGCTTTCGTCGCCGCCGCCCGCGGTCACCGTCTGATCCTGACCATGCCGGAATCGATGTCGATCGAGCGGCGCAAACTCCTCAAGCATCTCGGCGCCGAGCTGGTCCTGACCGAAGCCGCCAAGGGCATGAAGGGCGCCATCGCAAAGGCCCAGGAAATCATCGATGCGACACCGGGCGCGGTGATGCCGAGCCAGTTTGCCAATCCGGCCAATCCGGACATCCACCGCAAGACCACGGCTCTGGAAATCTGGAATGACACGGCGGGCGAGGCCGATGTGCTGATCTCCGGCGTCGGCACGGGCGGCACGCTGACCGGCTGCGCCTCGGTGCTGAAAAAGAAAAAACCCGGCTTCCACGTTGTCGCCGTCGAGCCGACCGACAGCCCCATCCTGTCTGGCGGCGCGCCCGGCCCGCACAAGATCCAGGGCATTGGTGCCGGCTTCGTGCCGGACATTCTCGACACCGACCTGATCGACGAAGTGGTCACCGTCTCCAATGACGACGCCTTTGCGATGGCCCGTGAAGCCGCCAAGCTGGAAGGCGTTCCGGGCGGCATCTCCTCCGGCGCGGCGCTGAAAGCCGCCCTGGAGGTCGCCAAGCGCGACGACATGGCGGGCAAGACCATCGTGGTGATCCTGGCGAGTTTTGCGGAGCGCTATCTGTCGACGGCGTTGTTTGAGGATTAGGGAAAGTTGGAGGAGTGCAGAACCCGGGCAAACCGGCTTGGTTGCGCGGTTTTTAAATTCAGGGTCGTAATTTCGAAGCTTGAAATCGTGACACTGGAAGTGCTCTAGTCAACAACCTCGGAGTGCGACTAAGTTCAGCGATCCGAGTGGGGAGACGCTATGGCAGACTTAATTTCAAGCCTAACATCCAAACCTCAGCGGGAAATAGCAGGGTCGGATTCGGCATCCCGGTTCGACTATCAGAAGAACTGGGCCTTTTGTCAGATGATGCGGAGGCACATCGCAGACGAAAGCTACCTCATCGCATTCGAGTTCCACGACGACGTTCTTTTTCTGTCTCCGGCCGATCACCCGAACTATGCAGAGTTCATTCAGGTGAAGACGTCGTCTGCGTCGAAGCCTCGGTCGCTGAGCAGCATCACGACCCGTCCCAAGGGTAAAGCGTCAATCGTTGGAAAGATGTATTCTAATCTTAGCGGCATTTGCTCCAAACACGACGTGCGTGTTGTGCTTGTCTCCAACAACGCATTTGAGTTCACGGACAAGGAGCTTTGCGCCAAAGACCTGGATGCAAAGCTTCGCCAAAGACTGCTAGCCAAGCTGACGGTCGAGATTCCCGGCTTCGATGAGAAGCACCTTGAGAAACTGAACTTCCTTGTAACAGGCGTGAGCCTGGAAGCCATGCAGAGCTTCCTAGTAGGTGAGGCGACGGAGCTTTTCTGCCACAAGTTTGGCGAAGACCACGGACTGAACATCCGCACCTGGATCAGGCTGATTCAGGGCGAGATTACTCGGCGCAATAACCACCCTTCTGACGCGATTGCGACCACGGATGAGCTGATCGAGAAGAAGTGTATCGGTCAGAATCTCGTTGAGGGAACCCTGAACCACATGCATGCAAAGACGCGGCAGACTTTGGATGTTGCGACAATCTCAAATTATCTCACCGCCGCCGGATGGACCATGACCGATCTGATTCGCCTTCAGAAGAAGCTTCCAGAGGCTTCGGCAGATTACTACAACCCATTGAATGGAGAGGTCAAAGATATATCGGATAGGATGCGGTATATCGTCATGGATGAAAATGGCTCGACAATAGATTTAGATGATTTTCTGGATAAATGTGTCGATATGACAATGGATAACGACCACATTGCAAATATTTACAAGCAGACAGACTATCTGCGCGCGCTGGGGGCGCTAGTCTACTATGACGAAGTCTGATTTTAAGAAACTAGTACGCAACTTAAGAAAAGGCAGTTACAGTGAAAAGCCTCGAATTCAGGGATTTGTGGATACTGTCGAAAGCAGAAAGGGCGGGGATAAACCTCAGCCTCAGCCCGAACGTGAATCTCCTGATCGGGGAGAATGATGTCGGCAAGTCCACGCTTATCAAATCAATTTACCACTGCCTAGGTGCGGATACGCCGCAGATTAACAACACCGTCTGGAAAAAGGCGAACCCGATTTACTGCGTGAGATTCGAAATCTCTGGAAAGACCTATCATGTTGTCCGTGATGAAAAATATTTCGGTGTGTTCGATGCCGATAAGCGGTTTATTTCTCGTCACGTAAATATAGGTGGTGCGAACGGCATCGCCAAATTTATGAACAAGCTTCTCAAATTTGATATTGAGCTTGAGCGCCAAAGCGATGGAAAACTCGGCACCGCCGGACCGGCCTTTTATTTCCTCCCCTTCTACGTTGATCAGGATGAAGGGTGGTCAACAACCTGGTCCTCTTTTGTCGGCCTTAAACAGTTTAGCAGCTACCGCAAACTGATGCTTGACTATCACTTGGGTGTTCGGCCACAGAGCTATTACGATGCCAAGAAGCGCCAAATTGGACTTCAGGAGCAGCTCAACGGCATCCAAAGCGAACGCCTCCCAATGCAGGCCGCGCGAAACTCGGTCGAGAAGCGAAAAGTCCGAACGCAGGTTGACCTCGATCCAACCGCATTCCGGGCGGAACTGGAAGCAGTCGTTGATCAGTACAACGTCATCTACGCCCAGCAGCAGGGCGTACTTTCTCGCCTGAAGGAAATCAGGAATCAACGCAACTCGGTTGATACGGAGCTTGATGTGCTGCGGAAAGCCATCACAGAGCTTGAAGCTGATTACCGATACTCAGAGTCTCCAGAAACTCCGGAAGTGGTCGGATGTCCGACCTGCGGTACGGAGTTCTGCAACTCGTTTGTCGAGCGCTTCGGCATCCTTGATGATATTGACCACTGCCATGCCCTTGTGGACCACTGGATGAAGAAACGAAGCGACATCACAGTTCAGCTCAAACACGTGGAAGAGGAATACAAACAAGTCTCGTCTCAACTTCAGGAAGTTGAGGCCACCTTGGCGCGTACGAAGGAGAATGTAACGTTGTCGGAGCTCATCGCTTCCGAAGGCATGAAAGAAATGATCAGCACGCTGAACACCGACATTCAGGAGATGCTGAGCCAAGAAGAGGGCATCAACAATCAACTCTCGAACAATGCCAGATCCCTCAAAGTCGACAGCACCCGAAAGAAGGACGTCGTCACCTGGTACAAGGCTCGGATGAAAGAGTACCTCAACGCCCTTAACGTGGGTGTGCTCACTGAGGACGATTACAATTCACTTGATAGGCAGATCAAAAACAATGCGCTGGGCAGCGACCTGCCGCGAGCACTGTTGGCGCAATACTTTGCCTTTCTCAGCACGATGAATCATTTCAATTCTTTCCTGGTTTGCCCAATGCTGATCGACTCTCCTTTTCAGCAAGAACAGGACCCCACCAACCGGAAGGCAATTCTGGATTTTATCGTCTCGAAGAAGCTTCCTGGTCAGCAGATGATTCTCGCAACCGTATCTGTAGATGAGTTTGCCGATAACAACGAACTGGACAATGCCGCTCGACACGAGCTGGATAACAAGCTGTCAGTCCTCAGGAAGGATAGCTATCAGTCTGTCCTCAATGATATTGGGGAGATGCACCGGGAGACACTAACTACTGCTGGCTAGGCACTCACACTCGCGGGAGCCGGGTCACAGAACGCCGTTACGTCGAAGATCCGTGGATCGGAGATGACGTCGCCGGGCGTCAGCGGGCGGGAGAGTTCCAGGCCTTCCAGCGAGCGCGCCCGCGACAGGGCGACATAGGCCTGACCGTGGGCGAACAGCCGGCGGGCGAGGTCTAGATAGACCTTGTCGAGCGTCAGGCCCTGGGCCTTGTGGATGGTCATCGCCCAGGCGAGGCGCAGCGGGAATTGGGTGAAGGCCCCGGCAGTGGTCTTGGTCAGGGCCTGTTTCTCCGGATCGAAGGCATAGGCATTGCGCTCCCATTTCTGGGCCTCGACAGCATGGACTGTTTCGCCGATGCGCACACGCACGGCTTTTTCGTCAAACCCTTCCACCTGCCCCAGCGTGCCATTGACCCAGCGCCCCTGCGGGTCGTTGCGGGTCAGCATGACCCGGGCGCCGATCTTGAGCACCAAGGGCTCCTCGGCCGGGAAGAGGCGCTGGTCGAACTGGCCCTCGACCTTGGCCTCGAAAGCCTTGTGCGAGGTCGGCAGGCCTTCCAGCCGCGCCTGGTTGATATGCCAGGCCGTCTGATTGGTGGCGGTCAGCACGATGTGCGAGAGCGAGGCCTCCAGCCCCGACCGGCCGGTCACCCGGTCATTCAGGTCGGCGGCCTTGTCGCTGTCGAGATCGCCGTCGCGGATCGCATTGAGAATGTCGACGAAATATTCGTCGGTCTGCCGGAAGACCTGTTCCAGCTCGACATAGGAAAAGCCGGCATCGCGGAAACTGTCCGGGTGGAAGAAGAAGGGCCCGCCATAGGTCGATTCCAGATATTCCGCCTCGGCGCCCTGGATGACCGGCGGAAGCTGGGCGAGATCGCCAACCAGCACGATCTGCACCCCGCCGAAGGGCTCATTGCGCTCGCGATTGAGGCGCAGCGACTTGTCGATCGCCCACATCATGTCGGCGCGGACCATGGAAATCTCGTCGATGACCAGGGTTTCCAGCGCCTGCACGACACGGCGGTGACGCACCTTGCGGATATCGCGGGCGCCGATCATGCGCGGCGGGAAATGGAAGAAGGAGTGGATGGTCTGGCCACCCGCCTGCATCGCCGCCACGCCGGTCGGCGCGATCACCGCCGCACGCGGTCCGGCCCGGCGCAGGAATTCGCGCATCAGCGTCGTCTTGCCGGTGCCCGCACGACCGGTCAGGAAGACATTCGGGCGGGCGCTGGCGAGCCAGTCGAGCAAGCGCTCCTGGTGTTCGGACAGGCTTGGCGCCGGCAGGGGCGGGTTGGCGGGAACGGACATGGCGCCAGATTGCCCCTGTTCGCGCGCGGAACAAGCCTGCAAAGCGCATTCGCTGTCACCGGTGCGGGTGGACAGGCCGGGGCTGCAACCGGGATTCCCTCTTGAAGCGCGACCGCAATCCCGGCACCTATGGGCCATGACCACCGAAATCGATATCGACCGCTTCGCCCGCCATCTTGTCCTCAAGGAAATCGGCGGCCCCGGCCAGCAGGCCCTCGCCCGTGCGCATGTCGCCATTGTCGGAGCCGGCGGCCTCGGCGCGCCCGCAGCGCTCTACCTGGCAGCCGCCGGGGTCGGGACGATCAGCCTGATCGACGCGGATACGGTCACGGTCGACAACCTGCAGCGCCAGATCATCTTCCGCACCCGCCATATCGGCTCGGCCAAGGCCAAGACCGGCGCCCGCGAACTGCGCGCCCTCAACCCGGGCAGCCGCGTGCGCGCCGTCGTCAAGGCGCTTGACAGCGAGAACGCCAAGCGTCTGATCGGAAAGGCCGACCTGGTCCTGGACGGCTGCGACAATTACGAGACCCGTTACGCCGTCAACGCCGCCTGCCTGGCCGGCAGCAAGCCGCTGGTTTCCGGCGCCGTCGGGCGTTGGGACGGACAGGTCTCGCTGTTCAATGCCCGACCCGACGCACCCTGCTATCGCTGTTGGGTCCCGCAAACGCCGCCCGACGGGGAAACCTGCGAACAGGTCGGTGTGGTCGGCGCGCTGACCGGGGTCGTCGGCTCGATCATGGCGATGGAGGCGATCAAGCATATCTGCGGCGCCGGCCGGACCCTCGACGGTCGCATCCACCTGTTCGACGGCCTGTCGATGGAAAGCCGCGCCGTCACGCTGGACAAGGACCCCGCCTGCCCCGCCTGCGGCGGTTAGTTTTCGGGGTCATCGGGGAACTCATCGGCGGTGTCGGTGGTTGCGCCCAGCATTTCGGTCAAGCCGTTCGGGGAGTCATCGGCCGGATCCGGCAGGCCCATCACGCGCCGGAATTGGGGCAGGTTGATGCGTTCAGGCTCTGTCAGGGTCTGCCAGGAGTCGCGATCCGCGGGCTGAACCTCGTCGAGATATTCGCCCATGAAGGCCTCCATCAAGGCAAGCGTCCGGCCCAGGCCCAGCGGCGTTTCGAAATTGTGGCCGGCACCGCGAATGGTGCGCTCACGGAAATCATATCCGGCCGCCTCCAGGGCCTCGATCATGATTTCGGTCTGGGCCATGGGCACGACCTCATCCTTGTTGCCGTGAAGCAGCAGGATAGGCGCCCGCATTCGGCTGATCTGGTGCACCGGGGCCATGGCCCGGACCGCCTCGGCCTCGGTTTCGGGGTCGCCGATCTGCCGGGTCCAGTATTCGACACTGTCCGGCCGGTTCTCGCGGGACCAGTCGATGAAGGCCTCCGGGTCCGAGATGCCGGCCACGCTGACCACACACCGGTAGGCGTCCGGGGTCACAAAGGCACCGGCGAGCGCCGCGTAGCCGCCGTAGGAAAAGCCGGCAATGCAGACCCGGTCCCGTCGCGTCAGCCCGCTATTGATGGCCCATTGCAGCGTGTCGGTGATGTCGTCCTGCACCGCCCGGCTCCACTGTCCGTGAGCGGCGCTGGCGAATGTGCGTCCATAGCCTTCCGAACCGCGGAAATTGGGTTGCAGGATCCGCCAGCCTTCGGCGGCGAAATACTGGGCGACCGGGTCAAAGCCGAAGCTGTCGCGCGCTTCGGGGCCCCCGTGCGGCATGATCACGGTGGGCAGGGCGGCCCCGGGCCGGGCTCCGGCGGGATGGGTGACAAAGACATCGATGACCAGCCCGTCGCGGGTCGTGACCTGCTCGGTTGTGACCCGGCTCAACCGGGTCCCAAGCAGGGCCGGATTGACCGCGGCGAGGGGCCGGACTTCCGACGTCTCCAGCGAATAGGCGTAATAGCTGCCCGGCTCCTGCGGTCCGGTAACAAACAGGAGCAGGGCGTCGGCTGTCACATCCAACGGGTAGACAACCGCGTCGGCCTCGAAATAGGCGGTCAATGCCTGAAAATGGGCGTTGAGGCGCCGGTCGAAAAAACGGGTCCGGATGCGGTCGTCCAGATAGGTGACGGCGATCATCCGATCGGACAGCTCGTCCCTCAGCACGGTGTCCAGATCATAGGTCGGGTGCTCCCAGACCCGGTCACCGATCTCGTCCGCCTCCAGGTCGTATTCGTAGACGCCGCGCCGCTCCGCCCCCTCCGGCCGCACGGCCACCAGCACCGTATCGTCGTCATCGGTATTGGCCGCCCAGATCGAGCGGTTGGCCCGGTGGATGTAGTCGACAAATTCATTCAGCGTGAGCGACTCATCCCGGCTCCAGCGGTCGGAGCCGGATCGCCGGCGATAGATGCGGGCGCGATCATCGTCGACATCCAGATCGAGCCGGAATGTGGCCCGGCCCTGTTCATTGGCGGCCCATTGAACGGTATTTGAGCTGCCGCGTTCAACACGGTCATGGTCACCGGTCACAAGGTCGAGACGCCAGAGATCGAAGTTGGAATTGCGGTGCGCCGCGACAAGGACATGATCGGGCTCACCGGGAAGCGGGTGGACGACTTCCGCGAAATTGTCGGCGGCCCGCATGTCCCAAGCCTCGTCATCGCCAAACAGGACATCGCGCTGACCGGTCGGAATGTGCACCGAGACCAGGCGCCAGTAGAAACGGTAATAGGGTACCCGTGACCGCCGCCGCGGGCGCATGTGTCCATTGTCCTCCGAGGTGGCAATGGTGCCGACAATCAGCCGATCCGGTCCGGCCCAGCTGATTCCGACCGGGATGTCGGTGCCCAGATCAATCTCGCGTGGCGGCGCGTCGGCAGGGCCAGTCAGATCGACCAGCAACAAGCGATGGAGAAGATTGTCCGGGTCGTCGCGATGAACCGAATCCATCGCCCGGGCCAGCGCATGAAAATCGCTGGTGCGTTGCAGATAGGCCACCTGTCGGCCATCCGGCGACATCTGGATCGTCCGGATCGACGGGGGCTGGGCCAGGTCATTGATGGTCAGCGGACGGTTCTGGATGGCCCCGGCCTGGGCGCCGACCACCACCGCAAGCATGGCCGCGAGGAGCCGGCCCACCGGCATTGTGACTGCATTCCAACCCATTCATACCTCTCCACACAGGAACGGGCCTCGCCGCTCCCCTCTGCGGGGTTGGCACCCCGACACTATTCGTCCTTGTTCGCATTCGGGTCGAAGCTGTCGATCCGACCGTCCATCGCGTCATCAAGAAACGCTGCCAAGTTGCGCATGGTGACAATGAAGTCCCGGCCCTCGCCCCAATTATGGGTCAGCCCCGACACCTCTTCATAGACAAAGTCGGCATCTGCGGCCTCGAGGGCGGCGGCCATCACCCGCGACTGCTCGACCGGCACGACCCGGTCCGCATCGCCGTGCAGGAGATAGACCGGTCGGTCTATGCGGTCCGCGATCCGCACCGGGGAGGTTTCGCGCATGAAGTCACGATCGCGGCGCGGATGTCCCAGCAATTCAACCCAGTAGTCATGGACTTCATCACCGGCATCCTCCTTGAACTCGAGGAACTCCTCCACATCGGCGACCGGCGCTCCGGCGAACGCGCACCGGTACAGCTCGGGGGTCAGCGCGGCGCCGATCAGGGCGGCATAGCCGCCATAGCTGAAACCGACAATGCAGACCTGGTCCGGATCGGCCTGGCCGCGTTCGACAAGCGCGGCGACACCGTCGGTCAGATCGTCCTGCATCAGGCGGCCCCATTGCCGGTATCCCGCCTCCGCGTAGGCCCGCCCATAACCCGACGAGCCGCGGTAGTTGGGCTGGAAGACCGTATAGCCCTGGGCGGCCAGGTACTGGACCACCGGGTCAAAGCCCTGCTCGTCGCGGGCCTCGGGCCCGCCATGCGGCATCACCACCAGCGGTGTTGACGAGATGCTGCCGGTGGCCGGCTCGGTCAGGAAGGCGGGGATTTCGGTGCCGTCTCGGGCCGTATAGCTTATGGCCTGCATTGGTTGCAGACTGTCTGCCACCAGATCGCTGTTCACCGCCACCAGCTCGTCGATCACGCCCGCTCCGGCATCGTGCAGATAGTAGACGCCGGGCAGGGTGGCGCCGCTGACATAGACCACCATCCGGTTGGCGCCGAGCGAAACCGGCTCGACAATCACATCTTCGGGAAACTGACGCCGGATGTCGGCATATCCAGCCGCAAAGGCCGGGTCGGCAAAGACAAAATGCCGGCGCGCGCCGGCATAGGAATAGCCGTAATAGCGTCCTGTGTCCTCGTCGATTAGGGCGTAATCAATATCGTAGTCATCGCGAACGGCGACCGGTTCCAGAAACACATCCTCGGCCAGGTCATAGCGATAAATCCCGTAGAATTCCGAACCATCCGGCCGGGCGCGGACATAGATCTCTCCCGGCCGGTCGGACGGTCCGGCCCATTCGAAGTTCGCCCGCGCATCAAACAGGTCGAGCGTGCGCACGGTATTGACCCGGCGCCAGCGCCCGTTCCGGCCTGTGCGGGCATGAAAGCGCAGGTGTTCACCGCTCCGTGTCCGGTCGACCCGCATGACCGCCTCGCCATTGGCGCTGAACCAGGCCACGGTCGCATCATCGCCCCGCTCGACACGGTCCGCTGCACCGGTCTCGATATTGACGCGGTAGAGATTGTAGTTGCGGCGCTCATAGCTGGGCATGAGGATATGGTCAGGGTCATCGGGCAGGAAATCAGTGATCGGCGACCGGTTGGGGTTCCAGAAATTCTCCCCCTCCCCGTCAAACAGCACTGAAACCCGTTGCAAGCTGTCCCGGTCAATGGTCAGGACGCGCGATTGCGACGCGACAAGCTGGTACCGGCCCCGCTCCCGGCGCAGGGTCACGCGGACATTGCGGGCACTGATGGCGATCAGGAAGCGGTCATCATTGGCCCATTCGACCCAGTCCACGCGCCGGTTTCCAACCGAAACCCGGCGCCCGGCCGAATCGCCCTCGGAGTCCAGATCATAGACAAGAATTGTATCGTCGCCGCCGCTGCGGTGGGGCTTTTCGACCAACAACAGATAGCGCCCGTTGGGCGACAGGCGGACATTTTCATAACGCGGCGGACGGATCACGTGCCGCAGGAAATCCTCGATCGCACCATCGCCCATGGACGGAATGCGCTGGGCCCCGACCGGTCCGACCATTGTGGCAAACAAGGCCGCCACACCAAGAACCGCGACCAAGGTCGCCCGAAAAACACTCAATACCGGAATCATGAAACAGCCCCCGACACCAATTTAAGCGTCAGGGCCCGGGTGTTGCAACCGTACAGGCGTCAGCGCCGCGCGGTCAGTTGCAGGCCCAGTCCAATTGCCAGTCCCGGCGCAAGACCGAACAGGATTCCGAGCATCCAGCTACCGGTGACCAGGGCAATGATGAGCCATAGGGCAACACCGACGGCGAGACCTGCAGCGAAGCCCAGGCGCTTGCGAAATCGGGTTGGCGGCGAGGAAGACTCTCGCGGAGCCGGCGGAGGTGTAGAGGTGGTCATGCCGCCTGTATGGGCGACATGACCTCTCCGGAAGCTGTGTGATGCTTTAAATCTTCGTCAGATCACAGTCCGACTGGCACGGATCGTCAGTTGGCGACCGCGTCATTGTAGAGCGTGGTGACCATGCGCTCGGTGGTGATGAAGCGCCAGCTCCACTCCGCGTCATAGTCGGCAAGAGGCTCTGCGGCGAGCACGGTCTCGAGATCGGCACCGCTCTCCACCAGGGTACGGACGCGGAACGCGGCTTCACGCAACATGTCGATCGACGCCTGCAGCTCGGCACGCGTTGAAAGCGGACCATGTCCGGGAATGATGCGGGTGTTCTCGCCAGCCATCGCCAGCCCCCGTTCCATGCCGGCCAGATAGCCGTCCACCGTGCCGCCGGACTCGAGATCGATGAAGGGGAACCAGCCCGAGAAGAAGATGTCACCCATGTGCAGGATGTCGGCTTCGCGGAAATACACGAAGGCGTCTCCATCCGTATGGGCCGACGGGACATGGACCGCCTCGACCGTCTGACCATTCATGTGGAAGCTCAGATCGTCCCCGAATGTGAGGATCGGCAAAGCGCCCGGCACGTCTGTCCACTCGGCGTCGGAATTCTCGATCCGCGTACGGATATTGTGGTGAGCGGCGACGGTCGAGCCCTGCTGCGCGAAATGCGAGTTACCGCCTGTATGGTCGCCATGCCAGTGTGTGTTGACGATGAAGCGCGGGGCGCCCGCGCCGGCGATCTCGACGACCGCGCCCTCGATGACCGAGCCGGTATTGGGGAGCTGGTCATCGACCATCACCACGCCGTCATCGCCGGTCAGCAGGGCAAGATTGCCCGCAATGCCGGTTGAGATCATGTGGATGCCATCGCCCATGTCGGTTGATGTCGCGGTCACGTCCTGCCGGACCGCGCCCGCGGAACCGACGGCGATGCCGCTGGCGGCAAGGACCGCCGCGGCTGTGCTGATTGCCAAACGAAAGCTCATTCATCCCCTCCCGAGAAATCACCGGATCCGCTGTCCGGCCTGTCTGGGTCTGATATAGGCATGTTTTTCGGATTTGCATCCTCACCATCGGGTGATGGCTCGCCGCGCGGGCGCCATTCGAACGCCGCGCCGATGGCCACGCCAAGCGCCAGTCCGAGGCCCAGCTGGTCGAAGGCCGCTCCAAATGCCACGCCAAGGGCGATGCCCACTGCGACCCCGGCACCGGTATTTTTCCGTCGTGTCGACATGCCTCGAACTCCTGGTTTCCGACGCGGAATTTACCACCTGTTCACCCTGTTTTGGCAGAGGGATAAGGTCAAGGAGCGTCCCATGCGAAGCCTCATTACCCTGATCGCCTGCCTGACATTCGCCGGGTCGGTCTTTGCATCCCAGGAAACCGAGCACACGGCCACGCCATCCGGCCAGGCCGTGCCGCGTTTTGTCTCGCTGAAGGTCGACGTCGCCAACGGTCGCTCCGGCCCCTCATCACAGCATGCCATCGCCTGGCGCTATCTGCGGGCCGGCCTGCCCATGGAAGTGATCGCGGAGACCCCGGACTGGCGCCGCGTGCGCGACCCCGATGGCGAGGTCACCTGGATGCACCGGTCGATCCTGTCCGGCCGCCGCTCGGTCTACACCCTGGAAGAAACGCCGCTGCACGCCCGCGACAGCGACAGCTCGCCGGTCGAGGCGGTCGCAGAAGCCGGGGTGGTCCTGTCATTGGAGCGCTGCCGCACCGGTTGGTGCCGTGTCGAGGGCCAGGGATTTCGCGGCTGGGTACGGCCCCACACCCTGTGGGGCGTCTATCCGCAGGAGCTGGACACCGGAAACGACGACGAGACCGACCGCAACCCCGCCTTGAGCACGTCGGTCGCGCATGATACCGCTCTGCCCTGATCTTCCCGGTCGATCTTGAGAGGCCGGGTTTTCGTGACCAGCCCGGTGATCGCCAAGCGCCTTCACCCGCGGCGCAACTGATCGGCTACATGACTGAACGCCAAAGCTCTTTCAGCTACAATGACCTGATCGACTCCAGCAATGGAAAGATGTGGGGACCCGACAACGCGCAGCTCCCCGCGCCGCCCATGCTGATGATGGATCGTATCACCCACATCGATGACGAAACCGGCGAACACGGCAAGGGCCAGATCGTCGCCGAACTCGACATCAAACCCGACCTCTGGTTCTTCGACTGCCACTTCAAGGGCGATCCGGTCATGCCGGGCTGCCTCGGCCTCGACGCCATGTGGCAGCTGGTCGGCTTCTTCCTGTGCTGGAAGGGCAATCCCGGCAAGGGACGCGCCCTGGGCGTGGGCGAGGTGAAGTTCACCGGCCAGATCACCCCGGATTGCAAGAAAGTCCGCTATGTCATCGACCTCAAACGCGTCATCCAGCGCCGCCTGATCATGGCGATCGGCGATGGCCGTGTCGAAGTGGACGGAAAGACCATATATACTGCCAAGGATTTGCGCGTGGGCCTGTTCAAGCCCGGCGAAATGGCCTGACCCAGGAGAGCCTCATGCGTCGTGTTGTCATTACCGGTCTCGGCGTGATTTCCCCGATCGGCAATAATGCTGCGGAAGTCACCGAGTCCCTCAAGAACGGCAAGAGCGGTATCGGCCGCATGGAAAGCTTCGCCGAGCTTGGATTCCGCTGCCAGGTCGGCGGCAAGCCGGACATTGATCCGGCCGCCCATGTCGACAAGCGCGTCTACCGCTTCATGTCGGAAGGCGCCGGCTGGAACTACATGGCCATGGCTCAGGCCATTGCCGACAGTGGTCTGGAAGACAACGACATTTCCAACCACCGCACCGGCATCATCATGGGCTCGGGCGGCCCTTCGGCCGGCACGATCGTCAATGCTGCCGATATCACCCGCGAGAAAGGTCCCAAGCGGATCGGACCGTTCGCCGTGCCCAAGGCGATGAGCTCGACGGCCTCGGCGACGCTGGCCACCCCGTTCAAGATCCTCGGCGTGAACTACTCCATCACCTCGGCCTGCACGACCTCGCTGCATTGTATCGGTGCGGCGACCGAGCAGATCCAGTGGGGCAAGCAGGACGTCATGTTTGCCGGCGGTTGCGAGGAGATCCACTGGGCGCTCTCCAACCTGTTCGACGCCATGGGCGCCATGTCGACCAAGTATAACGACACGCCCGAGCAGGCCTCGCGAGCCTTCGACAAGGACCGCGACGGTTTCGTCGGCGGTGCCGGCGCCGGTGTGGTCGTGCTGGAAGAATACGAGCGGGCCAAGGCGCGCGGTGCCAACATCCTGGCCGAAGTCACCGGCTATGGTGCCACGTCCGACGGGCACGACATGGTCGCCCCGTCCGGTGAAGGCGCTATCCGCTCGATGAAGCTGGCCATGGAAACCGTCAACAAGCCGATCGACTATCTCAACCCGCACGCCACCGCGACCCCGGTCGGCGACATCAAGGAGATGGAAGCGGTCAAGACCGTGTTCGGCGACAGCGCCCCGATGATCTCCGGCACCAAGTCGATGACGGGCCACTCGCTCGGCGCGGCCGGCGTGCACGAGGCCATCTACACGCTTTTGATGATGAAAGAGGGTTTCGTCGCCCCGTCGATCAATGTCTTCGACATGGACCCCGACATTGCGGCGCTGAACCTGCCCATCATCACCGAAACCCGCGACGCCGACCTGAAAACCGCCATGTCGAACTCCTTCGGCTTTGGCGGCACCAACGGCACGGTCGTTTTCGAAAAAGTCTGACCCGCCCGACACGGCGGCATCTGATCCAAAAAGAGGATATCACGATGAGTGACACGGTTTTCCCGGCCGGCGAGCTGATGAAGGGCAAGCGCGGTCTTGTCATGGGCGTGGCCAACAAGAACTCGATTGCCTGGGGCATTGCCCAGCAACTGGCCGCCCAGGGCGCCGAAATCGCCTTCTCCTACCAGGATGAAGCGCTCGAGCGCCGGGTCCGTCCGCTGGTCGAGAGCCTGCCCTGCGAGCCTTTCATGGTCCAGGCCGACGTCACCAATGACGAATCCATGTATGCCTGTTTCAAGGCGCTGGAAGACAAGTGGGGCACGATCGACTTCCTCGTCCACGCCATCGCCTTTGCCGGCAAGGACGAGCTGGTCGGCTCCTTCACCGAGAACACCACCCGCGAGGGCTGGCGCCGGGCGATGGACATCTCGGCCTTCTCCTTCGTCGATGCCGGCAAGCGCGCCTCCCACCTGATGCCCAACGGCGGCGCCATGGTGACGCTGACCTATCTCGGCTCGGAACGCGTCGTCCCGTCCTACAATGTCATGGGCGTCGCCAAGGCGGCTCTCGAGGCCTCGACCCGCTATATGGCCCGCGACCTGGGCCCCAAGGACATCCGCGTCAACGCCCTCTCGGCCGGCCCGATGCGCACCCTCGCCATGGCCGGCATCTCCGGCGGCAAGGCCCTGATGCGCACCGGCCGCGAATGGTCGATGATGAAGCAGGACACCAAAATGGAAGGCGTCGCCGGCGCCGCGCTCTATCTGCTGTCAGACCTCGGCTTCTCGTGTACGGGTGAAACGCTGCATGTGGATGCGGGCTTCCACGCGGTGGCCGTGCCGAGCATGGATGACGACGACTGATATTGGCGACACTGTCGGATTGAAAGACCCCGCTGGCGGATGCTGGCGGGGTTTTTTGTATTTTGTTCAACTAGTTGGCGCTTTACTTAATTCTAAACCGCGCTAGCCTGGCCGGATGACCAAGGTCGTCCTGATGCAATCCATCGAGAGCACCTACACGGAAGTGTCGGGTAAGACCTATTTTGTCCCCAAACGACTGGTAAAAGCTGCGACTGAAGCGGTTGGAGATCTAGCACTCTTTTATGAACCTCGTGCTGGAGGCGGCCGCCTAGCGTACCTCGCAGTAGCACAAATTTCAGACCTTCAGCGCGCGCCTGACGAGTCGGGCGATTGCATTGCCCACCTTTCGAACTACCTGGAATTCACCGAACCAGTTCCCCACCGCAGGCCTGACGGGTCCTACTGGGAAGCAAAGCTTCAGAAAGCCGATGGATCAAGCAACCAAGGCGCCTTTGGAGTGTCGGTCAGGCGAATCCCCGATGATGAATTCAGTTTGATTTGTGATGTCGGCTTTTCTGCGGAACTGTTCGAGGGAACACGCACTGATCGCCCCGGACTTTCAGATCCCCCAGCTGTATTCAAGCGGCCAATCGTCGAGCAACTAGTTTCTCGAAAGTTCCGCGATGCCGCTTTCGCGCGAAAGGTTCGAACAACCTACGACCTTCGCTGTGCGGTTACAGGCCTTCAAATTATCAATGGTGGAGGTCGCGCCGAGATCGAAGCCGCTCACATTCGACCTGTCGCAGACGATGGGCCGGACTCCATCCAAAATGGCGTAGCGCTTTCACGTACAGCCCATTGGCTCTTCGACCGCGGGTTAATCGCAATAGACGACGACTTCCGCCTCCTGAAAGCGAAAGGCTTGTTGCCAGAGGGTGTGGAGCGACTTTTCGATCCTAGTGGTCAAGTTGCGGTCCCGGAGGCGTCACATTTTCGGCCCCATGCCGAGTTTCTGCGATACCACCGGGAAACCTATTTCAAAGGCTAAGAACCCTACTCCCCAGCCCCGCCTTCCTCACCCCCACCCATCGGGTCCTCAACCGGCTTCACCCAGCGATCCCGCCAGTCGGTGCTCTCGCGGCCGCGATAGCCGTGGCTTTCATAGGGGAGAATGACCAGGCGGGCGGCGCGGGCGCGCCGGATGCTCGGAGCTTTACTCGACAACTGACCGTGCCTACCGTGTTCCGCTTGAGGATTGCGTTGAAGCAGTGTGCATCGGGTCAATACATGGTCAGATTTCCAAAGACGTCCTTCCTGGCAGCGCTGATTGCCTTGTGCCTGTCCACGGCACACACGGACGCGCAGAACAATCCAGAGGCCGTGGTTCAATCCTATGGTCAACGTTTTCAAGCAATTGACCAGGAAGCGACCAGCAACCTCCAAAGAATCCGGGATTGGTCATCGGTCCTGTCGCAACTCGTCGCGGATTCTCGCCTGTCGCCGGCACAAAGAGGGGATTTGGAGATGGTCGTTCGTTGCGCGGTCACGATGGCACTTGATCAACAATACCTTTGGGCGACACTTCAGAACTCTCATTCCTACGCTTCCGTTGAGAACGTCCTCAATCTACCCGTTGTAACCACAAACACCGCCAATTCGCTGGATGACTTGCGTTACGCCCTGGAGGCGGCGGAGTGTTTGTGGGACCGGTACGCCCGCTTCGAGGCGGCGGCACAAACGATCAGGCTCGAAAACCTTGACAGGAGAGTGGGTTATGAGGATGCCGCACTTGAGACAATCGGCCGTTCGATTGCCCTGCGCGAACTGATTGCTCGGAATACCGCTCGCTTGGCACCCGATAACCCCGTTCTACATATGAATGCTCGCATTCAGCTTTGCCGGAGTTACCTCGGACAGGCGGTCGCAACCCGGCGCATCAAGTACCCATTCGGAGATTCAGATACCTTGCTTGCGCGCGCGAACACCAACTGCACGGAAGTCCTGCAAGATCTGGTCATCTCAAGTGGCACCACGTCACAGTCTTGGTTTGAGCTCAAGAACGCCCAGATCACTGGTAATCTGGGTAGTGGCGCATCGGAGCAGGCCGCACAGGCCGCAATTGAGTTGGTCGCAGCGTGGGTATCCATCGGAAACGATCCCGAAGAAGCGATGAATCATGTCAGCGGGCTGGTCGAGCATGAGGTGTCCGGAAGAGCTACCTACCAGCAGCATTTGGACCGCCTTTCCTCCGAACGAGGTTGGTAGGGATCACCGGTGACCACCACCCTGGTCGACGCGCGCCTCTTCAATGGGGCGAACCAACCCATTCTTCTTCCTCACCCTCACCCATCGGGTCCTCAACCGGCTTCACCCAACGGTCGAGCCAGTCGATGCTCTCTGCAAGAACATGCAGGATGCTCTCGCGGCCGCGATAGCCGTGGCTTTCATAGGGGAGCATGACCAGGCGGGCGGTGCCGGCATTGCCTTTTACGGCGGCGAACATGCGTTCGGACTGCATGGGATAGGTGCCGGAGTTGTTGTCCATCTGGCCGTGGATCATCAGCATGGGCTCATTGATCTGGTCGGCATGCATGAAGGGTGAGAGCTCGAAATAGGTATCCGGTGCGGCCCAGAAGGTGCGGCGTTCGGACTGGAAGCCGAACGGCGTCAGGGTGCGGTTGTAAGCGCCCGAGCGGGCAATACCGGCGCGGAAGACGTCGGAGGCAGCCAGAAGGTGCGCGGTCATGAAGGCGCCATAGGAGTGACCGGCAATCGCCAGACGCTCGCCATCACCAAAGCCCATCTCGACCGTGACATCGCGCGCGGCTTCTGCCGACAGGACGAGCTGGTCGATGAAGGTGTCATTCACCGTCAGCGGGTCATCGCCGACGATCGGCATGGTGGCATTTTCCAGCAAGGCATAGCCCTGGGTGACCAGGAAGCGCGGGCTGGTGCCGCCGACACGGGTGAACTCATAGGGCGAACCGGAAACCTGACCGGCGGTCGAGGCGTCATTGTATTCCAGCGGATAACCCCAGACGAGGACCGGCAGCGTGTCGCCCTCTTCGTAATCGGCCGGCAGGTAGAGCGTGGCCGAGAGCGGCACGCCGTCCGCACGCTCATAGGTGATCAGCTCGCGGCTGATCTCATTGAGCTGCGGGTGCGGATTGGCGAAGTCGGTGATCTCGGCGGTCTCTTCACCGGTCCGGTGCCAGCGCACATTCGGCGGCGTGACCGGGTCTTCCCAGCGGGTCAGGAAAGACGAGGCATCGGGAGAGGTGAGTCCGATCACCTCCTCATAATTCTCGCCGCTATTGCGCCAGACCTCGGTCGTCTCGAAGGTCTCGAAATCAACCCGGTTAAGGAAGGGACGATCGCCCTCCGGCGTGGCGCCATCGCCGGCCATGTACATGTAGCCATCATGCACGCCGACTACGTTCTGGCCGAATTCATTGCGTACGCTCAGGGCGCTGCCCGGGTTGGCATAGCTGTCCTGGTAATTGCGCTCCTCGGCAAGGCGCGGCTCGACCGAGGGATCGGCGAAATCGACGAGCCAGCGGCGAATGACCCGGGTGTCGCGGTCGTATTCCATCGAGAAGCCAAGCTGGCCCTCGGTGGTGAATTGGGTGCCGTAATACCGGTCCTCGGTGCGCAGGATCTCGACCGGCTCACCGTCAAACGGGGCCTCGAAGGCCCAGGCGCTGTCGCGCTGGTCGGTCTCGACCCGCGGGTCGCCGCCATCGAGCGCTTCGGCCCAGATCAGGCGGGCCGCATGACTGGCCTGCCAGCTGACCGAACGACGGCCGGTCACGACGCCGCCGATCGGCACATTGTCGGCCAGCGGCTGGCGGGCGATCGTGGCAATCTCATCGCCGTCCATATCCGTGACGAAAACCCGGTCCGGGAAGCTGGACCACGGGACCTGATAAGAGAAGGGCTGCTCCATCTCGCCGATCAGGATGTAATCGCCACCTGGTGCCGGATCGGCGGAATAATACAGCCCCGGCTCACCAATCTCGCGCACGCGCGGGCGACCGCTTGTGTTGACCAAAGCCAGCTGGCTTGTCGCCAGCCAGGCAAACAGGGCGGCGTCATGATCGTCGGCAAGCAGGTCCTGATAGGTCCGCACCGGCGCTTCATAACCGCTGGCTTCCTGGGTGACCGGGCCGGACGGCACGCGGGGGCGCTCCGGCATCGGACCGCGATCCGGATCGACCAGGCTGACCAGCAGGCGTTCACCATCTGGCATCCAGTCGAGCGGCGAGAACACCGCATTTATGCCGCTGTCGACCAGTTCGCGGGCCCGGGCATTCTCGACATCGACGACCCACAGGCTGAGCTGGTCATTACGGGTCATCACGAAGGCGATCTGCGATCCGTCCGGCGACCAGCTGGTATTGGAGATGCCGGCATCATCGGGCAGGCTGACCTCTCGCTCTTCGCCGCTCTCCAGATCAACCAGCGACAGGCCGATCACCGAGCGCGGCCCGTGGCGGCCGTTCAGCGTCGCGTCCAGGCGGAGACCGGCCAGGCGCTCCATCGGACGGGCCAGTTCGGCGACCGGCGGAAGGGCTTCGCGGTGCATCAGCAAAAGCGTGTCGCGGGCCGGCGACAGCGAGGTCCAGGGCGACGGCGCCGCGTCGACAATATCGATGATGTCCTGCGGCGGCAGGCGATAGGGGTCCTGCGCGGCCAGTGGCGCCGCCCACAGGGCCGACGCCGCGACCAGTCCGAACCCGCATTTCATCATCGATTTCAACATGCCGTACTCCCCGGAAAAATCCATTCCCGGGGAAGATAGGCGGCTGGGCCGGGGTTTCGTCTAAAGTTTTTGTAATGTCGGCCCGGTCTGCATCGAGGGGGGCGGCGCCACGGCCGGGGCCAGGGCTTTCATCCCCATCACCAGGCGCAGGACAGGGATATGACGCAACACCTCGAAGCCCAGGATGCATCCTCCGAATGTGGCACCGGCGATGAGGGCGAACTCGGTCCACACGCCATATCCGGCATCCCGGATCGCAAAGCCGACAATGACGATGATGGTCTGGTGCAGGATGTACCAGGGAAAAACCGCAGCCGTGAGATAGCGCCGGACCGGGCCATCATGGTTCAACCAGCGCCGGGCTGCCCCGAGCAGGGTCAGGATGATCGACCACATGAAGACGATGCGGGCCAGTCGGGCAAACCACAAAAGGGCCGGCTCGCCGAGCGCGATCTCGATATGGGTATAGGCCCAGGACAGGTAGGCGAGCAGCACAGCGGTCAACGCACCGACAACCGGCAGGGCCCGGTCGACCGTGCGCCAGACGCCGTCATTCTTGGCCATGAAATAGCCGATCAGCACCATCGCAAGCGAATTGGCGTGATTGGCCCAGTCGTCAAGCAGGGCATGGGTGGTCGGGAAGTGCTCGAACAAGGTGAACCGCACGATGAGGAAGGGCAGCAAGGGCAGGCTGATCAGCGCCGCGACCCCGATCCAGCCACGCGACGATGCCCGACCTGCCGCCTGCATCACACCACTGTCGGCGAGCTTGCGCAGAAGCGGGAAGAAAGGCGCCAGAAGGAGGGAATAGACGAATAGATAAACGACATACCAAAGATGGTTCCAGGTCGGCGTGTGCAGTGCCCAGGGCCCGGCCCACTCGCCGGCATACTGGCGGAAGAAATCCCAATAGCCTGGCTCGATGATGCCAGCGATGCGCAGTTCGGAATAGGATTGCGGCGGCACGATCACATACATGCCGAACAGGATCACCGGGAACAGGCGCCAGAGACGGTCGAGGGCAAACGTCCCACCGCCCAGCTTGTCCGACAGGAAGCGCATGGCGACGCCGGAGATCAGGAAGAGCAAGGGCAGGCGCCAGGGGCTGGACAGCCACATGAAGGGCTCCATCGCGTCGTTCGCATTGAGGCTCTTGGCATGCCAGCCCTCCGTGTTGAAGAACATGCCGGTGTGATAGAAGATCAACAGGATGAAGACGCCGATCCGCAGCCAGTCGAGGCCGAACTGGCGGCCGTTGCCGGGTGTATGGGGAGAATGGGTCAATGTCGCAGTCATGGGGTGGCTCCTTGTCGGTCCCTTTCATCCATCTGACCGGTCATCTGCACCAGCAAGGCGGGGCAACCGGCAGGCCGGCGGGACAAGATTGCGCACACGCGGGACGGGCGGCGGTCCCTGGGGATGAATGGCTGACAGCGGCCTTGCCGCCACTTTTGGGCCGGGCGAGACTTTCAGGATGACGACAGCCCTTCCATCTGACCGCACCCGGGCCAACCAGGCCGAGACCCGCGCTTTGTGGCTGGCCTGCCAGTTTGCATGGCTGACACTGTTTGTGTTCTGGGTCATAGCCTCGACCTCGATCGATACGGAGTTCGCGCGCGACGGTCGTGAGGGCCCGCCTTTCTTTTCGTGGGTGACCGAAGGGTCCAGTGTCGTCATGACAGCGCTGATGGTTCCGGCGATGATGTGGCTGGGCCTGCGAGCGCCCCTCGAGCCCGGCCGCTGGCGCGCTTCACTGCCATGGCATCTGGCTGGATTCATTGGCTATACCAGCCTGCACGTGCTCGGCATGGTGCTGATCCGCGAAGGCGTGTGGGCTTTCGCCTATGGAAGTGATTACGAGTTCTTCCACGACGCCCCCTGGCGCGAGATCGTGTATGAGGCGCGCAAGGATATCGGCACCTATGCCGGTTATCAGATCATCATGGCCGTCTCGCTTGCATTGCAGATGCGACAGCTCGAGGTGGAGGTCGCCCGGACCGAAGCACGGCAGACCCACCGCCTGACCCTGAAATGCGGCGGCCGCACCCTGCGGATCGCGGCCGACGAGTTCCGCGCCGCGCAAGCCGCCGGCAATTATGTGGAAATCCGCCTCGCGGGTGGCGAGCACCTGGCCAGGTCGACGCTGACCGAGCTGGAAAAGCAATTGGGAGAAGCCGGTATCGACGCTGTTCGCGTCCATCGCTCCTGGCTGGTCAATCGCGATGCGATCCGCGAAATTGCGCCCACCGGGGAAGGCGATGTCGCCATTACGCTGGATACGGGCAGCACAATCCCCGGCAGTCGCCGCTATCGGGACCGGTTCGAGGCGGCCTAGGTTGCACCGGCCTTGGCCGGCGGTTGACCGGCTCGGCGAAACCAGTGCGCACCCACAATGTACAATCCGGCAAATACGGTCGAGAGGATCAGCCCGTCAACAGCTGCGAGGGTGACCAGACCTGCAAGCCCGATGACAAACACCGTTATGCCGGCGAGGGCCCAGATTGCAGCCATGGCCGCGGGGCGCAGGCGCACGACGGCGGAGCCGACGGCGCCGGCGCCGATTGGCAGCAGGTAGAGCATGTTGATGTCGTTCTGTTCTGATCCGACGATACCGACCGCCCCATTGACCCAGAACATCAGCAAGCTGGCCAGAAGGACCAGTCCGAGTGCAAGGCGCTGGCGGGAGCCGGGGCGTCGCAAGGCACTGACCAGCAACCAGCCGGCGAGGCCCAGACAGGCCAGAAGGACGGCGGCGACGAGAAAATCCAGGGGGGTCCAGTTCATGTCTCAGCCTCGCTGATGCAGATCGATGCCCGGCAGACTGCAACAGAACGGGCTGCCGACCAATGAAAAAGGGCCCGCTGCGCGAGCAGCGGGCCCCTTGTCCGTTCAAGGACCAATCAAGCCTATTCGGCCTGCTCGGTTTCCTTGCCCATCTCTTCGCCGGTTTCCTGGTCGATGATCTTCATCGACAGGCGGACCTTGCCGCGATCATCGAAGCCCAAGAGCTTGACGTAGACTTCCTGGCCTTCCTTGACCACGTCGGACGGGTGGTTCACGCGTTCAGCCTTGAGCTGCGACACGTGGACGAGGCCGTCCTTGGGACCGAAGAAGTTCACGAAGGCACCAAAGTCCATGACCTTGACGACCTTGCCCTTGTAGATCTTGCCTTCTTCCGGCTCGGCGGTGAGGCCGTGGATCCAGTCGAGGGCAGCCTTGATCGAAGCGCCGTCCGAGGACGACACCTTGATCACGCCGTCATCATTGACGTCGACCTTGGCACCGGTGGTTTCGACGATCTCGCGGATCACCTTGCCGCCCGAACCGATCACGTCGCGGATCTTGTCGGTCGGAATGGTGATGGTCTCGATGCGAGGCGCGAATTCACCCAGCTCGGTCCGGGCTTCGCCCAGGGCCTTGCCCATCTCTTCGAGGATGTGCAGACGACCGCCGCTGGCCTGGGCCAGGGCTGTCTTCATGATTTCCTCGTCGATGCCGGCGATCTTGATGTCCATCTGCAGCGATGTGACGCCTTCGGTGGTACCCGCCACCTTGAAGTCCATGTCGCCGAGATGATCCTCATCACCCAGGATGTCCGAGAGAACGGCAACGCCTTCCGGATCCTTGATCAGGCCCATGGCAATGCCAGAGACCGGACGGGTGATCGGCACGCCGGCGTCCATCATGGACAGCGAAGCGCCGCAGACCGTGGCCATCGAGGACGAGCCGTTTGACTCGGTGATCTCGGAGACCAGACGGATCGTGTATGGGAAGTCTTCCTTGGTTGGCAGGACGGCTTTCATCGCACGCCAGGCCAACTTGCCGTGTCCGATTTCCCGGCGACCCGGAGCAAGACGGAATGACGTCTCACCGACCGAATAGGGCGGGAAATTGTAGTGCAGCATGAAGCGTTCTTTGTAGGTGCCCGTCAGAGCGTCGATGAATTGCTCATCTTCGCCCGTGCCCAGGGTCGCAACGACCAGGGCCTGGGTTTCCCCACGCGTGAACAGGGCCGAACCGTGCGTCCGCGGCAGGATGCCGGCTTCGGACACGATCGAGCGGACCTGATCAAGGGAACGACCATCAATCCGCTTGCCGGTCTTGATGATGTTGCCGCGAACCACCGAGCTCTCGACCGCCTTCATGACGTCCTTGAGGGTCGTCATGTCGATGCCGTCCGGACGGTCTTCCGTCTGCAGCAGGGCTTCGATGGCCTTGTCTTTCGCCGCACCGACCGCCTTGTAGCGCTCGGTCTTGTCGACGATCGTGTAGGCTTGGGCCAGATCGTCACCGATCAGGTCGCGAACCTTGGCTTCCTCGGCCGAGTGATCAGCCGGAGCGTAATCCCACGGTTCCTTGGCAGCGCGTTCGGCCAGCTTGATGATCATGTCGATCACTGGCTGGAAAGCCTTGTGACCAGCCATGACAGCGCCGAGCATGACCTCTTCGGACAGCTCCTTGGCTTCCGATTCAACCATCATCACCGCGTCCTGCGTACCGGCGACGACGAGATCAAGCTCGCTGTCATCCATCTCATCGCAAGGCGGGTTGATGATGTATTCGCCGTCCTTGTAGCCGACGCGGGCAGCGCCGATCGGACCCATGAAGGGCAGACCGGACAGGACCAGAGCCGCGGAGGCACCGATCATGCCGACAATGTCGGGATCGTTTTCAAGGTCGTGCGACAGGACCGTCAGCATCACCTGGACTTCGTTCTTGAAGCCCTTGACGAAAAGCGGACGGATCGGACGGTCGATGAGGCGCGAGGTGAGCGTCTCCTTGTCCGTCGGCCGGCCTTCACGCTTGAAGAAGCCGCCGGGGATCTTGCCCGCCGCGAAGTATTTTTCCTGGTAGTTGACCGTCAGCGGGAAGAAATCGACTCCCGGCTTGGCCTGCTTGACGCCAACAGCTGTGGCGAGGACGGTGGTCTCACCGTAGGACACCATGACGGCGCCGTCGGCTTGACGGGCAACCCGCCCGGTTTCGATGGTGAGTGGGCGACCCGCCCACTCAATCGTTTCTTTCTGGATATCGAACATATCGTCTTTCGTACGGATGGCGTCGCGGATCAGCGGCGCAGACCCAGTTTCTCGATGATGGCCTGGTAACGGGCCACGTCCTTGTTCTTGACGTAGTCGAGAAGCCGGCGGCGCTGGGAGACCATCTTAAGAAGGCCGCGACGCGAGTGGTTGTCCTTCTTGTGGGTCTTGAAGTGCTCGGTAAGGTTGGCAATCCGGGTGGTCAGGATGGCCACTTGCACTTCCGGCGATCCCGTGTCGGCTTTGCCACGGGCATGTTCAGCGATCAGCGCGGATTTGCGCTCTTGCGTAATCGACATCGGGTTCTCCTAAACTCGTTATGTCGACTCCCTGAATGGTCAGGGAGTGAGGTTGAAAACACGCGAGGGCTGGAACTTTCCGGCCCTTGCGTCGCCGAGCGCCACTGCCACACCATCGCAAAGGGCCAAAGCGGTAAAGGTGCAGTCCTTGCCCGCGATTTCGCGGGGTTGGCGCTGCGCCTTCAGCTCTTGCGCTTGACGCGGGAGCAGGACGATCGAGCGTCCTAGCTTCAACTGGAAGGTTTCCTCCTCGGTTATGGCCAGTGCCGGGATGTCGTCCAGCGCGGTCTGAACCGGGAGCAGAGCTTCCGAAGCGGCGCCCTTATGAGCCATTTCTTCCAGTTCGTCCAGCCTTGTGGACTCCGCTTCAACGAATCCGGCAACGCGAATTCGGCGCAAGGCGGCGACATGGCCTTCCGTGCCCAGCGCGTGAGCGATATCGCGCGCCATGGAACGAACGTAGGCACCTTTGCCACAACGCATTTCCAGCACGGCCATATCAGCATCGGGACAGTCCAGAAGGTCCAGCGAAAGGATGTGAACCGGGCGCGCCTTCAGCTGGACGTCCTCGCCACTGCGGGCAAGGTCATAGGCCCGCTCGCCATCGACCTTGATGGCGGAGAATGCCGGGGGGATCTGCTGGATCTCTCCGATGAAGTCGGGCAACACCGCGGCGACCTGTTCCGGCGTCGGACGCACATCGCTGGTCGCGACGATCTCACCTTCGCGGTCCAGCGTCGTGGTACGCTCGCCCCACTTGATGGTGAAGCGGTAGATTTTCGAGCCTTCGACCGCAAAGGGGACCGTCTTGGTGGCCTCACCCAGCGCGATCGGCAGAATGCCGGAAGCCAGCGGGTCGAGGGTCCCGGCGTGCCCGGCCTTCTTCGCATTATAGATCCGCCTGACCGCCGAAACGGCCTGGGTCGAAGTCATGTCGAGGGGCTTGTCGAGGATCACCCAGCCGTGGATGTCATCGCCCTTGCGGCGTCTGGCCATGTCTTGCTCCATCTGGCGCCGGGGATCGGACCCGGACGCGGGAGGGGCGGACCTATCGGATCGCCGCCTGCGAGGCAAGGGCGGACCGCTTGATGCCCATCCCGGAACATCATAATCGTGGATCCCGGTGCCGGGAGTTGCGTCATGATCCGAATTCTAGCCGTTTGTTGCGCTGTGCTGGCGCTGTGGAATCCGCCGGCAGGGGCCCAGTCGGACAGTCCGGCGGCCGGCTTTGAACAGGCCGCGCGGGATTGGCTGGCGCCCCTGGTCGACAATCGGGACTTTTCCGGTGTGATCCTGATCCGGCACGGTGAGGCCGAGCCGGTCGCCCTGACCTTTGGCTATGCCGACTGGGTTTCCGGCGCTCCAATGGCCGCGTCTGCCAGATTTCCGGTCGGCTCGATCACCAAGAGCCTGACAGTGGCGATGGCGCGCCGCCTGATCGATGAGGGCCGCCTGTCCGCCGACGCGCCGGTCTCGCGCTATATTCCCGAGTTGACCGGCTATGCTGGAGTCCGGGTCGGTGACATCATCAATCACACCGCCGGACTGACACGGGACATGCCGGCGGACGCCCTGCCCGATGCCCGCAGCGATACCCTTGTTGCCTGGCTGGCAGGTCAGACCCCGCCCGGGCCCGGACCCCATGAATACGCGTATTCCAATCTGGGCTATGGCATTCTTGCGGTCGTCATCGAGCGGGTCGTGAACGCCCGCTTTGAAACACTGATCGCCTCGGAATTCCTGGTCCCGCTGGGCATGAATGACAGCCGGCTTGTGCGCGGCAATGCCCGCCACGGCGACAATGTTCCAGCCGGCTATGCCGCGGGACCCCTGCCGCTGGACTTGCGCGCGCCAATGCCCGATGTGCCCGCTCCCGGCGCCTCAGGCCTGGTGGCGCCAATGGCAGACCTGCTGCGCCTGGCCGAAGCCGTTCGGACCCGGCGGGTGGACCTGTTCGAGGCCGATGGCAGCCTGACCGGGTCGTGGAGCGTCAACCTGGTCAATGGCGAGGCCATCTACACCATCCAGGGATCGGTACCTGGCTACAGTGCCGGCATTTCGATCCTGCCAACACGTGACCTGACCATCGTCTATGGCACCAATATCGATTCCTATAGCAATTGGGGCCTTCGCGAGGTCCTGCACGCCCTCGCCCAGGGGCGTGATCCCGGGCCGCCAAACCTGCGCCCGTCCACCCATGGCCTCACGGAGGCGCATCTGGATGGTGCCGGTGAGTATGAGGGCAGTCCATACGGGCTGATCACCGTGCAACCGGTGGAAGGCGGGCTTGATCTGGTGCTGAGCGAGCGCGGCTGGCGCTTTTATCTCACACCGACCGGCGAAGAGGCGCTGAACTGGCGCCTGTTCAATGTCGACCTGGCGTTCGAACGTGATGAGGCCGGACGGGTGAGCGCGATGTCCGCTGTTGAGCGCGGGCTCGCCGGTGACCCGAGGCGCTGGCGCATGACCCGCACCGACCTGCCTCCACTTCCGCCCGTCGAACCGGCAGACAACGAACGCTAGTCCTCGGCGTCTGCGTCGCCATCGCGGTTGGCATCCAGGTCCTCGCGCCCGGTCGGGCGGTTTTGAACTGGCTGTATTGCCGCGCCTGATCGACGCAAGGCAAACCTTCGCGACTCACAGATCAGGGCCGGGCCTCCGTCACGGAAATCACCGCCGGACGGATGCGGGACCCACCGCAACATGTCGGGTCGCGCTTGTCCGCATCCGTTTGGTTGAGCATGATCCGGGATCCGTGCCATTCGGACGGGCATTCATGTGAAGGTTCAGTGGTGTTTTCGGGACGTCATATCGGAATGCTTTGTTCCGGAGCGGTTTTGGCTCTGTCAGCACTCCTCCTGCTCTGGGTTGGTGTTTCAGCCGCCATGCTGGCCGGATCGCTGCTAGTTCAGGCGGTTTGGACGCTGGGCGCGGCCCAGCTTATGGGGCCCGTCCGCCGCCATATTCCAGACTCCGTTCAATATCACGTACTCGCCTATGCCGCCGGGCTCTCACTGACCGGCATTGGCGGTCTTGTCTTCATGCATCGAGCCTTGCTCGGCGCGACACCGGCCCTGGCTGCCCTCGCGACGATGACGCCGCTGACGGGCCTGGCGATCTGGCGGCTGGCTCGATGGGGCAAAGCCGTCGCAGGTTCCGAACCGATCCGTTGGCCGACAGTCGCTGCCCTGCTCGCCGTGTCCGGCATTGTTGCAGCGATGACGGCCTACGGTTTCGCGAATAATGACGAGAGCATCCGGATCAATTCCACGGCGTGGCTGGAACGCTCCGACATCGTTCCGGAATGGGCCTATCAAAGCGATCGCGTCGTCCATTTTACTCGCAACACCCAGACTCTTTATGAAGAGGGTCTGCCGCCCAGGCGGGTCAATCATCGAGCCTTCCACTCTGTCATCGTCGTAACGACTGTCCTGACAGGTCCGATGAGCGCGGCGGCGGCGTTCTCAGCCGCCAAGGTCCTGGCGATATTTGTATATTTTACATTGAGCTATTCGCTGTTCGGCATTGCCAACCGTGTCTTCGGCATGGGCGTGCGAACCTCGACGCTGATCGGCGCTTCGACGCTGATATTCTCGCCGCTCAAGCTGCCGCTGTTTGCACTTTCACCAACCTATCGGGGATTCCTCTCGGCATCGGGCACGATGTACCACTCCGATACTCAGCTCTTCTCGATGGCCATAGCGGCCGCCGGCCTGCTCGCCACACTGATCGCCTTCCGTGAGAAACGGCCCACGCTGACGCTCAGCGCCTTGCTGATCGGCGCATCCTTCTTCTTCAAACCGCCCAGCTATATGGCTCTCGCACCGGCCATCCTGGGCGCGATTCTGCTTCAATACCGGGATTTCGATCGTGATCGTCTGCTTGGCGCAGTCTCGGTTCTCGCCATTCCCTGGATCTGGTTTACCTATCTGTCCCTGACCGCTGGCAGTTCGCCGATGGACAGTCTTGTGCCGGTCGCCGGCACAGAAGCTGCGACGTCCAACCTCACACTCCAGTTTCGTCCATTCCAAGGATATCAGCACTGGCTCACAGACCGTTTCCCCGACTGGGTTAACGCCATTCCCGGCGGCCAGTATGCGGGAATGATCGTCCTGTCATGTGCTGCATTCTGGGCCGCCTGGGCCCGCGCCGCGGTGCATCCCCTGATCGCGGTCCGTTCCGGGGCACCCGCCCTCCGCGACCACCTCGCGGCCAATGCGCATATTTATCTAATGGTCGGCGCTTTCGTTTTCGCCATCCTGACCTCGACAATGCTCGCCGGACCACCAAGCTCAATGGATATCAACTGGAAATGGCCAGCGGCTGCCAGCTTCGTATTGTGCCTGCCGGCGTTTGCCGCCGCCATCGCCGCGATCCCCAATACCGTTGTGCGGCGCGTCAGCTGGGGCTTGTACGCAATCCAGTGTTTACAGGGCATAGGCTACCTCGCCTATTTCTTCTGGACCTCACGATTGAGCTGACCAGCGGCGCCCCGGCAGGTAACGAACACTAGTCCTCGGCGTCTGCGTCGCCGTCTCGCGCGGCGTCGAGATCCTTTCGAACCGTCGGGCGGTTCAGCAGATCGTCGACATGGCTGGCCGTGTCGAAGGAGTTGTCGGCATGAAAATGGAGTTCCGGCGTGAACTTCATCTCGATCTCGCGACCCAGGCGGCCGCGAAGGAAAGCCGCACACCGGTTGAGCCCCGCGGCAAGCTTGGCTGAATCGCCCCGACCGAGTGGCGCGACATAGACCTTGGCCACACGCAGGTCAGGACTGGGCCGGACCTCCGTCACGGAAATCATCTGGCCTTCAAGGTCGGGATCCCGGAACTCTTCACGCGTGATGATGCCGACAAGCGCGTGGCGGACGAGTTCGCCCGCCCGCAGCTGACGCTGGCTCGGGCCTTTGGAAGTGTTGGTCTGACGGCGGGCCATGGGTATCTCCATCGCGGCGGAAGCGAGGCGCGCGGGTGTACGCCCCTTGCCCGATCGATGCAAGACCCGGCCATCGAGGCCAATTCGTCCCTCAACCTGCCTCGCTCGTCACTTTGCCGGGCCCGAGCCCTTTACCCGGACGCCTGCCGCACGGCTATTCAACGGGACACGCCGCCCGACACGGGCGGCCAGGCACATTGCAGGACACGCGGAAACCATGCTTCGACTGACAACTCTTGCGCTCGCCCTGGCGGGCAGCCTCACCGGCTTCGCCGCCGCATCCGATGAGAACAGCGACGACTCACCGCGGGCGATCGCCGAGGCGTGGATCGAGGCCTATTCCAGCCAGGACTTCGACGGGATGACCGCCTTGATGACCGAGGAAACAGTCTTCGTCGATCCAACATCCTTCGACATCGCAATGGTCACCGACCGTATCGACTGGCAGGGACCGGCGGCCATCACGGCCGGCGTCGGCGCCTGGGGGATGAATCATGGTCGCTATACGATCGCCCGCACCTATGAAGCCTCCGGCCGCGTGATCTTCAATGGCCATATCGACGTGATTTACGGTGAAGGCGAGGAGGCGCAGGCCTTTCGCTACCCGATCACAACCATCATCACGGTCGAAGGCGGGCACGTCACCGAGCATCGTGACTACACGGATTTCAATGGCGCCAGCCGCATCACGGCGCCTCGCTGACCGATCCCCGGCAGACCTGTCTGCCTGACGAGATGGTCCGTGCGGGGTGTGTGCCCTCGCCCGGACCGAGCCGGTGGCCCGGGGTACATTGCCCGAGCCAAAATCCTCGGGTCACCGGCGTGACACGCCCTGAAAAGGAGACTTTGCCGCATGATGAAAAAATCCGGAATCGCGGGCCTCGCCTGCGCCGCTGCCCTGTTGCTGGCGCCATCCGCGCTAACCCAGGGAGACGCCAACAGCGCTGCCGAGGCGGTCGCCCGGACCTATATGGCGCACTATTCCGACCTCGAGCTGGATGCGATGGCGGCGATGCTGTCCGAGGATGTCGCCTTCCGCGACCCGACTGCGGAGACCGAAGAATTCGGCTTCTCCGGGCTGTCGAATGACGGGCGCGATGCGCTGATGGGGCTGCTGCGGGAGTTTATCGACACCTATCAGCCGATCGAACTCGGGTTCGAATGGGACCAAGTCTACACCTCCAACAGCCGTGTGGTCTTCATTGGCCATGTCAATGCGCTCTATCCGACACAGACCGAAGGACAGCGCTTCCGCTGGCGGTCCCAGCAGGTCAGCGTCATCACCGTGCAGAACGGTGTCGTGATCCGCCACGAGGATTTCGCGAATTATGCGACACCCGAACAGGGACTGGTTCCGGCAGTGACGGAGCACTGATTGCGCCGGTCACCTCCCGTGCCTGCGCATGCAAAAGGGCGGCCCGGTCGGGCCGCCCTTTTTTTCATTCCGGTCTGATCCGGCGGATCAGGCTTCGAGTTTGCGGGCCACTTCGATCACTTCAAAGCACTCGATCTGATCACCCTTGCGCAGGTCTTCGTACTTCTCGAACGCCATGCCGCACTCGGTTCCGGCGCGGACGTCAGACACTTCATCCTTGAAGCGCTTGAGCGTCTTGAGCTTGCCTTCGTGCAGGACCGTGTCATCGCGCAGAAGGCGAACGCCACAACCGCGCTTGACCGTACCTTCGGTGACACGACAACCGGCGACCTTGCCGGTCTTGGTGATGTTGAAGACTTCGAGGATCTCGGCGTAACCGATGAAGTTCTCGCGCTTCTCTGGCGCCAGCATGCCTTCCATCGTGTTTCGCACATCATCGATCACGTCATAAATGACCGAGTAGTAACGGATCTCGACGCCTTCACGTTCAGCCAGTTCGCGCGCTTGCTTGTTGGCGCGGACGTTGAACGCGAAGACCGGCGCACCGGACGATTTGGCAAGGAGCACGTCGCTTTCATTCACACCACCCGGAGCGGCTCGAATGATCCGCGCGCGGACTTCGTCATTGCCGATACCCTCGAGCGACTGCTTGATCGCCTCGGCCGAGCCCTGGACATCCGACTTCACGAGAAGCGGCATTTCCTGAGTCTCGTCCTGCTTGAGGCGAGCCATCATCTGTTCGAGCGACGCGCTGGCCGGTGAGGACCCACCGGTCGCCTCACGACCCTTGCGCTGACGGTAATCGGCGATTTCGCGGGCCCGGGACTCGCTGTCGACAACGGCGAACACTTCGCCCGGGTCGGGTGCGCCATCAAGGCCGAGAATCTCGACCGGCACGGACGGACCGGCTTCCGACAATTGCTGGCTGCGTGCATCGACGAGCGCGCGGACACGGCCCCACTGGGCGCCGGCAACCACGATCTCACCGCGTTTGAGCGTACCGCGGCGGACCAGAAGCGTTGCAACCGGGCCACGGCCCTTGTCGACCTGGCTTTCGATCACGATGCCTTCGGCGCTTCGCTCGGGGTTCGCCTTGAGGTCAAGCAATTCAGCCTGCAAGGCGATCGCCTCGGTCAGTTCGTCCAGACCATCACGGGTCTTGGCCGACACATTGACCGACTGCACCTCACCCGACATCGCCTCAACGACGATCTCGTGCTGCAGCAGGTCGGTCAGGACCTTTTGCGGATTGGCCTCGTGCTTGTCGCACTTGTTGACCGCGACAATGATCGGCGTACCGGCAGCCTTGGCATGATGGATCGCTTCAATGGTCTGCGGCTTGACCGAGTCATCGGCGGCCACCACCAGGATCACGATATCCGTCGCCATGGCCCCGCGCGAACGCATGGCCGAGAATGCGGCATGGCCCGGCGTGTCAAGGAAGGTGATCTTCTGGCCACCGGCCAGCTCGACCTGGTAGGCACCGATATGCTGGGTGATGCCGCCGGCTTCGCCCGACGCGATGTCGGTCGAGCGCAGGGCGTCCAGCAGGGACGTCTTGCCGTGGTCGACATGACCCATGACGGCAATGACCGGAGCGCGCGGCAGCTTTGCCTCATCGGCATCATCGTCATCGATGAAGCCCTGCTCGACATCAGCCTCGGAGACCCGCTTCACAACATGGCCGAAATCCTCGACCACCAGCTCGGCGGTATCAGCGTCCAGCACGTCGTTCATGCGGACCATCTGGCCCTGCTTCATCATGTACTTGATGACGTCGACAGAGCGCTCGGCCATGCGGTTGGCCAGATCGGCGACGGTGATGGCTTCCGGAACAATGACCTCGCGTTCGATCTTCTCGCGACCGCCGGACGTGTCCTGGCGACGCTGTTTTTCACGTTCGCGGGCACGGCGCACCGAAGCGAGTGAGCGCTGACGCTCCTCGTCACCTTCCAGGATGTTCTGGATGGTCAGCTTGCCGCGACGACGGTTGTCGGTCTTGGCACGCGCTGGCTGCTGCTTGGTCGCCGGACCCGGACCTGCAGCCCCGCCCTTGCGTTTGACGCGGCCACCAAGCGCCTCGAGCGCGCTGGCTTCGTCCATCGGGACGACATCCGGCGTACGCTTCTCGTCCTTGGCCGGCGGCCGGCGGCGGGACGAGTCGTCGTCGCGCTTGCGGCCGCTGTCCTTGGCCGCCTTGGCCGCTTCAGCCTCGGCCTTCAGCCGCGCTTCGTCCTCGATCGCCTTTTGAGCAGCCTCTTCGGCCTCGCGCGCTTCACGTGCCACGCGCTCGCGCTGCTCTTCCAGCTGCCGCTGCTCACTGGCAGCGCGCTGCGCCATGGCGGCAGCGTCCTGTTTCTTCTGGGCTTCCCGGTCAGCAGCCTCGGCGCGGGCACGGGTAATCGCCCGCTGGCGTGCAACCAGTTCCTCTTCGGACAGGCCGAGCTGGCGAGCCTTGGCAGCCAGCGCGGATTCGCCACTCTTGGCGCCTCCACCCTGTTTGCCGCCGGGACCGCCATCCTTGGCCGGCGTCGCCACGCGCTTGCGCTTCTTCTCCACGACGACCGCCTTGGAGCGGCCGCGCGCAAAGCTTTGCTGCACGGTGCCACCGCCGGAGCGTTTCAGAGATAGCGGCCGGCGGCCGGAGGAGTTGTTGTCGTCTGCGTCGCTCATGCGAGCCTTCCAAATCGGCTTCGTTCCGCGGGGCTTTCCGGTAGCCGAATGCCGGAAATCCGCACTGTTCAAACCACTGCCCGGCCTGAAGGCTCGCTAAACTAGCCAGCTCAAGGCCGATATCAACCGCTATCGCGGCAATCTCCGCACGTCAGCCTTGCGGGACGAGCGGCTGGAAGCCCGAAAGCTTCCCCATCACAGTCGTAAAGGCACGCGCTTGCGAGCCCGTCGACATGGCGGCGTGGACCACCGGAGCGCGGCCAACCGCGTCGCCAATGGCTTCCGCCGTGAAACATCCAGCGACCGGGACATCGCCCCAGGCCGCAAAGGCCAGCCGATCCAGTTTGGACCGCCCGTCCTCGGCACCGTCCGACGCTTCAATGCGCCAGGCCGGCTTGGCAGATTTCAGGGCCAGACGCACCGCATCATAGCCCACTGCCAGGTCACCGGAACGACGCGCCAGCCCCAGGAGACTGAGCGCCCGTGTGACCAGCTGGGCCTCGATCAGGCCCGGCAGGTCTTCCGGCATCGTCACCGGACACCCGAAGGCCCGGTTGAAGGCGGACTTCTTGACCGCCTTCTCGATCATTCCCCGCTCCGCACTGACCCAGGCGCCACGCCCGGGTAGTTTGGCGGCAAGGTCGGGAACGAGCTGGTTGCCAGGCCCGAGGGCCATCCGGATCAGGTTCGCTTCCTCGCGAACATCTCCGGTAACAACGCAGCGCCGTTCCCGCATCAAGCTGGCCCGGGGGCTAGTCAGCCTTCGTCTCCCCGTCCTCTTCCGGCAGCTCGGCGTCGAGGTCGAGACCCAGGGCCTCGGCTTCGGCTTCCAGTGCGGCCAGATCCATGTTTTCGACGTCGAAGGCAGCGGCGGCCTCATCGGCCTCCTCTTCAACGACTTCCGGCTGCGGCAGGTCCTCTTCCGAGATCCAGCCGGCCGCAACGCGGGCCCGCATGATCATCATCTCGGCATCTTCAGCGGCCAGATTGAACTCTTCCAGGATGCCCGGCTCGCGCACGCGCTCGCCATTCTTCGTTTCAAACCAGCCCCGCAGATCGTCGGTTACCAGACCTGCAAGGTCGTCGACAGTCTTGACGTCGTTCTCACCGAACTTGACGGCCATGGCGAGCACAACGCCCTCGACCTCAAGTACCGCATCCTCGACGCCCAGCTCCTTGCGCTTGGCATCCTGTTCAGCGGACAGACGGTCGAGATAATCGCGGGCCCGGGCCTGGATTTCCTCGGCCGTATCCTCGTCGAAACCTTCAATGGCGCCGATCTCGCCGAGGTCGACATAGGCCAGGTCCTCAACGTCGGTGAAGCCTTCCGTCGCCAGAAGCTGGGCAATCACCTCGTCAACATCAAGGGCTGCAATGAACAGCTGGGTCCGCTCGGCAAACTCTTTCTGGCGACGTTCGGACTCTTCTTCTTCGGTCAGGATGTCGATCGACCAGCCGGTCAACTGCGAGGCAAGACGCACATTCTGGCCGCGACGACCGATCGCCAGCGACAGCTGCTCGTCCGGAACGACAACCTCGATGCGCTGGTCTTCCTCATCGAGAACGACCTTGGCCACTTCGGCCGGCTGCAAGGCGTTGACGATGAAGGTCGCCGGGTCGTCCGACCACGGAATGATGTCGATCTTCTCGCCCGCGAGCTCGGAGACCACAGCCTGGACGCGCGAACCGCGCATACCGACACAGGCGCCGACCGGATCGATGGAGGCGTCGTTGGAAATCACCGCAATCTTGGCGCGGGAGCCCGGATCACGGGCAACCGACGGAATCTCGATGATGCCTTCGTAAACTTCCGGCACTTCCTGGGAGAACAGGGCCGCCATGAAATCGGGATGGGCGCGGGACAGGAAGATCTGCGGGCCGCGGACCTCTTCACGCACGTCATAGATGAAGGCGCGGACGCGCTCATTGTTCTGCAGGTTTTCGCGCGGAATGCCGTCGGCACGGCGGATGATCGCCTCGGCGCGGCCGAGATCGATGATGACATTGCCGTATTCAACACGCTTCACGATGCCGGAAATGATCTCGCCGACACGGTCCTTGTATTCTTCAAACTGGCGCTGGCGCTCGGCTTCACGGACTTTCTGGGTGATGACCTGCTTGGCCGTCTGCGATGCCACACGGCCAAATTCGATCGGCGGCAGCTCATCGGAGAACACCGTGCCGATTTCGGCCGTTTTGTCGATTTTCTTGGCGTCAGCGAGGTTGAGCTCCTGGCTGTCGTTTTCGACCTCTTCGACAACGGTCATGTTGCGGGTCAGCGCAAGCTCGCCCGTTTTCGGATCGATCTTGGCGCGGATGTCGTTTTCCGCCCCGTAACGGGAGCGCGCTGCCTTCTGGATCGCTTCCTCGATGGCTTCGATCACGATCGACTCATCGATGGACTTCTCTGCGGCGACCGCACGGGCGATCTGCAGCAATTCCAGCCGGTTTGCACTAACACCAATGCTCATCGGGTGATCCCCGTTGCGTTGAAAAGCGACATCATTCGTCTCCTTCAGTCGTCGCGGCGCCACGGCCCCGCGCTTTCAAATCCGCCTCAATCAAGGCGTCTGTCAAAACCAGTTTGGCCTCAACGATCCAGTCAAACGGGATCATCGTCGTTTCGTCTTCGCCTTCCATGTCGAGGCCGACCTGATCGTCCTCGACACCGGCGAGCAGGCCGCGAAACCGCTTCCGGCCTTCGGCAAGGCGGTCCAGCTCGATCTTGACCTCATTGCCTTCCCAGCGCCCGAAATGGGCCAGCGTGGTCAGCGGGCGATCGATTCCGGGCGAAGAAACCTCAAGGTCATACTCGCCGGCAACCGGGTCTTCGACCTCGAACACCTCGGACAGAGCTCGCGAGAAACGGGCGCAGTCCTCGACCTCGATAGCGGTCCCATTGGTCCGGTCGGCCATGATCTGGAGGCGCGGGCGCTTCCCGGACATGATGCGGACACGCACCACCTCAAGCGCGAGCTCGGCAGCTACCGGCTCGGCGAGGGCAAGGATGCGATCATCCTGTGGCGACTTTGTTTTCAAGGCGTCGGCCCCGTTTGCAGAAACAAAAAGAGCGGCCGCCGTGGGCGACCGCTCGAATGTATCATCCGATACAATCGAACTTGTAGTGAACCCCCCTATACGCCGGGTGGCGGCGATTGGCAAGACGGTTGACTCTGTCAGGCCCGGACAAAGTCCATGAAGACCGGAGCGCAATCGCCCAGATTTTTGGTCTCGTAACGGGTGGTGACATGATCCGCGGGCGGGCAGGACCAGTCATCCGCCGACCGGGCCTGCCATACAAAACGGTTGTCGCCGGCAAACTCGACCATGCAGTGATCGGCATAGGATTTGACGTCCGTGGCGATACGCAAGCGGCCACCGGGCTTGAGCAGGCGCGCGAATTCGTCGCGCGTGGATGACTGGACAAAACGACGCTTGGCGTGGCGTTTCTTGTGCCAAGGGTCCGGAAACAACAAGAAAACCTGATCCAGACAGGTCGCTGCAAAGCGTGGCAGGATCTCGCGCGCATCCGCCCGTGCCAGGCGCACATTGGCAAGACCTTCGGCATCGATCGCCGTCAGCGCCTTGGCGACGCCGTTGAGAAAGGGCTCGACGCCGATAAACCCGGTTTGCGGGGCTGCGGCGGCCTGGGCGACCAGATGCTCGCCACCACCAAAGCCGATTTCGAGGGTCTGGCGGTCACGCCCCGGCATGAGTTCAGCGGGGTCAATCTCGCCGTCATCGGGCAGGCCGATGCGAGGCAAAAGATGGTCGACAAGACCTTGCTGCCGCGCCGACAGGGGTTTGCCCTGGGCACGGCCGAACAGGCGGAAAGCGGGTGTTTGTGCAGGCTCAGACGTCATGGGGCGCGGGTTTAGCGGTTTCCGGAGCGGCTTGCACCGGGAATGTCAGCGGGTCAGGGTCCCGCCCCTTCGTCTTCATCCGCCAGCGTACGCACCAGCTCCAAGACCCGCTTGCGGACCTTGGGGTCCTTGATGCGGGAAAAGGACTCGGCCAGCGCTACCCCGTCGGTGCTCTGAATGAAGTCATAGACAATGGGTGTCTGGTCATCCTCAGCCATGCCGGTCAGGGTCGACCGCTCACCCATGCCTTCGAAGAAGAACTGGACCGGAATCTCCAGAACACGGGACATCCGGTAGAGCCGGCTGGCGCCGACGCGATTGGCGCCGCGCTCATATTTCTGGACCTGCTGGAATGTCACACCCAGATCATCCCCCAGCCGCTCCTGACTCATCTTGAGCAATTGCCGGCGCAACCGAATTCTCGAGCCGACATGAATGTCGATCGGATTGGGCCCCCGAGGGTTCACCTTCGGCATTGGATCACCTCACAGGGGTTGAGCCAGAATGCGGGTCAGTCCGGGCAGGATAGCACAACCAAAGGGGTGCCTTCCAATCAACTCATCTCACGGCTGCGACTGGCCTGCCTGCCGCAAGCCGCGATAACGCTGCCAGGCCATGCCCGCCAGAACCAGCAGGCAAAACGCAAGAAAGGGCGCGTCGCCCCAGAACGAGTAGGGCGTACGGCCGAGCTGGCCGGGCAGGGCGACATCGCGCACACCCTCCGCGCTTGGATCCAGCCTCACCACCGGTCGTCCCAGCGCATCAACAACGCCAGAAACGCCCAAGGCCGCCGAGCGGACCATGGGAAGGCCACTTTCAATGCTGCGATAGCTGGCCTGGTTGAAATGCTGGCGAGGCCCCGTTGTCGGACCGAACCAGGCATCATTCGACAGATTGTATATCCAGCCGGCACGCTGCTCCGAGGACCGAACAAACCCCGGAAAGATCGCCTCGTAGCAGATAAGCGGCAACATCCGCGGCGCGCCCGGCACATCCAGAACATTCGCCCCCGGACCCGGGGTGAACTCGTAGCGGGCCAGGTCACGCAAGGCCGGGATGCCGGTCATGGCCATCACACCGGACAGCGGCGTGAACTCGCCGAACGGGGTCAGGCGCACCTTGTCATACAGGGCGGCAATTCGGGGCGTGCCCGATTCATATCGCAAGGCAGCCAGGGTGTTGTAGTAACGAAGGCCTTGCCCGTCGGAGGCGCGCCGGTTGACGCCCGCAAGCAAGACCTGACCGCGGGTCAATACATCGCCGATGCGGGCCAGCGTATGGCCGTCCTCCAACATGAAAGTCGGCAGTGCGCCCTCGGGCCAGACGACATGTGTGACCTGCTCGATACCCGGCCGCGCGGTCAGGTCGAGATAACGGTCGCGGGTCAGGGCCGCGCCCTCATCACCCCATTTCTGGGACTGCGGAATGCCGGCCTGCACCAGCCGGATCGTGACCCCGGGAACATCGTCGGGCGAGCTGGCGGCAAGGCGAATGGCACCCGTGGCCAACACGATCATGGAAATTCCCAAAGCGGCGAAAGTCGGCAGGGTGCGTCCCAGTTCCAGCCGCGGGGTGACCGCCAGCAACGGCGCGGTCAGGACAAATATGGTCAGCAGGCTCAGCCCGTACACGCCAAACCATGACGCCGTCTGGCTGACCAGGCCGCCGGCCGGCCAGACATAGGCCGGCAGGTTCCAGGGCAGACCGCCCAGCAGGTGGCCACGCAGCCATTCCGCAAATGCCAATGCGGCTGCGAAGACCAGCACACGCCATACAGAGCGTGGGGCGAGCGCGACGTAGATCATGCCGCCAATTCCCCAGAAGACCGCCATGAGCGCGGCGAGGGCGGGCAGGGCGACCGGCGCCAGATACTCCACCCCGTTGCCGCGGGTCAGGAAGGCATAGATCACCCAGGACATGCCGGCGATGAAATAGCCAAATCCAAACAGAAAGCCGCGCAGGAAGGCACTGCGCAGGGGATGATCAAAGCGTCTCGACCCGTCCAGCGCCGCAAACAGGGTCCACAGACCCAGCATCAGGGCCGGCACGATATGCAGCGGCGCCGCTGCCAGCGCGCTGAACAGGCCCGCCACCACCAGGACGGCCCGTGGCCGCCAGCCGGCCCGACTGGCCAGCCAGGTGCGTGGCCACCAGATCAGAAGGTGGGCCCGTCGCATCAGCCGGCGTCCGGACCGTCCGCTTCGGAAGCCGCCGGCTTGGGGCGCTTGTTCGGTGCCCGCACCCGCATGCGCTTGATGCGCCGCGTATCGGCTTCGATGACCTCGAATTCATAGCCGGTCGGATGCCGGATCACTTCACCGCGCTCGGGCACACGACCGATCAGCGTGAACACCAGCCCGCCAAGGCTGTCGACATCCTCATCCTCATCCTCGGCGGCGATCTCCTCGCCGACAACCGCCTCGAAGGCATCAATCTCGGCACGCGCCTCGACATCCCAGACGCCCGGGCCACGCGACCGGATTGCTGGCGTTTCCTCGTCATCGTGCTCGTCTTCGATATCGCCAACAATTGGCTCGATCAGGTCTTCCAGCGTCACCAGCCCATCCGTTCCACCGTACTCATCGACCACGAGCGCAAGGTGCATGCGCCGCCCTTGCATCCGGCGCAAAAGGTCGAGCGCTTTCATCGATGGCGGTGCGAACAACAAGGGGCGACCGATCGACGGCAACACCTGCTTGTGAGCCCATCCGGCCGGGCGCTTGCCCGACGATCCGGGCGCCAGATGGCTGACCACGTCCTTGATGTGAACAACGCCCACCGGGTCGTCGAGGGTATCGCGATAGATCGGCAGGCGCGAATGCGCGGCCTCGGCGAATATCTTGGCCAACTGCCCCAGCGGCGTGGCGACATCAACGCCGATGATATCCGCACGCGGCACCATCACGTCCGCGACCCGCAGCTTGTCCAGCGCGTCGGCCTCGATCGAATTCGGTGCAGGCTGCGCCGATGATGTGGCGGACCCGCCGGAGGAAAGTTGAACAGACCCTACAAGACGCGAAAACCAGGATCGCGGGCTGGGGGTGGTTGGGGAAGGCGTGTCAGTCATTCTGATAGCGGGCAGTGCCCGGATCCTCATTGGCATAGGGGTTGGCAACACCGAGACGGGCGAGGACGCGGCACTCGAGAGCCTCCATCGCTTCGGCTTCATCGTCACGCTGATGGTCATAACCCTGCAGGTGCAAGAAGCCATGAACGACCAGGTGTCGGAGGTGATCGGCCGGATCGAGGGCGCGGTTCCCAGCCTCCCGCATCACCACACCGTGCGCGATGGCGATATCGCCCAAATGATTGTCGGCATGTTCACCGGCGGGAAAGGACAGCACGTTGGTCGGACCCGCCTTGCCGCGGAAGCGGGCGTTCATGTCGGCGATCGCGTCATCACTGCCCAGCAGAATCGCCACAACGCCCGGCGCGCGATCCGGCATCTCCTGGCAGGCTGCAGAGATCGCCTGCTCGACGAGCCGGGTTTTGCCGTCCAGCGATGACCAGGCGTCATCTTCAACAATCAGGTCAACGGCGTTCATCGTGGTTGCACAGGGCCGGACTGGCGCCGCGCATCTTCCTCATAGGCTTCAACAATCCGCGCCACGAGATTGTGGCGCACCACATCAACGCGCGAAAACCGGGTAATGGCAACACCTTTGGTGTTGGCCAGGATATCGAGCGCATGGGGCAGGCCGGACGGATCACGCGGTCCGAGGTCGCACTGGCTTGGGTCACCGGTCACGGCCATCCGGGAGCCTTCGCCCAAGCGGGTCAGCACCATCTGCATCTGCGCGCGCGAGGTGTTCTGCGCTTCGTCGACAATCACAAAGGCCCGGTTGAGCGTGCGCCCCCGCATGAAGGCGATCGGGGCAACCTCGATCCGGCCATCCTCGCGCATCTTTTCCAGCTGACCTCGCCCCAGCGTGTCGGCGAGGGCGTCCCAGACCGGCAGCAGGTACGGGTCGACCTTTTCGTTGAGGTCACCCGGCAGAAAGCCCAGCTTCTCGCCCGCCTCGACCGCCGGCCGCGTGATGATCAGCTTTTCGACCTTGCGCTGGACCAGCATGGAGGCGCCATAGGCCACGGCCAAAAGCGTCTTGCCCGTACCGGCCGGGCCGACGCCAAAAATCAGGTCATAGGCTTTTTCGTTTTTCAGGGAGCGGACATAGGCGCGCTGACCCTCGGTGCGGGCAATCAGGCTGGAGCCGCGCGGCACCCGGATGACACCATCATCGACCAGGCCTGGCGATTCCGCATCATCATGCATGCGCAGTGCCGCCCGCACGGCGGCCTCATCGCAGGTCAGCCCGTGTTCGAGACTGGCATAAAGCCGCTTGAGCACCCTTTTGGCTTCGTCGCGGGCACTGCTGTCTTCCGCCGTGATGACGACCTGGCCACGACCGGGCGCGCTCATGGAAACCCCCAGATCCTCTTCCATGATCATCAGGAAGCGGTCTCCGGCGCCGGCCATGCCGCGCAGACGTTCGACATCCTCGAAATACAGGCTTTCCGATGCCGCCTTGCGGGGTTTGGCAGCCCGCTTGCGGGCCGGGGGACGCGAACCGGTCACGCGGCACTCCGTTTGGTACCGGTCAGCGAGCCGGACAGGGAATTGCGGGAAGCCGCCTCGATCCGGACCTCGCCGATCTGGCCGATCAACTCGGCCGGGCCGTCAACATGGACCGATTGCAGGTAGGGACTGCGCCCGTGCAGCTGGCCATCCAGGCGCCCGGGCTTCTCGAACAGGACCGGCAAGGTCCGGCCGATCATGCTTTCATTGAACGCGGCCTGTTGGTCGCTCAGCAATTCCTGCAAGACGGCAAGCCGGGCCGACTTCACGCCCTCATCGACCTGGTTGAACATCGCCGCACCCGGCGTGCCCGGACGCTTGGAGTATTTGAACGAGAAGCAGGACGCGTAATTGACGCGGCGAACCAGCTCGAGCGTGGCCTCGAAGTCGGCGTCGGTCTCGCCGGGAAATCCGACGATCATATCGCCCGAGATGGCGATGTCCGGCCGCACGGCACGGAGACGGTCGATGATCGCGACATATTCTTGCGCCGTATGCTGGCGGTTCATCGACTTCAAGATCTTGTCCGAACCAGCCTGAACCGGCAGGTGGAAATACGGCATCAGCTTGGGCGTATCGGCGAAGGCCTGGATCAGGTCTTCGTCCATGTCGCGCGGATGCGAGGTGGTGAATCGGATGCGCTCGATACCGCCGATCAGGGCGACATGTCGGACCAGCTTGCCCAGCCCCCAGGCACCCTCGTCCTCGCGGCCGGCTGGCGGCGCGCCGTGGAAAGCGTTGACGTTCTGACCCAGCAGGGTGACTTCGCGGATGCCCTTGGCGGCCAAGGCGCGGATTTCGGCGACGATCTGATCGACCGGGCGCGACCATTCAGCACCGCGCGTATAGGGCACGACACAGAAGGTGCAGAACTTGTCACAGCCTTCCTGCACGGTAACGAAAGCCGAATAGCCTTCGACCTGGCGGTCGCTGCCGAGCCGGTCAAACTTGTCCTCGACCTCGAACTCGGTATCGAGCGCTTCGCCTTTGGCGCGGTGGGCCTGGGCGATCAGTTCCGGCAGCTTGTGATAGGTCTGCGGGCCAACGACCAGATCAACAACTGGCGCCCGCTTCATGATCTCGGCGCCTTCGGCCTGGGCCACACAGCCGGCGACCGCAATCGTCATGCCGCCGGACGCGGCCTTCTCGTCCTTCAGTGGACGCAGACGGCCCAGCTCGGAATAAACCTTCTCGGCAGCTTTTTCGCGGATATGACAGGTGTTGAGGATAACCAGATCCGCGCCCTCGGGCGTCTCCGCCGACTCATAGCCAAGCGGCGTCAGAACGTCTTTCATCCGGTCGGAATCATAGACATTCATCTGACAGCCATAGGTCTTGATGAAGAGGCGTTTGCGCGTCGTGCTCATGAGTTCAGCCAGTTTGCCACAGTCCGTTCACCGCTGTCCCGGACCGACGATCCGGTCGCTGGAAGGCGCGGGTTATGCTTGAAATAGCCTTGCCTCGCAAGGGCTGCGACTAATCGCGCTTCGGCATGACACCCGAGGCGACCGGCGTATCGGACGCAGCCTCCGCAGGCGTCGGCACCGAGGCGGCGGCCGCTCGCGCTGCATGGCGGCGGGCTTGAAGCCCGACCAGCAAGGCCAGGAAGGTCAGTCCAGCAGCCAGGTAGAAGGGAATTCCGGGCAGATAAACCGGAGCGCTATCGCCGGAAAAATACTTGAACACTCGCGACATCAGCAGCGGCCCCACGACCATGGACAGGCTTTGAAGGCTCGTCATGGCACCTTGAAGTTCGCCCTGGGCATTGGCGGGAACAATCCGCGACATCACGCCTTGTAGTGCAGGTTGCCCGATCCCGCCGATCGCCGCGACGCAGATCACGACATAGACCATCCAGCCCTCGGTCACGAGGCCGTAGGCCGTATAGGCGACGACCGCGAGACTGAGCGACAGGATGATGGCTCGCCATTCACCAAGCTTGGGCACCAGAATGCGCGTCAGCCCGCCCTGAACAATCGCCGCAGTGAGCCCGACCACCATCAAGGACAGGCCGACATCCGCTTCGCTCCACCCGAATTTGAAGGTCGAGTAGTAAGACCAGATCGCCGGATACACGGCGTGGCCAAACAGCATCAGGAAAATCGCACCCATCAGAACGAGCGCCACCGGATAGTGACGCATCTGGTAGATCGAGCCAAACGGGTTGGCCCGGCGCCAGTCAAAGCCTCGACGGTTTTCCGGACTGAGGGTTTCGGGCAGCACCACCAAACCGTAAATGAAATTCAGGCCTGCGAGCGCGGCAGCGGCGAAGAAGGGCGCGCGGGGGCCAAACCATTCGCCGAGGAAACCACCGATGGCGGGCCCGACAATGAATCCGATTCCGAAAGCGGCCCCGATCATGCCAAACCGTCCCGCCCGCTCTTCCGGCGGCGTGATATCAGCAATGAAAGCGTTGGCGGTTGAATAGCTGGCACCGAAAATGCCGGCCAGGATACGCCCCACGAGCAGCAGCCAGAACACCGGCGCGAACCCCATGATCAGATAGTCGATGGTGAAACCACCCAGCGCGGCCAGAAGAACCGGCTTGCGTCCGAAGCGGTCGGACAGGCCGCCAATGATCGGTGCGAAGAAGAATTGCATGCCGGCATAGCTGGCCATCAGCCAGCCACCCATGACCGCCGACTCGTTGGCGTCAAGACCTGTCAACTCATGCAGGAGCGCCGGCATCACCGGAATGATCAGGCCAAAGCCGATCATGTCGATCAACACGGTAATGAAAATGAAGATGATGGCGTTCTTGCCGGCCGGTCGCACGGACATGAAAATTCCTCGGTGTCGGACCGGCTCGGCCGGACCCCGCGCCTAGTCGTCGGCGCTCTTGAGAGGCACGCCGTAGAGTTCCAGCCGGTGATCGACAAGCTTGTAGCCCAGCTTGCGGGCAATCGCTTCCTGCAAGCGCTCGATTTCCTCGTTGACGAATTCAATGACTTCGCCGGATTTCAAATCGATCAGGTGATCATGGTGTTCATCACCCACTTCTTCGTAGCGCGATCGTCCATCACGAAAATCATGGCGCTCGATGATGCCGGCTTCTTCAAACAGCCGCACCGTTCGATAGACGGTCGCCAGTGAGATGCGCGGGTCCTCGTCGGAAGCGCGGCGGTGCAATTCCTCGGCATCGGGATGGTCGTCGGACTGCGACAGGACACGCGCAATGACGCGGCGCTGGTCCGTCATCCGCAGCCCTTTGGCGACGCAAAGCTTCTCGATCCGGTCCGGCATGTTCATTCCCCTGATAGACCCGACGAGAAATAGGCGGTCACGGGCCGGTCTGTCCATCTTTGCGCAGCCATTTTTCAAGCACCCGCGCATCGTTGCCATCACGATAATAGGCCTTGCGACGGGCGACCTCGCCATAGCCCGCCCGCTCGTACAGGGCCGCAGCAGCGGGGTTCTGGTCCGAAACCTCCAGGAAAACCCGGGCGACTCCCTGATTGAAAAGGCGGCATTCGCCGCTTGTCAGGAGCGTGTCAGCAAGGCCGCTTCGCCGGTATGCGGGGTCAGTGCCCAGGGTCAGCAGCTCAGCCTCGTCCAGTGCCTGGCGGAACAGGGCGAGAGCCACATACCGGCCGTCCTCCCGGCAGGCCAGGCCGATACAGCCCGGCAGGTTGAGGAGAGCCCCAAACTCGCGGGCCGACCAGCCGGTCGCAAAACAACGCCCATGCAACGCCGCCAGTTCTTCGGCGCTGGATGCCAGGGCAGGCTCGGCGGGCAACCTCATGCCGGTAACACGCCGCCCGGCAGCTTGGCGTCGGGCGGTCTCGCATAGAAGGGAGACGGAAGATTGGCCTGCAGCTCGAGTTCCCCGGTTATCGCCAACAGGACCAATGGGTCGATCATTGCAATGCCAAGATCGGTAAAGCCGGGCGGCAGAAGCGAGGCGCCGGACCCGGTCACCTTGCACGTCGCACCGCCCTGCCCGGCGAGACGTCGGGGGAGGTCCGCGACAGCCACCCGTTCCGGTGCCCCGGCGGTACCATCCCGCCAGATCTGCACGATCACCTCGCCGCGCTTTGCGTCGTGCAGCACGGCTAGCGGGCCGTCTGCCCCTGCCTGGCGGGCCAGGACCGACAGATTTCCGACACCGACACAGTCAGCGTCACAGGCCAGTGCCAGGCCCCGCGCGAAAGCGACACCTACCCGGGTCCCGGCGAAACTGCCCGGGCCGATGGTGACGCCGATGCGTGTCAGCGTCGCCGGCACAGTCGCGGTGTCGGCCAGCAGCTTCTGCACCATGGGCGCGAGATGCTCGGCATGCCCGCGACCGATCCGGTCGCTGATTACCCGGTCGCTTCCATCTGCAAGTCGCAGCGCGACCGTACAGTGCTCACCCGTCGTATCGATTGCCAGCCAGCTCATGATCGCCCTTTAGCGGATATTCTCCGGCAGGTCGAAGGCATGACGCCGTTGCTCCCGACCGGGCTACTCGACGGCCTCGACCGACTGGATTTCGGGAATGTAGTGCTTGAGCAGGTTTTCGATGCCCGACTTCAACGTCATCGTCGAGGACGGGCAGCCCGAACACGCTCCGCGCATCTTCAGGCGTACAATGCCGCTGTCAGCCAGGTAGGAATGAAACAGGATGTCACCGCCGTCCTGGGCCACCGCCGGCCGGACGCGGGTGTCGATCAGCTCGATGATTTCCTTCACCAGGCCTTCGTTCTCACCGGCATAATTGGCGTGCCCGGTTTCACTGGTTTCCGCGCCAACGAGGGGGCGGCCCGATTGCAGGCCGTCCATGATCGTTCCGAGCAGGAAAGGTTTGATATGGTCCCACTCAAAGGCGTCGGTCTTTGTGACCGCGATGAAGTCCTCACCAAAGAACACCCCCGACACGCCGTCGACCAGAAACAGGTCGGCCGCAAGCGGCGCGCTGGCAGCGTCTTCTTCGTTTTCGAATTCGCGCGGCCCGTCCGGCGCGATTTCGCGGCCGGGCAGGAATTTCAGCGTGTTCGGATTGGGCGTCGCTTCGGTCTGGATGAACATGACAGGGCCTCCTGCTGCTCACTTGGCGCTCTTTCTGGTACCATTCAACCACACTTCGGTTGTGGATATCAGACGAGCGCGTCGATCTCGTCCTCGTCCATGTCACCGGGCACCACGGTCACCGGCACCGCCCGGCCCGAAAACAAGCCCTTGCCACGCGCCAAGGCGGTAACCAACGGGCCGGGTCCCTCACCGTTCGCCGAGGCGGCCAGCACCAGGAGCGAAATCAGCGGGTCTTCCTCGAGCAGTTCGGACAGGACCGCGCGCCGATCGCCTTCCCGCAGATACAGCTCCGGACGTTCACCGGTCACGGCTTCGGCGTCTTCAGCCATCGATTCCAGAAGCGTTTCCGCCGCCATTTCAGCTTCGCGTTTCGCTGTCTCGGCGACGCCGATCCAGTGACTGAAGTCTCCCGGCTCATGGGTGGCCAGGATGGCCACATGTGCACCGGTCGCCTGGGCCCGGCGGGCCGCGAAGTACAACGCCGTCCGGCACTCCGAACTGTCATCGGCAACAACAAGGAATTTGCGAGTGCTCTGGGCCATGGGCAGAGTTTGGCGTCTGCCGCACGACACGTCCAGCTATTCATGCTAGCCCCCGGCCCAAGAGGGACAATCATGGCTTTGACGACACTTGAGGATCGCCGGAATGCTCGCGCACCGCTGCGGGTTCTGACGCTCGACGACACAGCGCTGCGCTGGCGGGATGCGAGTTCGGACCCTGACGGGATCGCCGATCACCTCATCGCCCTCGACGAGGTTCGCCAGGTTCGTCTCTCGGTCGAAATGGCAGGCCAGGCCAGTCAGGTTGTCTGCCGGGTCACCGCCGGCAATGGCGACACCGTCGCCTTCGGGTCAATGCGCTGTGCGGGCATGGGTCAATGGGACGCCAATGCCCGCGATTTCCAGGCCTTTCTCGGCGCCCTTCATGCCGCACTCGAAGGCCGGTCCGATCGGGTCGACTATATCGAGGGCTCATCAGTCCGCTTCCTGGTCCTCATGACCGCACTCGGCGGACTGCTGACGGTGTTGGCCGGTGCGGCCTTCGCAAAACTCTTCCTGGTGGACGAGAACGCGATCGGGCTGGTGTTGATACCCGCGATCGCGCTGGGGGTCTGGATGATGCGTTTGTTCTGGCCGCGTGCACCGAAACACTATGACCCGGAAACCTATTCCCGACCGTCAGATCCGGAGACTCCGAGCCCTGTCTAGGCGAGGGGCGTCGCCATGGCAGGAAATGAGGGTTCGGTAATACCTCGTTAACCATGCCGGGACGACGCCCTGCCGTCGGCCAAACGGGCCCGGGATCAGGTCGGGTCCGCTGGCCGGCTCGCCTGGACCGAAAAGACGACGGGAACCGCTCCGGCCCGCTCGAACACCAGCACGCCGCTGGCGGAGTCGCCTTCGGCCACGGCGGCAAGCCCGTGCACCATGAGATGCAAGCCTCCCGGAGCGAACTCCAGGGGGGTCCCGGCTTCGATGCGCTGCGGACCAACCGGGCGCATCCGCATCACGCCCTGCCCGTCCATTGTGTGCCCGTGCAGCTCGACCCGCTCAGCGCCATCAATATGGGCTTCAACGAGGCGGTCCACACGCCCGTCACTCAAGCCGGCCACAAAGTAGGCCGCGGTCACATCGCGCCCTTGTGGATGGGGCCGCATCCACGCAACCGTGACGTCGATGACCGGCATAACGCCGTCATCGGTCAGTGCAGCCCCGTCATCGCCACTGGCCGGCGCGTGGGACATGCCGTCATGGTCGACCGCAGACACGTCTGCCACGGTCGAATCCGTACCGCCGCACGCCGCAAGGGCGAACGCCGACAGGCAGGGAAGAATTATCGTTTTCATCGTGCCGTCCTTGTCAGTTATGGTGGCGTTGTTGCCCGCCACCCCATGCATATTGCCAACCCAACGTCAGCGCCCAGTCACGTTCCATCTGCGGACCGTTGAGGTCCTGATACACCGGTCGCGACAATTCTGCCGCTATCCGCTGACCCCGCAACGCGCCGGATTGTCCGACCCAATTCACACCCAGGGATGCCAGAACCGTGTCGCCACCCAGAAAGGCCGGGTTGGCGGTCTGGACCGGCGCCGCGAAGCGGGCGTCAAAACCGTGCGTCATGCCCTGGCTCCGCGCTTCCAGCCGCCCGAAGAAGGCCCATGACGGCATGGGCGACCATCCAGCCCAGCTGGTGACGTGCGCGACATCACCAACCCGGTATCCCGAATCATTGTCCTGCACGCGCAAGGTGGCAGACGCCTGGCCACCGAACGTCCAGTGACCGGCCTGGTGGGTCAGGGTCGCCGCCAGCATCGGGTCATAGCTGCCGGTGCCCAATTGCATCGGATAGGGCATGACAAGTGTCGGCGTGGTGCCCATGGGGGTCAAAACCCGGGCGCGCTCGCCGGTCGAGCCGGTCGGCAGCGACAGGCCGGCCTGCAGGTTGAGCCGCGTCTGGCCTGTGTCAACGACCCCGAACAAGGCCGACAGCTTCACATCGCCGAAACCCTCGCTCCGGGTGGTGAACCGGCCCAGCTCGCTGGCCCCCATCATCCCGGCAAAGGTCGTGTGAATCATTTCATTCTGCAGATAATTCACCATCATCATCACGGTGACACGGTCGTTCGGAGCATACATCGCGCCCAACATGTGCATGTCCATCGTCATGTCAGTCGGTACGACCCGCAGCGTTGCCGGCGGGCCGTTCACATTCGCAACCGAGGTGACGATTTCTGCCGGGGTCACGCCGCGCGTTCCAATCCGGTTGCCCTCCATCTCCATCCGCATGAAGCGGTAGGAGAACATCCACTCGCCGGCCTCGTGGGTATGGTCACCCATCACGCCGATCGGCGCATGGCCATCGGCCCTGATGGCGTCGGGTTCGTGCGCCAGGGCAGGCGCACTGATGGCGAGCGCAAGGGCGCTCACAGTCGTGAAAAGTCTCATGGGTCTTGTCTCGCATGGGCCTGCGCAATCGTGCGCAGACAGGATCACAAAGGGTTTCAGATGTGATCGGCGAGAGGTGGTGCGCGCGGTTCGGGAAGCCGCACTCCGCTTGACCGAACCGGCGGCCAACCGGTCGGCGTGGATTGCGTCGCCCTCGTGACATGGGCGACCGGCGACACAGAGGCATCCGGTGCCGCCAGAGCCAACCCCGGACACCCCAGGCAGTCATCGCACACCGATACAGGCGCATTGGAATCCGCCGGGGCAGGTGCACCGGACAGCCGGGCCAGCAATGCCAGGTTCTCGTTGTCCTCGACGGACAGTTCGGCCCGGACGTCCCCCGCACAGAGCAGCCAGCCATCATTGCCGGTGACACGGGCCATCGCTTCACCCGCAAAGGGCGATAGCGCGCTCCACACAAGGAGCAGGGCCAGACCGGCCATGCGCAGGCGATACCAAATCATGTCGATGCTCTAGTCGATTTTCGGTCGGGCCGGGAGTGCGGCAAAAAGCCTAGCTCCAGAAGCCGATCGCTGCTTTCGCTTCGGCAATAACCGGTTCCGCCACCGCGCGCGCGCGCTCAGCGCCCTTTTGCAGGATCCGGTCAATCTCGGCCCGTTCGGCGATCAGCCTACGGTATTCGTCGGAGATCGGGGCGAGATGCTCGACCGCGACCTCGGCGAGAGCCGGCTTAAAGGCGCCAAAACCCTGGCCACCATACTCGGCCAGGACAGAGGCTTTGGACCCGCCGGTCAGGGCCGCGAAAATGCCAACAAGATTCGAGGCTTCCGGACGACCGTCCAAACCGTCTACCGATTCCGGAAGCGGCTCAGGATCGGTCTTGGCCTTCTTGATCTTGCGGGCAATCGTGTCGGCATCATCCTCGAGATTGATCCGGGAATTGTCCGACATGTCCGATTTCGACATCTTGGCGGTGCCGTCACGCAGACTCATGATGCGTGCGCCCGGGCCCTGGATGAGCGGCTCTGTGATCGGGAAGACCGCTTCGCCATTGCCGAAATCCCGATTGAAGCGGGCCGCGACATCGCGGCACAGCTCCAGATGCTGCTTCTGGTCATCGCCGACCGGTACATGGGTCGCCTTATAGACCAGGATGTCGGCGGCCATCAGGACCGGATAGGTCAGCAGGCCGACCGAGACGCGCTCCCGGTCCTTGCCACCCTTGTCCTTGAATTGTGTCATCCGCTCGGCCCAGCCGAGCCGGGCGACACAATTGAGGATCCAGGCCAGTTCGGCATGGGCCGGAACCGCAGACTGGGCGAAAATCACGTTCTTTTCCGGGTCCAGGCCAGCGGCAAGATACGCGGCCGTCACGCGGCGGACCGCATCCGGCAAGGCCTCGGCGTCATGCGGCATGGTGATGGCGTGCATGTCGACGACGCAATAGATGCGCTCGGACTCATCCTCATCCTGCAGCGCCACCCAGTTTTTCAGAGCACCGAGATAATTGCCGAGATGCAAGCGACCGGTTGGCTGCATGCCGGAGAATATGCGTTTCGGGCCTTGGTAGGCGGTGGGGGTGTCACTCATGGGATGGCCTTGCGGATAGGACGGACTGGGACATGCGTCTTAACCAGCGCGAGCCGCTGCCTCAAGAGCGCTTGAGTGCGCCGCGCACCTCGGACAGCCGCAGCGCACCGGTCATCAGCGCGGCTGCCCCGTAGACGACGAGCCCGACGCCGCAGACGGCGAGCAGGGTCAACAGGGTCGAATCGAGCAAATGGGCTCGCAACATCTCGGCATGGTGTTCGGCGAGCAAGAGGAAACCCGCCAACGCCGCACAGGCCAGCAGGATGCGGGGTATCTTGCCGATCAGGCGCCTGTCAGGCTCCAACAGACGCCGTCGCCACAAAGTCACGGCCAGCAAAATCGCGTTGACCCAACCTGCGAGGGCTGTCGCGATGGCCAGGCCCACAAAACCCAACGGTCCGAAAAAGAGCGCCAGACCGACCGTCAAATTCACCACCACGCCGACGGTCGCGAATTTCATCGGGGTCAGTGTGTCTTCTCGAGCGAAGAAGCCTGGCGACAACACCTTGATCAAGACAAAGGCCGGCAAGCCGATCGCGAACGGGATCAAGGCGTATCCGACCATTGCGGCATCATTCGGTGTGAACTCGTCCCGCTGGTAAATTCCGGTCGCGATGAAAACCGGGATGACCGCCAGGGCTGTCGCGGCCGGCAAGGTCAGCGCCATGGAGATTTCCAGGGCCCGGTTCATGGCGTTGGACGCCGCCTCGACAGCACCGGCCCGCACGCGGCCGCTGAGGGTTGGAAGCAGCACGACGCCCATGGCGATACCGACTACGCCGAGAGGAAGTTGATAGAGCCGGTCCGCATAGTAGAGCCAGGACCGGGCGCTGATTTCCATGGTCGCGATTGATGAGGTCACAAGGATATTGATCTGCGTGACCCCAGCCGCGAGAGCCCCGGGAACGCCCAGCACGATCAACCGCCTGACGCCGGGTGACAGGCGCGGCAGCTGCAAGGACAAACGCAGGCCCGTCGCCCGGCACGCCGCGAACAGCCACGCCAGTTGCGCCACACCGGACAGGCTGATGCCGATACTGAGATGAAGCGCCATGTTCTCACCTTCGGCCGGCGAGAAATAGAGAATTGCGATCAGGAACAGGTTCAACAGGACCGGCGCCGCCGCTGCCACCGCGAAACGGCCGTGGGAATTGAGAACGCCGCTCAGCATCGCGCTGAGCGACATCATCAGCAGATAGGGCATGGTGATCTGGGTCAGTAGCACGGCCAGCTCGAACGGCCCCGGCTCGCCGACAAAGCCGGGCCCCAGCGCATACATCAACCAAGGCATCAGGAATTGCGCGCCGACCACGAGGACCACCATCGTGGTGAGAAGGACCGACATGACCTGCCGGGCAAATCGGATCGCCTCGTCCTGCTCCCCGCTCTCAAGCTTGCCGGCATAGAGCGGCACGAATGCGGAATTGAATGCGCCCTCCGCGAATATCCGCCGGAAGAGATTGGGGAACTGGAAAGCGGTCAGGAAAACGTCCGTGACCACCCCGGCTCCCAGGGCCGCGGCCAGCAACATTTCACGGACAAGGCCGAGCACACGGCTCGCCATGGTCAGGACACCGACAATTGCCGTCGAACGCAGGAGCCGCATGCCTACCTCAAAACACTGGCCCGAGCCCGGGCAAATCCGCGCTGGGCGGCCGTCTTGTCGAATTCAGTCTCGTTCTCGGAGAACACCGCCAACAAACCATTGCGGACGCGTTGGCCAACAGCGTCATCGACCAGTTTGTCACCGTTGCTGGTAACGTAGAACACGTCTGTTGCCCGTTCACCATAGCCATCGATCTGGGCTGATGTCAGGGCCAGGCGCTCGTCGGCCAGAACATCGGCCAGGTCGGCCAGCAGGCCCGGCCGGTCACGACCGGACGCCTCGATCACGGTTGCATGCTCGGCGACCTCGTTGGAGATGGTCACATTCGGCGTGACCCGGAAGGCGGCATCGCGCCGCTTGAGCGGTGCTGCCGGCCGGCGGCGGACTGTGGTTTCGCCCGTTGCAACCTGCCGCAGATAGGCCACGAGCGCCTGGCGTTGCACCGCATCGTGCTTGCCATAGGGCTGACCGGCCGCGTCCTGGATGTAGAAGATATCGAAAACCTGGTGCGAGGCCGTTGTATTGATGGTTGCACCCACGACATCGGCGCCGACTTCGGCGAAGGCCGCGACAATATCGGCAAACACCCGATCCCGGTCCGGCGACCAGATCATCACTTCCGTTGCGGCCCGGCGGCGGTCCACCCGAACCGCGGCCGAGGTCTGGCGGCCCGCATTGCGCGCATGCCGCACAAAGGCCGCATGCCGGAAGCGGTCCTCCTCGGAAAAAGTGGTCCAATAGGCGTCGTTGAGCTCCGCGGTCCACCAGGCAGCGAAATCGGCATCGATCCGCTCGAGCCGTGGCCGGATGTGGCTTCTGGCCAGTTCGGCCTTTTCGGCGAGGGTTTCTCGGGCGAGCTGGAGATTGTCGCCATCACTCGACAGGACTTGTTCGGTGGCCCAATAGAGTTCACGGATCAGCTGACCCTTCCAGCCATTCCAGACCCCGGGCCCGACCGAACGAATATCGACGACCGTGAGGACCGTCAGCAGCCGCAAACGCTCCACGGTTCCAACCGCGGCGGCAAAATCGGCCACGGTTCGCGGATCGGACAGGTCGCGACGTTGTGCCGTGTCGCTCATCAGCAGATGCGACGCGATCAGCCAGGACACCAGCTCGGTCTCCGTATCGCCCAGGCCCATGCGCTCGCACGCTGTCACCGCCCGCGCGGCGCCCTCGATGCATTGGTCGCCCGCCCCCTTGCCGGTGTCATGCAACAGGACCGCCAGGTGCAGCGCGCGGCGGTTCTGGATCTGGGGTACCAGCTTGGTCGATAGCGGATGATCGAGCGGGTGAAGCCCGTCCTCGATTTCCCGCAGGACGCCCAGCGCATGCAATGTGTGCTCATCGACCGTGTAGCGGTGGTACATGTTGAACTGGGTGCGGGCGACGATATCGCCGAATTCGGGCAGGTAGCGCCCCAGCACACCGGCTTCGGTCATCATCCGCAGCACCGCCATGGGCGCGGCGCTGTCGAGCAAGACAGCAAAAAAGGCCCTCGCGGCGCGCGGCGCACGACGAAAATCATCGTCGATGAGATGCAGGGTGCGCCCAATCCGCGCCACCGCCTCGGGATGCAGGTCGAGGCGGCGAGATGCGGCAACGTGGAAAAACCGCATCAGGCGGATCGGGTCTTCGCGTATCTGCGTTGCGTGGGCAAAATCGAGACGACCGTCACGCACGATGAATTCGCCGACATCGGCGTCCTCCGCCGCCTCCATTCCGGGCGGCAGGAATCGCGCCAACCCCCTTGGCTTCGACTTCCAGGCATCGGCCTCAAGCTTGGCGCAGACCAGACGTGTCAACGCGCCGACATCCATTGCCGTGCGGAAGTACCGGCGCATGAAGCGCTCGACACCACTGTCCGTCTCGCCATCCTCGAAACCCATTCGCGCCGCAATTTCCGGCTGGACGTCAAAGGTCAGACGCTCATCCTTGCCGCCGGCAAGATCGTGCAAGTGAAAGCGGACGGTCCACAGGAAGTCATCGGCCAGTATGTATTTCGAGACGTCCTCGACCGACAGCAATCGACTGCCAACCCAGCGCTCGAATGCGTCGGCACCATAGAGGAATTGCGCCAGCCAGCGCATCAGCTGCAGGTCCCGCAAGCCGCCCTTGCCGGACTTCAGGTTCGGCTCGACCGTGTAGCGGGACCGACCGGCCTTTTCGATGCGGGCGTCACGCTCCTTCAGCTTGGCTTCCACGAAGGCTGGCAGGTCCCCGGCAACGACCTCATCACGAAATCTCTGGGACAGGGACGCGGTCGCAGCCTCATCGCCGGCCAGATGGCGCAAGGAGAGAAGGGCGGTGCGTTCCGACGCATCCACCTGGGTCAGTGCAATGGTCTCGTCCATGGTCCGGCAGGCGCCGCCACCGACATCGATCTTGAGATCCCAGAGGGCGTACAGGAATTGCTGGAGGAAAGTGTCAGTTGCCGCGCTGGCGGCTTCCGGCTTGATCAGCATCAGGTCGATGTCGGAGGACGGGGCCAGTTCCCCCGCTCCAAACCCTCCTTGCGCGCACAGGGCGACACCTGTGGAGCCCGCGGTATCCGCAGCGGCCATGGAATCGAACAGCGCGTGCAGGCAGACACTCATCCCTTCAGACAGCAGATGGGCCGCGATGGCGCCGCCACCGGCACCGGACAGGCTGCCAAAGGCCTGCCTCCGGAACCGTTCGATGGAGGTGCGGACATGAGCCAGAGCTGCAGCGCGGGCGGCCGGTGACTCCCACCCCTGTTGCGCCAGGGCGGAAGCCAGGCGGGCCCGCAATTGCAGACCATCCAGCGAAGCGGGCAGTGCGGGCATCTTCATCGTGGACCCAATCTAGTGCACCGCGACCCGCGGCGTCACGTCTTCTTCACGAGCGCCTTGAGGGCATACAGCACTTCCAGCGCCTCGCGTGGACTCAAGGCATCCGGGTCGACCTGGTCAAGCCTAGTCTCGACCTCGGAAATGACCGGCTCCGGGTCCGGCTCGGCCAGCGCAAACAGGGGCAGGTCTGTGAGCGCCGCAGCCGGTGTCCCATCGGCCTCCAGGCGCGCCAGGATGGCCTGGGCCCGTTTGACCGCGACCCGCGGCAATCCGGCCCGGCGCGCGACCTCGATCCCGTAGGACCGGTCCGCCGCGCCACTCCCGACCTCATGGAGAAAAACCAGTTCGCCTTTCCATTCGCGGGCCTTGAGCGAGACATTGGCCGCGGCATCCAGATCCTCTGCAAGCCGGGTCAACTCGTGATAATGGGTGGCAAACAGGGCCCGGCAACCATTCACTGCATGGAGATGCTCGGCCGCCGCCCAGGCGATCGACAACCCGTCAAACGTCGCGGTGCCACGCCCGATCTCGTCCAGGATGACAAAACTGCGTGCCGTCGCCTGGTTCAGGATGGCGGCCGTCTCGATCATCTCCGCCATGAAGGTGGAGCGACCGCGGGCGAGGTCATCAGCGGCACCCACGCGCGAATAAAGGCGGTCAGCGACACCGATACGGGCGGCCCGTGCCGGAACATGACAACCGGCTTGGGCCAGCATCAGGATCAATGCGTTCTGTCGGAGGAATGTCGATTTACCGGCCATGTTGGGGCCAGTCACGAAGGTCAGTCGTGCGGCCTCAGCGCCGGCGCCGTCGAGACGGCAGTCATTCGGCGTGAACCGGCCGTCACCGGCCTTGGCCAACGCCCGCTCGACCACCGGATGCCGACCTCCGTCCACTTGGAACACGCTGTCGTCGGACATGACGGGGCGAACTGCCTCGCTGTCTTCGGCCCATTCGGCAAGGCCGGCGGCCACGTCCAGTTCAGCCAGCGCGCGCGCGGCTGACCGGATTCGATCGGCCTCCGCCTCGACCCTGTCACGCAGGCTGGCAAAAGCGTCCATCTCCATCGCCAGGGCCCGATCGCCAGCCGAGGCGATCTTCGCCTCCAGCTCGGCCAGCTCGGTGGTCGAGAACCGAATCGCGTTGGCCATGGTCTGACGATGGATGAAGCGATCATCCGCCATCAGGGCGTCGCCGTGCTTGGCGGTCACTTCGACGAAATAGCCCAGCACATTGTTGTGCTTGACCTTCAGGGCATTGACACCGACCGCCTCGGCATAGGTCTGTTGCAGGCCTGCGACCACCCGGCGTGAAGCGTCGCGCAACTGCCGCAACTCGTCCAACTCGACGCGCCAGCCTTCGGCGATGAAACCGCCGTCGCGGGGCAGGAGCGGCGGCTCGTCCACAATCGCCCGTTCAAGCTCGGCGACCAGGTCTGCCAGGTCCGGCTTGTCATCGAGCACCAGCGCCGTGAGACTTTCCGCGATTTGAGCCGGTGGGGTATCCAGCGCATTGTCGAGCAGGCGGGCGGCAATGATCTCGCCTTCCTGCAGGGCCGCAGCGAGTGATTTCAGGTCGCGAGGCCCGCCCCGACCCAGCAATAGCCGCGAAAGGGCGCGCTCGGCATCGCCGGCCTGGCGCAGCCGGTCGCGCAGATCCCGGCGTTCAGTGCGGGCCCGCTCGAACCAGGTGATTGCATCAAGACGGGCTTCGATTTGCGCCACATCGGTCAAGGGTCTGGCCAGTCGCTCGGCCAGCTTGCGCGCCCCCGGCGCGGTCACCGTCCGGTCAATCGCATCAAGCAGAGAGCCCTGACGTGATCCTGACAAAGTGCGTTCGATTTCAAGGCTTGCCCGGGTCGCCGGGTCAATGGCGAGACACGCCCCCGCCGCTATCTGCCGCGGCGGCTCCAGCTTGGCCGGCGCGCCGGCCTGGGACAATGAAAGATAGTCCAGCAAGGCTCCAAGTGCGGCACACTCGGCCCTGGTAAAGTTTCCGAAAGCGGTCAGTTCCTGAACCCTGAACTGGTCCTTCAATTGTCGTTCTGCCGAGGCCGGATCAAATTTGGCTCGTGGCAGGGGTGTCAGGGTCGACCGTGGCGCCAGCATCGCGGCCTCTGCAAAGGCCCGCTCCTCAACCAGCAACTCGGCCGGGTTCATGGCGGCGATCTCCGCAGCAATGTTTTCCGTCGCCACCGGGGAAACCCGGAAATCGCCGGTCGACACATCCGCCCAGGCCAGTGCCGTTTCACCGGTCGCCAGTTGCGCCAGCGCCGCGATGCGGTTGGACACGCGCGGATCGAGCAGGCTGTCCTCGGTCAGCGTCCCGGGCGTCACGACCCGGGTAATGGCCCGACGCACGACCGCTTTGGAACCACCCCTGGCCTTCGCAGCCTTGGGATCCTCCATCTGCTCGCCAACGGCAACTTTGAAACCGGCCTTGATCAGGCGGGCGAGATAGGCTTCGGCGGTGGCCGCCGGCACCCCACACATCGAGATCGGATCACCCTGATGCTCCCCACGCTTGGTCAGCGCGATATCGAGCGCCGCAGATGCCCGCACCGCATCGTCGAAAAACAGTTCATAGAAGTCGCCCATGCGATAGAACAGCAAGGCATCAGCCGGTGCCTGGGCACGCAGCTCGAGGAATTGCTGCATCATCGGGGTCGCGCCTTCACTGGACGGGAAGGTGCGATCGCGCGGCACGGGGAGGGTCGACATGGCATTCATCGGCGCAGACGGTGGCGAGGTTTCGCCTTGCGTGCAAGGGTGCGAAGCGGCTAGAGCGCTGTAACCCCCGGGACTTCAGATCTTACAAGGACATCGGTGATGAACGACAGAACCAGCCGCGTTGAGGACGAGGATGCCCTCGCCTTCCACAAGGAACCTGTTCCCGGCAAACTCGCCATGTCGCCGACCAAGCCAATGGCGACCCAGCGCGATCTGTCACTCGCCTACAGCCCCGGCGTCGCGGTGCCGGTCAAGGCCATCGCTGCCGATCCGGACAAGGTCTATGACTACACGTCCAAGGGCAACATGGTCGCCGTGATCTCCAATGGAACGGCCATCCTGGGCCTTGGCAATTTGGGCGCCATGGCGTCCAAGCCGGTCATGGAAGGCAAGGCCGTCCTGTTCAAGCGCTTTGCCGATATCGACGCCATCGATATCGAGGTCGAAGAGGAAGACGCGGAGCAGTTCATCGAGTGCGTCAAACGCATCGGCAACACCTTCGGCGGCATCAACCTGGAAGACATCAAGGCGCCGGAGAGCTTCATCGTCGAGCAGCGCCTGCGCGAACTGCTCGATGTCCCGGTCTTCCATGACGACCAGCACGGCACCGCCATCATCTCTGCGGCCGGCATTATCAATGCCTGTGAGTTGACCGATCGCCGCATCGAGGACCTCACAGTCGTGGTCAATGGAGCCGGCGCGGCTGGCATCGCAGTTCTCGAATTGCTGAAGGCAATGGGCGTGCACCCGGACAACGCCATTCTGTGTGACAGCAAGGGCGTCATTCACAGCGAACGCGATAATCTGAACCAGTGGAAGGCCGCCCATGCGGTCCAGACCGACAAGCGGTCACTGGCGGAAGCCGTGGACGGAGCCGATTGCTTCCTCGGCCTGTCGGTAGCCGGCGCCCTGACCCAGGACATGGTCAAGACCATGGCCAAGGACCCGATCATTTTCGCGATGGCCAACCCGGATCCGGAGATCACGCCGGAAGATGCCCGGGCCGTGCGTGACGACGCCATTGTGGCCACGGGTCGATCAGACTACCCCAACCAGGTCAACAACGTCCTTGGTTTCCCCTACATCTTCCGCGGCGCGCTCGATGTCCGCGCCCGGACGATCAATGAGGAGATGAAAATTGCCGCGGCGCAGGCCCTGGCCGCGCTGGCCAAGGAAGACGTGCCGGACGAGGTCGCCGCAGCCTATCATGGTGCCCGACCGAGTTTCGGGCGCGATTACATCATTCCCTCTCCCTTCGATCCGCGCCTGATCTCCTACGTCCCGCCCTATGTGGCACAGGCTGCGATGGACACCGGCGTGGCCCGCAAGCCAATCCCGGACATGGCCGCCTATCGCGCCTCGTTGGCCCGCCGCCTCGACCCGACCGCGGCCCTGCTGCAACGGATCCAGGGCGCGGTGATGGGTCATGGCCGCCGTATCGTCTTTGCCGAAGGCGAGGAACCGGCTGTCATTCGCGCCGCCTATGCCTTCCAGAACCAGGAGCTGGGCAAGGCCGTTCTGGTCGGTCGCGAGGAAATCACCCGCGCCAACATGCGCCTGGTCGGCGTGCCGGAAGACTCGATCGAAATCGTCAATGCGCGCCTGTCCGACCGCAATGCCGACTATGCCGACTTCCTGTACGGGCGCCTGCAGCGCAAGGGTTATCTCAAGCGCGACGTGCAGCGCCTGGTCAACAATGACCGCAATGTCTTTTCGGCCTGCATGGTCAAGCTGGGCGATGCCGACGGCATGGTCACAGGCACGACGCGCTCTTATGGCGCGGCACTGGCTGACGTCACCCAGGTTCTCGACCCGGCCGAGGGTCAACGCGTGATGGGCATGTCCATCGCTCTGGCCAAGAACCGTACCCTCTTCATCGCCGACACCAATATCGCGGAATTTCCGGACGAGGAGGCGCTCGCCGATATCGCCATCGAGACCGCCGCAGCGGCCAAGGGCTTCGGCTTCACGCCACGGGTTGCCTTCCTGTCCTATTCAACCTTCGGCAACCCGTCTGGCGACCGGTCGGACAAGCTGCGCCGGGCGGTCGAGATCCTCGACGAGCGCGGCGTTGATTTCGAATACGAGGGCGAGATGAATGTCGATGTCGCGCTCGATCCGTCGCACCGCTTCCTCTATCCGTTCTCGCGCCTGAAGGGACCGGCCAACGTGCTGGTCATGCCGGCCATCCACTCGGCCTCGATCGCCACCAAATTATTGCGCATGGCCGGTGGAGCCACGGTGATCGGACCGATGCTGGTCGGCGTCGAAAAACCGGTCCAGATCGCCCGGCTTGGCGCGTCGGTGTCGGAGATCACCACCCTCGCTGCCTTGGCTGCCTACGACCCGGACAAGCATGATGTGGAAAGCGGGCTGTCTGAGTAGGCGACCAGGGCTATTCAGTCTGCCGTTCCGCGAATTTGTGTTCGCCTCTTGCGGCTGCCGGTCCGAACCGGATGACGACGGCAAGAAGGATGGCCGCCGGTATGGTCCAGGCCGCTGTGATTACAAAGAAGGCAACCCAGCCGACGGCGTCCGCCAGTACGCCCGAAAATCCCGACAGGAACTTCGCGAACAGGGCGTAGAATGAGCTAACCCACGCGTACTGGGTCGCCGCGCTTGCGGGATCAACCAAGCTCGACAGATAGGCGATGAAGACCGTTGTGACAAAGCCGCCGGCCAGATTGTCCCCAACGATCGCGATCAGCAGTTTCCAACTCTCGTCGGGCTGCGCGGTCGCGGCCAGCCAAGCATAGGCGCCGTTTGTCACAAGTGTGATGACCAGCCCGATCACCAAGGCCCGCATCATGCCGATCCGCAGTGCGGTCACACCGCCCACAAACAATCCAATCATCGTCGCCGCAAGGCCGGGCCCTGCCTGTATGCCGCCAACGACAGCGCGATCGAATTCAAGGTCTGAATACAAGGGCGACGCCATCACCCCCATGGTGAAGTCACTGATCCGGTAAAGTGAAATCAGCGCGATAACAGGGATGATCCACCAGCCGAGGCGGGCGAAGAAGTCCTTGAAGGGCTGCCAAACGGCATTGACGACCTTCACCCCGAAACTGCCCTCAAGGGCCCGGCGTCCAACACCGGCCTTTGGTTCCTTCATGAAAAATACCAGGCCGGCCGAGATGGCCATCGCGGCGGCCATGACAAGAAACGAAACATGCCAGTTGGACCATTCGGATATTGCCAAACCCAGGCCGGACGTCATGTAAGCGATGCGGTAGCCAAAGGAGTATGCCGCCGCCATGGTCGCTTGCATGTCATTGGATGCCGACTCGATCCGCCATGCATCAATCGCGACATCCAGGGTCGCGCCGGAGTATGCCAGCAGCAATGCTGCAATTGCGATCGGAAGCAGGGTCGCGAGAGTCCGAAAAACGGAGAGGGCCTCGAAGTGCTCGTCTTCTTTCACAAGCGACAACAAGCGTCGGTACTCTTCTTCCGGTATCTCCACCACCTGAGCGCCAGTATCGTCCAGAGCCGCCTCGACCGGGTGGATCACATTGCCAATGACATTCCCGGCACTTCGATCCGGGTCAGCCTCGGCGGTCGCCAGTGAGTCCAAAAGTACCTGATATTCTCCCACTTCGATCTGGGCCAGGCGCATCCCCGTGTCGTCACGGCGATAGGATGCCCCTGTAGGGTCCGTCGTCGCGACAAACCCAAGCGCGATGACCGTCCCAGCGATTGCGGTGACCATCCATGCCCGTCGTGTGCCGAGTCGCTTGGACAAGACGGGTATTTTGACCCGGTCGACGACCGGGGCCCACAACCATTTGAGGGTGTAGGCCAGTGTGACAAAGTAAAAGAAACCGATGGTTGAACGATCTATCCCGGCATCGCGGAGCCAGTAGGATAATTTCTGGAAAACCATGTAGAGCGGGAGCCCGGACGCAAAGCCCAGGATCAACATCGAGATCATGACCGGCGTCGCATAGACCGCCAGGGTTTGCATGAAAGTGCGCTGCCCCGCGACGCCGGCAGTTTCTCGCGAGTCAGACATTTTCTTACCACTCCGCCAGGGGACGTTGTCAGCCCATGCTGGCGCGGTTTTCGGGGCGGCACAAGCGGTTGAGGGTGTCGGCCAGCTTTTGGGCGTCGAGCGGTTTGGCGAGGAATTCGTCCATGCCGGCAGCCAGGCAGAGCTTCCGGTCGGCCTCGCTGTCATTGGCGGTGAGGGCGATCAATGGCAGACGGCAATTCGCGTCCCGCGCCCGTCGGGCCACCGCGGGCCCGTCCAGGCCTGGCATGCGTTGGTCGAGCAGGGCGGCGTCGACCTTGCCGGCCATGATCGCCTCCAGCGCGGTATCGCCACGGTCCATGAGCGTGACGTGGACTCCCAGCCGTTCCAGAGACTTGCGCGCGATCAACGCGTTCACCGGGTCATCTTCGGCGACCAGGATGTGAAGGCCGGACAGGTCAGGCTGGCAGCGGGCAATCGGGTCAGCGTCCTGATCCGGAGCCTCGTGGGAGCAACTCGTCCCACCCAGTTGCGCGGCCAGCGTCGAAGCGCGCACCGGCTTGACGAACCAATTTCGTTTCCCGTCGGCGACAAGATCGGGACGTTTGGCTTTTTCGGCCGGTGTGACCAATTGCCAGGACCGGGTGGCAGGCGCATTTCGCGCCCAGTCCGCGTCCCAGAGCAATTGCGATCCTGCCGCCACGGAAAGATCGTCAGTTTCGGCCACCAGGATGACCTCGGCGCCCAGCGCGAGCAGCTGGTCACGCAGGATCTCACGCAGGGTTGGGTTGTCGCTCGCGATGGAAATCCGGCGACCCGCAAGCGGTTCGTCCCGACGCCGCGCGAGAACGGGCAGATCAAAGATCAGCCAGAATTTCGCGCCTTCGCCCAGCCGGCTTTCCACCCCCATGGCACTGTTCATCGCATCGGCCAGACGACGGACCATGGCCAGGCCCAGCCCTGCGCCGCTTTCCGCGCCGTCCCGCTCGGCCGCGCCGCGTTCGAAATGCTCGAACAGGCTTTCCTGGTCGGCCTCGGAAATACCCGGCCCGGTGTCGCTGACCGAAAGGGCGAGGCGGTCGCGGCCTTCGCTGTCCGGCGCGTTCGCGATATCGATGCGGACCCCTCCGGACGCGGTGAATTTCACCGCATTGCCAATGAGATTGTAGAGAATTTGCTTGAGCCGGGCGGCATCGCCGGTGACCCGCGACGGTGCGCCTTGCGCGTGAACAACACCGATCTCGAGCGCTTTCTCCTGGGCCCGCGGCGCCGCCAGCTCGACGGTCTCCCGGACCAGGTCAGCGATATCAACCGTTTCGGGCCGCAACTCCAGGCGTCCCGCCTCAAGGCGGGACAGGTCGAGAATGTCGTCCACCATCGCGAGCGCATGGTCAGCCGAAGCGGCGATCGAGCGGACATAGTCCGCCTGATCCGGTTTGAGGGCGGTCGCCTCCAGGAGGCGGGCAACGCCGAGTGCGCCGGCCAGGGGCGTCCGCAATTCGTGCGTAACCGCGGCAAAGAACAGTGACTTGGCGCGCTGCGACTCCTCCAGATCGTCATGGGCGGCCCGGCGGCTGGTGACATCACGGCCAACCGACACAACACCCGCATCACCAGGCAGGAGACGCTCGTCCCACTCGATCCAGACCGCGCCGGCGCGGGTCCGCATCAACATTTCATACCGGCGGGAGTTTTGTGAGGTAACCGGCGGCGCGACGGAGAACCAACGGCCAACCCAATCGTCCCGCTCGCCGCCAAAGGCCGTCAGGAACGCCGAATTGACATAGCGGACCTGGCCACCATTGCCGCGGACGAGAATGAGTTCACCGGTGGCATCCAGCGCCGCGAGGAGAAGCGCATCCAAGCCGGTCGACAGGTCTGGAGTTGTCGAAGGCAGAGGGGGGGGCGCAGATTCGCGATCACCTCGCGCGCCATGGGCGCCCGGCAAGTCCTTCGCTGATCCGCGGTCTCCTGGCTCGTCAGCCATGCCCTGTCCTCGAATACGGTCCACGCCCGTCATAGCCTGTCCGGGTTAATGAAGCGTCGGCGGCCACCCGGTTGCCGCTCCGACACCCTGGTTGGGTGACACTGTCCGGCCCCACTGGCCCTTCAGCCAAGCCCGGTCTGGTGGCGCAGGACAGGATTGGCAGCCAACGCAGCGTCCCGCCATCGGACCGGTGTGTGCGGCGCGGGAAGGCCGCAGCTCGATTGACGAGGTTCGAAACCTGCCGACCGGCGCGCGGCGCCCGAAACCGGAAGCCTGTGGCGCGAGGCGGAAAGCCCGTTGCCTGGGCGAACAGGCAGACGCCCGTTGCCTGAGATACAATGCCGACCGTCCGATGGGAGATTTCGGTGCCAGGCAAGCGTCATCGCGGGCCCGGCGCGCCTTTCCCGGTGCCAGCTGCCCTCGGGCCCCAGATGCCCGGTTACAGATGCCCGGTTACAGACGCCCGGTACAGACGCCCGGTACAGGCGCACGGTACAGGCGCTTGATGACCAAAGACCGGTTCCAGCGGCTCTGGCTGCTGGGCTCCGGGCCTGTCGCCATTCGGACGACACACGTAATGCCATGCCGCTCGCAATGCCGCTCGCCCGGCGGTGTCCGACCCTGCCTGGCCCGTCTCTTTTCCGGCTCCGCGAAATCGGTCATGGACGCTGGCCGGACAGGACTTTGGAGGGTTTTTGTGTCGGATCCCGGAGACCGCGACGACAGGACAGGGCTTCAGCGATATGCAGGCGGCGCACGGCGTCCTGGCCATCCAGATCGGCGATGGTGCGGGCGACCCGCAAGATCCGGTGATAGGAGCGCGCGGTCAGTGACTGATGCATGGCAGCTTCCTGCAACAAGGCCTCTCCGGCTCGATCCGGCGCCGCGACATGGTCGAGCTGATCGGTGGGAAGGTGCGCGTTCAGTCGGCCCCTCTCGAGCTGGGCGTCACGTGCAGCCGCGACACGGGCCGCCGCCTCCGCCGTTCCCTCCGGCGAAGCGGGCAGGGCGAGATCGGCCGGGGTGACGGGCGGCACCCTGATTTGCAGGTCGATGCGGTCGATCATCGGTCCGGATATCCGGGCTTGGTAGTCGATGGCACAGCGCGCCCCGCGTCGACAGGTCTCACCGGCCCCGCCGCCGCCGCAGCGGCACGGATTCATGGCGGCAACGAGCTGGAATCGGGCCGGATAGGCAATATGGGCATTGGCCCGGGCGACGGTGATCGAGCCGGTCTCCAACGGTTGTCGCAGACTGTCGAGGACCTGCGGATGGAATTCCGGCAATTCGTCGAGAAACAGCACACCGCGGTGAGCCAGCGAGGCTTCGCCGGGTCGCGCGCGGCTTCCCCCGCCGACCATCGCCGCCATCGATGCGGAATGGTGGGGCGCGCGAAAGGGCCGATTGCGCGTGAGCCTGCCACGCTCCAGCAGGCCGGCCACCGAGTGGATCATCGAGACGTCCAGCAATTCCGGCGCCGTCAATGGCGGCAGCAGGCCAGGCAGACGTTCCGCCAGCATCGACTTTCCGGACCCCGGCGGCCCGATCATCAACAGGTTATGGTGTCCGGCAGCGGCAATTTCGAGCGCCCGCTTGGCGCCTTCCTGACCTTTGACCTGTTTCAGGTCGACATCGGGACCCGCCTCGATCAACTCGCCGGGAGCCGGGCGGTCCAGAACCTGGCTGCCCTTGAAATGATTGATCAGCTGGATCAGCGTCGCCGGGGCGAGAATGGCCAGGTCGCCTCCGGCCCAAGCCGCTTCCGGACCACAACTCTCCGGACAGATCAGGGCTCGGCCGGAGGCGTGTGCAGCAACAGCGGCAGGCAGCGCGCCGGGGGCGGAACGGATGCGGGCGTCGGCCCCGAGCTCGCCAAACGCGAGATAGTCCTCGGCCACGTCCTTGGGCAGGATATCAAGCTCCGCCAGCACCCCGATCGCGATCGGCAAGTCAAAATGGGCGCCTTCCTTGGGTTGGTCTGCGGGAGCCAGATTGACGATCAGGCGCTTGGATGGAAGCGACAGTCCCAATGCAGAGAATGCCGCCCGAACCCGCTCGCGGCTCTCGGCGACCGCCTTGTCGGCGAGACCGACGATCGAAAATATGGGTTGAGACCCACCCGCAACCTGAACCTGTACGTCCACGATCCGGGCTTCAGAGCCATGAAAGGCGACGGATGCCGTGCGGGCTGCCACTACTTTTCTCCCGTCATAGCGGGGTGTTGATTCACAGAACTCCGCCTGTGTCGCGCCCCGCCACCAGATGTGAAAAGCAACCAGCGACCCACACCAATGCCATTAACCATCCGGCATCATTGGGTTTTCCACAGGCTTGATCACATCAAGATCAAAACAGGAACAAATCATGCACGATTACACGACACACGTCAAACGTGCGGGGTCAATTGCCAATCCGGCGCGCGACCGCATCCCAGAAAGCCGCACAGGCATCGACGCCGGAAAAGCGTTTGAGTTCCTGCACGCCGGTCGGTGACGTGACGTTGATTTCGGTGAGCCTGTCACCAATCACGTCGATACCCACCAGCACCAGGTCACGGTCTTTCAGGACCGGTCCGATCGCGTCACAGATCCGCATGTCGCTGTCGGACAAGTCTGACGGCTCGGCGACCCCGCCCACATGCATGTTGGACCGGGTCTGGCCGTGCTGCGGGACCCGGTTGATCGCGCCAACCGGGACGCCGTCAATGATCAGGATACGCTTGTCGCCCGCCGTCACCGCAGGCAGGAAAGCCTGAGCGATCACGGGTTCACGCGACTGGGCAAAGAAAGTCTCGAGCAAGGCAGAAAAATTGCCGTCACCCGGTTTGAGGCGGAAAACCCCGGCGCCGCCATTGCCGTAGAGCGGCTTGATGATGATGTCCTCATGCCGGTCCCTGAATCCGGTCAGCGCCGCCAGGTCGCGGGTGATCAGGGTTGGCGGAATGATGTCCGGATAGAGAAGCGGAAGGATCTTTTCCGGGCTCGACCGGACCCAGAACGGGTCATTCATCACCAGCGTTTGACCCTTGAGCATCTCCAGAAGATGCGCGGCGGTCTGGTAGGCCATGTCAAATGGCGGGTCCTGACGCATCAGGACCACATCAACATCCGTCGCCAAATCGAGATTGCGCGCCTCGCCCAATTCGGCGTGTTGTCCCTGGACGTGCCTGACCCTGACCGGACGGGCCCGGGCCATGATGCGTCCTTCCTGCCAGGCCAGCTGGTCAGGATGATAGACAAAGAGCTCGGCCCCTCTCGCCTGCGCCTCCTCCATCAGCGCGAAGGTCGTATCGGCGTCGACATTGACCGCTTCAATCGGGTCCATCTGGACCGCTACACGCCATGTCATCATCCGGTCTCCGAGCCGCCCAGCAATTGCGGACCGGAGGTAGGTTCGCCGGGATCGGATTCAACCCCGGGATTGGCTTCACCCACACAGGCTTCCGCCCGGCGTTCGCCCCGGGCCGGCAGATTGGTCGCAACACCGGCGACGCGGACATAGGAAACCACTTCCTGCACGCCCTCGACCAGCGACGCATGGGTGCTGGCCCGTTCGAGTTCGCCGCGGTTGCGGGCGACGCCCAGCAGATAGACGCGGCTGTTTCGAGTCTCGACATTGAAATTGATCGACCGGACGGCCCGGTCAGAGATCAGGCGACCATTGACCCGGGCAGTGATCTCGGCATCGCGGGCGCGATCCCGGAAACCCTGCCCGGCCCCCACTTCGATCTCGTTGGCCACATTGCGAACCGCCACCGAGGACCAGGCCAGACACTCGGCCATGAGACGATCATCCTCGCGCGGCACCCGGCCGGTCAAAAGGGCGATACCCTCGGTAACCTCGACATCGACCCCGTCCAGCGCGAACCCCTCGGAGCGCAGCATGGCGGACTTGATGGCGACCGAAGCGTTGGTGTCATCCAGTTGTCGGCCGATGGAGCGTTCTTGCCCGACCGAGCCAACGCTGCTGCAAGCGGCCGGTACAAGTCCCGCGGCGACCAGCACCAGAGCGATTGAAAATGAGGATAAACGGTCGGCCATGCACGAAACTCCTGTCGAATCGCCCGTGCCCCGGCTTGGGCATTTGCAAACGCGCCACCATGACAAGTCCCGGCGCTTCGGCCAAGCGGCATCGGAACAATCAATGTCACAACAGGTCACGCGCATCGTCGCCGGGCGTCCAGGCCGCTCGCCGGTGCTGCGGCCAGCGCCCCGGAACCACCAGGACCAGGTCGTAGCGCAAATGCAGGTGATGCAATGAGGATCTCGGCGCCCGCCAGATCGAGGCGGCGCGGGTGATCCGGCCACGCTGGCGCGGGCCGATCGAATCCAGTGCCCCGGCAAGCGTGGCTCGCGCCTTGACCTCGATGAAAACCAGATATTCACCGCGACGGGCGACCAGGTCGATCTCCCCGGCAGCGGTGCGGGCCCTGTGATCAAGCAGTCGATACCCCTTCGCGACCAGCCAGGCCATGGCCAGCCATTCGGCCCAACGACCCCGGGCCTCGGCCTGTCGTCGGGCCCGGGTCACCGCGCCGCATCTCCGCCCTTGAGAGCGAGGGCGCGGGCATAGACATCGCGTCGTGGCCATCCCGACGCTTCGGCGACATGCCCCGCCGCCTCCTTGACCCGCATGTCTTCCAGCGCCGCGCGCAGGGCCGTGTCGATCCGACCGGCATCCCAGTCATCGGCGGACGGCGGGCCCACAACGATGACCACCTCACCGCGCGGCGACCCGGCTTCGGCGTAATGGGTCGCCAACTCGGACAGCGACCCCCGCCGGGCTTCCTCATGCATTTTGGTCAGCTCCCGGCAGACCGCTGCCGATCGGTCCCCGAGCACCTTGTGCAGACTTGCCATCATGGCTGGCAGTCGCGACACCCCCTCATAGAAGACGAGACTGCCCGGCACATGCCGGAACGGCTCAAGCCAAGCCTCACGCGGGCCGGTCTTTTGCGGCGGAAAGCCGGCAAAGGTGAAACAGTCGGTCGGCAGGCCGGCAATGGTCAGCGCCGCCAGAACCGCCGACGCCCCCGGTATCGCGATAACCGGAATGCCCGCAGCAATCGCATCCCGGGCCAGCTTGTAGCCCGGGTCGGAGACCAGAGGCGTGCCGGCATCCGACACCAAGGCAATCCGCGCACCCGATTGCAGGGCGTCCAGGATGCCGGGCCGGACCCGCTCGCCATTATGGTCATGATAGGCGGTCAGCTCGACCTTGAGCCCATAGGCGTCCAGCAGCCGGCGGGTGACGCGCGTGTCCTCGGCCAGCACCCGATCAGCCTGACCCAGTACATCCAGCGCCCGCAGGGTTATGTCACGCAGATTGCCGATTGGCGTCGAAACCAGATAAAGGCCCGGCCCCAGTGCTTGCCCCTTGCCGCCGCGGCGGATAGCTTCGCCAAGAATTTCCCGGGATGTTTCGGTCATGCTTACAGTCTTCAATCCGCGTATCGCCCAGTCGGTCGGCACTCTGGCACAAAGCCGCGCGCTGCGCTGCCTTGCTGTCATTGCGATGGTCGGTGCCCTCGCAGCCTGCGGCACGACCCAGACCACACCTCCACCGCCGGTCTTCATTCCACCGGAACCGGTGGTCGAGCAACCGGTCGAGATTGAGCCGGAGCCGGTCGAAGAACCGGTCGCGACAGGGCTCATCCCACCCCACATGGCTGATCGCGATATTGCCCGGGTGGCCGTACTGCTGCCCTTCTCGGCCGACAGTTCCGGCGCCCGTTCCGAGGCGATCCGGCTGTTGCATTCGGCTGAACTGGCGCTGTTCGAGCGCGGCAGTGGCAATCTCCTGATGATCCCGAAGGACACCCAGGGCACTGCCGAAGGCGCCCGTGAAGCGGCTCGCGCCGCCATCGAGGACGGGGCCGACATCATCATCGGGCCACTGTTTGGCCCCGCCGTTTCGGCCGCCGGCCAGGTGGCGCGCCAGGCCGGTGTCCCGGTGATTGCCTTCACCACCGATACCACCGTCGCCGGTGATGGCGTCTATCTTATGAGTTTTCCGCCCGAAATCGAAGTCGCCAGGATTGTCGAATATGCCACTCGACGCGGGGTCGAGCGCTTCGCCTATCTCGGTCCGCAGAACCGCTACGGCATGGCTGTGCATACGGCCCTGCAGGACAATGCAGCCATGACCGGCGGCCATATTGCTGCGGAAAGCTTTTACACCGGCGATGTCGAGGCCATGGCCCGCGCGTCGGCCCGGCTCGCTGAAGGGGTCTTTGAACCCCTGACGCCGGAAGAGGCTGACGAGTTGCGCCTGCTGGACTGGGAGCCCGATCCGGAGGCGCCGTTCCAGGCCGTCATGTTGCCGGAAGGTGGAACGCGTCTGCGCGCGCTGGGCCCGCTACTGATTTCCCAGGCGGTTGACCCGCTTGTGGTCCGCTTCCTGGGCACCGGCTTGTGGAATGATCCGGACCTGTTGCGTGAACCGGCCTTGCGGGGCGGTTGGTTTGCCGGACCGGATCTGAGCGCCCGGACCGCTTTTGAGACGGCTTACGAGGCCAGCTATGGAAGTGAGCCGTCCCGGATCGCCAGCCTTGCCTATGACGCCATGAGCCTGGCGGCGCATCTCGATGGTGGCGAACGCGGCTTCAGCCGCGAGGCGATCGAGGAGGACCAGGGCTTCCTGGGCGCGGACGGCCTGTTCCGCTTCCGGGCCACCGGCATGATCGAGCGCGGCCTGGCGATCTATGAGATGCGGTCACGCGGATTTCGCGAGATAGAACCTGCGCCGCTGTCATTCGACCCGGAACCCGCCTTTTAGGCCCTAGGGCAGAACCTCACGGGTCACGCGGTCGGCCAGAAGGCGCCCCTGGGCGGTCAGTTGCAACCGGCTGTCTGCGCGGTGCAGGAAGCCATCCTTCACCATCCGGTCGATGCCATCACCGTTCAGGCTGCGTCCGGTCGTCACTCGAAGATGGCCCAGGTCCAGCCCGTCAGTGACCCGCAACCCCAGAAAGGCGCGCTCGACCAGATCGTCGTCGGGGGTCAATCGTTCAAGCTGACCGTCGCCTACACCGGACCCGGACCGGCTGACCGCCGCAATATAATCCGCCGGCCGACGGCAGGCGGTGGTCGCGATCCGGCCATCCATCGTCGACCGACCCAGGCGGCCATGGGCGCCGGGACCGACACCGATCCAGTCACCACCCTCCCAGTAGATCCGGTTGTGGACCGATTGATCCGCGGGCGAGCGGGCATGGTTGGAAATCTCATAGGCCGGGAACCCCCTGGAAACACACAGTGCCTGCGTCGCCTCGTAGAGATCGGCCGCACTGTCGCCATCGACCGCCAGGGTTTCACCCCGTTCTGTACGTTTTCCGAACGCCGTCCCCGGCTCGATGGTGAGCTGGTAGGCCGAGACATGACTCGCCCCGCTGGCGAGCGCTTCGCCCAGCTCACGCGTCCACGCCTCGACGGTCTGACCGGTCTGCGCATAGATCATGTCAACGGAAACCCGCGAGAAGGCGGACAGGGCCGCGTCGACGGCCCCGCGCGCCCGGGCTGCGTCATGATCGCGTCCGAGGGCGGCGAGAACCGTGTCGTCAAAGCTCTGGACACCCAGTGAAAGCCGCCCGACGCCGACCGACCCGATTGCCGCAAACCGGGCCTGGTCGGCCGGATTGGCTTCCAGACCGATCTCGATGCCAGGCGCAAACCCCCACAGGCGCTCCGCCGTTTCGATCACACGCGCGATCCAGTCCGGCTTCATGAGCGACGGGGTTCCGCCGCCGAAGTGCAGGCTCGCCAGCGGTCGGTCACCGGTCCTGGCCCGCCAGTCCGACATATCTGTCAGGATGGCGGCCAGCAGGGCCTCATCATTGCCCTTCGGCCGATAGACGTTGAAGTCGCAATAGGGGCAGATGCGGGCACAATAGGGCCAGTGAAGATACAGCCCCAGCGCGTCACCCAGCCGCGAGGGGCCTGTTCCGGTCACGATCCGAACTCGGCGGCAATCATGGCCTCGAGGGCGCGGGCCCGATGGCTGAGCCGGCGCTTGCCGTCGGCACTCATCTCGCCGAATGTGATGTCGTGCCCGCGTGGCTGGAAGATCGGGTCATAGCCGAAACCGCCAGTTCCGCGGGGCGGCCAGACAATCTCGCCCAGAACCTCACCCTCAAAATATCGGACGTCCGATCCGGGGCGCGCCAGGGCGATCGTACAGACAAAACGTGCGGTCCGGTCCGTCGCGCCGGCACGGGACAATTCGCTATCGACCCGCTGCATCGCTCGCAGGAAGTCGCGCGGCTCACCGGCCCAACGCGCCGAGTAGATGCCGGGATCACCACCCAGCGCATCGACCGACAGGCCGGAATCGTCAGCGATACAAGGCAAGCCGGTTGCTTCACAGGCGGCGCGCGCCTTCAGGGCCGCATTACCGCGAAATGTCGCCTCGGTTTCTTCGGGTTCAGGAAGGTCAAGGTCCGCAGCACTCTTCAGGGCTACGCCAAAAGGCGCGAGAATTTGCTCCATCTCCTTGATCTTGCCCACATTATGACTGGCGAGAACCCAGGTTTCGCGCACCATTTCGACCCCTTTCCGCGTGTTTACATATCGCCTTTCGAAAAATTCATATCGAAAAACGATATTTTTCGCTTGCGTCCATCAAACTTTCTGTTTATCGATAAACAACAAGGGCGGGAAACGTCACCCGAACAACATGAATGACAACGGTAATTGGTCAGATACAAGAGAAAGGAAACAGTGAAATGGTCAGGTCCAACAATTCGGGTATCCAGATGATCGGCTCCATCGCCATCAACCTGGTACTGCTGGTCTCGGTCGCGGCAGGTGCGTTCTACGCCATTGCCCCGGTCACGGCATGATGGAAAAAGTCGCGTGAGGTCCGGAAGGCCGGGCTAAGGTCAACGGACCTCGCGTGCGACGCCTAACAGGGAAGGGGCGGTCATGAAGACACTGGGGAGCGGATCACTTGTATCCGTCTTGAAGGTGGTACTGGACATTGTCTGGTACCTGGCCTGGGGTCTGTTGGCCTTTGCTGCCCTCGTCCTGGTCGCTACAGGCACCCTCCTGGCGATGGACTGGCTCGGCTATTCGCCGAATTTCCTGACCGACCTGTTCCAGGCGATCCGGAATTTTGGTGGCGCCTATCCGATCCTGATCGCCCACATCACCGCATTCCTGGTCGTCAATGACCGGCTGCGCCGGATCTTTTCAACGCTTGTCGCCGGCGATCCCTTCGTACCCGAAAACGCCGGCCACCTCCGGCTGATCGCCATCGCCATCGCCGTCTTCCAGGTCCTGCGCTACCTCACCCAGGGCGCTGTCGCGATGGTAATGACCTTGTTGCACGCCGATGCGCCGGTCGTCGGCGGGGTGGAAATCAACAAGCTGGGCAGTTTCGACCTCGGCGCCTGGTTCGCCGTTCTGGCGCTGTTGGTACTGGCGGAAGTGTTCCGCGAAGGCGCGCGGATGCGCCAAGAACAAAAATTGACGATTTAGGGAGACGCACACCATGCCCATTCGCGTCACTCTAGATCGCATGCTCCTCGAGCGCCGCATGTCGCTGACCGAACTCTGCGACCGTGTCGGAATCACCATGGCCAACCTGTCCATCCTCAAGACAGGCAAGGCCAAGGCCGTCCGCTTCTCGACCCTGGAAGCGCTGTGTCGCGAACTGGGTTGTCAGCCCGGCGACCTGCTTGGATTTGACGATGAGGATGATGACGCCGACGCTGCCGAATAGGCGCGCGCGTCTCACAGAACCGCCGGCCCTCGGGTCGACGGGACAGACGGCGGGGGTGGGCCTGCACGGTAGCCCCTTCCCAAAGAGGCCGTGCGGGCCGTTTCCAGCCCCCCAGCGCGCCCCCGCCGTCTGTTCTCTTAATTCACCCGGCTTGACGCCGGAGTGCAAGCCCTAACCCTTCAACGCCGCCAGCTGCGCCTCGCACAGATCGACGACGCCCGCTTTCGCCAGAGCGAAAAGCAGGTCGAAATCGCTCTCCGGGATCGGCTTGTCTTCGGCTGTGGCCTGGATTTCGACGATACCGCCGGTATTGGTCAGAACGAAATTCGCGTCGGCCTCGGCGCGGCGGTCTTCCTCATATTCCAGATCAAGGCGGGTTTCCCCGTCGATCACGCCGCAGGAAATCGCCGCGAGCTGACCGTGAACCGGGTCGCTTGTCAGCAAGCCTTCCTCGATCAGATAGGCGGTGGCCTGTTTCAGCGCGACCCAGGCGCCGGTGATTGCCGCTGTGCGCGTGCCGCCATCAGCCTGCAATACGTCGCAGTCGATGGTGATCTGGCGCTCGCCGAGTGCCTTGAGGTCGACCACGGCGCGCAGGGAACGACCGATCAGGCGCTGGATTTCCTGGGTCCGGCCAGACTGCTTTCCCGCCGTCGCCTCACGGCGTGAGCGTGTATGCGTGGCACGCGGCAGCATGCCGTACTCCGCCGTTACCCAGCCCTTGCCGCCACCGCGCAGCCATGGCGGGACGTTTTCTTCAATGCTGGCAGCACACAGCACATGGGTGCCGCCAAAGCGGGCGAGACAGGAGCCCTCCGCATAGACCGAGACACCGGCTTCCAGCTTGATTTCACGCATTGCGTCGCGGGCACGTCCATTGGGTCGCATCGTCATCTCCGGTTTGACGGCTTCGTTGGCCCCGCTCCTAGCGGCGTTGAGGGCCAGCATCAAGCCGGCATGTCGCGACCGGACGCCAGTGCTGCGGTCGCAAAGCGGATTGAACCGGAAGCCCGGCACGACTAATTGATGGGACATGTCCCTGACCGCCCCTCAATCGGCCCTGGCCGCGCTCGATGACCGCATGCGCACGATCTTTCGCGAAATCGTCGAGGCCTATCTGCGCTCGGGCGACCCGGTTGGTTCGAGGACCCTGTCCCAGAGCGGCAATCTCTCCCTGTCGCCGGCTTCCATCCGCAATACCATGGCGGACCTGGCCGATCTCGGCCTGTTGAGCGCGCCGCATGCCAGCGCCGGACGCATGCCCACCCATGCCGGCCTGCGCCTGTTCGTGGACGGGCTGCTGCAGGTCGGTGAGCTGTCGGCTGACGAACGCAAGGCGATTGAAGGCCAGGTCTCGATGTCGGGGCGTTCGACCAAGGATCTGCTGACCGAGGCGACCTCATTGTTGGGCGGCCTGTCCGGTGGTGCAGGGCTGGTCGTGACCCAGAAACGCGAAGCACCGCTGCGCCATGTCGAATTCGTGCCGCTGTCCAAGGTCGAGATGCTGGGCGTGCTGGTGTTTGAGGATGGCAGCGTCGAGAACCGGCTGATGCGCACGCCTGACGGGATACCGCCCGCGGCGCTGATCGATGCCGGGAACTATCTGTCGACACGCCTCAAGGGCCGCACCCTGAGCGACGCCCGCAAAGCCATCGAGCTGGAAATCGCCGAACGCCGGTCGGCCCTGGACAGCGCCGCCGAAGGCCTGGTCAAGCAGGGCCTCGCAGACTGGAGCGGCGGCAAGGGCCAGGAGCGCTCGCTGATCGTGCGCGGCCAGTCGCGCCTGCTGGAAAGCCTTGATGCGGTTGGCGACCTGGAACGCATCCGCCTGTTGTTCGAAGACATCGAACGCAAGGAAGAGCTGGTCACCCTGCTGGACAAGGCTCGCGACGCGGAAGGCGTGCGCCTTTTCATCGGCGCCGAGAACCCGCTTTTCAGTCTGTCGGGTTCCAGTGTGATTGTGGCTCCCTATATGAACGCCGAGCAGGAAATCATCGGTGCCTTGGGTGTAATTGGCCCCACCCGTTTGAACTATGCCCGTGTTATCCCCCTCGTCGACTACACTGCCCGTGTGGTCGGACAGATACTGGACAGCGCCCGATCGCGAGAGTGAAGAAGCAATGAGCGACACAGAGAACAAGCCGCAAGACGACATCGAAACACCGCAGGACGACGCCGTGGAAGCCGAAGCGTCGAACGATGCCGGTGAAGCCGAAACCGAGCTGGACCCGGTGCTGAAACTGACCGCGGAACTGGACTCGATGCGCGACAAGCTGCTGCGCGCCCTCGCCGAAGCCGAGAACACCCGTCGCCGCGCCGAGCGCGATGTGGCTGACGCGCGCAGCTACGCCGTCTCCAGCTTTGCCAAGGACATGCTGGATGTGTCGGACAATCTTTCGCGGGCTGTCGGCTCTGTCGACGAAGCCGCGCTGGCCGATGTGCCGGACGCCGTGAAAAATGTGGTCGAAGGCGTCGCGATGACCGAGAAGGCCCTGCTCTCCAAGATGGAGCGTCACGGCGTCAAGAAGGTCGACCCTCAGCCGGGCGACACATTCGACCCGCACAAACACCAGGCCGTCGCCCAGATCCCGTCGGACCATGGCACCGGCAAGATCGCAGCCGTCATGCAGACCGGCTTCGTGATCGGAGAGCGCACCCTGCGCGCGGCGATGGTCGCGGTCTCCTCCGGCCCTGCTGCCGGCGGCAGTGACACAGCCGGTGGCTCTGGCGGCAATGTCGATGTGAAGGCCTGAACCGGGTCACATCTGATCACAGCCGCAGCAGCCGACCCAGCAATCACTCGCCTTGCGCCGGACAGCGGGCCATGATGCCCGCGGATCAGGCGGGAGTGCTTCATGTCGATGTTACCGGATTGGACGATGGACGTGATGAACGTCCTGACCCAGATATTCGTGCTCGCGATTGGTGTGGCGGCCCTGATTGTGCTGCTGATGTATGCCGCCGACATCACCCAGACCCGCGATGCGGTTCGCCGGAACTATCCGGTCGTCGGGCGCTTCCGCTCGCTGTTCACGACGCTGGGGGAGTTTTTCCGGCAGTACTTCTTTGCCATGGATCGCGAGGAGCTGCCTTTCAATCGGGCCGAGCGCGAATGGGTCTATCGGTCGTCTGAAGGCAAGGGCGGCACCATTCCGTTTGGATCCACCAAGCCGATGGACAAGCCGGGAACGGCGATTTTTGTCAATTGCCCTTTCCCCCTGCTGGATGATCACGCCGCCAGGACGCAGCCGATGCGGATCGGGCCAAATAGCCGGACCCCCTACGACGCCCCCTCCTTCTTCAATATTTCCGGCATGAGCTATGGCGCGCTGTCGAAACCGGCGGTGCGGGCCCTGTCGCGTGGCGCGGCTAAGGCCGGTATCTGGATGAATACCGGCGAGGGTGGATTGTCGCCCATGCATCTGGAAAGCGGCTGCGACATCGTCTTCCAGATCGGGACGGCCAAATACGGTGTTCGCGATGAGCAGGGCGGACTGTCCGACGAAAAACTGCGCCGGGTCGCCGGTCATGACCAGGTTCGCATGTTCGAGCTGAAACTGTCGCAGGGCGCCAAACCGGGCAAGGGCGGCATCCTGCCGGCAGAAAAAGTGACGCGGGACATCGCAGATATCCGCGGCATTCCGGTCGGTAAGGCATCGATTTCTCCCAACCGGCATCCGGAGTTCGATGATATTGGCGGCCTGCTCGACATGATCGCGCACATTCGTGAGGTCACCGGCAAGCCGGTCGGCTTCAAGGCCGTGATCGGCGCCTATGGCTGGATCGAGGAAATGTGTGTCGAGATCACCAAGCGTGGCCCGGACAGCGCGCCGGACTTCTTCACAATCGACAGCGGCGATGGCGGCACGGGTGCCGCGCCGATGGCGTTGATGGACAATGTCGGCCTGACCATTCGCGAAAGCCTGCCCATTGTGGTCACCCTGCTGGAGCGCTATGGCCTGAACGACCGCATACGCGTGATTGCTTCCGGCAAGCTGCTGACTCCCGGTGCCGTGGCCTGGGCGCTCGCCGCCGGTGCCGACTTCATCCAGTGCGGCCGCGGCTTCATGTTCTCGCTGGGCTGCATCCAGGCGCTGAAGTGTCACCAGAACACCTGCCCGACCGGCGTCACCACCCACAAGAAAAGCCTGCAGCGCGGACTGGTGGTGAAGGACAAGGCCGACCGCGTGGCCGAGTATGCCGACACGGTCCGCAAGCATGTCGAGATGATCGCCCATTCCTGTGGCGTACCGGAGCCGCGCCGGTTGGGGCGCAAACATGTCCGGATTGTCCAGTCCAATGGACGTTCGCTGCCTATGACGGCAATGGATTTCATGCCGGACGACGACGCGCCAAACCGGCAGGTTCCGGGTCAGGACTGAACCCGACAGGCCTCAGGGACGCTTTACCCGACGCATGGTCAGATTGATCCGGCCGCCACCGGGAAAATACTCCGGCGGCAACAGCGTGGACGTGCCCGGATAGATGCGATCGACGCCGTGATAGCAGCGCCGGGCCGCGCCGCCCAGCACGACCACATCGCCTGACGACAACACCATCGAGGCTGTCTTGCCGCCGCGCTGCGCTGCGCCGAGGCGAAAGCGCGCCTTGTCGCCCAGCGAGATCGAAACCACCGCCGCATCCGTTGCCTCCTCATCCCAGTCGACATGCATGCCCATCTTGCTCTCGGGCGCGTACCAGTTGACCAGGCAGGCCTCGGCATCGGCCGGATAGTCCGCCACTTCACGCCAAAGACTGGTCAACGCGTCCGGCATGGCAGACCAGGCCCGTCCGGTCTCTGGGTGGCGCGGCTCGTAGCGATAGCCACCGATCTTGTCGGTGACCCATCCTAACGACCCGAAATTCGTCATCATCACTGACAGGGGCTGGCCGGTCCGCGGCATGGACGGCCGCCAAAAAGGAGTGGCGTCCTGCGATGCGATAACGGCGTCGATCAGCGCGAGCTGCTCCGAGCGCGAGAGTTTTCCTGGCAGAAGACGGAATCCGTCGGGCATGACATAAGGCGTGCTCATGCCACAAAGATGGGCCGCGGTCGGCGGGCTGGCCACCCGGTCTGTGCGGATTGGAAAGCCCGGAGTCATATCAAATGCGTATGGGCGACATGCAACGCAGCTGAGACAGGCCTTGCACTCCTCGCCCCGCCTCCCTAAATCGCCATCAAGCGCAGGGTCAGACCTTGCGGATTGAACCAACACCGGTGTCGGCACACCGGCATCATCAATGACGATCCCGAAGGGGGCAGTCAGCGGGATGTGGAGCGCTTCACACGAAGGCTTTGCATTCGCCGGACGGGTCCCGCTTGGAAAAAACGGAGAGACGATCAATGAGCAAGGTCATCGGCATCGACCTGGGTACGACCAATTCCTGTGTGGCTGTTATGGAAAGCGGCCAACCAAAGGTCATCGAAAATTCCGAAGGCGTCCGGACCACTCCGTCCGTCGTGGCCTTCACCGAGGATGGCGAGCGCCTGATCGGCCAGCCGGCGAAACGCCAGGCCGTCACCAACCCGGACTACACCTTCTTCGCCATCAAGCGCCTGATCGGCCGCATGATGGATGACCCGACGGTCAAGAAGGACATCGACATGGTGCCCTACGCCATCGTCCCGTCCGACAGCAATGACGCCTGGGTCAAGGGTCGCGACAAGAAATACTCCCCGTCGGAAATCTCCGCCTTCACGCTTCAGAAGATGAAGGAAACCGCTGAAAGCTATCTCGGCGAGAAGGTCGAGAAAGCCGTCATCACGGTTCCGGCCTATTTCGACGACGCCCAGCGCCAGGCCACCAAGGACGCCGGCAAGATTGCCGGCCTGGAAGTCCTTCGCATCATCAACGAGCCGACCGCGGCAGCCCTGGCCTACGGCCTCGACAAGGGTGAGAACAAGACGATCGCCGTGTTCGACCTCGGCGGCGGCACCTTCGACGTCTCGGTTCTGGAAATCGGTGACGGCGTATTCGAGGTGAAGGCCACCAATGGTGACACCTTCCTCGGCGGTGAAGACTTCGACATGCGCATCGTCCAATACCTCGCGGACGAGTTCAAAAAAGAGAACGGCATCGATCTGAAGTCCGACAAGCTGGCTCTCCAGCGTCTGAAAGAAGAAGCCGAAAAGGCCAAAAAGGAACTCTCCTCGGCCACCTCCTACGAAGTGAACCTGCCCTTCATCACGGCAGACGCGTCGGGCCCGAAGCACCTCAATATCAAGCTCTCCCGCGCCAAACTGGAAGCCCTCGTCGAGGATCTGGTCAAGCGCACGCTCGAGCCCTGCAAGAAGGCGCTCAAGGATGCCGGCCTCAGCCCGTCCGACATTGACGATATCGTCCTCGTCGGCGGCATGACCCGCATGCCCAAGGTCCAGGAAGCCGTGAAGGGCTTCTTCGGCAAGGACCCGCACAAGGGTGTGAACCCGGACGAAGTCGTTGCAATGGGCGCCGCCATCCAGGCCGGCGTCCTGCAGGGCGACGTGAAAGACGTGCTGCTGCTCGACGTCACCCCGCTGTCGCTGGGTATCGAGACGCTGGGCGGTGTCTTCACCCGACTGATCGACCGCAACACGACAATCCCGACCAAGAAGTCGCAGACATTCTCCACCGCTGACGACAATCAGACGGCCGTGACCATCCGAGTGTCGCAGGGCGAGCGTGAAATGGCGGCGGACAACAAGCTGCTCGGCCAGTTCGACCTGGTCGGCATCCCGCCCTCACCGCGCGGCCTGCCACAGATCGAGGTCACCTTCGACATCGACGCCAACGGCATCGTCAACGTGTCCGCCAAGGACAAGGCGACCGGCAAGGAGCAGCAAATCCGCATCCAGGCCTCGGGTGGTCTGTCGGACGACGATATCGAGCAGATGGTCAAGGACGCCGAGGCCAATGCCGACGCGGACAAGAAGAAGAAGGAACTCGTCGAGGCCCACAATGGCGCCGAAGCGATGATCCATCAGACCGAGAAGCAGCTCGAAGAGTTCGGCGACAAGGTTCCGGGCGAGGACAAGGACGCCATCGAGGCGGCCCTGAACGAGCTGAAGGAAGTCAAGGACGGCGAGGACCTCGAAGCCATCCAGCAAAAGACCCAGGCCCTGGTCCAGGCGGCCATGAAGCTCGGCGAGGCCATGTATGCGGCCCAGCAGACCGAGGCGGCTGAAGCCGATGCCAAGTCTGACGCCGAAGGCGATGATGACGTGGTCGACGCGGAGTTCTCCGAAGTCGACGACGACAAGAAGAAAGACGCGTAAGGTCCGGTTGACCGGGAGGGATTCATGCCCTCCCGGCCCAACACCAGAGCGTGACCATGACCCGTCCTGATCCCCTGACCGCTCCATTCGGAGCCTTTTCGCTTTCACCCCTGGCAGAGCGCTTCCGGTGCCTGCCCATGGCCATGCCCGGTGATGCCCTGCGGCGAAGCGCCGAATCCGTTGTGCGGCGGGCCCTGATGTCCGGCGGTCGAGAGATTGCAGACATTGAGGTCTTTCCGGGCCAGTTCGCCCGCGTGCATTTGCGGGATAATCGCTGCGAGAAACGCGTTTTTGCCGGCTCAAAAAGCTGGGACAATGCCGAGCGCCGTGCGATCCGCGATGCCATGGAAGCCAAGCCGGTCGGTGAGCCCTTCATCTTTGTCGATGCCGGCGCCAATGCGGGACTTTATACCCTGTCTGTGCTGTCCGATGCGATGATGCAGTCGCGACCGGTCAAGGCGATCGCCATCGAGCCCGACATCGAAAACAGGCGGCGGCTGGAATTCAACCTCGGTGTATCCAATGCCACCGCCGTCACTGTCCTGCCCTACGCGCTCGGCGCCGAGGAGGGCGAAGGCGCGATGGTCCAGTCGGACACCAACCGGGGCGAGGTCCATGTCGCCAGCGACGGCGAAGTCGGTGACACAATCCGATTGCGCCCCCTCAAGGCGGCCCTCGCCGAGGCGGGCGCGGATCGGGTCGATGTGATGAAAATGGACATTGAGGGCTTCGAGGAACCCGTCCTGCGGGGCTTCTTCTCCGACGCGCCGCGCAGCCTTTGGCCGACAATGATCCTTCTCGAGACCCGGCATGAAGCAGCCATCACGGATGGCGCCGCCGGTCTCTGTCTTGAACACGGCTATGAAGTAGCCCAGCAAATGCGGCAGAACGCGGTTCTGGTCCTGCCGACAGGTGACGAGTAATGAGCAAGCGCGATTTCTATGAAGTCCTGGGTGTCGAAAAGGGCGCCGACGAGAAAACGCTGAAAAGCGCCTATCGCAAACAGGCCATGAAATTCCACCCGGACCGAAACCCGGGCGACGCCGCGGCTGAAGCCAGTTTCAAGGAAGTCGGGGAAGCCTATTCCGTCCTGTCTGATCCGAACAAGCGCGCCGCCTATGATCGCATGGGTCATGCCGCGTTCGAACAGGGCGGCGGCATGGGAGGCGGTCAGGGTCCGTTTGGTGGCGGCGGCGGAGCGGCTGATTTCGCTGACATTTTCGAGCAGGTCTTCGGAGAGGCCTTCAATATGGGCGGTGGCGGCGGCCGTCGTGGCGGACGCGGTCATGCTGGACCGGCACGCGGCTCAGACCTCCGCTTCGACATGGAAATCTCGCTGGAGGACGCCTTCAACGGCAAGGACGAGACCATCAAGGTACCGACTGCCATGCATTGCGAGCGCTGCGACGGTCAGGGCAATGAACCGGGCACCGAACTGGAAACCTGTGGCACCTGCCAGGGTGCCGGGCGCATTCGCCGCTCCCAGGGATTTTTCACAATGGAACAGACCTGCCCGCAATGCGGTGGTCGTGGCCAGTATGTGAAAACACCCTGCCAGGATTGCGACGGCGTCGGCCGTGTCCGCAAGACCCGTACCCTCAATGTCACGGTCCCGGCCGGAGTTGAGGACGGCACACGGATCCGTCTGGCCGGTGAAGGTGAAGCCGGCGCCCGGGGCGGGCCGCGCGGTGATCTCTATATTTTCATCTCCGTCCGCGAACACGAGATATTCGAGCGCGACGGTCCCAATCTCTACTGCCGCACGCCGGCCTCCATGGTTCAGGCGGCGCTGGGATGCACAATCCAGGTCCCTACCATAGAAGGTGGCAAGGCCGAGATGAAGATCGCCGAGGGGGCCCAGACCGGCAAGCGGATGCGCATGCGTGGCAAGGGCATGCCGCGGCTCCGCGGGGGACCTCGCGGCGACATGATTGTCGAACTCTTCGTCGAGACACCTCGCAATCTGTGTGACCGCCAGAAAGAGCTTCTGAAGGAGTTTTGCGACCTGTCCGGGGAGGGTTGCAATCCCGACAGCGCTGGCTTCTTCAACAAGGTCAAACAGTTCTGGGACGAGGTCACCACCGATGATGGCCGCCCCAATGCCGGCTGACCCGGCTCGATTGGCGGCGTGACATCACGGCACGGAGCGGCTTAGGCTCCCCGGGCGGCACTCGTTGCTGGGTTGGGGAGGAATGCTTTTGACCGACACACAGGCTCGCGCCGGCGCGGAAGCCCGCTTCGACAATATCGAATACCTCGTCTTCCAGCGCTCACCCTTGGGCATGATGGGGACCAGTGCGCTGGTTTTCACCCTGACCTACGGTCTCTACGTGCTGATCGCGCAGGTGACGCAGAGCCCGCCCTTTCTGTATCAGAACGAAGCTGGCGAATGGATCACCCATCAGGTCAACTGGATCGCCTTCGTCCTGTCATTGATCCTGACAGCGGCCATTGCCTTTGCCGGCAGCGCCAAGGGGCGGTGGGAAACCGAGGTCGAGGATCTGATCCGGGCTCTCCCGGACACCGGGCGGACAGCCGCAGAAGACCTGGCCAAGGGCGCACCGGTCAGTTGGCGGGCACGCTATCATCGCCTGTTCTGGGTCGGATTCGTGTTCGGCATCCTGTTCAATTTTCTGCTCATGAACACGGCAGCTGACCTTCTGGGCTATATCAATTCGGTCGGTCTTTGGTTTCTGATCGTGTCACCACTCTTGTTCGGCACCGGGTTTCGAGCCGGCATGGACCTGTCCCGCCGCAGTCGGGAGATCCGGTCGGTGATTGCCGGGCACCTCGTGGTCGATCTTTTCCATCTCGACAGATTAAGTGTTTTCGGCCGGATCGGCCTCAGAGCCGCGCGATCATGGATGATCATGGCCGCCATCCTGCTGCTTTTCATGCTCGATCCCGATCAATTGTGGATCGCCTTGCCTACTATTCTGGCGACCGTGGCGGGGGGTGTTTTCATCCTGACCAGTGCACTCAACCCGGTTCACCGGAAAATATGCGCCGCCAAGGCCGCTGAGCTGGACCGTATCCATGAGGAAATGGCGCGCGTTCGCGACCGGGCGCTGGCGGGTGAGGATGCCGCTTCCTCGGCTCTGGCCGGGCTGACCGACTATGAGGTCTGGGTGGCCGAGCGCCCGGAATGGCCGCTGTCCACTGGTCTGGCCACCCGCTTTTCGCTCTATATCCTGCTGCCGATCCTTCCCATTGTCGGCTCCTATCTGTTCGAGAAGCTGGCAGATCAATTCGTGTCTGGAGGTCCGGTTTGACCGCTCCCATCCGTGTAGCCGTTCTGGGCCCGACCGGCCGCCTCGGCAGCGCCATATGCAACGCCTTGCTCGACAGCCCCGACTTCCGGATCGCCGGCGCAGTGGTGAGGGCCGAATCGCCGGTATCGGGCGAGGATATCGGCAGCTGGCTGGGACGCGATCCGATAGATTGCCGGGCTGACACCGCATTGGAGCCTGCCGTCGAGAATGCCGACATCGTGCTGGATGCCAGCCTGCCCGGCATGACGGTCGCGGCGGCCGAACGCCTGGCAAGTCTCGGTGGCCCGGCGCTGGTAACGGGGGTTTCCGGATTCAATCGGGAGCAGGCCGGCCGGCTTGCTGCCTGTGCCGACCGCATCCCGGTGCTGGTGGCCGGAAACTTCTCGCTTGGCGTCGCCGTGACCGAGGCGCTGGTTCGCGAAGCGGCACACCTTCCCGCCACTGACTGGGATATCGAAGTCCATGAAACCCATCACCGCCGCAAGGCCGACGCGCCCTCCGGCACAGCGCTGATGCTGGCGCGGGCCGCCGCCGAAAGCCGGGGTGAAAGCCTGGAGAGTCTGGCGACCTGGAGTCGGGAGGGTGTCACCGGGCCACGCAAGCCGGGCTCGATCGGCTTTGCCGTCAGCCGCGGCGGCTCCGTCGTCGGCGAGCATTCGGTGCGTTTCCTGGCGGAACTGGAAGAGATCACGATTTCCCATCGGGCCCTGGATCGTTCGATCTTTGCGCGCGGAGCCCTCGCCGCCTTGCGCTGGATGGCCAATGACGGTCAGGGGCGGACGGCTGGCCAGTATTCAATGCAGGACGTGGTGACCGGATAGGCCCGTCACAGCCGGCCGCCGGCATCCGGGCAGGTCCAATCACGTCACTATCCTGACATTATGACCATGTTGCACGTGAAACACCGTGACTTGTCCCGCCTCACAAATCCTGACATCATCCCGACAGTCCGGTTTTCAGGAGGTGTCAGTGCGCCGCGCCGAGCGTCTCATCCGCATTGTTCAAGCCCTGCGCGAAGCCGCGCCGGGTGCGGTGACCGCCCATGAAATGGGCCATCGCTTTGATGTGTCAGAACGAACGATTTATCGGGACATCGCCCATCTGATCGGGTCCGGAGCGCCGATCGACGGCGAGGCCGGCGTCGGCTATGTGCTGCGCCCCGGTTTTGACCTGCCGCCGCTGACATTCTCATTCGAACAACTCGATGCACTGGCGCTGGGAGCGCGCCTGGTCAAGGCGACCGGCGATCGGGATCTGGCATCGGCTGCGAATGAGGCCTTGGCCAAGATCGAACACGCCCTGCCGGACAGCCATCGGCAGCGCTTGCGCGACGTTCCGCTGTTTGCCGCCTTCCTGGACGATACCGTCCGGCCGGAAGCCTTTGGTCCGGTTCGCAATGCCATCGCCAACAAGCGCAAGCTTCGAGTGCGCTATCAGTCCCTGGCCGATGACACGACGATACGCGTGATCCGCCCGCTGGCGCTGACCTGCTTCGGCCGCGTCTGGCTGTTGTCGGCATGGTGTGAATTGCGTAATGATTTCAGACACTTCAGAACAGATCGTGTCGAGCGCCTGACCGTGTTGGCGGAGAGTTTCGAGGACGAGCCCGGCAAGCGCTATGAGGACATGCGTCGGGCCGCCTGACCGGTTACCAGCTACCCGTATTCTCCATCGACGCCCAGGGTTCCTGCGGTGGCAGATTGTCGCCGCGCTGGAGCAGTTCGATCGAGATCCCGTCCGGTGAACGGACAAAGGCCATATGGCCATCGCGGGGTGGCCGGTTGATGGTAACCCCCATGTTCATCAGGCGCAGGCAGGCCTCGTAAACATTGTCCATCCGATAGGCGAGATGGCCGAAATTGCGGCCGCCCTGATAGGTCTCCGGGTCCCAGTTATGGGTCAGCTCGACGCAGGGCAGACCGTCGGGGATCTTGCCACCCGTATAACCGGCCGCTTCGACATCTTCCGGTGTGGCAAGAAAAATCAGTGAGAAACGGCCTTTTTCACTGTCATAACGGCTGATTTCCGTCAGTCCGAGGCCCTCGCAGTAGAAACGCAAGCTGGCGTCCAGATCGGCAACCCGGACCATGGTGTGAAGATAGCGCATGTTCATTCCCCGGCCGTCAGCTGTCCGATGTCGACGAAGCGTCGGTTTTGGTGCCCGAAAGGGCGTCTACCGCCCATTTGGGACGTTTGCGCGGAATTGCAACATCGTCGAGGGGTTCGCCGCGCGCCCGGGCCAGGGCCGGGTTGAAGTTTTCCGGCGTCCGGGCGTGATGGATGCGGGCGACCACGGCACCGGCCAAGGCCCAGCAGCCACACAATCCGAAGAACATGTAGAACATCCACGGATAATAGCCGACATCATACCAAGGCCCGCCATCCAGCATCATGACGATATAGGGCCACAAGGCGATCAGGCCGATCCCGGCCGGCGGCGTGATGACAATCGCAAAGACCAGCGCCGCCGCGATATAGAGCGCGCCGCGCGGCTCATGGGCCGAGACATATATCCGTTCGAACGTCTCCGCGTCGACACCCCTCACCGTTGCCGGCTTGCTGGCACACCGCTCGGCATATTCCAGCCGCGCGTCTTCCATCAGCGACCGCCGGGCCGCCAGCCAGCTCAGGAAGAAGGCGGCCGCCAGGACCAGGGCGATACCGGCGGCGTAGAGAAAGGGATTGCTCATCCCGCCAATCTAACCCCTCGCGGTCTCATAGGCGAGCATCGCCCGCTTGCGATCCACACCCCAGTGATAGCCGGTCAGCTTGCCATTGGATGCCAGGACCCGGTGGCACGGGATCAGCCAGGAGATCGGGTTGGCGCCCACGGCCGCGCCCACGGCTCGCGACGCCTTGGGCGATTGCACGTGCTCGGCGATCGCCTTGTAGCTGGTGGTTTCGCCGGGCTGAATCGTCAGGAGCGCCCGCCAGACCTGGCGTTGCCAGGGCGTTCCGTAGAGCGCCAGGGGCAGCGTCTCGCGCTCGCTCGGGGTGAAAATGCGTTCGGCCCACTGACGCGTAACACCGTCATCACGTGTGTAGGCCGCAGCCGGATACCGCGCTTCAAGATCGGCGAACCCGCTTTCAATATCGGGGTCCGCAAAGGCCATGGCCGACAGGCCACGCGGCGCGACCAGCATCACAGCATCGCCAAACGGCGAGGGTGCGACTCCCCAGGTGAAGGTCAGACCCGCACCCCGCCGCTTGGCATCTCCGGGCGTCACCGCCTCGTGGGCGATGAACAGGTCGTGCAGGCGTCCGGGACCGGACAGGCCGGCCTCGAAGGCCGCATCCAGCATGCAGGCACCGTCATCCAGGGCTTCACGAGCGGCATCATGGGCCAGGGCGCCGACGAATTTCTTCGGCGACACTCCCACCCAGCGGGTGAAAACCCGTTGGAAATGATGCGGCGACAGGCCAGCCGCCCGGGCGGCCCTATCCAGGTCGGGATGATCCCGCCAGTTGTCACCCAGATAGGCCAGGGCACCAGCGATGCGGTGATAGTCCTTGGACGAAGCGTCGAGAGTGTAGAGTTCAGCTGTCATGAGACGGAGTGTACGCGCTCGCTGGCGCTGCTCCACCCGCTTCTTGCGGTCGGCTGTCGGCGCAGGAAGCGGGATGACTTGACCGATGGCCTTGCTATAGGTGACGCCATGACCAAGCCTCCCGCCCGGACGAAGACACGCACCAAGCGCCAACCGCGTGGCCTCAATCGCGAACAGGCCCACGACCTGATGGCCCGGCTGGCCCAGGATCGACCTGATCCCAAGACCGAGCTGGACTACACCAATCCCTACACGCTGCTGGTCGCTGTCGCCCTGTCGGCCCAGGCCACCGATGTCGGGGTGAACAAGGCAACCCGTCTCTTGTTCCAGGAAGCCGACACGCCGGAAAAAATGGTCACGTTGGGCGAAGACCATGTCCGCGACCGGGTCAAGACAATCGGCCTGTTCCGCACCAAGGCCAAGAATGTCATCGCCCTCTCCCGCCTGTTGATCGAACGACATGGTGGCGTGGTTCCGGCCGACCAGGCCGCGCTGGAAGCCCTGCCCGGCGTCGGTCGCAAGACCGCCAATGTGGTCATGAACGAGGCGTTTGGGGTCCCGACCATCGCCGTCGACACCCATATTTTCCGCGTCTCCAACCGAACCAGGCTGGCACCGGGCAAGGATCCGCTGGCGGTCGAACTGCGTCTGGAAAAGATCATGCCGGACGAATTCCGCCAGGGCGCGCATCACTGGCTGATCCTGCATGGCCGGTACCTGTGCAAGGCCCGCAAGCCGGAATGCTGGCGCTGCCCCGTCGAGGATATCTGCCAGTTCAAGGACAAGACACCCGCACCGAAAGGCGCCTGATCCACGCACCGATGGCGCCACGGCGCGATCGCCTGGCGTTTGGAAGGGAGGGAGCGGGATGTCGGCCGGAGCCGATAAAGCGCTGATTTTAAAACGGTAGGCTTCGACAAGCATCCCGCTCGCGGAGATTTCCCGGACGCTCTCGCCCCCGATTCCAATGCGTCAGGTAGATGGGGTCGGTCGTTTAGTGCCCCGCGACCTGGTCGCACGCCCTGCCGGAGTGTCGGGCTGTCATCCCCGCACGCGGACAGGCTCCGCTCGTTTCCGGGCACAAGTGACTGAGCTCGTGCCTCCCGTCCCGAAAACCAAAGCCATTATCGCCTGGTGGCGAGGGGTGGGGATAAGTTTGGTGATTTTATTTGCCAAAGCGCACTTTCCCTCTCCCTTGGGAGAGGGTCAGGGTGAGGGGTAAATCCCGGTGAGTGCAGCAGGAATCCCCCTCATCCGGCCTCCGGCCACCTTCTCCCAGGGGAGAAGGAAAGGGGTGCGTGGGCGGGGATAGGGTTTGGGTTCAGGCGTGTTTGTCACCCCATACGCCGCTTCGCCGCTCAAGGCCCGATCAAGCCGGTTGGCGTGCCAGGATTGCCGTCAGCCCCCGGGCAAAGACCTCGCCAATCCGCGGGCCTTGCTCGGGATAGAGATAGGGTTCGATCAGCTCGATCTCGATCAGGGCGAGTTTGCCGTCGAGGCCGCGCAGCATGTCGACCCGGGCGTAGAGGACATCGCCCTCGATACAATCGAGCACCGAGCGCGCCAGCACCAGTTCGTCGGCACTGGGCGTATGGACCTCTTCATGGCCGCCATATTCGGATTGGACGCGATAATCGCCGGTCGCCGGGATCTTGCGGGCGCAATGGGAAAATTCCCGGTTGAAAAAAAGGAAGGCGTATTCACCCTCTTCCGCCACAGCCGGCAGGAAAGGCTGAATCATGCAGTCGGCCGGCGGCAGCAGGTCCGCCGACGGAAGCGCATCGCCACGTTGCAGGCGGGCCTGACGCCAGGCGCCGGCACCGAGCACCGGTTTGACCACGATGTCGTCGGCCCCCAGCGTTTCGAACGCCGCCTGGATCGTGTCCGCATTGGCAGCGTCAGCCCACACGGTCGGGATCATCGGCGCGCCGCGCGCAGCCAGGTCCCGGAGATAGGTCTTGCGACTGTTCCAGCGCACGGTATCCAGCGGATTGAGCAGCCGCGTCTCACGGCTGCAACGCTCCAGCATCGCCAGGAACGCCTCGGGCTTCTCCATATAGTCCCAGCAGGTTCCGATCACGACAGCGTCGAAGGCCGACGGGTCGAAGGCCGGTGCGTCCCAGATGACCGGTTCGAGATCCAGGCCGATCGCCTTGCAGGCCGGCTGCAGGGCCGCAATTTCAAGCTCGTATTCCCAGTAGTCCTTGCGGGCATCCGGGTGGTCGCGCAGCATGCAGCTGGCGGTGAGGAAGGCGATCCGGGTCATGGAGTGCTGGCTAGCCGCGCGCCGGCGTGACGGCAAGTCTTGTTCTGGAGCGGCGCTGCGTTTAACCCTGCCAAGGAAACCAGCCGAAATGGATGACCCCGATGTCCGATGCCCGTTTTGACGTGCTTGCTGTTGGCAATGCCATCGTCGACGTTCTCTCGCCCGCCACCGATGCCTTTCTCGCCGCAGAAGGAATCGCCAAGGACGCGATGACCCTGATCGATGAAGATCGGGCCCGGACACTCTACGCCAGCATGCAGCCCGGCAAGGAAGCATCGGGTGGTTCAGCTGCCAACACGGTGGCCGGCATCGCATCACTGGGCGGAAAGGCCGCCTATATCGGCAAGGTCGCGGCTGACCAGCTGGGTGAAATTTTCACCCACGACATCCGCACCATCGGTGTTCATTTCGACACGCCGCCACTGACCGACGGTCCCGCCACGGCGCGTTGCCTGATCAATGTCACACCGGATGCCGGACGCTCGATGTCGACCTTCCTCGGCGCCGCCGCACTGGTCACGGAAGAGGATGTCGCAGCTGGCGCAGCCGCCCTGCAGGCCTCTGAAATCATTTATCTTGAAGGCTATCTCTTTGATCGCGAGGAAGCCAAGCGTGGTTATGTGGCAGCCGCTGAAATGGCCGCTGCCCACAAGCGCCGTACGGCGTTGACCCTGTCGGATGTATTCTGCGTCGAACGACACCGGGCCGCCTTCCGCCACCTGGTCGCCCACCATATCGACATCCTGCTCGCCAACGAGGCCGAGATCATCGCGCTCTACCAGGCCAGCGACTTCGATGCTGCCATGGCCCAGGCGCGCAAGGACGTGGCCATTGTCGCGGTGACCCGCTCGGAGAAGGGCGCCGTCATTGCCCGTGGCGATGAAATGGTCACCATCGCCGCCGAACCCGTCGCACAACTGGTTGATACCACAGGAGCCGGCGATCTTTTCGCGGCCGGTTTCCTGCTCGGGGTCGCGCGGGAAAAACCGCTGGCCGAAGCGGGCCGAATGGGGGCGATTTGTGCCGCCGAGGTGATCTCCCACTACGGTGCGAGACCGGAAATCTCACTGAAATCACTGGCAGCAACAGCCGGAATTGCCTTTGAATAAAGGGATGCCGACGATTTACCTCAAAACTTAATGAAACAATTCCGACATTTTAACCACAATTCAAGTGCTTGCTGACATTCTGGACGCTGAGAACGGGCGAGTGGCGACATTCACCCGGTGTTTGGTGGCGAATGCGCGACCCTCTCTGGGGAGCGTTCAGGGGTTAACATGGCACCCATCCGCAAAGCGGTTGCGCGAGTAATGCGGTCTCTGGTCATGAAGTTCACGCTTCTGACCGGCGCGTTGATTTTCGCAACGACACTCATGCTGATGACGTTGGAGAACGTGTCCGCACAACGCGAGACGCGTAATCTTCTGATCGAGCGGTCGGTTGCGACCTTGCAGGCGACCGCGAGTCGCCTCGCCAATCCGATCTCGACCAATGACGCCACCTATGTCGACATTTATGTCGAAGAGCTCATTGCCTCCATTGGTGCATCCCAGATGTATGTGCTCAACAATCGGCGCGAAGTGCTCGGCGAGGCCTATGATGATGGCCGGGAACAGGGCCATCTGCGAGCCGCCGACATCGCCGTGATGTCGTTGGGCGCAGGTGATCTGCGCTATGATCTTCACGACAGCATGCTGGAGGTTGCCGCTCCGGTTTACACCCAGTCCCGCCGTCTGGTGGGCGTGGTCTACATGCGGCAGCCACTCGTTGAGCTGGTCGCGTCGCGGAATGCCGCATTCCAGCGCCAGACACTGATCGCGCTGTTTGCCCTCGGCATCTTCCTGCCGCTGGCGGCGCTGGTCGTGGGCCGGGCCTTGCGCCCTGTGCAGACCCTGACGGACGCGGCCCGGCTGGCATCGTCGAAAAATCTCGACATGCGTATCTCGGTAAAGACCGGCGATGAGCTGGAAGTGCTCGCCAATGCCTTCAATCGCATGTTTGCCCGCCTCGATGGCAATCTCAAACGCATTCACCGACTGGCCTATGTCGACCTGGTCACCGAACTGCCCAACCGGGAACGTTTCCGCAAGGAAACGGAACGGGTGGCGCGCAAATCGCTGGAGGACGGCGGCTCGGGTGCGGTTCTCTTCCTCGATCTCGACCGGTTCAAGCGCGTCAATGACTCGCTCGGCATAGGCGAGGGCGACCGCCTTCTGGAAATGGTCGGACGCCGGCTGTCGGAAGTGACGCGTGGCTGTGACATGGCCTCGGGCCATACCGATGAACCGTCCATGGTGGCGCGTCTGGGCGGCGACGAATTCACCGTGCTCCTGCCAACCATCGAGGACAGCGCCGACGCTGCCAGGATCGCCAACAAGCTGGTCGACGCCATTCGCCTGCCGTTCGAGATTTCCGGCCACCAGGTGTTCCTGGGCGTGTCGATCGGTGTCGCGGTCTTCCCGCAGGACGGAGCCGACCCCGAAACCCTGATGCGGCACGCCGATCTCGCCATGGCGCACGCCAAGCGGGCCGGGGGCTCTGCCGCCCAATTCTTCGAACCGTCCATGAACCAGTCCGCTTTCGAGCGCCTGGTCCTGGAAAATGAACTTCGCGATGCTGTCGCCCAGGATCAGCTGGTGGTCTTCTACCAGCCCAAGGTGCTGATGACGGACGGCACCTGTGCCGGCTGCGAGGCCCTGGTGCGCTGGCAACACCCGACGGCGGGCCTGCTGTCGCCGGGTGCCTTTATCGAGGCCGCCGAGGAATGTGGCCTGATCGGCGAGATCGGAGACTGGGTCTTGCGCGCCGCCTGTCGTGAAGCGGCCGCCTGGCGTGATCTGGGGCTGGAAATTCCGGTCGCTGTCAACGTGTCAGCCATGCAGTTCGAGCGCGACGGTTTTGCGGACTCGGTGCTGGAAGCCCTCGCCGCCGCCAATCTGCCGCCACATCTGCTCGAGCTGGAGCTGACCGAATCCATTGCCATGGAAAACCCCGAGCGGGTGATCGAACAGGTCCAGCCCTTGCGCGATCGTGGCGTGAACTTCGCCATCGATGATTTCGGCACCGGCCACTCCTCGCTCGCCTATCTGACGCGGATGCCATTTGATGTGTTCAAGATCGACCAGAGCTTCGTGCGCGACATGACCACCGACCATCACGCCCGCATCGTGGTCGAGACGATCCTGGCGATGGCCAAATCGCTGAAGCTGGAAACGGTCGCCGAAGGCGTGGAGACGCCGGAACAGCACCAGATGCTGCGGGCCCAGGGTGCAACCCTGGCCCAGGGCTTCCTGTTCGCCCGTCCGATGCCGGCCAGCGACTTCGTGGCCTTTGCCACCGAGAGCCATTCCCGCCGCGCCGTCGGCGAGTAATTACCCCGGCCCGGCAGCTTGCCCCCTTGATCCGCTCCGCCGGGTCGGCCACATCGTGTGGACGACATCCTGCGGAGACCGGTCCATGACTCAACCTTCCCCACCCGACTATGCCGACGCCAGTCACTGGCGCGGCACCACTATCATCGCCGTCCGCAAGGGTGGCCGGCTGGTGGTTGCCGGTGACGGCCAGGTCTCGATCGGTCCGACGGTGATGAAGGGCAATGCCCGCAAGGTCCGCCGACTGGCCGGTGGTGACGTGATCGCCGGTTTCGCGGGCGCAACGGCCGATGCCTTCGCCCTGTTTGAACGCCTGGAAGCAAAGCTGGAGCAGTATCCCAAACAATTGGCGCGGGCCTGTGTTGAGCTGGCCAAGGACTGGCGAACAGACCGTTATCTGCGTCGTCTCGAAGCAATGCTGATTGTCGGCGACCGTAGCGAAACCTTCCTGCTGACCGGCGCCGGCGACGTCCTGGAACCCGAAGACGGCGTGGTTGCTGTGGGATCCGGCGGAAACTACGCCCTGTCAGCCGCCCGCGCGGTCTTTGACTATGAAGCCGATCCGGAAATCATTGCCCGCAAGGCCATGGAGATCGCCGCCCGGATCTGCGTCTACACCAATGAAAACCTGACGGTCGAAACCCTCGACGCGTAATCCGGGACCAGGCTGGCGTCCGGCCCTGTCCCAGACCCGTCCCAGACCCGTCCCGGGCTTGGTTCAGGCCTGGATCAAGTTCGGCCTGGATCAGGTTCGGCCCGGCCGCGCGCGGAATGCCGGCCGGTCGAAATACCCCTCGCCCCACAGCAACATCAGCGCCAGAAGCAGGGCCAGTTGCAGGATCAGCATCGGCGCAAAGGTCTCGAAGCCTCCGACGCCGTTGAACAGGTCATTCAGCGTCAGGAAGAAGCTGTCGAGGCGGTACAGGAAATAAGAGACGAGAAAGACCGGGATGATCAGTGCGCTGCGCTTGAAATGCAGCCAGATACTGAACTGGGCCAGGACGGTCGACGAAAAGAAGGCCACTTCCTGCCACACAGCCAGCGACGCGAAGAACGCCTCGCCGTCCCAGCCCCACAGGCCCGTTGGCCAGACACCCACGCGAACCGCGATATCAACCACGGCCCAGCCGGTGACATAGATCGTGTGAAGACCCAGCAACAGTAACGAAAAACGGGACAGCCACCGGACATAGGGTGACCGGCCGAGGTCATTCCGATCCATCCGGTACCCCTTTCGTCAGACTTGCGGAGCCGGATCACCACTGTCGGCGGATTCCACCCTTCACCGCAAGGGCGGGCCGGGCGCGATCAACCGGCGAAAACGTGCGCCTCATCTCGGAAAGTCTTGAATTCCAGTGCGTTGCCGGCCGGGTCACGAACGAAAAACGTGCCCTGCTCTCCGGCTTCGCCGGCAAATCTGACATAGGGCTCGATGATGAAGTCCTGCCCCGCCTCCCGCAGGCGTCCGGCCAGCGCCTCCCAGTCGGCCCAGTCGAGCAGGAGTCCGAAATGCCGGACCGGGACCTGCTTGCCATCAACAGCCCCTGTATTCACGCTGCCGCATTCCTGTGGCGCGAGGTGGGCCACGATCTGGTGGTCAAAAAAGTCGAAATCGACCCAGGTTTCGCTGGACCGGCCTTCCCGGCACCCCAACAGGTCACCGTAAAACTGCCGGGCCGCAGGCAGGTCATCGACCGCAAAGGCGAGGTGAAATCTCGGTCGGGTCATCGGCAAGTGCCTTTCAGGTCTGGTTTTGGAGCCTGCAGCTCATTACATCAGTTGGACGCGCAAGCAACGCAAAGACGATAATGACCGATTTTACCCCCCGCGAGATAGTCTCCGAACTCGACCGCTTCATCGTCGGACAGGCCGACGCCAAGAAGGCTGTCGCCATTGCCCTGCGCAATCGCTGGCGTCGCCGTCAGCTGGACGATGCGCTGGCCGAGGAAGTCACCCCGAAGAACATCCTGATGATCGGGCCGACCGGTGTCGGCAAGACCGAAATCTCGCGCCGCCTGGCCAAGCTGGCCGGCGCCCCCTTCATCAAGGTCGAAGCCACCAAATTCACCGAGGTCGGCTATGTCGGTCGCGACGTCGAACAGATTGCCCGCGACCTGGTGGAAATAGCCATCAACATCGTGCGCGAAACCAAACGCGAGAATGTGAAGGCCAAGGCCCATGCCGCGGCCGAGAACCGGGTGGTTGACGCCCTGGTCGGCCCCAATGCCAGCGAAAGCACGCGCGAAAGCTTCCGCAAGCGATTACTGGCCGGCGAGCTCGACGACAAGGATGTCGAGATCCAGCTGGCGGACACCGGGTCGGGCATGCAGATGCTCGATATTCCGGGCATGCCGACCGGCGGCGCGGGTGTAATCAATATCGGCGACATCCTGGGCAAGGGCTTCGGACAGAAGACCAAGACCGTGAGGATGAAGGTCAAGGACGCCTACGAACCCTTGATCAATGAAGAGGCCGACAAGTTGCTGGATGACAGCCAGATCACGGCAGAGGCGATCAAGCTGGCCGAGAATGACGGCATCGTCTTCCTCGACGAGATCGACAAGATCGCGGCCCGCGCTGACGCCCGTGGCGGCGACGTCTCCCGCGAAGGCGTGCAGCGCGACCTTCTGCCATTGATCGAGGGCACCACCGTTGCCACCAAGCACGGCGCCATCAAGACCGACCACATCCTGTTCATTGCTTCCGGGGCCTTCCATGTTGCCAAACCGTCGGACATGTTGCCGGAGCTTCAGGGACGCCTGCCGATCCGCGTCGAACTGTCTGCCCTCAGCGAAGCCGATCTCAAACAGATCCTGGTCGAGCCCGAAGCCAGCCTGATCAAGCAATATGTCGGGCTGCTGGCAACCGAGGGGCTGACCCTGACCTTCACCGACGACGCCATCGACGCGCTTGCCAAGCTGGCGGCAGACGTCAATGCCAGTGTCGAGAATATCGGCGCCCGGCGCCTGCAAACGGTGATGGAAAAACTGGTCGAGGACATCTCCTTTACCGCCTCCGACCGGTCAGGCCAGGAGATCACCATCGATGCGGACTATGTGGCCGAGCATGTCGGTGCGCTCGCGAAGAATGCCGACCTGTCAAAATTCATCCTGTAGCCGGTTCGCTCAGTCCCTGGCCCGGACCCTCAGCGTGACATAGAACGCGCCGCTTCCACCGTGCCGGGCGTGCGATCTCGCATACCCTGACACATACTGACTGAATTCTGGAAGTCCCAACCATTCCGGTAATTTGCGCCGAAGTACCCCCGGCTCTTCAACCTTTTCCCAGGGCGCCACTTCACGCTCACGGGATTTGAAGCCCTTGCCGGTGATGACCAGAACCGTCCGGTAACCGGCAGCGTGGCCCATTTGCAGGAAGTGACGGAGCGAACGCAGCGCCTGGTCCTGGGTCAGTCCGTGCAGGTCAATCCGCCCATCAATCGCGAGACGGCCCCGCCGGACCCGTTTTTCCCCGGTCCGGTCATGCGGGGTCGGGGGATCATAAGCCGCCACCGGACGGTCCCGCGGTGCGGGCTGGATGCCGGTATTGTAAGCCCGCGCCGCCGTATCCATCGACTTCTGGCCTGAGGGTTTTGGGGCTTGCGGTGCGGGCGGCACCGGGTCTTCAAGGGACCGAAGCCGATCCTGGGAGATCGGCTTCACCGATTTGGCAACGCGACTCCAGAGCGCTCGCTCCTCCGGGCGCATGGTCCGTTTGCGGCTCATCGATCAGTTCGGCTCAGGATCGGCAAACAGGCGCGCCACAACGGTATGGGGCAGCAGGATTGTCCACTCTGCACGGGCTCGTGTCGTGCCGGCACGTCGCTCGGCGGTTTCGCCCCAGCCCCAGAAGAAATCGCCGCGCAGCGGTCCGTTGATGGCGCCGCCGGAGTCCTGCGCGATCACCAGACCGGTCCACCCTTCCAGTTCCGACAAATCCGCCGACAACCAGACCGGCACGCCGTGCGCCATGACCCGGGTGTCCACGGCGAGGGATGCCATGGGCGTCAGAGCGACACCGGATGACCCGCGCGGGCCGAGCTCGGGATTGGCGAGACTTTCACTCTGGAAGAACACATAGCGCGGATTGACGCCAAAAAGTTCTGCGGTGGCTTCCGGCCCCCGGGAGGCCAGCCAGGCCTCAATGCCCTGTTTCGACGCGGCATGGGCTTCCAGCTCGCCGCGCTGGACCAGTTCGCGCCCGATCGACCGGTAGGGAAGGCCGTTATGCGCGGCAAACGCGGCGCGTTCTTCATGACCATCAGCGAAAACCAGCCGACCCGAGCCCTGGATCTGCAGGAAAAACACATCGACCGGGCGGCCCCAGGCGAAAATTTCACCGGCATTGTCAGCCTCGATCCGGGCTCGGTCCTTGTACAGGACCAGCTCTCCGTCACGGACCTCACCCACGATCCGGCGCCCCGCCAGGGAGTCGTCAAAACGCCCCAGATCCACCGTCACGAGGTCATCGGGCCGACGTCGCAAGGGCTGGATGAAGGCGCCCTGTCGCTCGCGCCGGACTTCCACATAAGGCTCGTAATAGCCGGTCAGCAGCCCGTCGGTCCGGGTCTCGGCCGTTTCCGCATCGCGAGCCAGCAGCCGGACCGGCGTGAACACGGCTTCCAGGCTGGCTCGCGCCGCCTCGGGACCGGGAACCGTCATCGCTGCCGCGGCGCAGGCGCCGCGCCAGTCCTCCACCCGACCAGCCCACCGGGCCTGGGGATTGAGCGGATCGGCATCGGCGCGCCGGTCAAGACGCTCGCAACTGCGCCGGAACGCCTGCAGGGCCGGCGCCAGGTCACGGTCCGGCCAGGCCCGCATTTCGGACCAGTCAACAGGTTGGAAATCCAGGGTTTCCGGTCGCTCGACAGCCGGCGGTTCCGGCTCGGGCAGCGGGTCAGGTTCCATCGGGCGCGGCTGGCATGACGCCAGCAACACAGCACCGATCAGGAGGCAGCGATCAAACCGCGGCAACACGGGTCAGCACCCAGTTGGGATCACCCTTGTTGGTCCGGCGTTCAAACACCCAGTCCTCGGTGACAGTGGACAGGCGGCCGATATCGCCGGCAATCACCACGTCATCACTGTCACGGGTCTCGGTCGCGATCTCAGCGACAAAGCGGACCTTGATACGGGCGGTATGGTCGGCGTGACCCGCCTCGATGATGTCGATGTCTTTCAGGCGCTCGACTTCCGTACGAACGCTTTCGCCACGATCAGCACGCTGGTCGATTGCCGTGGTGTAGCGCTGCAGGACATTCGGCGCCAGAAGCGGTTCGAGCGTCTTGCGGTCCCCGGCGGCGAACGCCTCCACGATCATCACATAGGCGTTCTGGGCGCCGTCCTTGAACGCGGTCGGGTCAAAATGCGTATCGACGGCCGCGATGGCCTCCAACCCGGCGGCGGCCGGTCCCTCGAATGCGGGTCGCAGATTGGGTGTCTTGTCGGAGTCAGACGCTGTTGCAGGCTTTGCCTGCGGGGTCGGGGCCTCCATATGGCCTTCCCGCCGCCCCAACACGGTATAGAGGCGATAGGCGAAGAAAATCGCGGCAACACCACCAATAAGGGTCCAGATATCCATGAGGACGGTCGTACCTTTGCTGAGCCAAACGCGCGTGACGTCCGCACGCGCGGACATGTCATCGCGTAAGATATAGGCTCAATTTGGTCGCGCGTCAGCCTTTGCACTGTGGTCTTGCCTGCTTGCCGCTGGCCGGTGGCCATGCTAACGGGCGCGCTCTCATTGACCCGGCCGTTCCAGGCCAGCCGTTTACAGACCCATCCGGGGAGTTCCATGACCGACGCACCCAACACGCCCGCCGACAATGCTGCAGCCCAAGCGCCGCAGCTGCGCGTTCTCGCGCAATATGTGAAGGACCTCTCCTTCGAAAACCCGGGTGCCCCGGAAACGCTGCGCCCCGGCCAGCCCGCTCCGGCCATTGACCTGGCCATCGACGTACAGGCTCGCACCGCTGGCGAGGACACGTTCGAAGTCGTCCTGACGGTCAATGCCAAGGCCTCGCGCGACGAGTCGGTCGTTTTCATCGCCGAGCTGTCCTATGCCGGCCTGTTCCAGCTCGCCAATGTGGGCGAAACCGATCGCGAGCCTTTCCTGCTGATCGAATGTCCGCGGCTGATCTTCCCGTTCGCACGCCGGGTTCTTGCCGACACCACGCGCGACGGAAACTTCCCGCCGCTCATGCTTGATCCGGTTGATTTCGCGGGCCTCTACCGCGCCCAGCTCGCCAAGCGCGCCGCTGCCGCTCCGGGCTCGGAAAGCAATGGCAATGGCGATCCGGCCGCTGCCAACTAGACCCGTTGACTGACCGGACGTTCCTACTGGATCGTCAGTTTCTTCCAGAGCGCGTTCTCGCCCATTTCGTCAACAAAGGCGGCATGGGCGGCGCGCTCTGAGTCTGTTTGGCGTCCGGGCAGGGGTTCCGCTCGCGGCGGCCTCGCCGGAAATTCAACCTTCCCGGCACCGCCACTTCCCTGGCCGCTGAGATCCAGCGCCCGGGTCCGCCCTCCCATCAATTCAAGATAGACCTCCGCCAACAACAGGGAGTCGATCAGGGCGCCGTGCTTGTCACGCGTGTCGAGCGATATGTCGAAGCGTTTGCAAAGTGCATCAAGCGAGACGTAGGAGCCGGGGAACTTGGCCCTGGCGATCCGTGCCGTGTCCTTGAAGCGGTCATCGGCATAGGTCTCCAGGCCCAGCCGGGCCAGTTCCATATTGATGAAGCCACGATCAAACGGCGCATTGTGGGCGACCATGGTCGCATCGCCGACGAACTCGACGAATTTCGGACCGACCTCGTCAAACAAGGGTTTGTCAGCGAGGAATTCTGTGGTCAGGCCGGTGATTTCGACCACTTCCTTGGGAACGGAACGCTGCGGATTCACATAGGCATGGAAAGTCCGGCCGGTGGGAATGAAGTCGACGAGCTCGACACAACCCAGCTCGGTGATCCGGTCACCCGAATTGGGATCGAGACCGGTGGTTTCCGTATCGAAGACGATTTCCCGCATAGCCCTGTCCCGCCTTGCTTTCCTTGCCTGTCCGGGTCACGTCGCCGATCCGGACCGGATCGTATTCAGGTCCGACTGGCCTGTGCTTTCAATAGTTTGAGGATATCACCGACCTGGCGTCTGGCATCGTCCATGCCAGCGGACGTCTCAATGACATGGTCAGCCCGTGCCAGCTTGGTCGAATCATCCATTTGACGGGCGATTATGGCGTCCAGCCTGGCTGCCGTCATGCCGGGCCGCTGCAATACCCGGGCGCGGCGGACATCATCGGGTGCGTGCACGACGATCACGCTGTCGACCTGCCTGTCACCGCCTGTCTCGAACAGAAGCGGCACATCGAAAACGACCAGCTCGTGCCCCAAGGCAGCCTCGGCGATGACAAAACGCTCGCGGGCTTCGTTGACCAGCGGATGGACAATGGTTTCAAGGTGCCCGAATCCGTCCGGATCGGCCTTCAGTGCCTCGGACAGCCTGGCCCGGTCAATCGCCCCGTCGACCACCACGCCGGGAAATGCCTTGGCCACCGGCGCCACCGCCGCGCCTCCCGGCGCGTAAAGCGCATGAACGGTCGCGTCGGAGTCGAAAACCGGTATGCCGGCATCCCTGAATAGTTGCGCCGTTGCCGATTTGCCCATGCCGATCGACCCGGTGAGTCCAACCCGCAACATCAATGCGCCTCGAGATGCTTGAGCAGACGGGTTCGCAGGTCGGTGAGGGCCGGGGCCGGGCGCTTGAAGAAGGCCTCGAAACTTGGACGGGCCTGTCCGATCAGCATGTCCAGCCCGTCGATCGCGGTCAGGCCACGCGCGCGGGCGTCGACGAGAAAGCGTGTTTTGACAGGCGTATAGATGCTGTCGAACGCAACACTACCGGGTCCGACCCGTTGCCAGTCGAGCATCAGATCGTCGCGACCAGCCAAACCGAGAGAGGTCGCGTTGACGATCAGGTTTCGGCCTTGCAGGGCATCGTCGCGGGCTTCCCAGGGAATTATGCGTGCCGCCGGGACAATGTCCCGCGCCAGCCCCTGGGCGCGGGTAATATTGCGGTTGCAGATGGCGATGTCTGTCACGCCGACTGTCAGCAGGGCATAGAGCATGGCCCGGGCGGCGCCACCCGCGCCAAAAACCAGCGCCCTAGCCTGGCTGAACTCAACATTGGCGGGAGCGAGGGCGTACAGAAAACCGGCAATGTCAGTATTGTCAGCATGGATTCCGGATGGCGTGAATGTCAGCAGGTTGGCGGCCCCGACCGCGCGGGCCGGACCGGACGCTGTCTGCGCCAGTTCCAGCGCCGCTTCCTTGTGCGGCAAGGTGACATTGAGACCGCGACAACCCGCCCGGGCCAAGCCGCGAACGACACTGTCAAAATTTTCGGCGCTGATCGGAAACGGCGCGTACAGCGCATTGATTTCCGCAGCATCGATCCAGTGGCGCATCACAACCGGCGACAGGGAATGCGCGATGGGATCGCCAGTCACACCGGCGACCAGGGCTGCTCCGGTGGGGATCATTGTGGCAGCACTCCGTGTTCGCGCAGGACCGCCGCCAGGGGCAGGAGCGGCAAGCCAAGAACGGCGTAGTAATCACCATCCACCCGGTCGAACAATTGCGCCCCCAAGCCTTCATAGGCATAGGCGCCAACACTGGCGGTGAGGGCAAATCCGGCCTGCTCGAGATACTGGTCGAGGAAGGCGTCACTGAACGCGCGGACATGCAGGGTCGAGGTTTGTTGATGCCGCCAGACCGGCTCTCCCGCCTGCAGCAGGGCCAGGCCCGAATGCAGGCAATGGGGCCGGCCGCGCATGCGTTCCAGCCGGGCCCTGGCCAACGCCGCGTCGGGTAATTTGTCCAGCAGGTCGCCATCCAGCTCCATGGTCTGGTCTGCGCCCAGGACCAGGGCGTCAGGATTGGCAATCGAGACAGGTTCTGCCTTGGCTTCGGCCAGGCACAGGGCCATGTCCCGCGGCGACAGGTCTGCCCGTTCAGCCTTGATCACACCTTCATCGACATTCGACTTGATGGTTTCAAACGGGATTTGCGCCTGGCGCAGGATGTCGGCTCGGATCTGGCTGCCCGAGGCAAGGATGAACCGGGTCATGCCGTCAGGTTCCGTTTTTCCATGAGCAGATTGATGATTTTGGCGGCTGTTTCCTCGATTGACCGCCGGGTCACATCGATGGTCGGCCATTTGTGCTTGGCGTACAGCCGCTTGGCGAACAGGATTTCCTCCCTGACCGCAAAATCATCAATATAGTTGGTGTCCCGGTCCTCGTTCAGGCTGAGCAACCGATTGCGGCGAATCTGGACAATACGCTCGGGCGACGCAGTCAGTCCCACCACAAGCGGATTGCGCAGACTGAACAATGCTTCGGGGATCGGGACATCTTTAACCAACGGAATGTTCGCGGCCCGGAATCCCCGATGGGCCAGGTAGACACTGGTCGGGGTCTTTGACGTTCGGCTCACGCCGAGCAGGACAATGTCGGCACCCTCGAAATCCTCGCCCTGGCCGTCATCATGGGCCATTGCATAATTGAGGGCGTCGATGCGTCGGTAATAATCGGCATCGAGCGAACGCTGTGCTCCCGCGCGGCTGGCAACCGGTCTGCCCAGATAGGCACTCAGGGTCGCCAGCATCGGGTCCAGGATGGCAATCGCCGGAACCCCGAGTTCGACGCAGCGTGTCTCCAGCTCCCGGCGCAGATCGGCATTGACGATCGTGTACATCACGACACCGGGATAGGCCTCGACCTCATCGAGAACCCGGTCGAGCTGTTTGGACGAGCGGACAAGCGCGTAGAGGTGTTCCAGCGGACTGGTTCCCTCGAACTGGGCAACCGAGGCCCGCATGACTTCCATCAGGGTCTCACCGGTCGAGTCGGACACCATGTGGATGTGAAAGCAGGTTTCAAAAGGAGAGTTGATGGGAGGCATGGGACCGATCACGGTTTGACGTTTACCATTTGTTAATAAGTTGGGCTGTTTTCCCCGCCTCGGCAATCCGGCTCGGACGGTTGTGGGTAGTGCCGGGTCTTACCACGAAAAACCCACATGAGTTTCCACAGTACCGGGATGCGTGGAGAAGGCTGTGAGCAATCCAGACCGACACCGGTTTTGCACAGTTCGTTATCCACTGCCATTCCACAATAGGTCTTGAAGCCTTGGGATTGAAAAACAACAGTGAATCAAACTTTCCCGCGAACCGTTCCTGACAGCCTGTGGATGGATAAACCCGTCAGGAGCGAGACGGGATTGCGGGGATAGTACGGGTCTTCCCCGACATTCACGGCACTACAATCTTCTACAATCCTTAGATTCTTTTTTTGAGAGATGAAGGGCACAGATTGATCCTGTGGGAAGACATGCCTAAGCAGGGCGGATGAATGACATGACACACAAGCCGATGCTCCGGGTCCTGGCCGGAGAAACCGTCTCCCCGCCACCCGTCTGGCTGATGCGCCAGGCCGGTCGTTATCTCGCTGAATATCGGGAGGTGCGCTCACGGGCGAAGAACTTCATCGATTTCTGTTTTTCTCCGGATCTCGCGGCGGAAGTGACTCTGCAGCCGATCCGTCGCTTTGGCTTCGACGCCGCGATCCTGTTTGCTGACATCCTGCTTGTGCCGATCGCGCTGGGTCGCAAGGTCTGGTTCGTCACCGGTGAGGGTCCCCAGTTGGAGCCCTTCGATCCGCGCCAGTTTGAAGCGCTCCGGCTTGATCAGACCGAAGCCGTTCTCGGCTCGATCGGCGAAACCCTCCAGCGCGTGGTTCCCGAACTGCCCGATACCACCACCATGATCGGCTTTGCAGGATCACCCTGGACGGTCGCGACCTACATGGTCGAGGGAGGCGGGTCGAAGGACCGTTTCCGGACCCGGGTCGCGGCCTGGGAACATCCCGAGGCTTTCGACGGCATGCTGGACCGTATCGCCGATGTCACCGCCGAGTACCTGATCATGCAGGCCCGCTGCGGTGCCGAAGTTCTCAAACTGTTTGACAGCTGGGCCGAAGGCTTGCCGGAACCGCTGTTTGAACGGGTCGTTATCCGGCCGACCAAGCGGATTGTTGACGCGGTACGAGCTGCCGGCATCGAAGTTCCCATTATCGGGTTTCCGCGCGGTGCAGGCACTCTCTATCCCCGCTATGCGCGGGAAACCGGCGTGACCGCGATCGCGGTGGACACTGGCGTTGATCCGGTCTGGATTCAATCTGTCCTGCCGGAAGGCATGCCGGTACAGGGCCATCTCGATCCGTCCGTTCTGCGGGCCGGCGGGTCGGCGCTGGATGGCGAGATTGACCGATTGTTGGACCATTGGGCCGGTCGACCCCATATCTTCAATCTTGGCCACGGCATCACGCCGGACGTGCCGGTTGCCCATGTCGAGCAGCTTCTGGCACGCATTCGCGACCGCACCTGATCCGGGAGAACGGACATTGGACAAAGCACGCCAGAAACTCGCTGTGGTCCTGTTCAACCTCGGAGGACCGGACGGGCAGGAGTCAGTTCAGCCCTTTTTACGGAACCTGTTCCGCGATCCGGCAATCATCCAGGCTCCGGGTTTGGTGAGAGAAGCGCTTGCCTGGTTCATTTCGATGACCCGCGCGAAGGAAGCCAAGGCCAACTACGCCAAAATGGGTGGGGGTTCTCCTTTGCTGCCGGAAACGATCCGCCAAGCCAACATGCTGGCGGAGCAGCTGGGTGCTCGCTGGCCCGACCACGACGTCCGAATATGGCCGGCCATGCGATACTGGCACCCCTTCACCGAGGATGTGGCCGATGAGGTGAAGGCCTGGCAGCCGGACGAGACCGTTTTGTTGCCGCTTTATCCGCAGTTCTCGACAACGACTACGGCATCCTCGCTGAAGGCCTGGCGCAAGGCGGGCGGTCCGGAAACCCGGACAGTGTGTTGCTATCCGACCGAGCCGGCTTTTCTGGATGCCCATGCAAGCCTGATCCGCAAATCCTGGGAGAAAGCCGGACGGCCCGACAATGTGCGCTTGCTGTTCTCGGCCCACGGCCTGCCCAAGAAGATAATCGAGGCCGGCGATCCCTATCAATGGCAGGTCGAAAGGACGGTTCAGGCTGTTGTTCGGCAATTGCCCGAGTTTCCGGATTATCAGATCTGCTATCAGAGCCGTGTGGGGCCGCTGGAATGGATCGGGCCGTCAACGGATGTGGCGATCAGACAGGCCGCCGATGACGGCAAATCGATTTTGCTGTCGCCGATTGCCTTTGTCTCCGAGCATATTGAAACCTTGGTCGAGCTCGACGAAGAATATGCGGAAATCGCTGAGGAAATGGGTATTGAAACCTATATTCGGGTGCCGGCGCTCGGTCAGGACCCGGTCTTTATCGAGGGCCTGGCGAATCTGGTCAGCGAGGCCCTGAAACGACCGGCCGGGCTGCATTCCGCTGATGGTGAGCGGATTTGTCCGGCTGACTGCAGCGGGTGTCCGTGCAAATCTGCGGCCTGACGAAACCGGGACTTCATCATCATGCTGCTGGCTGCCTATGACTGGCTGAGAGCCTTCCACATCCTGGCTGTGATCGCCTGGATGGCGGGGCTGCTCTATCTGCCGCGTCTCTATGTCTATCATTGTGCGGCCATTCCCGGCGGCGAGCTGGACGAGACGTTGAAGCTGCAGGAACACCGGCTTTTGAAGATCATCATGAACCCGGCCATGATTGTCGCCTGGGTAATCGGGTTGGCGCTGATCTGGGCCAATATGGAGCGGGCCGGTGGTTGGTCTGTCTTTTTGAGCCTGGCCTGGCTCGGGAAATTTGTGCTGATCAGTGCAATGACAGGCCTGCATCATGTATTCGCGATCCGATACAAACGCTTTCAGGCCGGTACCAATGACTGGTCGGACAAGCGCTATCGCATGCTCAACGAAGCCCCGTTCGTGTTGGCAATTGCCATTGTTCTGGTGGCTGTTGTGGCCTTGAACTGATCGGCGGGGATTGGGGTCCGAGCGGCTTGCGCTTGACGATGGGCGGGCTGCATGGCAAGGGTTTCTCGACTCCTTTTACAGGATCCCTTCTTTCGTGACGTGAGACGCGTAAACCACAGCGCGCCCGTCTGCTCCTCAATTCTCGGGTCTTCCTTGCTTTGGCGGCACCCGGCTTGCTTGATCGCGTAAGGCCTGTCCGGGGCCACGCTCTTGTGCTTGAGCTGATAGTATCATCATGACCGACGAAATTTCCTTACCTGTTCCCGCCTTGCTTGACGGTCTGGAGCGCATGTCGCTGCAGGGTCTCAAGGAGAAGAAGCCGACCGAACTGGTCGAGTTTGCGGAAGCCCTCGAGATCGAGAATGCCTCCTCGCTTCGCAAACAGGCCATGATGTTCGCCATCCTCAAGGCGCTCGCCGAACGGGATGTCGAAATTCATGGCGGCGGTGTGCTGGAAGTGTTGCAGGACGGGTTCGGTTTCCTGCGGTCGCCGGAATCCAATTATCTCGCCGGCCCGGACGACATTTATGTGTCTCCGACCCAGATCCGCAAATTCGGTCTGCGGACTGGTGACACGGTCGAGGGCGAGATCCGCAGCCCGCGTGATGGCGAGCGCTATTTCGCGCTGCTCAAGGTCTCGACCATCAATTTCCAGGATCCGGAATCAGCCCGTCACAAGGTTCATTTCGACAATCTGACACCGCTTTACCCCGAAAGCCGCTTCAACATGGAGCTGGCCGATCCGACGGTGAAGGATCGTTCCGGTCGGGTCATCGACATCGTGTCTCCGCTCGGCAAGGGCCAGCGTGGCCTGATCGTCGCCCCGCCGCGGACCGGTAAAACCGTACTGCTGCAGAACATCGCCCATGCCATCGAAAGCAATCACCCGGATTGTTACCTGATGGTGCTTTTGATCGATGAACGGCCGGAAGAAGTGACTGACATGCAGCGTACCGTGAAAGGCGAGGTGATTTCCTCGACCTTTGACGAGCCACCGACGCGTCACGTGCAAGTGGCTGAAATGGTGATAGAAAAAGCCAAGCGTCTGGTCGAGCACGGCCGCGATGTCGTGATCCTGCTGGATTCGATCACGCGTCTGGGACGGGCTTACAACACCGTGGTTCCGTCCTCGGGCAAGGTTTTGACCGGTGGTGTCGATGCCAATGCGCTGCAACGCCCGAAACGTTTCTTCGGCGCTGCCCGGAATATCGAGCATGGCGGTTCTCTGACCATCATTGCCACTGCGCTGATCGATACCGGTTCGCGGATGGATGAAGTCATCTTCGAGGAATTCAAGGGTACGGGTAACTCGGAAGTCGTGCTCGATCGCAAGGTTGCGGACAAGCGCGTCTTCCCGGCCATCGACATTCTCAAGTCCGGAACCCGGAAAGAAGAATTGCTGGTGGATCGCGGTCAGTTGCAGAAAATGTACGTGCTGCGCCGCATCCTCAACCCGATGGGCGCCCAGGATGCCATCGAGTTCCTTCTCGACAAGCTGCGTCAGACCAAGACCAATGACGAGTTTTTCGACTCGATGAATACCTGATCATCGACCGTTTCAGGGGCCGGGTTGCCGGCCCCTGGCGATCGTTGTCGCATGCAGATCAGCGGTGCGGGATCCGGTCGGCCACCCGGTCGGATGGGTCACAGGGCCGTCCCTAACCACGGCAGGCGGCGATCTGGTTATGCAGGGTCTCGGCACCGCCAAGCGCTCGGACTGCAGTTTCCACATCATCCACAGCGATCAGTTCGATATTGGCGTCGCGCGCTTCCAGATAGAGCTCCGGACGGCCATTCTCGCGGCGAAAGAGGCCTGCTGACGTTTCCAGGCCAAGATCGGCCAGACGGGTATCGGCGACAGGGTCGAGCGAACCGGTTCCCATCCAGACATAGCTGGCGTCCAGATTGAGCCCCGCGCGGCGGAGCGCGGGCAGATCGTTCGGAACGGACAGGAGCAGGCCGGGATCAAGGTCGTGAACGGCGGCTGCATCAGCCACGGTATAGGTGATGATGGCCAGCTGATCGCGGGCATCCTGATCATGGACGAACGCGACAATATCCCCGGCCGGAATTGATTTGAGATCGAGATTGAGGACGAGGCCGGTCCGACGTGCAAGAGCAATCGCGTCTGCGAGGGTGGGCAGGGTTGCGTTGGTCGGTCTGCCGTTATTGTCGTGAAGCCGAAGGCCTGACAATTCCTCCCAGGTCAGCCCGTCAAGGGGTCCCGATCCGGATGTTGTCCGGTCCAGGGTATCATCATGCAGCAGGAACAGGACGCCATCGGCGGTCCGGCGGACATCGATCTCGGCGTAGAGCACGCCCAGCTCGATCAGTCGGTCCAGGCTGGTGAGGGCGTTTTCAGGATAGCCGGGAGCCGGTCCACCGCGATGGGCGGCGAGCATGGATATATCAGCGTCGCGGAAACAATCCATGGCGATGGCGGGCGCTGCCCGTTCCATGGACGGGGCGTTCGCGGCTTGCGTACAGGCAGTCAGCAAGGCCAGGGCGGCGATTGGGGTCTGTCGCATGATGGATCTCCAGGCTGGGCAGTGGTCCGGAATGTCAGTCTGGCAGGACTGTATCAGTGGCATGCGTCTATTCGTGGTGGCTTGCAGGGACGGGTATGCTTTCAATGACAGCCTGTCGAGGCCATCATAAGCGGAAGCTTGTTCCAGAACACGGGGAGAAACATCGTGGTCGATCATTCAGATTTGCGTCTCTATCACGCACCGCGCACCCGCTCGATCCGGGTGCGGTGGTTGCTGGAGGAAATGGGTCTGCCTTACACCCTGGAAAACGTGGCGTTTGCCCAACGGCCAGCTGGTGACGAGGCCTATGCCGACGTGCACCCCCTGCGCAAAGTACCGGCATTGGCGGACAAGGGTCGCGTCATGTTCGAGTCGGTTGCCATCCTGCAATACGTAATGGGTCGGTATGGACCGACGGATCTCGACGTCAGGCCGGACGAGGCGGATTACGATCTTTTCCTGCAATGGCTGCATTTCGGGGAAAGCGGGATGATCATGCCGGTCACCCTTCTGTTGGCGCACACGGTCCTGCTGCCCGAAAAGGCGCGCAATGCGGCAATCGCCAAGTCGGCCAAGGCGGACACCGTCAAAGTGCTCGACCTGTTGGCCAACCATGGTCTGAAGGATCGGGACTATCTGGCCGGTGGTCGGTTCACCGCGGCCGATATCTCGGTTGGATACATGTTGTTCCTGCTCAAGATCATCAAACAGTTCGACGATGCGCCCGAGCCTGTGAAAGCCTATTTTTCGCGATTGACGGCTCGGCCCGGGTGGGTTGCTGCCAGCGCGGCTGAGGCGGTCCCGGCCTAATTGCGGGCGTCAGTGAGGTCAGCCGAGAACGCGTTGGTCAAGGCGCTCGCGGACGTCCGCCCGATACCGGTCCGAGACCGGCAACCGGGCACCATTGGTCAGTTCGACCATGCGAAAACTCTCGCCGCGGGAGCGGGCGACACGGACGCATGACGGATTGACCAAGTGGGAGCGGTGTATGCGGACAAAGCCGGCCCCGGACAAGGCGGTCACGAGTTGGGCCATGGTGGTCCGGTGCAGGACATCCCGATCGTTGAGGTGGAGGGCGATGTAATTGCCCTGGGCCGTGGCGCCCAGGATTTCGGCGACAGGAACATAGTCCACGCGGCCGCTGGATTTCACCGCCAGGGACCCCTTTTGAGGTGTCTGGGCGGTTTGTGGATCCGGGGGAGGCCGCATCTGGCGGCCGACCAGGAAGGCCATGGCGAACAGGACCACGTCCCAGAGGAAGTCCCGGACCCCGAAACTGCTCAGGGTCTGGAGCGGCGTTCTGTCAGTGCCGATTGAAAATGCGATCGCGGCGTAGGCCAGAATGGCGACCATGCTGGTGATGCCGGCCAGAACAGCCGAGCCCGCGCTCTCGCGCAGATTGGAATGGCTGTCGCGGGCGCCGAGTTTGAAGACGATCGGAAACAGGATCAGCCAGGGCAGGAGACCGCGCGCCCAGGCCAGCAGGTAAAGCGTGTAGTCGGCCTGAGGGTCCTGGCGCACCGCGTCGAGCCAGGCGGCGGTCGTGAATATGAGGAGGCAGGCCAGCCACGTCGTTGACGTGATGGCGAGGAAAGGTGCACGGAGCGGGAAGCCGCTGCGTCGGACGTCGCGTATTTCGTCTGCGAAAGCCAAAGTCAAATCCCGCTGTAGGCCGTCCCGGTGTCGAAGCGTCAGGCGGTCAGTCTCGCAGGCTGGGCCTGTTCAGCAAGGGGCCAGCGTCTGACAATTGCGCGAGATGGTGCGGGCCTGTGATCGGGCCAGGCATGACGTTTCAGTCTTGTCGGCGGATACCCCTGCCCACCAGCCGGGGATGCCGCTATGTTGTCGGGTGAACGGGCCTGTCAGGGTGACAGGCCGCAACCCTGTGCAAGCGAGGCCGGTATGAAGGTCAAGATCGATATTGATTGTACGCCTGAAGAAGCGCGGCACTTCCTGGGCCTTCCGGACGTGTCGCGGATCAATGATGCGATGGTCGATGAAGTGGTCAAGCGGACCGAAGCCAATCTGGACTCCATGGAGCCAGAGGCCCTGATGCGCCAATGGTCGGCGGTTGGTGGTCAAATGACCAATCAATTCATGGAGATGATGCGTCAGGCCGGGGGCGTGAGCGGGACCGGTAAGGACAAGTAGTATCGTGAATACAACGGTTTATGCTCTCGCAACGCCAGCCGGGCGCTCGGGAGTGGCGGTTATCCGGCTGTCGGGTCCGGACTCCGGCGGGATTCTGGACGCCTTGGCGGGGCGGCCCCGTCCGGTACCGCGGCAGGCGGCCCTTCGGGCTTTGCGCGACAGTCATGGCTCGGTCATGGATCGGGGCCTTGTGCTGTGGTTTCCCGGACCTGGGAGTTTTACCGGTGAAGATTGTGCCGAGTTTCAGGTTCATGGCGGCCCTGCGGTCATTGATGCTGTTCTCGCCGCTCTGGATGAAGCGGGGGCCCGCCCGGCTGAGGCCGGGGAGTTCACCCGCCGCGCTTTTGAAAACGAGAAGATAGACCTGACCGAGGCCGAGGGCCTGGCCGATCTGATCGATGCCGAGACCGAGGGTCAGCGGGTCCAGGCGCTGGCACAAATGTCGGGGTCGCTGCGTCGTCTCTATGATGGGTGGCGGGATGCGCTGATCACCGCGATGGCCTCGATCGAGGGCGAGATTGATTTTCCCGACGAGGCTGATGTACCGGACGCGCTGTCACATGCGGCCTATGACCCGCTGAGTGAACTCATCGCGTCCATGATCCGCCATCTCGATGACGGGCGGCGGGGCGAGCGGATCCGGACCGGATTCTCCATTGTCTTGATTGGAGCACCCAATGCCGGCAAGTCGAGTTTGCTGAATTGTCTGGCCAGGCGTGACGCCGCCATTGTTACGGACATTCCGGGTACCACCCGCGACATCGTCGAGGTGCAGTTGACCATGGGCGGCTTCCCGGTCGTGATCTCGGATACGGCCGGGTTGCGCGAAGCCGTCGATGCGATCGAGGCCGAGGGTGTGCGCCGGGCGCTCGATCGGGCCGAACACGCGGATCTGAGGATCGGGGTGGCGGATGCTCGTTCGACCGACGATTTGCGAGATCTGGAGGGCCGCCTGACCGATGGAGACCTGCTGGTCCTGAACAAGCTGGATCTTGGGGCAGCGGCGCAGCGTGACGGCGCCTATCGGCTCAGCGCCAAATCCGGTGATGGTGTCGAGGCGCTGGAGGCCCGGATCGAAGAGATTGTCCGGGATCGGTTGTCGGCCAGGGAAATGCCGGCCTTGAGCCGAGCCCGTCATCGGCGAGCGGTGGAGACGGCGCTGGAGGCACTGGCGCGCTGTCGCGATCAGCTGGCCGATGCGCCTGAACTGGCCGGCGAAGATGCACGGCTGGCAGTCCGGGCCTTGGAAAGTCTCACCGGTCGGGTGGATGTCGAGGACATTCTCGATCGGGTGTTTTCCCAATTCTGTATCGGGAAGTAACCCGGCATCAATCCTGGTCGCTGTTTCACGTGAAACATTCGTCGGACGATCTCGACTCAGATGGGTGAAGGCCCTATGTAGGCCGACTTCTTCTTGAGCCTGAACCGAACGGATCGATCCCCATGCAAACCTGGGACGTCATTGTCATTGGCGGTGGACATGCCGGCTGCGATGCCGCGGCCGCGTCGGCGCGGCTGGGTGCCCGGACCCTTTTGCTCACCCACAAGATCGAGACCATTGGTGAAATGTCCTGCAATCCGGCGATCGGGGGGCTCGGCAAGGGTCATCTGGTGCGTGAGATCGATGCGCTTGATGGATTGATGGGGCGGGTCGCGGATGCGTCCGGGATCCAGTTCCGTCTTTTGAACCGTTCCAAGGGTCCGGCGGTACGCGGGCCGCGGACCCAGTCAGATCGGGCGCTCTACCGGTCAGCGATGCAGGGCGAGCTCGCCGATCTGCCGGGGCTGGAGATCCGGGCGGCTGCGGTCGAGGACCTGATGTTCGATGGCGACCGCTGCGTCGGGGCTACCGATGCGGTCGGGAATGCCTATCATGCGGCTGCCGTCGTGCTGACGACCGGAACCTTTCTTCGAGGCCTGATCCACAAGGGTTCCGAGCGTATCCCCGCAGGGCGAGCCGGTGAAGCACCGTCCATTGGCCTGTCAGACACGCTGTACGGCATGGACCTGCAGATGGGTCGGCTCAAGACGGGGACCCCGGCCCGGCTTCTCCGGTCGTCGATTGACTGGGACAGTCTCGAGCAGCAGGCCGCCGACGATGTGCCCGTGCCCTTTTCTTTCCTGAGCGGCCGGATCGATGTGCCGCAGATCAGCTGTGCTGTGACCCGCACCACCGCGGAAACGCACAGGATCATCGCTGACAATCTCGGTCAGTCTGCGGTCTATTCCGGTGCGATTGCCGGTCGGGGTCCGCGGTATTGTCCGTCAATCGAGGACAAGGTTGTCCGGTTTGCAGACCGGTCGGCGCACCAGATCTTCCTGGAGCCGGAAGGATTGGAAGACGACACTGTCTATCCCAACGGGATTTCCACCTCGCTGCCGGACGCGGTCCAGCAGGCATTCCTGGAGACCATTCCGGGCTTGGAACAGGTCGCGGTCAAGCGGTACGGCTACGCCATCGAGTATGATTATGTTGATCCGCGCGAACTGGATACGACCCTGCAGCTTCGCAAACGGGCGGGACTGTGGCTGGCCGGTCAGATCAACGGAACAACCGGGTATGAGGAAGCGGCCGCGCAAGGGTTGATGGCCGGTGCCAATGCCGCGCTTTCGGCGACGGGGCGCGAGCCATTCGTGTTGGGGCGATCGGATGCCTATATCGGTGTGATGATCGACGATCTGATCACGCGCGGCGTCAGCGAGCCCTATCGGATGTTCACGTCGCGGGCTGAGTATCGGCTGACCTTGCGCGCCGATAACGCGGATCAGAGGCTGACGCCGAAAGCCCTGGAGCTGGGGCTCGCCGGACGCGAACGCCGCAAAGCATTTGACAGCAAGATGGACGAGCTGTCCGCAGCTCGGGCCCTGTCGGAGCGCCTATCGCTGACGCCAAATGAAGCGCGGGACAGGGGTTTGTCCGTCAATGCTGATGGCAAGCGTCGGACCGTCAGCGAATTGCTGGCCTATCCCGATGTGAACTGGAATCGCCTGTGCGCGATCTGGCCGGAGTTGGCATCGGTGTCGGCTGGTGTCGCCGAGCAGATCGAGATTGACGCGCTGTATGCGGGCTATATCGACCGGCAACAGGCCGATATCCTCGCCTTCCGCCGTGACGAAGCCGTTCGGCTTCCTCGGGGGCTCGACTATGGCGGAATCGGCGGGCTCAGCAATGAGGCGCGCGAAAAGCTGGAGCGGGCCCGGCCGGAAACGCTGGGGCAGGCGGCCCGGATCGAGGGCGTCACCCCCGGGGCACTGACGGCCGTCCTCGCCCACGTCAAACGGCGTTCGCAGGAGGCGGGCTAAATGGATCGTGAAGCGTTTGGCCGTGACACCGGTGTTTCACGTGAAACACTCGACGGGTTCGAGACCTGGCGCAGGCTATTGGTCGAGACCAATGCTCACACCAATCTGGTAGGGCGATCCACGCTCGACCAATTCTGGGCCCGGCACGCCATGGACAGCTTCCAGCTGCTTGACCATGTCGGGCCTGATGTCAGCAAGGTCGCGGACCTGGGAGCGGGCGCCGGCTTTCCCGGTATCGCCCTGGCCCTCGGATTTCGTGACCGTGGGCAGGCTGCGCATGTGACCCTGGTCGACTCGGTCGGGAAGAAGGTCGCCTTTCTTCGCAAGACGATCGCGACTTTGGGTCTGGATGCGGACGCCCGATCGGTACGCGTCGAGACACTGGACCCTGGCGAAGGCTTTGACCTGGTCACCGCCCGGGCTTTCGCGCCGTTGAATAAATTATTGGGGTATGTCTCACCCTTGTTGAAAAACAGGGCTCAAGGGCTTTTTTTCAAAGGCCAAAACTATCGCGATGAATTGACCGAGGCCCGTAAACACTGGACATTCGATTGTGAAGTCATACCCAGTCGTACCAGTGATGGGGTGATCCTGCGCATTCATGAGGTAGATCGTGCCAACTGACGTCCAGCGTTCCAAGGCGCCCCGGGTAATCGCCGTCGCCAACCAGAAGGGCGGTGTGGGCAAAACCACCACCGCCATCAATCTCGGCACGGCGCTCGCGGCCATCAAGCAAAAGGTCGCGATCATCGACCTTGACCCGCAAGGTAATGCCTCCACGGGCCTGGGCGTGCCTCCTGCCAAGCGCACCCTGACATCCTATGATGTGCTGGTTGGCGGGGATTCCCTCAAGTCTGCCATGGCCCCAACGGTGGTCCCTGGATTGAGTATCGTGCCATCGGACGAGCTTTTGTCAGGAGCCGAGCTCGAACTGGCCGATGACCAGCGTCGCTCCTATCGGCTTAAACGCGCGATCGATCAAAGCATGCAAGCTCTGGGGCCGGATGCTGCCGCGCTTGATTACATCCTGATTGACTGTCCGCCATCCCTGAACGTCCTGACAGTGAACTCGCTCACTGCCGCCGACTCGATCCTCGTTCCGCTGCAATGTGAGTTCTTCGCCCTGGAAGGGCTGTCCCAACTGCTCAAGACGGTCGAGCGTGTCCGGGGTCACCTGAATTCGCGTCTGGATATCCAGGGCGTTGTCCTGACCATGTATGACAGCCGCAACAACCTGTCGGCCGAAGTGGCGGCCGATGTGCGCGAGCATTTCGGCGACAAGGTCTACAAGACGGTCATTCCGCGCAATGTTCGGGTGTCGGAGGCGCCGTCAGTCGGCAAGCCGGTTCTCCTTTACGACCTGCATTGCTCCGGATCGCAGGCCTATATCAGCCTGGCCAAGGAAATCGTCCAGCAGGAACGCAAACGTCGTCGTGAAACACAGGGTGAAATGGCATGAGCGCCAGCGAAAAGAACAAGCGCCTTGGTCGTGGCCTCTCGGCTCTCCTGGGTGAGACCGATACGGGCGGCTATAGCGCGCCCGAAGCTGATGCGCCGCCGTCTTCAGTCCCATCGCGCGATGGCGTCCGGATGATCCCGATCGAACTGATCGCACCGAATCCGGATCAGCCTCGCAAGACGATTACCGAGCCCGAGCTCAATGCGCTGGCGGAATCCATCGCCGACAAGGGGATTGTCCAGCCGATCCTGGTGCGTCCTGTCGATGGCGGTGATCGCTTCCAGATCGTTGCTGGGGAACGTCGCTGGCGTGCGGCGCAGAGGGCGCGACTGCATGAAGTACCCGCCCTGGTGCGGGAACTCACCGATCGGGAAACGCTGGAAATCGGCATCGTCGAGAATGTTCAGCGTGCTGACCTTAACCCGGTCGAAGAAGCGCAGGCCTACCGCCAGTTGATCGATCGTTTCGGGCACACCCAGGAAGATGTCGCCCATGCGGTGTCCAAGAGCCGCAGTCATGTTGCCAACATGATGCGGCTGCTGTCCCTCCCGGATCCGGTTCTTGCCCATCTGGCAAGCGGACAGATTTCGGCCGGCCATGCGCGTGCGATCGCCAATGCGCCTGACCCGGAAGCGCTGTGCGAGCGTATCATCGCAAGTGGATTGTCAGTTCGCGATGCCGAGAAGCTGGCGCGGGACTCACACAGTCCCCGTGCCCCGGAGACCAAGGCGGGTGACCGCGGACCGGTCTCCAAGGATGCGGACACCCGGGCGCTGGAAGCCGATATCACGGCGCGTCTCGGTCTCGCTGTCGAGATCAAACATGGCGCCAAGGGCGGCGAACTGCGCGTGCAATACAGGACGCTCGAGCAACTTGATGATGTCTGTCGACGGCTCAGTGCCGATGGCGGACGCTGATCAGCGGTCCATCTGCGCGGCGCCACGAGCGAGCCGCAACAGCAGATCACCCACCAACGCTTCTGCCGGCGCGCCTGAGGATTTGACGGCGCGCTCAGCGTCGAAGGCGAGCTGGCGGGCATGGTCCAACCTGCGACCACGCCATAGCGATAATTGCCGCCTGAAGGTATCGGCTTGCGGGCCGTATCGGGGCGCGCCGCTTCGAGCCATCGCCCCGTCATTCCCGCCAGCGGCATGGACCGCACCGAGTTGATCAAGTCGCCGTTGCAGGGCCCGCAATATTCCAACGGCTGATCCGCCCGCCGTAATCGACCGGTGATAGGCACTGTCAGCCTTGGTCAGCAATCCGAGCAGGGCTGGAGCGAGAACTGCATCGAGTTGTGCCTCTCCCTGGCCGGCGGCAATCGCCTCAACGTCCTCACGCGTGACCGTGTTGTCATCTTCGGCGCGCTGAAATCGGAGCCCTTTATAGAGGATCAGTTTTTCGATCTCGCCGCGAGCAAGGGCGCGGTCACCCTCCAGTCGGGGCAGCCAGGCCGCGCGCGCTTCGCGTGCAAGCTCAAGACCTTCTACTTTCAGCATGCTTTCACACAGCGATTCGAGTGACTGCGAACTGTCAGCATAACATGCTATAGTAATTGCTTTTTTTGCCGGTTCGAAGGTCTTTCGAAGCTTCCCTCGCGGCGCTAGATCTCCGGATTCGACCACCAGCACAGCTTCGGCCGTCTGAGAGCCACTCTCCAGACCCTCAATCATGTCGATGACCGGCCCGCTTCCGCTCTCACCGGTCAGCCTGACCCGGACAAGCCGCTTTCCTCCCGTCAGTGACATCGCGGCCATGGCGTCAGCGAGACCGGCCGGGTCCGCCTTCAGATCGTCCTCGGTCAATTGGGTCAGAGCGAAGGGGTCGTCCGGATCTTCCAGGATCGACCGGACCAGTGTCTGGGCGCGTTCATGGGTCAACCCGCGGTCCGGGCCGTAGATCAGGTAGGCGCGAATGGACGGGTCGGGATTTTGTACCCGGGCGTCGGCTTCGCGTGCGGAGGCCTTCACTGGGTGTCGGCGTCCCGAAGCGCTCGCACGAGCTGGTTGGCGATCCGTTCAGCTGCGAGCTGGGCCGCGCGCTCGGTCGCGTCACGCTCGGCGGCGACCGAGGCATAGACCGATTGCGGGACGTTGTAGGACGCTTCAGTGCGTACGGTTCCGGCGACGACCGGAACAACATCACCGTCGCGGAACAGGCCATACTCGACGGACAGTCCGATTGCATAGCGCGACACCGCGGCATCAGTCCCTACTCCGAGCGCGGACCGGCTGGTAGTGCTTTCGGTCCGCAGCGTCAGGGGACCAGACGCATGGCGCGCACCCATCCGGTCGAGCAGGGCTTCCTGCAGGTGGAAATCAACCTGTTCGCGACCGGTCTCAATCTGGATGTCGGCCAAGGCGCTGTTGACACCCGCCCCGCCATACATCGGCGAAAAGCCGCAGGCTGACAGGCTCAATCCCGCCGAAACGACGAGACCGACAAGAAGTGCACGGCGGCTGGAACGCATGATTTTATCCTGCGACGATATTCACGATACGATCAGGTACCACGATAACCTTGCGAACGGTAAGCCCCTCGAGGGCGCGCTGGACGGTTTGGTCGGCCATCACCATGTCCTGGACCACATCCTGCGCAGCCCCTTTTGGTGCCGTGATCTCGGTACGACGTTTGCCATTGACCTGGACCGGCAGGGTAACGCTGTCTTCGACCAGCAAACCGGTGTCGACCTCGGGCCAGGCCGCATCGATCACCAGCCCCTCGCCTCCAAGTCGTTCCCAGCTCTCCTCGGCCAGGTGCGGCACGAAGGGCGCGATGATCCGGACCAGAATGCCCAACGCTTCAGCCTTGGCGGCAATACCGGTTTGGTCGGCCGGCTCGAACTTGCGAAGCACATTGACCAGGTCATGGACCTGGGCCACAGCGGAGTTGAACCGGAAACCCTCGATCGCATCGGTGACCGCGTGCAGCGTCTTGTGCGCAGCACGACGGATATCGAGCGCCGGTCCGGTCGCGTCGCTGGCAACAGTGAGCGGGCCGGGTGCTGTATCGGGCAGGGATGTCACGGTCGTCCAAAGCCGCTGAACAAAGCGCCAGACACCTTCGACACCGCTATCGGTATACTCGACGTCCCGTTCCGGAGGGGAATCCGAAAGAACAAACCAACGCACGGCGTCAGCGCCATAACTCTCGATAAAGGCGTCCAGGTCGACCACATTCTTTTTTGACTTGGACATCTTCTCGATGGCGCCGACAGAGACCGGTTTGCCCGTCGCCAGCTCCACGGCGCGCTCCTTGCGGAGGTCCACTTCCTCGGGCGACAGCCATTTGCCTTCTGCCGACTTGTAGGTTTCGTGCGTCACCATGCCTTGGGTGAACAGGCCGGCAAACGGTTCTCCGGACTTCATGTTCATCAGTCCGGCATCATTCAGGGCGCGGGTAAAGAAGCGGGCGTAGAGCAGATGCAGGATTGCATGCTCGATACCGCCGACATACTGGTCAACCGGCATCCAGTGCTCGGCATCACTGGCGAGGAAGGGTGTGTCCTCGGCCCAGGGCGATGTGAAGCGCAGGAAATACCACGACGAGCAGACAAAGGTGTCCAGCGTGTCGGTCTCCCGGCGGGCCGCTTTGCCGCAGGACGGACAGTCGGCATTCTTCCAGGTGGGATGGCGTTCAAGCGGATTGCTCGGGTGATCGAAGGTGACATCCTCCGGCAACACCACAGGTAACTGGTCCTCGGGAACCGGGACGACGCCGCAATCGGCACAGTGGATGACCGGAATCGGGCAACCCCAGTAGCGTTGACGCGAAACCAGCCAGTCCCGCAGACGATAGCTTGTCGCGCCCTTGCCGAGCCCAAGGCTTTCCAGCTCGGTGATCGCGCGCTCCAGCGCGTCCACTGTCGAAAGCCCGTCAAGGAAACGGGAGTTATAGATGGTTCCCGGCCCGGTATAGGCCTCATCCTCGATCACATGCGTGTCGGCACTCGCCTCCGGCGGCAGGACGACCGGCTGGACGGCGAGGTCGTATTTGCGGGCAAAGTCGAGATCGCGCTGGTCGCCGGCCGGTGAGCCGAAAATCGCGCCGGTGCCATAGCCGGACAGAACGAAGTTGGCCGACCAGACAGGCAATTCCCAATTCTTGTCGAACGGGTGGCGGACGGTAATGCCGAGGTCCACACCGCGCTTGGGGGCTTTCTCGATTTCCTCCGCCGTCGTTCCCATTCGGGCGCATTCGCGCATGAAACGATCAATTTCCGGATCGTCCGCCGCGAGCGCCTTGACGATCGGATGGTCGGGTGCAAGTGCCAGGAAGCTGGCGCCGAACAGCGTGTCGGGTCGTGTCGTGAAAACGTCGATCGTGGCACCGAACTGATCGGCCAAACCTGTGTCCGTGAGCGGAAAGGAGACTTCTGCGCCGCGCGAACGACCGATCCAGTTGGACTGCATGGTCCGGACCTTGTCCGGCCAGCGGTCCAGCTCGTCGAGCGCGTCGGTCAATTCGTCGGCGTATTCGGTGATCTTGAAGAACCACTGATCCAGCTCGCGCTGCACGACCAGGGCACCGGAGCGCCAGCCGCGACCGTCGATCACCTGTTCATTGGCCAGCACGGTCTGGTCGACTGGATCCCAATTGACCTTCGCCGTCTTTCGGTGGAGCAGACCGCGCTCCATCAGCTTCAGGAAAATGGCTTGCTGGTGTCGGTAGTAGGACGGATCGCAGGTCGCGATCTCGCGGCTCCAGTCGAGCGCCAGCCCGAGCCGTTGCAGCTGGCCGCGCATGGCGTCGATATTGTCGTGGGTCCAGGCACCGGGATGCACGCCGCGATCCCGCGCAGCGTTCTCGGCCGGCAGGCCGAAGGCGTCCCATCCCATCGGGTGCAGAACGTCGAATCCGCGCGCCCGTTTATAGCGGGCCACCACGTCGCCCATCGTGTAATTGCGCGAATGGCCGACATGGATCCGCCCGGACGGGTAGGGAAACATCTCGAGGACATAGTATTTCGGTTTGTCGTTCGACGCGCTGGGGCCAATGGCCTTGAACGCATCACAGGCGTCCCAGGCCGATTGCCACTTGGGTTCGGCTTCGCGAGGATTGTATCGTGTCATGTCTGGCCCGCGGCCGCGCCGCGCCCCCGGTATGCGATCAGCCTGTGCAGCCGGTCTAGTTGTCCAGTTGCGAGATACGCAGCTGGCGTGCACGGGTCAGGATCGCGTTCTCGATGTCGTACGCCGTCTGGGCGCCGGTTTCGGCATCAATCCACTCGCCACTCTCGCTCCGCACCTGGCGGAAGACGCTGACAGCGAGCGCATCGGCCCGCAGTCGCGTATCAAGAATGTAGACCGTCAACTTGAAGCGTTCGGTGGCCATTTGTGGATTGGCATACCAATCGGTGACGATGACCCCGCCAAACGGATCAAGCTCGGCCAGGGGCATGAAGCTGATCGTATCCAGGCTGGCGCGCCACAGATAACCGTTCACGCCGATGCCTTCCGGCTCGACCACACGATTGCTGGCGAGCGGGTTGGGAAGGGAAGGCAGGCGGAATCCGGACGATTCCGATGATGATTCCGCCGCTTCGGCATTGCGCGAGGCGCAGGCCGGAAGTGCAAGAATGGCGGCAGAAAGGATCAATCCAAGAATCCGACGGTCCGACATGTGCCGTGACTCCTTCGAAACAAGACGGCGAAAACGCACGAGAAACTGCAGGACGCGAATGCGCCTCAGATTTAGAGTGGTTTGTATAACACGCGAATCCGTGCGCGCCAGCGATGAAAGGCACCCATCCAGGAGTGGCAAACCTGCAACATGTTTGCGTGAACACGCATCCAACCCGATCCGGACGCTTGACCGGAGGGCCGTGCTCACCTCCTGTAAGGCGCGACGTCCGGGGGGACGGGGCCGATCGGCGGGACCGCGAGCGATGAAACGGACTACAAGCGCGATACTTTTCGCGGCTCTGTCCGGAACACTTGCGGGCCCGCCGGCATCGGCACAAGACACTGATTTTCCTGAACATGATCCGTTCTCCGTTGACGATGTCAGCGCCGTCAGCTGGCGCGCTGATATCGGGCTGGTCCTGCTGGCCGGCGACACGCCAGACGGCGGTGTTGAAGGGCTCGCGGATATCGAGCTGGGTCTGGATTTCGAAACCTTCACTGACACCGGGCGCCGCTGGGGCCTTGTGCTGACGGGGCACGCGGAGCGCGACCTGACATCCGATACCCATGGCGGCCGGGTGGGGGACTGCCCGCCGGGCATTGCCGATTGTGCCACCGCAGGCACCAGCGCCTCGCCACTGACCCCGATCGCTCCCGGCAGCGGGCTTTTCAGCGCCGGTACCGGTTCCGGCGACCGGGTCAGGGCGATGATTGCCGACGCCTATGTTTATGCGGATACCGGTTGGGGCGAGTTGCGCTTGGGCTATGGGCAGGGTGCGGCCCGGCTGGACCCGGTTGGCGGCCCGGCCGCGGCCCGGCTCGTGCGCGCTGATGGCGGCCACCTGCCGGGCGGCGGCCTGTCGGCGATCCGCACCGAATCCCCTTACTCCGGTCATGATCCCAAACTGGTCTTCCGCTCGATAGCGCTCGGTCAGGAAGTGTCGGTCGGCACGCTCCGCGCTGCGATATCCTTTGCGCCGGAGGTCCGACAGTGCGGCATTGACTATTGTCCCCGGCGGACCGGTCATTCCGGCCAGTCGGGCGCTATCAACAAGGATGTCGTCGAGCTGTCGCTGACCTACAATGTCCGTCGTGGCGATCAGGAGTGGGGGTTGAGCCTTGCGGCAAGCGAGGCCGGCCGTGTCGACGGCGCGGTCGGTTTCCAGCCTGTTTCCAGCCTCGATGCGGGCCTTTCCTGGCGCTGGAATGACTGGTTGGCGGGCGGTCGTTGGCACCGCAGCAATAATGGTGTGACGGGGAACGGGGCCCTGGAAAACTGGTCAGCGTCCATCGGTGTGGAACAGGGCGACTGGCTTACGGCGGTTGAATTTTCCGCCCTCAGCGATGACTACGTCCACGCCGACGCCCAGACCTGGCAGGTCGCAACCTCGCGATTGGTCGGAGAGGCCGGTCTGGTCGCCGTCGGCCTGCGGGCGTCAACCACGCGCGAGCCGGTGATCCAGGTGTCGGGCCGGACCCGGCAAACCGGACGGTCAACAATCGCTTTTGTCGAGCTTGGCTGGCGATATTGACAATTCCGCCACAGGACTCGGACTTCTTTCATTATTTGCGCAGAATCTGTTGGGTCGGTAGGCAGCGCTGCGCTACTAATAGAGGGCGTGAGGGAGTAGTACGATGATCCGGCGGCAGAAACCGTTTGAAATCATTGGAAAAAAGTTGACCGTGGCAGGCGCTGCCGCGGCCGTCCTTCTTTGCGCGCCCGGCGCAATGGCCCAGGATGTGAGTGCGGAAACCGAGGTTGCCGCGCCGTGGTACGAGGCTTTCACCCTGTCGATGGCCGAGGCGCCGACGCCGGAGCTCGATGAGGGCACCACCTACGATCTCGAACTGGGCGAGCACTGGGGTGTGACACTCGGGTATCAGGATCGCAGTGACTCCCGTGCCAATGACGATCTCTCGGCCGGCGCCTTTGTGACCTTCGGGGATCGCATCCGTTTGGGTGGTCAGGTCCGCTTTGCGTCGCCGGATGACAGCTTCTTCGTGCGCAACATCGATGACGAAGAGCGGCAGCCGGAAATCAAGTTTGAGTCGGCCCTGCGCTTCTGATTGCGCTGACGACTGCCACCCCCGAAATTCCAAGTCCGCTGAGTCTGAGCGCATTCATGTGGTTGATGCCGCCGAGTGCATAGACCGGCAAAGCCGTGCGTCGGACCCAGGCGGAAAGCGCCATCGGTCCCATGGCACGGCGCGCTGTTGGACTTTGACTGGCAAAGACCGTTGAGACCAGCACTGCATCGAGGCCGGCCCGGTCTGCTCGAGACAGCGTGGACGGCGCATGCGCAGCCGCTGAGAACAGCAAGCGGCAGCCGCGCGCCCGAGCACGCCCGGCCTCGCCTATCATTCGTTCGGGCCAGTGCACGCCGGCCGCGCCGCTGCCCATTGCCAGGTCCAGGTCGGACGACACCAGGACCGTAACACCCCGTTCACGGGCGATGGCCACGGCGGCACAGGCGATGGCCTGTCGGTCATGATGTCCGAAATGCCGGTAGACCAGACCGGAACCGGGCGGCAAGGCCCCTGCCAGTGCAACCGGGTCCGGCAGCCGTTTCGGGTCGGTGAGGACCAGGAGTGGCGGCAGGGCACACGGCAGGTCGCCGCGTACTGACAGGGCAGCGCTTGCCAAGCGTGTGGCTGCGTCGTAGGGCGGTTTCATGACCGGAATTCTCGACATGACGACACGTCGCAACGCGCTCCTTGCGGAAATGGCTGAGCTGGCCGTACAGGTGGGCCGGGAACCAGACTGCATCAAACTGGTCGCGGTTTCCAAACGCCAGCCCGAAGAGCGGTTGGAGTCTGCCTTGGCGGCCGGACACCGGGTGTTCGGTGAGAACCGGGTGCAGGAGGCGATGGCCCACTGGGCCGACCGCCGCACGATCTATCCCGACCTCGAATTGCGCCTCATCGGGCCCCTTCAATCCAACAAGGCCGCCGATGCGGTCGCCCTGTTTGACGTCATCGAAACGCTCGACCGGGTCAAGCTGGCTGCCGCGTTGCGAAAGGAAATGGACCGGCAGGGCCGTGCCCCCCGGCTGTATGTACAGGTGAATACGGGTGCTGAAGACCAGAAGGCCGGCATTTTGCCGACCGATTTGCCCGCTTTCCTGAAACGGCTGGGCGACGATTACGGTTTCGCGATCTCGGGGCTGATGTGTATTCCGCCAATTGATCAGCCACCCGGGCTTCATTTTGCCTTGCTCGCCAAGCTGGCAGCCGAAAACGGCCTAGACCACCTGTCGATGGGGATGAGTGCCGATTATCCCGCGGCGATCGCGCTTGGCGCGACGTCAGTGCGGATCGGCACCGGACTGTTTGGCACCCGGACCGAATAGGGCCGCGTGGTTCCGGGTTTGCGACGTCCAAGAGGCAAGCGCCTAGCTGATGGTGATCCAGTCCCCGGGCCCGGAAGCCGCCAGCAAGGCTCGGACATGGTCCGGGTCGAGCGCAATACACCCTTCCGTCGGCTCATAATTTCCCCGTTTGCAATGCAGGAAGATGGCTGAACCGGCACCCCTGGCCGGCGGGTCGTCATTGTGCCCGAGCACGAGGATGATGTCGTACAATCCGTCTTCGCGCCACAGGGCCTCGTGAGAGGCCGGGTAGGGACGACGGACAGGCCGGTTATAGGCCGGGTCACCGGGGGCATCACACCAGCCGTCATCGGGCTGCAGAGGCCGACAGGGAAGGGCGGTTGCCGGCGCGTCCACGCGGTCGGCCCGGTACAGGACCCGACGCAACGGGTAGCGACCCAAGGGCGTGGCGCCATCGCCTTCACGCTTGTCTGACGCCTTCGTGACTCCCGCACGCCCCAGCGCTGCGGGTACGGTGCCGCCATCCGGCTTGGAAGATAATGTGATGTGGCCGTTCCGGCTGACTTGCCAATCCATGGGAAACCCGTTGCCGGAGAAGCGGTGGTCGGCGAGGGACATCCGGAACGACACTGTTCGGATGTCCGCTTCGCCTCCCCCACCACGGAGGTTTGTCCGGGCATCCGGACCTGCCATTAACCAAGCAATTTCGGGACCAGACCTTACGTCAAGCCAGGCTGGGCAAATTTGACCAAACCTGCAATTCCTGCCGGGCAGAATATGCCGCCCGGCAGGAATTGCCTTGTGAAACGAAATGGGCACAATCAACGCATGAACGCGCAAAAAACCATTCTGATCGTCGATGACGATGAAGATCTCCGTGAAGCCTTGGTCGAACAGTTCGCCCTGCATGAGGAATTTCGCACCCTGTCGGCTGACACGGCCGGTGCTGGCATGGGGATCGCCCGCAATGAGCGAGCCGACCTGATCCTTCTGGATGTCGAACTTCCCGACATGGATGGCCGTGAGGCCTGCCGGCTGATGCGCAAGAACGGCATCACGGCACCGGTGGTGATGCTGACCGGTCAGGACACCGATGCCGACCAGATCCTGGGTCTTGAGTCCGGCGCCAATGACTACGTCACCAAGCCGTTCAAATTCTCGGTTCTACTGGCCCGGGTCCGCGCCCATCTACGCAGTCACGAGCAAAGCGAGGATGCAGTCTTCCAGGTCGGACCCTACGAGTTCCGGCCGTCCATGAAGCTTTTGCTGACCTCGGACGAGAAGAAAATCCGCCTGACCGAGAAAGAGACCAACATCCTCAAATACCTCTACCGAGCCGGCGGCAAGCCGGTCCCGCGCGACGAGTTGTTGCACGAGGTATGGGGATATAATCCGGCCGTGACGACCCACACACTGGAAACCCACATCTATCGGCTCCGCCAGAAAATCGAACCCGATCCAGCGCATGCACGACTGCTGGTGACCGAAAGCGGTGGCTACCGGCTACAGAGCTAGCTGCCCAGGGTCAGCACGACCGGTGCGTGATCCGACGGTTTTTCGCGGCTGCGTTCGTCTTCCCAGATGCGGAACGCGTCGCGCCCGCCAGCCAGAGCGCGGTCGCGCGCGGCCGGTGATGCCCAGATGTGGTCGAGCCGGCGACCGCGATTGGCGGCCCGCCAGTCCTTCGCCCGGTAGCTCCACCAGGTGTAGATCTTCTCGTCCATGGGAATGAGCTCGCGCGCCACGTCCGAGAACTGCCCGGCCTGGCGGATACGCTCCAGCGCTTGCACCTCGACGGGCGTATGGGAGACCACTTTGAGCAATTGCTTGTGTGACCAGACATCGTGCTCATAGGGCGCAATGTTGAAATCGCCGACCAGCACCAGCGGTGCATTTTCATTGGCGCGTCCGGCGAAATAGCGTTCGATTCGCTCCAGGAACTCCAGCTTGTGGGCAAAGCGCGGATTGATGGCCGGGTCCGGCTCGTCGCCGCCGGCAGGAATGTAGAAATTGTGCAGTTCGATGCCCTCGACGCCGACCCGTTGATGCCGGGCCTCGCCGCGCGGGCAGAGATCGACATCGCCCAGATCCTCAAGCGGGTATTTCGATGCAATCGCGACCCCGTGCATGCCTTTCTGGCCGCGCACGTGGAAATGCCGGAATCCCATCTCCCGGAACGCGTCTTCGGGAAACTGTTCTGCCAGGCACTTGATTTCTTGCAGGCACAGCACATCCGGATCCGCCTCCCGAACCCAGTCAGAAATGAGCGGGACGGCGCGCAGGCGCACGGAATTGATGTTCCAGCTGGCAAGGGTCAGGGTCATGGCACGGTCTCGTCTGTGTGCAGGATCAAAGGATATTGTAGGTCGAGCCGGCGATGCCGACCGGCCAGCGACCGCGCGCAAACAGGCGCCAGCGGGCCAGGAACGGGTGTGGCGGCTGATCGTCTTCGGCTTCGGCCAGCACAACCAGGGCCGCCCCATTGGCCGCCTGGGCGAGGGCCCCGGCGGCGGCATTGACCAGCGCCATGTCCTCGACATCATCCATCGCCGCAGCGTCTTCGATGATATCGCGGGCGCTGTCGCCGGTTTTCTGAGCGACCATCGACAACGCCGCATGTACGGCTTCCTCGTCGAGACGCTCCAGCACCCGTGAGACCAGACCGGTGCGCAGCATCTCTTCGGCCTCCCAGCTGACCGGATCGCGATCCAGCGTTTCCGCTGCGCCGGCGGCTTCTTCCCAGTCGGTGAGGAGGCCTGGCTCGGCATCAGGAAAACCAAGTCCGTCCAGATAGGCGCGGGCCAGGTATTTCTCGCGATCATCCAGGGGCTCGCCCAGGCGGGCAAACCAGGAGTTGGAGTTCAGGCTCTCGGCGAAGGCCTTGGCCTTGTAGAGGAGCGGAATTTCTTCGAGCAGGCGCGGAATGTCAGCGTCGTCGGGATCATCATGGAACTGCATGGGGCGTATTTAACCCTCAATCCGTCGCCGTGACAGGGGTGCAGGTGCGACAAACGGGGGATAGCGCGGAAGAAGAGGTCCCAAAATGAAATGCGCCCGGTCTCGAGGGGGAGGAGACCGGGCGCAAAGCCATGCGCTTGTCTGTGTGAGCGCAGCGCCGGGAGGGGATCGATCCGGCGCGACTGAGATGAGGATCCGCAAGCGGGGGGACGACGCCGATCCATTGCCTCTCAGTCAGCGTAACAATAACGCCACAGCGTCCGGACTTTTACAAATAAAAAATGAGAAAGAAATTGCGTGTGTCCAAAAAGCCGCAATCACTTAGCGGCCACGTCTCGAATCACGCCGGGTTTCAGGTTCGGGAATTACAAATATCCGCGGATTGAGGCGCACGTCGGACTGCACATCGGTCAGGCTGACCCGTGTGATCTCGCCCAGCGCATCGGTGACAAACCATTCGCGTAGCGCGTGATCCGCGTCCGAAAAAACGAACATGATCTCGCCCTCCATCTCGTCGGACGGGTCGCGCAATGTCAGATACAAAAAACCGAACTCGCGTTCCAGCGACACGATCGCCGCATCCTCCGCGATGTCGATTTCAGGCTTCAACAACCACCAGAGCGGCGTCGACCGCAGGGGAATCCGGTCGACGGTCTCAAGGGCCCTGTCCTCCACGGCGACTGTGGTCCCGTCGGCGATGATCCGCAGCGGGTTGGGCGCGTCATAATCCAGCCGCAGGCGGCCGGGGCGGGACAGGGCAAGATTGCCTTCGGCCGACGAACCGTCCGGTGCGATCTGGATGAAGCGTGAGCGCAGGGTCTCGATTGAATTGAGCGCCGCATTGATCCCGGCCAGGGCAGCCTCACGGTCCAGCGGCGCCGGCTCGGGCGCCTGCTGAATGGCTGCGGAATCCTGGACAGCTTCGTCGGGAAGCGGCGCCGGGTCGGTCGCCTGCAAAAGGGCGAGAGTGGCAAGCAGTGTGATCATGGCGCCAAGCTGTACCCGGATTGCGGCGTGAGCAAGACCCTGATGTTCATGATCCGCTCACGCGCGAGGTTTCCGGCTGGGCGGGTCGGGCTATCGGGTCGGGTAGTGAATCTCGTAGGCGGAGAGCATCGAGCTCGACCAGTGCGGCGCGAAGATGAAGCGTCCGTCCGGCGTACCGCCAATCGAGTTGAGCATGACCTCCTCATCCTCATATCCGTCAAGCACCGTCAGGCCGCTGGCCTCGGACCAGTGCAGAAGGCGACCTCGCAAGTCGCTCAACACCAGTCCGCCGCGACCGTCGGTGACCACACCATCAAGCGATCCCTCGCCTTCCAGCAGTACGGTCGTCGCCAGCGTGTCGGGTTGGACGCGGATCAGATTGCCGACGCCACTGGAGCAAACGACATAGATCCAGCCATCGACAAACTCGATGCCATTGGCACCGGTAAAGGGCGCGCCCACGAACAAGACGCGCCAGGATCCTTCCACAAGACCGAACACCCGGCCGCCTCGCGTATCGGTAACCCAGATCCGCCCGTCCGGGTCGATCGCGATATCATTGAGGAAGATGTTGTCGACCTCCAGCGTCCAGCGATCAAGCTCCTCGCCGCTGTTGGTATCGAGTGCGATCACGTGCCGACCGGCATCGACCAGGTAGAGGCGGCCGTCCTGGGAAACGATGCCGAGCGGGTCGTCAAATCCGTCAGCCCAGCGGGCCTGCCACTGGCCGGAAACCAGATTGAGGCGAGACACATAGCCCTGTCCGGGCGGGTCAGTTTCCTCCCCCGCACCGGACTGGTTGCCGATATAGGCCCAATCGCTGCCGACGGGCACATGAACGGCCTCCGGCCGGTCGACAGTCTCACTTCGCCACAGGGCTTCCGCCCGGGGCACAGATTGCCCATGAGCCGACGGCCCCAGCAGCGCCAGGCCAGCGGCCATCCAGATGAATTTCATGTTGTGTCCCTCGGTCGTCACGCTCCCCCAAGCCGGATGACCTTCGCAGCGCGTGGGCTGGCCGGCCATTCACGTTGGGGTGAGGTGCCTGTCGTCGGGAGCCGGCTCAGGCGCCTTCATTCTCGGGCAGATAGATCTCGCGTCGGCCGGCATGGTCTGCCGGACCGATCATGCCTTCTTCTTCCATCTGCTCGATCAGCGTCGCCGCACGATTATAGCCAATCTGCAGGCGGCGCTGGATGTAGGAGGTCGATGCCTTGCGATCGCGGGCGACCAGCGCCACCGCCTGGTCAAACAGACTGTCGCCACTGTCTCCCAGGTCCATGCCGGACTGGCCGTCCTCGTCGTCATCGCCGCCGGCGGTGACCGCATCAAGATATTCGGGCGCGCCCTGCTTTTTGAGGAAGGCCGCGACGTCCTCGACTTCCTTGTCCGATACGAAGGGGCCGTGCAGCCGCCGAACCCGGCCGCCCGAGGCCATGTAGAGCAGGTCACCCATGCCAAGAAGCTGCTCAGCGCCCTGCTCGCCCAGAATGGTGCGACTGTCGATCTTGGAGGTCACGGAGTAGGAGATCCGGGTCGGGAAATTGGCCTTGATCGTGCCTGTGATCACATCGACGGAGGGACGCTGGGTGGCCGTCACAAGGTGGATGCCGGCGGCCCGGGCCATCTGCGCCAGACGCTGGACGGCGCCCTCGATTTCCTTGCCGGCGACCATCATCAGGTCGGCCATCTCGTCGATCACCACGACGATATAGGGCATCTTTTCAGCCGCGATGGTCTCGGTCTCGAAAACCGGTTCGCCGCTTTCCTTGTCATAGCCGGTCTGGACCGTGCGCGAGAGCGGCTCGCCGGTCTCCAGCGCCTCGGCGACGCGCTCGTTGAAGCCGGCGACATTGCGGACCCCGACCTTGGACATGCGCAGATAGCGGCTCTCCATCTCCCGCACCGCCCATTTCAATGCCACGACGGCCTTCTTGGGGTCGGTGACAACGGGAGAGAGAAGGTGCGGGATGCCGTCATAGACTGACAGTTCCAGCATTTTGGGGTCGATCATGATCATCCGGCAGTCTTCCGGCGGAAGCCGGTAGAGCAGGGACAGGATCATGGCGTTGATACCGACCGACTTGCCCGAGCCGGTCGTACCGGCAATCAGCAGGTGCGGCATGCGTGTCAGGTCAGCGACAAAGGGTTCCCCACCAATCGTCTCGCCCAGCGCAAAGGGCAGTTCCGCCTTGGCGTCCTCGAAGGCCTTTGAATTGAAGAGCGCCCGCAGAAAGACGGTTTCCCGCTTCGGATTGGGCAGTTCGATACCGATCGCATTCCGTCCGGGAACAACCGCCACACGGGCTGCCATCGTACTCATTGACCGGGCGATATCGTCAGCGAGGTTGATGACCCGCGACGATTTCACCCCCGGGGCCGGTTCGAACTCATACAGTGTCACAACCGGCCCTGGCCGGACCTGGACGATCTCGCCCTTGACCCCGAAGTCCGACAATACGCCCTGCAACAGCTCGGCATTCTGTCTCAGGGCCATCTCGTCGATGGCGTCATTGCGAACCGACGGCTTGGCCAGCAGGTCGAGGCGGGGCAGCTTGAATCCGGCATTGCGGGCGAAGGGCAACGCGCCTTGCGCCTCGCGGCTATCACGATCGGAAGCCTTTGACTTGCGAGACGGCGCAACCTTCACGGCGGGATTGTAGTTTGGCGCGCCGGGCTCGTCGTTTCGGGCCGTCGCGGCCGCGGCCGGTGCGGAATCCGCCGCTCGCATGGCCCGCTTCAGGACCGGTTCATTGCGGGGTTCATTGTCAGATTCATCGGCAAACGCGGCTTCGGCATCATCCGGCCAGCGGCCCGCCAGGCGTTCGCGCAGGCGATCAAACCAGACCCGTAGCGTCGCCCAGGCCAGCCCGCCGACATCCACGGCTGCAGTCAGGTCGCGGGCGCGCAGTCCGAAAGTGAAAAAGATCCCGGCAATTGACAGCAGCAGCGCGAAGCCAGCCGCCAGTACAGTCGCGCCGGGCAGTTCAAACTGCAGTGGCAAGGACGCAAGCATTCCCAGAAACGCATCACCGATCACGCCACCGAGGCCCGGTGCCAGGGGCCAGGCTTGCGGAACCGGCAGCGAGGCCACTGCGGCCGCGAATCCAGCCGTTCCCAACGCCGCGAAAAACCAGCGGAAAATGGCGATGGATCCCGAACGCTGCTGCGGTGTCCGCCAGATCAGGATGCCGCCCCAAATGACCAGTGCGATTGCCGGGCCACCGGCCGCCCAACCCAGGGCTTGCAACAGAGCGTCGCTGGCGGTAGCGCCCGGCCGCCCCATCCAATTGCCGATCTGCCCGTCCGAGGCGACATTCCAGCTCGGGTCGAGGACATTGTGTGACAACAGGGACGCCATCAGGAACGCCCCTGTCACCAGCATGACGGTGCCGAACAGGAGGTCGGTCAGCCGCAAGCGCCAGGGCGGTGTCGCCTTGGCGGCTGATTTGGGCGTCTTGGCTTTGCGGGTCGAAGGTTTGCGGCTCATGCCTACTTCCTAACGCTGCAAGTCTTCCCGGTCGGTAAACAAAGGTTAACAGCACTGCGACGCTCTGGCCGCTTTTCAGCGCGTCCAAACCGCCTATTCTGCACCCATGACCCAGACACCATCCTATCAAGGCGATGTTGTGATCGTCGGCGGCGGCCTGGCCGGAATGACATTGACACTGGCCATGGACCAGGCGGGCCTGACGGTCGCCTTGGTTGATGTGCTGCAGATGGACGAGCAGATCGCACCGGAATTCGACGGCCGCGCCTCGGCGCTGGCCTATACCTCCTGGCGCATGTTCGAGGCGCTCGGTGTTGCTGAATTCCTCAAACCGCACACCCAACGGATCGAACACATCCTGGTGTGTGACGGACGCCCCTATGGTGGCGACAAGCCGGGTGGACCGGGCCCGCACAGCCTGCATTTTGACCGGCGCGAGATTTCCGAAGGCGAGGATGGCGAACCCCTCGGTTGGATGGCCGAGAACCGTCACTCCCGCTTTGCATTGATCCAGACCCTGAAGTCCAGGCCCGGAATCTCGGTATTTGCGCCCGCCAAGGCCGATCGATACGAGACCCGCGGTGACGGCGTTGATGTGTTCCTCGACGATGGCCAGCTGCTATCAGGTCAGCTGCTGGTAGCGTGTGACGGCAAGTTTTCACGCTTGCGCAAACAGGCCGCGATCCGGACGGCGGGCTGGCAGTATGGTCAAAAAGGTGTAGTGGCAACAGTCCGTCATTCGGAGCCGCACAATGGCGTGGCTTATGAATACTTCCTGCCATCCGGCCCCTTCGCCATCTTGCCACTTCCTGACAACCGGGCCTCGCTTGTATGGACCGAACCCGACGCTATTGCCGATGCGCTGAAGAACGCGCCGGAAGCCGTTTTCCAGGAAGAGCTTGAGAACCGGTTTGGCGATTTCCTGGGCGAGGTAAGACCGGAAGGTCCCCGTTTCACCTATCCGCTCGGATTGCGTTACGCCGAGCGCTTCTGCGACGACCGGATCGCGTTTGTCGGTGATGCGGCGCGTGGCATTCACCCGCTGGCGGGACAGGGCTTCAATCTGGGAATCCGCGACGCTGCCGCACTGGCGGAGGTTGCCGGTGAAGCCAAAAGGGTCGGTCTTGATATCGGCGCGCTGATCACGCTGCGCCGCTACGAAGATTGGCGCAAGTTCGACAGCGCGTCCCTGGCTGCCGGAACCGACATCTTCAACCGCCTGTTCTCGAATGATATCGAGCCGGTCCGCCAGCTTCGAGGACTGGGCATGTCATTGGTCAACAAGATCGGCCCGGCCCGGCGCTTCTTCATGCGCCAGGCGGGTGGCGAAACCGGTGATCCGCCACGCCTTCTCAAGGGGCGACGCCTGGACGCGGCCTGAAACAGGGCTCAGAACGGGTTCAGCGTATAACCGCCCTGTTGCAACAGGGCGTGAGCGGTCATCGCTGACAATGCCATCTCGACGCCGGGCTGCAAATCGTTGCGTCCCACATCGTGGTAGGCCGCGCTCTGACCACAGATGATCACCCGGACATTGTGTTCGAGCAGGGAGGCGATCAGGTCGGCATTGGCGCCAGCGGTTGCTGTCGCCATGTCGTGGACAGCGCCTCCGTGCACCACAATCGCGACCCGCAACGAGTCCGGGGCGACGCCGTTGGCGACATGCATGTTCAGGAATCGGGCGGCGGTGGTCAGCGTCCGGTTCAGACCGTCCGCGTCAGCCCGCGTCGCCGTATCAAAAGCGACGGCAAAACTGGCCCCGTCCGGGATGACCAAGTCGGATTCAACAGGCGCGATCTGGCCATAGGTCTCGATCAGCGGGCCCGGGCCAAACGCGTCCGGCCCGGCCAGGGCGCCGGTGCCGAGAACGGAGCCTCCGAGAGCGGCCAGGCAAAGCGTCGCGACCAGGCGACGGGGTGCAGGAAAAAGGGACATGGCGGGGACGCCTCCTGGGTATCTGTGGCTTCGCTTGCCCGGACGTCAGCGCCGCGCCGGACTGGTGGGGCAGTTTGGACGTGGCCGACGGGTCTGGCGTACCTGACGGAAGTCAGCGGGTGGATTCACCCAGCCCGTACAGATAATCCCATGTGAACAGGCCGCTGTCATGGCCATCATCGAACAGGATGCGGACGGCGTATCGACCAACCGGTTCAGCCGCCTTGACGCCGACACCCTGTTTGCCGGTTACAACCTGTTTCTGCCCCGGCCCATGGCCCTGGACCTCGGCGCTGGGGCTTTCGACCCGCAGGGTTTCAAACGGAATCTCGAACGCGTGGCCGTCGTCAAACCGGACACGCAACATCTTGTCGGCGCTGGAAAAGTCCAGCGTTTCAGGCCAGGGGCGAGCCATGTCAGTCGTCCAGTTGCCGGGCTTCGTCCGGCAGCATGATCGGAATGCCGTCCCGGACCGGATAGGCCAGGCCCGCACCTTCGGAGACCAGTTCGCGCGCATCGCGGTCATAGCGCAGTGTTTCGCGGGTTACCGGACAGACCAGGATCTCGAGCAGTTTGGGGTCAACATCGCGGGTTTCTGTATCGGTCATCGGGCAGGTCCTCAGGAAAACAGGATGGCTGAAAGGCGGCGGCGCCCGTCTCGTGTGACATCGGATGCCGGGCCGGCGGCCTCAAAGACTTTCAGCAAGAGTGTACGGGCCGCCTGTTCATTCCATTCGCGATCGAGTGCGGTGATGGCTATCAGCTGGTCGACGGCACCCTTGTGGTCGCCGCCGGTCAGCAGCGCTTCAGCCAGGTCATACCGGGCCTGAAAATTACCGGCATCAGCCGCCACTGCCTGGCGAAGGGCTGCAGTCTCCGCATCATCCACCGGTGCACCGGTCGCCAGTTCAAGCGCGGCCCGGGCGCCGTCGATCGCGGGATCATCAGCCCGGTCGGCGGGAATCTGGGCCAGAATGGCGGCGGCCTTCTCGGTGTCACCGGCCTTGATCCAGAGCCTGACCAGCGCGCCGATGGCACCGGGATGGCCCTGATCAGCCTGCAGCACACCCGCCAGGTCCTGGGAGGCGCCGTTGAGGTCGCCGGACTCGATGGACGCAAGGGCCCGGTCGACAAGGGCTCGAAGCTCGGCCTCGCTTGGACCCTTGCCGGAAATGCGGGCGATGAAATCCTTGATCTGGCTCTCGGGCAATGCGCCGGTAAACCCGTCGACAGGCTGGCCTTCCTTGAAGGCAAATACGGCCGGGATCGACTGCACCCGCAATTGCTGGGCGATGCCCGGGTTCTCGTCGATATTGATCTTGACCAGCTTGACCGCGCCCGCCGCCTCCATCACGCATTTCGCGATGAGCGGACCGAGCTGGCGGCACGGGCCGCACCAGGGAGCCCAGAAGTCGACGATGACCGGAACGTCTTGCGATGGCTCGATGACGTCCTGCATGAAGGTCTGGTCGGATGAATCCCGAACCAGGTCATTCGTGTCGGTCTCGTTGTCGCTGGTTCCACCGATCAGGGTCATGCTGCCGTCCTTGTCATTGCCGGGTCGTTTGGGGGCCACGTTCTAAGTGGCCTCTGCACGCCATTGATGCAAGCGGTCACTCTGCCGAAGCGCGGCTGATGTCCAGCGTGCTGAAATCCATGATCAAGGGCTCGTGACCGGTGTTGCGGACGAAACGGATCAGGTCGCGGCTGGCAACCGCCGTGGTGGCATCATTGGAAAGCGGGTGAAAATTGACCCGCTCGTGACGCATCAATCCCGCATCGAGGACGAATTGAACCCGCGCTGCGGCATCATTGACGAGGGCAAAGGCGCTGACCGATCCGGGCCGTACACCCAATGTCCCGTAGAGCAGGTCCGGTTTGCCAAAGGACAGGCGACCGCAACCGAGTACAGGGTGAAGCTTGTTGATCGGGATCGCGGTTTCGCCCAGGGCTGACACCAGGACGAGGTGGCCCTTCTTGTCGTTCAGGAACAGATTCTTGGTGTGACCGCCGGGCATGGAGCGCTTGATGTCCTCACCGTCCGCCACCGTGAAGATCGGCGCGTGGTCGCGGGTTTCATGTGCAATACCAAGCGCATCGAAGCGCTCCAGGAGCTCGGTTCGGCCAATCATCATCCCCGTGTTGAAGCCCGGCTGCGCGTGATGTGCAAGAGGATGGAGACAGGTGCTTGCAATCTTCGAAACTTTGCGCGATATACCCCGCTCCCCGGCGCGGCCTGACCGCGCCAATCGTGAGCGGGCGTAGCTCAGGGGTAGAGCGTCACCTTGCCAAGGTGAATGTCGTGAGTTCGAATCTCATCGCCCGCTCCATTCTCTCCATGCATTTCGCATTCTTTCAGGCATGTCGGGCAATGGCATGCATCTCCGGCTACGGCAGGCATGTCCGGCAACGGACTGTGGCCCGCCAGAGGCGTGCCGACTTCCACTGATCGACGTGTTGGCCCGGGATGCGCGTACCGCTCGCCCCATCTTGAAGCGTCGGACCAAGACAGGCTGGTGTGTCAGGCCAGTTTCAGCTCGCGAATGGTGACATAGACCGCATGACGCGGATCCGGCCGGACCTGGCGCTTCGGCGTGTCCTGCATCAGGTGCGGCAATCCAAGCCGCAGCGCGGCCGGTGCCTGTAACGGGGGTCGGAATTGCTTGTCTGGTCGCTCACCCATGTCGGCCTCCTTGGACTGGAGGTGACATCGTCGCGGTCAGGCGCGGCAGGGGCGGGGCGGCGGCAAGGCCATTTTCTGGCCGTTTCATTCATCCGGGCGTCATGCCGGACCCACCGGCGGGTCCGGTCGGCTCGATTGTGGCGGGTCTGTTGACGGCAGGGAAGAGTGCGCCCGACCACCGCGGCCGGGCGCGAACGTGTCAGTCGGCCAGCGAGCGCAGCAGGTCGATGACCCGGCGGCGGACAGTCTGGTCCTTGATGGCGGCGAAGGCCGAGGCCAATGCCAGGCCATCGGGGCTGGCGATGAAATCGTAAAGCGTGTCGGAATCGCCGCCCTTCAGCTCGGATGAGCCGTCTTCTTCGAGCCCTTCGAAGAAATAGGACACCGGAACTTCGGTGACTTTGGCGACATTGAACAGGCGGCTTGCGCCTATACGGTTGGTGCCACGTTCGTATTTCTGGACTTGCTGGAAGGTCACACCAAGCTTTTCGCCCAGTTCAGACTGGCTCATTTCCAGAAGGCTGCGCCGCAGGCGCAGTCTGGCCCCCACATGCTGGTCAATACTCGTTGGGCCTCGTGCACTCATTGCGTCCTCACGTCTGTGGTTTGATGACTTCCACGTCGCAAAACTCACTGGGGTGGCAGAACTCTTCGCGGAACCAAGGGTGGAGTCTACGGTTGAACAGTTCGGCAATCCAGTCGGCAACGCACTTTATTCGGGTTATTCCAAGGCTACCCGGCGAGTTCTTGAGCCAGAAGCGGACGTCTTGATGAAAGTCATAATCAAGAACGACCAATTCATCCGGGTACAAGGATGCAAGATAGGTTGGCGCCATCGCAATTCCACCGCCATGACGTATGGTTTCAAATAGCACCGAACTGATGTCCGCCGTGAAGGAATATCTTACAACCTCATCCGTTGCCGTGGCTTTTCGCTGCCACAGGTGGAGTGACGGATCATACTGTTCGAGGCGAAGGAAGCGCAGGGTCAACACGTCTTCCAGGGAGCGCGGCGCGCCATAGGTGGCAATGAAATCCCGCGACGCCATGGGCATGTAGTGCACGCTGCCGAGTGAGCGGGCCTCCGTGTCCATGGCCTTGTCGGGCGTGAAAGTCAGGCTGAGCGCCGCCGCTGTATCGCTGGCGGGCGCCGAGCGGTCATTGATGATCTTCAGCACAATCTCCGGATTAACCCGTTGAAATTCCGGGATATGTCGGGCTACCCAATAGGTCGCCAACCCGTCGGGCACCCGCAAGGAAACCTGGCCGGCCAAGCTCCGGTCCATCCCCGCCAGCTCGGTCTCGAGGCGCTGCGCCGAGCGCTGCATGGTGACGGCATAGTCAAGCGCCGCCGACCCGGCCCGGGTCAGCACCACCCCATCGGCCCGGCGCTCGATCAGCTGTGCGGCCAAACGGCTTTCCAGCTGACGCATCCGTTTTGAGACGGTCGATTGCTGGCAGCCGAGAACGGTCGCTGCGGCGCTCATCGAGCCCGTGGTCGCGACCGCGTGGAAGATCTGCAGATCATCCCAATCAAAAACATTGCGCCGGAGATCGTTGTCCATTTCCAGAATACCCCACATGCCAACTTCGCTGAAGAACAGCTAGGCCGGCAGTGTTAACGAGGAATTAACTACATGTCGGAGCGTGCGTTATGGTGAGTGATGAGCTGAAATCCGGCTCGCTGGCGTCGGGCTTCAACTTCCCGCTTGAACGCCTCGACAAGGCCTTTGGTTCCTTGGATTTCCGGCCTGTCCAGCAGTCGGAAATAGGTGATTTCCACGCCCTCGCCGACGAGTTGATCGACGGCGAGATTGCCAGCGCTGAAGATATCGGCCGCGTGCAGGAATGGACCCGCCGATCACTGCATATGCGCCGATGGAATGGCAGGCCTGACGGATTCGTTGCCTCGATTCCGCTGAGCGGCTCGGGCGTTTCTGCACTCCTGGCCGGCGACTTCGGTTTTTCGAATGCCCGGCGCGAATGGGTGTGCGGCCTCGACGAGCGTGCGTCCGCCCTCCTGTCCTGGGGGCTGGCGGGTCGAACACCGCATGCCCAGGCCGCAGCGCTGCGGGCATTGCTGGTTGGTTGGCGTGGATTCTATGCCGATGTCCGGGTCTATGCGCGGGCGCGCACAACGGAAGGCAAGGCACTGATGCGACGTCTCAATTTCGAGGTTTGTGCGTACCCTGACGGCGCCCATGAGCTCTATGGCAGCACCGGCTTCCCGCAGAAACTCGGCGACATGCTCTTGAAGCGTACCGTGCTCGGCGAATGGGAGGGCATTGCGTGACGCGATCGACAGCCGACAGTCTCAAAGTGACCATCGCGAGAAGTCTCGATCAGGTGGTGATGGCGATGACCTTGCGCGGGGTGATCTATCTGGGCGAGCAGTTCGCGCCCTATTCCGAAGAGTATGACGGAAACGACCTTGTCGGCGCCGCGCACCTGATTTCCTGGCTTGGCGCCGAGCCTGTCGGCGTATTGCGGCTGCGCTTCTTTGCCGATTTCGCGAAAGTCGAACGGGCTGCCGTCCTGCGTCAGTACCGGCGCTTTGGCGTGATGCGGGTGCTGATGCAGGAGGCGCAACGCTATTCAGCGCGACGCGGGTACAAGAAAATGCTCGGCCACGCCCAGCTGAACAGGGTCAAGTATTGGCGCACCCACGGTTTCCGTATCCGGGCCGATCGTCCTGAATTCGGTTTCTCTGACTACAAATACGTCGAGATTGAACGTGACCTGGTGCCACCGGCCAACGCCATCACCATGGACGCCGACCCGATGGTCGTTATCCGTCCGGATGGCGAATGGGATCGGCCCGGCCCGTTTGACCTGTCGCTTGCCCGCATGCAAGAGAAAGACCCTAACCGCAAGCCTGAGGAGGCCGCATGAGCTTCGCCGACCCTTGCCTGATCCTGCTTGATTGCCAGCGCGACCAGGTAACCGGTGCCGATGGCCGTGTCGATCCGGAGAACCGGATGGTCGTTGACCGCATCAAGACCTTGCTCCGACACGCCCGCCAATCCGGGTGGCGGGTCTGTCATTGCCAGTTCCAGGGTGAGGGCCCAAAGTCCGGCCGCGCTCCGATCGACGGGCTGCGACCGACCGCCCAGGAGGCTGTTTTCCAGCGGCGCGGCCTGTCGGCCTTCTCCGACCCCTATTTTCACCAGGTTCTGGCCCGCAGCGCCGGGTCGACCGCTCTGCTGGTCGGCTTCTCGGCGCCGTTCTCGATCCTGGCAACAGTCTTTGACGACGCCAGCCGTGACAGGGCCGTGACGGTGGTTCCGGACGCGGTTGGCGCCCTCGCGGTGGAGCCCCGCGATGTTGCCGAAACGCGGACCATGGCGTTCGACCTGGTGGCGCGGATGGCGCCGGTGATCGACTGGCAGACCCTGACCCGTGACTGGCCGGTTGAAGCACCGGTGACCTGAGCCAGAATCGCGGTTTGGCCGGCCGGGACAGGACGATCCTGATCACATCCCGGTGAGAATGGACATTCGACTCCGATTTCACATTAAATCCGCGCAATCCGGTCTTTAAATCTGCGCGCGGCTTTCTACATGGGTGGTGTAGCGGGTTGCCGACCGGACTGGTCTCCCCCCATGACCGCCTCCGGCTGGTCCCGCTAGCGATGAACAGGCCTCAATGTGCGTCCCCCCAGCCTGCCTATGAGGTCTGCCAGGCGCCGCCGGGATCCCCTGTCCCTTCCCGGCGGCGCCGTTATCGCCATCTCCACCAGAGTTGAGAAAAAGAATGGCACGTTTGCGTTTTCAACGGCGTAGGCGGGTTGCTTGCTTCTCAAACAGGACTAGGGTCGGTCCATAAACATAACAGTCCAGGGAGCGCCACCATGGGGGCGGTCGTCGGAGTCGCGCACGCTTACAGTCGCGCAGATTTCATGGAGGCAGCGCGGTCGCGCTGGCTTGAGGCTTTCGGCACCGAATGTGGTGATCCGGGAAACTCGTTCTTCTCACAGATCTATGACGATGCCCTCGCCGAGGACCTCGAACGCGTTGGTCCGGATGACCTAGCCGCGTTGAGCATGGATTTCTGGCAATTCGGCGCCAAGCGGCCGGGTGACGAAATCCTTGTCCGCATGCGCCCGGCGACCCGGGCTGACGGGACCGACCTGCCCCGCGATGTTCTGGAAATCATTGGACGGGATCGACCCTTCATCGTCGATTCCGTGATGGGTGAAGTTGGTGCCCAGGGGCACGACATCATCGCGATGTTCCATCCGATCGTGCAGGTCCGCCGTGACGGCGACGGTGCCCGGGTGGGCAAGGCGGGGCGCTGCCTCGCCGAGTCGATGATCCAGGTTCACCTGCCGCCACTGGACGAATTGTCCCGTCGCACCCTGATCGAAGGGGTCACGGCGACGCTCGATGATGTCCGGGTTGCGGTCGAAGACTGGACCGACATGCGCGCGCAGATGGATGATGCGATTGCCCATCTGGCCGGGGCCCGAACCCATGCGTCACCGGATGAGTTGGCCGAGTCTCTTGAATTCCTGCGCTGGCTTCGCGACGATCACTTCGCCTTCCTCGGCTGCCGGGTCTATGACTTCGAGGTTGATGACGGCGGCTCGATGGCTCAGCGCCATCCCCGCGTCCGCCCGGAAACCGGCCGGGGTGTCTTGCGTGATCCGGAACGGCATGTCCTGAGAAAGGGTTCCGAGCCGGCCGTGCTGACGCCCGCGATCGAAACCTTCCTGCGCGAACCGAGCCCGATCATCGTGGCCAAGGCCAACATGAAATCGCGCGTCCATCGTCGCGTCTACATGGACTATATCGGCGTCAAACGGTATCGCGAGGATGGCGCCGTCATTGGCGAAGCGCGCTTTGTTGGATTGTTCACGGCCGAGGCCTACGACCAGAGCGCCAGCGCGGTGCCCCTGATCCGGCGCAAGGTCCGCCGTGTCCTTGAGCGAGCCGGAAAGACGCCTGGCACGCACTCCGCCAAGAAGCTGCGCAATACGGTCGAGAACTTCCCCCGCGACGAGCTGTTCCAGACGGATGAGAATGACCTGCTGGAAATGTGCCTGGGCATTCTCCATCTCTATGACCGCCCGCGGACGAAGCTTTTCATCCGCCGGGACCAGTTCGACCGTTTTGTGTCAGCCCTCCTCTTCGTGCCGCGTGACCGGTACAATTCGAAAGTGCGGGAGCAGGCAGGCGAACTCATCCGCGACGCCTTTGGCGGCCGGCTATCGGCGTTCTATCCACAGTTCGGTGACAGTTCGCTCGCCCGTGTCCATTACATCATCGGACTGAATCCGTTTGACCATCCCGAACCGGATACCGGCGAACTCGAGCGCAGGGTCGCCCGCCTCGCCCGGACCTGGGAAGACGATCTGGAAACCCATGTCCGACGCAATGCGACCGAGGCGATCCGCCTGCGGATGGGCGCCTATCAGGATGCCTTCAAGGCCGGTTACCGGGAGCTCTACGATCCCGAAGAGGCGCTGGCCGACGTCATCAAGCTGGAATCCCTGACCGGAACCGATCGTGTTGCCGTACGGGTCTATCGCGAGGTCGATGACGGCCCGGACAGCCTGCGTCTGAAGATCTATCGCATTGGCAAGCCGGTCTCGCTGTCGCGCGTGATGCCGGTTCTGGAAAATCTCGGTCTGTATGTGGTCCAGGAAACTGGTTTTCCGGTCGACCGGCGTGGCCCCAATGGTGAGCCGTTTGATCGGGCCCATATCCATGATTTCGAGATGAAATCGGATACGCTCAAGGATCGCGACCTGAACGAGCTGGCACCGGGTCTGGAAGACGCGATGCTGGCGATTGCCGACCGGCGTGCCGAAGATGACGGGTTCAACCGACTGATCGTCGAAATCGGTGTTACCTGGCGTGAAGCTGCTTTCCTGCGCACCTGTGCCCGATATCGTCAGCAGACGGGGCTCGATCCGTCGCAGGCTATCCAGGAAGAGGCTCTCGCGGCCTGTCCGGCAATCGCCAAGGGATTGCTGGAACTGGCACGTGTGAAGTTCGACCCGGCCGTCACGGATGACAAGAAGGAGCGAGCCGACGCCGTTCTGGACGTGTCCGACCGGCTCCGCCAGCAACTGGATGACGTTGCCAGCCTGGACCATGACCGGGCCCTGCGCCGGATTTTCCATCTGATCGAAGCGACCCTCCGGACCAATTTCTATCAGACCGATGAGAATGGTCAGCCAAAGTCGCGGATTGCGATCAAGATCGCGAGCGAAATGCTCGAGGAGCTGCCGCTTCCCAAGCCCTACCGCGAAATTTTCGTGTGGTCGCCGGAGGTCGAGGGGGTCCATCTTCGGTTTGGCCCGGTGGCCCGTGGCGGCCTTCGCTGGTCCGACCGGCGCGACGATTTCCGCACCGAAGTGCTCGGCCTGGTGAAGGCGCAACAGGTCAAGAACGCCGTTATCGTACCGGTTGGATCGAAGGGTGGCTTCTACCCGAAATCATTGCCACGCAACGGCTCACGCGAGGACGTTTTCGAGGCCGGGCGCGAGGCCTACAAGACCTTCATCCGTGGCTTGCTCGACCTGACCGACAATATCGTCGATGACGCCGTCGTCCATCCTGCAGCGACCGAGTGCTGGGATGATGATGATCCCTACCTGGTGGTCGCTGCTGACAAGGGCACGGCCACCTTCTCCGACACGGCCAATGGTCTGGCCACGGACGAGTTCGATTTCTGGCTGGGTGATGCCTTCGCGTCGGGTGGCTCGGCTGGCTATGACCACAAAAAGATGGGCATCACCGCGCGTGGCGCCTGGGAATCGGTCAAGCGGCACTTCCGGGAAATGGGCAAGGACATCCAGTCCGAAGCCTTCACGGTCATCGGCGTCGGCGACATGTCCGGTGATGTGTTCGGCAATGGCATGCTGTTGTCCAAGCAGATCCGGCTCGTTGCGGCCTTTGACCATCGCGACATCTTCATCGACCCGGACCCGGGCGATTGCGAGACCTTGTGGAATGAGCGCAAGCGTCTGTTCGACCTGCCGCGAACGTCCTGGCAGGACTACGACAAATCCCTGATTTCAAAGGGCGGGGGCATATTCGCCCGGTCCGCGAAATCGATTCCGCTATCGTCGGAGATCAAGGCACTGACAGGTCTGGACAAGAGCAGTGCCAGTCCGCAAGAGCTGATCAATGCCTTGCTGAAGGCAGACGTGGAGCTGCTCTGGTTTGGCGGCATCGGGACCTATGTCAAGGCAACCGCGGAACAGCATTGGGAAGTCGGCGACAAGACCAATGATGGCTTGCGGGTCAACGCCAATGAGGTTCGTGCCAAAGTGATCGGTGAAGGTGCCAATCTGGGCTTCACCCAGGCGGCCCGGATCGAGTACGGGCAGCATGGCGGTCGGGCCAATGCCGACTTCATCGACAATTCCGCCGGCGTCGACAGTTCCGACCACGAGGTCAATATCAAGATCCTGTTGCGTCCCATGGTCCGCAATGGCGACATGAGCCGCGACGCGCGCGACACCTTGCTGGAATCCATGACCAGCGACGTTGCAACCCATGTGCTCCGGCACAATTACGACCAGTCCCTTGCCCTGTCCCTGGCCGAGCATACCTCCGCCGCCGACCTTGATGCCCATGAGCGCTTCATGGCCCGGCTGGAGGAGTTGGGGCAGCTCGATCGCGAGGTCGAAGGACTGCCATCGGTGGAACAGGTTCGTGGCCTGAAGGCTCGCGAACAGGGTCTGACCCGCCCCGAACTGGCCGTCCTGACGTCGTATGCCAAGATCACCCTGTTCGATCAGCTGGTGGCCTCGGACGTGCCGGACGATCCGCATTTCAAATCCATGCTGGTCAACTATTTCCCCAAAGGGTTGCATGATTACGGTGATGCCATGGACGGGCACCGCCTGAAGCGTGAGATCATTTCGACGGTGCTGGCCAATGAGATGATCAATCTGGGCGGGCCGACTTTCATTCACCGGGCGATCGATTCAACGACTGCGACGGTGCCGGCGATTGCCCGCGCCTTTGAAGCTGGACGGCAGATCTTCGGTTTCGCCGAGATCACCGCCGCCATCAATGAGCTGGACAACAAGGCTCCGGCATCTGTCCAGGTGGCGTTGCACGAGGAAATCATCCGGTTGCTGCGTCGCCAGACCTATTGGCTTGTGCGTCGCGGACGGAACAAGAAATCCGCGAAACCGGACTCGATCGGTGATGTCATCGCGGCCTACCAGCCCGGTGTCCAGTCGCTGCGCTCCATGGTCCACGAAATCATCTCGACCCATGAGCGTCGGGGCGTGAAGTCGCGGCAGAAACGTTTCGTCGAAGCGGGCGCACCCGAAGACATCGCGCTGGCTGTTGCCGAACTGCGGCCGCTGACCTCGTCGACGGACGTTATCGACATGGCCATGGAGTCGGATTGGCCCTTGGCATCAACGGCTTACATCTATCATGCGGTTGGCGCACGCTTCAAGTTCGACCGTTTGCGCGGGCTAGGGCAGGAAGTCTCGTCCGAACAACATTGGGATCGACTGGCTGTCCGTCGCCTGATGGAGGACTTTTATGCCAGTCAGCAGGCGTTTACCGGTTCGGCGATGAAATTTGCCCTGCAGGCCGGTGGCGCGCTGGCATCGGGTGCCGAAAATCCGTCCCGGGAATGGGCGGACTCGCTGGTCGAAGCATGGAATACAATCAATGAGGAAGAGGCGGGTCGGGTCGACTCGGTCCAGCGCCAACTTGACGAGTCCGGTGGCTGGAGTTTGTCCAAACTGGCTATCGCCTCGACCCAACTCGGTGAAATGGCCTCCGTCGTTCAACCCTGATCGGCAAACGCCTCAGCCAGCCAGACCAGAATGCGGGCGCGGGCTCTTTGAGCCGCGTCCGCATCGTATCGCATGCGCGGATCGGGCGGGCCGTTCGGTTCGTCAAAGGCATGGGTCTGTCCGGACCAGGTTTCGTAGTCAATCGCTTGGCCTGCCGCGGCTGAGCGCTCGAAAAGCCGCTGGCAATCGGCCGGTGGGGCAACCATGTCGCGTTCTGCCAGGATGGCATGAAGCGGGATTGATGATGGCAGGTCCCGGCCATCGGCCCGGACCGGAAACCCGCAATAGGGATACACGGCAATCGCCGTGCGCACGCCGGCCAGGGGCGTGGCGGTCACATCGGACCGGTCGGCAACCAGGGCCGGCGGCGATCGGCCCTCGGCGGCATAATCGAGTGCTTCCAGAACCGTCCAGCCGCCATGGCTCCAGCCAACCAGGGCCAGTTTGTCGGAATCGATGGCCGGGGACTGCGCGGCCAGGGCGATCGCGGCGTTGATATCCGCTGCGCGTTCCTGGCCCCACAGGCGCAGGGCTGTACAGACCTGGGTCATCGCACCAAGGCGTCCAATGTCGCGGGCCCGGTTCGAGTCGACCAGCATCACCGCATATCCAGCGGCCAGAAGGTCAGTTGAATAAGCCTCTTGCACCTCACGCAGTCCGCCGCATCCGTGCAGCAGGATCACGGCCGGCACAGGATCATCCGCAAAATCCGGCAGGCGGATCTCGACATGATCCCGCAACAGCGCGACTTGCTCGTCAAGCGACCGTCGGGGAACGCTCCATCCGGTCATGTTGACCGTCGCACACCCGGTCAGGCCGGCGACCAGCGCCAGCACCGCGATGCCGACCAATCGGATCAGGGCGTTCTTCTTCATGCGTGGACATTGGCGCGAAAGTCCAAGCCTCCGCAATGTTTGCTTGATTCACATGCAGTGACACCCCGGGGCGGCTAGTGCCGGAAGTGGCGCATCCCGGTGAACACCATCGCGATACCGGCCTCGTCGGCAGCGGCAATGACTTCCTCATCTCGGATCGAGCCGCCAGGCTGGATGACGGCTGTAGCTCCCGCTTCGACTGCAGCATGCAACCCGTCGGCAAACGGGAAAAAGGCATCCGATGCACAGACAGATCCCTGAGTGCGTGGCTCGTCCCAGCCATTCTCCGCGGCGGTCGCCTCCGCCTTGCGCACGGCCAGGCGGGCGGCTTCCAGACGGCTGGTCTGACCCATCCCGATCCCGGCGGTCGAGCCGTTGCGGGCATAGACAATCGCGTTGGACTTCACATGCTTGACCACTTTCCAGCCAAACATGAGGTCGCGGAGTTCCGCCTCCGTCGGCGCGCGTTTCGTCACGACCTTGAGGTCCGACGTTGAAATCATCGCGACATCGCGTTCCTGGACCAAAAGACCGCCGGCGACGGTCTTGGTCAGCCACCCCCCCTGTTTCGGATCCGGCATGCCGCCGGTCAGCAAGACGCGCAGGTTCGACTTGCCCGAGAGCACGGCGAGCGCATCGTCGTCGGCGTCCGGGGCGATCACGACCTCGGTAAAGATTTTCACCAGCTCGCCCGCGGTGACCGCATCGAGCTTGCGGTTCATGGCCACGATGCCGCCAAAGGCCGAGATCGGATCCGCCGCGAAGGCCTTCTCATAGGCTGACGACAGCGTGTTATGCACCGCGACGCCGCACGGATTGGCGTGCTTGACGATGACAACGGCCGCCCCGTCCTCGCCGTCGAATTCGCCGGCCAGTTCGAACGCTGCGTCGGCGTCGGCCAGATTGTTGTAGCTCAGCGCCTTGCCTTGGACCTGTCGGCCCGTCGCAATCCCATGGCGGGTCTCGGCGCTGCGATAGAAAGCGGCGCTCTGATGCGGGTTCTCGCCATAGCGCAAAGCCTGGGTGAGTTGGCCACCAAAGGCCCGATAATCGGGCGCCGGATCGTCCAGGGTGTCGGAAAACCAGTTCGAGATTGCCGCGTCATAAGCGGCTGTCCGGGCATAGGCCTTGCCGGCCAGCGCCTTGCGGAGCTCGAGCCGGGTATGCCCGTCCTGTTCCGTCATGTCCGCCAGGACCCGGTCCACATCGCCGCCATCGACGCAGACATTGACCCAGGCATGGTTCTTCGCCGCGGCGCGGATCATCGCGGGTCCGCCAATATCGATATTCTCGACACAATCGGCGTAGGCACCGCCCTTGGCGACGGTTTCCTCGAACGGGTAGAGGTTCACATACAGCAGATCGATGTGCGGGATGCCGTGCGCGCCCATGGCCGCCCGGTCATCGCCATTGTCGCGTCGGGCAAGAAGCCCGCCATGCACGCGTGGATGAAGCGTCTTCAGGCGGCCATCCATCATCTCGGGAAATTCGGTGACTTCGGACACGTCCTTTGCCGGGATACCCGCCTCGGTGAGGCTGCGCAGCGTGCCGCCGGTGGACAGGATCTCGACGCCGGCATCAGCCAGTTGGCGACCGCGTTCGATCAGGCCGGACTTGTCGGAGACGGAAATCAGGGCACGGCGAACCGGGGCGAGATCATGGTCTGACATGGAAAAATCTCCGTTCTTCATTCCGGTTGATCCGCGGCGAGGTATCACGGCGGAGTGGCAAGTCAATCATCCAGCGGCGATGGTCGCAATTTGCAAAGGGCTTCCAGAGCGGCGGCCGCCCCGGCAGCGTCACTGCTGCCGGCCGCCGCGATGATGCCGTCGAGACCGGCGCTGACCGCAGCCGGGTCAAGGTCCGGACCGGTCACGGCCCAGACGCCATCTATCGAGGTCTCGATCGTGCTCTCGAAGTCATAGACGAGGTTCTCATGGCGCTTCTCGCCCGGCCTCAGGCCGACAACGCGGATCGCACCGGGCGCATCGGGATCGCGGCCCCGCAGTCGCAGTAATTGTCGCGCCAATCGCATGATGGAAACCGGGCGTCCCATGTCCAGCACATAGAGCGCCCCGTTCAGGGCCGGATCGGCCGCGGTCTGGGCAGCGGCATCGAGAACCAGACCGGAGGCCTCCTCGACGGTCATGAAATAGCGTGTGGCTTCCGGATCGGTGACCGTGACCGGTTCGCCTGCCTCGATCTGCCGTTCGAACAGGGGAACGACGGAACCGGTTGACCCCAGCACATTGCCAAAGCGCACCACACAGACCCGCGTCGCACTGGAGTGGCTGGCTGCAGCCCGGGCGTAAAGCTCGGCGGCGCGCTTGGTCGCGCCCATGACATTGCCCGGATTGACGGCCTTGTCGGTCGAAATCAGCGCCACAACACTCGCGCCATATTGTTGCGACATTTCAATCGTGTTGACGGTGCCGATAATGTTGGTGCGCGCCGCCTCGCCGGGATTTCTCTCGCTCATCGGCACGTGCTTGAGTGCGGCCGCGTGCAGGACCACATCGGGCCGCTCCTCGCGGAAAATCTCGTCGAGTCTGTCCCGGTCGCGGACATCACCCAATACCGCACGCCAGGCGATGCCGGAGAACCGCTTCGCGAACTCCAGGTCGATTTCGTAGAGATTTGCTTCAGACGCATCGAACAGGATCAGTTTTTCCGGCCCCAGCGTCGCTGCCAGCCGTGACAATTGTGACCCGATCGTTCCGCCGGCGCCGGTAATCAGCACCCGACGCCCTTCGATCAGCGGTCGGGCGGGCGACAGGTTCGGTGCCCTTGGTGGCCGATTGAGCAAATCGGCGGCTTCAACCGGTGAAAAGGCGTCCCGCCCGTCAGACGGCCGCGCCCGGGACAGCTTGGCGCCGGTCCGGGACGCGATCCGGATCAATTGATTGACCATATCGGCGTCGGCATGGGCACCGGCGAGCACCAGGCGGGGTGGATCCCGCTCGACTTCCGAAAGGCGCTTCAGGGCGGCTGGCAGTGCTTCCAGCCCGCCGAGCACCGGAATGCCGCGAATGGCGTGCCCGGTCAGGGTTGCGCCGGGCTCGATCAACCCTTTGGTCCTGAAGGGCGCCGACCCGTTGCGGCGACCGAGGTCGCGCAGGGCGTCATCAAGCTCGAGATCGGTCCCGACCAGGATCGCGGTCGGCTTGCTGCGGTCTTCCATCTGCAAGGCGCCGCGCAATCCCTGGGTCCGCAGCGCTGCGACTGAAAGCCGGGCGGCCAGGAGGATGAACAACAGGATCGGCATTTCCAGCAGGATCGAGGTCCGCGGGAAGCCGTCGAGCCGGTTGAGCAGGAACAGGATTGGCAGGAAGACCAGGTTGGCGAGGACGATCGCCCGCACGATCCGGGCAGCGTCATTCAGGGCTGTATAGCGCCACAGGCCGCGATGAAGTCCCTCAATCGGGAAGATGATCGCGCAGGCCAGGGCGAAAACGGCCACCGATTGCAGGACGATGTCGTCCGGCGGGGCTGAAGGCTCGAAGCGATAGCGCAGCAGGACCGCCACCCACATCGATACCGCCCCGGCCGCAAGATCGAACAGGGCGACCGCGACCATTGAAATCTGGCTGCGGACTGACGTGACTCCCCGTGCCTTGGATGGCGCCTTGCTCATCCGGTTTCCCCCTGCGTCCCGCCGACCTGGCCGAGCCTCTGGAAGGCCCAACGCACCCGGTTCGGTGGTCGATCGCCGGCCCCGAAGGGCTCAGCCTCCCCTTGTACTACTATTTGCGTCGCACGTTGTGGAGGTGCTCCGGCAGCAAGGTAGACAGAGCGTTCAAGCCGGATCGGGCCGCCATCGGTCCTGAACCGCCAGCCATCCCCGTCCGGCTGCACCAAAAGCGCGCTCATGGTATCGCGCGACAGGGAGGCCCGGACGTCGGGGTGCAGGTGGAACCGGATCGCAAACCGGTAACGCACATCGACATCCTCCGGCGGACCGGCGGACACCGGGCGGAACAGGGCATCCTCACCGCGCAGGTCACCGCCATCGGCGGCGAGGAAGACACGGCGGCGATGGGACAGACCGAATTCGTCCCGATAGCCCTCATGAATTCCTTCAAGCCAGACACCCATATCCTCTTCATTGCGGCGCGCGGTGACCGGGCCGGGCGCCGAGGCGAGGCGCGGCCCGAGCAGATCACGCTGCCAACCGGGCGGGAAGAGCCGGGCCGACGAGGTTTCTTCGAGTGTGAGCGTGGAGTGAGCGGCAGTCGCACGAACCGCTTCGCGCCAACTGGACGGTTGATCATCGTGCCAGCCGCAATTGACGACGAGACGGCCTCCGGCTGTACACAGCTCGAAGGCAAGTGCGCTGGCGTGAGCGCCGGTACTCAAAACCCCGGGCGGCGCCTTGCCAACATCGAGGATGATGGTCGCGCCGCCGGCTTCGGCTCGGTGATAACCGGAGTGCGGGGCAAAGCCGAACGGACGGGCGCCGGTTTCATCCCGCGACAGGGCCAGTTTCAGGGCGCCGTGATCACATTCGCCGCCGCCATGAAAGCTGGCCAGCCCCCCATCACTCATCCGGAAAAAGCGCCCCATCGGGGCCAACCGGTCGATGGCACGCACGACTTCGCGTGGAAATTCCACACCGGCCTTTTCCGCTACGTCACGCAAGGCGATCAAATCGATCAGGGTCTCGGTTCCGGCCCGAGGAGACCGAGACACATGCCCTCCATCAGGCAGGATCTGCCGCTTCACCTCCCGTTCCAGCGCCGCCAGCCCGGCTTTTTGCAAGCCGCCCTGCCGCGGGATCGACAGTCCGGCAAAACACAAGGCAATGGCGCACCGGAGTCGGATCGCGCCGTCATGGGCCAGGGAAATTGTGCTCTGGAGATAACGCGCCTGGCGCAAAAGGCTGCGCAGGCGAAGATTGCGGGCCTTCCGGTCCGTCTCGCCAGCCTCGAACAAGGTGTCGCCGGCCCTCAGCCAGTTGATGATGCGGGCCGAGAGGACACCATGACTCCACGCAAAGCTGTTCCAGCGCCCGAACGCCTTGATCCAGTCATCGGCCAGCGTCCGGGCGGCTTCGGCGCCGGTCGGGCAAGCGGATGGGTTGTCATCTGCGCCCTGCTCAAGCTCGGGCGAGGCGATGACATCGCGCAGCCATCCAAAGCCGTGCAGGCGCCGCGCAAAGGCGCGTGTCGGTGCCGGTTTCAGCCAGATGTCGTCCTGCTCCGGATCGACCGAAAGGAGATCGCCGGCCAGCTGGACCCGGCCAGCGCGGATCTCGGTTCCGCGCTCCGGCCTGCTCCCGTAAAAGTCCTCCGGCAAAGGGCCGATTTCGTCGGGCAGGGGGCCAAGGTCATGCAAGCTGGAGAACAGGCCGATCGAATGCAGCGTTGACGACATTTCACGCCGGGCCGCTGCCACTATCGCGACCGCATAATCGGACAGGCGTACCGCTCGAGCCATGGGTCAGCGACGCAGGGCTGAGATATTGTCGCGATAGGCGTCCGGCCCGCCCTTGAACACCGCAGACCCGGCGACCAGTGCCGAGGCGCCGGCGGCAAGGCAGTCCTTCGCAGTTTGCGGGTTCACGCCGCCATCGACCTCGATCAGGGTCGACAGGCCGCGCCGGTCGATCCGAGACTTGAGCGCCTCGATCTTCTTCAACTGGCTGGTAATGAAGCTTTGGCCGCCAAATCCCGGATTGACGCTCATCACCAGAACCAGGTCGAGTTCTTCGAGGACATAGTCGATCACCTCGACCGGCGTGGATGGATTGAGGGCGGCTCCGGCCTTGGCTCCCGTCGCCTTGATCGCCTGGACCGTGCGATGAAAATGCGGCCCCGCTTCGGGATGGGCGGTGATGATGTCGGCCCCGGCATCGGCGAAGGCCTGGATATACGGGTCGACCGGCGTGATCATCAAATGTACGTCGAAGGGCTTTTTGCTGTGCGGGCGCAGGGCCTTGATCACAGCGGGCCCGATCGTGAGATTGGGCACGAAATGGCCGTCCATCACATCGATGTGGATCCAGTCGGCGCCGGCCGCATCTATGGCTCGAACCTCGTCACCCAGCTTGGCGAAATCAGCCGACAGGATCGAGGGAGAAATGATTGCGGGATTGACCATGCCGATCCGATAACAGTGAGGCCAAACCGGTGCAAGTCGAAGACAGCGGCGGCTGGCGATTAAGGGGCTATCCGGTCCGCTTTGAGAACCGGGCGATAAAGAAGCCGTCCATTCCACCCTGCTCGGCCCACAAGGCCGGGGTGAGGCGGATCCATCCGGCCGGCGTCAAGGCGCTTTCGACTCCGCCGATTTCGGCCGGCTGGACCGGCGACTCCTTGAGTTGGCGATGACGGCCCGATACGCGCCCCGCCAGCGCCTCCCCCTCTTCCGGCTGCAGCGAGCAGGTACACAGCACCAGCTGTCCGCCCGGTTTCAACATGGTGATCGCGGCCTTGATCATATCGTCCTGCAGGCGGGCCATCCGCACCGTGTCTTCCGCCCGCTTGATCCAGGCCGCTTCGGGATGCCGTCTCAGGGTGCCGGTCGCGGTACAGGGTGCGTCGAGCAGGACGGCATCGACCAGCTGATCCGGCTTGTAGGACAACGCGTCCCCAGCGATGAGGGTTGCCGAAAGGCCGGTCCGGCCCAGGTTTTCACGCACGCGCTCGAGGCGCTTTTCGGACAGGTCGAGCGCCGTGACGTCCGCTCCGGTCGCGGCGAGTTGCATGGTTTTGCCACCGGGTGCGGCGCAAAGGTCGATGACGCGCATCCCGGGTGACAATGTCAGTAGGGTGGCAGGAATTGCGGCCGCGGCATCCTGGGCCCACCACGCCCCGTCGCGATAGCCAGGCAAGGCTCTGACATCGCCAACGGTCTGTCGGCGCAGGCTGCCATTGGGCAGGATCGTGGCGTCCAGTTGTTCAGCCCAGTGTTCGCGCTCATCAGGGTTCTTGACAGTCAGGTCCAGCGGAGGCGGCACGGTGATGGCATTGGCCATGCGGCTGAGGGTGCCGGGGCCGTAGGCGGCGCGCCAGCTTTCGCGCAGCCAGTCCGGCAGATTGTCGCGCGGCAGGGTCGTCTTGAGGCGTTCCTTGCCCTCGCGATCGACACGACGCAGCACGGCATTGATCAGGCCTTTCAGCTTGCGCGCATCGCTCCTCGCGTCGGCGAGTTCGACGGTTGACGAAACGACAGCGTGCGGCGCCCCGTCCATCCACAACAGCTGGGTGGCACCGGTAATCAGCAAGGCTTGAGCGCCCTCTGACGTCTCATGCAGGGGCCGCGACAACAGGCCATTCAGCACGGTGCGGGTCTGACCCAGTCGACGAAATGTCGTGGCGGTGATCGCGCGCGCGAAGGCGCGGTCACGATCGCTCATGGCGGAAAAGTCAGGGGTGTGCTCCAGCGCCGCTTCGAGCGTGCGGCGTTGTTTCATCACGGCTAGATAGGCAAGCGCCGCAGCGCGGCGTGGGGCGAGACCGTCACTCATGGCGCCGGGCTAGCACGCAGGCCCGGCGCCGTCGATGGCAAGCAGCCGTTGGCATCACCCCCAGGGGCCGCGCCGTGCCCACGGGCCCGGGCCGGTCGTGGCACGGGCACCGGCCATCTGGCGAAGACGGTCAATCCGGTCAGATGTATCCGGGTGGGTCGAGAACAGGTTGTCCATGCGCTGCCCGTTGAGCGGATTGATGATGAACATGTGGGCCGTCGCCGGATTGCGTTCCGCGCCGGCATTCAGGGTCCGGCGAGCCGATCGTTCGATTTTTTCCAGCGCGCTCGCCAAGGCCATCGGATTGCCCGCGATTTCCGCGCCAACCCGGTCGGCTTCATACTCCCGGGCCCGGCTGATCGCGCTCTGGACGAGCATGGCGGCCATAGGCGCAAAGATCATCATGGCCAGTGAGCCGAGCAGTCCGGCGCGATTATTGCCGCCAAAGAAAAAGGCGAAATTGGCCAGCATTCCGATCGCGCCGGCCAGCGTGGCGGTGATTGTCATCGTCAGCGTGTCGCGGTTTCTGACGTGGGCCAGCTCGTGCGCCATGACACCCTGAACCTCAACCCGGTCGAGGCGCTCGAGCAGTCCGGTGGTGGCGGCGACGGCGGCGTGGGACGGATCGCGACCGGTGGCAAAGGCATTGGGTTGATCGCTCTGGATCACGAAAACTCGTGGAACGGGCATTCCGGCCCGGCGGGCCAGGTGCCCGACATCGACGGCGTACTGGCGAAGGGCGGGATGGCGTTCATCGGGGCCGATTTCGCGCGCACCATGCAGGCGCAGCACCATGTCCGCCGAATTCCACCAGGCAAACAGGTTCATCGCAGCGGCGACGATCAGCGCCAGCATGGCGCCAGCGGCGCCCCCCAGCAGATAGCCGATACCCATGAAGAGTGCGGTCATGCCGGCGAGCAGAAGAAAGGTGCGAAGAGTGTTTGCTGTCATTGTCCGGGCCTGTGTGTCTTGGCGAGGCGGGCTTGCCAGATTATCTAGATGGTATGAGTGATGATGATCAGCAAGACGGGACGGGCACCGCGCCTGTCCCCTCCCCGAAAGTCCCGACCCGACGCTTGAGTCCCGAGGCGAGGCGCGCACTTGCCGAAGCCGAAGAGCGCCGGGCCGTGGCCCGCCAGGCCGAACTGGCTCCGGAGACCGGCGGACGCAAGGGCCCCGAGCCCACCCGCTTTGGCGATTGGGAGAAGAAGGGCCTCATCTGTGATTTCTGACCCGGGCGGGCCGGCACCGTGCGAGGTCCGTGTCGATGCCGGTCTCGGCTTGGTCGAGTTCAACTGGACGGGACCGGTCAATCTCGGGACCGTGCTCGCAGCCTACGACCGGGCTGCAGCCCATCCGGACTGGCGCCCGAACTTCAACCGGCTGTCGGTGTACGCCGACGATTTGCCGGGATCGGATCTGGATTTCGACACGGTACAATCGATCCGTCAGGGCCTCGATGCCTGGCAGGCGACAAACGCGCCAGGCCAGCATGTCCGGGCTGCCAGCGTTGTTGCGTCGCCATTCAATGGCGTGCTGGCGGCCGTCTGGCAGGCATTGTCCCGCGATAGTGACGGGGTCACCGTCGAGGTCTTCCGCTCTCGCGGTGCGGCACTGGACTGGCTTGTCGCAGGGTCGTCGGACACGCCTGTCAGGAGCTGATGGGCAAAACCCCTCGCGCGACAGGCGCAGGCGCTTCGCCGATGTCGCCCTGCTTGCTAGTGTGTCTAAATGAGACACTCGCTCATTTCTTGCTTGGCGGCACTCTGTGCCCTTGGCGGCCTCACCGCGGCGGCCAGTGGCCAGGCCACCGTGACCCGCGAATGTTCGCCGGATGATATCCGACAGGCGCTGGCCGGGGATTATGCCGGACCTCCGTGCCGGTTTACCGACATGCCGGACGGCGCCGATGCTGCGCCACGCCGCCCATCGCCGCAGCTCGCAGGGGCCCCACCGGCTAGACGCCCGGCGGCACCGCCGGTGGTGCCGGAGTCGCGGGTCGTGTCGGAGTCCCGGGTCGCGTCGACGCCACGGGTACGCCCGGCACCCCGGGCCGTGGTGCCACAGGTGCGCCCCATCCGGACCCGGGCCGTCGAGACCTCTCGGTCTCAAGACCCGTCCCGGGAAACGGTGCGCCTGGACGACAGCTTCTTTACCGGCGGCCTGACGGGTGGAGTCGGACGCGCGCCGACGATCCGTTATGTCTATCGAGGCGTGATTGTGATCGATGGATCCGGCCGCACATCTATCCTGACCCCGGGTCAGGTGACCACTGCCCCGGTCTTGCGGATGGACAGGCGGGCCGCTCTCAGGACATATCCGGTCGGACATTAGGCCGGCCGAGGCAGGGTCGGCCGACCGGGTTCGCCGGGTTCAGACTGATGCAATTTCCGCATTGATGGCTGCGGCTGCAGCTTTCGGATCGGTTGCCGCGTTGACCGGACGACCCACGACGATGTGGCTGGCTCCGTCAATCAGGGCACTGGCCGGCGTGGCGACCCGCTTCTGGTCGCCGACATCAGACCCGGTTGGCCGAATGCCCGGCGTCACGATCAAAAGGTCCTGCCCGAACCGCTCGCGGATTTCCCGGGCCTCATGGGCGCTGGCCACAACGCCATCCACTCCGGCCTCCAGTGACTGCTCGACCCGGCGCAGAACCAGATCTCGGGCACCATGGGCATAGCCCATCTCCGCCAGCATGGCGTCGTCGTAACAGGTCATGACGGTGACACCCAGCAGCTTCAGGTTCGAGCCTTCGCGACCGGCCACGGCGGCGCGCATGACGGCGGGTTCCGCGTGAATGGTCAGCAGGTCCGCGCCGCCGGTCGTGATTGACCGTGTCGCCTTCTCGACCGTTGCCGGGATGTCGTGCAGCTTGAAATCAAGAAAGACCTGCTTGCCGGACGACTTGATCCGTCGGCAAAGATCCATTCCGCCCATCGGGAAAAGTTGCAAGCCGATCTTGTAGAAATCGACCGTGTCGCCAAGGGACTCAACCAGCGTCCATGCGGCATCGGTTGTGGGCAGGTCAAGCGCGACAATGAGGCGGGAATCAGCGTGGGACATGGGCCGTTTCTAATCTGCGCGCCTGGGTCGAGGCAAGCGTGAACGACTCCGCCGGGGCGGGCTCGGCGCGGCCAGGTTTGATGCTCCAGGGATCGAGTGGGGTCTTGTGATTAGGCACATTCCGAACTATTCCAACGGCGAGAGGTGAGTGCGTCCATGGGTGATGTCTTCAAGGCCCTGGCCCATCCGGTCCGGCGCGATGTGTTGCGGGTCTTGCGCGACGGGCCCAGCTCGGCGGGTGCATTGGCGGACCGGTTTCCGGTCTCCAAGCCAACCATGTCAGGGCATTTTGCGACGTTGAAGGAGGCGGGTCTTATCGTGGCCGAGCGCCATGGCACCACCATCCTCTACCGATTGAACGCCAGCGTGGCCGATGAGGCCATCGCCTGGCTCATGGATCTGGCGGGCCGGGATTCCGGCAAGGATGCGGGCGAGTGACCATGAAGCGTGACCTGATTGCATCGGCGCTCCTGATTCTGCCTGCACTGGCCCTCGCCGGATTCGGCTGGATGGGGACAGACACCACGACGCAGATACCGGTTCACTGGGGCCTGGACGGGCAGCCGGATCGCCATGGCGGGCGGGTCGAGGCCTTTTTGCTGTTGCCGGCGATCATGATTGTCCTGACGGGCGTTTTCGCCATCCTGCCACTCGTTGATCCGCGCGGCCGTAATCTGCAGCGGTCGCGTGTGGTCCTGGACACGGTGCGGTTGGGCGTACTCACCTTATTGCTGTTCGTACAGGGTATTCTGGTCAGCCTCGGTCTGAACTGGATCGGTCCGGATGAAGTAACCTTTGTGCCAACGCTCATCCTGTCGGCGGTCGGGGCGCTTTATGTCCTGCTCGGCAATGTGCTCGGCAAGGCACGACCGAACTGGTTTGTCGGTATCCGGACGCGCTGGACCCTGTCATCGGACCTGTCCTGGGACAAAACCCATCGGCTGACCGGCCGCCTGATGGTGGCGGGCGGGTTGGTCTTGCTGGCCGGTGTGTGGGCACTGCCGCCGGAGCGCCAGATCTGGCTTGTTCTGGTGTCGGCACTGACGCCAGCGGCTATTGGTATCGTCTATTCATTCCTGGTCTGGCGGTCGGACCCGACCCGCCAGACATTGACCCCGGACGATGTCACTTAAGGAGCGGTCACACCGGCAAAGATGTGGAAGGGGAAGGTCTCGACCAGCCGTCGCGACATCTCGATCCCGCGAACCGGGTTGCCCTGTCGATCCAGGCGCGGGCTCCACAAGGCAAAACCCGCGACGCCGGGAACGACAATCATCAATCCGCCTGAAACGCCCGATTTCGCCGGCAGGCCGACACTGAACGCATACTCCCCGGAATAGTCATACATGCCGCATGTCAGCATGAGAGACAGGGTATTGCGGACGATCCGGCTGTCGATGACCCGGTGGCCCGTGGTAGGACAGACACCGCCATTTGCCAGTGTCGCTGCGACAAGGGCGAGCTGACGGCAATCCAGGGTCAATGAACAGGCCCGGAAATAGAGGTCGAGGGCTGAGTCCGGGTCGCATTCCTCAGGAAAGGCGTCGTGTTCATCCATCAGTTTGACGAGTGACTGATTTCGTTTCGCTGTCGCCCGTTCACTCAGATAGACGGCTTCATCGAACCCGACGGCCTCTCCCCCCGCCGCCGAACTGACGAAGCGGGTCAGCAGCCCGATGCGGGCGTCGGTTGTCCAGTTCGGGCGGATCATGGCGCTGCACATGATGGAACCGGAATTGATCATCGGGTTGTGCGGACGCTTGTCGGGGTCGAGCGCCAGTTCGTTGAACCGCCGCCCGGAGGGTTCGCGACCCACATGACGATGCACCCGGTTCTCGCCATTGAGTCCCATCGCCAGGGCGTAAACCAGCGGCTTGATCACGGATTGCTGGCAGAATGCGGTCTGCGACTCGCCCATCATCGTCTGCTGGCCGTCGATTGAACAGGCAGCGAACCCGAAGGCATCGGGGGCCTGTTTGGCCAGCTCGGGAATATAGTCAGCCGGTTGACCCTGTGAGCAATCGCGCACATAGGCGAAGATGTTGGCAAGTTGGCTGGAAAACTGGTCGAAGTGGCGGATCGCCAGTTCGCCCTCAAGGGCCCGCAATACCAGCGACAGCGCATCGGCGTTGGACAGTTCGACCATTTGGTCGGCGATGAGAGGGCCGTCTGGCAGGCTTTCGAGGCTGGCCAGTCGCGGCAGCCAGTCCGGCGTCAGGCCATCATGACCCAACCTGGCCAGCAAGTCCGTCCTGGACAAGCAGTCCAGCGCTGCCGCCCGGCGACAGATGGCTGTAGCGACCGTGCGGACGGCATCACGGGTTTCCGCCGCCTGCTCGAAACGGGCAGGGCGCGCGAGAAAACGGGCAAGCGGATCAGGGCCTGACGGGTTCATGGCGCCATGAATGGCCAGGACGTCACGCCTGTCCAGCGTTGCAAGCGTCACGATCGTGCTGAAACCGGCGCGAAACACTTGCCTGTCAGCAAGAGCAGCGCTACCCGCATGTGGATATCGAGAAGGAAATTGCCCATGCCCGCGAAAAAACCTGTCAAAAAGGTCGTTCTTGCCTATTCGGGCGGCCTCGATACGTCGGTCATCCTGAAATGGTTACAGGATGCCTATGGTGCGGAGGTGGTGACTTTTACGGCTGACCTCGGACAGGGTGAGGAGCTGGAACCGGCGCGCCGCAAGGCTGAAGCGGCCGGTGTGTCGGAAATTTTCATTGAAGACCTGCGTGAAGAGTTCGTTCGGGATTTCGTCTACCCGATGGTGCGGGCCAATGCGGTCTATGAGGGGCTCTACCTGCTCGGCACCTCGATCGCGCGCCCCCTGATCGCCAAGCGGCTTGTCGACATCGCCCATGCAACGGGTGCCGACGCGGTCGCTCACGGGGCCACCGGCAAGGGCAATGACCAGGTCCGTTTCGAGCTGGGCGTCTATGCCCTTGATCCGGATCTGCACGTCATCGCGCCGTGGCGTGAATGGGACCTCAATTCCCGCACCAAGCTGATCGCCTACGCCGAGGAAAACGGTATCGAAGTCGCGATGGACAAGCGCGGCGAAGCCCCCTTCTCGGTTGACGCCAATCTCTGGCACACCTCGTCCGAGGGAAAAATCCTGGAAGACCCGGCCGAGGAAGCGGCTGATATCGTGTTTCAGCGCACCGACGCGCCGGAGAATGCCCCGGACAAACCGGAATATGTCACGATCGGCTTCAAGGCGGGTGATGCCATTTCCATCAATGGTGATGAGCTGAGCCCGGCCACCTTGCTGACCCGGCTGAACGAACTTGGACGGGTCCATGGGATTGGCCGCCTCGATCTGGTTGAGAACCGCTTTGTCGGCATGAAGTCCCGGGGCATTTACGAAACGCCCGGCGGAACGATCCTGATGGCCGCGCACCGCGGTATCGAGCAGATCACGCTGGATCGCGGCGCCTGTCATCTCAAGGACGAGCTGATGCCCCGCTATGCCAAGCTCCTTTATGAGGGCTTCTGGTTCTCGCCGGAGCGCGAGATGTTGCAGGCGGCGATTGACCACTCGCAAAAGGATGTGACCGGTGAAGTCCGGGTGAAACTGTTCAAGGGCTCCGTGAATGTCGTCGGTCGGTCGTCCGAACACTCTCTTTACTCGCTCGAGCATGTTACATTCGAGGAAGATATCGTTTACGACCAGAAAGACGCTGAAGGCTTTATCCGGCTCAATGCGTTGCGCCTGCAATTGTTGGCCCGTCGCAAACGGCGTCTCGGACAGAATGACTGACTTACATGAAGTCCGACTTACATGAAGTCCGACGTCACCCGATTCCACCTGAGTGGACATGAATGAAAAATTCATTTGGCCCTGCTGAACTTTACAACCGAGCCGGAGCAGCGGACGCTGGCCCGCCCCTGAAAGCGGGGTTAGTGCGGTGTTCAGGGCTGGTCCCTGGCGTCGACGCATCGATCGGTCCGATTGGAGGGTGAGGGGCGCATGCACTCCATCCTGCTGACAGTATTGTTGGATGTTCTCTTCGCCGCGACCTCGATCGCGGCGATCGTCTACATGTTCAGGAATGCTCAACCCTTGCGTGAGGCGGGCGCCATCCGGCCGGTGCAGGTGCTGACCATCGGACTGCTGGTCTGGGCCGCCTATCATCTTGTCGATGCAAGCCTTCTGTTGTTCGGCCCGTTCTTCATCGATGCCGCCCGCCTGCCAACGACGACTGCGTTCATTCAGACCCACCTTCGTGGCGTTGCGGATCTGGTTGCGACCGCCTTCCTGATTGTCGGCTTTGTGTGGCTGCTCCGGCGGGTCGTCGGAATTCTGACCGGCCTGAAGACGTCTCGCGATGCGCTGGAGCACGAGCTCGACGGCAGCAGCGAGCGTGAAGCGGAACTCAAGGTGCGCGCCAAGAACGAGCGGGCGGAAAGCCAGTCACGGTCGGAATTCATGCTCGGCCTCAGCCACGAATTGCGGACTCCACTGAATGGCATTCTGGGCCTGTCCGGATTGCTGTCGAACACGGATCTTGATCCGTCCCAACGCAAGCTGCTGGCAACGATGGAGCGATCGGCCCAGGCAATGCTCGCTCGGGTGACGGATGTGTTCGATCTGGCCCGCCTGGAAAACGACAAGATCGAATTGCGCAGCATCGCATTCCAGCCGTCCGAGCTGGCGCGTACCGTGATCGGTCTGTTTGAGCCGCTGGCCGGCGAGAAGGGCCTGCAGCTGACCCTGGAAATCGGCGATGACGCCGACCTGCCCGTCCTGGGCGACCCGATCCGGGTCCGCCAGGTCCTGAACAATCTGGTCTCCAACGCGATGAAGTTCACGCCAGCCGGATCCGTGGCGATCTCGGTCCGCCTGATCACCAACCCGTCAGGCAAGAGCTGGGTTGAATACCAGGTCACCGATACCGGAGTTGGCATTGATGCTGGTTTGCTCGAGCGGCTTTCGGAGCGGTCCGGACGCGGGTCCAGCGGCGATTCCGGTCTTGGTCTGGCGATCTGTCGACGCTTGTCGAGCTTGATGGATGGCGATCTGACCATTGAAAGCCAGGTCGGGTCGGGCACGCGCGTGACCGTGCGCTTGCGTGTCCAGGTGGAACCGGACGATCCCGATCAGGATTGAGGCGTTCCGAGCTTCGCCTCCCCGGAGTGCTGGGCTAGAGTGCGCTCCGGAGGACCTGTCGATGAAACTCATTGTGACCTTGATGTCGGCCGCGCTCGGATTGGGCGCTTGCGGCGAAATGTCGGGAAATGCCAATCACGCTGCCTTGTTTGACCTGGCGCCAGAAGCCGTTCGCGAGGAGCTTCGGGCGGCGGACCGGCATGTGCTTGTGGTGCGCCATGCCCTGAAGGTCTCCCCCGATTGCAACGGCATGGATTGCCCGCTGAGCCCCGAAGGTGACCTGATGGTCGAGCGGCTGGCCGCATTGATCGGCGACACGCCGGTCGATCGCGCGTTCTCGAGCGCGGCCTGCCGGACCCGTCTGACCGCTGCGGCGGGCGGAATCGAAGTGGTCGCCCACCAGGCCGTCGATGGCTATGCCGTCGGTTGCCTGGAAGGCGAAACCGTGGACCGGCTTCGCGCTGACGCCTTTGCCGATGTGGATGCGGCCCCGGCCGGTTGGACTCTGGTCGGTGAGCATTCCAACACATCCTGCTTGTGGATGTCGGCGTTTGCGGGCCCCGAGGCAGCGCAATCGGCCGGGTGTGACGGCGAAGGCCGACTGCCGGATGACGCCTATGGCGATATCTTCTGGCTCTATGCCCTCGGCGAGGACTGGTCCCTGATCGTGCTTCCGGACGCCTTTTCTGTTTCTGATTGATCGCGTGCGCCTGCTGTTTGTCTGCACCGGGAATATCTGTCGTTCGCCGACCGCTGAAGCGGTCGCGAGAAGCCGACTGTCGGCGCTTGGCCTGGATTGGCGGGTCGACAGTGCGGGGACCGGCGGGTGGCATGCCGGAGAGGCTCCCGACCCGCGCGCGGCGGCTGCAGGTGTAGCGCGCGGGCACGATTTCGCCGGTCTGAGCGCGCGCGAAGTCGAGCCTGATGATTTTGACAGGTTTGATCACATCATCGCCATGGACGCCAGCCATCTGCGAGCCCTGAACGCGATGCCAGGCTCTGGCCGGGGGGGCCGGCTGAGCCTGATGATGGATTGGACCGGCGAGCCCGGCATTGACGTCCCGGACCCGTATTATGGCGGTGAGGACGGTTTCGACCGGGTGCTGGACATGATCGAACGTGCCGTCGACGGGTTGATCGGCCGATTGCAGGCGGATCAGGTCAGCGGGTAATCCGCTTCGGCTTCGTAGATGTTGCCCGCGCCACGCGACGTCCAGCTGGAGTACAGCGTGAAATGGGTGGCCCGCCATGGCTCAGTGGAAAAACCGCCGGTCCGCTCGGCAAAGCGGGTCAGTTTCCCTATTGGCGCGCCCTGGAGATAGGCGAGCGTCATGTGGGGGTGGAAATTGCGGTGCTCCGGCTCCAGCCCGGTGCGCCGGGCGGCCCGTTCGCACTTCGCATTGAGCTCGGACAGCGCCTCGCTGGGGCGGACACCGAGCCAGAGAGCGCGCGGGTCGAGTTTGCCGAACCAGCCGGAGCCCAGCAAGGCCAGGTCGAAGGGGGGCACCGTGATGGTGGCGAGCTCCGCATCGAGGTCCTCTGCTTGGCGCTCATCGATCGCCCCGAAGAAGCGCAAAGTAATGTGGAAATTTTCGCGCGGGCGCCAGCGGGCACCCGGGACACCTTTCTGCAGGCGTGCGATTTCGGCGTGCAGACTTTCAGGGACTGGCAAGGCGGCAAACAGGCGAAGCGTCATGATTCACTTTCCGGACGACGTCTCAACTAGTGTGATTTCCGGTGCCCGGGCAATCCAAGCGGGTCGGGCGGGATTGTCGGCGCTCCAGTCCCCCATTGCGCTGACAGCCGAAACTTGCCTTCCCGCCCGGGGATCATGATATATTGTCGACAAAGCGCCCGTGTGGGCGCGCGTAGCCAAGAGAGACGTCCCCAATGAATGATTTTTCCCGCACCTATTCCGACACCGGCTCGCTGGACATGTCGGTGGATGCCGGCCTGCGCAAGTTCATGCTCGGCGTTTACAACAAGATGGGTCTCGGCCTGTTGTTGTCGGCGGCTATTGCGTACGCGGTCGGTACTTACCCGCCGCTGACCCAGCTGGTGTTCGGCACGCCACTCCTTTTCGTGGTCCAATGGGGCCCGCTGGCGCTGCTCTTCGGCTCCATGTTCTTCATGCGTAATCCGTCGCCGGCGGGCTCGGCCATCCTGTATTGGGCCATTGTCGTCCTGATCGGCGCCAGCTTGAGTTTCTGGGTGATCATCGCTTCGACAAACCAGGTTGTTCAGTCGGTCGGCGGTCGCAGCTTGTCGATCGATTTCGGCACCATCGCCCAGGCTTTTGTGATCACGGCCGGCTCCTTCATGGCCTTGTCTGTGTTCGGCTACACGACGAAACGCAACCTGATGCCGATGCAGAACTTTCTGTTCATGGCGGTGTTCGGTGCGGTCGCGCTTGGCATCCTGAACTTCCTGTTCTTCCAGTCCGGCATGCTCGAGCTGCTGCTGCAGTTCGCGGTCCTGCTGCTGATGGCGGGCGTTGTCGCCTGGCAGACCCAGGCGCTGAAAGTCACCTACTACCAGATTGCCGGTGACCAGCGTTCGATGGCCGTGATGACGAATATGGGGGCGTTGAACCTCTACATCGCCTTCGTCAACATGTTCCAGATCATCCTGTCCCTGCTTGGCAGCCGCGAATAGCGCCGCCCAGACAAGCTGAAACAAGGAACCCCGGAGCGAATGCTCCGGGGTTTTTCTTTGTCCGGCTGTCCCGGACAATCAGTCGATCACGCGGAACTTCTTCTTGTCGAACACGGTCATCACCTGGGTGAGATCGTGTCCGCGCTTGAGGATCTGGCCGCTGACGGCGACCACCTTGTACTGGCCCTGACGGTTGGCGTCGGCCGGTGTCTTTATCACTGAAAACATCGGCATTTCGCTGTGACGGCGGAATATCGAGAACACCGCCTCGGTCGGCAGGCCGTCAATGGCATAGTCCTTCCACTCGCCTTGGGCGACGAAGCGCCCATAGACGCGCAGGATCGCGTCGAGCTCGCGCCGGGTCCACATCACGGGTTCCGGCTTGCGTCTCGCGGTAGGGGATACTGGGTGCACCCTGAATTCTCCCGCCAGTTGAATCAGCCCTTGCAGCTTACAAACATTTCACGCAGTGCCGCAAAGTTGCCACATTCCGGGCGCGTTCCGGCCATATCGGAACACCACCGTCTCACCTGTCGGCCGGTCGCAAACACGCCTCCGAGCCTGGTTTTAGACAGCCCCCCCAGCCCCCCGGGTCAAGAGGCTGCGGTCCGGCCGACACCCAAAAACCCCTCATGAAATGGACAACTTGCCTTGCCTCTGGCCAAGCGCGCCGCACCGGGGTAACGCTAGGTCAGTCAGATCATGAGCCCTGCGAAACATGCTGGTTGCCGATCAACTCATCAAGGATTTCGGGTCCTTCCGTGCGGTCCGCGGTGTGAGCTTCACCTTGGAGCGCGGCGAAGTGCTCGGCTTTCTCGGACCGAATGGTGCGGGCAAGACCACCACCATGCGCATGCTTGCCGGCGGGCTCGAGCCCGATGGCGGCACCGCCTCGATAGCGGGCTATGACTGCACGGCCCAGCGGATGGAGGCACAGTCGAGACTGGGCTATCTGCCAGAGGGGGCCCCGGCCTATCCGGCCATGACCCCCCGCGGTTTCGTGATGTTCGGCTTGCGGGCACGCGGCTTCTCCGGGTCGGCGCTGACGCGCGCTGCCAGCCTGGCCCTGGAGCGTGCCAATCTGGGTGCCATGGCCGACCACCCCATCGGAACGCTCTCGAAAGGCTACAAGCGTCGTGCCGCCCTCGCCGCCGCCATCGCCCATGATCCCGCCGTCCTGATCCTCGATGAACCCACTGACGGGCTGGATCCGAACCAGAAAGACGGCGTTCGTCGGCTGATCCGCGACATGGCGCCCGAAAAGGCCATCATCATTTCGACCCATATTCTCGAAGAAGTCCCGGCTGTCTGTTCGCGCGCCATCGTTATCGACCAAGGTCGGATCCTGTTCGACGGTACTCCGCGGGCACTGGCAGCGACCACGCCCGACAATACGGTTGAAGCGGCATTCCGCGGTCTCACCCAGTCCGTCCCGGCGGTTGGAGGAGCCGCGTGATTCATACCCTACAGGCTGTTTACCGACGTGAAGTCAGTGCCTATTTCCAGACACCGCTTGCCTATGTCTTCCTGGCCGTTTTCGCCTGTTCCGCGCCGGCTTTCGCCTTCCATGTCGGGCGCTTTTTTGACACCAACCGGGCTGATCTGGCGCCCATGTTTGACTATCTGCCCTGGCTTTTTGTCGTCCTGATGCCGGCGCTGGCCATGCGGGCCTGGGCCGAAGAGCGCGACAGGGGCACGCTGGAATTCCTCATGGCGCTGCCAATCCCGCTTTGGGCCTCGACCGGCGGAAAATTCCTGGCGGCTTGGACAATGGCCGCCATTGCTCTGGTGCTGACCTTTCCGATGTGGGTCGCCGTGAACTATCTCGGTGATCCCGACAATGCGGCCATTGCCACCGGCTATCTCGGTGCCTGGCTGATGGCGGGCGGATATCTGGCAGTCGGTCAGGCGCTCTCCGCGACGACCGCCAACCAGGTGGTCGCCTTCGTCCTGGGTACCGGAGCTGCCTTTCTTTTAACCATGGCGGGTCATCCGTTCGTGCTCGCCGCCCTGGGAGAAGGGGCGCCGGCGTCGGTATCCGAATTCGTCGCCGGGTTGAGCGCGTTCGAGCATTTTGATGCCTTCCGCAATGGGGTCATCGGTGCGGCGGACCTGGTGTATTTCATCGGGTTGATTGTCCTGTCCCTGTCGGTGGCCGGGGTGCTGGTCGCTGAACGGCGCGGGGGCGGACGATGAAGCGGACTTTCTTCCTGCCCTTGATGGTGGTCAGCCTGCTGCTTGTATTCCTTGCCGGAAACCAGCTGGCTGGTCGCTGGCTCGGCGGTGCCAGGCTCGACCTGACCCAGAATGGTCTCTATCGACTGTCTCCCGGATCTGTCTCGGTGATGGACCGGCTCGAAGAGCCGGTTGAGTGGCGGTTCTACTATTCGCGTGCCGACGCGGCTCAATACCCGGCCATCCGGGCCTATGCGACCCGGGTCCGCCAGTTCCTTGATGCCTATGCCGATCGCTCGGGCGGGCGCATACGGGTCATCGAGATCGACCCCGAACCGTTTTCGCAAGACGAGGACGCGGCGATCGCGGCCGGCCTGACAGCCATGCCAACGGAGGGCGGTGATCGCCTGTTCTTCGGGCTCGTTGCCCGCAATTCCGTGGATGACCAGGCCGTGATCCCGCTGTTCCGTGAAGAGGCGGAAGCACGTCTGGAATATGAACTCACCCGCCTGATCGTCGATATCGAGCGACCGCAACGGCCGCGCCTGGCCGTCCTGACCAGCCTGCCATTGAGCCCCGACGATGGTGCGCCCAATACCTTCATCGCCGAACTGAACACGGCCTATGATCTGACCTGGCTGGAGCGTGATTTCGCGTCGATCCCGGATGTTGCGGCCTTGCTCATCCTGCATCCCGGTTCGCTGACTGAAGCGCAGTATTATCTGATCGACCAGTTCGCGCTCGAGCGCGGCCGCATCCTGGCGTTTATCGACCCGCTGGCCCATGTGGCCCTGCGTCCCGGGCCCGACGGCCTGCCGCCGCTCAATGCCCGACGGGCGTCTGACCTCGGGCCGCTGCTGGCGCGCTGGGGGGTGCAGTATGATCGAGAGACGGTGAGCATGGACCGGCAACTCGGACTGCCTGTCGAGATTATCGAATCCGACGGCCGCGCGCGTCGCCGGGCTTATCCGCTGTGGTTTTCTCTGGGCGCGGCGCAAATCAGTCAGACAGACCTTGCCACGGCAACACTCGATCTCGGGCTCAATTTCGGTTCGCCTGGCGCACTGGTCGCCGGCGATCTGCCGGGTGTCGAGATCACGCCGCTTCTGGCCACCTCACCCGACGGTGCGCGGCTTGATGCCGATATTGCAGCCGGCGCGCCGGGCCCCGACGCCTTGTTGCAGGATTACCAGCCGGACACCGATCCGCCTGTTCTCGCTGTCCGGATTACCGGGCAGATCGAGACGGCCTTTCCAGACGGGCCGCCAGCCGCCGACATCGCCTTCAATCCCGGCCAGCATCGTCAACACCCGGTAGCTCCGGTCGATATTGTCGTGGTCGCGGACGCTGACTGGCTGGATGACAGCTACTACGTCCGCAATGATCCGGGTGCCGGCAGCATGTTTGTCGCTGACAACATGACGCTGGCGCTCAATCTTGTGGACATGGCGGCGGGTGATCCGGCGCTGGTCAATCTGCGCTCACGCACCCCCTCCTTCAGGCCCATGACGCGGGTTGAAGCCCTGCGGGCCGACGCCGAGGCGCGCTATATCGCGACACAGGACAGGCTGGAGAGCGAAATTGCCGAGGCCGAGGCAAGGCTTGATGCCCTGCTTGGGTCCGGGCAGGCGTCGGCGCTGGTAACCGGATCGCGTCAGGATGATCGCGACGAGGCCGTGCGCCTGCGCGACCAGATTGCGCGGACCCGTACACAATTACGCGACATTGAACGCGATTTCCGCCGCGACATCGACGCCTTGAATGCTGATCTGCAGTTCTGGACGATCGGGGTGCCCCCGGCACTGGTGATCCTGTTCGGGATTGCGGGATCGGTCGTCCGCCGGCGACGGAGGCGCGGATGAGTGCTGTCACGGATGCCCGGCGTCGATTCCAGCTTGCGGTCGTCGCAGCCACCGCCGCTGCCCTCTCGGTCGGCGCCGTCGCGACCGCCATAATCGACACCCGCGCCGTATGGCGACCCGATGTCAGCGGTCCGGTTTTGCCGGACTGGTCACAGGCGGTCGCTGCGGCCCGGGAGATCGAGATTTCCGGAAATGACCGGTTCACCCTGGTGGAGGTCGATGGCACCTGGCGCATGCCCAGCCGTGACGGCTACCCGGTCAGGCCCGAGCGTCTTGCAGCGCTCGATGCCTATCTGGCGTCATTGGTGTTTGAGGGAGCGCGGACCGATATCCCCCGGCGCCTCGGCCGCCTTGGCCTGGCCGAGCCGGGTGAAGCCGATGGCGGCACATTGATCGCGGTTCGCGATGAGGCGGGTGAAACACGGGCAGAGATAATCATTGGCGAGACCCGCGACCCGCTGGTCTATGTGCGGCGGCCCGGCCGTGCGCGGGCCTATGCCGCACAGGCCGGTAGTGGCGCGGCGGGCAGCCTCAACCTGCTCCCCGCCGATGGCTGGCTGGATCTCGATTTCCTGACCCTGGGCACCAGCGATATCGCCCGGGTCGATATCCAGCCGGAATCGGGCCCGGCCTATCGCCTCGAACGGGCCGCATCGTCGTCACGAAACTTTGCCTTGCGTCAACCACCCGGCTGGCAACCCATCACCGCGGCTGCCGGGAACGGGCCGGCAGCGACGCTGGGCCGGGTTCGCTTCCGCGACGTTCGCGCAGCCGACCGACTGGGCGGTGAATTCGTTGCCCATCATACCGCCGAGACCTTTGCCGGGCTCCGCGTCCGCATTGACGTGAAAGCCCTGGGTGACACGCGCTGGGCACTGATCACCGCGTCAGCCCTGACCGATGACGCCGAAGCCGACGCCGCGGCACTCAATGCGATCACGGAAGGCTGGGCCTACCTGATGTCAGACCTGACCATCGACCGCCTGATCCGGCCCTTGGACCGGATCGCGGACCGCAGCAGGGCGAGTGACGATGCGCCTTAACCAGATCACGATTCCGGTGACCGATATCGCCCGGTCCAAAGCCTTCTACGAGCGGTTGGGATTTCGCCTGCTTGTCGATAGTCCCCATTACTGCCGTTTCCTGGCGCCGCAAGGCGACACCACGTTTTCGCTGCATGTTGACGGGTCGGTCCGGCCGGGCGCGGTCATCTATCTGGAGGCTGACGATGTCGATGGCGAGTTCGCGCGCCTGCAACAGGCCGGGTTCAGTTTCGAGACCGATCCGCGCGATGAGAGCTGGCTCTGGCGCGAGGCAATCCTGCTGGATCCGGACGGACACAAGATCAAGCTCTACCACGCCGGCAGCAATCGCATCGACCCGCCCTGGCGGGTCACTCCGAAACCGAAGCCGGCAACCGGTGCAGCGTGACCGGAATTGCCCGTTGATTGTCATGTTTCCGGTTTGGCCGCCGGGATAGCGTTGGGTGTCTGCACCGGAGACACTCATGCCACGCCTGCGCCATATCGGGTTTCTGCTTTTTGACGATCTGACCCAGCTCGACTTCACCGGACCGTTGCAGGTCCTCCATCGCATTCCCGGGGCCAGCATTCACCTGGTTGCGCGCCGGGCCGGTCCGGTCCGGACTGATTGCGGCCCGTTCATCCTGGCCGATACCGCCTTTGATTACTGCCCGCAGCTGGACTTGATCTGCGTGCCGGGGGGCTGGGGAGTCGATCAGGCCATGGAAGACGCGGAAACGCTGGACTTTCTGCGGCGCCAGGCAGCCGGCGCGCAGTTTGTGACCTCGGTCTGCACAGGCGCTTTCCTGCTGGGAGCTGCCGGCCTGCTCCAGGGGGTCAGGGCCACGACCCATTGGCGCTATCATGATGCGCTGACGCGTTTCGGTGCCGAGCCTGTCCGTGGGCGGGTGGTCCGGGACGGGTCGGTGTTTACGGGCGGCGGTGTGACAGCCGGGATAGATTTCGCGCTCACGATTGTCCGGGAGATCCATGGAGAGGAGCTCGCGCAGGCCATTCAGCTGGGTCTCGAATACGATCCCGACCCGCCGGTTGATTGCGGGTCACCGGACAAGGCGCCCGGGATCATCATGGAAGCGGTCGAAGCCCGGTTCGCACCGCGATGGGAAGCCTTCCTCGCCGTTGTTGACCGTGTGACGTCCACCCGAAGCGGCTAGTTGCGTCCCGGAATGGCATCGCTTGCCGCCTCACCGGGCCGCATCAGCCGGTCAGCGGCCGCTCTGGCGAACCGCAGGGTGAGCGCCTTGCGCCGCGCCGGTGCCAGGGTCAGGGCAGGGCTTTCGCGAATGATGGCGCCACCGAAGCCATCCGCAATGATGAGCCCGGCATCAGCCGGAATGATCTCATTTGGAAAACGCCGCGAAACGGCGAAATAAAGCCGGTCGCAATACCCCGCATAATTTGTCCATTTGCTGTCGGCCCGGAAGTCGGCAATGCCGGACTTGACTTCGACAATGGTGATTTCACCCTTTCGTCCCAAGGCAGCGAGATCGGCCCGCCGGCCGTCGGGCAGGATGAATTCCGCAATGGCGCTGTAGCCCATATGCCAGAGCAGGCGGGCGGCACCGCGCATCAATGCCTGCGCGTCATCAATATCCGGATTGGCCGCTGAAGCGACGTGTTCAAGGTCCATCCTGCCAGTTTGTTCCATTTTTGTTCGCGCGACAAGCGCGCCGCATCACTCGGCGGAATCGATGAGGTCAAATCCGTAATAGGCGCTGTTCAGCATGGTCCGATGATCGCGAAGGACTTCCAGGGCCGCATCGGGAGGCACATCATGGGCGAGACTGCGCAGCTCGAACTCCATCCGGTAGACCGGCCCCATATGGGTGCTGGAATAGGCGTACCGGAACGCCGCGTTGTCGATCTCGGTCTGCTCGTCCTGCAACGTCCAGCCTTCGCCGCCATTGGTCAGGACGAGGTCGACGACATGCCGGGCGTGGGTGGGGTGATAGACGTTCAGCGGCGTCTCGCGGCGGCGTTCGGCATTGCTCTCTATCAAGCTGCTGATGCCATGCGCCCGGAACCGGATGGAGTAGGCTTCCGGTTGTTCGCCGTCCTCGAAGGGGGCGATCAGTTCGACCTGCTCACGAACTGTCAGGCGGTTTGCAGTCACATCATCGTTCACATCAATGGGTTCGATGAAGTCGGCCGCCCCGAAAGTCTGGTTGTAGAAGTCCAGATAGTCGCGCTGGAGACCCGATAGCCCGTCCCTTGCGATCCTGGCCCGATAGCGATCAGCGTCGCGGCCGCTGAGAACGGTTTCGACTGTCAGGATTGCCGGCACATCGCGGCCACCCGAAAGATCCAGTGTCTCATGAATGGTGACGGTGGCGTCCGACTGCGGAACGGTGTTGGCCATGCTGACCAGCCCTTCGTGCGCACCGTCGAGCGGCAGCGCAAAGCCGTAATCGGCCTGGTCGACAACGTCCAGCGTTCCGCCCTGATAGGAGCGGGTCGGGTCGAGCCAGAATGTACGTCCGTCATGACGCAGGCGGACGATGACATGATTGAAGGCGCCAGGTGACGGCTCACGCTGATCAATGCCGCGGCCCGCGCCGAGATTGACCAGGGCGGGGTCCGCGTCGAATTCAAGTGCGCGCGCCAGTTCAACCAGCAGGGCGGTCTTGGCCTTGCAGTCGCCATACCGCGTTTCCAGCGTGTCCGACGGGGCCGCAGGCACATAGGAGCCTTCGCCATAGGTCAAAGCCAGGTAGCGCACGTCATTCTGCACAAAATTCAGGGCCGCCATCAGCCTGGCTTCCGGTGTGTCATGGGCAGCGGCGATCTCGGCCGCCAGCGTCTGCACAGGCGCTGACGGGTCGAGGGTGAAAAGCGGTGTGCCCCAGGCTGCGACATCGGACCAGTCAGAGAAGCTGGAAATGCGAAGAGCCGGGAATTGCGAGATCCGGTTGGGCGTGCCCCGCTCAGGATTGATGGCCTCTCGTGGGGCCGGATCGAGCCGGAACTCTTCGTGGTTCCGGCGGCGGACGCGTTCGATATCGGCCTCACCCGGTGAAACGTCGATGAAACGGGCCTCCCCGCGTGGCCACAATGACCGGATCGAGCGCCGCTCCACGGGCACGCCCCAATTCAGACCGAACCGGCGGAAATCCCGTCCGTTATAGGTCGGGTTCAAGCCGTAGACCGTGTAGGCGTAATCGACGATATCGCCGACGCGAACGTCATCGATGCGGGCCAGGGCCGTGACTTCGCCATTCAACATCTGACGGTCGCGATTGGACTCGTGGCGCGCGAATTCGATCTGGGCCCGATCCTGTCTGTCGAGCACTTCGCCATCCCGGGTCAGCCGGATGTGATGGAAGACAACATGCTCGTAGGACGGATCGAAATTGACTTCAAAGCTGGCCAGCGTCTCGATTGCCGAGGCGTTGGACGCTTCGCGGACCCGGCGGATATACAGGGCCGGTTCCTCACCGCGGGCATCGTGCTGATCGTCAATCAGGAGATATCGAACCCCGCCAAAGCTGTCGAAGATCGCGTTGTCCGGGTCCAGCGGCGTGACTTCCTCGACGAAGGCCGGCGGCGCCCCAAATTCGGCTTCCGCCGGGACCGGTGCCGCGATGGTCGGCAAATCGGACTGTGTCAGCGCGGCGGCTGGTGAAACCGACGCCAGGACACAACCGAGCAAAACGCAACGCAACATGGTCAACCTCTTTCCTGCACTACCCGCAGATTAGGCTGACTGTCAGCCTGTGCAAGCGGGTCGCCTGCGTTCACACTGCGATCCGGGCATGGAAGGGCAGTGTCATGGCGGCAAACCGGGTCGCGCCAAGTCTTGAGGAATTTGAAGCCCTTGCCGCGGACGCGTTTGCGGCACTGCCGGCACAGATGCGCCGCCTGTGTGAAGGTTTGGAGATTTTTGTGGCTGATTTCGCGGATGCCGAAACGCTGGCCGCCGTGAGCGTGGACGATCCGTTTGAACTGACAGGTGTCTATATCGGTGTGGACCTGTCCCGAAAATCAGTGGCTGACCCGACGCCCGGACCAGACCGGGTCGTGCTGTACCGGCGCCCCATCCTTGATGAGTGGGCGGATCATGGCACCATCACGTTGGGAGAACTGGTCTCCCACGTCCTGGTACACGAAATCGGTCATCATTTCGGCCTGTCCGATGATGACATGCATCGTATCGAGGATGAAGACTGACGGCCGATCAGGGGCGGTAGTTCCAGCGTTGCAGCCAGGGAGATATCTGGCTTTCATAGGGCGCCAGCGCGCTGGCGTGGTGTCGCCACGCGCCGACAGCCCGGTCGTGTATGGCTTGTTCGACCTGCGCAGCGGATGGGGTCGACAGGCTGGGTGACAGCCGTTCGCGATAGTCGGCCATTTCGCTTTCCCACTCCAGATCAAGGGCCAGCAGTACGCGCGCTATCTCGTCTTTCATGTCAATGACCAGATCTTCGTATCGCACATCGGTCACCCGCAAGTCAGGCGCGATCCGGCGACCGGCATCGGCCGCCGCCATCGTGGCGCCATAGAGCGCAACCGTGTCGGCCAGGGTGTAGGTGCGCAGCATTGCCGTGTTCAGCCGGAACAGGCGTTTGAACGTCGAGACAATGGCATCTCGCGGATCCCGCAGGGCGAGGATGATCCGCGCGTTCGGGAAGACCTGGCCGATCAGGCCAAGCCAGGGCAGGTTCAAGGGCAGCTTGTCGATGAACACCTGACTTCCCGGCACGGCCAGCCTGTCAACGCGTTGCCAGTACTCCGACTGAAGGCGGGCGCGGTTACGCGGCAGGTCTGCCAGGAAGTGCCGGAGCGAATCCGGTGAGTCGCCGGCTTCATCGAGCAGCGGCTGCAGCAGAGCCGCTTCATCGCTTGAAGAGATGGCTGAATGGCTCGCAAGGATCTGTTCCAGCAAGGTTGTGCCCGACCTCGGGAAGCCCACCAGGAACACCGGAGACCGGCTGGTACTGTCCGGGGCCGACTTGGGCGGAGACAACTCGTCATAGGCGGTTTTCAAGCGCTTGAGACTGTCGAGCCCGTGCATTTCGTCGAGGAATTGTCCGCCCGGGGCGAGGTGTTCGCGCAAGGCGCCGTATCCGGTCACCCAGGCGTCCAGCGCGGCTGGGTGATCACCCAAGGCCTCACAGGCATCGCCGAGACGCCGCCAGACCGATGCGTTGTGGGTCGCCGTTGACCGGCCGGCGTCGAAATGCGCGCCGATCAGTTCGCGGGCTGCGTCCGGCTTGCCCGCAGCCATGTCCGCTCCGGCGCGGGCGGACAGGGCCACCGGGTCGGACGGCTCGACCGCGAGAACAGCATCGGCATGCGTCCGTGCGCCCGCCCAGTCACGCTGGTTCTCGCAAACCCAGGCCAGTCCGCGATGCGCCTCGACGTCGCCAGCCCGCAGCTCAAGCGCCCGTTCATAGGCTTGGCGGGCTGCGTCGAGATCATTGGCCTGACGCTCCATCAGGCCGCGCATCAGATGAGGGTCGGCCGCGTCCGGAAAGGCCGTCGCGATCGCTTCGAACCGCGAGCGGGCGGCTGCAAATTCCTGCAAGTCGCCCAGGATCTGGGCGGCCGCAAGCTCGAAACCCAATTGTCCCGGCGCGGCGTCGCAGGCTTGTTTGATCCACAACAGCGCCGCCGCCGGGTCCTGGCGCGCGCGGCGGCAGATGGCCTTGAGATAGAGTCCGTTCGGATCCTTTGGCAACGCCGCAAGAACGGCGTCGGCCACCGATTCCGCATCGACGAAACGGTGATCACGATAGGCGGCGAACCCGGATTGGGAACGGGCAAAGGCTTCTTGCGGCGTCATCGACATCTCGGTGGCGATCCTGTCATCTAAGCGGCGGGCGGGACGCCGCGTATTCGGCCACAGAAATGGCTCGCAAGCCAGTCAGGGCGACACTTGCGGCACGACGGCGCGCCTCTACACTGAACGTTTGCGGATTTGGGAGTCTGCCATGTTGACCAGCCTTGCAGTCATGGCCCTATTCCTAGCGCCAGCTACGGCCGGGTGCGAGGCCGGGTTCGAGCCATCCATTGCCAGGGAGTTGGCGGTCATTCAGCGCGGGATGCACGTCCACACTTCGGTCCTGCAGGAGGACCGGAATGCTGACCAACGCGCATTGATGGCCGAAACCATGGGATTGCTTGCGGCGCGCGACAGGGCGGTTTCACAGCTCGATCTGGATATCCTCGACCGCGCCCTGACCCTTCTGCACAGCGAGGCAGTCTGGGACCGGGCCGATGACCGCAATTGTAGAGAGACCGATACGAGCTGGTCGATTTTCTGCGCCCTGCATCAGGCTTCGATCGCGGTGACCGGCGGGTATGAACACCGGCGAACCGCCTTGCAGGAGGTCCGCTTCATTATCCAGGACCGCAGCACCGGTCGCGATTACGCCCACCGGATGATGGACTACAACAATGACCCGACGACAGATTTCGAGGCGGCCCGGTCAACGATCACGCAAGCCCGCGCCGTGGTCGCCGCGCGGCTCGATGCCCAATGCCCCGGCTGAGCGAACAGAAAAAACCCCGCCAGCCAGGCTGACGGGGTTTCTCGTGTCGCTGTCGCGAAGAGGCGGGACTAGCCCTTCTTCTTCGGCTCGCGCTTTTCGATGCCACGACCGGTGACGCGCTCGGCGATACGGGCCGACTTGCCGCGACGATCGCGCAGATAGTAGAGCTTGGCGCGGCGGACTTTACCTTTGCGCTTGATCTCGATCTGCTCGACATTCGGCGAGTAGAGCGGGAAAACGCGCTCGACGCCTTCACCGAAGGAGATCTTGCGGACGGTGTAGCTCTCGTTCAGGCCACCGCCATTGCGGGCGATGCAGACGCCTTCGAAGACCTGGATCCGCTCACGTTCGCCTTCCTTGATGCGAACATGGACGCGCAGCGTATCGCCGGCGCTGAAATCCGGAATTGTCTTTTCACCCAGGACGCGGGCGGCTTCTTCTTGTTCAAGCTGCTCGATCATGTTCATCGTGCATTCTCCTTGCGGGCCTTGTACCTCGTCCAGAGGTCGGGGCGACGCGCCTTCGTAATTTTTTCCGCCTGCTCCCGGCGCCAGGCCTCGACCCGGCCATGGTGTCCCGACAGCAGTACTTCCGGGATCTCCCGATCCTCGAACACGCGCGGTCGCGTGTAGTGAGGATATTCGAGGAGATCACCCTCGAAACTCTCGTCTTCGGTCGACATCGGGTCGCCCAACACGCCGGGGAGCAATCGCACACAGGCCTCTATGAGAACCTGCGCGGGCGCTTCGCCCCCGGCCAGTACGGCATCGCCAACACTGACCTCTTCCATCTCGCGGCTTTCGATCACCCTCTGGTCGAGGCCTTCGAAGCGTCCGCAAAACACGACAACGCCCGGGCCCTTCGCCCACTCCCGAACCCGGGTCTGGGCAAGCGGCTTTCCGCGCGGCGTCAAATAGATCAACGGTCGTTTCCCGCCTTGCCAGCGAGACTGCACCGCATCAATCGCCTCCGTCGCGACATCCGGCCTGAGCACCATACCGGCGCCTCCGCCAGCTGGGGTGTCGTCCACGGAGCGGTGCTTATGACGGGAAAAATCCCGGATGTCCACAGTTTCAAGCGCCCACAACCCATGATTCGCAGCTGTTGCAATCAGCGAAACACCCAGCGGTCCCGGAAAGGCATCCGGGAACAGGGTGAGCGCGGTCGCGGTCCAAGGCAGGGAAGGGCTGGTGGCGTCAGTCATCCGACGGTCCGCCCGCCTCTTCCTCAGCCTTCGAGCCGACATCTTCCGGCGGGTCGATCGTCACCACACCGTCGGCGATCGACAGGTGCGGCACGAATTCGCGGGTGAAGGGGAGCATCCAGCTGCCGTTTCGGTCGGGCGTGCCGGTGATTTCCAACAGGTCGCCGGAGCCGAAATCATGGACGGCCTTGAGTGTGCCCATCGGGGTGCCGTCGAGGCCCTGGACTTTCAGGCCGAGCAAATCGGAATGGTAGAATTCATCATCCTCGAGCGCGGGCAGGGCCGAACGGAGGACGTGGAGCTTGGTGCCTTTCAAGGCCTGGGCCTTGTCGCGGTCGAGCTGCTCGGCGAAGCGGACCACGAAACCGTCCTTGACCGGACGCGCGGCCTTGGGGGTCAGGATGGTCCTGCCGTCGGTGTCCAGGAATGCGCCATAGATGAAGGCGTCAGCCGGATTGCCGGCGAAGCTCTTGACCTTGCACTCGCCACGGACACCGTGGGCGCCGGCGATGGCGGCAATAAAGACGAGATCGTCGGCGGGCGTGGTCATGGCATGTATCCTGAGAGGGATAAGGTCCTCGCCCTCGATGGGCGAGGTGGGCCCTCCGTAGCCTGGGCGAAGGAGGGGTCGGAGTGGGTGAAACGCCCGGCGAATTCACGCTTCGCGTTTCACCCCATCCGTCCGCAGCGCGGACACCTTCCCCATCAAGGGGAAGGACCGTCCACCCAGCGTGTCAGGAGAAAAGATCCTATTCGGACTTGGCTTCTTCGGCAGCAGCCTCTTCAGCCGGAGCTTCAGCAGCGGCTTCCTCGGCAGGCGCTTCTTCAGCAGCCGGGGCGGCAGAAGCGGCCTTGGCTTCTTCTTCGGCTGCCTTGCGATCGGCTTCCTTCTCGGCCTTCTCGGCAGCGAGTTCCTTGGCTTTCTGGCCCGGCTCACCCTTGTTCGGGTTGTTGCTGGCTTCCCATTTCCAGGCGTCAGCCTCGATCTGGTGGATGAAGCGGCCGACGCGATCGGTCGGCTTGGCGCCCTTGGCGATCCAGGCCTTCACCTTTTCCATGTCCAGCTCGACGCGCTGACCGTCTTTCGGCAGCATCGGGTTGTAGGAACCGATCTTTTCGATGAAACGGCCATCGCGCGGCGAACGGCTGTCGGCAACGACGATGCGGTAATAAGGACGCTTCTTGGCGCCACCACGGGCGAGACGGATTTTCAGAGACATAGGGGTATTCCTTCAGTTTGATCTTTGAATAACGCGATTATTTCTTCGGCAAACCCAGGGGCAGCCCGTCGGGACCGAGCGGTACGCCGCCCAATCCCGGCAGGCCCGCAGGCTTGCTGGTGTTTGAATTGCCCAGGCCGGGCAGTTGCGAGCCGGATGGCGCCTTGCCGCCGAGCAGGTCTTGTGTGGCACGGCCCATATCGGCGGGGTTCATGCCGCCCATCTGGCCGCCCATGCCCGGAGGCATGCCGCCGCCCATTCCGCCCATCATGCCGGCCAGACCGCCGCGGCCACCCTTGGAGGCCTTCTTCATCATGTCGGCCATCTGGCGGTGCATCTTGATCAGCTTGTTGACGTCGGCGACCTGGACGCCGGAACCAGCCGCGATGCGCTTTTTGCGGCTGGCCTTGAGGATTTCCGGTTTGGCGCGTTCCTGCTTGGTCATCGACAGTATGATGGCTTCCTGGCGGGTCAGCATTTTGTCGTCCATGCCGGCCGCGGCCGCCTGGGCCTGCATCTTCTTGTTCATGCCTGGCAGCATGCCCATGATGCCGCCAAGCCCGCCCATGGTCTTGAGCTGGCTGAATTGTTCGCGCAAATCGTCGAGATCGAATTTGCCCTTGGCCATTTTCTTGGCCATGCGGGCGGCTTTTTCCTCGTCGACGTTCTGCGCCGCCTTCTCGACCAGCGAGATGATATCGCCGCGGCCGAGGATGCGGCCAGCCACGCGTTTGGCGTCGAAAGCGTCGAGCCCGTCGGGCTTTTCCGAGACACCGAGAAACTTGATCGGCAGGCCGGTGACGTGGCGCATCGACAGCGCGGCGCCGCCACGGCCATCACCGTCCATACGGGTCAGCACGAGGCCGGTCAGCGGCAGGCGGTCGTGAAAGCGGCGGGCGGTCTCGACGGCGTCCTGACCGGTCAGGGCGTCGGCGACCAGCAGGGTCTCGCGCGGATTGGTGACGCGGGCGATATCATGCGCCTCGGCCATCATCTCTTCATCGATCGAGGTGCGACCGGCGGTATCGAGGATGACGACGTCAAAGCCCTGCAGGCGACCCGCATTCATCGCGCGCTTGGCAATGTCGACGGCGCGCTGGTTCGGGACGATGGGCAGGAAGGCGACGTCGATCTGGCCGGCGAGCTGCTGCAACTGCTCCATCGCCGCCGGGCGACGGGTGTCGAGCGAGGCCAGCAGGACTTTCTTTCTCTGGGTTTCCTGGATGCGCTTGGCCAGCTTGGCGGAGGTCGTGGTCTTGCCCGAGCCCTGCAGACCGGCCATCAGGATGGCGATCGGCGGTTCGCCCTCGAGCGACAGGCCGACCGGTTCGCCCTCGCCGCCGAGCAGGTCGACGAGCGCGTCATGGACGATCTTGATGACTTGCTGGCCCGGCGACACGGCGCGGATGACGTCTTCACCGACGGCGCGCTCGCGGATCTGCTTGGTCGCAGCTTTCACAACATCCAGGGCGACATCGGCTTCGAGCAGGGCAACACGGATTTCGCGAAGCGCCGCATCGACATCCTTCTCCGACAGCACACCGCGTCCGGTGAGCTTGTCGAATACGCCGCCAAGTCGTTCTGTGAGTGTGTCGAACATCAAAACCTCAATCGATCGTCACCAACGCAAAGCGATCCTGCCCCGCTGAGCGAAAACTTCGCCGAGCAGGGTTCTCGCCGACCTCCCTCGCCACGTGGGGCGGATGTGCCGGTAAGACAAGCGGTGTGCTTGCATGATGAAGCGGGGCTAGTACGTGCCGTGTGGAAAAGAGTCAAGACGCATGCGAGCAGGCGCGGGTCCGGCTGGGCCTAGCGGGTGCCGGCGGCAACGTCGCTGACAGTGGCCACGGTTTCGCTCTGCGAGAAGCGCAGGGTCGGGCTGTCCGGGCGAGCCGAGAGCATGACGCCGAACAGGGACGCAAACATCAGCGCCGCGGTCAGCCACAGAAGGGCTGTCTTTGCGAGCATGCTGATTGCGAACTGAGCCTTGGCCATGATGTCCTCGGGGCGGGATGCCCATCTGTTGTACGCCGTGTTGGCGCGTTGTCATTTGACGGCTGAGTCCATTAACGGGGCCCTACCGCAGGGGGGTGATGCGAGTTTACAGTTAAGACAATCGAAACACGCTTCGCCCGGTTGATCCTGCGTAAGCGCCAATTGTGGCTCCAATATGGGAGGCCGCAATGGATGTTCAAGACGGTCGCTGTCAGAGGGGAAGCGCCGACCCGACCGCCGGGGACAATCGGACGGACAGGCCGGCGCCAGTGTTGAGGGAGCGCGGGGGATTGGAGGGTCAAACCGCGCCCACTCGGGGGACATATCGCTTTACGCACAACCGGCCAGTCCGGATCACAAACGGCCTGTTTTTTGTTGCATCGGGGCGGTCAGACGGCGTGACAAGCCGGCGATCCGGCCGGCCCGGGCCAACAACCAGACCGCCGTCCAGACATTGCCCAGCACAAAAATCGGCAGGATCCAGAAGAGCTTTGCCCGTACGCTCTGCTCGATCGCGGCGATCAATGCCGCGACTATCAGGAAGCCGAAATACAGGTCAAAAAGTGTGACGATGCCCCAGGGATCTGAGGTCAGCCACCGGCCGGCGGCGGAAAAATTCCCGGTCCGAACGGCCAGCACAATGAGCCCCGTCAGCACGGCACCGCCGAGCAGGGCGAGTAGACGTATCGCAACGGTCATGGGTTTATCGCATCAATGAACATGAGACGGATACGCCGTGAGCTCACCGGCGGATCAGTCGTCAGTGTTGCATTGCGCGATGGGTCCGGCCGGTCATCAAGCGTTGCACCGCGTGAAGACCCGCCCGGACCGGCTCAGGCTCGCCGAGCCTAGATCACGGCCGGGTCGCGGAAACGTTCCTCATCCAGCTCGCCTTCCCACTTGGCCACCGCCGTCGCGACAGCGGCATCGCCCGTCACGTTCACAGCCGTCCGCGCCATATCCATGATCCGGTCAACCGGCAGGATGAAGCCGACAACGATGGCGGTGTGCTCCGGCGTGACGCCGAATGTTTCCAAAACGATGGCCAGCAGGAATAGCGATGCCGACGGAATGCCGGCTGCCCCGATGGAGACAATCGCCGCAGTGAAGGCGATCATCACATAGTTCATGAAGGTCAGATCATATCCGAAGGCCTGCGCCGTGAAGAGTGCAAGGATACCGAGGTACAGGGCCGTGCCGTCCATATTGATTGTGGCGCCGAGAGGCAGCACCGATCCGGCTACAGACTTCTTGATTCCCAGATTGTCCGAGGCCGCTGCAATGGTCACCGGCAATGTGGCGGATGAAGAGGCGGTTGAATAAGCCACGGCGATCGGGTCGGTCATGCCGCGGAAGAAGCGGACAAGCGGCAGGTTCAATACGACCCGCACCAGGAAGCCGTAGGTGATGATGGCGTGGGCGATGAGGCCGAGATAAACCGCAACGATGAGAACCAGGATGGATTGCAGCGCCTCGAGTCCCTGACTGGCTGCCGTATAGCTGACGAGGGCGAACACCCCGAATGGCGCGACTTCCATGACATAGTGCGTGATTTTCAGGACAACTTCCGACGCGGAATTGAACAGGTCGCCAAGCGGCTTGCCTGCTGCCCCGGTCGACAGGATGGCAACGCCGAGAAACAGCGAGAAGAAGATGATGGCCAACACATCGCCATCCGCGAGGGCGGCGACCGGGTTGGTTGGTACGATTTCGAGCAATCGCTCGGTCACCGAGGGCGGGTCAGTATTGACCGGCACTGCTTCGACGCCCGCCAGATCCGCACCGGCTCCGGGTCGGAACAGGGCCCCAAAGGTCAGTCCGATCACATTCGCGAAGAACGTGGTCACGAGATATAGCGCGATTGTCTTGAGGCCCAGTGAGCCCAGCTTGGAGGGCTTGCCCATCGCGATGACCCCGGCCACCAGCGTGGTGAAGATCAAGGGCACGATCAACATGCGGATCAGGTTGATGAAGAGCAGGCCGACCGGGCGGACATAGGTGTCAATCCAGGTGGTCGCTGCATCCTGCCCCATGGTGTTGGAGGCGATCAGTCCGAACACAACCCCCAGAACCAAAGCCGCGAGCACGCGCTGCCACAGTTTGATCTTGAACCACCAGCCCATGAACTCTCTCCCCGATGTCCGCATGCTTGGAGCACACGCGTATCGGTTCGCACACTAGAGTGTGCGTGGACGGGGTCAATCGTTCGGGGTGGTGCTGGTCAGTGAGCCTTGGAGGCGTAGGTCGCCTTGAGGATCAGGGCGGGCATGTTGCTGACGATCGCGGCAAGGCCGACCAGGATCAGGAAGGAACCGAGATTGCCGCCGCCCACAAACAGGCCGAGCGCGGCGATACCGGCACCGATCAGCGCCGTGCGGGACACCTGCAGCCAGGACACGTCGTCATAGCTGCGGGCCTTGTTGATCGTGTCGCGCGAAAACCAGATCTGTCCGCCACGGACATCATGGTCGGCCCGGGTAGAGCGGCGCGGGAGCGGGTCAAGCGTATGGTCAATCATCGACATACGCTCATTATACGGAATTGTTTTGAAGACGCAACCGGGCTGTGGGTAACTCGTTTTTGAGCAGCTTATCAGCCAATTGGGGACGACTTTGAACGCCGCCCCCTTCGCGTGGAGCTGTCTTGAAATCTAGGATTCGGCGGTCAGCACAGCGGCCACGGCGTTAACAGTCGCGGCGATCCGGACCGCGGCCTGTATCTGGGTTGTGGTCAAACCGTGCTTGCGCAGTTCCGCCTCGTGGCTGTCGATGCAAAGGCCGCAGCCATTGATCGCGGAAACCGCCAGCGACCACAGCTCAAAATCGGCCTTGTCGACGCCGGGATTGGCCAGGATGTTCATGCGCAGCTTGGCGGGCAGCGTGGCGTATTCCTTGTTCTTCGAGAGATGGACGAAGCGGTAATAAACATTGTTCATGCCCATGATGGCCGAGGCCGCCTTGGCCGCGGTCAGGGCCTCGTCGGTCAGTCGGGCCTCGGCTTCAGCCTTGATGGCCGCCAGGACCCTGGGTTGGCCGACCGCGTGAGCCGACGCGAGGAACGTGCCCCACTTTTTCTGATCGTCCAGATCGGTTTCCCGGCCCAGCGACGACAGGTTGAGTTTCAGGTCCTTGGCGTAGTCCGGCAGCTCGGCCTTGAGGGCATCAATCGACATCACAGGATCCTTGTCTGGTATCTGCGTATGGTACGCATTCTCATCTTATGAATGGAAGGTCCCCGGAGCGGTGTGCCAGGCACATCTGAGGGTCTGCTCCGGGGTGCCGGCGGCCCTGCGGAGGGGCGGGCCGCCGGCAGTGTTCGGGATGGCTACAGCGTGTCGCCGCCGACCGGGCGGTTGCAGGGGCAGAGCTCGTCCGTCTGAAGGGCGTCCAGGACGCGCAGCGTGTCTTCCGGATTGCGACCGACATTGAGATTGGTCACGTACACATGCTGGATGACATTGTGCGGATCAACGATGAAGGTGGCACGATAGGCAACGCCCTCGTCCGAGCGGATGCCGAGGCTGTCGATCAGCGAACCGGTCGTGTCGGCGAACTGCCACATGCCGAGCTTGTCGAGGTCCGGGTGTTCCCGGCGCCAGGCCAGCTTGCAGAATTCATTGTCCGAGGACCCGCCCATTATGACCGCATCGCGATCGGCGAACTCATCGGCGAGATTGGCGAATGCCACGATTTCGGTCGGGCAGACAAAGGTGAAATCCTTCGGGTAGAAGAAGATCACCTTCCACTTGCCGTCGAAGCTTTCCTGGTTGATGGCCTCGAAGGCCGACTCACCGTTTTCCTCGTGCGCGTTGAAGCCTGGCTTCACGCCGACAATCTCAAAATCAGGAAGCTTTTCGCCGATACCCAGCATGGTGTCTCTCCAATTGGATGGACCGGCTTGAGCGCCGGTCTTGAATGATGGGCACGATGTGAAGCCTGGCGATGAATAAATCCAATGGATTGTTTTTGGGTAAGTCATAGGTAATATCAATACCTATGACCCAGCTCCCCACATTGCGCCAATTGCAGTTCATCATCGCCCTGGCCGAGCATGGCAGTTTCTCCAGGGCCGCCGAGGCTGTCTTTGTGACGCAACCCACGCTGAGTGCAGCGATCAAGGAGCTGGAAGCCATTCTGGGAACCGTGTTGGTTGAGCGGGGCGCACGGGGGGCGGTGCTGACACCGGCCGGAGATGTCGTGCTGGAGCGGGCCCAGCGTGTCATGACGGAAGCCGAGGATCTGGTTGTGGCGGCGCAGGCGGCCGGCGAGCCGTTGTCCGGTCCGTTCCGCCTGGGTGTCATCCCGACCATTGCGCCCTTTTTGCTGCCGCGGGTTCTGCCCGCCCTGCGCACGGAATTTCCCGACCTCGAACTGTTCCTGCGGGAAGACCTGACAGACCGATTGTTTGAAGCGCTCCGCGAGCGCCGGATCGATGCCGCCCTGATTGCGCTTCCCTATGATGCGCCCCTTATTGAATCCCACGCAGTCTGGTCCGATGAATTCCTGTTTGCAGCGCCACCTGACCACCCGCTGGCCAAAAAAGCCAATCTCGCGCCCGACGATCTGACGGATGAACCCCTGTTGTTGCTGGAGGACGGACACTGCCTGCGTGACCATGCCCTGGCGGCCTGCTCGACCGGCTCCGCCCGTTCCGACTTCGCCGCCACAAGCCTGCACACTCTGGTCCACATGGTGAAGTCAGGACTGGGTGCGACCTTGTTGCCTCGCATGGCGGTCGATGCGGGGCTGGTCGACCGGATGGGGCTCGAAGTCCTCGCTTTTGATCCCCCGGTCTCGGGCCGGGAAATCGGTGTGGCCTGGCGCAAGGGGTCGGCTCGGGCCGATGAGGCCATCCAGCTTGGCGAAGCGATCCGCGCCGTCCTCGAACACCCGGCCGACTGAGCCCGGGCTGCGGCAGCTGGACACAGGACGGGCCTGCACCGGCATGGTAGTTTCTGTTTGGACAGAACGAGAAGAAGACCGTCAGATGCAACTCTCAGCGCCGATGCAACGTTTTGTCGTTCACTGGGGAGAGATGGGGTCACGCTGGGGCGTGAACCGGTCCATCGCCCAGATTCATGCCCTGCTCTATCTTGCCGAGGCGCCGCTGCATGCTGAAGACTTGGCCGAGGTGCTTCAGATTGCCCGCTCCAATGTCTCGAATTCACTCAAGGAGCTGCAGACGCTTGGGCTGGTCCGGCGCGAGCATGTGATGGGAGATCGCCGGGACCATTTCAGTGCAACCCACGAACCCTGGGACATGCTGATGGCGGTCGCCGAGGCCAGAAAGCAGCGCGAGATCGACCCCATGATCGAAATCCTTCGCGAATGTGCCGACGCGGCAGACGCTGATCCGGATACGCCGCCCTTGGCCCGTGAACGTCTGAGGCGGATGGAGAGCTTCGTCACCGACCTCGATGGCTGGTACGCCCAGGTCCGCAAATTGCCCCAGAAGACCCTGCTGAAGCTGATGGCGCTGGGCACCCGAATTGCACGCTTCGTGGGCGGATGACCTCGCTGGGATGACCCATCTGTACCAGGCACTCCTCGGCCCTGACTGGGCAGCGCTCGCTCCGGTGACACGACATCTGCATTCCCCTGACCCGACTGTCCTCCTCGAGGGGCGCGTCGATATCGTCCGGGGTCGCAATCCCTTGGCTCGGCTGATCGCCACCCTGCTGGGTCTGCCACGCTCCGGCCCACAACAATCAGCCTTGGTAAAAGTCAGCGCGGTCGAGTCCGGTGAGCTGCTGGAGCGCTGGTATGGTGGCCGCCATTTCGCGACCTTGAAGGGGCGGTCCGGACCGTATTTGACAGAACGCTTCGGTCCGTTCGAGCTGCGCTTCGCCTTAAGGGTTGAAGCGGGCATCCTGCGCTTTGATCCGTCCGGTGTGCGGCTGTGGGGTCTCAGCTTGCCATCGACGGTGTCGCCAAGCGTGACCGCGACCGAAGGCGCGGTTTCAGACGCGCACGTCTTCGACGTTTCCCTCAGACTGCCACTGATCGGACTTGTTGTTCACTATCGGGGCAAGCTGGCGGTCGCGACTGATTGAGGGCCGTGGCTAGAACAGCTCGAGAACCTGCTCGGGTGGCCGACCAATCATCGCGCGATCACCGTGAATGACAACCGGGCGCTCGATCAGTTTCGGGTATTTTGCCATCGCCTTGAACAGCGCTTCCTCGTCTTCGATCGCCTTGAGACCGAGCTCACGGTAGTCGGGTTCGGCCTTGCGCAGCCATTCATGCGCCGAGACGAAACCGAGCATCTTCATGACCGACTTCAATTCGGCGACGCTCGGCTTGTCGTCCATGTAATCCCGAACGTCCAGCTTGCCGCCGCGCGCCTCAAGCAATGCCAGAGTCTGCCGGGATTTCGAACAGCGTGGATTGTGCCAGATAATCGTCGAATCGGTCATTGAAGGTCCCTCAAGAGCCGCCATGAAAGCCGGTCTTGTGCTGCAACATCAAGTCTTGGTCTGCGTTTTGCCTGCATTTTACGTATCAGGAATCATTCTCACTGGCGGTCGAGAGCAACGCCCGGGCGGCTTCCAGGTGCAGGCGTTCCACCATGTCGCCGTCCAGAGATATGACACCTTTGCCGGCGTTCTCCGGACTTGAAAATGCCGCAACGATCTTTGCCGCCTGTTCAAGCTCGCGTGAGGTTGGTCCGTAGTAAAGATGGGCGAGGTCGACCTGTCCCGGGTGGATCAGGGTCTTGCCGTCGAATCCGAGGGCGCGACCCTGTTCGGCTTCGGCCCGAAACCCCTTGGGGTCGCGGAAATGATTGAAGACTCCGTCAAGCACATAAAGCCCGCGCGCCCGCGCTGCGCAGACCAGGTTGGCGAGGTGCGGAACCAGGGCGAGCCGCTCATGCTCTGTCGAGCACCGCAATTCCTTGCACAGGTCATTGGTCCCGGCGATCAGGCCGGCCAGGCCGGTCCCGACAGCGCTGGAAATCGAATTCAGAGCCAGCAGGGCACGCGGGGTCTCGATCATTGCCCAAATCGGGATTGATGACCCGTGCGAGCTGAGGCCGGACCGGGCGGCATGCAGGTCGCCGACCTGCTCGACCTTGGGAAGGACGACGGCGTCGGCCCGCGCCGCCGCCCGGATATCGGACGCTCCCCACTCACTGTCCAAAGCATTGACCCGCACGGCCCGTACAGAGCCCGACGCCTCCCAGCACCGCAGGGCGACATCAACGGCATCGCGCGCCTCGGCCTTCTCGTCGGGCCCGACAGCATCCTCGAGATCCAGGATGAGAAGATCCGCGCCGACATGGGCGGCTTTTTCAATCGCACGGGATTTGGAGGCGGGTACAAACAGCGCTGAACGGATCAATCGTCGCATCAAGTCGTTTCCGGGGCTTCTGCTCGGTCAGGTTTTGGATATAGCATGTTTCTCATGCCGATGGCGCTGATCCTTTCCAGTCACGTGGCGGCCTCTCCGGTCGGAGGTGGCGCGTCGCAACGCGTGCTCAATGGTGCGAAGATCGACACCATGCTGGTGCCGACTGTTTTATATGGTCGCCATCCTGGCTGGGGCGAGCCCGGCGGCGGCGCTGTCGAACAGGATCACTTCGAAGGTGTCCTGTCGGGTATCGCGGACCAGGGTCTGCTGGACATCGCCGACCTGGTCCTGACCGGATATTTCGCCGATGTCGGACAGGTTTTCGATACGGCCGCCGTAATCGATGTGGTTCGCAAGGGGCGGCGGGTGAACAAGGGCGTGATTGCCCATGCGCGAGAACCCATGATTGTCGTTGATCCGATCATGGGCGACGCGCCGGGTGGCCTGTACATCGACCCCGCCATCGCTGCGGCGATCAAGGACCAGCTGGTCAGCCGGGCAGATCTCGTCACACCGAACCTGTTCGAGCTCGGCCAGATCACCGGCCGCCCGTTGACGGACCTGGCCTCGATTGTCCGGGCGGCGCGGGTCCTCGAGCGGCCCGTTCTGGTCTCCTCCTTGCCGCGGCACGGGAAGATCGGAGTGCTTTATGTTGACGGCGCGGACGCCCTGCTCGTCACGCATGACCGACTCCCCAAGGCTCCAAACGGTACCGGCGACGTCCTGGCGGCCGCATTTGCCGCCCGGCTGATGGCTGGTGACAGCGCTTGCGAGGCGCTGGAACATGCTGTCGCTGCGACGGTCAGCCTTGTGATGCGGGCGCATGAATGGGGCGCGACGGAACTGCCACTGGTGGCCGCTTCTGACGTTCTTGTGACGCCGCTCCTGGCTTTGCAGGCCGAGGCCGTCCAGTTCGCTTGATCCATGTCGCGGCTCGCGTTAGCCAGTGCGGCATGAATACCGACATCCTGCCCGCCCTTCATGGTCACGTCGCCGCCGGATTCGAGCCGGTCGCCGAAGCCTTCCTTGCCAATTGGACCGATCATGACGAGATCGGCGCAGGGTTTGCGCTCACCGTCGACGGTGAACGGGTGGTCGATATTCACGCCGGTTGGGCAGACCGCAAGAAATCACGCGAATGGCAGGCCGATACACTGGTTCCCGTCTATTCCACCGGCAAGGCAATCGCGGCGCTGGTCCTTGCCCGCTTGGTCGACCGGGGCCTGCTCTCCTATGACGCGCCGGTCGCGGATTTCTGGCCGGAGTTTGCCGGGGGCGGCAAGTCCTCGGTGACGGTCGCCCAGGCGCTGTCTCACCAGGCGGGCCTGCCCGGTATTGCCGAGGAGATGGATGCGGGCGACTGGTTCGATGCCGCGCTGATCGAGGATCGTTTGGCCCGACAGGCGCCGCTGTGGCCGTTGGGGACGGGGTCGGGCTATCATCCGGTCACGTTCGGTTTCATCGCCGATGCCCTCGCGCGCCGCACGGATGGCCGGTCGATCGGCGCCATTCTTCGCGAGGAGGTTTGCGGCCCGCGCCGGATCGATTTTCATGTCGGCCTGCCTGAAAGCGAACATGAGCGAACTGCCGAACACGCCATGCCCCGTCAGGTGCCTGACCTTGGCGAACGATCCGTGCCGCGCGAACTGGCCTTCCTGAAGCCCTGGTCTTCCCCGGGGCGGCGCGGTGCCACGGAATGGCGCAAGGCTGAGTTCCCGGCCGCCAACGCCCATGCGACGGCGGCCGCGCTGGCGCGTCTCATGTCGCCATATGCCGATCACGGCCGCCTGGACGGCAAGCGCTTCATCTCCGAGGCAACGCTGGCCGATCTGGTCAAGGAGCGGGTCAACGGGCCGGACAAGGTCCTGCCATTTGATCTGTCCTGGGGCGCCGGCGTCATGCGCAACGTCAAACCTGGCTTCTATGGCCCGACGCCCGAAGCGGTCGGCCATTCAGGCTGGGGCGGATCTTGCGCCTTCGCCGACCCGGTGCGTGGGTTGACGGGTGCCTACGTCATGAACCGCCAGCATCACCACCTCGCTGGCGACCCTCGTCCGGTCCGGATCATCGAGGCGGTTTACGGCTGTCTTTGAGGCGGCTATCGCTCGGACGGCTCAGGCTGTCGCTTCGCATAACCATGCCAGCGCCGGGTCCCGATGGGTGAAAACCCTGATCCGGGTTTTCCAGTTCTCGCGTGTCATGGCGACCCATAATTCCGGGATGATGCGTTTGAGGTCGCTGGCACAGACGAGGGCCGTCTTGGGTGAGTGCCCTTTCCGGTAGCGCTCGTTCCAGGTTCGCATGAAAGCCTGATGCGTCTTCATGGACTCCATCGTGAAACTATCCAGAGAGGAATCGTCCCGGATCACAAGGAGCATGTCGAAATCTCCACGCCATCCAGGAACACTTGGCAACTCAGCGATCGAATGGCGCAGGTTGAGCATGGTGGTCTCAGCGCCGAATCCGAGTTCCGCCACTTTCAGCGCGCTGTGTATGACCCAGCCCGGTTTGGTCATCCCGTCACCGCCTGACCGCTTGGAAGTACCCTGGCCAGGGCATCTGAAAGCCAGCCAGCGAGGTCATCAGCTTTGGCCGGAGGCTGGGAACCGCCTTTCCAGCCAGTCCAGCATATACCCGTTCAACGCGTCCGGCTGTTCCCACATGGTCCAGTGGCCGCAACCATCCAACACCGCGAACTCGACATCCTTGCACAAGGCGGGCATCCAGCCGGCCAGCTTGGGCGGCAGCATGAAATCCATTTCGGCCGACACCATAAGGCAAGGCAGCGCGATGCGATGATCGACCCCGCCCATGCGCTGCCAGTTGGCGTCGAAATTCCGGTACAGATTAATGCCCGGGCCAAAGCCGGTCTTGCGATAGGCGTCGGCGTAGACGGCGCGGTCGTCCGGACCCACAACGATCCGCTTCTCTTTTCGACCTGTGAAGGCCTCGAACTGGGCCGGAATATGGGTGATTTCGGGGAAATAGTCGTCCAGCGTTCCGATGGTCGGCGGGGCACCGAAAATGAAGGCGAAGAAGTCGTCCTCCCTGCCTTCAAAACAACCTTCCGCGCGGCCGGGTGCCTGGAATTGTAGGATGTAGTGGTTGTCACCGCCGATCTCGCGGAAGGCCTCGGTCGGCGGTTGGGCACCGCGTGGCAGGTGGGGGGTGTTCACGCCGATGACGCCGTCAATCCGGTCAGCCGCCAGCATGGCCGCGTGCCAGGTGATGATCCCGCCCCAGTCATGCCCCACCCAAACCGCCTTGGCGTGGCCCAGCGCGTCCAGCAAGCTGGTCAGATCGGCAATCAGGGTGTCGATGTCATAGGCATCGGTGCCCTCAGGGCAGTCGGAGTTGCCGAAGCCGCGCAAATCAGGCGCGATTACCCGGTATCCGGCCCCGGCAAGGACATCGATCTGGTTCTTCCAGGAATAGGCCAGCTCCGGCCAGCCATGGACGAGAAGGAGTGGCTGCCCGGTCTCCGGGCCGGCGAGGTGAACCGAAAGTTCGATGCCATTGGTGGCGACACGAATCGGTGCCGGAAAATCGCTCATGTAAAACTCTCAGCCCCGGTCCCGAACTCACTTGGAGATCAATCGCTTGTTGCATGCAAGCAAAGGGCAGTCGAGCGGTCCGGTCAAGGGTGGCCGCCCGCTACTTCGCCCCGGGTGTCAGCTTGCGTTCGCGGCGCAATTGGCTCCAGGCAAAACAGGCAACCCCAGACCAAATCAAGGCGAAGGTGATCAGGTGACCGGTTTCAAAGGTTTCACCGGTCAGGATGCCGATCATGAACTGGATCGTGGGCGCCATGAATTGCAACAACCCCATCGTTGAAAGCCGAAGCCCGCGGACACCGATCGTGTAGAGCAGCAGCGGCACGACCGTGACCAGCCCGGCCGCCATGAGCAGTCCCGCCTGGATCGGGCTTTCCGTGAAATGTCCCGCGCCGGTGGCTTGCAGCCATGCGAGTCCGACAATGGCGAAAGGAAAGATGAACAGGGTCTCCCACAACAAGCCTGCCCGACCGTCCACCGCCGCGACCTTTCGCAAATAGCCATAGGCTGTGAACGTGGTGGCCAGCATCAGCGACAGCCAGGGAACCTCGCCCACCGTGATGATCTGGTTGGCGACCCCGAGCGCTGCCAGGGCAATGGCGGCAATGCGCCAGGGACCCAAGGGTTCGCGCAGGATAATGACGCCGACTGCAACGCTCATGAGTGGATTGATGTAATAGCCCAGCGATGCTTGCAGGACGTGCCCGGAATTCACCGCGAATATGAAGCCCCACCAGTTCACCGAGATCAGCGCGGATGTCGCCAGGAGGGTCAACAGGGTGCGCCGGTCCGACAGGACCCCAAGCGAGATTCGCAGTCGCCCCGACAGGGCAAGGGATCCCGCCAGCAATGGTACGGCCCAGACCACACGATGGAGAATGATTTCCACGGCTCCGGCGAAACCCAGGGTCTGGAAGAAGAGCGGCGAGATGCCCCAGATCAAATAGCCGGACAGGCCGGCTGCGAGGGCGCGCCGCATATCGGTCGAGGTTTCGGTGGACATGCGGACTCCTGAGGCGATGACGTGCATCGCACATAGGGAGACCACCTGTCGATGGCGACCCGATTGTTGCGCAAGGCCGCCTTGCTCTACCGGCTGGATCAGGCTGACCGTGCCAGCAGCCCCTTGTTGAGCAGGCCCTCGGCGATCTGCACGGCGTTCAGGGCGGCACCCTTGCGCAGATTGTCAGACACGATCCACAACGCGAGGCCGTTGTCGACGGTCGGATCCTCGCGGACGCGGGACACGAATGTGGCGAACTCGCCCACGCATTCGACCGGGGTGATGTATCCCTCGTCTTCACGCTTGTCGATGACCATCAGGCCCGGGCTTTCGCGCAGCAGGTCGCGGGCCTCGCCGGACGACATGGGGGCGTCCAGCTCGAGATGGGCGGCAATCGAGTGACCGACAAAAACCGGAACGCGGGCGCAGGTTGCGAACAGTTTGATCCTGGTGTCGAGAATCTTCTTTGTCTCCACCATCATCTTCCACTCTTCCTTGGTGGAACCGTCTTCCATGAAGTCGTCGATGTGGGGGATCACGTTGAACGCGATCTGCTTGGTGAAGGTCTGAGGCTCAATCGGGTCGTTGACGTAGATACCCTTGGTCTGCGTCCACAGTTCATCCATCGCCGCCTGCCCGCCGCCGGACACCGACTGGTAAGTTGCACAATTGACGCGCTTGATCCCGACGCGGTCATGGATCGGTTTGAGGGCGACCACGAGCTGGATCGTCGAACAATTCGGATTGGCAATGATCCGTTTCTTGCCGACGCCATCTAGCGCATCGAGATTGACCTCGGGAACGACCAGCGGAACGTCCGGGTCCATCCGCCAGGCCGACGAATTGTCGACTACGATGGCGCCCGCCTTGGTGATTTTCGGCGCCCACTCGCGGGACACATCGCCGCCTGCCGACATCAACACCAGATCGACGCTGGAAAAATCGAATGTTTCGGCGTTCTTGCAGCGGAGCGTCCTGTCGCCGTAGGACAGCTCGACGCCCATCGATTTCCGGCTCGCCAGCGCATGCACTTCATCGGCGGGGAACAGGCGCTCCGCCAAAATCGTGAGCATCTCTTTGCCCACCGCACCCGTTGCACCGAAGACTGCGATCTTAACGCCCATTACTCTCGACCTTTCAGTTTGCCCATTGATGGATCCGTGCCGACGAAAGAGGCATTAAACCCGGGGCCGCGCCGTGGCTAGGGAGGATGTCATGGATAGGCGCGCTGATTGGCATTGAATTGTCCCGGAACAGGTATCTGTGCCAATTTTTGGCTCAAGGGTCGTACAGGGACCGCCTCGTTGGAGAAATTGTGCGGCTTGAACGATTTGCCCTGTCTGTCAGCAATCATGCGATCCGGAATGGTCCCAACGGTCCGGTCAAAGCCGCCGCCAGATCCGCCATGCCACAAGCCCAACCAATAGCAAGACGATGATCTCGAGCGCATTCACGCCCAGGAAAACGGGCGTGATCAATCTCTGCATCAAGCCCCACGGTCCGTCATAGATCGTTTCGCCCTGGCGCCAGAAGCCGACATAGACCGCAGCGGCGACCAGCAGGGCGACGCCAAAGAAGGCCAGCCGGATCATGGCCGCCGGGTCGAAGGACCGGCCCGATTCGGCTTGTTTTCGACGATTGCGTCGCGAGCGTTCAAGAAAGCCGCGCCTTGTCATGTTTGATCTCCGGTCAGAGCGTGTGTGACAGGCCGGGCAAGACTGCCGCCAAGGCCTTGGTTGTCTGTGCTCATGGCAACTGCTTCATCCCCCGATTATGGCGCCTCACGCACGCGGTGCCATAGGAGTTTCATTTGCCTTGCACGCGATTTCGTGCGCATAACGGCTTGGACGGGCGGCCGAACTGGCCGGACGGAATACTGATCGCCTACCCGGTGCCCAAGCCATGATTATCATGGCGGAAAGTGACCGGGCCCATAGACTTCAGCCTTCCCCGACTTTCTACGTCCGTAATATCGGTGTCAGGACGCTGGCACTGCACTTATTTTATGCCCGGACGCGGGGCATGCATACCGGGAAGGTTCCCAATGTCTACAGGTGTCGTTAAATTCTTCAACCAGAGCAAGGGCTTTGGCTTTATCACTCCAGATGAGGGCGGCGATGACGTCTTCGTCCACATCTCCGCCGTCCAGGCTTCCGGCCTGCCGGGTCTGAGCGATGGCCAGAAAGTCTCCTTCGAAACCGAGCCGGATCGTCGCGGCAAGGGCCCGAAGGCGGTTGATCTGCAGCTCGCCGACTAAGGCAGACCGGGATCGCAAGATCTGGAGAACGGCGCAGGGCATTCGCTCCGCGCCGTTTTTCTTTGTCCGGATTGGCGTGCCCCGGGGGTCTGTCGTCGGGTCTAGCCGTCCTCAAGTTCTGACCGGACACGGGCGGCGGTCGCAGGAAAGTCGGTAAACACGCCGTCGACGCCCAGGGCGAAAATGCGGCGCAACTCGGTCTCGATATCCACGCTGTCGGTCAGCGGTACATCATCGCGAAATGTCCACGGGTGGACGACCAGGCCGAGCGCGTGAGCGGCGGCGACAAAGCCGGTGTCCAGTCCGTCCTCGGTGATGACAAGGGATTTGGCCGGCCCGACTCCGTCCGCAAACGCGGCGGCATCACGCAGTGAAACCGTCGGCGTCAGTGGATCGGCCTCCGGATCAAGTTCCATCATCGGGAATACCAGCATCAAGAGGGGTGTTTCGACCTCGTTGTTGAGACGGGCCAGGAAGTCTGGCTCGAAACACTGGATCGCGGTGGTGGCGTCGGCCGTGTCGAGGCCACGCTCCCGCAGGACCCGGACCAGCTCAGGCAACGGGTCCAGCCCGATCGCGGCGAAATGCCCGGGAGCCTTTATTTCCGCTTCCGTCCGGGCGCCGTGCTCAGCTGCCAGGTCGAGCACGTCTTCAAAGGTCGGCACCCGATAGCGGTCATTGTGTGATTGATCACGCTGGGGCCAGGGTTGCCGGGCCCGGAGCGTGCGGATTTCGGCGAGCGTGAAGTCTTCGACCCACCAATCGGTTCGTTCGCCCTGAGTCCGACGCCGGTCAGCGAATTCCGGATGGTCGGCAATATCGGTTGTGGTCGACAGGTAATGGTCGTGCCGCACAACCAGGACGCCATCCGCGGTCATGACAAGATCGGGCTCGATGACATCGGCCCCTTGCTCAAGGGCAAGGGTGTAGCCCTCGATGGTGTGCTCGGGGCGGTCCCCACTGGCGCCGCGGTGGGCGATCACGAGTGGCGCGTCACCGTCAAGCGTGTTCCAGACATGGGGCGGGGCTGACTCGTCGACCGCGGAACAGGCCGCCAGCGCGACCAGAATGCCAACACTCATAAAGATTTGTCGCAAGACCCTCTCCCGTTTCCAGCGCAAGCACACTAGCCTGAGCCGCTAGCACGCGGGAGTGACAAATGAGCGACAGGACCCGATTTGACGACCTGGCTGACGCCGCCGAGCGATATGGCGGTTGTTCGCTGGACAATTATGCGGTGATCCGGTCGGTCGCCGAGAATATATCGACTGGGTTCTGTCGCTTTCTCGGTGCCAAGGGCGAGGTGTGTGTCCATCTCGTGCCGCCGCAAGGCGCCTGGACGCCCCGACCTTACCGGTCAGGCGCATTCTCGGTGTCCGGCAAGGGTTTCCTGCCTTTGGGAGCGATCGCGTTCGGGTTGGCCGTGAAGGTCTCTCGTACAGGCGACTGGACACGGCTGGTGCTGACCTGTGCGAAAAAGGGCCAGCATGTCGAAATGGCGATCGCCAACGGACCAGTTTTTGATCTGGACCTGCCACTCGGAGACGCGCCATTGCGGGGCGTCTATGAGCGCCTTCACACCCACTTGATCGCCTGGTTCAGTGATCAGGCCGACCTGTACGAGAATGGTGATTATGGCGGTCGGTCGATCGGTTTCGAGTTGATTCACGCCGAGCAGGAGTAGGCCGTGCCTACATGTGATCCTGCAACAGGAAGCGGACCGCAAACTGGCCACCCCTTGATTTGATGACGGTGCACGGCATGTCGCCGATTTCGACGGATTCACCATCGAGCGGTGCACGGTCGGCCTCGAAGCAGGCGCCGTCCACCGACATGCGAACCAGCCTGGCCGCCAGTGTCGAGCCGTCCCCGCACCGGACCACCGCCTCTGGTTCAGTCGAGGGCGTGCCGTCCACGATTGCCAGCCGGGCCCGGCCGCTCCGCAACGCCAGCGTCTTGGCCAGTTCGCGGGGCTGGCTGCGACCGATAAACTGGATCGCGAACTGACCATCGCGTGACCAAACGGTATTGCCCTGGAATGTGCCGAGCGCCGGGACATTGAGTGAAACCTGGGTTCCGGTCTCGGGGGGGTGCGAGGCGGCGGCCCGGATCCCGCCCGGTGCGATATCAAGGATGAAACAGGCCGTCGCCGAGGCTGATCGGGCTCCGAATGTTCCGGGTAGCCGCATCGCGACCCGGTTGGTTGAACGTCGCTCTTGGGTGGAGGCGTTTTGGTCAAGCGCGCTTTCCGCCATTGGGGTATCCGATCCTGCTGACAGTGTTGTGCCCGTATCAACTGTCCGCCGGAATGGTTACCCGAAGCTGACGAGGTCGGATGTGGCCGTGAATAAAATATGAGCGCACGTTCTGGTTGACCTAGGGGGTCGGTATCGCGGGAAAGCCGAGCCCGGTCGAGGCAAGCTGACCGAGTGCACCGACGCCCAGGGCGCTACCGCCTCCAACCAAGCCGCCGACTGCAAGCGTGGCCAACTTCCGGCGTACGATGAATGCAACCACCCACCGCGAAGCCGCCAAGAATTTGGGCGGACCGAGGAGTGCGAGCGGGCCGGCGATACCGACCGCCGTCAGAAAGGATATGATGGCCAATTGGGCCTCGTGCGGATATGCGTCCATTGGAGCCTCCCAGGGCATGTCGCCTGCGGGGCGACGAGCGGAACGAAACGCGCTAACACCACGCCATGATAGAGACCGGACCTGACCTCACCCTGACCATTGCACTCATTGCCGGTTCAGGTGTCGCTGCCCAATGGCTCGCCTGGCGCCTGCGTTGGCCGTCCATCGTTCTCATGATGGGCGCAGGCTTGATCCTCGGTCCGATTTGGGCCGTCGTGGCGGGGGCACCCCTTGTTCACCCGACGGCGGCATTCGGGGATTATCTTCGGCCGATGATCGCCCTGGCAGTGGCCGTGATCCTGTTTGAGGGTGGCATCACCCTGAATTTCCGCGAACTCCGTGACGCTTCCGGACCGGTCCGACGCATGGTCCTGCTCGGCTTTCCGCTTGGCTGGGCCGGCGCGGTACTCGCCCTGCATTATGTGGCCGGCCTGGCGTGGGATCTGTCCGCCATGATCGGCGCCTTGCTGACGACCACCGGGCCCACCGTCGTCCTGCCGCTGCTGCGGCAGGCAAAACTGCCATCCCGCATCGCCTCGGTCCTCAAGTGGGAAGGCATCGTCAACGACCCGATCGGGGCGCTCTCGGCGGTTCTGGTCTTCGAGGCGATCCGGCAGACCGCGCTTGGCCAGGACTGGGTCCAGGCCGGTATGGCCCTGGCGCTCGGGGCCTTGATTGGTGGCGTGCTCGGCTTCGCATTCGGTGCCGGCCTGTCACGGGCCTTCCGGCGTGGCTGGGTTCCCGAACCCATGAAGGCGCCACTGGTGCTGGCAGCGGTTCTGGTCTGTTTTTCGGTTGCCGATGCCCTCGCAAATGAAACGGGTCTGGTTGCCGTTACCCTGTTCGGCCTCGTGGTCGCCAATTCACGCTTGGCTTCAATCGAGGAAATGCGCCGGTTCAAGGAGGGGATTGCATCGATCCTGGTGGCCAGCGTCTTTGTCGTCCTCGCAGCAGACCTGGCACCGTCTGACCTGCTCGCCCTCAATGGCTGGCATCTGGCCTTTGTCGCGGTCTTTATCCTGCTGGTCAGGCCCGTCACAGTGGCCTTGGCGACCTGGGGCTCCGGGCTGGATCTGAAGGAAACCGTCTTTGTCGGGATTGTCGGTCCGCGCGGCGTTGTGGCGGCAGCCGCCGCCGGGCACCTGGCGGCCAGCCTGATCGAGGTTGGCCGGGATGATGCCGCGATCCTCGCGCCGCTCGTGTTCGCCACCATCTTCATCAGCGTGTTTGGCTGCGGTTTTGCGGTTGCGCCGCTGGCCCGACTGCTGGGGCTGTCACAGACCGGGCCGGAGCGGTTGCTCATTGTTGGCGCAAATCCGTGGAGCCTCGGTTTCGCCGATGCCCTCAAGAAGGCAGAGATACCCGTCACAATTGCCGATACCAGTTGGCGGCGACTTCGCGCGGCACGTCTGGCAGGCCATGAAATCCACTACGGTGAAGTGTTGTCCGAGGCCGCCGACTGGCAACTCGAGATCGCTCGATTTTCGGCATTGCTCGCGGCCTCGCCGAACGATGCCTACAACGCGCTGGTCTGTATCGGATATGGCCCGGAGCTCGGGCGCAGCCGGGTATTCCAGCTGTCAGGTTTTGACGGTCCCGCCGATGCTGAAAAGGTCGAGGATGATCCGCGCGCGATTGCCTACACGGCGCGTGGCCGAACCCTGATCCGGCGTGGCCGCGGTTATGATGGTCTGGCCCGGGATTGGTGGCAGGGCTGGCGATTCCGGAATACCAAGCTCTCTGACACTTATGATCTCGTGACCTATCTTGAAGAAGCCGGGGACGCTCCGGATCTTGTCATGGCCCGCCTGCCCAATGGCACATTCCACCTGTTGGGTGCCGGCCGTGAACCGCCCGCTCAGCCCGGGACAGTCCTGATCCGCTTTGCGCCGCCGGGAACGGCCCGCTTGAATCCGGATATTGATCAGTCGTCGTAAGGCTGGGCGCCGCCCGGAGGGGCCGCTCCGCAATAGGGCCAGTTGTCAGCATTGGGGTCGCCATGCGGACAAACGGAGTCGGTGCCTTCATAGATCGCGATACAGCCTGAAAGACTGGCCGCGCCCAGAAGCACAGCAAGGACTAGAAGTGAACGCTTGACTGACATGATGGTGCCCCTCTTCGGTCATATCGTGCAGCCAGGCTGGCCCGAGCGCAAGCGTTTAGGGACGCGCTTTCATGGGGAATTAACCCTGCCGGGCGCAGATGGACCTCCCGGTTTTGCGACGAGGATCGAGCATGGCCCGCCGGCCCGAAAAATCACAGGCGGCACAGCGCGCCCGGTCGGCGGCTCCGTCGCGCCGCAGCAAGACCCCGATACGGCGCAAGCGGGCGGCCCGCGGCTTCCCATGGTTCCGCACGGCGGTGAGCCTGTTCATCATTGGCTCGCTGGTTGTGGCTGGGTGGCTGGTGTCGATCGCGCGCGATCTGCCGGACACGAGTGGCCTGCAGGCGATCGAACGCACGGCAACGATCACCTTTCTGGATCAGGATGGCGCGCTGATCGCCCGTCGTGGTTCGGCGCATGGTCATGAAGTGACTATCGACAACCTCCCGCCCTATCTGGTCGACGCCGTGCTGGCAGTGGAAGACCGGCGGTTCTACAGCCACCCGGGAATCGACATCATCGGGCTGGGTCGTGCGATGGTCGCCAATCTTCGGGCCGGCCGCGTGGTCCAGGGCGGGTCCACACTGACCCAGCAGCTCGCCAAGAACCTGTTCCTGTCGCCGGAGCGCACCCTGCGCCGAAAGGTGCAGGAAATGATGCTGGCCTTCTGGCTGGAAAGCCGTTTCAGCAAGGACGAAATTCTCGAGCTCTATCTCAACCGGGTCTATTTTGGCGGCGGGGCCTACGGGGTCGAAGCGGCCTCGTTGCGCTATTTTTCGCGGTCGGCGAGTGATCTGGGGCTGGGAGAGGCAGCGTTGCTGGCTGGCCTGTTGAAGGCGCCGTCGCGCTACAGCCCGGTCAATGACGCCCAGCGCGCCGCGGCCCGTGCCACGGTCGTGCTGGACCTGATGACCCAGACGGGCCGGATCACCGAGGCCGAGCGGATCGAGGCCGCCCGTACGCCGATCCGGGTGTCACGCGGCGCGTCCAGTCAGGGCGCGCAGTACTTCATCGACTGGGCCGCCGAGCAGGTTCGCGGGATTGCTGGGCTGGATCATGGCGACCTGGTCGTCCACACAACCCTTGATGTCGACGCCCAACGCGCTGCCGAGGCGGCGGTCAGCGCCGTTCTTGATGATACCGGTCAGGCGTCTGGAGCAGGCGAGGGGGCGCTGGTTTCGCTGGCCTATGACGGCGCTGTGCGGGCCATGGTCGGGGGACGGTCCTATGCGCGTTCCCAGTTCAATCGGGCGATCCTGGCCCGGCGGCAACCGGGCTCGGCTTTCAAACCTTTCGTCTATGCCTCGGCATTTGAAGCCGGGCTGTCGCCGGAAGACAGGCGCAATGATGCCCCCGTACGGATCGGTGACTGGGCACCTCAGAACTATAATGACGAGTATCGCGGCGAAATGAGCCTGCGAGAAGGATTCATCCGGTCATCGAATTCCATTGCGGTCCAGATCGCCGAAGAGACCGGACGGGGATATGTGGCTCGCCTGGCCCGACGGATGGGCATTGAAAGCCCGATGCGGGTCGACCGGTCGCTGGCCTTGGGCGTGTTTGAAGTCACGCCGATCGAGCTGGCTTCGGCGTATGCACCGTTCGCCAATGGCGGCGTGCGGGCCCACGCCTACGGAATCGACCGGATCGAGACCTCGACCGGAGACCTGGTATTCGCGGTTCCGGCGAGCGAGTCAGAACTGGTACTGGACGCGCGAACCGGGGCGCGGATGCGCGACCTCTTCGTCAGCAATGTCCGGCAGGGCACGGGGCGTCGCGCGGCGGTCTCCGGCCTGACTGTCGGCGGCAAGACCGGCACCACCAATGATTTTCGCGACGCCTGGTTCGCCGGGTTTGACGGCCAGCTGGTGACGGTCGTCTGGACCGGAAATGATGACAACTCGCCGACTGACCGGGCGACAGGCGGTGGGCCACCTGCCCGGATATTCCAGGCCTATCTGGCGGCTGCGCCCCGGGACGGGCTAGCGGCGCGGATCGATCCGGTCGCGGCACGCATTGCCCAGCTTCCGCAGGTGGCCTCCGACAGTGCCATTATGCCCGACCCGGTTGCCCCGGAACCGGAACCGACGGCGGAAGATCCGATCGGTGCCTTCCTGTCAGGTCTGGGGGGACGCGACTGACACGGAATCCCCCCAAAAATAGCGGCAGGAATCAGCGACGTGTCGCTTTTGCGGTGTTAAACTCCTCGTTGAGGGAATTGAAAACACCGATCCAAAAGGGGGTCATAATGAGATACAATCTGCTTACTGCTGCGGCTGCCGCCAGCGTTGTCGTTTACATGTTGCCGGCGGGCAGTGTGGAAGCCCAGAGCCGCGCTGCGGCCGAGGCCGCCCTGATCCGGATGGGCCTTGATGGCTCCCATGAGTCGATCAGCTTCGAGAGCGCCGACTACCGCAGCGGCCGCTACACGCTGAATGATGTGACATTCTCGGACGTCAGTGACGGAGATGCCGACTCGGCGGACGAAATGCGTGCGGACCGGATGGTCTTTGAAGCGCTTCGTCTCGATTCCGATGGTGAGGTCCTGTTTGATGGCCTGGCGCTGGAAGGCATTTCCGGGACGGACAGTGAAGACGGAACCTTGTTCCGGCTGGACCGGATCAGTCTCGATGGTCCGAATGCCGCGTTGACCATCGATTTTGGTCGCTCCGTTGCCGGCGAAACTGATGATGATTACGAGCCGGCCTGGAACACCTACGAGTTCGAAGGTTTCAGCATTGACGGGTTGACCGGCAGCGGAGACGCCGAGTCCGGCGCATTCGAATTCAGCCTCGCGCGTCTGGTGATCGAGAACTATACCCGCGTCGAGCTGGGCCGCATGGCCATGCTGGGCTTCGCCTTCTCCGGCTTCGACGACAGTGGCGATGCCATCACGATGAATATGGGTGAAGTGTCCCTGGTCGGATTCCAGACGCAAGCCTATGCCGACATGATGGACGCAGCGGCGGCTGGTGCGGACGATGATGCTGTCGCACAGGCCTACTATCAGAGCGCATTCCTGTCGCCGCTCGACGTTTATGACAGCTTCGCCATCCGCGATATTCTGGTCGAAGCATCGGGTGTCCATTTCTCGATGGACCACTTTACCGCTGCGATGGAACGGTCTGGATCGCGCATCACCAGTACGGCGGAGCTTGGCTCGGCCATGCTGATTCCGGATCCCTCCAAACCGGGCGGCGCGCAGCTCGCGATGGGACTTGGCATGCTCGGCTATGAGCAGCTTGAGCTCCGCATGGCGGCGAACTCGATCTACGACGAGGATACCGGACGCGCCTATTCGACCGGAGAGAACTTTGTCGAGCTGACTGATGGCCTGCGCATTGAAATGGGTCAGGATGTCTCAGGCTATGATGTCTACCTCGAGAGCCTGCCTGATACGATGGCCATGCTGGGTGCAGTGGACGAGTCTGACAGTGAGGCTCAGATGGACGCGATGGTCCGGATGATGGCGCCGCTGATGATCAACAACGTGTCAATGCGTCTGGTTGACTTGTCGATCCTTGACCGGGCTCTCGAGGCCGGCGCGGCGACACAGGGTGTCAGCAAGGAAGAGTTGCGCGTCCAGGCTGGCGCGATGCTCGGAATGGGCCTGATGGCCGCGCCGCCGGAAATTCCGCGCCCGGTCCTGGCTCAATTGTCGACCGCACTGACCAATTTCATCAATCAGGGTGGCAGCCTGACCATTGACATGACCCCGCCCGCTCCCCTGAGCATAGGGGACATGTTGGTCGATATCGAGGCCGGTGCCTTTGACTACAACGCACTCGGTCTGACCATTACATCGGAAGCGCCCTGATCCAGGGCAACGACCAAAAGAATGGCGCCGCCCGGCTCGGGCGGCGCCTTTTTTCTGCGAGATGCCTGCGGGACTAGCGGGTCGCGAGTGCGGCCGTCCCTGTTTCGTCCATGAAGGCCTTCATCCGAGGCGCAATCTCTTCGCGAAAGCGGCGCCCGTTGAACACGCCATAATGGCCAACCGAAGGCTGTACCCAGTCTTGCTGGAGCGCATCGGGAAGGTTGCCACACAAGGTGTGGGCCGCCTGAGTCTGCCCGATCCCGGATATGTCGTCATTCTCACCTTCGACCGTCAGGAGAGCGATGTCGGTGATGGCCGACGGGTCGACAATGCGGTCGCCATGCGTCTGTGTGCCGCGTGCCAGCTTGTGTTCCTGGAAGACGTCCGTGATCGTCTGCAGGTAGAACTCTTCAGACAGGTCCATTACGGCGAGATACTCGTCGTAGAAGGTCCGGTGTTTTTCGGCGCTGTCCCCGTCGCCGTCGACCAGATGGGTATAGAAGTTCCAGTGCGCGTCGACATGACGGTCCAGATTCATGTTCATGAAGCCGGCCAATTGAAGAAATCCCGGATAAACGCGGCGGAAGGCGCCCGGATTGGGGGCCGGCACCGTATGGATCAAATTGCTGGCAAACCAGTCGAACGGTTTCTCTTCGGCCAGCTTGTTCGGAACCGTCGGCGACAGGCGGGTATCGATCGGCGATCCCATGAATGTCATTGAAGCCGGTCTGTTCGGATCGGCATCCTCCGCCATCATCGCGATGGCCGCCAGGGTGGGCGGACCCGGCTGACAGACCGCAACAACGTGCAGGTCAGGCCCGAGAAGGCTGATCATCTCGCGGATATAGCTGGTAAAATCATCAAGGTTGAAGCGGCCGTCCGTGACCGGCACCGAGCGGGCATCCTGCCAGTCCGTGATGTAGACCTCGCTGTCCGGCAAAAAGGCCTCGACCGTCCCGCGCAGCAGGGTGGCATAGTGGCCCGACATCGGCGCGACAAACAGCACCTTCCGGTCGGGCGCATCGCCGCGAGCCGCAATCAGTGCGTCCTGGTCGCGCTCAAAATGGAGCAGCGAGCACCAGGGCTTGGTCCAGATGACTTTTTCGCTGACGCCGACCTGGGCGCCATTGATTTCGATCCGGTCGATCATCCACTCCGGCTTGGCGTAGCGCCGGGTGACAGCCTCGAACAGCTCCGCGGCGGCGGCCATCGTGCGACCGGCCATGGTGTCGGCAACGGGGTTCATCGGCGAGCGCATCATCTGACGCGTGGCGTTGGCCGCGGCCCGCCACGGGGTCATCGCCATGCGGTTGAACTCATAGACGCTGTAAAGCATGTGCTCTCCTCGTGCTGGCGCCAGACGCCAACACTGTTCCGGACAACTATCCGGGGTTTTCCTCAAGGAAGTCTTGCAGGCGGGTCGCGACCTCGACCGGGTCCGCGCCCGGCCGGAAAACATCCACGAACACGCCGTCCCCATCCATCAGGTAGATGAAGGACGAATGATCCATCAGGTAATCGCCGCTGCCGGCGTCTTCAGCGCGCTGGTAGACGACGCGATAGGCACGGGCTGCCGCCGCGATCTGCTCTTCGGTTCCGGTCAGGCCGACCAGGCCGTCCGGAAAGGCGGGTGAGGAGACATAGCGCGCCATTTGCTCGACCGTGTCCCGCTCGGGGTCGAAACTGATCAGGATAGGCTGGATGCGGGCCCGTTCGTCAGCGCTCAGCTGGTCCATTGCGGCGGCCATGATCTGCAGCGAAAACGGGCAGGCGTCCGGGCAATAGGTATAGCCGAAATAGATCAGCATGAGCTTTCCGGAATAGGTCTCGTGGGTGACCGGTGTGCCGGTTTGGTCAATCAGCTCGAACGGTCCGCCAATTTGCGCTTCCCCGCTTGTGCGGACAGCACCACGCCGCACCTGCTGCGAGTCGTCTTCCATCAGGAATTGCGTGAAGAAAGCGATCAACAGAACGGTCGGTGCGGCGATGAGAAGCCAAAGCAGTGGGCGCGGCATTGTCACTCCTGGGAGGTCCGGCGCGATCTATCCGCGCGCGGACGAAGCATGTTAGTCCAAACACATCGGTTTGCTGCGTGTGCGAAGGTAGGGCCAAGACCGCCGCCTGTCCATCGCGGCACGCGGTCACGCTTGCGGGAGGTTCGGCATGGCGATTGAGAATGATTGGGACCCCTATGGTGCCGACGCCCACCTGACCCCGGTTTTTGGCCGCTTGCGGCTGAGGACCTTGGTGATGCTGCGCTGGCTCGCCGTTGGCGGTCAGACCATAACCATACTGGTTGTCCACTTCATAGCCGGGTTCGAGCTGCCGATCGGCCTGTGTCTGGGCGTCATTTTGCTCAGCGCCCTAGTCAATACCTGGCTCAACCTGGCGGTCCCGCCGCAGAAGTTCGCCCGCGACTGGGAAGCGTTCGGGCAGCTGGGATATGATGTCCTGCAAATGTGCGCCCTGCTGATGCTGACGGGCGGATTGCAGAATCCCTTTGTTGTGATGCTGGCGGCACCCATCATCATCGCCGTCGCTGCCCTGCCGCCGCGATGGTCGAGCGGCGTGGCCGCGATTGCTGTTGCCGGAACGGGCGCCATGTGGCTGTGGAGCCTGCCGCTCCCCTGGTTTGACGGGGCCAGCCTGGACTTGCCTGGCATGTATGTTTTCGGTCTGTGGGCGGCGATCTTCATCGCCGTGGCGTTCACCGCGGTCTATTCCTGGCGCGTCAGCCATGAGGGCAAACGGATGGCGACGGCGCTCGCTGCGACCCAGAGCGTGTTGTCACGGGAGCAGAGGCTGTCAGCGCTCGGTGCCCTGTCCGCCGCAGCGGCGCATGAGCTGGGAACGCCGTTGGCGACGATCCAGCTGACCGCCAAGGAAATGCTGCGTGAGATTGACGCCGGCACGCCGCTTGGCGAGGACGCGGAGCTCCTTGTGACCCAGGCCCGCCGTTGCCGCGACATACTGAAGCGTCTCGGGGAGGTGCAGGAGGCGTCGGACGCCCGCCATGACCGGATCGAACTGCTCGCAGCCCTGGAAGAAGCCAGCGCGCCGCTGCGGGGCCTTGGTCCTGTTGTGACCGTTCAGTTGGGAGCCGGGACCGACGATGAACCACCGGTGTTGCGACGCATTCCGGAGCTCCTCTACGGAATTGGCAACTTCATCGAGAATTCGGTCGATTTCGCCGTCTCCCGCGTTGTTGTGGAGGGGCGTTGGGACCTGACCAACATTTATGTCCGTGTCATGGATGACGGGCCCGGTTTCTCCTCCGACATCTTGTCAAAAATCGGAGAGCCCTATGTTACAACCCGATCGGGAACACCCGGCCAAGGTGGGCTTGGCCTGGGGGTTTTCATCGCCAAGACCATGATCGAGAAAACCGGTGGTGTGGTGCACTTCGACAATGCGCCGGCACCGGGCGGCGCGATCGTCTCCATCCGCTGGCCGCGCAAACAGGTGGAGACGCAGCACTCGGTGAGCTAGATAGTGAGTCACCATCGGATTTTGCGAGGACCGACGCGTGAGCGAGACCGAATACGAACTGCCAGACGACAAATCCCTTCTCATCCTGGATGACGATGCTCCGTTTCGCACCCGGCTCGGGCGCGCCATGACCGGTCGCGGGTTTATTGTTTCCGCTGTCGCGAGCGTCGACGAAGCCAAGGAGGTGGCGCGGTCCAACCCGCCAGCCTTCGCTGTGCTGGATCTGCGTCTTCAGGATGGCGACGGTCTCGATGTGGTGAAAGCGCTTCACGCCTCTCGCGCGGATTGCCGGGTCGTGATGCTTACCGGATATGGCAATATCGCCACCGCCGTGGCCGCGGTGAAGGCGGGCGCTGTCGACTACCTGTCCAAACCGGCCGATGCGGACGACATCATCAAGGCGTTGCTGGCTCATCCGGAAGACAAGCCGGAACCGCCGGAAAACCCGATGTCAGCGGACCGGGTCCGCTGGGAGCACATCCAGCGTGTGTTCGAACTTTGTGATCACAATGTCTCGGAAACCGCGCGCCGCCTGAACATGCACCGCCGCACCCTGCAGCGCATTCTCGCGAAGCGCGCGCCGCGCTAGCGGGTTGCAGCCGAGCTGGGTGCCACGCGGGCATAGCCGTAGACAGGGCCGCCATTGGCTCCCTGTACGATCGCGACGGTACCGTAGTGGCGAAAGCTCTCGCCCGTGAATGTGGTCGACCCGCCTGACCAATTCCCCAAATACGTCAGGCTCTTCACCATGTTGTAGTGAAGCATGTCGAGTCCCTCGTTTTCGCCGGAGCGGACGGAAACAGAGGCCCAGCCGGGGGCGTAGGCGATAAGCCAGACATCAAGCACGTCTTCCGGGGCGTTGCCATCAAGCGTGACCTGAAATGACCCGAACGGTCCGTCGGCGATGGTGATCACCGGGCTGCCGGGCATGGCGGTCAGTCGCGCCTCGACCGCATTGGCGACGGCATCCTGCTCCCATCCCGGTGCGTCCGTGACGCCATCGACCACGAAATGGGGGGTGTAGAGACGCGGCACATCGAGCCGTGGCAGGTAGGTGCGCTGGCGCTGGACATATTCCGGACGCGCATAGGTGTCGGTCCAGCCATACATGTCCCAATAGGACACCGCATAGGCGAGGACAAACACATTGTCGCGCTGGTCGAGTTCGCCGAGATAGCGATTGGCTTCCGGACACAAACCGCAGCCCTGGCTGGTGAAAAGCTCAACCAGGACCGGGCGCTCGTCGTCCGAGCCGACTTCATCGCTCGCGTTCGAGGCCGATATTGTGGCCCATCCGAGTGCGGACAGGAAAAGTGCGAACAACCATTTCATGGATCTAGATAAGCATGCCCGCCCGCATCATCCAATCAATTGGACGTGACGCGGGCGGGAGCTTGATGGCCGACGCCTTACGAAGCGGCGAGATTGCGCAGCACGTAGTGCAGGATGCCGCCATGGCGGAAGTATTCCAGCTCGTTCTCGGTATCGATCCGGGCGCGGGCCGGGGCCGTCTTCACGGTGCCGTCCGGGAAGGTGATCGACACGGTCATCACGGCACGCGGCTCGAGCGCCTCGATGCCGAGGATGGTGACGGTCTCGTCCCCGGTCATGCCCAGGGCCTCCCAGCTGGCGCCATCCTCGAACTGAAGTGGCAGAACGCCCATGCCGATCAGGTTGGAGCGGTGGATACGCTCGAAGCTCTCGGCGATCACGGCCTTGACGCCCAGCAGGCGGGTGCCCTTTGCGGCCCAGTCACGCGAGGACCCCGTGCCGTATTCCTTGCCACCGAACACGACCAACGGGGTGCCTTCGGCCTGGTGATCCATGCAGGCCTCGAAGATATCAACCTGCTTGCCGTCCTTGAGCGTGTAACCGCCCTCGACGCCGTCCAGCATCTTGTTCTTGATGCGGATATTGGCGAACGTCCCGCGCATCATCACTTCGTGATTGCCGCGGCGAGAGCCGTAGGAGTTGAACTCCAGAACCGGAACCTGACGGTCCTGCAGGTAGCGACCCGCCGGGCTGTCGGCCTTGATCGAACCGGCCGGAGAAATGTGGTCGGTGGTGATCGAGTCGCCGAACAGGCCCATGATCTTTGCGTTGACGACATCGCCCGGGCTTTCCGGATCCATCGTCATGCCTTCGAAATAGGGCGGGTTCTGCACATAGGTCGAGGTGTGGTCCCAGGCATAGGTCAGGCCGCCAGAGACTTCGATGCCGCCCCAGGCGTCATCGCCCTTGAAGACGTCGGCATAGCGTTTGGCGAACATGTCCGGGGTCACCGAGGTGCGGACGACCTCGGCAATCTCGGCCGAGCTTGGCCAGATATCCTTGAGATAGACATCATTGCCGTCCTGGTCCTGGCCCAGCGGATCGGTGACCAGATTGACCTTCATCGAACCGGCCAGGGCATAGGCGACGACCAGCGGCGGCGACGCCAGATAGTTGGCGCGCACATCCGGCGAGATCCGGCCTTCGAAATTGCGATTGCCCGACAGAACGGACGTCGCCACGAGATCATTCTCGTTGATGGTCTTGGAGATCGCCGGCGGCAGCGGGCCCGAATTGCCGATACAGGTGGTGCACCCATAGCCAACGAGATCGAAGCCGAGGGCATCCAGATCGTCATTGAGGCCGGCACGCAGCAGATAGTCGGTCACAACCTGCGAACCCGGAGCCAGCGAGGTCTTCACCCAGGGCTTGGTCTTGAGGCCCTTGGCCACCGCATTGCGGGCCAGCAGGCCGGCGCCGAGCATGACAGAGGGGTTGGATGTGTTGGTGCACGAGGTGATGGCCGCAATCGCGACATCGCCATTGGTGAAGGCAAAGTCCTCACCTGCGACCGGGGCTGACTTGTCCAGCTCGTCGCCCTTGCCGTACTCGCTCTCCATGATGCGGGAGAAGCCGGCGGCGGCGTTGGACAGTTCGATCCAGTCTTGCGGACGCTTCGGACCGGACACTGCGGGAACCACTTCCGACATGTCGAGGTGCAGCGTGTCGGTAAAGACCGGGTCGGCGTCGTATTCGGGACGGAACATGCCTTGCGCCTTGGAGTAGGCTTCCACGAGGGCGACGCGCTTGTCGTCGCGACCGGTAGCCTTGAGATAGGCCAGCGTCTCGTTGTCGACCGGGAAGAAGCCGCAGGTCGCGCCATATTCCGGGGCCATGTTGGCGATCGTGGCTTCATCTTCCAGCGAAAGATGGTCGAGGCCGGTGCCGTAGAATTCCACGAACTTGCCGACAACGCCCTTTTTACGGAGCATTTCGACCACTTTCAGGACCAGGTCGGTCGCGGTCGCGCCTTCGGGAAGTTTGCCGGTCAGTTCAAAGCCGATGACTTCCGGGATCAGCATCGAGACCGGCTGACCGAGCATGGCGGCCTCGGCCTCGATACCACCAACACCCCAGCCCAGAACGGCGAGGCCGTTGATCATGGTGGTGTGGCTGTCGGTGCCGACACAGGTGTCCGGATAGGCGATGGTTTCGCCGTTCTCGTCCTTGGTCCAGACGGCCTGGGCGAGGTTTTCCAGATTGACCTGGTGGATGATGCCGGTTCCAGGCGGGACAACGCGGAAATTGTCAAACGCCTTGGCGCCCCATTTGAGGAATTTGTAGCGCTCGCCATTGCGCTCGTATTCGCGTTCGACATTCTTGGCGAAGCTGTTGGCCTGACCGAAATTATCGACCATGACCGAGTGGTCGATCACGAGGTCGACCGGAACCTGCGGGTTGATGCGGTCCGGGTCTGCACCGAGCTTGGTCGCGGCGTCGCGCATGGCGGCCAGGTCGACCACAGCCGGCACGCCGGTGAAGTCCTGCATGACCACGCGGGCCGGGCGATAGGCGATCTCATGGGTCGATTTGCGGGTCGTCAGCCATTCGGCCATCGCCTCGATATCGGCCTTGGTGACGGTCTTGCCGTCTTCAAAGCGAAGCAGGTTTTCCAGAAGCACTTTCAGCGAGCCCGGCAGTCGGGACACCCCGGCCAACCCGTTCGCCTCGGCGACCTTCAGGTCATAATAGGCATAGGTCTCACCGGCAGCGGTGAGGGTGCGTTTGCAGGAAAAACTGTCGAGAGAGGCCATATGGGTCGTCCTCATGGGGTCAGGGGTGAAATACCCGGTGGGGAGGTCGGCCGCAGTTTACGGCCACATGTTTTGGCGGGTTTTAGCCGGACATTCGGTTTGCTGCAATGCGGCGTTGCGCGCGTTGACGGATGGGGTGCGGTCAGGCGACATGCAAGGTGATGCTGACCACGACCGCAATATTCCCTGACTTGCCGGCCTTTCGACCCGAGAAAACACGGGTTTCCGGCCTGTCATTGAGCCGTGGCGACCTCACGTTGGTCCGCGATTTCAGCCTTGATCTGGGTCCGGGCGAGGCCGTGCTGATGAGCGGCCCCAATGGGACGGGGAAGACCACGCTCCTGCGGGCGATCGCCGGATTCGTTCGTCCTGATGAGGGCCGGGTCAGTTTCGGCGCAGGTCCTGAGCCGGCCAGTTCCGCTGATTGTGTCGCCTGGTTGGGCCATGCTGACGGCCTCAAATCCGTCGAAACGCCGCGCCAGGCGCTGCGTTTCTGGGCGCAGATGGGCGGTCAGGGCCGCAGCGCGATCCTGCCACTGTTGCGCGCGATGGCCATTGAAAGCCTGATTGACAGGCCGGTCAGTCGTCTGTCGCGCGGCCAACAGCGGCGTTGTGCTCTGGTGCGGGTCGCCCTGGCCAACCGGCCGGTCTGGCTGCTGGACGAACCGGCCGGCCCGCTTGATGGCGGTGGCCGGACGCGCTTGGCTGACCTTGTCGCCTGGCATCGTTCACGCGGCGGCAGTGTGATCGCAGCGACCCATCAGTTATTGGACTGGTCCGACGCCCGACGGATCGATCTGGGAGCCCATCGATGAGCGCCCTTGGTGCCATTCTTGCCCGCGAGGCCCGATTGGCCTGGGCAGGCGGCGGTGGTCCGGCCGGCCCCGCGGCATTCTTTCTTGGCGCGATTACCCTCGCTCCGCTGGCGATCGGGCCGGCCGCAGATTTGCTGGTCGCGGTGGGGCCCGGCATCATGGGGTTTGCTGCCTTGCTGTCCGTCCTGCAGTCGGCGGACCGCCTGTTTGGCGATGATCATGTCGATGGCACCGCCGAGCTCTACCTCCTGAGCGGCGTATCGCTGCCCGGGCTCGTCCTGGCCAAAGTCCTGGGCCAGGCGAGCGCGACGCTGTGGCCCTTGCCGGTTATCGGCCTGTTTGGTGCCTTGATGTATGGCGTCCCCGTGTTGCCGGCGTGTGTGGGAGCCCTGGCCCTGCTGGCGGCCATCCCGGCCCTGTCCTTGATTGCGGGTTTCGCCGGTGCCCTGGCGGCGGGCGTCCGGCGCAGTGGCTTGCTGATTGCGCTGATCGCGACACCGATGATGGTGCCGGTCCTGATATTTGCCGCCGGTGCAGGGCGGTCGGCCCTTGCCGGTGATGAGCGGGCGTTGGCCAACCTGCTCCTGACAATCGCCGTATCGCTCGCGACAGCGGCACTGGCCCCGTTCGGTATTGTCGCGGCGGTGCGAAGCCGGATGGGTTGATGGAAAATCGGTCGCAGTTGCCCGTCGGGCGGCGGCACAGTAAGTGAGCTGACATGCTGTCCTATTTCTCCAACCCGCAACGTTTCGACCGGCTGGCCCGGACCCTGATACCGGTCTTCGGTAGCCTGACGGTGGTCTTGTTGGGGGTCGGGGGCTGGCTGGCCCTGCTCGGGTCGCCGCCCGACTACCAGCAGGGCGAGACGATCCGGATCATGTATGTGCACGTTCCGGCCGCCTATATGGCAATGGCCCTCTATGCCGCACTGGCCGTGGCCAGCTTCGTCTATTTTGTCTGGCGACATGCGTTGGCCGACACCGCGGCAGAGATCATCGCGCCCATCGGTGCCCTGTTCACTGTGCTCGCCCTGTTCACCGGGTCACTCTGGGGCAAGCCGATGTGGGGAACGTGGTGGGAATGGGATGCGCGGATGACGTCGGTGCTCGTTCTTCTGCTTGTCTATCTGGGCTATATGGCGTTGCGGGCCGCACTTGAGGATGCCCAGCAGGCCGCCCGCACCGGCGCTGTGCTGGCGATGGCCGGGATCGTCAATCTGGTGATTGTGAAGTTCTCGGTCGATTGGTGGTCCAGCCTGCACCAGCCAGCCTCGCTCATCCGTCTGGATGGTCCGACCATCCACGCCAGTCAGCTTTGGCCCCTGGTGATCATGATCCTGGCCTATTCCTTCCTGGCCGGTTGGCTGGTGCTTTACCGCTTGCGCAGCCAGGCGCTCCGGCGTCGGGCGCGAGCCCTGCAGCGTCAACGAGACCAGGCGGCCCGGCAGCGCGAAGAGGCCGTGTCATGAGCGATTTTCTTGCCATGGGTGGCTATGCAGCTTTCGTGTGGCCAACCTGGGGCCTGTCCTTTCTCGTTCTGGTCGGGTTGGTGGCTCATGCGCTGGTCGAGCGCCGGGAGGCGCGGGAGGCGTTGCGCCGGCTGGAAGAGGACGAGGCGTGATGCAGGTGGTCCGGATCGCAGCCTGGCTGGCCCTGATCGGTCTGATCGCGGCGCTGGGGTGGCGGTTTTACGATGACCGAAGCGCACCGGCGCCAACGCCCATGCCGGCCCTCTCCCTGACGGTGCTGGAAGGTCGTGACAGTTTTGACCCGGCCTCTGTTGACGGTGTTTGGCTGCTCAATGTGTGGGGCAGCTGGTGCGCGCCCTGTCACGCCGAACACCCGGTTCTGATGGCGTTGCGCAGCGAGGGGCTCGCAATCTACGGACTGAACTGGCGGGACACGCCCGAGGCGGCCAATCAGTTTCTCGACGCGCTGGGTGATCCGTTTGTTGCCGTCATGCAGGATGACAACAACCTGTCCATGCAAGCCTTGGGAATTGGCGGGGCCCCTGAAACGCTGGTCATTGCCAATGGTGAGATCTTGGCCCGGTGGCCAGGCCCGCTCACTGCGGATGCCTTGCGGCAAGTGATCTATCCGGCACTGGACCGGGCGGCGCGGGATTAAGCGCGGCTGGACGCGGCACCGTCGACGGCCGCCTTTTTCGATTTCCGGGCCGCTTTCTTGGCTCGGGCCTTGGATTTCTCCTTGGCCTTTTCCTTGGCCTTCTTCTTGGCCTTCTTCTTTTTTTCCTTGGCCTTCTTCTTGGCCTGCTTGGCTGCTTCCTCGCCCTTCTCCAGGGTTTCGGCAATCCGGCGCAGGGTCTCGAGGAAGCTCGCCCTCTTGTTCTTTGGGAGCGCTGACAGGATCGCCTTGTCGGCGTCCATCGCGCCGCGTGTCGCCGCGTCGAGCAGGTCACGGCCGTCGCTGGTCAGTTTGACGGCATAGGCGCGGGCATCATCGGCGAGCTTTTCGCGTTCGAGGAGCCCGTTCTTGACCATACGGGCGACCAGCTCAGCGAGCGTGGAGCGATCGATTCCGGTCGATTTGACCAGCTGGGTCTGGGTCAGGCCTTCTTCTTCGGCGGTCGCGTGAAGGACAGCGAACTGGCGCTGGGTGAGCTTGGCGCCGGCCATGGCCTTGGTAAAGCGTTCGGCTGCGAACTGCTGCGCCCGGTGAAGCAGGTGGCCGGGCGACTCCGCAAGATGGAATCCCTTGGTGTCGTGCTTGTCGTGCGCCATGACCGCCCCTGGCTGTTCGGGAATTCATCCTAAGGCGGATTTATAACGCGGAAATGACAAATGTCCGAGCACGGAGTGTCGGTGTCAGGCCTCGGGATCCGCAGGGGTTTTCGGCTGGTTCTTGAGGATAAGCGGCATCTGTGATGCGGCAAACAACACCGACAAGACCATCACGCCCAGCTTGGCGTTCGACCAGAAAGACTCGCTGAGTTCCAGAGTCGCGAACCATCGGGCGCTCTCCGGAACAACGCTGTCCGTGATGTGGCGCCACATGACTTCGTTGAGAAAGGCCAGGAACTGGAACCAGAGCGCCCAGCGGATCGCCAGCAGCGTCCAGGCCTGGTCGGTCAGTTCGAAGATGTGCTTGAAAAAGACTTTCCAGATATTATGGCCGAAAGCGAGGCTGACGAGGACCATATAGGACAGGAAGAGATTGATGATGGTCGGCTTGGCGTAGATGAAGATCGGGTCCTGCAGGAAAATCCCCAAGGCACCGAAGAACAGCACGATGATGGTCGTAAAGACGAGCATGGGTGGAATGCGTTTTTCGATGCGGATCGACATCGCCAGCGCAATCGTCGCGGCGATCATGTAGGCGCCCGTCCCGATGTAGATCGCCTGATCGGCAGCAAACATGCGGGCGACATTGTAGACAATGATCCAAACCCCTATCGGGCCGGCATCGATGAGGAGGCGCGAGCTTTGCTCGGACGTTTTCTGGGTCTGGGCCACGGGCGGCTCCTCGGTTGCAGGTTACATGACCTGAAGTAATACGAGCCCCGCAGCGAGGCAGATTGCAAGCATTGTGCGCCGCGCACCGAAAGGTTCCTTCAGCACCAGCGTCGCCAGGATGGCGCCAAGAACGATCGACAGTTCGCGCAGGGCAGCCATGGGAGCGACGGGTGCATTGGCATAGGCGTAAAGCGCCAGCCCGTAGGTGGCGAGGTTGAATCCCATGCACATCAGGGCTGGTCGGGTCTCCTGCCGAGCGATGGCCAGGAATGCACGGCCGCGTCGGAAGACGGCTGTGGGGAGAATGGTCACGCCGGACAGAACAAAGAACCAGCCGAGATAGATGAAGAGCTGCCCGGAGGTCCGAACACCCGCGGCGTCGATCACCGTATAACTGGCTGTCATGCTCGCCGCGGCGAGTGCAAGCAGGATGAGCTTGAGCTTGGGTTTTCCGTCCCGTTCGGGCCAGGCGAAGCCGATCAGGGCGGCGGTTGCCACGCTCAGCCCGGCCACCTGCCCGAGCGAAACCGTCTCGCCAAGGAAGGCAAATGCCGCAATGGCCGCCAGCGCGGGCGCGGCTCCGCGCATGACCGGATAGGCGAGGTTCATCTCGCCCTCATTGAAGGCCGCGACCAGCAGCATGTTGAACGCCCAGATCACGACAGCGCCGGCCAGCAAGAAGCGCCAGACCTCCCAGGGCGGGAACGGCTGGAACAGCAGCCAGGGCAGGATGAGGGCGGCCAGAAACCCCTGCGTCAGACCCCGAAAGACCAGCCGGTCATTCGCCTTTTTGGTCAGCAGGGTCATGATCGCATGCGCCAGCGCCGAGCCCAGCATGGCCAGGGTGGCGAAGGCGAGCGAATTGTCCAAGCGCTAGCTGTCCAGTCCGGCAAGGGCGCGCGAGAAATCGCGGGCCGAGAAGGGTTGCAGGTCCTCCTCGCCTTCGCCAATGCCGATATAGTGGATGGGCAGCTGGAATTTCTCGGCGACCTGCACCAGGGCGCCGCCCTTGGCGGTCCCGTCCAGCTTGGTCATCACCACGCCGGTCACTTCGGAGGCTTCCAGGAAGGCCTGGGCCTGTGACACGGCGTTGGAACCGACTGTGCCGTCGAGAACCAGGACGACATGATGCGGGGCGTCCGGCATGCGCTTCCTGATGACCCGCACGACCTTGCGCAGTTCGTCCATCAGCTCGGCCTTGTTCTGCAGGCGGCCGGCCGTGTCGATCAGGACCACATCATGACCGTCGCGGTCGGCCTGGTCGATGGCGTCGAAGGCGAGGCCCGCTGCGTCGGCTCCGATTTCGCGCTTGATCACCGGCGACTTGGCCCGCTCGCCCCAGACCGAGACCTGCTCGATTGCGGCAGCGCGAAAGGTGTCGCCGGCGGCCAGGATCGGATTGCGACCCTCACGCTTCAGCTTGACGGCGATCTTGCCCAGAGTGGTCGTCTTGCCCGAGCCGTTGACCCCGACAAACAACACGACCTGCGGCCTGGCACCGCTCAGATCCAGCCCTTGCTCCAGCGGGGCCAGCGTTGCCGCAACCACCTCTGCCAACGCTTCGCGGACGTCTTCGTCGGAGACTTCCTTGTCGAAGCGGTCCTTGGCCAGATGCTCGGTGACCCGCATGGCGGCGGCAGCGCCCAGATCGGCGGCGATCAGGACATCTTCAAGTTCCTCCAGCGCCTCGCGATCGAGTTTGCGCTTGGTGAAAATCGCGCTGACACTGTCGCCCAGCTTGGAGGAGGAGCGTTTCAGCCCCTGCGCCAGCCGGGAAAAGAAACCGGGCTTCTTCTCGCTCATCCGGTGATGACCCCTTGCAGTTCCCGCCCGTCATGCCCCGATATGGCGATGTCGACAAGCGCACCGGCCCGCGGGAACTCGGCTTCCTCTATACGGATGCCGGCAAAGTTTCCGGCGCGGGCAAAACCGGGCTTTTCAACCAGTGCGGCCTTCTCCAGTCCGATCATCCCGTCCAGGTGACGGCTCAAGGCCTCGTCAGCCTTGGCCCGGAGCCGGTTGGCGCGATCCTTGATCACCGCGCGCTCAAGCTGGGGCATGCGAGCCGCCGGTGTGCCCGGGCGCGGCGAATAGGGGAAAACGTGCAGATAGGCGAGCTGGCACTCGTCGACCAAGCGGATCGAGTTTTCGAACATCGCTTCGGACTCGGTCGGGAAACCGGCAATCATGTCGGCGCCGAAGGCGATTTCGGGGCGGGCCAGCTTCAATCGTTCACACAACGCGATCGCATCGTCGCGCAGATGACGCCGCTTCATGCGCTTGAGAATCATGTCGTCCCCTGCCTGCAGCGACAGGTGCAGGTAGGGCGCGATGCGGGCCTCGCCGGTAACCGCCTCGAACAGGGCCTCATCGATCTCGATGGCGTCGATCGAGGATAGGCGCAGTCGCGGCAGGTCCGGCACATGTTTCAGGATGGATTGAACCAGTCGCCCCAGTGGCGGGTTGCCCGGCAGGTCCTCGCCCCAGGAGGTCAGGTCGACCCCGGTCAGCACCACTTCGCTGTGGCCGCTATCGACCAGTGTCTTGATCTGGTCGACCACCTCGCCGGCGCCGACCGAGCGCGAATTGCCCCGGCCATAGGGAATGATGCAGAAGGTGCAGCGATGGTCGCAGCCATTCTGGACCTGGACATAGGCGCGGGCCCGTCCCTCCATGCCCTCGACCAGATGACCGGCGGTCTCGGTCACGCTCATGATGTCGTTGACGCGGACCTTCTCCGTGCCGCCCAAAAGGTCGGCGGGCTTGAAGGTTTCGGCCCTGAGCTTTTCGTCATTGCCGATAACCCGGTTCACTTCGGGCATCCTGCCGAACATGTCCGGATCGACCTGGGCGGCGCAGCCGGTGACGATGATCTGCGCGTCCGGATTATCGCGGCGGGCGCGGCGGATGTTCTGGCGGGCCTGGCGGACGGCCTCATTGGTGACAGCACACGTGTTCACGAGAATGGTATTGGTCAGGCCTTGATCGCGGGCATGCTTCCGCATGACCTCGCTCTCCCAGGCGTTCAGCCGGCAGCCGAAGGTCAGGATCTCGAGCCCGGCTTCGGTGTCGACCGGCCGCGTTGGCGGCGTGTCGGGACCCGAAGCGGCCGGATTGTCATCATGCGCGCTCATGGCGAGCGGATAAGTGGTGGAGTGGCGGCTTATCGTCAAGCGGCGCGGGCAATCAGCGCCTCATCAACCGCTTGGTCGCCTCGCCGACCATTACCGCCCAGATGCCGAGGGCCGCATGATAGATGTGCCAATTGGTGATCCCCAGCGTGCTCTCTGTCCGGCTGCCGCCAATCAGCAGCGATACAGCCCCGATCAGGACGAAGCTGGCAAGCCAGACCAGTCCGGCGGGGCGTTGACCGTGCATGACCAGCATGACGCTGGCGGCCACACCAATCACAAGTGCCAGTATCGGCAACAGGTTGATCAGGGCTTCGGTGCCGGGAAAGAACATGAGGAAGGCAACCAGAGCCGGAATGCCGTAGCGGATATAGCGGGTGATACCACTGTCCAGTTTGACCGCTCGGGTCTTGAGCATCAGGCCGGTCGCGATCAGCAGGAGGCCGGCGGCCCCGGCGAAGTCGGTCGCCATGCCATGCAGGCCGGCCAGCTCGCTGACCTGGCCGGAGGCAAAACGCACCACACCGATAAGCGCAGCGAAGGCGATGAAGCCGAGACCGAAGCGGATCATCCGGACCTTGCCGTCGCGGCGATACGGCCACAGCAGATAAATGCCGAGACAGGCCCCGATGACCACCAAGGCGTCAGTAATGGCGAAGGCGATCATTCCGATTGCTCCGCCAGGGTTGCGGCCTGTTCCTCGATCCACGCGACCATCTTGGCTTCCAGGGCCGAAAGCGGCATGGCGCCGTCTGCCAGCAGATGGTCGTGGAAGGCCCGGATGTCGAAATCGGTGCCCAGGCGGTTTTCCGCTCGGGCCCGAAGGTCACGTATCAGCAATTCGCCCGACTTGTAGGCCAGCGCCTGGCCCGGCCAGGAGATGTAGCGTTGAACTTCGGTACGAACATTGTGCGGGGCGAGGGCCGAGTTTTCCAACAGGCAGGCTTCAGCCTGTCCCTGGGTCCAGCCCATGTAGTGAATACCGGTATCGACGACCAGGCGGCAGGCGCGCCACATCTCATAGGTCAGCCGACCGAATTCCTCGTAGGGCGTTGTGTAGAGGCCCATATCGGTCGCGAGAGTCTCGGTATAGAGGCCCCACCCCTCACCGAAAGCGGTGATGTAGCTATCGCGGCGAAAATCCGGGACGTCCTCCAACTCGGCGGCTATCGAGATCTGGTGGTGATGTCCCGGCACGGCCTCGTGCACGGTCAGGGCCGGCAGTGTGTAGAGCGGGCGCTGGGTCAGGTCATAGGTGTTGACCATATAGCCACCGGCCACGCCGTTATCGATATCGCCGGGCCAATAGCGGCCTGTGGTGTAGGTTGGCGCCATGGTGTCGGGAACCGGCCGGACGCCGTAGGGCAGGCGCGGCAGATGGCCGAAGAAGCGCGGCATCGCGTCGTCGGCGCGCTTGGAGATCCAGGCCGCATGCATGAGCAGTTCTTCCGGAGTCTCGGCGTAAAATTGAGGGTCAGTGCGCAGGAAGTTGAGAAATTCCGCAAACGTTCCCTCAAAGCCGGACCGCTCGATGACCTCTCCCATTTCTTCGCGGATGCGGGCCACTTCCGTGAGGCCGCGCTGATGGACTTCCTCAGGTGAGGTATCCAGCGTCGTGTGGTAGCGAACCAGGGTCTGGTAGTACTGACGACCCTCGGGCACTTCAGAGATACCGAGGCTCTCGCGGGTCTGCGGGATATACTCGTCGCGGAAGAAGGCGAGCAGGGTCTCATAGGCCGGGATGGCGGAGTCCCGGATCGCGGCTTCGGCCTCGGAGCGGACACGGGCAAGCTCGTCGGCTGGGAGGTTGTCGGGCATGCCCTCGACCGGGGCGATCAGCAGGCTGTGCAGCGTATCGGGATCGCTCAGTGCCTCCACCTGCGACGCCGCCAGTTCGGCGATCAGGCGGGGCTGCGTGAACCCGTCAGCGAGACCCCGGCGCATCCACTCGATATTGGCATCGAAGAAGCCGGGGATGGCATTGATACGGGTAACCCACGCATCGGCGCGATCGATCGTGCGCAGACGCGTCGAGGCAGACGCGTAGGATGGGGCGGAGAAAAACCCACTGTCGTTGTTGAAGGGTCGACGGGCTTCGTCGAACGGCGCCAGCTCGACGCGGAAGCGCAGGATGTAATCGAGAACGGCATGGGAAATCCGCTCGTTGTCGTCGAGTGCCTCGGCGTCGATGGCGTCAAGGCGCACCAGGAAAGCTGCTTCGGCTTCCGCTTGCGCGTCCAGAGACGCTTCGCTGACATCATGCCATTGCCCGGCCGCTTCCAGATCGCCGTCGCGGGCGCGGGCGCCGGGGTTGTTCTCATGCTCGAAAGCTTCGAAGTCCTCGATCAGGGCGTTGAAAGCGGCGCTGGCGGACGCCTCATCGGCCTGCGCAGAGGTCTTGGCGAGCAAAGGCAGCGGTTCGGCGACGGACGTTGACGGAACAGCAAGGCTCAGCGCGAGCAGCGAAGCACCGGCAAGCAGGCCGGCAGAACGATGAAAAAGCATGGATCTCTCCCCTGTTTGCCAGAGGATGGCCCGGCACGGGACGGCCCGCAAGCCGGGCCGTCATCGCCGTGAGGAGCGGTCAGCGGTGCTTGCGTTCCAGCCCGACGCGCTTGGCGACCAGGTTGTTGACCAGTCGCTCGGGCAGGACTTTTGGCAGCGACCAATTGGTTATCCGATCCGGTACGATGGCATAGCGAAAACGCGGTTTGGCGTCCGTCAGGCCGCGGAAGACCCGATCCGCAATCTTGGAGGGCGGGAAGCCAGCCGGACCATTCCTGGCCATCCAGCCCTGGATCCGCTGCATCGCCTCGAAGAAAGGACTATCCTTGTAGGGCGTGGTGTCGATCTCTTCGGCCTTGGACCAGATCGGTGTCGCCACGGCGCCCGGCCCGATCACAACGACCTCGATGCCATAGAGCATCAGTTCACGACGCAGCGATTTGCTGATCCCCTCAACGGCGTGTTTGGAGGCGGCATAGGGCCCAAGGAAGGGCGCACCCATTTCTCCAGCGACCGACGACATCATGACGATCCGGCCCGGCTCGCCGGTCAGGCTTTCATCAACGCCCAGAAGCGGCCCGAACGCCTGGGTGACCCGGACAACCCCGGTCACATTGACGTCCATCTGGTTCTGGAAATCCTCGAGCGGCAATTCCAGCATTGGCCCTGCCACTGCGATACCGGCATTGTTGACCAGGCCCTTCAGGGTCTGGCCCTCCAGCGCCGTGCGGACCGTGCCCGCTGCGGCGTTGACGCTGACGGTGTCGGTGACATCGATGATGACGGGAACGAGGCTGGCGCCCAGATCACCTTTCAGCCGCTCGCCATCTTCCGGCTTGCGGACGCCGGCGAAGACGCGCCAGCCCTCATCGACAAGACGTTTGGCACAGGCCGCACCGATCCCTGTGGAGGCACCGGTCACGACGGCGGAAGGCTGGACTTGGGTCATGTCGATCTCCTTGATGGACAGCCCTAACCTAGGGCGGGTGGCGCCATTCTCAAACGGGAACGCGGGACGGTTGCGTGAAAAAATGTCGGCATGTTGTCAGCGGTACGCTTCGCCGTGCGTTGACCCTGACAGGTTCAGGCCTATTGTGCTGCACCGACACTGACTTTCTGCGCTGGCGGGGCTGCCGCGCAGGTTCCGGACAAAAGAGCGAAAGGCTGCCGCATGGCTTCCGACTGGTCTGATCCGCGTCCGATGTCGCCACACCTGCAGGTGTGGCGCTGGCACGCGACGATGGCGTCATCCATTCTTCATCGTGCCACTGGGGTGGCCAATTATTTCGGCGCTGTCGCGATCAGCGTCTGGGTCATCCTTCTCGCCTTTGGTGCCGAGGGATCGATCGGTTTCCTGTTTGAGGGCTGGATGGCCTGGGTCACCCGTTTCGGGTTGATCGCGCTGACCTATTCGGTCAGCTACCATTGGCTGAATGGCTTGCGCCACCTGGTGTGGGATGCGGGCAAGGGTTACGATCCCAAGGGCTCCAACCTGCGGTCAATCCTGATCATTTTCGGCGCCGTCATCCCGACAGCGCTGATCTGGCTCGATCTGGGGATTTGAGATGAGTGATTACCGTACACCGACCGCCAAGGTCCGGGGTCTCGGAGCATCCGGTCATGGCGCCAGCCACTGGATCTCGCACCGGATTACCTCGATCGCGCTCTTCTTCCTGGCGCCTGTTTTCGTCTGGATGTTGGCCAAGTCCGGCGCGCCCGCCAGCGCCGCCGAATTCTTTTCCAGCCCGGCCGGCGCCATCATAACCCTGCTCACCCTGACGGCGGGTTTGTCGCACATGCGCCTGGGTATGCAGGTGATCATCGAGGACTATGTCCATAAGCACAGCACCAAGACGGTCTTGATGCTCGGCAACACTTTCCTGACGCTGGGGTTGTGGCTTGTCACCGCCTTCGCCCTGCTCAAACTCGCGCTTTAACGGACGCACCACATGGCCGAATACAAATGGATCGATCACACCTATGACGTGGTCGTCGTCGGCGCCGGGGGCTCGGGCCTTCGCGCGGCACTCGGGGCTTCGCAGGCGGGCTTGAAGACCGCCTGTATCTCGAAAGTCTTCCCGACCCGATCACACACCGTGGCTGCGCAAGGCGGAATCTCCGCCTCGCTGGGCAATATGGGTGAGGATGACTGGCGCTGGCACATGTACGACACCGTTAAGGGGTCGGACTGGCTGGGTGACCAGGATGCGATCGAGTATCTCTGCCGCAATGCGCCGGACGCCGTTTACGAGCTCGAGCACTGGGGCGTGCCTTTCTCGCGCACCGAAGACGGCAAGATCTATCAGCGCGCCTTTGGCGGCATGACGAAGAATTACGGCGAAGGCCCGGTCCAGCGCACCTGTGCCGCCGCCGACCGTACCGGCCACGCCATCCTGCACACGCTCTACGGCCAGTCGGTCCGCAATGAGACCGAATTCTTCATCGAGTATTTTGCGCTCGACCTGATCATGGATGATGACGGTGTCTGCCGTGGCATCACCGCCTGGAAACTCGATGACGGCACGCTGCACCGTTTCCGCGCCCAGACCGTGGTCCTGGCAACGGGCGGCTATGGCCGCGCCTATTTCTCCGCCACCTCGGCCCACACCTGCACTGGTGACGGCAATGCCATGGTGCTGCGCGCCGGACTGCCGCTGCAGGACATGGAATTCGTGCAATTCCACCCGACCGGCATCTATGGTGCCGGCTGCCTGATCACCGAAGGTGCCCGCGGCGAGGGCGGCTATCTGACCAATTCCAACGGCGAACGCTTCATGGAGCGCTATGCCCCGTCCGCGAAAGACCTCGCCTCACGCGATGTGGTTTCTCGCTCGATGACGATGGAAATCCGTGAAGGCCGCGGTGTCGGCGCCAATGGTGACCATATCCACCTCCATCTCGACCATCTCGATCCGGACATTCTGGGCGAGCGCCTGCCGGGTATTTCGGAGAGTGCGCGCGTCTTCGCCGGTGTTGATGTGACCAAGGAGCCGATCCCGGTCCTGCCGACGGTCCACTACAATATGGGCGGCATCCCGACCAATTATCACGGCGAGGTCCTGACCAAGGTCGGCGGCGATGCCGATACGGTCGTGCCGGGCCTGATGGCGGTCGGCGAAGCGGCCTGCGTTTCGGTACATGGCGCCAATCGCCTGGGGTCCAACTCGTTGATCGACCTGGTCGTCTTCGGCCGCGCTGCTGGCCTGCGCCTGGGCGAGACGACCAAGGCCGGCGCCAGCCAGCCAGAGGTCAAGGCGACCGATGGCCAGCTCTCGCTCGATCGCCTGGACAAGTATCGCAATGCTACCGGCGGCACGCCGACCGCCAAGCTGCGGCTCGAAATGCAGCGGTCGATGCAGAACAACTGCGCTGTCTTCCGGACCGGCGAAGTCCTGAATGAGGGCGTCGAAGCGATCAGGCAGGTCTATACGGGCATGGGCGATATCGGCGTGACCGACCGGACCATGGTCTGGAATACCGACCTCATGGAAACGCTCGAGATGGACAACCTTCTCAGCCAGGCAGCGGTGACAGTGAACGGTGCGGCCAATCGCGAAGAAAGCCGCGGCGCCCATGCCCGCGAGGATTTCTCTGACCGTGACGATGAAAACTGGATGAAGCACACCCTCGCCTGGTGCGATGAGGCCGGCAATGTGAAAATCGACTATCGCCCGGTCCACACCTACACGATGTCCAACGACATCGAGTACATCAAACCCAAGGCGCGGGTTTACTAGGCATGATCCAATCCGCCGGATATTCGGGAACGCCCCTGCCAAGGAAGCTCGGTCTCAAGGACGGGCAGGCGGTGGCATTCCTGAACCTGCCCGAGGCGCATGACGATTTGCGCTCGGCGGCGGTGTTTGCGCGCGAGCAGGCGTCGGCTGCTCCCGGAGATGAGCTCGATTTCGTGCATTATTTCACCAAGGTGCGGACCGAGTTCGAAACCGATCTGCCACGGCTGCGCTCATCCATCCGGCAAGACGGCATGATCTGGGTCTCGTGGCCCAAGAAGGCGTCGAAAGTCGAAACCGACATGACCGAGGACGTGATCCGCGACGTCGCCCTGCCCATCGACCTGGTCGACGTGAAAGTATGCGCCGTCGACGAGGTCTGGTCCGGCTTGAAACTGATGATCCCCCGGAACAAGCGGATGGTGAATTGATGCTGGCTTCGGTTTCATTCGCGTTTGTTGCGGCGGCGCTTCTGACGGCTCAGGGCGAGCCCACAGAACTCGACGGCGCCGCGCTGACCGACGTGTTTACCGGTGCCAGCCTGCAGGGGTGCTATCCGGATGGCGCGGAGTGGCACGAGCTGACCCGGGCCGATGGCACCCTGTTTGACCAAACCGTCACGCCGCAGCGCGAGGTGGGTCGTTGGTGGGTTGAGAATGACGAAGTCTGCTACCGGTACAGCGTCCGGAACCCCCAGGCGGGCCCGTCCTGCTGGACAGTGCTCCGGGATGAGCGACATCTCTATTTCGTTACAAGCTACGGCAGCGTCGGTGCCGTGACCAATTGCGATGACGATCCGACCGTCTGACGCAGGAATTCCGAAGAAGGCTCCACAATGGTTCAGCTGACACTCCCCAAAGGTTCCGCACCGAAAAAGGGCAAGACCCATCCGACTCCGGATGGGGCCAAGAATACGCGGACCTTCAAGGTCTATCGCTACAATCCGGAAACCGACCAGAATCCGAGCTGGGACACCTACAAGGTGGACATGGATGATTGCGGGCCGATGGTTCTTGATGCCCTGTTGTGGATCAAGAACAATGTCGACGCCTCGCTTGCCTTCCGTCGCTCCTGCCGCGAAGGCGTTTGCGGGTCCTGCTCGATGAATGTCGGTGGTCGCAATACGATCGCCTGCACGTCCGGTATCGACGAATACAAGGGCGACATCACCATCTCGCCGCTACCGCACCAGCCGGTTGTCCGCGACCTGGTCCCGGACCTGACGCAATTCTACGCCCAGCACGCGGCGGTGAAGCCCTATCTCAAGACCGATACGCCGGCACCCGAGAAAGAGTGGAAGCAGAGTCCCGAGCAGCGCGAGAAGCTGGACGGCCTCTATGAGTGCATCATGTGCGCCTCCTGCTCCACGGCCTGCCCGTCCTATTGGTGGAATGGCGACAAATACATGGGTCCTGCCGCCTTGCTGCAAGCCTATCGCTGGCTGGCCGACAGCCGCGACGAAGCCACGGGCGAGCGCCTCGACGAGCTCAATGACCCATTCAAGCTCTATCGCTGCCACACCATCATGAATTGCGCCCAGGTTTGCCCCAAGGGTCTCAACCCGGCCGAAGCCATCGGTGAGATCAAGCAGATGATGGTCGAACGCGAAGGCTGACCCGCCCCAGATTGCCGACTTGCCAAAGCCCTGCCCGACCCGGCAGGGCTTTTTCTTGCCGGCGGGCCAGGCCGGTTGGCTAGCGGCTCCAGGCCATACGCTCGCAGATGCCCCGGAACATCTCGGTCACGAGAGCGTCGCTGCCGTCTTCCTTGCCGATGGTCATCGGTCGGCCATACCTAAGCTCATACCGTGCCCCCGCCTTTCCCATAAGCCCCTGAAAAATTGTCATATCCTTGAGCTCCTCGTTGATCTGGGCGAGCACGTAATAGAGGAGGGGCATGCGCTGGCGCACGGCGAGCGGGATGACCGGTGCGCCGAACTTGCGGGCGAGGCTGATCGCGGTCGGGTGCCACGGGCGTTCGCGCAGGCCCCAATGTTTCCAGCTCCACTCCGACATCCGGCCGGATGGAAACAGGACGATGCACTGCCCCGCCTTGAAGGCGTCGATGGCGCGTCGCAGGACTTCCCGACTCTGATTGCGGTTGCGGTGCTGGTCCCGCCACTCAACCGGAATGACCCGTTCTTCCAGACCGGGGCACACCTTCAAGGCATCCCGGTTGGCAAAGTACAGCAAGTCGGACCGTCTGGCCTTGAGGCTGTCCCACAGGGCTATGCCGTCCGCGATGCCACCGGGATGGTTGGCGACGATCACGCAGGCACCAGTGGCCGGGACATTGTCCAGGCCCTCACACCGGGTATCCAGACGCAGATAGTCCGATGCCCAGTCGAAGCAGCCGGTCCCGGACAGGTCGGCAATGGCATCGGCCATGGCCACAGCCCGACGATAACCCAGCATGGGGTAGCCGATGGCTTTCACCAGTGGCCAGAGCGGCGTGTTGATAAGGCGGGGTGCGCGATCCTCGATCAGCTCATCGACGATGTGGGGCTTTGCCACCGCGGGCAAGGATGTGGGGTCGGTCATGACCGCAAGAAACTCCTGCTGCCGCGTGGACGCAATGAAAATCCATCCTGTTGCCCAACAGGGTTACCGGAAGATTTACGGTTTGGCCCGCGCTTTGCGACGCAGCAGTCAGACGTTAACGCCTTGTTCACGATTGGAACACGCCATGACGATGACACACACCCTGCCCGCCGGAGTCGTCCGCCGCCTGCCGGTCAAGCGTGCCCGTATCCAGGACGACCTGGTCGCGGACTTTCTTTCGACTGTCGTCAAGGCTGGCCAGCGAACCATTCAGATTGGCGCCGGCGATCTCGGCGCGGTCTGCCTGAAACGCGGAGCGCATCATCAGATCGTCGCCACCATGGGTGCCATCGAGGCCTTGCAGGCGGCTTGCGATCGTCGCGGCATACCGACCGACGCACTCAGCGGCGGTCTGGCGGCCCGCATGGGCCCCGGCGAGCCGGGATTGGACCTGGCGATAGTCGGCTCAGATACCGGGTTTCCAGCCATGGCCGCCAATTGGCGCCATGTGTCAGGCCGACTGCGCGAAAGGGGCCTTCTGGTTTTGCTTGGCGCCGACCACGGAGCCTGCGCCCGTTTGGCCGATGCGTTGGACCAGGATCCAAGCTGGCAGCTTGAAGCCCGTATCGGTGGGGAAGCCGCGGTGTTCCGCAAGACCGGACAGGTCAGTGATGCCACCGCGCTCGCCGGTCTTGCGAAGGTCAGTGACCCGTCCCGCCGTCCCCATGGGGTCCGCTTCAGCTTGGTCAGGCGGCTGATTGACCGCATCTTGCCCCGTCATCGTCAGATTGGATGATGCCCGGGCGTCGCGGGGCCCGACTGCGTCCGTCGTGCGGACGCTGATCAGCCGTCTGTCAAACCGCGATCACCACCGCCGGGCCTGCCACCACCCTGACCACCGCCCCGTCCGCCACTGCCACGTCCGCGTTGCCCCTCTCGTCCTTGAGCCCCGCCGCGTGCGCTCCGGATGAACGGCGCACATTCAGGCGTTATGTTTCCGCGTTCCAATGGGGTCGGTGTGAAGGCGTCGGCGAGCGCGGCCGCATTCTGGCGCCGGGTTTCATCCAGACGCGCGTTGATTTCAGCCTCAACCTGATTGTCCAACCGGTCCAGGCCGTAGGCCCGCTCGCGCGTATTGCGACGGTAGACCGCCGCCCAGTAGGCGGCTTCGTCATGGGCTTGCTCGGTGCCAATCCCGGCATAGGCGGTCGCGAGCTCGGCCTGGGCGGCTGGCCACCCTGCATTGCCGGCCGCCGCCAGCCGCTCAAACCCCTCGATCCGCATGTCGTCACGCAGGATTGCGGGTGTCGTGTCCAGTTCCGACATGGCCATCGCGCTGTGCCCGGCCAGGAATTGGGCAATCTCGAAGCCTTCGCCCTGTACCGCGATACATCGCAGGATCGGCAGGGCTTCAGAATAGCGGCCCTGGTCGACCAATCGGGCGGCGCTTTCAAAGCCGGAAGCCGGGCGATCATCCTGCCCGCGTGGCCCGCTGGCGCAACCGGCCAATACGACCAGGGCCCCAAGGGCGGTCAGGTTTCGGAACATGAAAGTCTCCCGGCTCGGACGATAAAGGGTTCAACGCGACTGGCGTCCCGATCCGTCGGGCCGCCAGCAACAAAAAACACCCGGCCTTTCAGTGCCGGGTGTTTCCTGCCCAAAGATACTGACGGGATCAGAAGGGAAGCGAGAAGGCGATACTGGTGACGGCCTGATTGATGTAGTTGCGGCTCACCTCGCGCTGATGGTTGAACGAGAAGACGGCCCCATTGGAAAGCGTCTTTTCGAATCCGATGGCGGCCTCGAACCACATGTGGTCCAGCGTCAGGCCGCCGGGCGCCGAGAATGCAATCGTCGGTGCGTCGGTGAAACTCGCCGAGTAGAGGCCATCGGCATCGCCCAGGTCCTGGGCGGCACCGATATAGACATGAGGCTCGACCCCGAAGGCATTCCAGCTGCCGGTTGCGCCGGCGCGGGCCAGCAGGCTGCTGACCGAGCGGCCGGCGACGGCAAGGCTGGCAGGGCCACCCGTGCTTGTGGCGCCATCAAAGGTGAAGTCGGTGTACTCGACGCTGGCCGTCGGTTCGATCCGAAGCGGCTGGTCGGTCCACCCCCGGTAAGTCACTTCCAACCCACCGCCTGTCGCGTCGCCGTCCTGCTGCAGGCGGGAGGTGCTGCCGGTTGCCAGGCGGCGCTGGCCGTCGCTTTCGAGCGTCGAATGGCTGACATAACCGGCAAGCGACCAGGTCTCCGTCTGGTACCCGGCGAAGGCGCTGAATTGCGTCGTCGACACATCGGTCGCGACATAACCCACACTGGATGTCGCATCGCCGTCGGATTGGGCCAGGCCGATCGCGGCACCGCCAGACCAGCCACTGTCACTGAAGCCCTCGATCCCCATCAGGGTGAAGCCACCGTCGATATCAAATCGTCCGGCGCCGACGATCAACCCCGCATCGCCCTGGATCAGGCCAATCTGGCCAAACGCACGCCAGCCCGCGCCCGAGCGTGAAGTCGATTCAGCCGCCGGTTGCCGGAAGAGTGACTTGGCGCCGCTCAGATGGACAGAGCTGGCCATCCCGTTCGCGTGCAACTCGGCGCTGGCGAGAACGTCCGACATCGCACCCGCTTGAGTGAACCGGCCTCCGATCTCACCGCGAAGCGCCGCGCTGAGCGCATTGACCTGCGCGCGGGCCGAACGATCAAACATCACCGTTTCGTATGGCGAGAAGCTGTCGAGTGCGGCCGTCAGGTTTCCGTCCTCGAGCAGGTCAATCAGGCCATAGATATCTGCCAGATCGCCATAGGACCCGGCACGTCCGTTATCGAGTGCGTTGGCGAGGTTTCGCTGGAAGAAGTTGCTGAATACGGCCTGGCTCGCGATGGGGTCGGCTTCAATGGAGAAGGAAACAACCCCATTGGCATGGCTGACAGTCGGACGCAGCGCGCCGGGCAGGTCGTGGATATTGGTGAAGCCATCAGCAATCGCACCGGCATTGATGAAGGTGCGGGTGTCGCCAAAGCGTGGCGTGTACCCGTCGGTCGGATTGATCAACAACATGCCGCCGAGCGAGATGGTGCCGGATACGGTAAACTGGTCGTTCGCGGTTGGCGATACATCGATCGCCAGTCCACTCGCCGACGCGAGGACCACATTGCCATTGACGGTCAGGTTGCCGGTCTGGCCGACCCCGCCAGGCGCGATCAGGCCCATGATGTTGGTCAAATATGGCGTATTGATCGTACCCGATCCGGTCAGCATGCCCGACATCAGGAGGTAGTCGCCCCAGCTTGTCAGCGTGCCATCCACATTCATGGTGCCGGACTGGTGCATGATCTCGATCAGGCTGGTGAGGTCGCCACTCGCGGCGATGTTCAGTCCGGCCTGGGAGCCGGCCAGTGTCAGGCGGTCAATCTCGACAGTGCTGGAAAGACGGGTCGTGCCCTCTGAAAGCGTCACGTCGAAATACCGACCGATCGAGGTCGAGGTCGCATTGATATTGTCCGCGACGAAACCGGTGGCACCCGGCAGGCCATTGTCCAGAGTCGCCGGTGGAAGCGCGGAGGCAGGTCCCGGTTCAGCGTCGGAGCCAGCGCCCTCGGCCACCGCGTATTCCGGATTGCCCTCTGAAACCGGAAGGCGCGTTGGAAGGGTTTCTCCATCCAGCGTGACGGTGCCCAGGGAATTCGAGGTCCCGTCGGCGGAAGCCGCGCTGCCGTCGGCTGCACCGCTGCTTGAATAGGGCGAGAGCACGCCTGTTTCGAGCGTCACGCACTGATCGCTCGGCGCAAAGCAGAGTTCGCCCCAGGGGTCGGACGTGTCATTGATGCCTTCGCCCGGATCGGTCGGCAATCCATTGACGATATCGCCATTGGAGTCGATCACGCGGAACGCCGGATCGAGCATTGTGATCCAGTGATTGGGGTCCTCCCAGTCGCCGTCAGCCCCCGAGGTGGACACATAGCGATAGGGGTTGTTCTCCACGATCCAGTCCCAGAACAGATAGAGCGGCTGATAGAATCCATTGGTGCCATAGCTGCTGAACACCTGTGGCCCGAAAAAGCGCGAGCCGCCCGACAGGACGCCAATCACAAGGTCTTCATCAACACCAGCATTGCCGGCCGCGTCGAGAATCAGCGGGCCGCCTGAATCACCGCCGGCTGTCGCGCCTTCATTGGGGGCCGCATCGCCCCGGAAAAGGTCGAAGTCGAACGGGTTGGTCCGCGTCGGATCGTCAAAGTCGATATGATAGAGATTCTGCGGCAAATCACCGAAGGCGTTGCCGAACAGGAAGATGTTGCGCTCATCGATCGAGGCGAGCGCACCGATATAGTTTTCGGCTGCCCGGCGGCGCCAGTCGATGCCGATCGACGCGCCGGTCGTTCCGTCGCCTGTGCGGCCATAGCCGACCAGGTTGACGTGGTAGCCGGACCCGGTCGCCTGGGTATAGCTGGTGGGCGCGGGAAGGGCGGAAAACAGGAGCGCCCAGGTCGGGATATTCCCGGCGGGAGTGTCAAGGACCGACAGCGCCACATCGCCTTCCAGGAATCCGAATCCGTCCGGGCGGGCCAATGATTCCGGATTGTAGAGGATTTGCGCGACATTGAAGACCGACAGGTCCGCATTGGTGCCGTAGCTGTTGTTGATCCAGTCGATAAAGCCCGGCAGGGCATCGGTTCCAAATGACCAGGCCGCCGCGATGCCGGCGTCGCCATAATCGGACGCGGCGCGATCATTGACGCAATGGGCGGCAAAAAGAACGGTTCGCGGGTTGATCAGCGTCCCGGAGCATACAAACCCGTCGCTCCGGAAGAACATGCCGATACCGGTTACATCGGTGGCGGAATCGACCAAATCTTCCGGCGTGACCGAGTCGATAGGAACCAGTGTGGGCTCGTCTTCCTGAGCAAAGGCTGGCGTGGCCGCGGCTATCCCGACGATCGCGGTGCTGGCAATCAGGCAGGATCTGAGCGTGAACTTGGAACGTGCTAGCGACATGGTGATTTCCCCGAGGCTTCCGGCTTCTGCGGCGGCCTGACAGGCTGCTGTCGAAGCATGCAAATGCTGGCGCCAGTTTTTCGTGTTCCGAGAGGCAAGGCAAGGGCAAATCAACTGCAGCTTGTGATTGATATACCTCTGGGTGCAGGCGAGTCCGACCGGTCGCCAGCGCAGCCTCTTCGCTCGACAGGCCGGGCCTGACATACTAAGTCAGCGGCCATAAACCGGTCCCGTTGAGGAGCGGAACCACACGAGATTTCGGGAGCGCTTTGATGACACGTGACATCCATCATTTCCTCAATGGCAAGGCGACCGTGGGGACGTCAGGCCAGTTCGGGGATGTCTACAATCCCAATACCGGAGCGGTTCAGGCCCGCGTCCAGTTCGCGACGACGGACGAAGTCGCGCGGGCTGTCGAGGACGCCAAGGCGGCCCAGGTGAAATGGGCGGCCATGAACCCGCAGCGGCGGGCCCGCATCCTGATGACCTACAAATCGCTCGTGGAAGCCGAACTGGACAGCCTCGCCGAGTTGCTGTCGTCCGAGCATGGCAAGGTCGTCGCCGACTCCAAGGGTGACCTGATCCGTGGCCTTGAAGTGATCGAGTTCGCGTGCGGCGTGCCCCACCTGTTGAAGGGTGAGTATACGGAAAGCGCCGGGACCGGCATCGACGTTTACTCGATGCGGCAGCCCCTCGGTGTCGTGGCCGGCATTTCGCCGTTCAACTTCCCGGCCATGATCCCGATGTGGTTCATGGGCATGGCGCTCGCGACCGGCAATGCAATGATCCTGAAACCGTCGGAAAAGGACCCGTCGGTTCCGGTCCGACTGGCGGAGCTGATGGTCGAGGCAGGTCTGCCGGAAGGCGTCCTGCAAGTCGTCCATGGCGACAAGACAGCGGTCGATGCGCTGCTGCACAATGACGATATCAAAGCGGTCTCCTTCGTCGGCTCGTCAAACATCGCCCACTACATCGCCCAGACCTGTGCCCGCGAGGGCAAGCGTTTCCAGGCGATGGGCGGCGCCAAGAACCACGGCATCATCATGCCCGATGCCGACATGGACCAGGTCGTGACCGATTTCCTCGGCGCGGCTTTCGGATCTGCCGGCGAACGCTGCATGGCGCTGCCGGTCGCTGTTCCGGTTGGCAAGGATACGGCAGATGAGTTTGTTGGCCGTATCGCCGAGGAAGCCGCAAAATTGCGGGTCGGTGTGTCGACGGATGCGGATGCCCACTACGGCCCGGTTGTGTCCTTGGCGCATCGGGCGTCGATCGAGAAGTGGATCCAGACCGGGGTCGACGAAGGGGCGGACCTCCTGTTGGACGGTCGCGGTTTCGAGTTGCAGGGACATGAAGGCGGTTTCTTCATCGGGCCGACGCTGTTCGACAATGTCAAGCCATCCATGACCGCCTACCAGGAAGAGATTTTCGGGCCGGTTCTGCAGGTGGTCCGGGCCGATACTCTTGAGGAGGCAGCGCAGCTTCCGTCCGAACACCAATACGGCAACGGTGTCGCCATCTTCACCCGGAATGGCCTGGCGGCGCGGGAATTTGCGTCGAAGGTCCAGGTCGGCATGGTCGGGATCAATGTCCCGATCCCGGTTCCCGTGGCGTATCATTCCTTCGGCGGCTGGAAGCGCTCGGCCTTTACTGACACCAATCAGTACGGCACGGACGGCATTCGCTTCTTTACCAAGATCAAGACGGTGACCCAGCGCTGGCCGACCGGTGACATCGGTGACCAGGCCTTCGTCATACCGACCATGAAATAACGACAGCCCCGTCCGCATGAAAAAAGGCCTCCCGGATTGTCCGGGAGGCCTATTTGGTTGGGAGTAGGGTTTGTGTGGGGTCAGGCGGACTGGCGCACGGTGAGCCAGGACAGGGCCTCGTCGCGCGTTCTGAAAAAGCGGGTGTGCTCGGGACATTCCACGATTTCGCGCAGGACGGCCGCGAGATAGGGCTCGTCCCAAGCGCCCGGCATGACAAGGGCGCAGGACAGGGGGCGTTCCAGGGCGAACAGGAAATTCTCGATTATCTCCGCCGAAAGTTTCGGTGAATCCTGCTGTTCGGCGTCACTGCAATCGGCAAGGATCGCAATCACGCCCTGCTGCTGGCTCAGCTCGCGAGCCCGCTCTGTTGCCCAGCCGGCCTCGCGACGTGTTGCCTGCCCGCTCGCGCGAATTTCGACGACAGATCCGCCGTCGATAAGGCTCACCCTTACCGTCATACCCAATACCTGCACACGCTAATTCTAGTATCCGGGGCAGGATAGGCCTCACAACGGCGGATCGCCAGTATTGGAAAATGATCAAATGCGTCGTGAAGGCCTTTGTGGACAGGGAATTTCAGGAATTAACCAACGCTTCTCAATCAATTCAACTGCGTAGAAAATGAGCGTCCGGCCGGGCTCATCAGGCCCCTTGCCAGAAACCGGTCGGTAGGACATGAAAAACATACCGTTAACTGTAAGCCGGCGTTGATAACCCGAAATGGCATCATTCCAGTTCCGAACCGTTCCACATGTTCACGCCGGCCGCGGCTCCGCGACCAATCTTGCAACAATCGCGGCGCCGCTCCTGGATGGGGTCGGGCGTATCGTACTGGTGACTGACCGGGGCGTTCGTCAGGCCGGCCTGATCGAGGGTTGCCTCGCTCAACTCGAATTGGCGGGCCTAGCCGTTCTGGTCATCGATGAGGTGGTCGCAGATCCGCCCGAAGCCATGGTGTTGTCGGCGGCCGCCCGCGCGCGTGAATTCGGTGCGCAATTGGTGATTGGTTTTGGTGGAGGATCGTCGCTCGATACCGCCAAGCTCGTCGCGTTGCTGCTTGGCTGTGACCAGCCGCTTGCCGACATGTATGGCGTCAATCAGGTCAAGGGTGAGCGCTTGCCACTTATCCTCGTTCCGACGACCGCCGGAACCGGCTCGGAGGTGACGCCGATCTCGGTGGTCACGGTTGGTGAGGCCACGAAGATGGGGGTGAATGACCCTGTCCTTTTTGGCGATATGGCCGTGCTTGATGCCGAGCTGACCGTCGGGTTGCCGCGCCATGTGACCGCGGCGACCGGTATCGACGCGATGGTGCACGGGATCGAGGCCTACACCTCGGCGATCGAGAAGAACCCGGTTTCCGATGCCCTTGCTCTTGCCGGATTGAAGAAATTGCATGGTGCGATCGAGCGAGCCTGTCTGGACGGATCCGATATCGCAGCCCGCGAGGACATGCTGTTGGGGGCATTGCTGACCGGTCAGGCTTTTGCGAATGCTCCGGTTGGAGCTGTCCACGCTCTGGCCTATCCCCTGGGCGGGATATTCCATGTGCCACACGGACTATCCAATTCTCTGATGCTGCCGCCGGTGTTGCGCTACAATGCGACAAGCGCCGAGCCGCTTTATTCGCAACTCGCGGCGCATCTCGATCTGGCTGGCGCCTCGACCGAAGCGCTGGTGACAGAAATGGAGCGGATCGCCGGCGTCGTGGGAATTGAAACCCGGCTGAATCAGGTCGGCGTCTCGCACAATGACCTGCCGAAACTCGCAGAGGACGCCATGAAGGTGGAGCGCTTGCTGAAGAATAATCCGCGACCCATGACACTCGAGGCCGCGCAAGCCTGTTATGAGGCGGTCCTGTGATTGAGAAGCGCGGCCGCGACGCCTACCCCCGCTTTCGTTCCCTGCCGACACGCTGGGCCGATAACGATATCTACGGCCACATCAACAATGCCGCCTATTACGGCTTTTTCGATACGGTGGTGAATTGCTTCCTGATCGAGGAGGCCGGGCTGGATATACATGCGGGTCGCGTGATCGGCCTCGTGGTCGAAACAGGGTGCAATTATTTCGCGCCACTCGCCTATCCGGAAACGGTCGAGGGCGGGGTGCGCGTGGCGCGGCTTGGCAGGTCCTCGGTCAGTTATGAGATCGGTCTCTTTAAAACCGGTGACGATCAACCCGCGGCGCAGGGGTATTTCGTCCACGTCTATGTTGACCGCGATTCCCGTCGGCCCGTTCCGCTTTCAGACGCGATGCGGCAGGCTCTGGCGCAGATCAATTGATCGAGCAAGCCATCTAGGCTTGGCAGAACGGGATCAGAGAAATGAGCAATGCGAGCGCGAGGCCGCAGGCAGACAAGGCTAACGTATCGCCCCATTTGTTTTCTTCCTGGCTGATGCGCGCCAGGAATTCGGGGATGTGCCGGTCGCCATGGCGCTGGACCCAGCGTCCGAGCCGGGCCAGCGCTGCAGGACTGCCACGATTGGCGGCTCGCCGGATCTTGGCGGCGCCAACAAATGTATGCACTTCGGCCGGGGCCTTCAGCATGAGCACGGTCCCTATCGCCGAGCCGATGATCAGCGCGGCGGCCAGACAGATGAGCATGATGCTGAGTGGCGTTCGGGGGCCGCAAACCGGCTGGAGCCGTTCAAACAAAAGCGCCTGGCCGATCGTGATGCTGGCCAGGTAGGTGAAAAGAAGCGCGATACCGATACCGTGGAAGACCCGGCGAGCCGGAAAGAACCAGGGGTTCACCAGCGGCTGGGCTGCAATATACGCAACAAACTCGCGGGTGAATCCAAGCTGGTATAGTCGCTTGGCACCGTCAGGTCCGAACTCACCGGTCGTCAAAAGGATGCTGCGTTGTGCCGCCGCTTGTCGGTCACGTTGGGCTGTCCGAACCGGCCGCACCGGTTTGTTGGCTCGCGAACGTGGCTGCATCAATCCCGACTCCAACACGGTTGATCGAAACTGTAATGAGGTTCAATCCGGGGCTCAATGGGCACCTCGCTGCAGACGGTTGGGCCGATCTTGCGCCGCCAGCGCCCCTTGCCCATTGACCTGACCACCCGCAGCACCCAAGCCTGTCGCGCATGACGACGCCCCTCTCCGTCCTGCGCCAGCGCGTCGATGCCGGCCTGCTCAGTCCTGATCCTGAACAGGAACGGGCGGCCGAAGTCCTGAGTGATCTGGCTGGACGCCTGTCGGATTGGCGGCCTGATCGCAAACCCCTCTTTGGCCGGCGGGATCCGGTGCCACGTGGCCTCTATCTCTGGGGCGGTGTTGGACGCGGCAAATCCATGCTGATGGACATCTTCGTCGAGCACGCGCCTGTATCACCAAGGCGTCGGGCACATTTTCATGAGTTCATGCAGGATGTGCATGCCCGCATCACCGCCTGGCGCAAACTGACACCGGCCGAACGGCGCAAAAGGCCTGAACATGTGCGGGGCGTCGGCGATGACCCGATCCCGCCGGTCGCCAAGGCAATCGCTGCCAAGGCGCGCCTGCTGGCCTTCGATGAGTTTCAGGTCACCGATATCGCCGATGCATCGATCCTGGGGCGGCTCTTTGAACAGTTTTTTGAGCGCGGCGTGGTGGTGGTTGCAACCTCCAACCGCCACCCGGACGACCTTTACAAGAACGGCCTCAATCGTCAGCGCTTCCTGCCGGTGATTGAAATGCTCAAGCACCGGCTTGATATCCTGGAGCTGGACAGCGGGACCGACTTTCGCCTGCGCCAGCTGGAGGCCGCTCCGGTGTATTATACGCCGCTGTCGGCGGATGCCGAACTGTCCATGAACAAGGCCTGGGAGCGCCTCACCTCCGGAGCGGTGCCGCAACGCTGTGTTCTCGATGTGAAGGGGCGCAGCCTGACCGTGGATCGAGAGGCGGCAGGCGTGGCCCGCTTCACTTTCTCCGAACTTTGCGCCCGCCCCCTGGGCCCGGCCGATTACCTCACCCTGGCTGACCGGTTTCACACCGTTCTGCTTGAATTTGTTCCGCAGCTGTCCCCCGACAAGCGCAACGAAGCCAAGCGCTTTGTGACCCTGATCGACGCGCTCTATGAAGCCCGCACCAAGCTGGTCATGAGCGCCGCTGCCGAGCCGGCTGACCTCTATCCGGACGGCGATGGGGCCTTTGAGTTCGAGCGGACTGCCTCGCGCCTGGTGGAAATGCGAACCCATGACTATCTCGCCGCCCAGCGGCGCGAACAGCCGGACGATTAGCTGTCAAAGCCAATCAGGCCACGCTTTGGAGGATTGACCATGTCGAGATCGATCGGACTGGATGACACTGTGACGGCCTATGTGCGAAGGGCTAACCGGGCCGAACCGGCGGCGTTGAAGCGATGCCGGCTGGAGACGGACGCCATGGGAGATATTGCTCGCATGCAGATATCGCCCGAGCAGGGCGCCTTCCTGCAATTGTGTGCTCGTTTGGTATCCGCGAGGACGGCGGTGGAAGTTGGTGTTTTCACCGGCTATTCCGCGCTGGCGACCGTGTTGGCCATGCGTGAGATGCATGGGTCGGAAGCCCGGCTTTATGGTTGCGATGTCTCGGAACCCTATACAACCAGGGCCCGCGAATACTGGGACGAGGCGGGGGTCGCCAGACAGATCGAGCTGAGATTGGGTGATGCGCGAGACACGCTCGCAGCGCTCGCGGGCGAGATTGGCGGCACCGTCGACATGGTTTTCATCGATGCCGACAAAACCGGGTATGACGACTACTATGAAGCCGCGCTCGAACTGGTCCGGCCAGGCGGTCTGGTCCTGTTCGACAATGTCCTGTGGAGCGGCAGCGTGGCTGACCCGGCCAAGCGGGCCGCCGACGCGGATGCCGAGGCCTTGGCCGAACTGGCCGGCAAGGTGCGTGATGATGACCGGGTCGACATGGCGTTTACAACATTGGGCGACGGTATCCTGATGGCGGTCAAGCGTTGACCCGTCACCGGCCCCTGAACGCCAGGCCGCGGCGTTCTAAGGCCCGCACCAGCATCGGTTCCGACTGATTGTGCGGTTTCCGGCTAGGGCCAGGCAAAGGTGTGATGTCCGAACCTGTTTGCCGCGCGGCCGGAAATCCATGCCCGCAAGCGGGATTGTGGCACCTGCGTCGATATCGCCGCCTTGCCGAAGACGCCGCGCAGCGCTAGACCGCTGGCCAACTGCTTGAATATCCCCACAAGAGGAGCTCCCCCATGGCCCGTAACAAGATTGCGCTCATCGGATCCGGAATGATCGGTGGCACCCTGGCCCACATCGCCGCCCGCGAAGAGCTGGGCGATGTCGTCCTGTTCGACATTGCCGAAGGCGTTGCCAAGGGCAAGGCGCTGGACATTGCCGAAGCCAGCCCGGTTTTCGGCAAGGACTCCAAGCTCGCCGGTGCCGACGACTACGCCGCGATCGCTGGCGCCGATGTCTGCATCGTAACCGCCGGCGTGCCGCGCAAGCCGGGCATGAGCCGCGACGACCTGCTGGGCATCAACCTGAAGGTCATGAAGGCGGTGGGTGAAGGCATTGCCAAACACGCGCCGGACGCGTTCGTGATCTGCATCACCAACCCGCTCGACGCCATGGTCTGGGCGCTGCGTGAATTCTCCGGCCTGCCGCACAACAAGGTCGTCGGCATGGCCGGCGTGCTCGACAGTGCGCGTTTCCGTCACTTCCTCGCCGACGAGTTTGAAGTCTCGGTCGAAGATGTCACCGCCTTCGTGATGGGCGGCCATGGCGACACCATGGTGCCGCTGCTGCGCTATTCCACGATCGCCGGCATTCCGGTGCCGGACATGATCAAGATGGGCTGGTCGACGGACGAGAAGATGGACGCGATCGTCGATCGGACCCGCAAGGGCGGTGGCGAGATCGTTGCGCTGCTGGGTACCGGCTCGGCCTTTTACGCCCCGGCTGAAAGCGCCATCGACATGGCTGTGTCCTACCTGCGTGACAAGAAGCGCATCCTGCCTTGCGCCGCCTATCTCTCCGGCCAGTTCGGCCAGGACGATCTCTATGTCGGCGTTCCGGTCGTGATCGGCGCGGGTGGTGTCGAGAAGATTGTCGAGATCGAGCTCAATGCTGACGAACAGACCATGTTCGACAACTCGGTCGACTCCGTGAAGGGCCTTGTCGCGGCCTGCAAGGGCCTTGAGCCATCTCTGGGTTGATGCGTGAGCTGTCTTTTTAACGTGAAACGCCGACCCGACCGGGTCGGCGTTTTCATGTCCGGATCCGCGTGGCGGAGCGGTTGTCAGATGTCTGCGGAGTTCGGCTGTGGTGCTGGCGTGGGCGGGTCAGTGGTTCAAAGCCCACCCGCGAAGGTGCCGGGCGAGTTCAGGCGCATCAGTTCAAAGCCGAGGACCAACAACATGGTCAGCCAGGCGAAGGGGACCCACAACAGGACGCCGGCGGGCGACGAGGCCCGCCCCACGATACCGGTCGCGAACAGCGCATAGACCCACATCGCCATCGCCGCAAGGAAGCCCAGTGCCGGGTCACGCGACCCGAAAAAAACGCAGATCTGCATGGCCATGCCGGCAACAAGCAGCGCGATCAGGAGCGTACACAACAAACGCATGCCATCGCGGCCGCTCCGCTGGGCGATCCATAATGACACGGCAATGAACTCGGGAACGAGGATCCCGATAATGTTCATCACGGCAAAACTGGGCGCCCAGTTCGGAGCATCCAGCGTTTCGACCCAGTCCATCGCGCCGGTGGCATGAAGCCAGCCTGACAGGCCGCCCGCCAGTGAGGCGGCGCCGATCAGGTATGCCAGCAGCGTGATGATGCCTGGACCGTGCCGATTGTCGGCCATGAACGAATATACCCACTCTGAACAACGTCGACCGCATCCGGTGCAAGAAATGATCCAGTCGGGACTTGCATCCGGGCCACGGTCGGTGAACCAGCATATCCATCGATCCGGCACCGATGTACATGCAGGCGCTCATAAGGAATGTGTGATTGCGTCCCGAGGATTTAACTTGACCCGGGGCGCGCCGGTCCGTGCACTGGGGCATGACCCAAATCACCCTGGAAACCGACCGTCTCATTTTGCGCCAGCCGGATCTGTCCGACTTCGAGCCCTTGTGTGAATTGATGGCGGATGAGGAAACGGCCCGGTTTATCGGCGGCGTTCAGGAGCCGGCTCTGGTCTGGCGCGGCTTGTGTGGAATCGTCGGTCACTGGGCGTTGCGTGGCTATGGGTTTTTCTCGGTGTTCGAGAAATCAAGTGGCGGCTGGGTCGGTCGGGTCGGACCCTGGTTTCCGCATGGCTGGCCGCAACCGGAAATCGGTTGGTCCCTCAATCGTTCGACCTGGCGAAAAGGGTATGCGACGGAAGCCGCTGCCGCGTGCATGAATCACGCGTTCGACACTCTGGGCTGGCCTGATGTCATTCATCTGATCGACGCGGATAACCTGCCCAGCCAGGGCGTCGCCCGCAAGCTCGGCTCGCGCGACCTCGGTACCGATGTCGAGGTAGCAGGCTTCGGCATGATCGTTGATGTGTGGGGACAAAGCGCCGACGAGTGGCGAGTCGCCCGCAAGTCGCTTGGCTAGTACCAGCCTGCCTCACGCAATTTGGGAGCGTAAGTCCGGCTGACCGGTGCGGTCAAGGTCTCCGTCAGGATCAGTCGGGCGCGCCCATCGCCGCGTTCTGCCGACTGGACGGCATCCCTCGCCACCCACCACGACCGGTGTGTTCGCGCGCCGTCGAGCGCCTCCACCGCGCTGACAGCATCGCTCAAACGCATCAGGATGAGTGCGTCACCACGGTCGGTATAGACACGCAGGTAGTGATCCTCCGCCTCGAGCGCCAGCAGGCGTGCCCGTCTCAGGCGTGGCGGCAGCTTGTCAGTCAGCGAGCGGGCGGGCCTGGCATCCGACGCCGGGCCGTCAGACCGGTCTCGCCGGTCAGCCAGGATCGAAATCGTGACCACGCCGGCAGAAATCACCCAGACCAGAAAGAAGATGACCGGGGCGACCGAGATCGGAAAGGGCTGACCGATCAAGGCCTGGATAGTGGCGACACCGACGAAGACCGGCAGGCTGACCAATACGGATATCGCGAGCCCGGTCGCCGGTCGCGGCCAGTCGGGCAGGTACCGGTCGAACAGCCAGGAAAAAAAGCTTCCCGACCCCCAGCCCAACGCCATGAGACCGGTCCAATAGAACCATACCCCGGGCACGCCGAACTGATGAGAGTCATAGGGCCCCAAAATCGAGAGGAAGCTTCCCAGTGCGACGATGGCAGCAAGGCTGGGAAGGAGGGAGCGTAGCCGTTCGAGTATCATCTTCACCGTCATTCACGAAGCGCGAACGCACACCTAACGCAATTCGCGAAGCCTGGCAGCCCGTTTGCGCAAATTGGGTCGCGACGCAATCGGATGCCGGCCATCTATCAATCCGTCACGCCGGAACACCCGGCCCTACCGGAGTATTGAAGATGAGATTGATGACATCCACCCTTGTTGCAGCCGTTCTGGCTTCCATGACCTCCAGCCTCGCTGTCGCCGATGATGGCGTCGCCACATTGACGCTGGAGATCGGCAGCGTGGCGCCGACGGACGGGTTTGTGATGATCGGCGTCTATGACAGCGAGGCGGCCTGGAATGACGGCCCTGCCGTCGCCGGAATCCGTGCTGTGGTCGACGGTGACCAGATCACGGTTGTCATCCCCGACCTGCCAGCCGGCACATATGGCGTGAAAATGTATCACGATGTGGATGCGGACGGTGAGATGGACACCAATCTGATGGGTATCCCCAGCGAGCCCTTCGCGTTTTCAAACAATGCACGTGGCCGGTTCGGTCCGCCCGCCTGGATCGATGCGGCATTCGAACTCGCCGCCGACGGCTCCGTTCATTCTGTCAGTTTCGATTAGGAGGGACGCATGGCGACGACCTCACGCCGAGACGCACTCAAACTGCTGGCCGCTGCCGGAGGCGTCGCCGCGCTGCCGACATCCGCCTGGGCGCGCCAGGCCGATCCGGTCTTCGCGGACTATCAGGCTGCGAGTCAGACCGACCCCTGGACGCTTGTCGTCCGCGACGCACCGGCTGCTGGTTTCGACGGTCGGCCGGAGCTTGTATCCGGCACCGCACCCGACGGCTTGACCGGCACACTGTTTCGCAATGGTCCCGGGCGGTTTTCACGCCAGGACTGGCGCTATCGTCACTGGTTCGACGGGGACGGGTTTTTGCAGGCCTGGAACATCTCGCCTGACGGGCTGCGCCACCAGGGCCGCTTCATCCAGACCGACAAGTGGCAGGCTGAAGAGGCTGCCGGCCGCTTCATCGTGCCGGCATTGGCATCCGTCCCTCCGCAACCGGGAGGCTTGAGCGGTCCGGATGACATGAATGTCGCCAATACATCCGTCCTCCTGCTGGGAGACGAATTGCTCGCGCTGTGGGAAGGCGGGTCGGCTTGGTCCATCAATCCGGACACGCTTGAAAGTCAGGGTGCCCGTCGTTGGGGCAATGGCCTGGACGGGGTCCCGTTCTCGGCTCACCCGAAACGCGAACCGGACAGTGGAATCGTCTGGAACTTCGGACAGGACGCAATCCGGGACCGAATGATCATCTGGAAAATCGGAGCCGACGGTGCCTTGCTGGATGCCGGCCTGGTTGATGATGTCCCCGGTGGCATGGTGCATGACTTTGTCATCACCGAGCACTCGTTGGTTTTCCTGGTTGGAAGCTATCGGTTTCAGCAGATGCGGCTGCCTTTCCTCGACAGCTTCGCCTTCGACCCGGCGGCACCGATGATGGCCATCGCCATCGACAAGAATGACTGGAGCCGTCGTCGCACCTGGGAATTGCCGCCCGGATTCCTGTTCCACTTCGGTGGTGCCTGGGAGGAAGCGGACGGGACTATCCGGCTTGATGCCGCCCTGTCACAGGATGCGCGTTTTGCGATGGCAGGTGCCTACGACATCATGCGGGGCCAAGCTGAAACCCAGACCGACTCGCAAGCGCGACACAGGCAGGTGACGTTGGCGGCGGGCGGGCGCAGCCGGATCGAGTCGCTCGGCGATGGTTTCATTGAATTTCCGCAGATTGATCCGCGCTTCACCGGTCTGCGCCGCCGTGAAACCTGGCATATTGCCTGGGACGCCGACCAGCCGCGCGGTGCCACGCGGATCGAGCGACGCAATCTGCATTCAGGCGAGCATGACCGATTCGACCACGGTGAGGGTGTCTATGTCGAGGAGCCGCTCTTCGTGCCCGCATCGCCAGCCGCTCCGGAGGGCGAGGGATGGATCCTGCACACAGCCTTGAACACCCGAATGCAACAGACAGAGTTGCACGCTTTCAACGCACAGAACTTGTCCGACGGGCCGGTTGCCAGCTGGCGCCTGCCCTACGCCTGCCCGTTCGGGTTTCATGGGTGTTGGCGACCCGGATAAACCCGGCCCTGACCGCGACCGAGTTAATGTGATGGCAAGGCCCGGGACATCTCGCGCGTGAAAGCTTGGGCTCCCGGCTCGGGCGCTGGGAGACTACACATGCATAAGCTTTGCCTGGCTGCGGTTTGCGCAGCGAGTTTCATCACTTTGCCGGCCGAAGGCCAGAGCAGTGACTGGCGGTCCCGAATGGACCGAGACGCCCTGGCGGCGGGAGAGATTTATCTCGAGCTTCAGTTTGAAGGTGAGGCGGACGGGTTCATGCGGCTCGGCTGGCAGGTGGAGGGCGACGAGATCGCCATCTACGACCGCACCATGTGGGCATCGCGCGAGATCTACGAGACGATGGAGGCTCGTATTCGCTTGGCCGACCTGGAGCCTGTGTCGGTTGACATCCGGTTTCATCAGGGCGGGCAGTATTTCGAGACGGCCGGGACGTTCGAACCGGGTCGGGTGACGGGAAGCACCCGTCTTGTGCGACCGGGGCAGCCGGACACCCTCCACGCGATCGATACGGGTCTGGCCGACGGCGCCATCCTGCGCGCGAGTTTCTTCGTGCTGACGGCAGCGCTGCCGATGGAGCTCGGCGAAGAGGTGGCTTTCAGCTGGTATGCGCCGATGGGGAACACGACCGCGGACATCACATTACGGGCGGTCGAGGCGGTGGTCATCGAAACGCCGGCGGGCACGTTCAATACGCATCGGATCGAACAGCGCGGCGGTACACCCGCGAATGACATTTTCGTGGACCGTGACACCGGGCGCATTGTCCGGATCGACATTGGCGGGCAACCCATGCGTTTTGTGGCGTCGGCGACTGATTAAGCGCCCTCTCGGGACTTGGTTGCGATTGACGGGGGCGAAAGATTTGTGGCGTCAAGTCGCACCCCTCGCAGCCGCCCCATGCGCGCCTTTCACCGGCTTGTCACAGTCTTTGCTGCCGGATTCATGACGCTTGCGTCGCTAGGTCAGGCGTCGGCGCGGCGTGATGTGCCGGTCAATGTCTGCAACGAAACCGGTGTCAGTGCGGCCTTTGCGACGGGCTACCGGACGACAGCTGCAGGTGCTCGGACATTGAGACGCTGGTTCCTGGGTTGAGTCCGGTCGATGCCGTTGCCTTTCTGCCCCGGGGTGACGGTTTGTTTGAGCGGGTCTCCGGCCAGACGCCGGGGAATGGCCAATGCGCTGATCTCTATCGCGGTTCCCCCCGGGGCGATCCGGTCCTGGTCGGGGCTGTGGGTCGATCCAATACCGGTACAGACCAGCCATTCTGCCTGCCCGGTGGGTTGTCCCGCGAGCAAAATGGTTCAGGCGGAATCACATGAATTCCGCACGGATGTGTCCCGCTTCACAGTTTTTCTCGAGTAGCTGACGGGACTTGCAAGCCATGCCTCAACCGCACATGACGCCGCGATGAGGCTGTCCTGACGGTCGGTCACGCGATGGTGACGGCCCGCGCTGTGACGTGATTGGTGCCGAACGACAGAGCACGGCAGGTTTCGGGGGTCAGGGCGTCGCATACTTCCCCGCCCGACATCACCCATCTGGAGAATGCACACCATGAACGCACCTACGCGAACCGCGACCCTTGCCGTTTCTGCCCTTGCGCTGTCGCTGTCTGCCGCCGCCGCCCAAGCCAGCACGCTCAGCGCTGATGACGAAATGGAGCAGTGCTATGGCATCGCCCTGGCTGGCGAGAATGATTGCGCGGCCGGTCCGGGCACGACTTGCGCCGGGACATCCACAACAGACTATCAGGGCAATGCGTGGACCTATGTCCCGGAAGGAAGTTGCGAGTCGATCGCGACGCCTTATGGCAATGGGTCCCTGACCCCGGTCGAGCGCCCTTGATTGCTTGAGCCCAGGCGAATCGGGGTCGGGAGACCGACCCCGTGGAGGCCGTCCGGCATGACGCATCCCGATATGTCCCCCTTCGCAGGCGTGAGCCTGAAGCCCGAGCATTTTCGCTCGGCGCTGGATGCCCGTGCGGACGGCCTCTGGCTCGAGGTCCATCCCGAAAACTACATGGTCGAAGGCGGACCTCGTTTGCGGTGGCTCGATGCCATCCGGGCGGAACACCCGCTGAGCCTGCATGGTGTCGGCCTGTCCCTCGGCGGGGCTGATCGGCCCGATCCGGAACACCTCGAGCGATGGGTGCGCCTGATCGAGCGCTACCAGCCGGAACGAATTTCCGAGCACCTCGCCTGGTCCGCCCTGGACGATGTCTGGTTCGCGGACCTTCTGCCGGTGCCGATGACCCGGATGGCCCTCGAACGCTTCTGTCGCAATGTCGATATCATGCAGACCAGGCTGGGCCGTCAGGTGTTGATTGAAAATCCGGCGCGTTATCTGCGATTGGGCGATGAATGCGACGAAGCGGAGTTTCTGGCCGAAACCGTCAACCGAACCGGGTGCGGCTTGCTTCTGGACGTCAACAATCTGTACATCTCAGCTCATAATCTGGACACGGATCCCGCCCATTGGCTGGCCAGAATACCGCAGGACGCGATCGGTGAAATCCACCTCGCCGGACATGAGCCCGATGGGGCGCTCGGCGACAAATTGCTCATCGATACGCATGGAACGGACGTGGACGATTCGGTCTGGGCCCTGTTTGCGCGTGTGATCTCGGAGATCGGGCCCCGCCCCACGCTGATCGAGCGCGACGCCAATCTGCCGACATTCGAACACTTGATGGCCGAACGTTCGCTTGCCCAACGCCATCTCGACAGCGTTTGCCGACCCGAGGCCGCTCATGCCTGACTGTTTCTATTCGGACTTCGCCGTCATGCTGCGCGGCGGAGCGGCCTCTGGAGCCTGGAGCTCTCACCCTGACATTGCCGCTCGGTGCGCCATCTATCGCAACAATGTGGTCAATTCGGCTATCGAGGCCTTGAGAGCGGCGTACCCGACAGTCAACAAGCTGACCGGCGATCGCTTCTTTTCACCGATGGCCAAAGCCCATTGGCAGAACAATCCGCCCCAAACACGCACAATGACGCTTTACGGTGCCGGGTTTGCGGCCCATGTGCGTGACTACGCGCCGGCGTCCACGCTTCCCTATCTGGCGGATATCGCGCGCCTTGATCGCGCCTGGCTGGAAGCGATGCATGCGCCAGATGCGGTGCCATGCTGGGCCCGGACTGTTGCCGCGATGGCTCCACAAGAGCTGCCGAACCTGGCTCCGGGACTACATCCGTCCGTCCGGGTGCTGCATCTTGACTGGCCGGTTCATGCCGTCTGGTCCGCGCACCGTTTCGGGCAGCCTGCTGGCGAGACCCGACTCGCCCCCCAGGCCGAGGCCGTCATTCTGTATCGCCCGCAAACCGACGTGTTTTCGGCGCGACTGACCGCCGCCGACGCGATCTTCCTTGACCGCCTCGGAGCCGGAGCCTCGCTCTCGACGGCGAGTGCCGCCGCTTTGGTCGAGGACCCGTTTTTCGATGCGGCCAAGGCGTTTGGCGACGCCCTGACGGCCGGTTACCTGGCTGGAGACCTGACATGACACCGCTCACTCACGCTCGACGCCTGCATGCCGGCCTGACCGCCTTTGCAGCGCGATGGATTGCTCCGGACGCCCTGCCATTGCTGGCGAGGTTGACCCTTGCCGGCGTTTTCTGGCGGTCACTGCTGACCAAGGTGAGTACGGTAAAACTGTTCACCTACACCGAGCTCATCAATGACTTTGAGGTCGAACGCTCGCGCCTGCGCCTCCCGGAATTGCCGCTCGAGCTGAAAGCGGCGGCGATGCAGCAGTTCCGGGGCGATTTTGCCCTTCCGCTATTGCCGCCGGACCTGGCCGCATGGATGGCCACCCTGGCGGAACTGGTGCTTCCGGTCCTGCTGGTGCTCGGGATACTCACCCGTATCAGCGCCCTGGCCCTGGTTGGTATGACCCTGGTCATTCAGGTGTTTGTCTATCCCGAAGCGTGGTGGGCGACCCACGCCTTGTGGGTGGTGATCGGGTTGTATATCGCGGTCACCGGGCCCGGCCGGATATCGATTGATCATCAGGCTGCGCGATTTTTCGCGCGATAGGTGCGTTTGATTGCCCGCCAACTCCCTGTGCGGCATGGTTGGATCTGAGGCCGGCCGGCCTCGATGGTGCAGCCCGGGGGGGCAAATGGATACAACGGGTCAATCGGCGCGTGCCGAACGCTTTTTGCCGGACTGGATTGTCGGTGGCGCCATCCGGATCGCCCTGGTGCCTGGCTTGTGGGCTTGGGGGCGTGCAAACGCCGGGATCTGGCCGGAGGTCATGCCTGACACAATCGCCGCGGCTGCGATCTGGAATATCCCTTTTTTGTCCGCATCACAGACCGCCCAGATCGCCGTGTGGGGTGCGCAACTGGTCGCTTTCCTCCTGCTGGTCGGATTCCTGACGCGATTGGTGGGGTTTGCCTTGCTGGTCGCTTGCGGCGTCTACGCGTTCTGGGTCATGCCTGAGGCGTGGACGTCCGTCGCTGTTCTCGCCGCTGCCGGATTTTACCTGTTCGCACGTGGTGGTGGCGCCTTCTCGATCGACGGAGCGATAGTGGCGACTTTGCGATAAGCATCTCAACGCGATAGTCCCGCCAACAGACTTACAAATTCGCAAGACATACGACCGCAGAGTGTGGTGGCTCGGGTTTGCCCCAAACGGATCGACCGCACATGTCGCCAGAAATGCGTCAAAAACTGAAGAAGGCCCTGGCGGGCCGGACCTCTGTGGACATGGGGCAATTCCAGTTCCTGAACCTTGAGAGAGTCCGGGCCCGCGCCGGCGAAGACTGGCCCAAGCTCCGCGAGAAAGTCTACGAGACGTCGACACAATTCATCGAGCGACGGATCAAGCCGGATGATGTGATGCTCAGGGTCCAGGGTGGGTTCCTGATTATCTTCAAGGCCGCGGACGTTGAGGCCGCGGACGAAATCGTCGACGCCATTTCAGGCGAGTTGAACACGTTTTTCCTCGGGCAGCCGGAATTGGCAGAGGTCCGTGCCGAAGGCGAGGCGCGTGATGTGCCAACCCATGAACTTCTCGATATTGTCGCCCGGTCGCAGCCTCATGAGCCTGAACCCGATCCCAAAAAGCCGGCGAAGGTCGCGCCCGTACGGGGCGGTGAGCAGGCGCCGCCATGGCAGACCGCGCCGGTAAAGGAGCGCGATGACGATGATCGGACGCGTTGGGTTGAGGGGCCAAGACCCGAGCCGCGCGGTCGCCCGTCCATTGTCGCAGGTGCATCGCCGGCTTCCAGCGGTCCGCGTCCAAGCTGGGACGACATTGTTTTCAAACCTTGTTGGGACAGCCGGAAGGCGGTGATCAGCCACAGCCTGTGCGTTGCCCGCAAGGTGATCGACGGCTTCGCCTACTACGGGCGCGAAACCCTTTCGGGTTCAGCCGACCGTGACCAGCATCGTCAGCTTGATCGCGCCATCGCCCTTGCCGCCCAGCGCGGATTTCAGCGCGCACGTGCCGCCAAGCGCGCCGGCATGATCGTTGTCCCGGTGCATTATGACAGCCTGTCGTCGGTGTCGCGCCGGATGGCGTATTTCAAAGTCTTGCAGCCGATACCCGAGCCGGCACGGAAATTTTTCCTGTTGCGGGTGGACGGCATTCCGGACGGCGCTCCGATGGCACAGATGCAGGAAGTCTTCCGGTCGATGAAGCATTTTGGGGCCTATGTGCTGGCTCACCATGCCTTTGGCTCACAGCGACTCGATCGTTTCGAGAGTTGCGGTATCGGCGTCCTCAGCGCCGAAACGCCCGCCCGGCTCAATGACGGCGGTGTCAGCGAAAAGGACTTGTTGGCCTGTGTCGATTGGGTGACCGCGGGTCGTTCCCTGACCGCCGATACCTGGCTCACGCAAATCGGCAATCCGGCCCTTGTCGAGGCGGCCATGTCTGCCGGAGTGCGGTACTTCTCAGGGCCGGTCATTGGCCAGGAATCGGATCAGCCGATACCGGCGCGCCGCCTTGGACTGGCAGACATCCTCAACCCCCCGACAGACGATGAGGAAGGTGACGACACGTTCGAGATCGACTGACAATTAGTCGCTGCGAGTGCGTTGCGCCGCAGCAGCCCAGTGCTATAAGGCGAGTCCATTCTGGCCGTTTTGTCGCTCCCTTCCTCCCGCGAGGCCCTTTCATGAATATCCACGAACATCAGGCGAAAGCCGTCCTGAAATCCTTTGGCGCACCGGTCGCTGAAGGCGTTGCCATTTTCTCTGCCGACGAGGCAGCCGCAGCCGCAGACAAGCTGCCCGGACCGCTCTGGGTCGTGAAGTCGCAGATCCACGCTGGTGGACGCGGCAAGGGCAAATTCAAGGAACTTGGTCCCGACGCCAAGGGCGGTGTCCGTCTTGCCTTTTCCAAGGAAGACGTGATCGCCAACGCCAAGGACATGCTGGGCAATACGCTGGTGACTCACCAGACCGGCCCGGACGGCAAACAGGTCAACCGTCTTTACATCGAAGACGGGGCCGATATCGCCACCGAGCTCTATTGTTCGCTCCTGGTGAACCGCGAAACCGGCCAGGTTGCCTTTGTCGTTTCCACCGAGGGCGGCATGGATATCGAGGAAGTCGCGGCGGAAACGCCGGAGAAGATCCAGACCATCGATATCGACCCGTCGACCGGCGTGACCGACGCCTCTGCGGCTGCCGTGTGTGATGCGCTGAAGCTGGAAGGCCAGGCGCGCGACGACATGATGGGGCTCGCCAAGATTCTCTACACAGCCTTTTGCGAGAAGGACATGTCGATGCTGGAGATCAATCCGCTGATCGTCATGGACAACGGCCATGTCCGCGTTCTCGACGCCAAGGTCTCCTTCGACGGCAATGCACTCTTCCGTCACCCGGACATCATGGAGCTGCGTGACACGACCGAGGAAGACGCCAAGGAAATCGAGGCCTCCAAATATGACCTCGCCTATGTCGCCCTCGACGGGGATATCGGCTGCATGGTCAATGGCGCCGGCCTTGCCATGGCGACCATGGACATTATCAAGCTCTACGGCGCCGAGCCGGCCAACTTCCTCGATGTTGGCGGTGGTGCCACCACCGAGAAAGTCACGGCCGCCTTCAAGATCATCACCGCCGACCCGAACGTCAAAGGCATCCTGGTCAATATCTTTGGCGGCATCATGCGCTGTGACGTCATCGCCGAGGGTGTGGTCACCGCGGTCAAGGATGTCGGCCTTCAGGTCCCGCTTGTGGTCCGGCTGGAAGGCACCAATGTCGCCAAGGGCAAGCAGATCATCAATGAAAGCGGTCTCAACGTGATCGCCGCCGATGACCTCGACGACGCTGCCCAGAAAATTGTCGCCGCCGTGAAGGGTGGTGCTGCGTGACAAGCGCCGAGGACATTCTGTTTGCACTGATGCCTTTGGCATTGTTGATCGGCGTGGTGTGCATTTCTGTGATGCTCATCCTGCGCGCAGGCAAACGGTCGTCAGCGGTACTCCGGATGCTCGAGAAGCAGGCTTCTGTGAATCGGGAAATCGCGACGAGCCTTCAGTCTATTGAAGGCCTACTGAAAGACAGGAAAAACTGATGTCGATCATCGTCGATAAGAACACCAAGATCATCGTCCAGGGCCTCACCGGCAAGACGGGAACCTTTCATACCGAGCAGGCGCTGGAATACTACGGCACCAAGATGGTTGCCGGCGTACACCCGAAAAAGGGTGGCGAGAGCTGGTCGGCCGGCATTGACGGCGCCGCCTCGCTGCCGATCTTCGCCTCGGTTGGCGAAGCCCGGGACGCGACCGGCGCCGACGCCTCCGTGATCTATGTCCCGCCGGCCGGTGCCGGCGCGGCGATCATCGAGGCGATTGATGCCGAGATCCCCTTCATCGTCTGCATCACCGAGGGCATTCCGGTGATGGACATGGTCAAGGTCAAGGATCGTCTCGACAAGTCGAACTCCATGCTGCTGGGCCCGAACTGCCCGGGTATCCTCACGCCGGAAGAATGCAAGATCGGCATCATGCCGGGCTCGATCTTCAAGAAGGGCTCCGTGGGCGTGGTATCGCGCTCGGGAACGCTGACCTATGAAGCTGTCTTCCAGACCTCGCAGGTCGGCCTCGGCCAGACCACGGCGGTCGGTATTGGCGGTGACCCGGTCAAGGGCACCGAATTCATCGACGTGTTGGAAAAATTCCTCGCCGACGACGAAACCAAGTCGATCATCATGATCGGCGAGATCGGTGGCTCGGCCGAAGAAGACGCGGCGCAATTCCTGGCTGATGAAGCCAAGAAAGGCCGCTCCAAGCCGACGGTCGGATTCATCGCTGGTCGCACAGCGCCTCCGGGCCGGACCATGGGCCATGCCGGCGCCATCGTCTCCGGCGGCAAGGGCGGCGCGGAAGACAAGATCGCGGCCATGGAAGCGGCTGGTATCACGGTCTCCCCGAGCCCGGCGCGTCTTGGTACGACCCTCGCGGACGTGCTCAAGGGCTGATTGCCCGCATCATCGTGACAACAACAAGCCGCGCTCCGGGCCTCCGGGGCGCGGTTTTGTTTTGTCACCATCTTGGCAGCAGACCCGCGCCAATCCCTTTCGTGTGGCGCGGATTGAGCATAGAGGGTTGGTTAACCGACACGGTTTAACCCCATCCAGACACACTCCTGACTCAGGCCTCCCCCCACATGTCTGACCAAAACCGCTCCCAAGAAAACCAGAACTTCCTGGACACCTCATTCCTCCAGGGCGCCAACGCCGTCTATCTCGAGCAGATGGCCGCGGCTTACGCCTCTGATCCGAACTCGGTGCCGCCCAGTTGGAAAGCCTTTTTTGCCGCCATGGGCGATGCGCCGGCCGAAAGCTCGCACGCCGCACGTGGCCCGGCCTGGAAGCGCGCCGACTGGCCGCGCCAGGCCAATGGCGAGATGGTCTCGGCGCTGGGCGATATCGGGCCCGATGAGGGTGCGATGGTCGACAAGGTCGCCAACCACGTCGCGGCAACCAATCCCGGAGCCAATGCGGAGGATGTCCGCAAGGCAACCCAGGCTTCAATCCGCGCCATCATGATGATCCGCGCCTACCGTATGCGCGGGCACCTGGCGGCCGATCTCGATCCGCTGGGGCTGACAGATTTTGGCTATCAGGCCGAGCTGGACCCGGCGACCTATGGCTTTACCGGGGCGGCGCTCGACGAAGAGATCTTCATCGACGGCTATCTCGGTCTGGAGACAGCGACCCCGCGGGTGATGCTCGACATCCTCAAACGCACCTATTGCGGCCCGCTCGGTGTCGAGTTCATGCATATTTCAAACCCCGAAGAGAAAGCCTGGCTGCAGGAGCGCTTCGAGGGGCCGGACAAGGACATTTCCTTCACGAAGGAAGGCAAGATTGCCATCCTGTCCAAGTTGATCGAATGCGAACGATTCGAGCAGTTCCTGCACAAGCGTTACCCGGGCACCAAGCGTTTCGGCGTGGATGGCGGCGAGAGCATGGTTCCGGCGCTCGAGCAGGTCATCAAGCGCGGCGGCTCGATGGGCGTCGAGGACATCATCATCGGCATGCCGCACCGTGGGCGCCTCAACGTGCTCGCCTCGGTGATGGGCAAGCCCTATCACCAGATCTTCCATGAGTTTCAGGGCGGCAACACCCAGGGCGAGGAAGAGTTCGGGTCCGGTGACGTGAAGTATCACCTGGGGGCCTCGTCAGACCGCGAGTTTGACGGCAACAAGGTTCACCTGTCCTTGACCGCCAACCCGTCACACTTGGAAGCGGTTGATCCGGTCGTGCTCGGCAAGGCTCGGGCCAAGCAGGAAGAGAATTGCCGCAAGAAAGCGGGCACGCCGCGTTCCAGTGTTCTGCCCCTGCTTTTGCACGGCGACGCGGCCTTTGCCGGCCAGGGCATTGTGACGGAGTGCCTCGGCCTGTCGGGCCTGCGCGGCCATCGCACGGGTGGTGCGATCCACTTTATCGTCAACAACCAGATCGGTTTCACGACTGACCCCAAGGACAGCCGCTCAAGCCCGTATTGCTCGGATGTGGCGCTGATGGTCCAGGCGCCGATATTCCATGTCAATGGTGACGACCCGGAGGCCGTGACCCACGCCACCCGCATGGCGACGGAGTACCGTCAGCTGTTCGGCAAGGACGTGGTGATCGACATGATCTGCTACCGCCGCTACGGCCACAATGAAGGTGATGATCCAACCTTCACCCAGCCGATCATGTACCGCATCATCAAGGACATGCCGCCGGTCAAGAAAAAGTACCAGGACCGGCTCCTGGCCGAGGGTGTCCTGACGGCCGCTGAGGCCGAGGCGATCGAGAATGAGTTCGATACCTTCCTCGAAAAGGAATTCAACGCCGGCAAGGATTTCGAGCCGAAGAAGGCGGACTGGCTGGATGGGCGGTGGTCCGGACTGGGTCTGGCCGAGGGCGATGACCGTCGCGGCGAGACGTCGGCCACTACCGAGAGCCTGATGACAGTCGGCATGGCGATGACCGAGATTCCCGACGGGATCAACATCCATCGCACGCTGAAACGCGTCATTGGCAGCCGTCGCGAAGCGATCGAGACGGGTACCGGGATTGACTGGGCGACGGCCGAGCACCTCGCTTTCGGCACGCTGCTCACCGAGGGTTTTCCGGTTCGGCTGTCCGGACAGGATTGCGGGCGCGGCACTTTCTCGCAACGCCATTCCCACATCATCGATCAGGAAAGCGCTGAAAAATATACGCCACTCAACAATCTGGCGCCGGACCAGAAGAAGTATGAAGTGATCGACTCCATGCTGTCCGAAGAGGCCGTTCTCGGCTTCGAGTATGGCTTCTCGCTGTCGGCGCCCAACACGCTGGTCATGTGGGAGGCCCAGTTTGGTGACTTCACCAATGGCGCCCAGGTGATCATTGACCAGTTCATCTCCTCAGGTGAGCGCAAATGGCTGCGCATGTCCGGCCTGACGATGTTGTTGCCGCACGGCTATGAGGGGCAGGGGCCCGAGCACTCTTCAGCGCGCCCCGAACGCTTCCTGCAGCTGTGCGCGGAAGACAACATGCAGGTGGCGAACTGCTCGACGCCGGCAAACTATTTTCACATCCTGCGCCGCCAGATCCACCGCAATTTCCGTACGCCGCTGGTGATCATGACGCCGAAGAGCCTGCTGCGGCACAAGCGCTGTGTTTCACAACTGGCCGCTATGGGGCCGGGTTCCTCCTTTCACCGCGTGCTCTGGGACGACGCTGACGAGGCGTCGCGGCCTGAAGGTGAAATCCGCCAGACCTCGCTCAAGCTGAAGGCGGACAGCGAGATCCGGCGTGTCGTTCTTTGCACCGGCAAGGTCTATTATGACCTGTTGGAAGCGCGCGAAAATCGCGGAACCGACGATGTTTACCTGATGCGGGTCGAGCAGCTTTATCCTTTCCCGTACAAGGCGTTGATCGCCGAAATTGGGCGATTCCCGAACGCCGAAATCGTTTGGTGTCAGGAAGAGCCGCGCAACATGGGCTACTGGACTTTTGTCGAACCGAATATCGAGTTCGTGCTCGGCAAGGTCGGCGGGACCGCACAGCGCCCTCGCTATGTCGGGCGCGTGCCGACCGCGTCGACAGCGACCGGCATCGCCTCGAAGCACAAACAACAACAAGACGCCCTGGTCGATGAAGCCCTGTCCTAGGGGCCGGCCAACCTTGATTTGAAGGAAGACGAGAGACATGACCGATATCACCGTGCCGCAGCTCGGCGAGAGCGTCACTGAAGCCACCGTGGGCAGCTGGATGGTCAAGACCGGCGATACTGTCTCCCGGGACGATGTCCTGGTCGAGCTGGAAACCGACAAGGTTGCTGTTGAAGTCCGCGCGGAAGCCGACGGTGTGATGGGCGAGATTTTCGCGTCAGAAGGCGACAATGTTGAGATTGGCGCCCGATTGGCAGTGATCGAGGCTGCCGGCGGTGCCGGCGGTGCCGATGCAGCCGATGCTGCCGAACCGGCCAGTGAGGCTGGCGGTACGGACGACGAGGACGTCGACGACAACAAAGCTGGCGAGGAAACGGCAAAGTCCGCGGCGCCGTCGTCGGGCGACACCGTTGACGCGACTGTTCCGCAAATGGGTGAAAGCGTCACGGAAGGCACGATTGGTTCCTGGCTGGTCAAAGCCGGCGATACGGTCGACATCGACCAGGCCCTGGTCGAGATCGAAACCGACAAGGTCGCGGTGGAAGTTCCGTCTCCCGTGGCCGGCGTGGTCGCCGAACTGCTGGTGGACGAAGGCGACACGGTCGCTCCCGGTGATGCCGTCGCGCGCATCAATGAGGGCGGATCGGCGCCGGCCGAAGACACGAATTCCAAGGCTTCTGACAGTGCCGACCCGGCAAGCGAAAAGAAAACCATGCCGTCGGCGGCGCGGGTAATCGAGGAGAACAAACTCGATGCCAATTCAATCGAAGGCTCTGGCAAGGATGGTCGTATCACCAAAGGTGATGCACTGAAGGCTGCTGCCGCGCCAAAAGCCGCGACATCAACCGCCCCGCCCGCGGCCGCACCGGCCAAGACACCCGCGGCGCCGTCGGCGCCGACCGCTCCGCGCGAAACCGGGCCTCGTGAAGAGCGCGTGCGCATGACGCGTCTGCGACAGACCATCGCCAAGCGGCTCAAGGACGCACAGAACGCTGCCGCGATCCTGACCACCTATAACGAGGCCGACATGTCGGCCATCATGGCGGCCCGGAAAGCGCATCAGGAAGCCTTCGTCGCCAAGCACGGCGTCAAGCTGGGCTTCATGAGTTTCTTTGTGAAGGCGTGCTGTCACGCTCTCAAAGAGGTGCCCGCTGTCAATGCCGAGATCGATGGCGCCGACATCATCTACAAGAATTATTACGACATGGGCGTGGCTGTCGGCACGGATCGCGGCCTCGTGGTCCCTGTGGTGCGCGATGCCGATCAGATGACCCTCGCGGAGATCGAGAAAGAGATCATTCGCCTCGGGAAGCGGGCGCGAGACGGCAAGCTTTCGATCGACGAGATGCAGGGCGCGACCTTCACTATCTCGAATGGTGGCGTATACGGGTCATTGATGTCCATGCCGATCCTGAATGCCCCGCAATCGGGCATTCTCGGCATGCACAAGATCCAGGAACGCCCGATGGCCGAGAATGGCCAGGTCGTGATCAAGCCCATGATGTATCTTGCGCTTTCCTATGACCACCGGATTGTGGACGGCAAGGAAGCCGTGACTTACCTGGTGCGCGTGAAGGAGAACCTGGAAGATCCACAACGCATGATGTTTGACCTCTAGGGGATCGGTCATGCCGCTAATTCGACATGTTCTCGTCGTGCTGGCGGCCTTGAGGGGCATCTACGGATTGCGGTCGCCGATTGCAGGATTTCTGCATCAGGCCGGTTTCGAGGGGCAGTTCGGTTTCTCCGTTTCCGTGACACGGATGCTGGCCGAGACCGGTCTGGCCCTGTCAATTTTGTCCCTGACGCTTCAAATCGGGTATTTTGTCGTCGCTTGGGCCATCTGGCGCGGTGCGCGTTGGCTGATCTGGCTCGCTCTGGCCGTTTATCTGATCGATCAGGCGATGTGGGTCGGCTTCAGTGTCAGGCCTGAGGACGTGGCCGCCCATCAACAGGCCAGGGTCGACGAGAACTTTGACCCGGACTTGATGGACTGGGCTCTGTTCACGGTCGAGACGTTGATTGCAGCTGGAGCGCTTGCGGTAGGTGTTCGGGCGGGGTCGGAAGACGCATGAGGGGCGTGTCCGGAAATTGACGGCTCGCAGGGGTGACGCCACGGTCGGGACGAGTGGCGTGTCCGACACAAGGGGCTTGGACGTGACGGCAAAACTGGTGTTGGTTTCGGCAAGATGGGTGCTGGTTGTTGCAATTGGCGCGTGGGCACTCAATCAGCTGTCATCTGCGGCCGATGTTCTCGCCGTCAAGTTTGGCGACGCGGTCTCGGCGGGCATTGATCCAAGCCTGATCATTATCGTGGAGGCGATGGGCCCGTTTCTCGTCCTGCTCACCATGGCCAACGCCATTTGCTATGCAGCGAGCACGGTTTTGCTGGCGACGCGGTTTGCGGCGGCACTGCCAGTCTATGCGGCAGCTGTGGTGTTTGATCTGACCGGGTGGATGGTCTACTCGTCGACCTCCACCTACGATTTTTGGGCGGCCTCGACGCCGGCTCCGGCGGACTGGGTCGCCAACGGACTGCTTCTGGCTGGATTGATTGTCATGATCGCCCTGCGCCAGGCCGGTTCCATCCCGCGGCATCTGCTCCGGGACCACTGACCAGCTGCGGCTGCAGGGATTTGCCCCTTACACCATGACCCCCGCGGGGGCATATAGGACCAACAGGCCGCGATCGCGGCAAGCAGAACGAGGCGAGCATGTCGGACACGTATGATATCGTAATCATTGGCGGCGGCCCCGGCGGCTACAACTGTGCGATCCGCGCCGGCCAACTCGGTCTCAAAACGGCCTGTGTCGAAATGCGGGGCACCTTGGGCGGGACCTGTCTGAATGTGGGCTGCATTCCCTCGAAGGCCCTGCTGCACGCGTCCGAGCTGTTTGAAACCGCCAGCACCCAGTTTGCAGAACTCGGTATCAAGACAGGCCCGGTCGAACTCGATCTGGATGCCATGCTTGGACAGAAGGATGAGGCCGTTGACGGGCTCACCAAGGGTATCGAGTTTCTCTTCAAGAAGAATGGCGTGGACTATATCCGCGGCCGTGGGCGGATCGCCGGATCCGGCAAGGTCGAAGTAGACGCGGAATCCGGCCGCTCGACACTGGCGACGAAAAATATCGTCATCGCGACCGGATCTGAAGTCACGCCGCTTCCCGGCGTCACCATTGACGAGAAGCGGATTGTGTCGTCCACCGGCGCCCTCGCCCTGGAGAAAGTGCCCGGCAAGCTGGTCTTGATTGGCGCCGGCGTGATCGGGCTGGAACTCGGCTCGGTCTGGCGCCGGCTGGGCGCTGAGGTGACGGTTGTCGAATATCTCGACCGGATTCTGCCAGGGATGGACAGCGAGTTGGCGAAGACCGCTCAGCGGACTTTTGCCAAACAGGGGATGGACTTCAAACTGGGTACCAAGGTGACGGGTGTTGATGCGTCCGGTGAAACCCTTGTGGTGAAGCTGGAGCCGGCCGCCGGTGGTGAAGCGGAAACGCTCGAAGCTGACACTGTCCTGGTTTGTATCGGGCGTCGCCCCTTCACTGACGGACTCGGCTTGGAGACCGTCGGTCTTGAAACCGATCAGCGTGGGTTCATTGCTCACGACCATTATAGGACTTCGGCGGAAAACGTCTGGGTGGTTGGCGATTGCACCCATGGACCCATGCTGGCGCACAAGGCAGAAGACGAAGGGGTCGCTTGTGCCGAGCGGATTGCCGGCAAGGCGGGACATGTGAACTATGGCGTGATCCCGGGCGTGGTTTATACCGCTCCAGAAATAGCCAGCGTCGGTCTGACCGAAGATGAGCTCAAGGCGTCCGGTCGCAAGTACAAGAAGGGCAAATTCCCCTTCCAGGCCAATTCGCGCGCACGCACCAATCATGCGACGGACGGTTTCGTGAAAATTCTGGCGGATGCCGAGACCGATGAAATCCTGGGCGCGCACATGATCGGTGCCAATGTTGGTGAAATGATCGGGGAGCTGTGCGTCGCCATGGAGTTCCGGGCGGCGTCCGAAGATGTCGCGCGGACCTGCCATCCACACCCCACGCTGACGGAAGCCATTCGCCAGGCAGCCATGGGTGTTGAAGGTTGGACGATGCAGTCCTGATCGCCCTGGTGAAGGCTGTCCGTCGCTGCGTCATCACCCTGTCGCAGAGATAGGCAATGGTTGGTTTTGGTGACCCGTCCTAGTTCGCGGCCTGGCGCGCTCGTGACACGAGTGTAGGCGGGCCCGTACAGTCGCGATATTGTAGGGCGGACCGGGCTTGAAAGCGCCCGGGCGGCCTGTTTGCTTCAAGTCTTGGAATTCACGCTGATGCCAAAGCCGATCGAAATCGCTTCGCCGCGCTTGCGGCTGGTGGCGCTCAATGCGGAGCTCGCATCGTTGCAGCTTGATGACCGAGCTGCGTTTTTTCGTGTGCTCGGTGTTGAACCCGAGCCGACCTGGCCTCCCGAATTGATGGATCAGACAGCGATGGAGTGGACGCGCGAGCAGTTACGCGCCCATCCTGCCGACACCGGCTGGTTTTCGTGGGTCTACATCTCGCCGGTGATGAATCGGTTGTTGGGCGTTGGCGGATTCAGGGGCGGGCCAGACGCGGAGGGGGCAATCGAGATCGGGTACTCCATGCTGATCTCATACCGCGAACAGGGGCTCGCGACAGAGGGCGTCATGGCGCTGCTTGATTGGGCCTATACACATGAGCGGGTCAAATCGGTTATGGCCCAGACCCGCGATGATCGCGATGCCTCACATCGGGTGCTCGAGAAGGCCGGCTTTGTCCAAGGTGAAACCCCGCAGGATTCCGGATCGGATGTGATCGTCTGGCATCACAGGCCCAACCGCAAGGTCGCCTGACGGCGAGTGGTCAGGGCTGTATCAGGGCCCGCAACTGGTCGAGATAAGCGAGCCAGGCTGTCCGGCCTGTTTGGGTCAAGGCAGCGCGGGTCTGCGGTTTGCGATCCACGAAGCGCTTCTCGATTTCGACATAGCCCGCCTCCTCCAGCTTGCGCAGGTGCACAGACAGATTGCCGTCCGAGGCGCTGGTGCGCTGCTTGATCTCGCCGAATGTCGCGTCGCTGACCGCCGACAGATAGGCCATGATGGCCAGGCGAAGCTTGCCATGGATCACCTCGTCGAGGTTGGTGGCATCGAATGGCTCAGACATTCACGCGGCCTCCGTCGCCGGCTCCCCGCGCAACAATACAACGCCCGGGATAATGGCCAGGACCGCAACCGCAGCGGCGGAGAACAGATAGAGGTCCGGCGTGCCGGTCAAGCTGAGGCCGAAGCCACTGGCAAGCCAAGCCAGAATGGCGGCGCCATGCATCCAGCGGGCACCACCCAATTGGGCGCTGACGTGGAATGAGAGGCCGTATCCGGCAAACGCGACCAAGGGGATGGTGTCGAACAGGATCAGATGTCCGCGCCCAAGCAGGTTGGCGGCAACAGCGCCGATCGCGTAGGCGGCAACCATCCAAGTGACGCCGCGCCAGGCGGCGGCTTCGCCGCGGTTGTTGACGGCGCCACGACCGGGTTTGCCGCTCAGGCTGCGGGCCAGCAATGCGGAGCCGATCATGCCAACGACACCATAAATGAGCCAGACGAATCCGACGAATTGGGCCGGTATACCGATCAAACCGGTGATGATCGACCAGTGCGCCAGCAGGGCCGGCGCTGCGAGGCCGCCCCACCAGACAAAAAAGCGTCCGCTCAATGATGGAGCGCGCTGGCCGCTGGCAGCGACGTCGCGGAGAAATTCGAGATCTGTCTGTTCGGTCATGGCGCTTCCTCAAGAACTTTAGTAAACAAAGTAGTGAATTTTGACCATTCGGGCAAGTGGGAATACGCCGCGGTGAAGCCAGGGTTGAAGAGAAGCGCCGTCAGCGCTTGCGCGCTCTCGGGTGGGTGCCGTCATAAACAGCCAGAAGCCGGGCGCTTTCAACATCGGCATAGATCTGGGTGGTTGAGAGGCTCGCATGGCCGAGCAACTCCTGAATGGCCCGGAGGTCGCCTCCATGGGCCAGCAGATGAGTGGCAAAGGCATGACGAAGCGCGTGGGGTGTTGCGGATTCCGCCAGCCCAAGCCGGCCTCGCAAGTCTGACATCAGCGATTGGACGCTTCGGGCGGACAGGGCGCCGCCGCGAACACCGCGAAACAGCGCGCTGTCGCCCTCGAGCGTGAAGGGGCACAGCGTCGCATAGCGTGAGATGGCTTCGGCGACCGCCGGGAGGACCGGAACAATGCGCGTCTTGTTGCCTTTGCCGGAGATGCGAAGGGTGTCGCCGACGGGCAGGTCGCAGGCCGGGAGGCCCAGCGCCTCCGAAATTCGCAGGCCGCACCCGTACAGCAACAGCAGCACGGCATTGTCCCGTGCGGCAATCCAGTCCGGCTGACCCCGCCGGCCTGTCTCAACCAACAGCAGCTTCGCGGCACTTTCACTAACTGGTTTGGGGGCTGTTCGGGACAGTTTGGGACTCTCGACGAGTGACAGGGCCGGGTTGTCGACCCCCCATCGCCGCTTGGCATAGTCAAAAAACGTCCGGATGGCGGAGAGCGCCCGCGCCAGTGACCGGGCCGACAAGCCGTCGCGCCGCCTCGACGCCATATAGGCGCGAAAATCCCGTGATGACAGATTGCCCAGCGCTTCCGTGTCCGGGCGATGACCGTGGTGTTCGCCCAGGAAGTCTCCGAATGATTCGAGGTCGCGTTGGTAGGCTTCAAGCGTGCGCGGCGACAGCCGACGCTCACCGGACAGATGATCCAGGAAAGTCGCGAGCGCCTCCGGCCACGGCGTGTTCAGGTCTGATGCAGCCATTGCACCACCATCCGTTCGACCGCCCGGGCGAGGAAGTTGAGAAGCTCCGTGCCCTGGCCGGACTGGAACAGGTGCGCGTCCCGCGCCGCCAGCGCTATCAACCCGTCATGGCCGTTGAAATCGAGACGCACGATAGCCTGGGAGCTGACCCGGGCGCCTTGTTGACCGTACAGGGCGTGGGCATTGGCCGGATCGACCGGGCCCAGCACCTCGACATGGTCACCCAGGACGTCACCCACAAACCCTTCCGCAGCACCAAGAATCGACTCCGCGGATTGAAGCGGAGCGTGGCCCTCGATCAATACCCGGCACACGTCGACACCGAGTGCTCCGGTCAATCTGTTGGTCATTTTCTTGTCTAGCCCGGACAGGGATTCAGCCTCGAGCAGCGCCAGCACTGCCATGTGTATTTGGGACTGGGTCGCGAGATTGGCACGTGCGGTCTCGACGATTGACGCATTGAGGGATTTGAGCTGGCGGATCTCGTTTCGCAGCCTGTCGCGCGCGGCAGCCCCAAGGTCGATCGCCCCGTCTACCCGGTCGGTCTCGACAATCAACGAGAAGAGCTCGGCATCCTCACGCACAAAGTCCGGATTGCGAGTCAGGAAATCCCGGATCATGTCCGCATCAGGTTCAGTGAATGTATCGGACATGTCTTTGTCTCCCTCGACGTGAATGGCCAGTGTTGGCGCATTCGGTTTACGATGTGCAAACCAACCGCGCGGGTGCAGCCAAAACCTGAGTTTGTCCGGCGAATGAAAACCGTCATGCCGATAGGGTCGCACTGCAACCGCACCCTGATTCTCCCGCCCATTCCACAGGCCCCGATGTGACCGAAGACAGCCCGTATCGTGTCTCCATCCTGTTTCCGCTGCCTTTGCCGGAAGCCTTTGACTACCTGGTGCCGGCGGATCTGAACCTTGAGCCTGGCGACCATGTCGTCGCGCCTTTGGGCAAGCGTGCGGCGCGCGGAGTGGTCTGGGCGGTCAAGGCGGGGCCGGGCGAGCGGCCGCTCAAAACCGTGGAAGGCCCGGCCGGCGGACCGCCAATTCCCGACGGGACCCGGCGCTTTGTTGATTGGTTGTCCCGCTATCTCGTTCAGTCTCCGGGTATAGTGCTGCGTTCGGTCCTGCGATCAACTGAGGCTCTCAAGCCGTCTCCGATGGAGACGGTCTATCGCCGGGGTGGTGCCGAACCGGACCGCATGACGGATGCCCGCAGACGCATCCTCGACGCCATGGACGCTTTGGGTGAGGCCAGCGCTGCCGAACTGGCACGGGAGGCCGGCGCTACCGCGTCGGTCGTCAAAGGTCTCGCGAGGGCAGGGGCCCTTGCTGAACTGACCCGGCCGGTGGATCCCCCGTTCGGACATCCTGACCCGGAGCGGGAGGGGTTGACCCTGACCATGATGCAAGTCGAGGCGGCGGGTGTCTTGCGGCGACTCGCTCGCGCCGGAGGATTTCAGGCGGCCCTGCTGGATGGCGTGACAGGCTCCGGCAAGACCGAGGTCTACTTTGAAGCCATCGCCGAGGTACTCCGCCGGGAGCCGGACGCCCAGGTCCTGATTATGCTGCCGGAAATAGCCCTGACTGAAGCCGTGCTGTCGCGCTTCAAGTCCCGGTTCGGGGTTGAGCCTGCGCTTTGGCATTCGGGCGCCGGACCCAAGGCCCGACGAAGGGCCTGGCGCGAGGTCGCCGAGGGGCGGGCGCGGATCGTGGTCGGGGCAAGATCGTCGCTGTTCCTGCCATTCCCAAAGCTGCGCATGATTGTGGTCGATGAGGAACATGATCCCACCTACAAGCAGGATGAAGGCCTGCCCTATCAGGGCCGGGATCTGGCAGTCGTGCGCTCCAAAATCGAGGGGGCGATGGTGATTCTCGCCTCGGCAACGCCCTCCCTGGAAAGTCTCTCAAACGCTCTCGCCGGCCGCTATGTCCATGTCCGCCTCGCCGCCAGGCCGGGCACAGCGATGTTGCCGGAGGTCGGCACGATCGATCTGCGCGAGCATCCGGCCGAGCCGGGACGCTGGCTCTCGCCGCCAATGATCGAGGCGGTGCGGGACACGCTGGAACGCGGCGAGCAGAGTCTGCTTTATCTCAATCGTCGAGGCTACGCGCCGCTCGTCCTGTGCCGGGCTTGTGGCCACCGGATGGTGTCGCCGGACACGCAGTCCTACCTCGTGGAGCACCGATACACCGGGCGACTGGTCTGTCATGTTACGGGCTTCTCCATGCCGAAGCCCAAGCGGTGCCCGGCCTGCAATGCCGAAGACAGTCTCACGTCGATCGGCCCCGGCGTTGAACGGGTTGCCGAGGAGGCGAAGCTCACCTTCCCCGATGCGAACGTCGAAATATACTCGTCGGACAGTCGCTCCGGTGCCGAGATTGTTGCGGCGATGGAACGGGGTGAGATCGACATTCTTGTGGGCACCCAGATCGCTGCCAAGGGCCATAATTTCCCCGGCTTGACCCTGGTCGGCGTGGTCGATGCCGATCTCGGCTTGGCCGGCGGTGACCCGAGGGCCGGCGAGCGGACATTCCAGACCTTGGTACAGGTCGCGGGGCGCGCCGGGCGTGCCGACCGCCCGGGGCGAGCCCTGCTACAGACCCACCAACCAGAACACGATGCCATCCAGGCCCTGATCGCCGGTGACCGGGACGCGTTCCTCGACATGGAAGCGATGGTCCGCGAGTCGCTGGGGCTGCCGCCTTTCGGTCGTTTGGCTGCGATCGGCTTCATGTCGCGGAATCCGGACGTTCTCGACAAGGTCGCCTCGGACTACGCTGCCATGGCGCCGAACTCCGAAGGTGTGGAGATCTGGGGGCCGACTGAACCGCCTCGCGCCATGATCCGCGGTTGGCATAGGCGGCGCATTCTTGTCCGGGCCGACAAGGAGATTGATATTTCGGCATTTCTCAAGGCATGGAAGGACCGGGTAAGAACGCCGCCTTCAGTGCGGGTTTCAATCGATGTCGAACCATATAGCTTCATCTGATCGCTGACTGAGGGGCCGCGCCGCCATGCTCGAATTCCTGACCCATCCCGCCGTATGGATGTCTCTCCTGACACTGACCTTCCTGGAAGTCGTTCTGGGCGTCGACAATGTCGTCTTTGTATCGGTGGCGTCACAGAAGCTGGCCAAGCACCAGCAGGCGCGCGGACGGGATATCGGAATCTGGACCGGCGCAGCTATGCGGGTGGTCTTGCTGTTCGCGCTGGTCTGGCTGACCGGTTTGACCCACGCGACCTTGTTCACAATCCCGGAATTCCTGCATGGGCTGGCTGATCCTGATCACCCTGAGATGCTGATCGATGTGACGTTGGAGGACCTGATTCTGCTGCTCGGGGGGCTTTTCCTGCTCTGGAAGGGAACGATCGAGATCCATGACACGATCGAAGGTCACCACGACAGCGGCAAAAAGGGCAAGGTGTCCGGCTTTGTTTCGGTGATCGTGCAGATGTCGGTGATCAATCTCGTTTTCTCACTCGATTCTGTTCTGACAGCAGTCGGCATGACCCGCGATCTCGGCGGTGAGGATGGTGCGGGTGTCCGGCTGTTTGTCATGGTCACCGCCGTTCTGGTGTCCACCATCATCATGGTGCTGTCGGCCAAAAGCGTGGCCGGCTTCCTCGAGCGCTATGTGACGGCCAAGATGCTGGCGCTCAGCTTCATCCTGCTTGTCGGCGTTGCCCTGATCGCGGATGGCCTCGGCTTCCATATTCCGCGCGGCTATCTCTACTTCGCGATCGCTTTCTCGCTTCTCGTCGAGGTGCTCAACATCATGGCGCGCAAGCGGCGGACAGTGAAAGCGCCTGTTGAATGAGTGCTCGCGCGGGCGGGCGTCCTGCTGGAAATGACGCAATGCGCTGAAACACCCGGTGCCAGTGGCTTGCTGCCCGCTCCCCCCTGTGCTATCGCAGCGCCGAACCTGAGGGGCTTGCAGTGCAACACGGTACGCCTCGTTTCTAATATCGTTGAACATCAAGCGTTTATGTCGTTCGCGGCAAACTGATGAGCGCTGATCCAGCTAGAGAGTGACGTCACGGTGAAGACCGGCGAAGACGCCATGACAGCCAAAGCCGCAGGCCGCTATGCGACCGCGTTGTTTGAGCTGGCGAAATCCGAGGGTGCTGCGGAAGCTGTCGAGGCCGATCTCGCAGCCCTGCGCGCCATGCTGACAGAATCCGCCGAACTGGCCGACGTGCTGGCTTCGCCGCTGTACGCAGTCGAGGTCAAGGCTGGCGTTCTTTCGGCGCTGGCCAAGAAGGCCAAGTTCAACGCCCTGACCGCCAATGCCTTTGGTGTTGCCACCCGCAACGGCCGAGCCGGTGACCTGGGTGACCTGGCGCGCGTTTACGCGGCGCTGGCTGCCGCGGATCGCGGCGTCGTCACTGCTGACGTGCAAACCGCTGCGGCATTGACCAAGAAACAGACCGAAGCCCTCGCGGCTTCGCTGAAAAGTGCCTTCGGGCGCGAAATCGAGGTCCGTACGGAAGTGCGGCCTGAATTGATGGGCGGACTGATCGTCAAGGTCGGTTCCCGCATGTTCGACTCTTCCCTCCGCGCCAAGCTGGATGGGATGAAGACCGCGATGAAAGAGGCCTAGGTCCATGGACATCCGTGCCGCAGAAATCTCTGCGATCCTCAAGGATCAAATCAAGAATTACGGCGCCGAAGCGAAAGTTTCGGACGTTGGTAGCGTTCTGTCCGTTGGTGACGGTATCGCGCGTGTCTATGGCCTCGATGAGGTGAAGGCCGGTGAGCTCGTCGAGTTCCCGGGCGGCATCAAGGGCATGGCCCTGAACCTCGAGCGCGACAATGTCGGCTGCGTGATCTTCGGCGATGACCGGGGCATCAAGGAAGGCGACACCGTCAAGCGTCTCGGGTCAATCGTTGACACCTCCGTCGGCCGGGGCCTGCTGGGCCGCGTTGTTGATGGTCTCGGTGAGCCGATCGACGGCAAGGGTCCGCTCACGGACGTTGCCGAGCGTCGCCGCGTCGACGTCAAGGCGCCGGGCATCATCCCGCGTAAATCCGTGCACGAGCCGATGGCGACGGGCATCAAGGCCATCGACGCCATGATCCCGGTCGGACGTGGTCAGCGCGAGCTGATCATTGGTGACCGCCAGACCGGCAAGACCGCAATTGCGCTCGATACGATCCTCAACCAGAAAGCCATCAACGAAGGCGATGACGAGAGCGCCAAGCTCTACTGCATCTACGTCGCCGTCGGCCAGAAGCGCTCCACGGTCGCCCAGATCGTGAAGACGCTCGAGGAAAATGGCGCGCTGGATTACACCATCATCGTTGCGGCCACCGCTTCGGACCCGGCTCCGATGCAGTTCCTGGCACCGTTCACCGCCTGTGCCATGGCTGAGTATTTCCGCGACAACGGCATGCACGCGCTGATCGTTTATGATGATCTGTCCAAGCAGGCTGTTGCCTATCGTCAGATGTCCCTGCTTCTGCGTCGCCCGCCGGGCCGCGAAGCCTATCCGGGTGACGTCTTCTACCTTCACTCCCGCCTGCTCGAGCGCGCCGCCAAGCTGAACGAAGCGAACGGTTCGGGTTCCATGACGGCCCTGCCGATCATCGAAACCCAGGCGAATGACGTGTCGGCCTACATTCCGACCAACGTGATCTCGATCACCGATGGTCAGATCTTCCTGGAAACCGACCTGTTCTACCAGGGCATCCGCCCGGCCGTGAACGTGGGTCTGTCGGTGTCGCGCGTTGGCTCGGCTGCCCAGACCAAGGCCATGAAACAGGTTGCCGGCAAGATGAAGGGCGAACTGGCCCAGTACCGCGAGATGGCGGCCTTCGCCCAGTTCGGTTCGGACCTCGACGCCGCCACCCAGAAGCTTCTGAACCGGGGTCAGCGCCTGACCGAGCTCCTCAAGCAGCCGCAATTCTCGCCGCTGTCGATGGAAGAGCAGGTCTGCGTGATCTACGCTGGTACCCGTGGCTATCTCGACAAGCTGCCGACCGCCGATGTGCAGCGCTATGAAGCGGACCTTCTTCGTCACCTGCACGGCGAGCACGCCGCGCTGCTGACGTCGATCCGCACCGAGAAGAAGCTGACCGACGACAGCGAAGGCAAGCTGAAGGCGGCACTCGACAAGTTCACCGAACATTTCGCGTGAGCCTGATCGAGATCAACCGCTGAGGAGAGCCTGATGGCGAGCCTTAAGGACCTTAAAAACCGGATCGAAAGCGTCAAGTCGACGCAGAAGATCACGAAGGCGATGCAGATGGTCGCCGCAGCGAAACTGCGCCGTGCGCAGGAGGCTGCGGAAGCCGCGCGCCCCTATGCCCAGCGCATGGCGGCCGTGATGGCCAACCTGTCGACCGCCATGTCGGGTACACCGGGAGCGTCGCCGCTCCTGGTCGGAACCGGCAAGTCGGACGCCTACCTGCTGGTCGTCATGACCGCAGACCGCGGCCTGTGCGGCGGCTTCAACACGAATATCGTGAAGAAGGCCCGCGAGCGCATCAATGCGCTGAAAGCCGAGGGCAAGGACGTCAAGATCATCTGCGTGGGCAAAAAAGGCGCTGACCAACTCAAGCGTACCTTTGCCTCTCTGATCGTCGACAAGATGGACCTGTCCGCCGAGAAGACGATTTCCGGTGCCACCTCGGCCCGGATCGGCGACAAGATCCGCCACATGTTCGAGAATGGCGAGTTCGACGTTTGCGAACTCGTTTCGGCTGAGTTCGTCTCGGTCATCTCCCAGAAGCCGCGTGCCAAAGTCCTCATTCCGGCGATTGACGCCATTGATGAAGGTGTTGAGCGCCCGGATCTCGGCGGTGCCGTCTACGAAGCCGAGCCGGACGAGGAAACCATCCTCAATGTACTGCTGCCGCGTTATGCCGACACAGTCATCCTGTCTGCCCTGCTGGAGAATGTTGCCGGCGAAATGGGTGCCAAGATGGCTGCCATGGACAACGCCACGCGCAATGCCGGCGAACTGATCGACAAACTCAACCTTGTTTATAACCGCACCCGTCAGGCGCAGATCACCACGGAGTTGACTGAAATCATCTCCGGCGCCGAGGCCCTCTAGGCAGAGGAACACACGCTATGACCACTTCCCAAGGACGCGTCGTCCAGATTACCGGCGCTGTTGTTGACGTTGAATTTGACGGCACCCTGCCGGACATTCTCAACGCCCTGGAAACCACCAATGATGGCAAGTCCCTGACGCTTGAGGTTGCCCAGCACCTCGGCGAGAACACGGTTCGCACCATCGCCATGGACGCCACCGAGGGCCTGCAGCGCGGTACCGTTGTCACCGACACGGGTACCCCGATCATGGTTCCGGTTGGCCCGGGCACGCTCGGCCGCATCATGAGCGTCACCGGTCAGCCGATCGATGAAGCTGGAGACGTGCCGCACACGATGAAGGCGCCGATCCACCGTCCGGCCCCGTCCTTCGCGGAACAGGCCACGGAAGCTGAAATCCTGCCGACCGGTATCAAGGTCGTCGATTTGCTTTGCCCCTACGCAAAGGGCGGCAAGATCGGCCTGTTCGGCGGCGCCGGCGTTGGCAAGACGGTTCTGATCCAGGAACTGATCAACAACATCGCCAAGCTGTTCGGTGGTTACTCGGTCTTCGCCGGTGTCGGCGAGCGGACCCGTGAAGGTAACGACCTGTACTGGGAAATGATCGAATCCGGCGTGAACAAGGACCCCAAGGAGCATGACGGCTCTACGGAAGGTTCCCGTTGCGCGCTGGTCTTCGGCCAGATGAACGAGCCTCCGGGCGCCCGTGCACGTGTCGCCCTCTCGGGCCTCGCCCAGGCTGAATATTTCCGCGATGAAGAAGGCAAGGACGTGCTGTTCTTCGTCGACAACATCTTCCGCTTCACCCAGGCCGGTTCCGAAGTGTCCGCCCTGCTGGGTCGCATCCCGTCCGCCGTGGGCTATCAGCCGACACTGGCAACCGACATGGGTGCCCTGCAGGAGCGTATCACCTCGACCAACAAGGGCTCGATCACCTCGGTCCAGGCCGTGTACGTCCCGGCCGATGACCTGACCGACCCGGCGCCGGCCACGACCTTTGCCCACCTCGACGCGACCACGGTTCTCAATCGTGCGATCTCGGAAAAGGGCATCTACCCGGCCGTTGATCCGCTCGACTCCACCTCGCGGATCCTCGAGCCGCGCATCGTCGGTGAAGAGCACTACCTGACGGCCCGTCGCGTCCAGGAAATCCTTCAGCGCTACAAGGCCTTGCAGGACATCATCGCCATCCTGGGGATGGACGAGCTGTCAGAAGAAGACAAGCTGACCGTGGCTCGTGCCCGTAAGGTCGAGCGCTTCCTGTCGCAGCCGTTCGACGTTGCCGAAATCTTCACCGGCTTCCCGGGCATCCAGGTGCCGGTTGCCGATACCGTGAAGGGTTTCAAGGCGATCTGCGATGGTGAGTATGACCACCTGCCGGAAGCCGCGTTCTACATGGTTGGCACCATTGAAGACGCTGTGAAGAAGGCCGAGAAACTGGCTGCGGAAGCTGCGTAACGCAGCTTCCGGCCTAGCCCGGAGGTAGCCTGATGGCTGACAAACTCCAATTCGATCTTGTGTCGCCGGAGCGCCGTCTGTTCGCGGGGCCTGTTGATCAGGTCGTCGTGCCCGGCGAAGAAGGTGATTTCGGTGTGCTGCCGAACCACGCACCCTTCATGTCTGTGATCCGTCCCGGTGCGATCACCGTGATTGATGGCGGTTCCGAAACCCGGACCTTCATTCATGGCGGTTTCGCCGAAGTGACGGCGGCGGGTCTGACGATCCTCGCCGAGGAGGCGATCGCGGTCGCCGACATCAATGCAGATGAGTTGGCTCAAAACCTGTCCGACGCCCGCGAGGACGTCACGGCGGCCAAGGATGATGAAGCCCGCGACGCTGCTGCAGCGCTTGTCGCGAAGTATGAGGCCATGCAGGCTGTCGTCGCCCACTGACCAAGCGACATGTCTGACCGAACAGGCCGCCCCTACCAGGGGGCGGCCTTTTTCGTTCCGGGATCATTCAGCGTGGTGGCGGCGGATGCAGACATGTGGCTAGACTGGGGTGAAATCAGGAGTGCGCCATGAAGCTTTCCCAACCCGTTCTCGCCATCGTCCTTGCGTTCGGCCTCGCGCCTGCGCAGGCCAGTATCCCCGCACCGGCCGAGCCACCGGCCAATCTGCCCGACTTGATCGGCGGCATTGAAGGTAGCCGGATCTGGTACTCGTTTTCAGAACAGGTGCGGTTTTCGGCTGTCGGCCGGATCGATGTGGCTACTGAAACCAGCCTTCCTTCCCGCCGAGACCCGACAGCCCCGGTGTATCTTGATCGTGTCGGGGCGACAGTTCGCACGACCGCTTCCTTCCACGGGGTGTCAAATACAATCCGCTATGAACGGATGTGTACCCACGCTTCCGACGCGGCTCGCGATCCATCGGCCGATCCGTGCTTTTGGCAGGCGCGAATGATCCGCCTGACAAGTTCTTCGGCGATCGATGAAGTGTCGAGGGCCTGGTTTGATCCGCAGAAAATCGAGGCCTATCTCGCAGAGCACAATCTCAACGCGGACTCATACAGGGGGCCGGGGCCTGACTTGTTCGGGCACGCGGACGAGATCCTCGAGCGCCTCGACGGGCTAGTACGGATGGATGTGGTTGATGAGCGAAGCTGCCCGGCTGTGTCTCAGGCTGTCGAAGCGACGCGCGGCCTCAATCCGATCAGCCTTGCGATGGCGCCATCCGGTAATCAGGCGATCGTGAATTTCTCGGGGCCGCCTGCGCCGCCCCCTCCGCCGATGGGACTCAATTTCATTTTCACTTTTCCGGCCAATGACCAGGCGGGTTTCGATGGAGAGATCGAGCTTTGGGCGGGCGCCACCCGACAGGCATTGGGGCTGTCGGAAATCCTCCGCCGCGGGCTCAGGGACTGCGTTTCAGACTGAGCGCGAGGATAGGAAAAGCCGCGTGACCCCTTGGTCAGGATGAGGTTGCGATTGTGAATGGCGCAAAACGGTCCGCGACGACCTGGTAAATGTGTTTCTTCCACGGGATTATGAGGTCCGGAATGTCGGACAGTCGGCCCCATTTCCAAGTGTCGAACTCGACTTCGTCATGGGCCGCAAGATCGAAATCCCGGTCAGTGCCACGGAAGCGGAACGCGAACCACCGCTGCTTTTGTCCGAGATGGCGCTTTCTGCGAAAACGCGGATCATCACGGACATCGGGCGGATAGTCATACGTCAACCACCCGTCGATCTCGCCGAGATAGGATACGGACGATGCCGCTATGCCGGTTTCCTCGGCCAGTTCCCGCAAAGCCGCGGCGCGATGCTCCTCGCCGGCATCGATCCCCCCTTGCGGCAATTGCCAGTTCCAGGGGGCGGGGGTTTGGCTGCGTCGCCCGAGCCATACAGAGCCTTCCGCATTGAACAGTGCAATACCGACATTGGCCCGATGATTGGGAAAGGCTTCGTCGCTGGGCGCTGCCATCAGTGACCGCTGGCGGCCGGAGCCGCATGACCATCCTCGGAACCGGCGTCGTCGGGATCCCGGGCCCAGCGATGATCGGTCGCTGACGCTTCGTCATGACCCGTTGAGGCGTTCGCCTCCGCCGCGAGGCGGGCCTCCAGGCGCCGTCGTGCCATCACAGCAGACGGTGGGGCCAACTGGTAGCCCCGCAGATCAAGGCTGATGGCCCAGTCGCGAATCTGTTCCACGGTTGCCGGATAGGCAAAGCCGGTTCCAAGAGCCGAGCCATTCTGGATCGCCAGAGCTTCCAGCGCCAGCAGACGCTCGTCGATTGCGTCGGGTGACAGGTCCTCGTCAAGGATCCGGTCTGCCACCGCATAGGTTATATTGGTGGCATCGGCAGCTGCCTCGATCGTCGAGCGACGCCCGGCGCCATCGTGAAGGAATGCCACGCCCCGGCCTTCCAGCGTCCCGAAAACCTGCCGCATGGCCCCCTGTGACGCCGAGAATCGGGCGCCAAGATAGTTGGTCACTCCAAAATAGCCCGTCGCGCGGCTGAGAACCCAGGCGAGTCGACGGCCGTTCTCCTCGGCGGAACCGTCAGCGAGCAGGGTATGCGGACCGGGGTCGTTGTTGGGGTAATCAAACGGTTCCATGGGCGCTTCGATGAGCACCTCATGTCCGGCGGCGCGGGCGCGGTCGATCCAATCCTGGAGATCGCGGGTATAGGCCGCGAAGCTCAGGGCAACTTCCGGCGGCAACTCGTCAATTGCTGCCTGGGTAACGGTAGAATTGAGGCCCATGCCGCCAACGACGACTGCAATGGTCGGGGCACCCGGATCGCCATGATAGGGTCGTGCGTAGGCGCGCGACGGGCGGGTGCCGTTGGCAGCGATTATCGGCAGTGGTCCGCCCGGACCAGGCTCCGTCAGACCGGCTATGGGCGCGCGCGGCAGGGCGTTCGGATTGGATTCATGTGTTGCCAGACGCGCTTCGGCGTCAGCTGGATCAGAGCCGGGCGCCGGTGCTGGGTTCTCCGTTGTGGCAGGCGCGTCAAAGTCTTCCCGAACCCCGGACAGGCTGACCTCGCTCTCACCCTCGGGCTCCAGGAAACGAATGCCGTCACCATGCGTGCCGGCGTCGGGCCGGACATCATGCTCGGCGATCGCGGCAGGTGGTGCCGGCTGAACCCCCCCGACAGCCCGCGGCAGGTCGATCTCGCCATCCCCGAACAGCGCCACGCCGCCAATCATCACACTCAACAGAACGGCTGCGCCAATGCCCGTGAAAAGCGGTGCACGCAGGGTCAGTAGGGGTTGGGCATGACGAAGAATGGCGGGCGACATGTTTTCAGCACGGGTCAGGTGTTGCCGGAGTGAAGGCCGGACAGACCTTCGATTGGGCGCCAATGTGCCTGTCTGTGCTGTAAGAAACGGTTAACGGCGACAGGCTCGCACCCGTCGCCGTACAATCCGGTGGTCCGAAATGGCGATGCTCGTCAGGGACGCAGCGAGGCCTGTTGGGTTTCCATCGCCGTGCTCAGGATTTCGATCGCACGATGCAACTGATAATCCTCCCCTTCTGCCCAATCGGCTGGGGGTTGCTCGACCGCTGCGAGATCGGTGTTTTCACGCACGACACCATTCTCGTTTTCGAGCGCGCCGTCGAGATCGGCTTCAGATCCGATCTGCGGCACATCCGCCTCATCATCATTGCTCAGCGCCCAAGCAGAGACCTGTTGGTCGGGGATGATCCCGGTCGCCTGGATCGAGCGGCCAGCCGGCGTGTAATACCGACCGGTGGTAAGGCGCAGCGCGCCATCCCGGCCGCCTCGAAGCGGAATAATGGTCTGGATCGAGCCCTTGCCGAAACTGGTCATTCCGACAAGCTCTGCCCGTTCCCGGTCCTGCAAGGCACCCGCGACGATTTCGGCCGCACTCGCCGTGCCTTCATTGATCAGGATCACGATCGGCGCACCGCTCAGGCGGTCACCGGGGCGGGCGTTGTAGCGCTGGGTATCCCTTGGGTCCCGTGTCCGGGTCGAGACGACTTCGCCGCCGTCGAGGAAAACATCGGTCACCCCGATGGCCTGATCCAAAAGGCCGCCCGGATTGTACCGCATGTCGATGATAAGGCCGGGCAAGTCGCTGCCAAACTCGTCGCGCAATTCGGTCAGACCTTCGTGGACCATTTCGGTAGTGCGCTCGTTGAAGCCGGCGATCCTCATATAAGGCACGCCGGATTCAATCCGGGTTGCCACCGTGCGCAGGGGAATGGTGTCGCGTACGAGGGTCACGTCGAACGGGTCATCGTCCTGGCGGGCGATTGTGATGGTCACCGGGTCGCCAACAGCGCCGCGCATGAGGGCGACCGCTTCATCGACCGAGATGCCGACGATGGCGTCGCCATCGACTGCAATGATGCGGTCATTGGTCCGCAGGCCGGCGCGTTCGGCGGGTGTGTCGGAAATCGGGGAGACGATCGTGATATACTGGTCGCGTCGGACGACCTCCATGCCGAGGCCACCGTATTCGCCGCGTGTCGTCACCCGCAGGTCTTCGTAGGCGTCGGGACTGTGGTAGGCCGAGTGGGGATCGAGAGAGGACAGCATGCCTTCGATCGCGGCCTCGATCAGTTCGGCCTGATCCGTGTCGGACACGTAATCCGCTTCAATCCGGCTGAGAACATCGCCAAAAAGTTCGATCTGGCGGAAACTGGCCGACCGGTCTTCCTGGGCACCTTCTGCCGATACCGCGATGGCCACGGCGCCAACGGCGAAAGCCACCATTGAAGCGAAGACATTGATACGCATGCAATCTCGCGTCCTTTGAGCGCGATGGGCAAAGCCCGGCTGCAATCAGGTCCGGAACCAGGGGCCCGGGTCGATCACATCGTCATTCCGTCTCAGCTCCAGATACAAGTCTGATGCCGGTTGGGCACTTTCGGACATGGCGCCGACCGGCTCTCCCGCCAGCACGCTCTGTCCGACACTGGCATAGGTAACCGCCATGCCTGCCAGTACGACATAGTAGCCATCGCCGACATTGAGTATCAAGAGACCGCCGTATGTGTTGAACGGTCCGGCAAACTCAACCCGGCCATCGAACGGCGATACTACCTGCGCCCGTGGCCGGGTCCGAATGAAAATTCCTTCAGACGCTGTGCCATCTTCGGCCAGTTCCCCGAATTCGCGTACGATGTCCCCGGATGCGGGGGGGCGCAGCCGACCGCGAGCGTCCGCAAACCGGAGGGTTTCCAGAGGCGCATTCGGCACGCGGGCTGCCACAAGATTGCGGGGTGGCCGTGGTCGGGGCTCCGGGATGGCCGTGTCCGGCGGCGTCCGGCGTGGACTGAGCGTCGGCATGACCTCGGCCATTCGCGTCAGCTCGCCGATAAGCGATCGGATAGAGCGGGCGCGCTGGCCGGCCGAGCTGGACGCTTCCAGAAAAGCGACGGCTTCGTTGCGGTGCCGGGCTTCCAGGGCCCGTCGCTCGGCGATCAACATCTCCAGCTCCAACCGCTGGGCCGCCAGCGTCTCTTCGGCGGCGCTGAGAGTGGTCTGCTCGACTTCGATGGCCTCGCGGACCTGTCGCAACTGAATCAGCTGATCCGCGATCTGTTCTGCCCGTTCCCGCAGGGCCGGGGCAACCTCTGCCATCAGGGACGCCGCACGCGCCGCCTCGGCGGCATCATCCGGCGCCGCCAGCACTGCTGGAGGTGTCTGGCTCTCGATCCGCTGAATGGCCGCCAATATGTCGATCAGGGATTCGCGGTCGGCCGTCAGACGGGACAGAAGGTCGGCCTCGATGTCTGCTTGCCGTGCCAATTCGCGCTCGGCCTGCAGCGCGGCATTCTCGCTGGCTCCGACGCGGGCACCCACATCGACGAGCTGTCGTTGCATCAATGCAACTTCGTCGGCGAGTTGTTCGGCTTGAAGCCGGGCGGCTGCGGCCTGGGCGGCGTTCTCGCGTTCCTCCTGCTCGAGGCGCGCCGCCTCGTTCACATCCGGTGATGTGGTTGGCTGGCTCTGAAACAGGAGCAGGGCTGCGATGGCACTCAACATGGTTGAAAAGCTAGCGCTCCGGCGGTTAACGCTCAATCACGATGATAGGGCGTGCCGGCCAGGATGGAGGCGGACCGGTATAATTGCTCGGCCAGCATGACACGCACCAGCTTGTGCGGAAAAACGGCCGGCCCGAATGCCAGCATCAGGTCCGGTTTGGGAAGCTGGGTGCGGTCATGCCCGTCGGCACCGCCGATGCAAAATACCGCTTCGCGGCACCCTTCGTCACGCCATTGGCCGATTTGCCTGGCCAGCTCCCGCGATGCCAGCGCCTTGCCGCGCTCGTCGAGCAGGATCAACCGGGAACCCGCATCCAGACTGGCTGCCAGTGCGCGGCTTTCTTCGCTCGCAGACTTGAGCGAGCGGTTGTCCAGTTCGCTTTCCACCAACGGGCCCAGTCCGACCGACCGACCGGTCGCCGTGCCGCGCTCGAGATAGTCATCAACCAGTGTGCGTTCAGGGCCGGACTTGATGCGGCCAAGGGCGGCGATGCGGAGCTTCACTCAGGAGGCCGACGCATCCGGCTCGACCGACCACATCTTCTCAAGATTGTAGAATTCGCGGACTTCGGGTCGGAACAGGTGGATGATCACATCACCAATATCGATCAGAACCCAGTCATTGGTCTGGGTCCCTTCGATGCGGGCCTTGCCGCAGCCGGAATCCTTGAGCTTGCGCACAAGATGGTCGGCCAGCGAGGCGACATGCCTGGCTGAACGACCCGATGCGATGATCATGATGTCGGTGATGGATGATTTTCCACGCAAATCAATGGCGACAATATCTTCGGCCTTGTCGTCATCAAGCGAGTCGAGGATCAGGGTTTCCAGGGCCTCGGTGGGACCGTCATCGCCGGTGACGCGAACGGCAGCGGCCGTTTCCTGCTCAGCGCGGCGCGATAATTCTGTAGACAGGGTCAGTGTCCTCTCTGTCATCCAAACACAGTCTATACTCTTATCACGCTTTGGCGGCGGGTTCGAGCCAGTGAAGCGAGAACAGTTCAGCGTCGTCGGACCAGGTCGAACGGACCCTGAAACCCACTGATTCTGCTAGTGAAGTGAAGCTTTCCTGGGTAAATTTATGGGAATTCTCAGTGTGGATGCTCTCGCCTTCACGCAGTTTGAATGTTGAATCGCCAATCTGGAACTCCTGCGCAAGCCCGGCGACAAGATGCATTTCGATCCGGGCCTTGTCGGCGTTCCAGATGGCCCTGTGCGACAGGCTCGCCGGGTTGATCGATCCGCCGAGTTCTCGATTTATGCGGTGGACCAGGTTGAGGTTGAACCGGGCTGTCACGCCTTGCGCATCGTCATAGGCGGCGACCAGCCGAGCCGGATCCTTCACGCGATCCGCGCCAATCAGCACGGCGTCTCCCGGGCGCATGGCCTGACGGAAGCCCGCCAGCAAGCGTCGCGCACCGTCCGGCTCGAAATTGCCCACGGTGGAGCCCGGGAAGAATAGGATGCGCTTGCCGTCATGAAGTGGCAGGTGCGAAAGATCCAGGCCTTGCGTGAAGTCAGCACAGACGGCGCCGACCTGGAGGTCCGGATAAGCTTCGGCAATTTCGAGACAGGCCGCTTTCAAATGCCCGCCAGAAATGTCCAGACCGACATAGGAGGCTGGCTCGGAAAGGGCGTCGAGCAGCTTGCGAACCTTCACGCTGGAACCGGAACCCGGTTCAATGACAACCGCGCCGGGCCCGGCTAGGGCCGCCAGTTCCGGGCCGATCCGATCCAGAATGGCAAGCTCGGTCCGTGTCACATAATACTCGGGTAGCTGGGTGATTTCATCGAAGATCGCCGAGCCGGCCGCGTCGTAGAAATAGACAGGCGCCAGTTGTTTGGGTGAACGGGAAAACCCGTCCAGCACATCGGCAAGGAAATCGCCTGCGGGCGGATGTTGGTCATCAAAGAAAGCAAGCGCAGCGTGGCCGTTCAGGCGGCCGGAGGCCCGGTCGTGCATGATGTCGTCCTGTCAGCGTGGTCTGGAGGGTCAGTGGCGCGCGCGCAGCGCTGTCGAGGAATGGGAGTGTAACCGCTCAGTCAGATAGGTCCATGCCGGAGCCGTTTGCAGGGGCAGGAGGGTGGACTGGCTTTCACGAATGCGTGAGGTCGCAAACTGTCTGGCCGCGTGCGAGAGTCGGGCCCGCACGGCATCCTGCGGCCGAGCAATCACGGCCACGGGACAAGCGTGGAATATCCGCGTCCACTGCGCCCACCGATGAATGCCCGCCAGATTGTCGGCTCCCATGATCCAGACAAAATGGACGCCCGGGTAACTGCGCTTCAGATGGGTCAGCAGGTCGATCGTCCGGGTTGAGCCCAGGCGGGTTTCAATATCCGATACGCGCATGTCCGGCTGTCTGGCCAGTTCGCGAACCGCTGCGAAGCGTCGGCTGAAATCGTCAACCGGTGTGCCCTTCAGCGGATTCTGGGGTGAAACCAGCCACCAGACCTGGTCCAGGCCCAGTCGACGCAGGGCCGTCCGTGCGACATGCAGATGCCCGGCATGGGGCGGGTCGAAACTGCCCCCGAACAGGCCCACCCGCATGCCCCGGCTTAACCCTTCGCCCCGCAATGCCCGATTCCGACTCATGCGTTGTCCTTCGCTGCATTGATCCGGACGATGTCATCGGCATGGATCAGTGCGGCGCTTCGCCGGTAGCCGAGCCTGGATTCCGCCTCCTCGCTCCGGCAACCGGCGATCCGGCGGGCATCAGAGGCGCTATAGCCCGCGACGCCGCGGGCAAGCGCCTCGCCGTCTGGTCCAAGGATCCGAATGGTTTCGCCGCGTTCAAACAGGCCTTCAACCGACAGGACCCCGACCGGAAGCAGGGATTTGCCTTCGGCCAGAGCCGCGGCCGCGCCAGCGTCGACCCGGACTGCGCCGTTTCGGCTGACGACGCCGGCAATCCAGCGCTCACGGGCACTGACGACCGACCGTGACGGATGGAACCAGGTACCATGCTGGTCACTGCCGAGGCTCATCAACGGGCTGGGTAGAAATCCTGATGCGACCGCCGTCGCGCAACCAGAGCTGCCGGCGAGTTCCGCGGCGAGTATTTTTGTCCGCATGCCGCCGGTACCAACTCCGGCACTGGCATTGGCGTCGCCGGCCATCAGCCGGATGCGGTCATCGATAACGGGTATATCGTTTATCACCGGGGCACCCGGGACCAGTCGTGGGTCGGCGTCGTGCAGCGCTTCAACATCGCTCAACAGGACCAGCAGATCAGCGCCGATCAGCTGCGCCACCCTGGCCGCCAGGCGGTCATTGTCGCCATAACGCAATTCATCGGTGGCGATAGTGTCATTCTCGTTCACGATCGGCACTGCACCAAAATCAAGCAAGGTCGAGAGGGTCGCCCGCGCGTTGAGCCAGCTGCGCCTGTTTTCGGTCACGTCGAGCGTGACGAGGGCCTGGGCGGTGATGGTATTGTGGGCCGAGAACGCGCGCTCCCAGAGCCGGATCAGGAGTGGCTGGCCAGTCGCGGCGGCGGCCTGTTTCTGTTCCAGGCTGAGAATTCCCGGTGCCAGATTCAGCCGGGTCCTGCCCAACGCGACAGCGCCGGATGATACCAGGATGACCCGTTTGCCCAAGGCGCGAAGGGCGACAATATCCGACACGATCGCGGCAATCACCGGGTCGCCAGCCTGCAGCAGGCTGGAGCCGGCCTTGACCACGATGCAGCGTGCTGCCTCGAAGCCCGGCCGCGTCATGAGGGCGACCAGCCCTCCTCGCCCTTCTCTGCCGCTTCCGCTGCGGCCTTCTCGGCGCGCCGGTTCTGCAGCACAATTTCCCAGGCGCTGCCGCACAATGCCTTTACGCCATCACCCGAGACTCCCGACAGCGTCATCACAGGCTTGCCGCTGGCCGCTTCGAGCTCGGCGCGCTTTTCGGCCACCATGGTCTCGTCCATCGCGTCGATCTTGTTGAGTGCGAGGATTTCCTGTTTCTCGGGCAGACCGTCACCATAGGCTTCAAGCTCGCCGCGGACGGTCTTGTATGCAGCGACGACGTCGTCCTGGGTCCCGTCGATCAGGTGAATCAGCGAGGCGCAACGTTCGATATGACCGAGGAAGCGGTCGCCGATCCCGGCGCCTTCATGAGCGCCTTCGATCAGGCCGGGAATGTCGGCCACGATGAAGCGTGAGCCAGGGCCCAGATCAACCACGCCGAGATTGGGATAAAGCGTTGTGAACGGGTAGGCGGCAATCTTCGGATTGGCCTTGCTGACGACCGAAAGGAAGGTCGATTTGCCGGCATTGGGCAGCCCGACCAGGCCGACATCGGCGATCAGCTTCAGCCGAAGCCAGATCCAGCGCTCTTCGCCCGGCCAGCCCGGAATGGTCTTGCGCGGTGCCTGATTGGTGGAGGTCTTGAAGTGTGAATTGCCCTTGCCGCCATCGCCGCCCCGGGCCAGCAGAACGCGCTGCCCGACTTCGGTCAGATCGGCGAGGATTTCTTCCTTGTCCTCGTCAAGCAGCTGGGTGCCAGCGGGAACCTGCAACACCACATCCTCGCCACCGGATCCTGTGCGGTTGCGGCCCATGCCGTGCATGCCTGTATCGGCCTTGAAGTGCTGCTTGTAGCGGTAGTCGATCAGCGTGTTCAGGCCCTCAACCGCCTCCACCCAGACATCACCGCCCTTGCCGCCATCACCGCCATCCGGGCCGCCATACTCGACATAGGCTTCGCGCCGGAAAGACACGCAGCCGCCGCCTCCGTTGCCGGAGCGCACATAGACTTTGGCTTGGTCGAGGAATTTCATGGTGTCAGCTTTATGTCGGCAACAGGTTGAACCGAGAGTTCTTATAGGAAAACGCTGATGAGTTCAGCGCGTTTCTTCCGTAAGCGCGCATGGCGGCTACCTCAATTCGCCTGACTGGACGCCCAAGCGCGTGCCGCCGCCGCTTGTGGCCGGTCAGACCAGGCTGTACGGACCGGAAACCAGACCCCAGGATACGCGAATTGATGGAGGCCCTCCGTTGATGGCCGTTAGAGCTGCAAGGACAATTGGTGCATGTCTGCCGGTCCCATGCGGGCCATCGAAAACGCGCGAACGCCTTTGCCCTCGTGGCAGAAGCCGAGTTTCTCCAGCACCCGCCCAGATGCCGGGTTGTCGGTGTAGTACCCGGCGATCACACGGCGCGTGCCAAGGGTGTCACGAGCATAATCGACCAACCCCTGTCCAAGTTCCGTCGCGAGGCCGCGCCCCCACCACGGCTTTCCAATCCAGTACCCGATCTCCCAATCTGCATCGGATGTGCGTTTGAACACGCCGCCGCCACCGATGACTTCACGGTCCATTTCGACTGACAGCGACAGATTGCTGCCCGGTTGCCAGCTGGCGCGTGTTGTGATGACCCACATTTCTGCGGCGAGCGTCGGATAGGGGTGGGGAACGCGGGCGGTGTTCTTCGCCACGTCATAATCACCCAGATAGGTCGAGATGTTCTCGGCGTCTTCCAGTTCGGGAAGCCGCATCACCAGGCGTTCTGTCTCAATCCGCGGGCCCATGAGCCTCTCCTCGCGGGGGGAACAAAGAAAAAGGGGAGGCGGTGGTCCGTCTCCCCTTTTAACGCGTGTGGCGTTCCCGGACCTGCCTGTTCAAGACACGGTCCGGATATGTGCGAACCGCTTATTCAGCCGCTTTGGCAATCGGCTCTACCGAGACGAAGGCCTTGCCGCCGGACTTCTTCGCGAAGACCACGCGGCCTTCGGTAAGCGCAAAGAGGGTGTGGTCCTTGCCCATGCCGACATTGGCGCCCGGGTTCACCTTGGTGCCGCGCTGACGCACGATGATGTTGCCGGGAATGACTTCCTGGCCGCCATATTTCTTCACACCAAGGCGGCGACCTGCGGAGTCGCGACCGTTACGGGATGAACCGCCTGCTTTTTTGTGAGCCATTGATCAGTCCTCCGATTACTTGGCCAGCGCCTTGGCGGCGTTGATCCAGTCGTTTTTCTCTGCCTTGGCCTTGAGACCGGTGATGGTCTCGCTCAGGGCGTCCAGGTCAGCATCGGTCCAGGCTGCGATCTGCGCAAACGTGGTGATGCCGGCTTCGTTCAGCTTGGTGGCCAGGGCCGGGCCGACGCCCGTCAGCTCGGTCAGCGCGTCGGCAGCTGCAGCTTTCGGCGCGGCTGCTTTCTTGGCCGGAGCCTTTTCAGCCTTCGGCGCGGCAGCTTTCGGTGCAGCGGCTTTCGGAGCGGCCTTGGCTTTCGCCTTGGGTGCTTCTGCGGCTTTCGGAGCAGCCGTGGTCGACTTCAGCGCGGTCTTGGCCTTCTCGCCCGGTGCGACGATCTCGGCGATCCGCACAACCGTGCCCCACTGGCGGTGGCCCTTGGTGCGGCGGTAGTTCTGACGGCGGCGCTTCTTGAAGACGATGATCTTGCGGGCGCGGTTGGTGTCCAGCAGCTCGCCGATCACCTGGGCGCCATCAACGGTCGGCGAGCCAACCGTGACGCCGGCGTCCGAGCCGAGCATCAGCACATCACCGAGGTCGAGCGTGTCGCCGGCGGCGCCCTCGAGTTTCTCGATGCGAATTTCGTCGCCGGCGGCAACGCGGTATTGCTTACCGCCGGTCTTGATCACTGCAAACATGATCTTCTCTGTCCTTTTGTCCGATCCGTCCGGTGCCTGCGGGATCACCCTGATCCTGTACGCCCGGCGGGTCCTTTTTCTTCACTCCGTATGCCCGGAGCGTTGTTCGTGATTTATGGGCCCGCGACGGCTGGCCGCGCGAGCAGGAGCGGGCGTTATACGCATGCCCGCTTCGGAGTCAATCAGTCAAACCGGTTGAGATGCGCGTTATTGGCCCGGACCGGTAAATGAATCCGGACGAGCCTCGCCCCGATTTCCATCGCGCACCGAGTCCACACCCTGCCGGACGCGTTCCTGGTAAGCCTCCCACTCGGCCTCGGTGTAGCAGATGCGCTCGCGCTGCCGTGTGCCGGTGACCTGGATACGTCGACAGGTGAAACGATCACCTTCACTTGTGACACCCTGATCGGGAAGGGCTTGAGCCACTTCATCGTCAGATGTGGTTGCGCAGCCCGCGACCGCGGTGAGCGTCGCAGCGCCGAGCAGGCAGGCGAAAGCCTTGAAGTGAAAACTGGTCATACCAAACACGAACCCCTGATTTTTCTGGTTTGTCGCGACCTTAGTGGGGACGATGCGGGTTGGCAAAACCAATTTTGCGCCGGTCGGTCGCATTGTTCACCGCATCCGCCCCTTGATTTTGTTGCGCCAGTCGGTCAAAACCCCGCTTCCCCGCGGAGAGGTGCCGGAGTGGTCGATCGGGGCGGTCTCGAAAACCGTTGAGCGCGCAAGCGTTCCGAGGGTTCGAATCCCTCTCTCTCCGCCACATATCTTCCTGAAATAATTAGATAAAGTGGCGCCGCGGATTTCCCTCGGTGTTTTCGCGGCAGTGTCAGAGGAACTTTGGCTTGAGCGTGGAGTCCGGGTTTCGTCGTGTCGCTCGATCAGTAGGTCGTTCAAATATATCAAGGCCTCTCGCGAGATCATCCGCCTTGCGGTGACGATGTATATCCGTTTCCCGCTGACGCTTCGAAACGTGGAGGACCTGCTGCACGAACGCGGCAGCGGCATCACGCACGTGATGGTGCGGTTCTGGTGGAACCCGTTCGGACCACTATTCGCTGGTGAGATCCGAAAACGCCGCGCCCAGAACACGAACTACTCGAACTGGGCGTGGCATCTCGACGAGGTTTTCGAGCGCATCAATGGAGAACTCCACTACTTCTGGCGCGCCGTCGACAACGAAGGGGAAGTTCTCGAGGCGTATGTCACCAAACGCCGGAATCGCGTGGCGGCGCTGCGATTCTTTTCGCAGAACGACGAAGCGATATGGGGCGCCGGACCAAGTCGTCACCGACAGACTGCTGTCCTACAAGGCCGCGTTTCGTGATGTCGGAATTGCCGGCCGTCACGCAACCGGGAGGTGGCTCAACAATCCGGCCGAAAATTCGCATCAGCCGCTCAGGCGGCGAGAGAAAGTCATGACGCGGTTCAGGTCTATGCGAAGCCTTCTAAAGTTTGCCGCGGTCCAAACCTCAGTTCACAACCAGCTCAATCCCGAACGCCATTTTTGCCGCCGCGAAAATTTCAAGGAGAACCGCGCCCGGGCCCCGGCCGAATGGCGCCAACTCGCCGCCTGAATCGAGGTCGGTGGTCGAATTCGGAGGCTGGTTGGCGTTTGCCTGGCGTCACCGACACATATCCTGCTGTATTAAATCGATAAAATCGAGAAACGGCCGCTTTGTTGCGCCGCCGTTCGGCGTTCGGGTGCCCGCCTGTCACGAACGAGCGGGTTGCAATCAACCGGTCGCGATGTCGTCGGGATCAACCGGGCCAGGGGTCAAAAAGGGCCCGGACCGTTTGTTTATTCGGGGCCGGACGTGAGGCCGTTGGCGATCAAGAAGTCGCGGGCTGTGTCGATCACGTGCGCTTGTTGAGCATCGGACATGGCGCTGAACAGGGGCAGTCTCACCAAGGTTCGAGCGGCGTTGCACGTCACGTCGAGTTCGCCATGCGCCCGTCCGTAGAGCCTGCCTCCGGGGGTCAGGTGCAGGGGAACATAATGCGGGGCAGCCACGATACCGCATTTTTTCATCGCCTCGCAGAAGCCGTCGCGCAGCTGATGCGTGGGCAGACGCAGGTGATAGATATGGGCGTTGTGTTCGGCCTTGGCCGGAATCTGCGGCGCGGTCACACCGGAGACGCCTGAGAAGACGTCGTGGTATCGCGACCACAGCCTCATGCGCTTGATCGTAAGGTCATCGATCCGCTCCACTTGCCCGAGCAGGACAGCCGAGGCCAGTTCGCTGAGCAGATATGAGGACCCCAGGACCAACCATTCATACTTGCTTTCCTGTCCCCGAAGGAAGTCGGCGCGATTGGTCCCCTTGTCTCGAATGAATTCCGCCTTTCGTCGATCCTCCTCCTGATTGACAAGAAGTGCGCCACCTTCGCCACAGGAGATGTTCTTCGTATGATGAAAGCTGATCCCGGCGAGGCGTCCGAAGCTCCCGAGAGGTTGGCCCATCCAGCGGGCCCCCAAGGCCTGTGCCGCGTCCTCCAGAATGTCGATGCCATGGGTGTCGGCGACGGCGCAAAGGGCATCCATGTCGCAGGCGACACCCGCGTAGTGCACGACCATGATCGCGCGAGTCCGGTCTGTGATCGCCGCTTCGGCCTTCAACGGGCAGATGTTCAGGGTCACCGGGTCAACATCGACGAACACCGGGACAACGCCGCGGATGGCGAATGCATTGGCCGTTGAGACGAAAGTGAATGAGGGCATGATGACTTCGTCCCCCGGCTTCATGTCGGTGATGAGTGCCATCATCTCGAGCGCCGCGGTGCAGGACGGGACGACATAGGCTTCCAGGCTTTTGGACAAGGCCGATATGCGGGCTTCGCATTCCCGGGTGAAGCGGCCACCGCCCTCCAGGCGGCCTTCATCCACCGAGGCCTGCAGGTGCGCCATTTCGAGTGGCGAATAATCGGGTTTGCAAAACGGGACAGAGACGAGATTGTCATCCGGTGATGGCATGGTAGGAAGTCCGCCTTGGTTAGCCGGTCGTCCTGCCTTGTCGTTCGGTGGACACAACGGAGCCGATCCTGATTCACTAGCCAATAACGCGCGGCGCGCCAACCGGTGTCCGCGATCCGGGTGAAATTGGGACGGTTGGCATGCCGGACCGGTTCGTGCGGATTGTTACAGGGCTGGGCTCAGTCCTAGAGGGGGTGGAGTTGAGATACACCGCGCCAGTGCTGATCCTGGTTCTGGTCGCAGGCGGCCTGTGGCTGGTTCCGCTGGACCGGTGGGTCGCGGTGTTGAATGCCTCCGACCCGTCTTGGCTTGTCTGGGCTTCGTTGTCTGTTGTTGTGATCCAGTCGACCGAGGCCGCCCGACTGGTATGTCTGAGCACGCTGCCCGTTGGCATGTGGCGCTCGGTGGCCAAGATCACATGCGCCGCAGGTGCCATTTCCCTCCTGCCGTCGGGTTGGTTCGGCGGTGACGCCTACCGGGGGCACGCGGCATCAAAGATGGGACTTGGCCTGAGCGGCGCCGTCTCGGCTGTCCTGCTATCGCGCGTGATCGGTCTGTTCGCGACCTTGGGCCTGACCGGTATCGCCGCCCTGCTTCTGGCGCCCGGCCACGGCGGTGTCGGATTGACACTGGGACTGGAGGGGGCTGTCGGGGTCCTGGCCATTGGCGGCAGTCTGGCTGTCGTCGCTGCCGCCAGCTTCATGCTTCTGCGCAAAACAACGCTTGCCCGACAATTTCAACAATTCCTGCGCAATACCGTTTTGGCGGTCACGGCGACGCCACGGCACCGGTTGGTCATGGCGGTCGTGTTGGGATTGGGAACGGCAATCGCGCGCGCCGCCCTGCTTTGGGTCGCCGCAAAATCTGTCGGCACCTCACTCAACCTCGATGTTGCGCTTCTGATCGGTGGGCTGGCTCTGATCGTGACCATTGTTCCGGTGGTGGGGACGACAGTGGGCGTTCGCGAAGCCGTCGTGGCTGGTTTGCTGGCCGGATTCGGGGTCGATGCGCCGTCGGCGATCTCCATTTCCGTTCTGGCCCGCCTCGTGACCGCGTTGACCTGCGTCACCGCGTGGGGCGCCTTGGCGGCCGCCGAGCGGGTTTGGCCTCCGCAGATTGCCGGGAAACCCTGACATGACCGAACTCACCTTCGTGACCGGAGCTCCCCGGTCCGGCACAGGATTGTTGGCGGCGCGTCTGGCGAAGGGTCCGGGACGCCGCTGTGTCTCGCAACCCGCGCCCCTGCTTTTGACCGGTCTGAAGCGGTCTTTCCTTGCCCAGCGTGGCGCGCCGGACCTGCTGGCAACCTATCCGCTGTCGGACCAGCAATTCGGCACTTATACGCCGCCGGATGAGTTCACGGGCTTTCTCGGGGCGGCACGCCCGAGCCGCGACGATTGGGAAAGCTGGTTGACATCGATGGTTGGTTACTCCGGCCAGTATACTCGACCCGCAACGCCTCTGGCCGGTCTTGGAGCCCTGTTGAGACAGGTCCCCATCGGCGCGTTGTGTCGGTATCTCGACGCGAACTACACGGAGCCCGGAGGGGCCACGGCGATCGTCTGGAAAGAGACGTTTGCCGAAGAATTTGTGCCAGCAATTCTGCAAGCCGGACATTCTTGCGTCCTGATCCTGCGCGATCCGCGAGACAGTATTGCGTCGCAAACGGGCGGGAGGGGCGAGCAGTTTGCCGGCGACCCGAGGCCGCTATTGTTCATGTGTCGACAGTGGCGCAAGTCTGCCCTTTATGCGTTGGCCCTGAAAGACTGTCCCGGTTTCTACATGGTGCGTTACGAGGACTTGGTCGAGGCCCCTGTTTCCACGCTTTGCGATCACCTGCCGCCGGAAATCGCTCCGGATGCAGATGCGATCAGGTCGGCGGACAACACGCCGCGCAATTCCTCTTTTGATTCTGGCGATGCAAGCCCGGTGCAACCGATAGGCCGGTACAAGGATCACCTCGCGCCGGAGACCAGTGCCTTTATCGAGGCGCTCTGTGCCGCGGAAATGAGCGCGTTCGGGTACGGGACGACGATGAGCCCGGCCGAGCGGTCCACAATTGTGAAACGGGGATGTCCAGACACGGCAGTCGGTCGTCCCGAGTTGTCGTTCTATGCATGGTGCGACCGTCATCGTGATGACGAGCTGGCGCGGCTCGAAGCGATCGACCGCCCGGACGGGAAATTCATGCGGGAGGCTTTCATCTTCGAGCGGGCCTTCGCCCGCTTGCGGGCGGCGGGGAGCGGTCAATGACGGTCCGGATGGTTACAGCGCCGAGAGCGTCGCGGTTGATACACTCCATCGTTGCAGGCCAGGCAGCCCGCCGCCCCGACTGTCGCCATTGGCTGGTGCCGGCAAATGCATGTGACGCGGTATATCTCAGTCTTATGAGTGCCGGTGCTAGCTTTGATGTCGTTGATATCCGTGAGGAAAATTTCTGTCTGGATGTCGACCAGGCCATTGAGGCGCTGGGCGGCGATCGATCCTATGCCGGGTTGATCTACATTCATGGCTACGGTGCTTCGCATTCGGCGGCCACGGATATACGGCGGTTGCGCAATGCGGCGGGACCGGAGCTTGTGGTCATTGATGACCGTTGCCTTTGTCCGCCGTCCATTGATCCAGAAATGGAGGGTTTGGGCTGTGCGGACGCAGTCGTTTACAGCACTGGCCATGGCAAGGTCCTGGATCTTGGTGCAGGTGGCTATGCCCTTGTGAGCGATGGTCTCGCGCTTCTTCCGGTTGAGGGGGTGTTCGATCCGGCCGCCGAGGCCGGCCTGATTGACGCACTCCGGACAAGGATCGATCCCGGCCTGGATCAGGAAGTCGCGGTGGAGAACCGCATTGCGGATTGGCTGGCAAGCTGGCTACCGACCGCAGAGGGACCGGACTGGCCGGCTTTGCGACACGCGATTGAGCGGGAGTTACCCGCAGTGCTGGCTCACAAAAGCCGACTCAACGAAGTCTACCGATCGACCTTGCCTGCGGAATTCGTCCTGGCGGGCGCCGACCATCTGTGGCGGTATAATCTCCGGGTGCCGAACAGGGATCGGCTGTTGGAGCGGATTTTCGACGCCGGATTGTTTGCATCCGCGCATTTCCGCTCATTTCGCAGCCACCTGGACTCCGGGCAGTGCCCCGTCGCCCATGCGGTCCAGTGCTCGACCATCAACTTGTTCAATGATAAAAACTTTTCCTTGGATCAAGCGACCCGCGTGTCAGAAATTGTCGTGGCGCACCTGGCGCACGCAGCATCGGGATAGGGTGAGGCATGCAATACACCTTTCTGATTTGCAGCGAGCGGTCCGGCAGCAACCTGATCACGTCATTGATGAGTGGGCATCCGCAATTTTCCGGGCCACCGCCGACACACATGTTCCGGCTATTCGGCCTCAATAGCGGTCATTATCTGCCATTTGATCATGCGGCTCGTCGTCGTTTTCTGGCTGATTTCCACGCCGCCCGAGCCACCATACTTGGTGACTGGAACACAAGTTTTTCGCTTGAAGAGCTTGAGGGCGTTTGTGGTCAATCACAGAGCATGGCATCAGCATTTGACTTCATGTATCGACGCGAGTGCGCATCTGAAGGTGCCAGTCGGGCTTTTGTGAAAGAGAACCACACCTATAGATTCGTACCCTTCTTGCTGGATCATTGGCCCGGGGCCCGGTTTGTGTTCCAGGTCCGGGACCCTCGCGATGTGGCTGCGAGCTGGGTCAAGACCAGCAGTGTGCCGGGCGGAGTGGCCAAGGCGGTATCGGTGTGGTGCGCTGACCAAAGCGAGACATTAGACCTTCTTTGTGACCCGCAACTGTCGGCACGGACGGTGCAGATCCGCTATGAAGACCTGATTCAGCGGCCCACCGAGGTCCTGAGCGGGGTCTGTCACAATCTCGGGGTGGATTTCGATGCCGGCATGCTCTGCGCACACCAGAATCCGAGAACGGCCAAGACCGCCAAACAAGTTGATGCGTGGTCCAACCTGGGTCGACCCGTGATGAGTGGGAACTCGGGCAATTACGGCTCGGTCCTGACTGCGGATGACGTCCTGTATATCGAGTTGAAGTGCGCCACGCTCATGAAACGCTTTGGATACACGGCTCAAAATGATGTCGATTCCATGGGAGCGGAGGAGCAGGAGCGGATGCTTGCCAGTCTTGAGGAACGCTTGTCGCCAGGGCGTTCCGAGCGTCCCATGTCGGATGATGAAGTGAAGCGGCGGGAACGTCGACTCGCGTTGATTTCCCGCATCATCGAGCCGCCGGCAGTCCGCTCATGACCGAGCAGGGCGGTTTCGACTATTCGGTCATCATTCCAACCTATAATCCGGGGCCGCCGCTGATCGAGCTGATCGAGCGGTTGGAGCGGACATTCACGAAAATGAACGTCGGACGGTACGAGATTGTCATTGTGGATGACGGATCGCCCAGTCCCGAGGCGCCGGCCACGCTCAAATCGGTCGGCGAGCGAGAGGCTGTAACTGTCATTCGCCTGACCCGCAATTACGGCAAGCCCGGCGCCGTAATGTGTGGCCTCAACCAAAGCCGGGGCGACCGGGTCCTGACACTCGATGATGATCTGCAGCAGGCGCCCGAAGATCTCGAGAAGCTGGCAGTGCACAATGGGCATGATGTGATCATCGCGCGCTACCGGAACAAAAAACATGACCTCATGCAGCGCGTGACGAGCCGTATCAAGGCGCAGTTCGACCGCGTTATTCTTGGCTATGAGTTCCCGATTTCGCCCATGAAGCTCCTCCGGCGACGGGTTGTTGAAGGGATGTTGCTTAACTCGAGCGATCGGCCCTTCATACCCGCGCTTATCCAGCAGGTGACGACCGATATTGTGGCGGTGGATGTCGAACACCACGAGAGCGCATACCCGCAATCCCGATACACTTTCTCGCGCCGGTTGCGCCAGTTCTCGAACCTGCTGGTCGGCAACTCCAACCTGTTGTTGCGGTGGTTGGGTGTTGTGGGCTTTCTCATCATGTTCGCCAGCCTTTCACTGGCGGCATTCATCATCGTGCGGAAGCTGGCCGGCGTTCAGGTGGAGGTGGGCTGGTCCTCGCTGATGGTCGCGGTCTTGATGATCGGGGGGCTACAACTCGGAGCAATGAGCATCATAGGTCAGTATCTGCTGCGGATACTCAATGTTTCGGCCAAGAAGCCGGCCTACTTCATTCGTGACATTGATGGTGTTGAGTATTCTGACAACCGGTCAGGCAAGGAGAGCCGCTAGTGGCGAGGCCGGAGGACGGTATGCGGCGTGGCCGGTGCATCGGTATTCTCCAACCAGTCTATCTGCCCTGGATCGGCTACTTTGAACAAATTGATTATGTTGATCATTTTGTTTTCCAGGATGATGTTCAGTACACCAAGAATGACTGGAGAAACCGCAACAGGATCTGCACCAAGTCAGGGCCGACCTGGTTGATCGTTCCCGTGAAACGGGATGGGTTGAGCACGCGCTTGCACGAGACCCGAATAGACTACGGTCGAAACTGGGCACGAAAGCAGATTCTGACGGTCAGGCAGGCCTACTCATCATCACCCTATATCGATCCCGTCATTGCCATGTTGGAATCGGCATTTGACGCGCGGCCAGACCGGCTGACTGACCTGACCATCCCGTTGATAGAGCAGCTCGCCGGTCACCTCTCGATTGCCGGTACGTTCAGTCGCGCGAGCGATATTCCCCGCGCTCCGGACGCTGACCTGACTGGCCGCTTGCTGGAGATCGCGAAAGCCCATGCCGCCACGGATCTGTATCTTGGGGCCAAGGGCATAGCCTATGTGGACACGCAATTCCTCGGACAGAATGGCGTTGCGGTAACGTTCCAGAATTTCATCCATCCCACTTACAAGCAGCACGGGGCTGATTTTCAATCCCACATGTCGATGTTGGACTATATCGCGAACGTTGGGCCAGCGGGCGTCCGTCAATGGCTGGATACTTTGCCAAAGTTTGGGTCAGCACCCTGATTGCTGATCAGGTCGGCATCCGCGCCTCCAATCTCATTGATCCGGCTCGGATGGTCCTGTCTCGTTCGCCACCGCGCGCAGGGCGTGGCGGGGAATCCAGATGATGATGGGAGATTGGACATAGTCTGACCAGGTCTCGAGGACGGGGTCGTAGTCATCCGGGAACGCAATGCCGTGGCGAGCCAGAACGGCAGGGTCGTGGGAGTTCTCCCGGGCAGGGCTTTCGAGAATCCAGGCGTTGCGGACGGTCTCCTCGTCCAGACTTGCGATCGTATGATCAAACAGCGCCTGCGAGCCGGAATAACCTGACAGGGCCCACGGCGTTCGCGGCGTCGAAAGGTCCAGCAGAAACGCTACCATGGGCAATCGGCCGGACAGGTCGATCAAGGCCGGATTGGGACCTGTCTCAGGGAGGCGCGATTGCAAAGAGGCGATGTCTTCCATGAAGGACCGAGTGGAAGGGTCGACGCGCATGAACGCCATTCCCCGAACGGCCTCAACCGGTTCGCGCTGCGTCGAGAGGTCGGATGGCAGGCGATATGGCAGTTGGTAGGCGTGCTTCATCGAGACGAACACATAGGCATAAGACAGGACCAGAAAGATGGCTGTTGTTTTCCAGAACGTGCCGGTCCTTTCAGCCATCAGGAAGATGCCAAACAGGACGATCAATGTGCCTGAGAAAAACTGGAATTTGACCAACCAGTTGCTGCCGGTGCCGAAGAAGGCAGCCACACAAAGCGTGAGCATCATCAACAAGGCCGCCCAGTCCTTGATCCAGAGCCCGACTGGCGCGCGGCTCAATACTGCGATCGCAGGCGTTATCACCAAGGCCGAGGCGGTACTGATCAGGATCGTGAAGCTCATGGCCCCAAAATCAACGGATTGCAGCCAAGCCTGACCGAAAACTGCATCGAGCCCTGAGGCGCCGAATGCCAAACTGGCCGCCACGACAGCCAGGAGAGTGACGCGGGCCCAGTCCGCTGCCTGCCAGAAGCGGGACGGCAATTGCCTGCGGACAAGTACCAGTGTCGCAAACGCCGACAGCGGGAGGTAGGTTGCCCAATCCCGCGCGCCGTACTTTGAGAAATCTTCAAAAAACCGTTCCAGACCACGAGCCAGGGCCCCGTCGCGCTCGAGCAGGGCGCGTCGCTCCAGCCCGCCGCCGATGCGGTCCAGCGTCGTCCAAGGCGGCTCCACTGCCAGCGTTTGATAGGCGAGGTAGCCGACAACTCCGACCAGCAGCCAGCCAGCAGCCTTTGCCAACTGGCCCAGACGCGGGCGGGCGGTAACAAGAACAAGCGGAACAGCCACAATCGCGACAATCAGAGGCGCGAGTGGCCGGGTCAGGAAAAGGGGTATGAGCAGCGCTCCGACCGTCATCATTTCCGCGCGACAGTTGTTGTGAGACTGGCTCAGTCGAACGGCAACCCGCAGGGCCAGGGCGCCCATGAATAGCAGCAGAATGTAGCCGAGCGCATTGTAGGAGGGGTCGGGAACCCAGTTCCTGTAGAATGGCGTTACGGCCAAGCCCGCCAGAAATGCGTGTCGTGTTTCCACCACCCAGTCAGAACTGGCATCGACACAGAACTCATGAGTTTGACGGACAAGAAAATAGGCGCCCGCCCAAATCAGGACGAAGACCGCAATGCGATGGAGAAGGAAGGAGTCGCTAAACGAAAGGAATTGCCAGACAACGCCAAACTGAGTGGTCTGCATGTCAATCTCGTCGAGATTGAAAATCGAGTTGTAGTAGAATCCGGTGTCGCTGAACTCGACCCCGCGATGAAGAAGCCCAAGCACGGTCAACACCATCGCCACCGATGGCAGGAGCCCGATCAGGAAGATCAGGTGGGTCTTGCTGATGCCATTCAGGCGAGCGCGGATGGAGTGCTGAAGTGGGATGGTCATCGCTTCGATCTGCCTGGTAGCAAGGTAACGCCCCTGGGGCGCATGGCAGCCGCTTGCCGGTTGATACGATGCTTTGGGCCTAATGTGGTTGAGTGCCGGACCAGTTCTCGGGTCTTCGTCCTTGCCAGCGGGCCAACCGGACCAAAAAAATGGGCAGGCCCCTCAATAGGATGGGCCTGCCCTGCAATGGGGTCGAGGTCAGAGACCGTCAGTTCTGCTCGAGGCGGGACAGGCGCTCCTCGAAATGAGCAATCTGAGTCTGTGCGGCCTGCTGCTCGCGGTGAAGCTGCTCGATATAGATATGGGCTGTCTCGAGCTCGTTGAGCATGCCGCCAATTTTCTCGGAGATGTTCATCGGACCCTGCTCAGCCGTAGGACCGACATTCGGCAGGTGGCGATTGGCCCACATGTATTCAGCATGATCATCAATTGATGGCAGTGCATAGCTTTCCTCGAAAACCGCGTCACAGCCGACGCTGCAGCTGCCATCGGTCGTCAGCGTGCCACCAATTTTCAGATCCCCACCCTCGTAGAGGATGAGTTCGGACAGGCCGCTGCCCGCCCGCGAAATCCGGAAAGTCGTGTCGTGGCCGCCATGGACCATGCGCCAGGAACCGGTCCCACCGGTCGCACCGGTATCGTCCAGCGTCACGCCAAAGAACCCATCAGATGAGTCAACGATGTGAATGTTATCGTCGGGGCTCGCAGTGCCCATGCCGATGTGGTTGTTGGACGCGATGTACAATGCGTTGGTGTCCGCGCCGGGCTGGATCCGCAAGGGAAGCTGGCTTCCGTTGGTAACGTCGCGAATGAAGAAGTTGGATTCATTGGCAGCGAGATCGAATACCTGTGGCGTAAAGCCGCTGGACCCGTTCTGATCAAGGCGCAAGGTGGGCGTATTGCCGTCGACGACATGAATTTGCGTGACCGGGGTCGACGTCCCGACGCCAATTTCACCACTACTGTCGACGTAAAGAGAACTCGCCGGCGCATCGGCGTCGATACGGAACACCTGGCGACCAGCGTCGGTGTCCTCAATCGCGAAATAGTTGGATCCGCCATTGGACGAGTCGTTGATCACGATCCGCCAGTCACGTGTCGGGAAACTCGCTGAACTACTGGTGTCGTTGAAATGTATGCGAAGATTGTTTTCCTTCAGGCGCAGCGTATCGAACCCAAAACTCTCGCCATTGACGCAGTCATTGCCGACGCACAGGCTGAATGAAATGATGACATCATCCAGGTGCTGGACGTCAGCTGAAGTCGCCCCCGGCAACCCCACCGAGAGCCCGAGAGTAAGTGCCAGCGAACTGGCTATGGTACGAAGCTGCTTCACGAGAATGCCCCCCATTGCGGCAATATTCAGGTTTCTGACTCCGCCTCGGACGAGGCGAAAATTTGTCCGTTGACGACGCGGAAACTGCCGTCGGATGCAATGCCGATACGAGGCACCTGTGCGCTTGCCTCGCGACCATTGGCACGACGCGAGTGTGGCGAGGAATGCTGGACCACATCGCCCGTCGCCGCCGTAACTTCATAGCGATATACGCCGTCATCGACGGCACCGTGGTCACTGAGCCGGAAGCTGGGCGCGCGACGCGCCGAAAAAACTTCGCCGACATAACCATTCGGTCCGGTTACGCGAACCGAGTAGTTGAAGAAACTCGGCTCACCCTCGAAATACAGACGGGTTCCGGCCAAGCGAACCGATATCGACGCCGAGGAAGGCACATCATCTGCTTGCGGAATTGCCACCCCGGATGGCAGTGCCAACCAGATGGCTGCCACCATCAGTGTGATCAAATTTCGGACTCGCATCGAGCACCCCTCATTTGGTTGGGAATCATATACACAAGCCGGTTGCGGCACAATGCTGCGCAATTGGCAATGTTCTGTTTTTTGCCATTATTCCGGGTTTCCGGTGCCGATTGTGGCCAGCAAGTCGGGGACTTCAGACTGGGCTGCGGCGACCACATCAGGCGGAAGTGCGAGAATTAGCCGATCGCGCAGCAGCATTGCCCGCGTCTGGCCGCGATAGGAGGCAACGCTGCACCAGACCAGGGCTGTCCGATAGCTCTGGGGAACGCCGGACCCTCTCGCGTACAGCAGGCAGAGATTGAGCGCGGCTGCCCCGGATCCCTGTAGCGCTGCCTGACGCAGACGCGCGAGCCCCAGACCCGTATCCTGTCGAACACCCAGTCCGCCAAGATATCGAAACGCTGTCCGATAAAGCGCGACTGTCTCACCCGCCTCGGCTGCGGCGTTCTCAGCCGGATCCATTGGCCGATTCCAATCCGGCACGATCAATCGATCGTCGAATGGCACGCCGAGTTGCTCGATGAGATTGGCAACATTCCCGACCTCAATCGCCCTGGCGCGGCTGAGAAGGGCCCTGGCGGCCTCTTCGTCAACCGGCATGCCAAAGCCGGATTCATGTAGGATCGAGAGATTTCTCATCGCCTCGGCCAAGCCCTGTTCGGCGGCCAGACCAAACCAGCGGGCTGCTTCCTCGTAATCCTGCTCGACACCAACGCCGCGGACTCTCAGCAGGCCGAGATTATTCTGGGCTTGGGCATTTCCCGCTTCAGCGGCTTCGCGAAAAAGGCGTACGGCCTCCCCCTCGTTGGTCTCAACTCCGTTGCCCTGCAGGTAAAGAAGGCCGAGATTGGCTTGGGCCTGCGCATTTCCCTGTGCCGCGGCCGCGGAATACCACCGTGCAGCTGCCTCGAGGTCCGGTTGCGGACGGTCGGCAAGGGCCGCGGCCAAATCGAACTGGAACTCGGGCGCTCCCGATTGCGCGGCCTGCTCGAACCAGAACAACGCAGTGTCGGTATCTTGCGCGGTACCGAACCCGGCCCACAGGGCGTGCCCGAGAGCATTCTGCGAGCGGGCAACGCCGGCTTGCGCGGCGTCCCTGTCCAGTTCGTAGGCACGCGTATAATTTTGCGGGACGCCCAGGCCGTGACGGAACATGTGCGCCAGCACCGCCATCGCGTCCGGGTTGCCGTCCGCGACAAGCGGGCGAACCTGTTCCAGCGCGGACTGATAGGCCTGCCTGTCGAGCGCGGCCTCAACGCCGGGCAAACCAGATTCCGCTTGCGGGTGCGCACCCGGCGCAACGAGAAGCGCAGTCAAAGTGCCGATGAGTACCATTCGGCAGGCTAGTCCGCTTGGGGGTTTGGTCGCCATGTCGGACCTATTCCACCGGCCGCCAGCTGGCGGCAAGGTCCTGCGCATTGGTCAGCTCTGACGGCGACAGGAATTGCGCGAAAACGTCGCGCTCTGCGGCGGCCCCCTCCACACCATTGGCAGCGGCCAGATTCGCCCAGACGTGGGCCATGACATAATCCGGGTCACCATTCTCGCCAGCAGCCATGCGACGTGCCATGACCAGTTGGGCGGGTGGCGACCCGCGTTCTGCCGCCCGGCGATAGCTTTCGGCCGCCAGCCGCGAGTTTTGCGGCACACCCTCGCCAACATCATACATGGTTGCGAGGGCATACAGCGCCGCAACATCTCCGGCTTCCGACTGGCGTTGGATCCAGTCAATAGACGCCGTGTCACCCGCCCGGGCGGCCGTTGTCACCCAATCGGCGGCTTCATTGTGGTTTCCCGCCTGTATTTCATCCGAAGCAACAAGCCGGCCCAAGCGAACGGCAACACCGGGCGCGCCGGCTTCGTAGGCATTGAGATACCAGCGCACAGCCTCGGAAAGGTTGCGCTCGGTTCCTGCTCCCTCCTCATAAAGGAGGCCAACAGCTGCTTGCGCGCGGACCATGCCGGCTTCGGCGGCTTCCAGATACCAGCGGAACGCAACAGAATCGTCACGGGCCACCCCTGTACCCGTCCGATAGGCGTAGCCCAGGTTCGACTGGGCGCGCACGTCGCCACCTTCCGCGGCTTCGCGCAGCAATGTCAGGCCGCGGCCCAGGTCCTGCGGCAGAACCTGTCCACTGAAGTAGTAAGACCCCAAGACGGCTTTTGCCTGCACATCCCCGACCGATGCGGCGTGCTCGTAATAGGGCACGCCGTCCTCGAGGCTGTCGGATGTCTCGGCGGCCTCGATCAATATCTGCACCAAGGCATCGCGAGCGTCGGTCATGCCCTGCGCCGCGGCGGCGTCGAGCAATTCAATCGCCCGGCTGGTGTCGTGCGGAACCCCCAGCCCCTGTTGGTGCATCATGCCGAGTCGGTATTGCGCCAGCGGAACTTCCGCGGTCGCCAGTTCGGCCAGGATTTCTGCAACCTCCTGATAGCGGGCCTGCCCGAATGCGTCGGTAGCGTCGGCCATGCGCGCCTCGATGTCGGCCTCCGAAAGGCGCGTGCCCGAACGGTTATCAAACAGCGTGACACCGCCCACGATCGAGAGTGCCAGAGCCACTGCCCCCACCGCACCCAGCAAATACCGACGACTCATTCCGCAACTCCTTCACGCGCGAGGCGCCGAACCAGATAGGTCGCTGACGCTGTAATCGGGCCATCAATGTCCGATACTTCGCCGTCTGGCCAGCGCACTCGCAGTCGATCGATCGAACTGATGGGCCCCAAACCGAAATGCACTGTTGTCGGGTCGAACGACATGAAGCCGCCGCCCAGCTGGACTTCACGAGATTGCAAACCCGTCGGCAAGGCTGGGTCGATGATCTCAACACGCGCACCAACGCCATCCCGATTGCCGACATGGTCTTCCAGCTGAACACTGATCGAATTGCCACCGGCATTGTTGATGAAGGCTGTCACCGGCGCGTTGACCGGCACCGTGATGATGTCGAGATCGCCGTCACCGTCCAAATCGAGCACGCTCGCAGCTGCAGTCAGGGCAAAATCCGTCATGCCCCACTGTTCGGTAGCCTCTTCAAACCTGTCCCCGCCGGTATGGCTCAACAGGATATTGGATGGCGAGACCTCATTCGGGACCCAGGTGCCGTTGACGATGTAGAGGTCCTGCCAGCCATTGTTGTCGAAGTCCCCAACCGAAACGTCCCAGCTCCAACCGCCAATTTCCACACCGCGGGCCTGGGCCGTTTCCAGATACGAACCCGAATTGTCAGGTTCAAGCAGGACATTGCGCGACATGATCTGGGGCAGCGCGGCCGCCTGTTCTTCACGGGACATGGGTCGGGCGGGCCGGAAGTGCATGTCGCAATAGGCGCGAATTCTGGGTTGATTGACCGGAATCAGATCGCACATGTCGGCATTATCGTTCTGAATGGCCAGATCCTTGATCATCATGCCGCGGCACTCTGACCTGTATGGCTCCTCAAAGCCTGAGCACCGGCGTGCATTGGACGGGTCGAGGCTGTTGCCCGGTCGGTACCAAGCCTTGATCGCCATGTTTTGCTCGCAGACCGCCCGGTCTGTGTCCCGCTCCATGCCGTTGCAGTAAAGCCGGATGGGCTGCATCCGCAATCGATCTGAAACGCCCTCCGCCCGGCCGGCGATCTGGGCGAAGTACAATGCCATCTGACCGTTGTTCGCAACATCGAACGACGAGACCGACATCGTAGTGTTGGTGGTCATGGGTATAAGATCGTCCTGGTGGGTGACCGTGGAAAAGCCGCCCGCGCCGTCGCCAATATGGACGTAGTCCGGGACCTCGAAATCATTGCCGACGATCAGATCCGGATCCCCGTCGCTGTCGATATCGCTCATGAGAATGGACAGCGTTTCACCCGGAATGCCGGGGAGGTCGAGGTAGTCGTCACCGCTCAACTGGCCGTCGTCGTTGAACACGATGCGATTGCGGGATTCTTCCCCGGGGATACGCCGGTACCAGCCAGCAGCCCAGTTGCCGAGCGCAACATCAAGATCACCATCGCTATCGGCATCCCCGAAACTCGCAGCCAGGGTCAAGACCGCATCGGGCCGGTTGGCGACCGGCCTCAGGCCGGCGGGGTCAAGCTGCCCGTTGGTGTTCGGCAGGATGAAATTTCCCTCGCGGTAGGTGGTCAGGAAAACGTCTCGCCAGCCGTCATTGTCGATATCGACGATGATGGCGTTGAAGACCGGGAGCGACGCCAGACGTTCATCCTCCATGGCGCCGCCGGTAAAACCGCCGTCGCCATCATTGTGATAGATGTAAAGCCCGACCCGTGTGGATGCGAACACCAGATCCGGCAGATCATCCCCGTCAAGGTCACCGCTGGCGACGCTGCGGCCTTCCCAGAACGGAGGCCACATGTCGGAAAAGGAGAACTCGATCGGCTGGTCGATCCCCAGATGCCACGCCTCGACGCGCGTAAAGGGGGTGCTTCCTTGTGCCCGCTCGACATAGGGACGCCGTTCGACCGTGATGGAATCCGCCGACGGGTCCGCCTGTGCTGACGCCGCGGGTTGCAGGGACAGACCAATCCCGAGGCCTTGGCTTGAAGGTCCGAGCTGCAACCCGATCTGGTCTTCCGACGTCAACAGCTCGATCGCGCGGCGGGTCTGGTAGGTGTGGTAGGCGTCGATTGCCACGCCACTGCCTATTCCCAGGGTCGCGACCATGAGCGCCAAAAGGGTGCCGGCCCGCCAGCCGACGGATGTTCCGACAATCAGGAAGGAATACACGCTGAAACTTCCGAGCGTGAACACCAGTGCCATCACAAACCCGTGGCCGACTCCGCCATTGAGCAGTGCGCCGGAAACAACAACATCAAATCCGATCGGAACGGGCAGGAAAGTCCCGACCACCCCCGCGGCGACAGCTCCCAGCAACCCGAATTCCCGGCCACTGACGAGGTCCGGCGAGATGAGCGTACCGGCAACCGCGCCGAGAAAGCCGGCCAGCAGCATCAGTGGTGCCGTCACCCGAATAATGAACCAGAAATTCCGACCATAGTCCGCGATGAACCCGCGCGCTGAGGCAGCGAGAGTTTCCACAGGAGGTTCCTGCAGGGTCGGAGCCTGCGGTCCTGATTGATCAGCGGGAACTGTGCGTAGCAGGCGGTCGGCCGGCAACAGCCGGCAAACCAACGGAACACCGACCAGAATGACAAACAGGCTCAACGCTACCTTGGTGGCGGCGATGTAGAATGGCAGCAAGGAGAACGCCATCGTCAGAACGACCACGTTCATGGTCGGCGAGGCAATCATCGCGGAGAGCGTTGTTTCTGCCCGGGAGCCACCCTGAAAAAGCCCGCGCGCAATCGGTGCGGCGCAATTCACGCACACGCCCAGCGGAGCGCCGATGACCAGGCCATAGGCAGAATTGGCAAAGCCGTTGCGGAAGTTTCGCCTTCGGAAATAGCCCAGCACTGTGAGAAATGCGGCCCCGAACAGCCACCCAAAGGTCATCCCTTTCTTGTTGGTATTGATCCAGTTCACGGTCGATACGCCAATCCGCTCGATCGTGCTGGCGGTCGGGTCAAGGGCAATCAGGGCCTCGAAGCCGAGGGGGTCTTCAAGTTGGATGGCACCGCTCATCATCGCCTTCTCGTCCAGCGACGGGTAGCGCGAACTGGTCCAGAAGACCGCTGCCAGCGCAATCATCACTATGGCGGCGAAAATCAGTCGCTTTGACTGGTCATTCCGGATCAGGCCTGCAAGCACATTCATTGGGCTCATCTTGGTGTGCACCCCTCGACCTGGAGCGAATCCTCCCCGAATGCGATCCACTGATAGGGCACGTCCGGACGGATTCTGAAAGTTGCCAGTCCCACCATTGTCCGGCGGTGTCCAGACGGCAAGGTGAGGCGCGCTTCCAGCGCCACCCGAGCCCCATCCATATCGGTTGTTGCAGCGAAGCGACCTGAGTCCCGGGCCGGAGGCGGAGTACCGCCCAGGACCGTGACAAAGGGTGCCAAACAAGCCAGGCGGCGTGGTGTCACCGACAGGACGTCGCCAACTTCCTCGACTGATACAAAGGGACGGTTGTGCGGTGCCTGTTGACGTCGGGCCGCGTACTCAGAGGCTTCGGCGCCCATGGGGCGGACCCGGTCATCCGAATCCCGCCAATCAAGGATCTCGTCAGCGAGGCGGGTCGCAGCCTGTTCAGATTCGCCCAGTTGCCGGAACAGGGCGCTCAATTGACTTTGATCTGCCATGTTGATGTCCAGCAGGCGCTGGGCCGGGGCCAGCTGGACCGTGACGGTATGTTCGCCCAGTTGCAGCGTGGTCGGCAAACTCGCGAGAAAGGCACGACCGCCGGTCGATATGTCGAAGGCGGCAACCTCCAGCGCAGACCGCAGGATCGAATTGGCGGTCAACTCGCCTTGAGCAGCGCTGGCGGTCCGTATGTGGACATGCACCAGCGCGGTCACCGTCAGCAATGCGGCAGCGAGAAAACTCGATGTCCACAGGACATAGATAAGCGCCGATCCGCGATCTCGTCCGGTCTCGGCGTGCCTCATCGATCAAAAAGGTCGGGTTGTCGCGCCTCCAGGGCTTCGAGTTGCCGACGGACATGGAGCAGAGCGGCCGAGGACTCGGCTTCAGTCTGGATGATCCTGGGCGTGAGAAAAATCACCAGCTCGGTTCGCTCACTCGAAATGCCACGGCTTCGGAAAATGTTGCCGATTGCGGGCATGTCTCCCAGCAGCGGAATGCGCGCCTCGTTGTCCGATTGCGACTGGCGGATCAAGCCACCCAAGGCAATTGTGCTGGAGCTGCGTACTGACACTGTACTCGTGAACTCCAGTTTTTGAATCGTCGGTGAGTCTATTCCCGATGTTGTCGTGGGACGCACGCTCGAGACTTCCTGATTGACCTCCAGAACGACCATGCCATTGACGTTGATACGCGGGGTCACCTGTAGAATGACACCGGTTTCACGCAGTTCAACGGACGACACGATGGGAGCATTGGATTCGCTGACTGAGGTGGCCGTTTGTGTGACGATCGGCACTTCATCACCCACTTGCAGGTGCGCCGTCTGGTTGTTCTGAACCATGATCGATGGCGCCGACAGGATCGTGACGTCCGTGATCGACCGGAGGGCGCTGAGTGTCGCGGTGATATCTGTACCGGAGAAAGCATAATTGAAACCCGGGAAAGTCGGGTCGGTACCGCCGGTCGTGCTGTCGGAGAAGGAAGCTGTCGAGGTCTGGCTTCCGTTTGAGTTCTCGAAAAACCAACGCACTCCGAAGTCGAGCCCGTCAGCCAGTCGAACCTCGGCGATGGTGGCTTCGATCAGGACCTGTGGTGGCATGACGTCCATGCGCTCAACCAGATCGATAATTTCGCGATATTCCTGGTCCGTTGCCCGGATGATGAGCGCATTGTTCAATTCATCCGGAATGATGGCCAGTCGCCCGGCCTGGCTCGCCTCTTCGCTCGACGCGGTTGCCGAGTCGTCTGCAAACCGTGGTTCAAATACCGCGCCGTCGCCGGTTTGCCCGCCGGCGAAAGCCGCCGTGATCTGCGTAGCGAGCGTTGTGGCCGGAGTATTGTTCACGAGGTGGTAGCGCAAACGCCGCTCAGACCCGGCAGACGGACGGTCAAACCGCTCGATCCATCCCCTTGCATGCTCGAACTGGGACTCTTCGCGCGCGCTGATCAGCAACATGTTCAGTCGCGGCATGGCTATCGTCTGGACGGATTGCGGAGAAATTCCCAGCCCTGCAAGCACGGTATCGATCTCGGATTCGGCTGTTTCCGCCGAAACAAACCGCAGCTCGAACAGGCCGACAATCCGATCAGTCAAAAGAGGGCGGTCAAAGGTTTCGACGGCATTGCGGGCCGCGTCGATATCCGATCCGGGACCGGCCAGGATCAGTATGCCCAAATCATCGTGGGGTACCGCCTCGACACGGTCGGAGAGGAAGGGCTCGATGAGCGATATGATGGCTGAAGGCGCTGTGTGCCGGACCGATACGACCCGCCCGCCATATCCCAACTCACCCCAGTTCCCATTCAAGGATGGCTGCGAGTCGCTGAGTCTTGCCAGCAGGAAGCCCGATTCACGGGCTGCGAGCACCAGATTTGACTCGGCGAGGACCGTTTCAAGAGCAGCAAGTGCGGCGAGTGCGGGCGCGGGTTCCGGGGATGTCAGGGAAATCCGGCCGTCGACCCCGTCCGCGACCATAACGGTTTGACCCAGTGCATCCCCGACCACCGCCTGGACAACTTCTGCAACCGGCGCATTGGTGAAGTTCAATCGCAGGGTCCGTCCGGCCAGGTCCCCAGTGACGGCTCGGCCACTGAGATGGGAGCCTACGCGCCGGTCAAAATACACCAAGCGGTCCGCCTCGCGGATCTCGTCGGCTGCCTCCTGTGAGGACACGCGGTCAGGCCCCACCATCTGGTTTGGTGTTGCCGGTGCGGGTGTTGCTGGCGAGGTGAGTGGCTGACGTGTGTACTGATCGCTGTGCACATTCGCCGCATTCGGAGTCAGGGTGGCACACCCTGGAATGCCGACGATGCAGGTTGAGAGCGCAATCGCTCGCACCAAACCACGCTCAAACACTTTCTCGCCTCCTCATCATGACGGCTCGCAAGCCTACCGGGCAGTTCAAGTCCTAGCCAGCAAAGTTTGCCGTGGCGTCATGTGCCCCGTGCGATGGAGACCCGCGATCCGTCCCGTTCAAAAACGGCTTCTTCCGGTGTCAGGTCGACAAGCACGTAGCCATGAAGTTCGGAGCCGATTGCCAGGGCGGTGAGCTCTCCCGCCTGCATCAGCAAGGCCCAGCCACCCCGATCATCTTCGATCGTTCCTACAAGGGTGATGGAACCGAGCGGGCTGTTGTCTGCGGGTACAGGTTGGCTCGCCTCCCGGGACGCCGCGACAAACCGGTCGGCCAGCGCGCTGTCCCAATCGCCGGGAGCAATGGAAACGGCGGGTTGGTGAGCAAAAAGGTCTGGCGATTCATCGCCGGCCGCATTTCGGGGCCAGGCCACCAGCGCGACCGCAATGGCAAGTCCGACCGTTGTGAAGGCAAGGGTCCAGCGCATTACTCGACCGCCCCATCAAGCAGGAAAGACTTTCGAAACTCGATGACGGCATCAACCTCGACGGCCCCTTGGGCATCCGTCGAGCGCATTGCGAAGCTGGCGATACGGAGTGAACTCTGCTGATGGCCGAGCAGCAGCTCGATGACCGCTTCAGGTGACCCTCGCCCCACCCACCGGGCCTGGAAATCGCCAACGGTATCGGTAACCGGAATTTCCCGGACAGCGCCAGCCTGCCTGGTCTGGATATTTGCGGTGTCCGCAGCCAGAACGAAGCGATCATAGGCTGCTTCAAAGGTTTCGCGCGATCGCGACCGGTCAAAATACTCCGTCACTTCATCTGGCGCGCGGGCGAGGCTTCCGTGCCAGCTTCGAAACTCAGCCTCGCCGGCGGTGACCCGCTCGGAGAGTTGGGAGACTTGTTGGCGCATTTCAGCCAACTCGTTGGCTTGGGCGAGTATGGGGAGAGACAAGGCCCCGACAAGGCCAACCGGAACGACGATCGGCAAGGCAATGACGACCCATGCCACGCAGATTGCCCAGCGCCCCGGCAGCTTGAACAAGAGGTTACGGACCATTGGGGGTATCCTGGTCCGGGAGGTTGATGTCGATTTCAGGATTGGCGGGATCGGACACAGATACCCGCAAGGTTGTTGGATCGATCAACTCGATCCGCGATATTTCAAGCTGTTGATTTGTCGAGATCGCGAGTTCCTGCAGGAGCCGCGCTACGGATCCCGGTCTCGGATACTCGTTTTCGATGTCCACGATGGCGTCGACATCGGATCGGATGCCGGCAAGGTCGCGAAGGTGATCGGCTCTGTCGAGCAATGCCGTTCGTGATGCCGTGACGTCGTTCAGCGCACGGGTTTGCCGGAAGTCGGCAGCCATGAGGACTGCGCAAATGGTGGCCAGGACCAGCAGGCCCGGAACGGGCGTCGATCCTGACAAACCGAAACGCGATGGTCGCGGAGCGACCGCGAGAGCAGGAGAACGCTCGCCTGTCAGGGCTTCCTTCGTGACCACTTCCCAGTCGGTCGCTTCATTCGAAGCGCGACGGCTCGCGTGTTCGACCCGGTCTTTGTGGGCGACCCACATTGTCATGCGCGCTTGATCGGCCGCCGCCCCTCCGGCGTGGGACCAAACCAGCACAGCTTCGCTGTCCGGCAAGGGGCAGGAACGTGCCAAGCGGGCCCTGATGGCGGTTCGGCCTCTCGAGGCGATTGCCGGGTTGATGTCGACCTGGCGACGGAACACTGCGCTGTCGGGCAGGGCGAGGCGGAGCGGCAATTCGCCTGCCCGGGATTGATCCGGCGCCACACGTTCTGCGCCGAACCATGATCGCTCCAGCACTCCGAGCGTCGTGATGAGGCCGCTCTCATTGAGTTGCGCCAGCCGCGCGACCGCCCGACTTCCCAGGCGAGTGATTGATGACGGAAGCGGCTGGCGGATTTGATCAAACGCCCAAGTCTGGACCTCATCAATTGTGCGCACGAGGTCATGCAATGAAGCGCTCAATGTCATGGATCGCCCCCCAAACATGCGCCCAACCCCGAATCGAACGTGCATGCAAAGCTGCCATCAGATGGGACGGCTATTTCCAGACGGCGACTGTGTCCGTCAACCGGGTCAAAGTCGAGAACCACGACCCTTGGCAGATGAGTATAGGACCACTCATCGGTCCAGACCAATCGGTTGCGCGCGGGATCCCGCCCGAAATAGTGGAAACGGGGATTGTGGCCAACGGACTCAAGGGTGGTTGATGTCAGTAATCGTGACCGGCCAAACAACGGCACCAACTCCATGGTCGCGTCAGTTCCGGAGAACGTGACCACAAGCCAGGCCAGGCGACCTGTTTCCTGGACCCTCGTCGCGATCCGTACGCTGCGCGGACCGCCTTCCAAGGCTGGGGCCCCGAAGTCGGCGGGCAAAGGTTGTGTATGCATCAACGCTTCGCTCAACAGGACATCGAGACGGGCGTGTTGCTCTCGCATTGCCAGCTGCGCAGTGACCGCCCGTTCCAGCCGTATGCCGCCGTAAACAGCCGGGACCAGCAATGCCGTGATGGTAGCCAGTACGAGAATGGACATCAGGGCTTCGATCAGCGTGAACCCGGACTTGGGTGAGGATAAGGCGGGTGCGGTCATGGTGTGCCTCCGACTGCCCGTGTGCCCGCTTCGAGGAAAACCAGCTCGTGCTCAGACCCCTGATTGTCCGGTCGGCTGATATGGGCCACGGTCAGGACCGCACCTGTCACCGGGTCGGTGGGCCGATCTGCTGGTATCAATTCGATCCGCCAGTCCGGATATCGCTCGGCAATGGCCGCGGGAGGCATGCCGGCGCGCAGCCGGGCTTCGATATTACGAAGGGCCAACAAGTCCTGTTGGCGCTCCGTCGCTACCCGCGCGCTCTGGGAGGTTGAGGCAAGGCCTGCCATGACGGTCAGCACTGTGGCCATGGCGATAACCATTGCCACCAATGCCTCGGTTAAAGCGTACCCGTTGGGCTGCGATGCCTCAGTCATGACTGATGTGTGCAGTGAGAGCTTCAACTCGGACGGTTCGGGTCTGGTCACCGAGGGTGAGCTCTATGTGCGTCTCGAGTGCCGCCAAGGACGGTCCGGTGACGGCGAGACGAGACCTGGTCGTCCACCCATCCGGTGTGGCAACTCGCCACCTGGCACCGACTGATTCACCCCACTCGACATCGCGATTCAACGCCGGAATTCGGTAGCCACGCTCCAGCACGATGAGTTCTACCGCGTGGCCGGTCATTCGAGCTTCAGCGCCGGCCGCCTGCAGGTCCAGCATCAAGTGTTCAGTCGCCTTGTCGAGAACCTGTTCAGACTGACGGGGCAGGAGGGTCATTGTAACCAGACTTGTCGAAAGCGCGAGAACGGCTAATGCCACCATGGTTTCGAGCAGCGTCACCCCGGTGTCCACCTTGCGGAGGACTGCCGGCCTAGTTGCGGAAAATATCAGCCGATTCATCACTGCCGCCTTCGACACCATCGCGCCCCAACGTGCCGATTGTGACCCGTCCGGTTTCGGCATTCATCTGATACAGGTAGGGGCGCCCCCAAGGGTCGGTCAGGCCGGATTCCTGGCCAAAATACGGTCCTCGCCATGTCGGAACATCCTCCGGAGCAGCGATCAGCGCGGTCAATCCCTGCTCTGTTGTGGGATAGCGGCCGACGTCCAGATAGTAGAGTTCCAGCGATGTCTGGATCGAACCCAGTTGAGCCGCCGCCACGTCGGTTCGTGACCGGCCCACATACCCGATCACCCGAGGGCCGACGATCGTTCCAAGAATTCCGATAATTATAAGAACGACCAGCAGCTCGAACAAAGTCAGGCCTGCATCTTTTGGCGCGCGGACTTTGGGTGGTCTAGTAGATGGCATCATTGAGACTCAGAACTCCTGACAGGACGGCGGCAATCACGATCCCGACACAGCTGCCCAAGGCGACGATAAGCGTCGGGCCCAGCAATTCTGTCAATCGCTTCAACCGCCCCTCTGCTTCACGTTCATAGCGCGAGGCGGCCCGAATGAAGACGCGGCCCAAATCCCCACTCGCCTCTCCCAAGCGGATTTGACGGATCAAAGCATCGGGCATCCCACCGACCTGCGTCAATGCCTGGGAAAGGGCGCGGCCGCCGCGAACCGCATCGATCGCGGCTCTCAAATGGGTGCGGTCGCCCACATTGCTGATTGTCTCGGCGGCAACTTCTGCGGCGCGCACCAGCGGAACGCCGGTTCCGAGGAGCACGCCCATGGTGCGGCTGTAACCCGCCGCGTCCAGTGCCGTCATGGCAGGCCCAAGAATGGGAATTGATCGCTGCAGACGCCCGGCAAGCAGGGGGTTTCGTCGCCAGACCTGCATCAAACACCACGCCAGGAAGGCGGCCGCGGCGGGTAGCCACAAGCCGAATTGTCGGATGAACGACCCTGCCGACAGAACCAAGCGTGTCTCGACCGGCGGGTTGGCGCCTGCGGCCTGAAAAATGGCCTCGAACTGAGGCAGTATGAAAAAGGAGAGAAACAGCAGGGTCAGGAAAATCACGCCAACCAGGATAACCGGATAAACGAGTTGACCCACAAGCATGTCCCGGATGTCGCGGGCGCGCTCAAGCCTGTCGGCGACATGCCCCAGTGCGACGCCTAGCTGCCCGGACCGTTCTCCGGCCGCAACGGCGGACACAAGGAGCCGGTCCGGCTGGGCAGGATCCTGTGCCATTGCGGCGCTGAGTGATGAGCCGGCGCGTACGGCGCGCTCGATGCGTTCGGCGAACAAGCGAATGGGGCGTTGGGATTCGGCATCAATGATGAACTGCAGCGCGTCAGGAACCGGAACGGCTGATTGTACCAGGTCCGCCAGACTGCGGGTAAAATCGGACAGCATTCGGGTGTTGAGGCTTGCTCGCCCGGAGATCAGATGCTGCCTTCGTGTTGCAGGCGTCAGTTCCACCACAGCGAGGCCGCGAGCCTCCAGCTTCTGCCGGGCCTGGTCGATATCCGTCGCGAGCAGTTCACCGCTTTCCATGGCCCCCTGAGCTGTTTCGCCCAGAAAACGGAAGGGGGAGGGATCAGCGGTCATGGTCAGTCGAGTAGCGTGTGACATCGAGGTCAGAGAGCGTACGGGTCAGTTCGTCCTTGGTGGTCAAGCCGGACTCAACCTTGGCCAAACCGTCGGCCCACATTCGTGTGTAACCGCCTTGAGCGAGGGCGGAGGTCAGTTCCGCTTCGGGATTGTCACTGCGGATGGCACTCCGGATCGGGTCGTCGACGAGGAAGCCTTCCGTGATTGCGGCCCTGCCGGAAAACCCTGTTGACTGGCAGGGCCCGCAACCGGACCCGCGGCAGCTTTCACACGTCCTTCGGATCAGGCGCTGGCCGAATGCAGCCACCAGCGTGGCTGCTATGAGATAATCCTCAACTCCCATGTCCCGAAGGCGCAGGACTGCGGATTCTGCGTCATTGGTGTGGAGGGTCGAAAGGACAAGATGCCCTGTCATGGCGGCCTGTACGGCCGTGCGAGCCGTCTCGCCGTCGCGGATTTCACCGACCATGACCACGTCCGGGTCATGGCGCAGGAAGGCCCGAAGGGCGCTTGAAAAGGTTACGCCAATGGCAGTGTTGGTCTGGGACTGGGCAATGCCATTAAGGCGATACTCGATCGGATCCTCGATTGTGAGAATTTTGCGTTCCGCCGTCGCCAATTGGCGAAGGAATGCGTAAAGCGTGGTGGTCTTGCCACTGCCGGTTGGGCCGGTCACCAGGATCAGTCCATGTGGTTTGGTCAGGGCTTTGTCCGCGACCGCGGCGACAGCCTCCGACATGCCGAGGTCGGCCAGGGAATTCAGGCTCGTGCTGGTATCGAGCAGTCGGAGGACCAGACTTTCACCGTACTGACCCGGGACCACCGAGACTCGAAGGTCGAGCGAGTGTCCGGACACTGGTACGGAGAAACGACCATCCTGTGGTCGGCGTCGCTCGGTGATGTCGAGGTCTGCCAGTACCTTGACGCGCGAAATTACTGCCAGGGCCTGAGCCAGGCCCCAGGTTTCGATATCCCGCAACAACCCATCAACCCGAAACCGGATCTTGGCATCGCGTTGCTTGAGTTCAATGTGGATGTCCGAAGCGCGTGAACGGCTTGCGGCGGAGATCATGTTGTCCAGTTGGCGGATGACGGGGCCCGCCGTGGCCATGTCCCTCAACCGCTCGGTATCGGCGGCCAGGTCCAGGTCGGTCTGGTCTGACATCTCGGCGGCAGGCGACCGGGCCGAGCCGCTGCAGGTTTCGAATTGTGTTTGCGTCAGTACCACTGACCTGACACCGAGACCGGTCGCGAATTCCAAACCATCCACCGCGTCCCGGTTGCTTGGGTCAACGATCCCGGCAACCAGTTTTTCCCCGTCCAGCGCGATGGGCCAGATCCGTTCTGACTGAAGGAATAGCGGATTGATCCGGCCGAATACGGCTTCGAGGCGAGGCGAGTCCGGACCACCCGATCCATCGGACAACGCCGCCAGTGGCGTGTCGCACTCCGACGAGAAGAACTGCGCGATGCGCTGCTCGGTCGCCAATCCGGCCTGGGCCAACACGCGATCCAAGGGTTCGCGGGTCTGGCGTTGCAATGCCGCGGCATGCCCGGATTCGGCTTGTGTAAGCAGACCGGCCGCGACCATGCGGTCCAATCGGGAGGTGTCGGAAGGGTTGAGCGTGTTGGTCATGGCCGCAACAGCTTAGCGGGCGCATGTCGGTGAGGCGACCATCGTTGGTAGTCCCGATGATGGTCGCCTCACCCCTTTTATTGCTGGAGGCTCAGTGGAACCCGTACGCGGATCATGGCGCTGTTGGCTTCAAACTGCCCCTCGCCAAGGCCCAGGACGGAGATCTCGCCGGTGAGTCTGCCGCCATTGGCGAACTCGGCGGCGATACCCAGTCGTGCATCGGCGCGGAGGTGGCCGAGGGTTTGAAGCTGTCCCGCTGCGTTGAAAACATCAGCGTCGTCATAGTCGTAGAGCGCGTTCAGTTGCAGATAGGGCTCAACGAACCCGCCGTTCTCACTGGCAAACCGGTAGGCGATTTCCGGTCCCGCGGTCAGGCGACCGATCGTGATCGTCTGCCCTGGAATGTAAATGCCAAGCGAGTCCGTGTAGGCCTTTTGGGACTCATTGAAATACGCGAGCCCAATGCCGGGTGATACGCGCCAGTTCCCCTGAAGGATGTCGCCGGTCAGATTGGCTTCCAGCAACCACCGATCGGTTTCGAAGCTGTCGGTATAGGTCCCGATCGGATTGACCGTATTGTCGGACCTCCCCCAAGCCGCCCGGACGTCGAGATAGGTCGACTCTGCCAGGCGCGTGACCATGTAAGGGCCAACCATCCAGCCATTGCCTTCGACTGAACTGTTCCAGGCGCCGGTTGTCATGTCGGCTTGGTCGTACTGCAGCATCACGCCGGCAAGCAGCGAGTCTGAAACCATCACATCGGTACCAATATGGACGATCGAGAAGTCAGCTTCAGAGTTCAGTCCTGCGCGATTGTCGGACACGTTTGAAACGCTCGCCTGCATCCAGACATCAAGGCTCGCAGCGCCGGTACGTCCCGCCAGCGAGAATTGCTCTGAACCAGGCAGTTGGGGGGCGTCGCTTTCGGCGGCTTTCCGCAGGGCGCTGAGGCTGGTCGACATTTGTGCCTGCAATCGGCCGTCGCGGAAATCGGCGGCAAACCGGTTCGGTGTTCCCGATGTCCGGTCACCTCGCATCCGCCCAGTGAGGCGGGGGCTATTGGTCAGGATCAGATCAGCACGGGCGGCCATGAAGTTGCGGATCGCCGAGAGGGTGATGCCGCGGATGTAATCCTCGTTTCGACGGTTGGTGAAGGTGCAAACCATCGATTCCTCGGCGTCGAGGTCGATCAGGATCTGGCTGTTGGCCAGATCGTAGACGTTGCCGCCGTCGAGATCGCCTGTGCAGGAAAGTGAGGCGAGGTCCCATCCTTCGGATGCCAGCTGGGTCAGGGCGTAGGTGCCTCTCAGGACATCCGTAGCCGATATGCTGGCTGTACCACCGGCCGTGGTCACCGTTTCGCCGTCAAGCACGGCCAGCGTCGAGGTGTAGGAGAAGCTCCCTTCCCCCTCTTCCGGAGCGGTGGTGTTGGTGACGATTGTCAGGTCCCCGAGCCGAGGTTCGAGCGAAATGGTGACAGGGATATTGATGGTTTCCAGCGCGTTGGCCTTGCTGTGGCTGCCGCGTTGTGCAGCCGGGCTGACCTCCGCGATCGTAATGACGGCGCTGTAGGTGCCCGGGTCCAGGTCGAGGACTGCTGCTGTAAAGCTGACAGTGAACTCGAGCTCGCCGGTCGCCGGGATGGAGCCTGACGTCGGGTCGATAACGAGCCAGGGCTGGTCCGTGGAAGCGGTGAAGTAGAACGCCTCGCCGCCCACATTGTTGAGGCTGAACACGCTAGTCGCCGTTGTTGGATCATCGGTCAGTGTCGGGAGTTCGATGCTGACGTCCGGAATTTGCGTTTCGTCGACATCGGGTTCGGCGATCTGAGTGAATTCACAGGCGATGGAGCCTGCCGGTTCAAGCGTAACAGTGACAGCTCCGGTTGCGACATCGGTGGTAGCCGTGCCTCCCACGCAAGCAATGGCATCAAGGTTGAAGCCTTCGGTGATCGCGGCTGCAAAGCTGTACGAGCCTTCTGTCAGGTCAGCGAAGCTTGCAGTTCCCGCCTGGCTTGAAGTTGTAACGGTGAATGGGTCGAGATCGCCATCGAACGCGAAACTCCCGTCCACAGCACCTGAGACAGCCACTGAGACGGACAGGGATCCGCGGCGCATTTCAACGCTGAACAGATCGGCCACAATGCTGTCGGCCATGATATTGCCGGCGGCGTCCGCCGCGTCAGCAACGGTGGCATCGACATCCGGTGCGACCTGACTGCCGTCCAGCACGGTATAGGTGGCTGTGTAGACAGTATTGCCGACCGAGAATGCCCCGCTCTGGAATGCCAGCGTCGCCGACATGTCCGAACTGAATGAGATTGCCGGAGTGATCGCCGGATCCATTGCTTCGTTGAATGTTGCAGTGACCGTCAACGTGTTCCCGACATCCTCCAGGCGGAGGTCCGCATCGGAGACAGCCAGGCTGTCCAGTGTTGGCAAGCTCAGGTCGGCATCGACCGTGAAAGCGGTTGCAGGCGTATTGCCGTTGCCCGCCGCGTCCTGGGCGACATTCCCCGGAAGGTTGACCGTGACCGTGCCCGTTGCCGTCGGCGTTATGACCACGGTGTAGGTATCGCCTGTTCCCGCGAAATTGGTTGCGGACGCATTGGTCGCGGCAAAGTCGGCCAGGACCAGCCCGGTCACAGTCTCCGAAAAGGTTGCGGTGACTGTGAATGGACCTGTCTGGTCGGTTGCCGGTCCGGTCAGGGCGACGCTGGGTGCGGTCTCGTCATTGGTGATGGAGAACTGGGTGGCGGCGGTGTTGGTATTGCCGGCCCCGTCCTGGGCGACGCCTGCTGCGACGTCGACCGTCACGGCTCCGTCGGCC
>NZ_JAXMOC010000002.1:0-574680 GCF_034670125.1 Maricaulis sp.
CCTCGATGACAACGGGCGAGAGCCCCATCCCTGTGCGGTCGCGACAGCGGCAGGGGGGCCAAGGTTGCTGCCAAGGCCCCCCATCCGGCGCACACACTCTAACACCATCTCAAACAGACAATCCCTGCCACCCGCCTTCGCGGGCGCAGGTTCCCGCCCCGCGGAGGTGGGGCGCAGGTCAGGGACCTATGTGATTGCAGAGTGTCAGGTCCCCGCCTTGCGTCCGGCCTGCGCCGGACATCCAGCGGGGATGACAAAAAGGATGAGTATCGGCAGGCAAACAATCTAGTGCCCGACCACGCCGACCCTCAGCCCTTGGTATCCACAACCACGACCTTGCCGTCCTTCAGCGCCAGCGCCATCTCGCCGCGCTTGAGCTTGAGGGCGGGTTCTCCGAAGACCTCGCGGCGCCAGCCGCTGAGGGCCTGGACGTCGGCCTTGTCGTCGGCGGCGATCTTTTCCAGGTCGGCGGCATTGGCAATGAGGCGCGGGGCGACGTCTTTTTCGTCGGCGACCAGCTTGAGGAAGACCTTCAGGAGTTCGACCGTCGGACCGACGCCCTGCGGCGGCGGGGCGGGCTTTTCGACCTTGGGGGCATAGGCCTCGGCATCGGCGAGGGCTTCGCTCATCTTGTCGAACAGGCGTTTGGCAGCGCTGGAGCGTTCAAAGCCCTTGGGTACGGCGCGCAGGCCGGTCAGCTGTTCCGGCGCGGTCGGGGCGACATTGGCGACCTCGTAGATCGCGTCATCCTTCATCACGCGCTGGCGCGGCATGTCGCGGGTCTGGGCCTCGGTCTCGCGCCAGGCGGCGGCGGCGCGCAGGGCGGCGACCCATTTGGTGGTCGTCTTGCGCAGCTTCATCCGGCGCCAGCTCTCCTCGGGGTCGAGGCGATAGGTGGACGGGCTGGTCAGGGTCTTCATCTCGCCGGCCAGCCACTCGGTGCGGCCCTTCTTTTCCAGCCGCTCGACCATCATCGGGTAGAGGTCGCGCAGATGGGTAACGTCGGCGATGGCGTATTTGGTCTGGGCGTCGGACAGCGGGCGGCGCGACCAGTCGGTGAAGCGCGGGCCTTTATCGATCGGCCTGTTGAGCATTGTCCGGACCAGCGCGTCATAGGCGATCGAGTCGCCCAGGCCGAGCGCCATGGCGGCGACCTGGCTGTCGAACATCGGATGCGGGATCAGCGCGTCACCGCCCTTGTGGAAGAAGATTTCCAGATCCTGGCGGGCGGCGTGGAAGACCTTGATGATGCGTTCGTCCGCCATCAGCTCCCAGAAGGGCTCCAGGTCGATGCCCTCGGCGAGCGGGTCGATGATGACCTCGGTGTCACCGGCGGCGGCCTGGATCAGGCACAGCTGGGGCCAGTAGACCGTCTCCCGCATGAATTCGGTATCCACAGCCACATAGGGGTGCTGCAGGAGGGCGTCACAGGCCGCTTCGAGGGCCTTCGTCGTCGTAATCATTGTCATGAAACGGCCCTTTAGCGCGGACCGCCGCCTTTGGCTATCGATTCGGCCAGCCGGGGCGTGATTTCCCGGCTGGCCGAAGCACGTCCGAGCTATGCCTTGGCGCCACGGCGCAGGTTGAGACGCCACAGGATGAACAGGACGGCGAGGCCGGAGATGAAGGCGATCATCAGGAAGGCCATCTGGATCGGCAGCTGCATCAGGGCGATACCGGCCAGGGTGAACTGGCCCAGCGTCGCCGTCGCCGCATTCATGATCCCGCCGGCCGCCAGCAGGCGCCCGCGCAGTTCTGCGGGAGCCCGGCGCTGGGCCATGGCTTGCAGCGGCACCACGAACAGGCCGGCCGAGACCGCCGCGAGGCCGAGATCGATCAGGATGCGCCAATTGGACGGGTCGGCCAGGAAGGCATCGGCGCCGATCAGGGGAGCGCCCTCGGCAACGAGCGGATTGGACCAGGTCGTCAGGGCCACATCGGTGGTGAAGACCACCAGGCCGATCGCGCCGACTATCGAGAACAACAGGGCATCCCCCTTGCCCGACAGGGCGCCACACAAGAGCGCACCGATCGCGGCGCCGATGGTGAACAGGGCGCTGAACAAGAGGATCACGCTCTCATCCGCGCCAAGGACCGAGGCGGTGAAGACCGGCATCAGCGTGATGATCGACGCCGCCAGCATCCAGAACCAGGCGGCTCCAAGTAGCGGGCGCAGCACCTGCGGTGCCTTGAAGGCATAGTTGAGGACACGTACGGTCTCGCCAATGAAATTGAAGGTGAGCGGCATTTCAGGATGGGATGCCTTGGCTTCCGGCAATTGCCGGCTGGCCAGCCAGCCAAGGGTGGCCATGATCACCAGGCCCACACCGACAAGTTCAGGGCCGAAGGGCCGCATCACCAACCAGGTCCCCAGCCCGATCCCGACCAGGACCGAGACGTTGAGGAGGCCGGACATCATGGCGTTGGCCGGGACCAGTTCTTCAGGCTTCAACAGGGTCGGCAGCGCCGAATTCTTGGCCGGCGTGAACAGGGCCGATTGCGTGCCCATGAGGAAGAGGGCGACCATCAACAAAAGCGGTTGTTCCAGAAGAAAACCGAGGGCAACGATCAGCATCAACCAGATCTCTGCGAACTTGGCGAAGCGCATGATCCGCGTGCGGTCAAACTTGTCCGCCATGCGACCGGCGATGGCCGAGAACAGGAAGATCGGGATCGTGAACAGGGACGCCGCGATGGGCACCATCATGTCGCGTTCAATGTCGAACAGGGTCAACCCGCCCAGGGTCACCAATGTGACCAGGGAATAGCGGAAGAAATTGTCGTTGAAGGCGCCGAGCGACTGGGTGAGCAGAAGCGGCAGGAAGCGGCGCTGGGTGACCAGCTGGGCAGCGATCTTGGCACTCATGAGCGGGCCTCCTTGGCGGCCTGGCCCTCGGCTTCGAGGGCGCGGGTGCGGGTTTCTATGGTCAGTTTCAGGCGCGGCAGGAAGTCATCGCGGGGCAGGCCGGGCGGGATCGGCTCGAGAAACTCGATGACGGCCGGGCCGGGGTGCTTGGTCCAGCGGTTCTGGGGCCAGCGCAGCCCGGTATTGGTGGCGACCGGGATCACCGGACGGTTGAGCGTCTCGTACATGACGTGGACGCCCTTGCGGTAACGGAAGCTTTCGCCGACCGGGGGAAGGCGGCCTTCCGGATAGATCAGCAGGGGTCTGGGGTCGTCGACGGCACGCTTGATGGCTTCTTCCAGCGCGCCCTGGGCGCCGGTCAGGCCGGGCGAGTTGACCATGGTGGCGCCGGCAACGCGGATGATCCGGCCGATCAGGGGGAATTTCCCGGTTTCGCTTCCGATCACGAAATTGATGTCGCCCATGATGGCCATCATCAAGAAGCCATCGGCCCAGGACTGGTGTTTGGCGGCGATGATGACCGGCCGGTCATGCGGCGGGGTGCCGCGCACTTCGACCGGAGCGCCGAGGATGAATTGCATCTGGCCGCGGACGGTCCGGCAGGCAGCGCGCATCAGCCCGCGAACGCCAGACTGCCAACCGGTCAGGCTGATTCCCCAGGCCATGAGTGCGAAGACCAGCAGGGTCGGCCAGAAGATGATGTTGAAGATGAAAGCGCGCATCGGATCCTCCCCGGATCGACGGGCGGGTCTGCGTCTTAAGCGCAGATCGCCGCCTGTCCGGTTTGAACGTGCGACGGAATGCCGGCCGGCGCAAACTCGGCCTCCAGGGCACGTGAGCGGGTCTCAACGCAATCCTGCAGCTTGGCCAGGTCGGCATCGCGGTTGGTGCTCGGCTGGATCGGATCGAGGAATTCGATCACCGCCGTGCCCTTGAATTTCGACCATTTCTGTTGCGGCCAGCATTGGCCCAGATTGGTGGCAACGGGAACGATCGGACGCTCCAGGGCACGCGCCATGTGCCAGACGCCGGAGCGAAAGCGCATGCCGGAGCCAACCTCGGTCAGATGGCCTTCCGGATAGATTAGGACCGGGCGCGGACGACCTTCGCCCTGCGAGCGGACGATCCCGTCCATCAGGCTGTCGCGAGCGGCCGGGCCGCCCTGGTTGGACAGGACGATGGCGCCGCAGCGTTTCAGCACCCAGCCGATCAGCGGGAATTTCAGCATGTGGTCGCCGCAGACGAAGTTCACATCGCCGCACTTGGCCATCATCACAATGCCATCGCCCCAGGACTGGTGCTTGGCGCCGATCACCACCGGCTGGTCCTTGGGCGGGGTGCCGCGAACCTCGACCTTGATGCCGCAGATCCAGCGCATCAGATGCACGGTGAGGCGCGAATAGGAGCGTAGCCCGTGCATCAGCACGGTCCGGCCGGGGAACAGGGCCAGGATCGCGCAGATGACGGCGTAGACGCCGGAAATGGTCCAATAAGCGATGTTGAAGATGAAAGAGCGCATGAGGGTCTCTCCGTAAAACCTTGGGGGCGCCTAGGAGCGCAAAACGGCCATGATGCCGCGGGTGAACTGGTCGATATGCTGCGAGAGCGGGCGGTCGATCCGGCCATAAAGGCTGTATTCTGCCGCCTGCATGACCACACCCAGCGCCATCGCCGAGCGCAGTTCCGGATCGCCCTTGGGGATCTCGCCACGTTCCATCGCCTTTGCGATGCAATCGGTCATCAGATCGGACGGATCGGCGCCGCCATCACCCGACGCGGCGATGAAGTAGTTGCGGTGGGTCAGGTGGTAGGTGAACTGCGCCGGGTCTTCATCGGCCAGATTGCAATAGGCGGTGACAAGCGCGCGGCTGATGTCCTCCAGCGAGGCATCCGGGGTCAGATGGCCGGCTACCATGTCCAGCAGCTTCTTGTGGATCGCTTCGAACATCAGGCGGGCGAGGGCGTCCTTGGACTTGAAGTGTCGATACATGGCGCCATCGGAAATGGTGCAGGCCTCCGCGATCTGCTTGATCGACACCCCGTCCATGCCGTGGCTGGCGAACAGCTGCAGCGCCGCCCGCTCGATCCGCGCCTTGGTGGTCCCGGTCCGGGCCGTGACGCCGACATTCGGATTGGAGCCGTCGAACAGGCCTTCACGAAGCATTCCGGTCATTGTTGATCCCCTTCAGGGCTGTAAGTGAATGATCATTTACATGTCGTATAGCAGGCGAAATTTGGCCTTGCAAGTGAATAGTCACTTACATCCGGGAGGTCGCTCCGTCGGATGCCCCCCACGGAGCATGTGGACGCACAAAGATACGGGTCTCAGGCGCGCGGCGCGGGCGTCTGGCAGGCCATGGAATTCGGATATGCAAGGCGCTGAATTCGGGCTGAGGAACCCGCTTTCTCCTTGCCTGCAAGGTGTCCCCGGATGACCCGTTAGCGAATATTTTATGAGTTCCGGCTAGTGTCATCGAACCGAACGGCATTCGAGACCGACCGAAAACAGGTTGGCCAGGCCGGATCCGGTGGTGGAATAAGAAGTGTGGGGAGCCAAGAAATGGCGACTATCAACACCAATGCGGGCGCCATGGTCGCCTTGCAAAGTCTGAACAAGACCAATCGCGATCTGGAGACCGTGCAGGCCCGGATCAACACAGGCCTGTCGGTCGGCTCGGCCAAGGACAATGGCGGTGTTTACGCGATTGCCCAATCGATGCGCGCCGACGTCCGGAGCTATGCTGCCGTCACCCAATCGCTGGACCTGTCGGCCTCGACAGTCGATGTCGCGCTGGCCGGCGGCGAGGCGATTTCTGATACGCTTGTCGAGATGAAGCAAAAGGCGCTGGCAGCGTCTGACAGCTCGCTCGACCAGGCCTCCCGGGATGCCCTGAACGAAGATTTCAAGGCCTTGCGCGACCAGGTCGGCAAGATCGTCGAGACCGCGGAATTCAACGGTACCAATCTGATTGACGGTTCAAAGTCACAGATCGCGGCGCTGGCAAGCGCCAGCGGGTCGTCCTCGATCACTATCGCGTCGGAGGACCTGTCCCTGGGTGGTACCGTGGTGACGCTGTCGGCGACGGCCTCTTTCGCCTCGGCCGGGGATGCCAGCACGCTTGTCGCAACTATCGAGTCATCGCTGGATAATCTCAATGCTTCGCTGGCCCGGCTGGGCACCGGCTCGAAGACGCTTGGTGTCCACAAGGAATTCGTCGGCAAATTGGGAAATGCCCTGGAGAAGGGGATCGGCAATCTCGTCGATGCGGACCTGGCCAAGGAAAGCGCCAATCTGCAATCGCTCCAGGTCAAGCAGCAATTGGGTATCCAGGCGCTGTCGATCGCCAACTCGGCGCCGTCAGCCGTCCTCGGATATTTCCGCTGATTGCGACTGACACGAACAATGACCAATCTGGTGGTGCGGCCTGCAAGGGCGTGCAATTGGGGGCGCATCGGCGCCCCCTTTTCATGTCACTCATTGGCTTTCCTTCCTGCGGCGAAGGCAAGAAAGATCACCGCCTATCCCCGCTCTGCACCCCTTTCCTTCTCCCATGGGAGAAGGTGCGCGTAGCGCGGATGAGGGGGATTCGTTCTGCGTTCATCGGGATTTACCCCTCACCCTGACCCTCTCCCAAGGGAGAGGGAAAGTGGCTTGAACCAAAAAACTTGTCCTCCCCCTTTTCGCCCATCGCATAATCGCTTCCGTTCCCAGGCCATCTTGAGGCCCGGACCGGTTATCCGGGGGTTTGGGGATAGCGGAGCGCATCCGGTTTGGTGGGGCTGACCACCATCAGACCCGGTGCGGCCGCCGATGGGACTCGCGGCAAAACGATTGACCGCCCTGATCCCGTCGGCTTCGATTCGGGGGCTGGAAGGCAACCCGGGAAAACTCCGCGTGCGGGATGCTTGTCGTGGCTACCGTTATTAAATCAGCGCTTTATCGGCTCCGGCCGGTATCCCGCACACCCTCTCTACCCCAAACGCCAGGCGGTGACGCCGTGGCGCTATCGGTGCTTGGGTCAGTTCGTGATGGCATCGGCGATGGCGTAGGAGAAGGCCTGGTCCAGTGGCAGGATGCCGGAGACATATTGCTCCACGAAGACGCTCAGCTCGGCGACCGTGGAACGGGGCACGAAGATGATGTCGTGGCGGCGGATCTGGACACTGTCGGCACCGGAACGCCCGCGCAGGGCGTCGTGCAGGTTGACGGTCCGCATCATCAGGCCGCCGCCGGGCTGGCGACGCAGAACGACGACATCACCGCGAGCGGCGGTATTGCGGAAGCCGCCGGCCATCATCACAGCTTCCAGGGCGCCAACCGGGCCCGTCAGCTCAACCAGGCCCGGCCCGTTGACTTCGCCGCCGACGATAATGTTTTGCGGTCCCAGCGCCGAGCGCCTGACCTCGACGATCGGCGAAACCAGCACATCGCGGGCATAGGCATCGGCGACGGTGTTGGCGATCTCGAAGTCCGTTTTTGCGGCGACCATCACATTGCCCAGAAGGGGCAGGGAGACGCGCCCATCCGGGCCGATCAGGGCTGTTCGCGACAGTTCAGGCGCCGAATGCACGGTCACTTCGATGCTGTCGCCCGGGTAAAAGCGGTAAGCCGGATCGCTGTCCTGCCAGGCGGCAAAGCGCGGCTGCCCCCAATCCGCCGAAGCCGGGGCGGGAGCCGTGCTGGCACAGGCGCCCACGGCAAGGGGGGCCAGGGCGAGGGCGGCGGTGCAAAGCCCGTGTCGGATCGCGCGCATGAAATATCTTTCCGGTCGACTGCTTGGCGCCATTCTCCACGCCGCATGGATAACAAATTTTTAAGCGCGGGCGGGGTCTTATTGGCGGATGACGCGCGCATATCATGAAGCAGGCCCCGTTGACCCGGCGGCCGCCCGACAGGCTGGCACCCCGCGAGGGGAGCTGGACCTGTTCGACGTGATCGCACTGGCGTGGTCCCAGAAAGGCTTCATCGCCTTGATTTTTGCGCTTATTTTCGCCGCGGGCGTGGGCGCGTCGCTGACCTTGCTGAAGCCGAGTTACACATCCGACACGCGTCTACTGGTGCTGCTCGATTCGAATCCCACGCCAACTGCGGCCGGGGTCGGTGATGCCTTCATGCTCGATCAGGTGATGCAGTCGGAGAGCGAGCTGCTCAGCTCCGAGGCGGTGCGACGCCTGGCGCTTGAGACGCTTGGCGCCGATGTCGTGCTGGGCGAGCAGGCCGGTCTCAATGCCGACGGGTTGGCGCTGCGGGAGCTCCGGTCGAATTTCAACCTGTCGCGGGAGCCCAATTCCTCAGCCATCAATGCCAGCTTCAAATCGCCGTCGGCAGAGCGCTCTGCCTTGATCCTGAACACCATTGTCGACGCCTATCTGGCCTATCGCGAACAGGTCCTGTTCGAGACCGGCATCACCGGGCTGGAGGTTCGACGGGCCCAGGCCAACGAGGCTGTCGCGGCGGCCCGGGCCGAGTTGGACGCTTTTCTGCGGGCGAACGACCTTGCCAATTTCGAGGCCGAGCAACTGACTGCGGACAACCTGGTCGGTAATCTGTCCGAACGTGTGGCTCAGGCCCGGGCCGAGCGCGATTCGGCGATGGCCGGAGCGGCCGCGCTGCGTGAGCGCTTGTTGCAGATCCCTGAAAGTATCGAGCTCTATGTCGAGAATGGTGTTTCCGGCGTGTTGCTGGATCGCCGCGCCGAGAGGGCCAGCCTGTTGTCGCGGTATCAGCCCGCAGCACCGGCCGTGCAGGCTGTCGAGCGCGAGATCGAAGCCATTGAGCAATTCATCCAGTCGGGCGCGACCGAAGGCGAGGGGCAGCGCCGCACCGGTGCCAATCCGGTCCGGCAGGCCCTGGAATCAGAGCTGGCAACCCGGGAGGCGAATGCCGAGGCGCAGGCCTCGCTTGCGATCGCGCTGGAAGGCCAGGCGCGCAGCAACCGCACGCTGGTGTCCCGCCTGCGTCAGCTGGAACCCGAATACACCCGGCTGGCCCAGAATATCACCGCTGCTGAAGAGGCCGCTGGCGCTGTCGCCGCCCTGGAAGCGACCGCCTCGGCCCGCCGCTCGCCGAGCTTGGGCGCCGCCGACGCGGTACGCCTGATCGACCGGGCAGCGCCGCCGATGGAAGGCAGTTCGATGAAGAAGCTGGGGCTGATCGGCTCGTTTGTCGCGGCGGCAGGCATTGCGCTCTTCCTCGGCCTGATGCGCGGCTATTGGCTGACCTATGTCCGGGCTGTTGCCCTGCCACGGCCGCGACCGATGGCTCCGGTCAATGCGGTCGCTCCCGCCGAGCCGGTTCGGGGTCCGAACCAACCGGTCGCCGCCAACGACCCATTCGGTGGTTTGCCGATCCTGGCCCATGTCACGGACCGGTCAATGTAAGCGCGGCGTTAACCTCGTTTCTTGCATCTTCAGGGCTGAACCGAATCGTTGTGGCCGACCCTGTCCCATGAACCTTACTGCTGACCTTTCCCAGCTGATCGACGAACTCGAACCGATTGCCCGTCCGGGCGGTCAGGGACGTGTGTTGATGGTCATGGGCGCCAGCCGCGGCGCTGGCGCGTCGACCGTGGCCCGGGAGCTGGCCCGTCTGGCCGCCCGCCGTTCGACCCGCGGGGTCTGGCTGTTCGACCTCGACTTCAACACCAATGCCCAGGCCGAGGCGGCGCGGGTGCAGGGGCAGGCCTTCGATGCCGGATTCGGTCGGGACCCGTTCTGGTCGCTGACCACGCAGGACGGTGCGAAGGCTCGAATCATCGCCCGCCAGTCGGTGGTGCCCAATCTTTATGTCACGCAATTGCAGGCCCGGGCCGGGGCGGTCCGCCAGGCCGGACTGCGCGCCGCCCCGGACTATTGGTCCGCGGTTCGCGGCGCGATCGATCTCGCCATAATCGATGCACCCGGAAATTCGCGGGCACCGCTGTCTTTGGCGGCCGACGCTGACGGGGTGATCCTGGTCGCCGATTCCCGACTGAGCCGCGTCGATGGCATCCAGGCCAGGCGCGCGGCCATAGAGGCCCGCGGCGGCGTGGTCGCCGGCCTGATCCTGAACCGGATGCGGAGCGACAGCCGGAGCGCGGCATGAGCCTCGCTGCGCATCATGATCCCGCCTTGCTCGCCGCCTGGCGCCGCGCACCGGCACTTCCTTTTACCGGATCGATCGAGGGCGGGCTGACGCTGCTCTGCCTGTTCCTGTTCTCGCAAGGCCTGATCGGCCCGCTCTTCGCCGACCCGGCTGACCCGGACAGCTCGATCGTCCTTCGGCTTGTCTGGCTGCCGGTTTACGCTGTCACGCTGGTGCTGGCCGTGACGCGTCCGGGCGCGATGATGCGGACGCTGACCGGCAATTGGTTGATGATGGCGCTTGTCCTGCTGACCGCTGTCTCTGTCATCTGGTCGATCGCACCGGACACGACCCTTCGCCGCTCCTTCGCCCTGATCATGACGACGCTGTTCGGCTTCTGGATGGCGGCCCGCTGGTCCTGGCGGGCGTTGATCCTGCTGACCGCAACGACGTTTGTCGGCCTGGGCGTCCTGTCGACGCTGATGGCGCTGGGCCTGCCGTCCCTGGGTGTTGACCACGAAGTTCACGCCGGTGCCTGGAAGGGCGTGTGGTGGGAGAAAAACACGCTGGGCGCCATGATGGCCTGGGGTGCGGTTGCATGCTTTGCGGCGCTGCACGTCGATCCTCGACGGCGCTGGATCTGGATGGGCGGTGCCATTCTGTGCTGCGCCCTGGTCCTGTTGTCGACGTCCAAGACCGCACTGCTCGCACTCCTGCTGGGGACCGGTGGGGCAATCGGAATCGCGCTGTGCCGGCGCGGCTTCGGGTTTGCCAGCCTGATGCTGTTCCTCGGTCTGACCGGAGCGGCGGGCGGTGCCTTGGTCCTGTTGATTGCCCCGGTCGAATTCCTCGAACTCCTGGGCCGCGATGCCACCCTGACCGGCCGGACCGATATCTGGGCCATCCTGGCCCGCCAGGCCGCGGAAGTTCCGTGGACCGGCTACGGCTATATGGCGTTCTGGGCGGATGAGACCGGCCCCGTTTACTGGGTCCGTCAAGGCACCGACTGGCCGGTCCCGACCGCGCACAATGGCTGGATAGAAACAGCGCTGGCCATCGGACTGCCGGGTGTTGTGCTGATGATGCTGGTCTTCGGGCGGGCCATGGTGCGGTCCATCGGACGCCTGTTCCGGGGGCCGGAAACCTATTGGACACTGACCTTCCTCGCCATGCTGGGCCTGGTCAGTGTTTCTGAATCCAACTTCCTGCAACAAAATTCGATCAGTTGGGTCCTGCTGGTCGCAACCGCGGCCAAGCTGGCGGATCGCCGGGCCGAATGAGACCTGGAATGACGGTCGTCAGGGCCGACGAATCGTTCGATCCGGGCGCCGGGCCCGACTTAGTCGGCCGGTGCAGCCTCACCGTAGAAATGCGGTTCGAAAGCCTCGATCCAGAACAGTTTGCCGGCACCTTGAACCGCCCGGTCGAGCCATCCGGCCGCCGAGCCTGAGCCGGCCAGGGCGGTTACGGCAGCCGCGGCGCCAAACGCGATCATCTGACCGAGACCAATCGCCATCCAGAAGGCGACCATTGCCGTGCGGCGGGGTCTTGCATGGGCGGCGGCCTGGGTTGCGCCCTGTCCGAAGGCGAAGCTGCGGGCGAGCAGATAGCGCCAGCGGGTGCGGCCGGCATCGACCGTCTCGACGGCGTGGGCCCGGGCGGACCAGCCAAAGACCGCGCCCTGACGCGCGAGTTCGGCAAAGAACAGGTCATCCTCGCCGCCGCTCACATTCATGCGCGGGTCAAAGGGCGATTCCGGCAGGGTGAATGCCTGTCGGTCGACCAGCGAGTTGCCACAGCCGAACGGGTCGTCGAGCCGTTCGTCTTCCGCGCTTCCGGGGCGTGAGTAAAGCCGGTGGGCGAGGGCTCCGCGCAGGCCCTTTGCCGCGTCAAGCGCCTCGCCGCGCAGGGGGCCGAATACCACAGTCGCGGACAGCGTTTCGGCACTGTGCAGGAGCGCCTCGAGCCAACCGGCCGACGCGATCTCGTCATCGTCGAGGAAGGCAATGAAGCGGCCTGATGCAGCGGCCCATCCCGCATTGCGGGCATTGGCAACGCCCGGCCGTTCGGCGTGAACGTAGACAACCGGGCACCGGGCCACAGCCTCGGCATTGGCAACGCCGTTGCGGGCTGATCCGGCTGGATCATTGTCGACCACGATGATTTCATCCGGTTGGCGGCTCTGGGCCATCAGACTGGCGAGCGCGGCCCGCAATCCGTCTGGTCGGCGGTAGGTCGGCAGGATGACGGAAACGCTCATTGGGCCTCCTCCATCTGACGCACAGCCTCGCGCATTGTGAGGACTTCAGCACCGCTGTCGGCAACAGCCTGGCAGACCCGTTCCAGCTGGCCGGGTGTACATCCCCATTGGGTGGGGTTTTCCTGGACGTCATGGGCATAAAAGGTCAGCCAGCCCGTGTGCCGGGACAGGGTGGCCGCGGCCTCGATGGCCCGCTCAATGCCGGCGTCCCCGCCGTCAATCGGAACAGAGCGCAGAAGGTTGCGGTCGGCGCCGCCCCGATTGATGTCGGCATGGACCCCGCGCAGGTTGGTAAAGCGTTCCGACAGCGCCCGTTTGGTGGCCGGCGTGGCCTCGCCATAGGGGAAGGCGAAACTGTCGATCCCGGCCTCCAGACCCATCGCCCGCAGGGCACGTTCATTGCGTTCGATATCAGCCAGGAAATCGGCTGTGCGGACCTGGCTGGCATCGAGGTGGTTATAGGTATGGCAGGCGATTTCATGGCCGGCAGCGGTCAGGCGTTGCAGGTCGCCGCAATCGAACATCGCACCGTGATGCGTTGTCCCGCCCGCATAACCGGCCGAGGCGTAATAGGTGCCACGCCAGCCGTGACGCTCGAGGATCCGGGCGCCGATGCCGGCGGCCGACTTGGGGAAGTCGTCAAAGGTGATCGACACGATCGCGCGGTCGGACGGAAGGTTCAGCGGCTGACGGGCCGCGAACCGTGCCCAGCGTCGGTTGAGTCCGGCGATCAGGCCGGAAGCGGGAATGTAGGGTGCATTCATCAAATCACCTCCGATGCCCAGCTGGCACGCCAGAGCTTGAGGGCCAGCGCACGCACACGCAGCGGCAGCGCTGAATGGGTCGACGCCAGCGACCACAAGCCCCGCAAGCGGTGCTGACCCGGCAGAGCCTTGAGCAGGCGCGCGGCGCGGGCCCCGGGCAGGTCAGCCAATTCTGGATGACGGGCGAGCAAACGTTTGTAGTTGGCAGCGCCGGCCCGGAATTTCTCGAGCAGGACATCAGCCGTCTGCAATCCGCCATGGCGGGCCGGGTTGTCGATATGGAGCAAGTTGAAGTCGCCGGCGGCGCTGACCGCCCAGTCGACATCCTCCCATCCCCAGCCGGTGAACTGGTCGTCATAAGGGCAGGCTTGCATGACAGCAGCACGGACCAGCAGGTTTGACGAGCAGAATGCCGTCGGACCGGTCTCGTTGCGGGTGGCGGCGTCGTGCTGATCGCTGGCACGTGACAAAACCGCGTGCAGGCTGAGGTCCGGGTCGGTCGGCCAATCGGTCTCGTAGCCTCCGAACACAGCGTCGCATGTATCGGCGGCCATCACCTCCCGGTAGCGCGACAGGAAGTGCGCGTCGGGCGGGGTCATGTCGGCGTCCAGATACAGCACCCAGCTGCCATGGGCTTGTTCTGCCAAAAGGTTTCGCCCGGCGGCCCGGCCGCGATTGCGGGCACTGGTGAGCAATCGGACCGGCACGTCGCTGGCGTCGATAATCGCGCAGATCTGACGGTTCAGCTCGGCATCAGGCTCGCCGTCATCATAGAGGACCAGCTCCACGTCAGCACAGGGGCGCATCAAGGGTGCAAGGGCCTTGATCAAGGGCGTCGCGTCGTCCCGGTAGAACGGAACAAGGATAGACAGCGCGACCGCCTTGGCACTTGCCTTCGCGGCCGCATTCGCATGCTCGCGGATCGGGATCTCGGTCATCGCGTTCATCGTTACGCCCCCGCCGGTCTGAACAGGAGGCGGGCATCGCGCAACCAGCTCCGGCACCCAGCAATATCCAGGCAATAGGCTGAAATCACGTAAACAAGTCCGCCGCTTCCGGCTTGCAGGATAAGGTCGAGCCAGCTTGTGCCGCTGGCCGGCAGGGCGAAGACGGCGGCGGCCATGATCGCGGTTGCGGCGCCGGCCTTGATCCAGTCGCTCCAGGGCAAGGGCAGGATGAAGTAGCGTCGGCCGAGCAAGGCGCAGGCGGTCAGTGCCAGGGCATAGGCAATCACGGTCGCCATGGCGGCGCCGGCGATGCCGAAGGCCGGGATGAGCGGCAGGTTCAGGCCGAGATTGAGAGCGGCCGACGCGGCCATCACCATGGCCATCACACCGGTTCGCCGCATCAGCGTGAACGCCTCGTGGAAATAGTAGGTCATCATGCCCTTCATCAGGCCCGACAGGGCGATCCAGGGCAGGATGGCAGCCGCTTCCGCGCGGACCGACTCGCCGATGATCAGGGTTGTCAGGGGCCCCGCGACCAATGCCAGTCCGGCAGCAGCGGGAAAGGCGATCAGGCCCATCAGTGCAGCGGCTCTGCCAGCCATGGCCTGCGCCGCAGCGACCCCGTCTTTCTCGAAAGCCTTGATGGTCAGGGGCCAGACCGCGGCTCCGAACCAGATGAAGATGACGTCCAGTAACCGGTCGGCCAGCCCATAGCCGGCAGCATACATGCCGACCGCGCCCTGGCTGATCAGGGCCGCGATTAGAAAGCGGTCGCCGACCGAGAGCAGGTGCTCGAATATCAGCGACATGGACACCGGGGCGCCATAGCGGGCAAAGCTGGCGGCCCGCGCCTTTTGGCGCCGCCCGTTGGCGGCCCGGCGCAGCATCACCGGCAGGTCAAAGGCCAGCATCACGAGGGCGGCGACGGCGGTCCCCATGAACACGCCGGCGGCGCCGAGGTCTGTTGTCAGGATAACGCCGATGCCAACCATGAAGCCGATCATGAGGTAGCTGGCTTCCAGCGCGGAATACCGTCCGACATCGCCGCCGGCCCGGTGGGTCTCCATGCCGATCTGGAGCAGCGCCCGCAGCAGCAAGGAAATCACCGCGAAGCTGAGCGCGGCTTGCAGCTTGGCGTCGAGTGGCAATATGTGCACACCCAGCACAAGCAAGGCGCCGGCCCCGGCTGCGATGACCAGATACAGGCCATAGGCAGTCGCCAGGTGGTCACGCAGTCGGCCACGCTGTTCGGCCCGGGCGTGGAAACGCGCGACCGCGGCCTCCAGCCAGGTGAATGTCACAATATGGATCAGGGAAAGCGTAGCGATGGCAATGGCATACCGGCCATACTCGTCGGCCGGCATGATGCGGGTGAAGACGGCGACACCGCCAAATCCGACCAGGACCTGTGCCAGTTGTACGGGCAGATAGCCCAAGAGGTGTCGTCCAAGCATGAAACGCTCCGTTCGCCTGACAGGGGAAGCTTGCAAGAGTGGTGCCGCTTCGTGGGCGAGGAGGTTTTCGTAAACGGCCTGCTAAGGCGTTGGGTCTAATCTTGGAATTCTGACGGGGAAACGGTCCGGGCGATGCAGGTCGATCTACGCAAACCGAGTGAACTGACCGACATCGAGCGTGGTGCCTGGAGAGCGTTCCTGGCGGCCGAGCCGACGCTAGCCAGCCCGTACTTTGCGCTTGAGTTCGCGGAATGTTGCGAGGAGGCGCGGGACGATACCCGGGTGCTGGTGGTGCGTGAGGCCGGCGTTGTTACCGGTTTTCTGCCCTTCCAGGCGGGCAAGTTTGGCTTTGCTCGCCCATTGGCCGGTCCGCTGGGCGATGTTCACGGTGTAATTGCGCCGCGGTCGACATCAGCCGACCCGGCACGCTGGCTGGCGCTGGCACGGGTACCGGTCTTCGAATATCGCAACGCCCTGGCCAGCCAGTCGGGTTTCGCCCGGGCCGGCGGCGTGCCGGACGGGTCATGGATCATCGATGTCGAGGATGGTTTCGAGGCCTGGCAGGCAGCCCGAAAGTCGATCAACCCCAAGGCCATGCGCAACATCGCGACCCGATCGCGGCGCCTGAATGAGGTCGATGGCGGCTATTCCTTCACGATGGCCGACTATCGGCCCGAAGTCTTCGAGACCATGGTTCGTCTCAAGCGCGACCAGTACCGGCGCACCGGCGTGTTCGATGTATTCTCGGTCGGCTGGACGGGTCGATTGCTCAAGGCGATCCTGCGACGCCAGAGCGATCAGTTCTCCGGCGTGTCCTCCAGCCTGTCGGTGGGCGGCGAGATCGTGGCTGTCCATGTCGGCATGGCGAGTGACCGGATGTGTCATTACTGGTTCCCGGCCTATGAACCCGATCACAGTCGCCTCAGTCCGGGCGTCCTGCTGCTGGTGGAGATGGCGCGTACGGCCTGTGCGCTCGGCCATCTCGGCGTAGAGCTGGGCACCGGGGATTACGGTTTCAAGAAAGATCTGGCGACCAGCCAGACCGGGCTGGTGAGCGGGCGGTTCACGACAGACAGCATTCGGGGCGGCCTTGTCCGCGGGGCCCAACGCCTGTCCAGCGCCTGCACCGAGGCACCGATCGGCCCGGCCCGTCATTGGCCGGCCAAGGGATTGCGCAAGCTGGGCCGGGTGACCGGCTTCATGGCGGTATGACCGGTCTCACCCGACGCCAGGGATTGGTCGCAGCGGGCGCCGGCCTGCTGGGTGCGCGATCGGCACAGGCCCAACCGGCGCGCCGGGACTTGTGGGACAACACGACAGGTGCGCGCCTGCGAGGCGCAGTGATCGCCCAGCGACGGGTTTATCCGCAGATCGACGGGCCGGATTTTCTTGGCCCCGGTCCGGTCGGTGCGCCAGTGACCGAAGCCTCACTGGCTCGCCTGTCCGCCCTTGGGGCCAATCTCGTCGTTCTGTCCGTTCCGGGGCCGGCTGACGAAGCCCCGCCGTTCGCGGTTGACCCTGCGATCGAGCAACATTTGCACACCCTGGTCCGGCGATGCGGACGCCACGGATTGTTTGTGGTCATCGGCTTTCGCAGCGGGCCGGGGCGTAGCGAATTCAGCTTTCATCGAGACCAGGCCGGGACCTGGTTTCCGGCCAGCTTCGTTGATGAAAGCGTCTGGCATTCGCGAGAAGCCCAGGATGGCTGGGACGCCATGTGGCGACGCACGGCCAGCCGGTTTCGCCACTATCCCAATCTTGCCGGTTATCTCCTGATGGTTGAACCCAACGCCAATCTCGCCGCGCCAGGCCCGGACGGCGGTGATCTGGATATCTGGCAGGCGGAACGCCTGGCCACCGAGGTGGCCGGAACGCCGGCCGACTGGCCGGCCCTGGCCTCACGCCTTGCACGGGCGGTGCGGGCAGAAGATCCCGATACCCCGATACTGGTCAGCCCGGATGGGTATGCCGCGACACGCTTTGCGGGCCTGCTCGACATGGAGGCCGCTGCCGGACTGGTTCTCGCGGTGCATGATTATGCGCCGCGTGCCTATACGCATCAGGACGCGGGCGCAGGGATCGGCTTCGATCCGGAGCTGGCGGACTTTGAACAACCTGTGTCCGGTCCCTGGATGTTGGGGGAGTTCGGTGTGTCCCGATGGGCTCCCGACGCTGACCGCTTCCTTGCCAGCCGGATCGCGGCCGCCGAGGCAGCAGGGGCGGCCTGGTCGGTCTTTCGCTGGGACAGTGGTTGGCGCGTGTACGAGAATGCGGAAAACCGGTTCAACCCGCTTTATGGCGGTGACCCGGGGGCCCGGCACCCCGATGCCAATTCGATCCTGCTCGACCGGCTTTCACAGGCCTGGTCGTCCAATATGCTGCGCCCGGCACCCTTGCTCCGGCGCTAGCAGATCGGCTCAGCGGATATTGGCCTTGTCGCCGAGCAGCGCCGGCAGGGTGCGTATCATGATCCACAGATCAAACCAGACGTTCGCCTTGGCGATATAAGCGACGTCGAGCGCGATCCGTTCGCGAGCCGCCTCGGGAGTGTGCAGAGGGCCACGAGAGCCGTTGATCTGGGCCCAGCCGGTGATCCCCGGCTTGACCCGGTGACGGTGCGCATATTCGGCCACCAGCTTGGCAGTCTCGGTGCCACCGGTTCGCATGCCCGGCGCGTGTGGCCGCGGGCCGACCAGCGACATTTCGCCGGTCAGGACATTCCACAATTGCGGCAACTCATCGAGGCTGGTCTTGCGCAGGAAGCCACCGATACGCGTGACCCGGGGGTCATCGAGCTCGACCTGCCGCATGGGTTTCGCTGCCGAGGCTGGGTCATGGCGCATGGTCCGGAATTTCAATACTTTGATCGGGCGCCCGTTGAAGCCTTCCCGGGTCTGTCGAAAAAGGATCGGACCCGGGCTGCCCAGACGGACAGCGACGGCGATCAATGCCATGACGGGCAGGGCGGCGACAAACAGGCCCACACCCAGGATGAGGTCCTGCGTGCGCTTGGCCAGGTTGTGCCCGAAGCGTTCCTCGAGCCCGCTCATGCGGGCGGCCTGCACCCCGACAATATCATCGAGCGTGGTTTGCGACGGGCCGAGGCTGTCAAAATCAAGCAGAAGACAGACCGTGTGAGGAAGGGCACGCAGCTTGCCGAGCAGCAGCCGGACGCGGTCTTCCGCCTTGGGGGAGACCGTCAGGATGATGCGGTCGACCTCGTGCAAAAGCGACCAGCCAACCAGGTCGTCCGTGGTGCCCAGATAAGGCGCGCCGGCGAGTGCTTGCGGGCTGCGGGCAGTGCGGTCGTCAAAAATGCCGACGACATTGACCGTCCCGGATCCGGCATTGGCCTTGATCAACTTGCTGGCATTGGCCGTTGCGCCGACCAATACAACATTGCGGGCCAGCCGGCCGGACTTGCCCCAATGCTGGATGAAGGCCGCATAGATCACATGCAAAAGCGTGAGCGCGCCAACGCCGGTGATGGCGAAGGTCGCAACTTGATGGGCAAGATCGGGGGCGGTCAGCCAGGACAGCGCGGTGATCGCGCTACCGGTCAGGGCGGTGGCAATGACGGCGCGCAACATGCGCAATACCGCGCTTTCACGCGGGTCGATCCGGTAGAGTCCCATCATAAGGGTCAGCGCCGGGCACAGGGCAGCAAATGCCAGCAGGGGCAGGAGTTCGCCGGCGGCGACTGATGTGATCGCCCCGCCGGACAGGGCAAGGGCACCGGTCACCGTCAGTAATAGCACCACGAAAATGTCGATGCTTTGCCAGATATGGCCGAGGGCCTTGCGATTGATACGGTTTCGGGGCGTCCGTGCGTCAGCCTTGAGATGGGCACGCGTCAGGCTCGCCGTGTCCGGGTTGGACGGGCGCAGGGCATCTGACATATCATTGGCCGGACCCGACGCCTTGCGGGACTGTTGCTCGCTCTGGCTCGGCAGGTTGGAATAATCCACGGCGGTCCCCATCGGTCTCGGGGACATCTAAACAGGCCGAACGAAATAATTCGTTGAGAAGCGTGGTTAGTGAAGCGTTACCGTTTGCCGTCGGACCATTACCGTTCGTGAAGAAAACGGGTGCATTCTTGTGCGGCGCAACATATCACGGCCCGATACGACCCGGCGCCGCTGGGCACGCGCGTGTTCGCGTGTTCGGGAACTGCAAAGCCAATCGGTGGAATTACCATGATCAAAGCCTCTCTCGCAGCGTTTACCGAACGCCTCTCCGCTACCATTGGTGATCGCGGAGAACTGCCGCCGCTCAACGCCAGCCGGATCCGGATCGAGGTGCTGGCCGGACTGACTGTGGCACTGGCACTGGTACCCGAAGCTGTGGCCTTTGCCTTTGTGGCGGGCGTGCCCCCGCTTGCGGGACTTTATGCGGCTTTCATTGTCGGTCTGGTGACCGCGGTCCTCGGCGGGCGTCGCGGCATGATCTCCGGGGCGACCGGAGCCCTTGCTGTTGTGATGGTCCACCTGGTCGCCGAGCATGGCATCGAATACCTGTTCGCGACGGTCGTGCTGATGGGGCTGATCCAGATTTCTGCCGGGGTATTCCGGCTCGGCAAATTCATCCGCATGGTGCCGCATCCGGTCATGCTGGGGTTTGTGAACGGTCTGGCGATCGTCATTTTTCTTGCCCAGATGGAGCAGTTCAAGACCGTCAATGAGGCGGGTGAACATGTCTGGATGACGGGATGGCCGCTGCTTTTGACCCTGGGCCTGGTGGCTCTCACCATGGTGCTGATCTGGGCCGTGCCAAAGGTCACGAAGGCCATTCCCGCGCCCTTGGTGGCGATCGGCGTTGTTGCCGCACTGGTAATCGGCTTTGGCCTGCCGGTCCCGCGAGTCGGTGACCTGGCGTCCATCGAGGGCGGTCTGCCAGCCTTCCACATCCCGATGGTACCGCTGAACCTGCAGACGGTCGAAATCATCCTCCCCTACGCCTTCATCCTCGCTGCCATCGGCCTGATCGAGAGCCTGCTGACCCTCAACCTGGTCGGGGAAATCACCGGTCGACGGGGCGGTGCCTCGCAGGAATGTGTGGCCCAGGGCCTGGCCAATCTCGTTACCGGCTTCTTCGGTGGCATGGGCGGTTGCGCCATGATCGGCCAGTCGATGATCAATGTGAAATCGGGTGGACGCCTGCGCCTCGCCGGTATCGCGGCAGCGCTGTTCCTGCTTGCCTTTATCCTGGTCGGCTCGTCGGTGATCGAGCAGATCCCGCTGGCCGCGCTGGTCGGCGTCATGTTCATGGTCGTGATCGGGACCTTCGCCTGGCAGAGCCTGCGCATCCTGACCCGCATCCCGAAGTCCGACGCGTTCGTGATCATTCTGGTGACCGGTGTGACGGTGTACTCCGATCTCGCTGTTGCGGTCATTGTCGGCGTGATCGTGTCGGCTCTGGTCTACGCATGGAACGCAGCATCGCGCATCCATGCGCGCGAGAGCATCGGGGAAAACGGGGAGCACATCTACAAGCTGGAGGGACCGCTCTTCTTTGGCTCGACCGCAAGTTTCAGCGAACTGTTCGACATCGAGAAGGACCGTGACCGTGTGGTGATCGATTTTGCCGACAGTCGGGTGGTCGACCAGTCGGCCCTGCAGGCGATCGAGGACCTGGCCCTGAAATATGACCAGGCTGGCAAACAGGTCGAGCTGCGCCACCTCAGCCGTGAGTGCCACAAATTGCTGACACGGGCGGGCCAGCTGATGGTCGATAGTGATGACGACCCGGCCTACGAGATCGCCGTGGATTATCAGGTGAAGCTGGGTCGCATGGGCGGCGCACACTAGCCGGGAAGCGCGGGACCTCACCGGTCTCGCAATTGTTACAGACTGGTCAGTTTGTGAAGGGGCGGTTTGCGCCCTAGTGTCTGCCCCGAGAATCCAAATTGGGGAAACACATGACCAGATTTGTCGCTGTACTGGCTGCCACCACCATGCTCGCCGGAGCGCCGTCCTTTGCCGCCCAGGAGGCGGAATCGGAAGCGTGGGACGTTGCCAATCCGCCGCTCGAGACGCGCCCGATCGAGATCAACGTTACCGAGGGGACCTGGATGTCGCTGGACGTCAGTCCGGACGGCCAGACGATCGCCTTCGACCTTCTGGGGGATATCTACACAATCCCGGTCACCGGCGGCGAGGCGACCAATGTTTCATCCGGCCTGCCGTGGGAAATCCAGCCGCGCTTTTCTCCTGATGGCAGCCAGATCGCCTTCACGTCGGACCGCGCCGGTGGCGACAATATCTGGGTCATGGATGTGGATGGCAGCAATGCCCGCCAGTTGACCGAGGAAAGCTTCCGACTGCTCAACAATGCCGCCTGGCATCCGTCCGGACGCTATATTGCGGCCCGCAAGCATTTCACGACCACGCGTTCGGCCGGCACCGGTGAAATCTGGCTCTACCATGTGCTGGGCGGCGGCGGTGTGCAGCTGGTCGAACGACCCAATGAGAACTTCCAGAAAGAGCTGGGCGAGCCGGTGTTTTCCCCGGATGGCCGTTATCTCTACTACACGATGAATGTGACCTCCGGAAACACCTTCATCTACGCCCAGGATTCCAACACCAACCTGTTCGACATCCGTCGCTACGACATGGAAACGGGCGAGACCGACACGGCGGTCTCCGGAGCGGGCGGTGCGGTGCGCCCGGCGCCGTCACCCGATGGCCGCTACATGGCCTTTGTCCGACGCGACCGCATCCGCTCCGGCCTGTGGATCAAGGACCTCGAGACCGGTGAAGAGCGTCGCCTGGTCGAGACGGTCGATCAGGACATGCAGGAGACCTGGGGCGTGACCGGCATGTATCCGAACATGGACTGGATGCCGGACGGCGGCTCGCTGGTCTATTGGGCCGACGGCGGGATCCAGCGTGTCGACATCGAAACCGGTGAGATCACCAATATTCCGTTCAGCGTTGCGGACACGCGTGACGTCATTGATCCGCCTCGCCCGTCGGTCGAGGTCGCACCGGACAGTTTCCAGACCCGCATGCCGCGTTTCGCGACGGCGTCCCCGGATGGCAGCCAGATCGTCTACGAGACGCTTGGCCAGTTGTGGGTGAGGGCGGCCGATGGCGGCGAACCGCGCCGGCTGACCCGCGATGATGGCACGCGCCGCGAAATGATGCCGACCTGGTCGGCTGACGGCCGAACGATTGCCTTCGCGACCTGGGATGATGATGCGCTGGGTTCGATCCGGTCCATCTCTGCCCGCGGCGGCCGCGAACGCGTGCTGACCAGTCAACCTGGCCATTACCGCAATCCGCGCTTCTCGCCGGATGGTGACATGATCGTGTTCGAAAAGGGCTCGGGCGGATATCTGACAGCGCCGGAATGGTCTGAGAATGAAGGCGTCTACCGTGTTTCAGCTGATGGCGGAGACATGGTGCGCATCACCGACAGCGGGTCTGATCCGCATTTCGGGGCGTCCAATGACCGCATCTTCGTGACCCGCAATGGGGGTGGAGCCAGCCTTGTCTCGATGGATCTGGACGGCAATCAGGAGCGCACCCATGTGACGGGCGAGCTGGTGACCGGATACCAGGTCTCGCCGGACGGTTCCCATGTGGCCTTCCGCCAGAACTATGACGTCTTCGTCCAACCGCTCCTGCCCGGACCGCAATCAGTGTCCGGCGGGCGTGGCAGCTCGGCGCTGCCGACGGTGGAAATCTCCGGCAATGGCGCGAACTATTTCCATTGGAGCGGCGCCGGTGACGCGGTTCACTGGTCGATGGGGCCGACCTTCTTCACCGCGACGGTCGATGAGTTCCGACCCGACCCGAGCGGTGAGCGCGAGTACACGCCGCCGACGACGGGTGTCGACCTGTCGATGACGGCAACCGCGGATCGCCCGAGTGGCGTTGTCGCGCTGACCAATGCCCGCATCATCACCATGGCCGGCGAGGATGGCGGCGTGATCGAAAGCGGCACGATTGTCATTGACGGCAATCGCATTGCCGCCATCGGTGCGGACGTGGCGGTGCCGGAAGGTGCCCGTACGGTGGACATGTCCGGCCGCACCATCACGCCGGGCTTCATCGATGCCCATGCGCACGGACCACAGGGGACGGGCGATATCATCCCCGAACAGAACTGGTCGGTCATCGCCCACCTGGCGCTCGGTGTGACCACCATCCATGACCCGTCGAGCCGCGCCAGCATGATCTTCCCGGCCTCCGAGTATCAGAGGGCCGGCCATCTTCTGGCGCCGCGCATCTACTCGACCGGTGAGATTGTCTATGGCGCTCGCGCCGCATCGGTCTATGCCCAGATCGACAATTACGAGGATGCGCAGGAGCACGTCTTCCGCCTGGCCTCGCAGGGTGCCCACTCGATCAAGAACTACAACCAGCCGCGGCGCGAACAGCGCCAACAGGTGGTTGCCGCGGCCATTGAGGCCGGTGTCGAAGTGGTCGCCGAGGGCGGTTCCAACTACCACATGGACATGGCCATGGTGGCCGACGGGAACACCTCGATCGAGCACAATCTGCCGCTTTCTGCCATCTATGAAGACGTCCTCCAGATGTATGAGCAGACCGAGGTCGCCTATACGCCGACCATTGTTGTGACCTATGGCGGTTTGGCCGGTGACCCGTATTGGCGTCAGGCGACCGATGTCTGGCTGCACCCGATCCTGTCGCAACACGTGCCGCCGCGCATCCTGCAGGCGGGTTCCGTCCGCCGGACCACGGCTCCTGAAGAAGACTTCGTCGATGATGACAATGCCCGCACGGCCCTGCAGCTGCGCAATCGCGGCGTTGAGGTGTCGATCGGTGCCCATGGCCAGCAGGAAGGCCTCGCCGCCCATTGGGAAATGTGGTCCTTCGTGCGCGGTGGCTTTACGCCGCTTCAGGCGCTGGAGACGGCGACCATTGCGCCGGCCCGTCATCTCGGCTTCGACAGTGACCTTGGTTCGCTGGAAGTCGGCAAGCTGGCCGATCTGGTCGTCATGACGGCCAACCCGCTTGATGATATCGGCAATACCGACGAGATCGAATACGTGATGCTGAACGGTCGTCTCTACGATGCCGCGACGATGGACGAGACGGTCACCGGTGATCGCCAGCGAGCGCCCTACTTCTGGGAATAGGCGTGCATGGCCTGATGTAAACGGAAAAGGCGCCCGGTTTCGGGCGCCTTTTTTCATGCGGGCTGGCTCATGGTTGGGGGCGCGTCAGGGGGCCGCTGGCGGCAGTGTTTTGCGGATACGCTCGAGGCTGTCGATGTCGTCGGCCAGATCCAGGCATGTCCGGGCGCGCTGCAAGGCCAGCGCGGAGTGTCGCCGGGCCTGGTCACGAAAGCCGGGCGCCGGGCGTGACGCGAGCGCCACAAAGCATTTTTGCAACCGGATCCCCACCTCGACCATGCCCGCCCCGTCGCGGGCGATGGCGGTGAAGGCATCATCGAACATCTCGGCAAGATCGAGCGGGGCGACGATGATCCGGTCGTGCTGGATTTCAGGTTTCGCGTCATCGTCCAGCGGTTCGGACCAGGCTGCGAACAGGCGAACAAAACGGCCGATGATCACGATCGCGGTGCCGGGGTCATTGACCGAAGGCGACAGCGCCCGCGCAGCGATTTCCGACAGCACGATCAGGCCGAAGCGCGGGTCGTCCTTGAAGGTCCGGTTGTCTGCGATCACGAATGCCTTGGCGATGCAGGCGCGGATTTCCTCGTCGACCGGGTCCGACTGATCAAGCGTGACGAGAGTCCGTCCGGGTGCAAGAAAGCAGCCGGGCGGAGAATCGAGCATCATCCGCAGGTCATTTTGTTCGGCAAGCCGCTGCAAGGCATGCATGTCGACGTGCTGGACATAGCCGATCCGGTCGTCATGGACCTTGTCTCCGTCCAGCGCGTTGTTGTCTGTCTTTTCGATGCCGCCGAGGCAAGGGCACGCCCGTCGGTCGCGGAGACTCTCGAGCGCCGCGTCTTCAACGGTATCGATTGTCGTCCCCAGCCGCCCAAGTCGCGCAATATTGTCGACCCAACGAACAAAGGTCAGCACCACCCAGGCGAATATCGACAGCGTCAGGATGAACAGGGCGAACAGGCCGCCGCGCTCATAAAACCCGGTCTTCAGGGCCACGATCGAGATAATGCTGAAGATGAAGGCGCCGATGAAACTGGACAGGGCGGTCTGGGACACATCGTCGGCCAGGATCAGCTTGAACGCGCGGGGTGTCGCGCTGGTGCTGGCGGATGCATAGCTGGACAGCATCGAGGCCACGGCGAAGGTCGCAACCGCCAGCATTGACGAGGATATGATCGTGAGAAGGGTCTGGATCGTATCCGGTGAAATTTCCGGCATCAGCGCGCCGACAGGCCCGGCATCCGCGCCTCGCGCGACAAAGGAGGCGATGACAGCCAGGAAGCAATACAGCAAAGGTTTGGCCCAGAGCCGCTCGCGAAGCTCGAGGACCAGATGGAATATGCGTGTGCTCATACTTCGCTCTTTCCGACCTTGCGTCTGCCTCGGGGAGGCACTGTCCTGGCGCGCGCGGATGTCATTGTGCCCGAACCGCCAGTCGTCCCATTGAGCGATCTGGATGGCAAGGTCAGTTGCTCGGGAGGAGATGGTCCAAGGGCGCGGAGGATCGCGGGCAGGCGGTATGCCGTGCAAGAAAAAGAGGGCGCCCCGTCGGGGCGCCCTCAGTCTTTCGGGGGGATCAGTTGCCACCTTGATGCCCGAACGCGCCGGCAAATGCAGTGAATAAAAAAAGCCCCGGACCAATGCCCGGGGCTTTTCAAATGTTAACTTTTGTCGCGTTGGCCTAGTTCAGGCTGGCACGGAAAGAGGCGCCCACAATGCGCGGCTCGTTGACGAAGCCGGTATTGTTGTTGAAGTCGATGCCGCCGACGAGGTTTTCCTCGTCCGTGATGTTACGGGCGAACAGGGCGATTTCATAGTCCTGGCCACCCGCCAGCTCTCCGGCATAACCCACGCGCAGGCCGCCTTCGAAATTGCCGTCCGAGTAGAACTCTTCCGACTCGTAGAGGAAGAGGTTGGTGCGGCCCTGATAGTACCAGTCTGTGAAGGCGAACCACTCACCGCCATTGCCGGCCGGGATGGAATAGCGGGCCGTGAAGGACAGGATGTAGTCGGGAGCCTGGGGGAATGGATTGCCGTCAACTTCGTGGAAACCGTCGATGTCGGCATCCGGATCCAGCACCGTACATTGGGCGCAGACGCCGACTTCCAGGTCATTGTCCTGCAATTCGGTTTCGTTCCAGGAGAAGCCGGCGGTGACGAAGAGATTGTCGGTGACGAAGATTTCGCTGTCGATCTCGAAACCATAGCCGACGCCTCGGTCTGCATTGATCAACTGGACGAGATTGCCGGCACCGCCAACGGCGGACAGCTGCAGGTCGTCCACCTGATAGTAGAAGGCGGTGGCATTGAACCGGGCGCGACCATCCAGGGGCTCGGACTTGTAGCCGACTTCGAAGGAGGTCGACGTCTCGCTGTCGGCGACCGACGGCTGGCTGAAGAAGGCGACATCACGCGCCTGGATCGACGGCCCCCGGAAACCGCGCGCGAGACGGGCAAACACGGCCTGGCGGTCGTCCAGGTCGTAATAGGCTGACAGGTCCCAGCTCAGTTGCTCGTCCGACGCCGACACCGGCGCGACCGGAATCGACGTCACGACACCGACAAGGTCCTTGGCATCATGGGTGAAGCGAATACCACCGGACAGTTCCAGGTCATCGGACAGCTGATGGCTGACCTGGCCGAACGCCGACCACAGCGAGTTGCCATGCCGGACTGTCGTCGACGGCGGGAAACCGCCATTCGGTCCAACCGTCGTGATGTCAAATTCGCTCTCGAAGAAATAGGCGCCGATCTGCCAGGTCGTGGCCTGCCGGTCGTCCGAAGCCAGGCGGAACTCCTGGGTGTATTGCTCGAGCGAGTCGATGCCGTCCTGGGTCTCGGACGGGAAGGGGATGAAGCCCGGACCGGTGACCAGGTTGCCGCCGTCGATATCGCCCAGGCTGTAACCCTCCGCGGATTCGTAGGCGGTGATCGAGGTCAGGGTGAGGCCGGAGTCGGTGTAGACATTCATCGTCGCCGACGTGCCCCAGTTGTCATAGGCCTGCGGGTTGTTGAACGTGCTGTCGTAGTAGACTTCGTCGCGCACGAAATTGCCGTTGAGGGCATTGCTGCCCGGCGTCAGGATGTTGGCGCGGAACACGGCAGACGTGCCGGTGAGCGAACGGGCATGCACATTCAGCAGGGCGTCAAAGCTGTCATTCGGGGTAAAGAACAGCTGGGCGCGGCCGGCCATCTCGTCGTGCCCACCGAGCGCGTCGTCCTCGCCGGTAAAGCCATTGTCGATCCAGTCATCGCGGTGCTGCGACAGCAGCGACAAACGGGCGCTGAGCACGTCTTCGATGACGGCGCCGCCCATGGCGGCTTCCAGGTTCATGGTGCCGTAGGAACCGGCCGTGACGCTGACATAGCCATCGGTTTCCTGGGTCGGACGGACGCTGTCGAACTTGATCGTGCCGGCGGTCGTGTTGCGACCGAACAGGGTGCCTTGCGGGCCGCGGGCAATCTCGACCTGGGCGACGTCAAACAGCGGGAAGGATTTCAGGATGACATTTTCCATCACCACATTGTCCATGATCACGGACACGGGCTGGGAGGCCGCAAGGTCGAAATCGGTATTGCCGAGGCCGCGGATGTAGAAACGCGGCGCGACACGTCCGTTTGAGCTTTCGGCATAGACCGACGGGATCCGGGCGCCAAGGCTGAGAATGTCGGCACCGCCTTCGGTGAAGGGCGCGAGGGCTTCGCCGGACGCGGCGGTCACCGAGTTGGCAATGTCCTGGATATTCTCTTCCCGGCGGGTCGTTGTCACGATGATGGTTTCGACTGTGGCGCTGGTTGGCGCCTGATTCTGGGCCATCGCGGTTGTCGGGACAAGGCCGGCAGCCGACAGCGCAATCGCGCTGGCGCCTGCGAGCTGGAAACGCTTGCGGGTGGAGAGAGTCTTGATCATGAGGGTGTCTTTCGAGCCAATCAAAAGTGGCCGCGCCGGGGTGATGGGCGGGTCGACCGCTCCGGTGCAGCAAGGATGACCGCTCCGATACCCGATATTTCAGTGTCGGGACAGTTGAATGCTGCGGCGCAGCAATAAATGCTCCGCCTGTGTGGATTTATCGCATCACCAAGGGCGATCGCGCTCGGACGGGCATTCTCCTGAACCGCACCAGAGCGGGTGCTTTTCCATCACCCGGACGAAGCGGGCTGATTCCAGGTGCCGTGCGAGCCACGCCTTCAGGGCCGGCCAGTCCTGGCGGTCGAACCAGTCCCGGTCGGTGTTGGCAAATTGGCGGACGAACGGGTAGATCGCGAAATCCGCGAGCCGGTCTGTTGCCTCGGTGAGGCCTCTATGCCGGGTCAGTCGGGCGTCCAGCCGGGTCAGGAACACGCTGGCGGCGGCCCGGTGTTCCAACGGGTCGGCATCGTCATATCGCGTAGCATACTTGTAGCGGTCGAGATGGGGCTTGAACTCGCCATCGCAGGTGGCGATGAGGTCGAGCGACGCGTCCAGCCCTGCCAGCCAGGTCTCGGGATCATGGGCGTCCAGGGCCCACCTCATGACGTCGAGGCTTTCGTCGATAACCCGGCCATCGTCCAGGACCAATACCGGAACCGTGCCCTTGGGCGAGGCGTCCAGCATGGCTTGGGGCTTGTCGCGCAGCAGGATTTCCCGGTGCTCGAGCTGGATGCCGCTGACATCCAGGGCAAGGCGGGCGCGCATCGCATAAGGGCAGCGCCGGAACGAGTAAAGGATGGGCCGTACCGTGTTCACCCGTCAGTCTCCCGGGGCGCCCCCGGCTGGCCCAAATGGTATTCGCCCCGCGCCCGGGCGATTTCTTCCTGCCGATGACGCTCCGCGTATCGGACCCGTTGCTCGGGAGTGCGGATCTCCACGCAATGCGGGCAGGAGACACCGACAACATGATCCGGCGATTTCAGGTCTTCCGGACCCAGGGGTTCGCGGCAGGCGTGGCACAAGGTGTGGGAGCCCGGCTCGAGCCCGTGTTTCACAGCGACCCGTCGATCAAAGACAAAACACTCGCCTCGCCAGCGGCTCTCGGTCTCAGGAACATTCTCGAGATACTTCAGGATGCCACCCTTGAGGTGGAAGACGTCGTCGACACCTTCCATGCGCGCAAATGCCGTCGCCTTTTCGCAGCGGATGCCGCCGGTACAATACATGGCGATCCGGGCATTGGGCCGGGTTTCGCGGAATTGCCGGAACCAGTCGGGAAACTCCCGGAAGGACACAGTGTTCGGATTGATCGCGCCCTCGAACTGTCCGATGCGGACTTCATAATCATTGCGCGTGTCGATGGTGACCACGTCCGGCGCCGTGATCAGGTCGTTCCAGTCCTCGGGTTCGACATAGGTTCCCACATCACCGACCGGATCAATGCCGGTTACACCCATGGTGACGATCTCCCGCTTCAGTCGGACCTTCATGCGCAGAAAGGGTTGCGCCTCGGCATGGCTTTCCTTGTGCTCGAGCGAGGCAAAACCAGGCAGGGCGCGCAGCCTCGCCAGGATCGCATGAACGCCGGCCCGGGGCCCGGCGATGGTTCCGTTGATCCCTTCCGGGGCCAGCAAAATGGTGCCCGATACACCGTGGTGATCGCAGCTTGCCTTGAGCTCGGCCTGGAGGTCGGCATCGGCTGTGAGCGGGGCGAATTTGTAGAGGGCGGCAACCAGAAAGCGGGGCATGGATATCCGTCGGCGATCAAAGGTCACGGCTATAGCAGCCATTGCGGTCGGCTGTCAGGTCGCGCGGCTGCAGTATACCGGCGCCATTGGAAGGATCACCGGTCGTTGGAAACGGCCTGGTCCATTTCGTCTCCGCCTTGCGCGCTGACGGCCCGGTTGGCGAGACTGGACGGCAATCGAACGGTGAAACACGAGCCTTCGCCCGGTGTCGACGTGACGCTGATGTCGCCGCCGTGCAGCTCGACTGCCCGCTGGCACAGGGCCAATCCAATACCCGTTCCCTCATAGGTGTCGCGACCGTGAAGGCGCTCGAACACCTGGAAGATCCGTTGGAAATGTTCCGCCTCAATACCGATCCCGTTGTCGGTGACACGCAGGCGGACATGATTGGCGATCAGCCGGGCGTCGATCCGGACCCGGGGAGGCTCGTCGCGACGATACTTGATGGCGTTGGAAATCAGGTTCTGCAGCATCCGTCCGAGCAGGAAGGGATCGGCATGGATCGGGGTGTCGAGCGACCATTCCAGCTTGGCCTCCGACTCGGTGATCACCGCGGCCAGCAATTCCTCGATTTCGGAAACCAGCGCATCCGGGTCGATGAGCTCGATCCGGGCTTCCTGGCGGTCGGCGCGTGTGTAGGACAGCAGATCCTGGACCAGTCTTTGGGCGCGGTCGGCACCGCGATTGATGCGTTCCAGCATGTCGCGCGACCGCTCGTCCAGATCGAGCTTGCGCTCGACCAGCAGGGAGGAAATCCCCTTCATGGCGCGCAGGGGAGCCTGCAGGTCGTGCGAGGCATGCGAGGCAAAGCGGTCCAGCTCGGCATTCTTCGCGGCGATGATGGCATTGGAACGGCGGAGGGCTTCCGTCTTGCGCGCGACCTCGCGGCGCACTTCGTCGGCCCGTCGGGCATCTTTCAACGAAATTGCCCCGATTGTGATGGTGGCGAACAAGGCCGAGGCGAGGACCACCCAGGGCAGCGGGCCGGTCCGCATCAAGAAGCTCCGGCGGGGCAGGAGCGTGGCCGCGATGTCCGAAAACGGATCGGCCGCCGCCCAACGTACCATGAAGGGCGCACTTTGAAGCGCCGAGCCCATGTCGACATCGCCAGGCGAGATTCGCCTGAACTCGCTCGCGTCCGCCAAGACAGAAGCCGGCGCGCGGTCGGCAATCCGCACGACCACCCAGAGCGGATCGACCGGGCCCACCGGGCTGGCCAGCATGACGTCAAATTCCGACACGACATAGGCCCAGGCATCGGTATGGCCGTCGAGGCGCCGCACCAACGCGAACCGGGTATGGCGCCCGGAATCGTCAAGAAGCGGCAGGACAATTGTGTCGGTGCCGGTCTGCCGCCTGGCCAGCATGGTGTTGATGTCGGGAAGCGCCAGCATTCCGATCCCGGAATTCAGCGATGCGGTAAGTCGTCCGGCCTCAACGATGCCCATATCCCGGATGACCTCGGTCTCGCGTCGGGTTTCATCGGAGCGGAAGATGTCGAGCGCGGCAGTCGGCGCCAGGCCAATATGGGCGGCCTGGACGAGCTGGTTCAGCTCGACATCCAACCTCGCAATGGCTCCGTCCAGCTCAACGATGCGGGCGAGCGCATATCCCCGAAAATCGCGAGCCTTGTCCCGTGACTGCCCGACCAGGGTCGCGAAAAACAGGACGAGCGACACCAGGATGCCAAACAGGATGATCACCACGGGCGATCTGTAGGCATGCAGCAAACCGGTCAGCGTCTCGTATTCAGCTTGCTGAACGCGGTCGGGCGGGCCTGGGAGGGGGCTGTGAGGCAAGCTCAGTCTTGTCCTTCCGCGGCGGCAAGGCGGGTAAACCGTTCCAGCAGGACCGGTACAAGCGGCAACATCAGCACGGCCGTCGCGACCGAAGCCGCCGCTGTGAACAGTTTGAGCACAGCCTCCACATAGTAGAGCGGATACCAGAGCACGACGATGTTCATGACGTGATTGATGCCGCAGAACAAAATGAAGATGCCAAACATGACAAACGCCCAGCGGAAGGGCAGCGGCCGGTCGATCCGGCGCAGGAAGATCAAGATGGTGACCGGTATCGAGAAATAGGCGAGAGCGATGGCAAGGTCTGCAATGACATGCATGCCGACCAGTTCCGGACGCCACAGGAAACACATGCCGTGCGGCATGAAGTTGTTGATGTCGAAATAGCCCATCGTCATCGCTCCTTTAGTGCCGCTGGACGCCAGCTCCGATCCATCCTGGCTCCCGACCGGAACCGTTCGTCGATTCGGACCATACCCGCCGCCTAAACTTATTCCGTCCGGTCCGACACCGGCGCGGCGGGCGCTGGTCGTATCGAGGGCACCCCCAAAAAGGTCGCTTCACACCACCATGAGACGGTGCAAACCTCAAGCTTGTCAATCGGTGACGGGCCTGTCTGTGTCGGCCGTCACGCAGGCGTCAGTTCAGCGCGTCGGCGCTCTGCCGCAGTGCTGCGGCCATGGTCAACAAGCTGGAACTGTCGCCGGCCAGGTGCTCGGGCCGTGTCGCGGTCGGAAAGGCGCGGCCCAGGGCCGTGATCGCCTGGCCCAGCTGGAGCGCCAGGTCGGGATTGTCGTCGGCGACCTGTTCGAGGTGATTGCCGGCATAGCGGTGGGCCGCCCGGTGGAATCCGTATCCGTCGAGATAGGGTTCGTGCGCGGACGGGTTGGTCGCCAGCACTTCGTATTGCAGGGCTGCCCGTTCGATGAGGTCGGTGAGGACACGCGCATGAAGTCCCGCCGGCGAGATCTCGCCGTCCGGCGCATGGGCGGACGCGGCATCGATCGCTGCCACCACATCGGCGACATGCGCTGCGATCGCCGCATCGCTTTCGCCATTGTAGGGAGCTACCGAGGCGTCGGTCATGGTGTCGCCGAACAAGGGAGCCCCGCGTGCCTCGAGGACGGGCTCGAAGTCGATGTAAATCTCGGAAATCGGGTGCGCAAACATCTCGGCACCAGCCGTGCGGTCCCCTGCCTCGAAGGCGTCGATGCCGGCCAGGTAGTGCGCGCGCATCACCTCCAGGGCGATCAGGTAGACGACCGGGTCACGCCCGGCCTCGGCCGGATCAATACCAAACTCACCGCCCGAGCCGGACCCTTCGCCTTCACCTTCGGTGAAAGCAGGTGCGGCGGCGAAGGTGCTCGGTGTTTCCTGCTGTGTTTCGGCCCCGGTGGGCGTCGCCATCGGTTCGCTGCATCCCGACAGGCCACCCAGCAGGGCTGCTGTGCCGACCGAGGTCCAGATGCGTGTGCGCCTTGTGATACCCATTCTGCGTCCCTTCACGGATGGCATTCAGCCGGTTCAATGGCATAAACGGGTATCGGCTTTTCGAGCACATGACAATCAGTCGCAGGATAACCCATGCTCATTCATCTGCAAGACGTCTGCCCGCCCGAACAGGTCCAGCAATTGCGAGCGCTGATCGGGCAGGGTGAATTCGTTGATGGCGGTGCGACAGCCGGCCGGGTGGCGCGGGCCGTGAAATCCAATGAGCAGCTGGAGACGGGCGCGCGCGTCGATACGGTCCGGAACGAGGTTCGCAAGGCCCTGATGGCGCACGCCGGCTTCGTAAGCTTTGCCCGGCCCAAGACCCTGTCCCGCATTCTGGTGTCGCGCTACCGGGCCGGGATGGCCTACGGCCCGCACATCGATGATGCCCTCATGGGCGGGCGCCGGGCCGATCTGTCCTTCACGCTCTTTCTCAGCGACCCGGGTAGCTATGACGGCGGTGAACTGGTCATGGACGGGCCGGAGGGTGAGATCGGAATCAAGCTCGCCGCCGGCGACGCTGTTGTCTATGCGACGTCGGCGATCCATCAAGTCGCGCCGGTCACGCAGGGTGAACGTATGGCGGTTGTCGGGTGGGTCCGCAGCTTGGTCCGACGAGCAGACCAGCGCGAGATTCTGTTTGACCTTGACCAGGTTTCCACCCGCCTGTTCGAACGCGATGGAAAGACGCGTGAGCTTGACCTTGTTCTCAAGACCAAAGCCAATCTGTTGAGGCAGTGGGCGGAAGACTGAGGCCGGGGTGGTCAGTCGAATACAGGGTCGCGTTTCTCCATTTGCGCCCTGACCGCCTCGACCTGGTCAGTCCCGCCCATGAGAGCGGATTGCTCACGGGATTCTGCCAAGAGGACTGTCGCCGGATCAGCACTGGCAGCCAGATTGAGCAATCGCTTTGCGCCCCGTATGGCGGGCGGGCTTTTGCCGGCGATTGCGGTCGCCATCGCAAGCGCCTCGGCAACCGGGTCATCGGTGATCCGGGTCGCCAGTCCAAGGGCGACTGCCTCCGATCCGCTGACATCGCGGCCGCTATAGGTCAGCTCCCGGATCTGGTCGTCCCGCATCAGGCCCGGCAGGACCACACATCCTCCCATGTCCGGTACAAGCCCCCAACGGATTTCGGCGATCGACAAACGGGCGTCCGGGGTCACCAGACGAATGTCCGCGCCAAGGGCGATTTGGAGACCGCCGCCCAGCGCACCGCCCTGGATCGCGGCAATCACCGGTACCGCCAGGTCGCGCCATTGCAGGCAGGCCTGTTGCGGTTTGTTGGCCAGGCCGTGGGTTCGTTTTTCCAGCGGCTCAAGTGCGGCCGTGTCGCCGGCCATGGCGGCGAAGCTCCCGAAATCGAGCCCGGCGCAGAACATCCGTCCACGACCGCTCAGAACGACAGCGCGAACGTCCTTGCGTCCGGCAAGGTGATCCGCTGCCTCCAGCAGCCCGTCAAACATGGCGGGATCGATGGCATTGAGCTTGGCGGCCCGGTCGAGTTCAACGTGCGCGACCCGGTCTCTGACCGTCACCGAAACGCGGTCTGCAAATCGGGTGTTGTCCGTCATGTTTGTCTCCCTGGGTGTCCGGTATCCGCGTGGAGCGATACCGGCATCAATCGGCATCGGTCCGGGCCAGCCGCGCGGCGAGCCAGTCGGCGACCGGGCCGGGTGCTTCCATCGGTGCGAGATGGCCCGAGCCGGCGAGCAGGTCTATGCCGATACCGCGACCGGTCAACGCGCGGCGATTGATAATGGTGGATGCGTGTTCGGCCTTCAGGACGTGGACAGGTGCTGACACCCGGCCGAGCGCCCTTCCGATATCATGACCTTGGGCCTCATAGTTTGCGGCTTCCCACAGCGGATCACAGGCGAGGCACACACCGCCGTCGCCATCTGGCATCAGCCCGTCTTCAAGGTAATCATCGAGTACGCCGTCGGCCCAGTTCCGGAAGGTTTTGTGACGCGCATATCGCTTGGCGGCCAGAGCGCGTTCGGGCCAGCCGTTGAATCGCCTGCGGGCCGCATTGGCGATACCGATCCGGCCACGGATGAGGCCGCGAAGCGGGCTGCGGGCCATGAGATAGAGCGGTGACGGCATGACCACCGGTTCGATCAGTGCCAGCGGTGTCGGACGGTCCTGTCGCGCCGCGCTCAACAGCGCCACAATCGCCCCCATGGAATGGCCCGCAAGGGCATCGGCAGGATGATCCAGGGCTGTCAGCCAGGCGCAGACATCGCGCGCGTAGATGTCCCAGCTGTGATGCCGGTCGGGGTGGACCGGCAAGCGGGATGTGCCGTGACCGCGCAGGTCAGGGGCGAGGATGTCGAAATTGGTCGCCAGTCGCGACAGCACAGCGCGATAGGCACTGGCACAAAATCCATTGGCGTGGATGAAGACCAGTCTTGGTTTGCGTGGCCCGGGCCACGCAAGGCCGGACAGGTGCCCGTCCGCGAGCTCATGCCGGAAACGTTGCGGGGCCGGCCCGATCTCATCTCGGCTCATTGTGACGCGTCCCTGATCGCTGCGCCCATGACGCTAATGTGTGGGGCCATCCGGCACGAGCACGGATTGCAGACGCGCGCGCATACCGTCCATTCGGCCCCGGTCGAGTGTGTCGTTGCGCGGTGCGGAAAAATACAGCTTCTGCGCGCAGGGCAATGAGCTACACTGTGTGCGCAACCCGACCGGACTGGAGACCCCATGTTGAGCCGAAATTTCAAGCTGGCTGAGTTCACGCGTTCTGACACGGCCGACAAGCTCGGCGACCCTAACACGCCGGACGAAGCCCACTTGCGGGCCCTGCACGGACTTGCCTGCGGCATGGAACAGGTGCGTCGCATCCTGGGAGACCGGGCTATCACCATCACCTCCGGATATCGCAATCCGGCCGTCAACAAGGCGGTCGGCGGGGTCAGCAATTCGGCCCATGCGCTGGGCTATGCCGCCGACTTTACGGTCAAGGGGATGGAGCCGATCGATGTGGCGAAGGCGCTCGACGCGTCAGATCTGGCTTTTGACCAGCTGATCTACGAGGCTTCGCGCCGCATCAATCATATCAGCTTCGATCCGCGCATGCGGCGCGAGGTGAAGACCCAGAAAGGCGGCGCCGGAACGGCGGTCGTCTGGGGCATCGTCGACTAGTTCGCGGGCCTGGGCGCGGCATTATTTCCGGCGATCTCTGGTGCGGCGAAGACGGTGATGCCGTCACGCGCCAGGCCGGATGTCCACAGTTCGCCCTGCCAGAGCGTAGCGGTCGTGATCCCCTCCGCCCCGTCGACCGGCCCGCGCAGGCCGATGACCGCGTGACCGTCGGTATCAATGCCGATCGCCATGGCGGGTGTGTCGGGCAGGGGCGGGAGGCCGGCCAGCTGCAGCCAGCGCCAGGCGAGGCGTTTGACCAGCGGGCGGCCGTGCAAGGCCTCCAGGTCGGTGGCCCGCGGAGACGGCATGGCGACCCAGATCAGACCGGTCCCGGTGTCGAATTCCAGATTGTCGGGATAGCCGGGCAGACCGTCGATCAACAGGTCCAGATCGCTGGTGTCTGGGTTCAGCTGCCAGACTCGCCCGGTCCAGGTTTCATTGACATACACCAGCCCGGTCATCGGGTCGTGATCGACCCCGTTGATGAATCCCAGCCCGCCAACCAGCTGGCTCATCTCGCCCGGGGCGGTGACCATCAGGATTCGTCCGGTCTGATCGCCTTCAAGGAATGATGTGAGGTGGTCACCATAGCCGTGACGCCCGGACGCGTCGGTGAGGATGATGCGGCCATCGGCCAGCACGGTGAGGTCGTCGGCAAAGACCAGCTCGCCGCCATCCTGCGCCGAGGCGATCCACGTCTCCCAGCCGTCGGCCGTCAGGCGCATCAACCCCCGCAGTGCGTCAGCGACAAACAAGCTTCCATCCGGCCCGAAACTGAGACCCAGGGGGCGTCCACCCGTGTCGGCGATCTCGGTCCACTCGCCGCCCGTGTCCCGCGCCATGATACGGCCATCCGCCAGCGAGGCATAAAGCCGACCATCCGGACCGGGCTCGAGATCCTCGGCACCGTGAAAGTCGGGCCGCTCCGTCCGGGCCACACTTGCGGCAGGTTCAAAAAGGGCTTCAAGGCGCGGATCGGCGGGCGTGACGTCCAACCGCGTGGCGTCAAGTGAGCCCGGACCATAGGCCGCGAAACTGACCGCGAGCACCAGGCCCGCGATGACCAGCACGAAATTTCGCATGCCAACCTCCTCAATCAGTGGCCCGGCCTGGCCCGTCCTGGCCGACCCGCGCGGCGATTTTATGCGGCCACAGGGCGCTAGCTGGAGCGCCTGACCGGTACCATGTTTGGCCGTTCGCCATCGCGACCATACAGATTGACCTCCAACGAGGAGATGGCATGGACAAGCGTGTTCGGCGCGATGGTCTGGCGGCCGGTCCAGGCGATCTTCGGGAAGCGATCGAAAATTTTCCGGTAGGCCGAGTGCAATTGCATCTGCGCGATCCGGCTGCCCAGGCATTTGTGGGCGCCATGACCGAAGGCCAGGTGTTTGTCGCCATTGTCCCGGGTCATGTCGAACCGGTCCGGGTCCGGGAAGACCGAGGGGTCGCGATTGGCGGCCGGGTACCACATCACGACCTTTTCGTCCCGGGCGATGCGTTGGCCATTCAGCTCGGTGTCCTCCATCGCCGTGCGGCGCATGTGCTGCACCGGCGAAATCATGCGCAGGGCTTCATGGGTCATGGCCGGTATCAATGACCGGTCCGACAGGATCATGTCGCGCTGGTCCTCGAACTGGGTCATCAGGCGAATGGTGCCGGACAGAGAGTTCCGCGACGTATCATTTCCGGCGAAAATGATGAGCAGCCAGGACCCGTCGAGATATTCCTGGGGCAGGGGTTTTCCGGCCATTTCGGTATTGGCGATCGCGGTCATCAGATCGCGGCGCGGATTGGCCCGGCGCTCGGCCATGATCCGCTCACCATAGGCGAACATCTCGTTGACGTGCTGGTAGAATTTGATCGGGAACCAGGGGCGGCGCGAGAGCAGCGACCACGGGTTGACGAAATACTGGTTGGCCAATTCCAGGTAATGCATCCACTTGATGATTTTCGGGCGATCCGCCTCGTCCACGCCGAGCATCTCGCACAGGGTGAACAGTGGCAGTTCCTGCGAGAACAGTTTCACGAAATCCACCACCGGACCGCGACGCTCCATCTCGTCGAGCAGGTCGTCGATCTTTGCATCCACGCGCTCTTGAAGTTCAGCCACGAAGCGCGGAATGAAGAAGTCCTTCTGCTGGATCCGCATCTGCATGTGATGGGGTTGATCCAGATTGATGATCGAGTTGAAGGCGGCAGGAATGAGCTTCTTGGGCTTCCATTCCTTCCGCGGCATTACAAACATGTTGATGCTGCCGCGTTCGGAGGAATAAATCTCCGGTGCCAGCTCGACGGTCTTGATGTCGTCATAGCGTGTCACCGACCAATACCCGGCCTTTGACGTGTCGGCGGCCTGCCACATCACCGGGGCCTGTTCGCGCATCCGCTGGAAGAATTCATGCGGATGGCCTGATGTCCAGGCGGCCGGATCCCACAGTTTGAAGTCGTCAAAGGCGGGATAGGCGGCACCAAAACGGGGCTCGGTCTGCGGGCTGTCTTCCAGAATGACATCGCTGACAAGTTGCATGGGGCCGGGCCTTCCTGCGATCAGGTGAACGGTGTTCGTATTTTTTCAGGCTAGGGCGGTGTGCCCAATCTTGGCAAGTCAGAATCGGCCCGGGACGGGCAGGCGTTTGGACCGGACCGGCCTCGAGGGCATCTGGCGTCCGGTTGTCAGCCCGGTCGAACGGGGACACCGTAGTCACTGCTGCAGCGGATACCGGCGACCCGATCCGCACCAGGCGACCCGTACCCAGGAGGCCGACATGGCTGTTTCCGATCAAAGTCCCACCGGCTCCGGCTTTCATGCGAAGAGCGAGGGAGCGGATGTCCTCGCGGGCATCGATCTGGCCGGCAAGACGGCCATCGTGACCGGCGGCTATAGTGGTATCGGCCTCGAAACGGTGCGGAGCCTCGCTGCCAGGGGCGCCTCGGTCATTGTGCCGGTTCGTTCGCCGGAAAGGGCTGCGCAAGCGCTGGCCGGCGTCGCGGGTGACGTCACGTCCGCGCCCTTGGACCTGGCCGACCTGGCCTCGGTGCGCGGGTTTGCCGAAAACCTGACCAACGCGCTCGAACGGCTGGACATGTTGATCAATAATGCCGGCATAATGGCATGTCCCGAGACCCGGGTCGGGCCGGGTTGGGAGTCGCAATTCGGTATCAACCACATGGGCCATTTCGCGCTGACCCGGGCGCTGATGCCCCTGCTTCAGAAGTCCGGTGGGGCGCGCGTGATCGCGCTTTCCTCCACCGCCCACAAATTGTCGGACATCCGCTGGGACGACATCCACTACCGCGATACACCCTATGACAAGTGGCAGGCCTATGGTCAGGCCAAGACGGCCAATGCGCTGTTTGCCAACGCCCTGTCACGTCGCCTCAAGGCGAGCGATGGCGCAGCCTTTGCGGTCCATCCGGGAGGCATTTTCACACCACTGCAACGCCACCTGCCCACGGAGGAAATGATCGCGCTGGGCTGGCTCGGCGAAGATGGCGAGCCATCCGAACTGGCGCGCCAGGGATTCAAGACGCCTGAGCAGGGCTGTTCCACCACGCTTTGGGCAGCGACAGCTCCCGGTCTGGCCGGGATGCCAGGCGTTTATTGCGAGAATTGCGACATCGCCGCCCCGACAGACACGTCCAGTCCGATGACCCGTTATGTCGGTGTCGACCCACACGCCTGCAGCGACGAGTCGGCCGAGCGCCTGTGGGACGTCAGCGAGGCTCTGCTGGCGGAGGCGTGAGGCAAAGCGCGGTCGGGACTTGATCAGAGTGGATAGTCTCGCCCCGCGTCAATACCCGCTGTTTCGAGGAACTTGCGAACAGCGCGGACTTCGTCCTTGGGCAGGCTGTGCTGGGCATGGTGGAAACTCGCCGTGTGCCCGTTGAGAGTCGCGGAGAATTTGGCACCACTGCGCTCGTGCAGCTCCGCTCCCAGGTCAGACAAGACGTGCTCGACATCGGCCGGGGCCAGATTCGCGGGTTCAGGGTGGGCGAACAGGCTGTGCAAGATCTTGCGATGTTTGTGATTCATGGAAGCCTCCTTGTTCCTTCCTCACCGTAGGGCGATGCCTCGGGCTCGGCGATGCGACGAAACGGCCTGCGACGCTCCGCCTCAGCTACCGTCGGGCTGGCACCCGCTGATCGTAGTGGCATGGTCTTGTGGAAATGTCGTTGACCCTACCTTTTGTGGTGCGGCTGGCCCAAGCTGGCAGGTCAGAGACGAGCCCGGAAATCAAGCGACGGGACAGGCCAGGTCAGGGGACTGGAGACGATGGACAAGAAACTCTACCGCCAGCGATTGCTCGACGCCCAGATCAACCTGGTCGACCTGCAGCGTCACGTCATCGCCAAGGAACTGCGCCTGCTGGTTCTCTTTGAAGGACGCGACAGCTCCGGCAAGGATGGCGTCATCAAGCGTATCGCGGAGCACCAGAGCCCGCGCGAAACCCGGGTGGTCGCCCTTGGCAAGCCCAGTGAGCGCGACCGCTCGTCCTGGTATTTCCAGCGCTGGACCTCCTATCTGCCGGCCCAGGGCGAAACCGCGCTGTTCAACCGGTCCTGGTACAATCGGGCCGGGGTCGAGCCGGTGATGGGGTTCTGCTCCGACGCGCAGTATGAGAGCTTTCTTGCGGATGTCGGGGCGTTCGAGAAGATCCTGACCGATGACGGCCTGATCCTGCTCAAATACTATCTCGACATCTCGAAAGGCGAACAGGCGAGGCGCCTGGAAGATCGCCGCCAGAACCCGTTGAAGACGTGGAAGATCAGCCCGATCGATGCCGTCGCGGTCGAAAAATGGGACGACTATTCCCGGGCCCGCAACCGCATGCTGATGGAGACCTGCCAGCCCCTGCCATGGCGGGTGGTCCGCGCTGACAACAAGCGCGTGGCGCGATTGACGGTCATCAACGACATCTTGAGGACGATTGATTGCGGCGGCTATTCACGGCCTGTCCTGGGTCATGACGCCGACACATTGCAATATTGGGGGCGGCCGGACGTCCGAGGCGCCTTCCTGGCACCCTGACCTGATCTGACCTGACCTGACCTGACCTGACCTGACCGGCTAACGCCTCGGTTTGATTCGCCCGGCCTCGATCAATTGCCGGAAATGCTCGGTCAAGGTCGTTGCCAGCGGGCGGTAGTCCACGCCCAGCGCGCTGCGGCTTTTGGCGTTGTCGGCGATGAAGGCGATGCCGACATTTCGGCTGACCATCTTGCGGGTGAGCGCCGGATTGATCATCGGTCCGGCCAGCCAGACCAGGAATTTTGGCAGGATGGTTCGGCCGAAGCGATAGCTGTCGCCAAAATGGTCGCGCAGGATCGCGCTCATTTCGACGAAGCCCGTATTGTGCCCGGACAGGATGTGCCGCCCGGCGGCTTGCGGGGTGAAGCCTGCGGTGATGTGGGCGGCCGCCACGTCCCGCACATCGACCGTGCCGATGCGAAAGTCGGGGATGCCCGACGCCATGGTGCCATCGCCGATCTGTGTCAGCAGCGCATAGCTCTCACCGGCGGTCATCGGGTCGATGCCGGGGCCGAGAATGAGAGATGGATTGATGGTCACCAGGTCCCAGCGTGATTGATCGCCGGCAAGGTCCCAGGCAACGTTCTCGGCCAGTGTCTTGGACAGGGAATAGGCCTGGTGGCGAAGCGTTGAACTGGTATTCCAGACGGCTTCGGTCAGCTTTCCACCGGGCATCGACGCGATATCCGCATTGTCACCGTAGATCGCCGCGCAGCTGGAGGTCAGCACCACGCGTTTCACGCTCGCTGTTGTGTTCGCGGCGGTCAGGACATTGCGGGTGCCCTCGACCGCCGGGTCGACCAGGTCGCGCTGTGGGTCGGCAACATGGGCGATGAAGGGCGACGCCGTGTGGATTACCAGCTGGCATCCCGCCATTGCCGGGGCGAAGGCGTCCGGATCTTGCAGGTCGGCGCGAAAGTAGCGGATCGAGCCGGGCGAGGCCTCCGCCAGCGCCTCCAGCGCTGCCAGCCGATCCTGCCTGTTTGGATCGCGGACCGTGGCGTGCACGACATGACCCGCCGCAAGCAATTGGGCAATGATAACCCCGGCCAGATAGCCGGTCCCGCCAGTCACCAGGATCGGGGCGTCAGGATTGATGGCGGTCATGGCAGGGCTCCGGAGCGGTGAGGGCGGACCATCCGACAGAAACCATCCGGCTGCAAATGCCAAGTCTGAATCGGCCCCTTGGAATTGTTGTCATCGGGGCGGTTCTTGGCGTGTCGACGCGCGGCTTCGACGGCATGGCGTCCGGTTTCAGGGATGGCTCGATATTTCAGCGTCGTCGTCGCGGTGATATCTGCGGCTGCCCCGGATTTCCCGCCCGGATATCAACCGATAGTCGACATCACCCTTTTGGGTTCTTTTGAACTCCTCGACCTTTGAAAAATCGAGCAGCCAGGATTTGTGAACCCGACGAACATCGCGTCCTGCTCTCTTGAGGAGGTTCAAGGCATCACTGAGTGACAATCGCGCGTGGTGGCTCTTGCTGCCTGTGTGCACAAAGACATAATTGCCATCGGCCTGCACGGCTTCGACATCGTGCGCCGCCAGGAGGACGGTTTTTCCCCCGCATTTCAGAACCAGCCGGTGTTTGACGGAAGCCGTGGTCCTGGCCTCCGCCTGTTCGGCATGTGCGATTTCCAGGTTTTTGGACAGGTATATGATCATCAGAATGGTCGCGTAGGTGACCACATCCTTTCGATAATCATAGAGAACATCCTCAAGCGGGTTGCGCAGGTAGTTGTATTCCGTATCGAAAACGATGATCCAGTAGCCCTCGCGGATCATCACCATGAGGAAAATATGCAGCGCTGAGAATGCGATGGACCCCAGGATGTGGATTGCGACCTTCTTCAAAACCGGGCCTGGAGCAATCGGCCACCGTGATTCCAAATGCCAGACGAAGAAGAACAACGCCGCACTTACCAGCAGACTGGACCCCTCCAATACCCAGGGGGCATGCCAAGCCGTCTCAATCCCGGCCCGGGTATTCTCAGTGCCGCGTGAAAGGGCGCTCACAATCCAGAATGCGAGGGAGAGCCCGAAGAAAAGCGTCGCTGCTTTCCATCTGGCTCTGACTTCAATCGTTGCTGTTGGTGAATCGCTCATGGTCTGAGGCATGTTTCAGCACCTTCCCGCAAAAGAGCAAGGATCGGTGCAAGCCAGATCCATAACCAAGTTTTCCCGCTCGTCACATCCATCCTCCGGTTGACACTTCCGGCATGACCGGGGCCGGCGCAAGGCCATAGCTGTAACGCACCCGCTCATTGGGGCGGGGCAAATCGCCAGGTGCGGCTTGCAAACTGGCTCGAGGGCATTTTTGTATCTTGTAGCAAACCGGGTGGTGGGTGATGAAACGTAACCGTTGGGTACAGCCGACACGTCGAATGCTGATCGCTGGCGGCGCGGCGGCAGCCTCCTTAACTTGGGAACGGTTCGGCCTTTCCGAGGCTGCCAACAGGTACGGGCTGACGCAGGACGTCATTGTCGCGCTGCGCGCACAACTCGACGGGCAAATTGTCCTGCCGAGCGACCCCTCTTTCGAAGTCGCCCGCAGGACGGCGAGCTTTAATCCCCTCACAGATTTCCGCCCGGCGATCATCATCTATTGTGAAAGCCTTGCCGATATCGCTCGCGGTATCGAGTTTGCCCGGACCCAGGGATTGCCGCTCGCGGCCCGGAGCGGCGGGTGCGATATCCTGGGCCGATCGAGCTGTGACCGAGGTGTGGTCATCGACCTGTCGGTCCTCAACGACGTCACGATGAACCTTGCGAAAAGCAGAGCCATGATCGGCGCCGGTGCGACCGCCGGGCTCGTCAATTCGGACCTGGCATCTCATGGTCTCGCCGTGCCGCTGGGCTGCGACCCCATGGTCGGTGTTGGCGGATTGACGCTTGGTGGAGGTCTGGGCTGGCTCCTCGGCAAGCATGGCACAGCGAGTGACAATATGGAGTCGGCGACGCTGGTTTCGGCGAACGGGGACATCATCGAGACCTCGCGGGAGAACAATCCGGACCTGTTTTGGGGGTTGAATGGTGGGGGTGGGAATTTTGGTATTGTTGCCGGGATGACATTCCGGACAGCCGAGCTAGGCCGAGTCGTCGGTGGTTATCTGGTCTATTCGATCGATACCGCGACCGACTTCCTGCTGGCCTATCCAAGCTTGATGGCACAGGCGCCGCGAGAGTTGATGGTCGAACTGGCCAGTATCAACACCGCACGCGGCCCCGTCCTGGTCGCGATGACTTGCTTCAGTGGCCCGGAAGACGAGGCCGAGGCGGCATTGGCGCCCTTCCGGGCCACCGGAAACCCTGTCGCGGACGATATTGGCGTCCGCGATTACCGCTCCGTGGGCAACCCGTCCGCACAGATGCTCGCCGCATTCCCGGCTCCCCGGGACGAGGCTGTGCCCGGGTCCGGTGAGGCTGACAGCTTTAACCATTGGCGGGGCTGCAATCTGCTCGAGATCAATCAAGCCGCCGCCAATAGCCTTGTGGACGCGATGAGGTCTGCCCCTCCAGGTGCATCAATTGGCCTCGGCCATTTCATCAAGGGGGCCGCGCTCGAGGTCACCGACATGGAGACAGCCATGCCTCGGTACCGGGGCAGTATATGTGCCTACTGCTCGGCGTCCTGGAGATATGCCGCGCAATCGGCCGAGCGGATCGCCTGGGTTGATCAGGCAAGGGCGGCGCTCGCCGCGCAATCACGCAGCCCAACCTATGTGAACTATCTCGATTTGGAAGATCAGGCATCCGTGCAGGCAACCTATGGCGCGAACTATGCAAGACTAAGCCGTATTAAGTCACGCTGGGATCCCGATAACATTTTCAACAACAACAGGAACATCAGGCCATCATGATGGCATGTTCCCGAAAGAAGCGAGGCAGACACAGCTCGTCCCGAAGCCTCTGCCTGCGATTGGATCCCGGCATGTCCTGAGCTGTGTCGGTCCCGGCGATGGCCGCGCTTGTCTCCAACACCCGGACACGGCCCGCAAACCTGACGATTGCCAGCAAGGTCAGACAGTCATTGCTCAAGAATTTTTTGCGGACGCGACAATGGTGGCTTCCACCACTCATTCAAGCACGATCAATGGCCTACCGCTTCAGCTTCGCGGCCTCGACCCGGATGAAGTCCGGCAGATAGTTCGGGGTGCAGTTGCTGGGCACGATTTCGTCCTTGTAGAGGCCGGCTTTTTTGCCGAGGGCGATGCAGCGGTCCCGGTATTGCGGATCGTGAACGCCGATCCAGCCGGCGCGAAAACTCATCGTCCATTGCACTTTGGGATCTTCGTCAATCAGGCGCGCTTCCAGCGCATCCATCAGATAGGCGGTATTGTCCGGCGGCGTCTGGCCGGTCCAGCGCAGGCGGGCCTGGCGGTACCAGAAGAGGCGGCGCTGGACTGGTGACGCATGGTGTTCCCACGTGTCGATGAGGGCGACGAGGCGTTTGTCCTTGAGCAATTGATTGGCCAGCAGCCATTCGGAGAGATGGGAGCGCTCCTTTTCGACATGGTCGGACATGTCGGAGATCAGCGCATCGATGGCGGCCTGGTCGAGGCGCTTCCTGTCCAGGATCAGCACCGCCAGCATGCGGGCGGGAAAGACGCCGGAGGCCCAGAGTTGCTGCGCCAGCTCATGATCGGTCTTGATCGTCTTGGCGCGTTTCTTGATCTCGCCCATCCGGACCGGCGGTGCGCTGAGCTCGGCGATGAGGGCCTCGGCACGGCTTGTATCACTCGCGATCATATCGGACATCACGCTTCCTTCTCCTGACCAGACCCGCAATCGGGAAGGGCGGCCGACCGGCGAGGCTGACGATAGACGACGACAGGGCGTTCAGATAACCGGAACATGGCAGATTTGATAAACGGACGCTGTGTGCCGGTGGCCCCGCACGACTGTCCGGGCGTTCATATCTGAGTGGGGTGATGCACAGTGCCTGTCACCACTTGTTTTCGTTACTGTGTCACCACGTGTTTCCTGTCCCCCCACTATTTCCAGTCACGACTTGTTCCAGCCGCTGATTGCGCCTCATGTGTCCCGTGCCCTACCTGGGTGGCAGCGGTACGCCCGGCGTCCAGGGAGCATTGGCTTCAGCGAGGTCGGACTCGAACGCGGGTATGGCCTCCTCGGTCAGGGCGGCCAGACGGTCAAGAAGGCCGCTCATTTCCTCTTCTGCCATCCGCAATTGCGCCTCATGGGCCGGCGACGGCCCGTAGGTCGAATTACCGGTTCCCAGTTGCGCGAAGGACAGTCGGGACTCCACGGTCGACGGTTCCGCACCGTGGCGGCCTGCCATGGTCTGATTGCCGCCCAGAGCTTCTTCAATGGCGAACAGCTCCTGCCGCAGGGATTCGTATCGGGAGTCGAGCGGACCCGGTGCGGTCCGCGTCCGATAGAGCGCCGACTGCAGTCGCTCCATGCGGGCATGGGTCAACTCGATTGACGCCGATGCGGCAGAAAGCTGGCGCTGCATCGATGACAGCCGCTCCCAGAAGGCGACCACTTCGTCATCCGGAGAGCCGGGCAAGGCGCCTTCGGTGAGCCGCTCAACCTCGATCGTCTGGGCCTCGCCCACGACGACGGTCTCGCCATTGCTCTGCCGCACCAGCTCGACAGAGTAGCGGCCCGGCGCGACGAGATAACCCGATGTGTCGGAGTCGTCCGTGTCAGGGGAGGTCACCGCGTCGGCGCTTGGGTAGGTGAGATCCCAGGAAACCCGGTGGAAGCCCGCGGAAACGGGGCCGGGCAGTCGGCGAACCACGTCGCCGGCGCTGTCGCGAATGACCAGCCAGAAGCGGGGCGGTGCTTCGCGCCGTTCCGATTCGATCACATCGAAACCAGGGAAGGGCGTATCCTCTCCCGCGTCCACCAACTCGACCTCAGCGGCCTGACGGGCCTCCTCGGACGTTTGCAGGCCTTCGCCGACATAATAGGTGATGAGCGCTCCGAAGGCCGGGTTCTCGGCCTGGAAATAGCCGTCGCCCTGAGACGCCCTGAAGCCGAAACCAAGCTCGTGCTGTTCCTGGTACCACCAGGCCCGACGCACCGGGAAAAGCCGCGTGTCGGTCTCGAGCGTGTCGACCGTGATGTCGCGCAGGGGCGCAATGTCGTCGAGGACATAGATCGAGCGTCCGAACGTGCCGACAACAAGATCGTCCTCGCGCTCGTGGATCAGTAGGTCGCGCGCCGGGATGGGTGGCATGCCGGCGGTCAGCTGGGTCCAGCTGTCGCCGCCATCGATAGTGAAATAGACACCGAACTCCGTACCGATGAACAGCAGGTCCGGATTCTCGTGATCCTGAACGATGCGCCAGACATGGCCGTTCTCCGGCAGCCCTTCGGTGATCATGCGCCAGCTGCGGCCCTGATTGTCCGAACGCAGGAGATAGGGGGTGAAATCACCGTATTTGTGATTGTCGAGCGCCATGTAGACCCGATTGGCGTCAAACCGGGACGGCTCGAAATCATTGATATAGGCAAGGTCGGGAACGCCCGGCAGGTTGCCGGCTTCGGTCTGCCGCCAGGTCTCACCGCCATCGACGGTGATCTGGACCAGGCCGTCATCGGTGCCGGCGTATATCACATTCTCGTCGACGGGCGACTCCGCCAGCGCGCTGATCGTGTTGTAGACCGACATCGCATAGATATCCCAGCCGGCATCCCAGGACCATTGCCGCCCCATGATCGGCAACAACATGCGGTCCTGGTCACGGGTCAGGTCAGCGGAAATGGGCGTCCAGGTATCGCCACGGTCATTCGAGCGCCAGACTCGTTGCGAGGCGTGATAGAGGCGGGTCGGCTGATGCGAGGACACCACCAGGGGCGCATCCCAGTTGAAGCGCTCGGCCGGCTCGCCCGGCTGGGGCTGGGCGCGCACATAGACCAGCTCACCCGTCGTCCGGTCGAAGCGGACCAGGTTGCCCTGCTGCCAGCTGGAATAGGCAATGTCCGGATTGCCCGGCTCGACATCGGGCTCATGACCATCGCCGAACAGGGTCACGACCCAATCGGAATTGCGGATGCCGTGCCGGCTGTCCGTCCGCGACGGTCCCATCTGGGTATTGTTGTCCTGGGTGCCGCCATAGACATTGTAGAAGGGCTCGGCGTCGTCCAGGGCAATGTCGTAGAACTGCGTGATCGGCAGGTTGGAGATGAAGCGCCAGGTCGCGTCGCCGTCCCAGCTCTCGTAAAGACCGCCGTCCGAGCCAACCAGCAGATAGTCCGGATCGGTCGGATGAAAGGCGATCGCGTGATCGTCCACATGCTTGGTTTCATTGTTCAGCCCGCGAAAGGTCGCGCCGCCATCCTCGGAGATCTGGGTGGTGTTGGAGACCAGGATGATGCGATCGAAATGATGCGGGTGGGCATAGAGCTCCTGATAATAGTGAGGGCCCGTACCGCCGGAGACCGTGTCGGACATGCGCGTCCAGCTCTCGCCGCGATTGCTCGACCGGTAGACCCCGCCCGTCCGGCGGTCCTGTTCGATCGCCGCATAGAGCACGTCAGGATTTTGCGGCGAGATGGCCAGGCCGATCTTGCCCATATTGCCGTCCGGCAGACCGGCCGTAACTTCGCGCCAGGTGTCGCCGCCATCGTCGGACACGTGCAGCCCGCTCTCCGGCCCGGCGCCCATATAGGCTGCCACCGTCCGGTGGCGCTGCCAGGTCGCCGCGACCAGGCGATCGGGATTGCGGGGATCCATGACGATATCGGTCACACCGGTCCATTCGCCTGCCGACAGCACCAGCGTCCAGGTCTCGCCACCATCGGTTGACTTGAAGAGCCCGCGCTCGCCGCCTGACGACCAAAGCGGTCCCTGCGAGGCGACCCAGACCGTATCGGGATCGCCCGGATGGACCAGGATCTCCGAGATGTGCTCGGAGGTCTCAAGCCCCAGATGGTCCCAGCTGTCGCCGCCGTCGCGGGAGCGATAGACGCCGTTTCCGTATCCGAGGTGCCGGCCGCCGTGATTCTCGCCTGTGCCGACCCAGATGGTGTGGGGATTGGACGGGTCGACCGTGACTGTTCCGATGGAATAGACGCCCTCATCGTCGAACAGTGGCGCCCAGGTCGTGCCGGCATTTTCGGTACGCCAGACACCTCCCGAACCAACGCCGACGATCCAGGTCGACGGATCGTCGGGCATGATTTCAATGTCGCCGATGCGCCCCGACATGAAGGCGGGCCCGATACTGCGGAACTCGAAGCCGGCGAAGTTTTCGGAGGTCAGCGGACCCGTATCAGTCTCGGTCTCCGATTGCGCGCAAGCGGTTTGTGGCAGCGCAAGGAGCAGGACGGCACAGATGAGGCTACGCATGAAATTTCCCCCGGGAATTGAATTTTCCCGACCTTAGCAACCCCGGGCCAAAAGAGAAGCGATTCCCGGACGCGCCGCAGGTGTTTTCTGGTCCGCCGGCATCATGACTTGACCGGCGCCCACCCATGGCAAGGATGCGACGCATGAAAATAGGCAAGCTTCTCCGCGACATCCATCATTGGGCCTCGCCCATTGTCATGCTCCCGCTCGGCATCATGATCGTCGCCGGACTGTTCTTGATGCTCAAGAAGGACATCGCGTGGATCCAGCCGGCCACGCAGCGAAGCGAGATGGCCTCGGCGCAGGTGCCCAACACCTCCCTGGCAGAGCTTTACGCGGCCGCGGCGGCCATTGAGGAGCTGGAGATCACGAGCTGGGACCAGTTCGACCGGATCGATGTCCGCTCGGACCGCGGCATCGCCAAATTCATCGCCCCCAATCGCTGGGAAGCGCAGATCGACCTGGTCACCCTGGACGTTTTGTCGCTGGAATATCGCCGCTCCGACCTGTTCGAACAGATCCATGACGGCTCATTCTTCGCCGACTGGATCAAGACTTTCGTCTTCCTGCCGGTCGGCGTGGTCCTGCTGGTGCTCTGGGCCACCGGGATGTGGCTGTTCCTGGAGCCCTATCTCAAACGCTGGCAACGCAAGAAGCGGCGGGCAGGGCGGGCCGGTATTGCGGACAGGAAATAGGCTTCACACTGGCTGTGCAGTCAGGCAGACCCGAACCGGGCATCAAGGGTGACGGGCACGATTGATGCCAGCCGCGATTGCGGCGCTGTTCCCATCTGTTTCAAGCGCTGCCCCCAAGTCAAAAGAAGCGACCGGGCGGCCCCGAAAGACCGCCCGGCCGGGCCTGAAACTGCTCGGGGGTGAAGCCCCCTAGGGTTTATGAGCCGAGGTCCTGGTCGGCCTCGGCCTGCTCCAGCAGATCGGCCATGCGCATGCGCGCCCGGCCCGGATGACGCACGGAGGCGGCCGCTTCCAGATTTGGCGCTTCGCCATCGCCCACCTTGATCAGGGCGACCATGCCCATGCCGTAGTGCGGCATGCATTTGATGCCGTACAGGCCTTCCTCGGAAGCGGTGAAGGAGACATCGCTATTCATGTCGCCGACAAAGCCCTCAACCCCTTCGGGCAGCATGCCGTCAATCGTCTGGGCGTTATGCACGCCCATGGCGTTGACAAAGGTGACGGTGTCGCCGGGCTCGACTTCGAGATAGGCCGGCTCGAACACCATGGACTGGCGATCGGAACCCATATTGCGCATCTCGATCACATGCTCCTCGGCGAAGGCCGCCGGGGCCATCACCATGGCGCCAAGCGCCGCCGAGAGAATGAGTTTTTTCATGTTGTTGCTCCTATCAGCTGTCGGACGCGTAACAGGGAGGATGCGTCCGACCATGGCAAAGAACTTAGGCGGGCAGGGCGCCATTTCGCTGCGTCAAAATGGCTGAGACAGGCTGTCGCAGAGGGCGGTCTCGAGCGAGCGAGTTATGTTGGGATTGTCGCCGGTGACGCAGACGATTTGCGGCGCCTTGGTGCCTGTCGCGGTTTTTCAACGTCAAAACAAAGGTGTGTGTCGCCATTTGTTCGGGCAGGTCGCCGCACGGCCATCATCTGGCATGACAATTTCACCGCCCGTTATGTCTATAACGATGCCGGTCAGCTGATCCGCGTCGAGGAAGACGATGACGGCAATGGCACGTCCGAGCGGACGCTGAGCGAGTATGTCTATGACCGCATGGGCCGGTTGATCGAGCGTCATGTCGGCGGGCAGGACCCGCACGGTGCCCAGGCCGGGCCTGGCGGCAATGCCGCCTCGGGAATCGCCTATACCTATGAGGCGGATGGCGAGGTCGTGCAGATGCATCACCTCTTCTCCGACCAGTCGGTCACCTTCACCTATGCCTATGACGGCGCCGGATATCTGGAAGCCGAGCATGCCAATGCGCCCGGCTGGCTGTGGTCAGCAGGCGGGCAGACGCAAAGCCGTGACTTCTCCAGCACCGATTCGGTGCGGGCGGGAGAGCCGACCAATGTGCAAAACCAGTATGGCGCGGTGGTGCATGTCGAAGGCAGCACGACGACCAACTACACGCTGAGCTATGATTTCTCGGACAATCTGTCCGGCGACGGCACGCGCTCCTTCCTGCACGACACCCGCAATCGGCTCACCGGCCTGGTTCAATCCGGTCAGACCATCCAGTATCGCTATGACGTGATCGGCCGGCGCACCGGCGTGTCGTTGAACAATGGCGCCAGCTGGACCCGTTACAGTCATGCCGGTGGCATGGAAACCGGCGAGCTCAATGATGCCGGCCAGTATCTCCAGCGCTACATCCCCGGTCCGGGCATCGATCAGCGCGAGGCGATGATCACGGTCAATCCGTCGACCGGGGTCGCCACGGCGCGCCATTACTACCACGCCAACCGGCTCGGCTCGGTCATCGCCCTGGCCGATGCCAGTGGTGCCCTGAGTGACCGCTATGTCTACACGCCCTATGGAGTCGAGGCGCCGCTCAACACATCCGGCAACCCCTTCCGCTATACCGGCCGCCGCTACGACCCGGAAAGCGAGCTCTACTACTATCGGGCCCGCTATTACTGGCCGGAGATCGGGCGCTTCCTGGAGACCGATCCGATTGGGTATGCGGATCAGATGAATCTGTATGCGTGTGTGGCGAATAATCCGCTCAACGCGACTGATCCGACGGGGATGCGGCAATGTGAAACGTGTACCGCTTCGCTCCAGCGAGATGGGCTAAACCCTGAGCAAATAAGAACTGTCCAAGACATGCACGGCAGAGCCGCGGGAGAGGCGGCTGGCGAACAGCTTAAAGAGGCCATGTGGCGACCGGGTGAAGATGATCTCGGTTTCACTTTTACGGTTACGATGAGTTCGAGTTCTTCCGCTGCATCAGGGAATGTCGGGATAAGTGAATCAATAGGCGATGCAACAGAAATCACTCTGTCTAAGACCGCTCCATTCGTATTCATCACGGGGAGGGAGTTTCTCAATGAGAGTTCGAGAAATGGCAATCCGTTCGATCCAACGGAAGAACTCAGCGCCGTCGGCGCCGATTTGGATTTTACCGGGTTGGAAATCGGTCTCGGAACCATCGAACAGCAAACGGGAGGTGCCTTGATGATGGAGATCGACGCGGTGTTGCCGGGTGGTTCCATGGGGATCCCCGACCAAGGAGGGTTCGGGGCTCCTGGAACCTCGCTTGGCGTAGATTGGGGCTGGGGATTCCAAATGGGAGGTTTCCATACGAACACGGAAATAGTTGGAGGTCGTGAGGAAGAATGAGCCATCAAAACCGACAAAACTGGTTGTTCATCCTGTTGCTCCTCTTTTTGGCGTGCGTGGCGCTCGTGCTAAATCAAGTGTTCTTTCGTCCGGATGATCAGTCTGGGGCGGAGTACTTCTGGGGCGTGATCGGCTTGATAGATTTGGCCGTGTTACTACTCTTGGTCCGCAGTGGAAGGAATTTATAGGCGTTGCGATGGTTGCCGTCAGGAACGATCCAAGCATTTACGCCCCTGCTCGATAGCTATGACGACCTAACCGCCGGCCTGTTTCGCAGGCCGTGTACACTCCTGCGCCAAAATCCCGCTATGCGTATGTCGGGCATTGTCAGATTAAACGCGGCTTGAGCGGGGTGGCGTGATTTCGTAGCGTTTTCCCATGCGCAATCTGTTCCGATATTTCAAAACTTCACCCGAGATCATCCGCGTGGCGGTGATGATGTATGTCCGCTTCCCGCTATCTCTGCGCAACGTCGAAGATCTGCTGCACGAGCGCGTCATCGACATCACGCATGAGACGGTGCGCTTTTGGTGGAATCGGTTCGGCCCGATGTTCTCGGCACAAATCCGCAAGCAGCGGCTGGCCAGTCAGAGATTTTCGAACTGGGCGTGGCATCTCGATGAGGTTTTCGTCAAAATCAATGGCGAGCTTCACTACCTCTGGCGAGCCGTTGATCACGAGGGCGAGGTGTTGGAGGCCTATGTCACTAGGCGCCGTGATCGCCATGCTGCACTACGGTTTTTGCGCAGGGCCATGAAGCGCTATGGCAATCCGGATGTCGTCGTGACCGATCGGCTCGGGTCCTACAAAGCCGCGATGAAGGTGATCGGCAATGCCGGCCGCCAGGAGACCGGGCGCTGGCTCAACAACCGCGCCGAAAACTCTCATCTGCCCTTCCGGCGAAGGGAGCGAGCGATGGGCAAGTTTCGCAGCTTCGAGACGCTCCAGAAATTCGTCTCGGCCCAGTCATCCGTCCACAACCACTTCAGCCATGAACGTCACCTAACCCGCAGAGAGGCATTCAAGCAAAACCGATCCGCCGCTTTGGCCGAATGGCGCCAACTCGCCGCCTGAGATACCGTGGGTCTCGGTCTTCCGAGACCCGTCCGAAACAATTGGGACAGACACATTTAATTTGTCCCTGCCTACCTGATAATTGTGTCTGTCCCAATTAATGCCCTGCACGACACCCGCAACCGGCTCACCGGCCTGGTTCAATCCGGTCAGACCATCCAGTATCGCTATGACGTGATCGGACGGCGCACCGGCGTGTCATTGAACAATGGTGCCAGCTGGACCCGTTTCAGTCATGCCGGTGGCATGGAAACCGGCGAGCTCAATGATGCTGGCCAGTATCTCCAACGCTACATCCCCGGTCCGGGCATCGATCAGCGCGAGGCGATGATCACCGTCAATCCGTCGACTGGGGCCGCCACGGCGCGGCATTACTACCACGCCAACCGACTCGGCTCGGTCATCGCCCTGGCCGATGCCAGCGGTGCCCTGAGTGACCGCTATGTCTACACGCCCTATGGTGTCGAGGCGCCGCTCAACACCTCCGGCAACCCCTTCCGCTATACCGGCCGCCGCTACGACCCGGAAAGCGGGCTCTACTACTATCGCGCCCGCTATTACTGGCCGGAGATCGGGCGGTTTTTGCAGACTGACCCGATTGGTTATGCGGATCAGATGAATCTGTATGCGTATGTGGGGAATAATCCGTTGAATGCGACGGATCCGAGTGGAGAGCAAAGTCGGCCGTTCGGATCGCGGGGCCGCGGAAGTACTCGGCCCGACCCGATAACCATTGAATGGACCACGCCTGAAGGGCAAGAGCGGGCTCGCCGGTCACGGCGTGGTGGTATAGGCCGACGAGGCGGCGATCTAAATAATCCCGCGACTGTCGACCCCACAGCCGTCTTAGCGGAACGAGCGGTTGTGACTACGGTTGAAACGTTTCTGTTTTTCTCTGGATATGGAACGGTGAGTAAGTTTACTCTAAAGGGAATTGAGGCTCTAACAAGACATACGATCGCTTCTCGTGCGTTGCATTCTGGCTTGCAAACTGGTGTCAGCTCGTTCTTTCTGCACGATCAACAGACTTGGTTTGTTTCCGGGCAGCACGATTATAGTGCTTCGGCGCGGGTTGGCGCGGTCGGGTTTGTGGCTGGTGTCACCCTTGGGGTCATACCCGCTTCAGGGTCTTTCTACTTGGATGCAGCCGCCAAAGCGCCGCTGGCGGCCGGATTTGGGATGAGCTCCGCTACGATCGAGAACGGTGCGTCAACGACCGGGGGAGATATTGCTAGCGGTGCACTTTCCGCACTTGAGCCACTAGATTTAGGGTTAACTGGGGCCGTGCTGAGCATTTATGAGCAGATGAGTTCAGATGATGAATAGAAGAAATCGGAACAATCGGAAAATTGCATTTAAAGACTACATAGGAACGCCAATTGTTTTTTGGGCTATATTTAACATTCCAGTGATGTTATGGTTTCAAAATTTTGGACCGGTATACGTCATATACGCAATAGGAACTTTTCTCGTTTTCCTAGTTTACGCCTTCATTGGTACTAAGTTAAACTTATGGCCATTTACAGATTCGTTGATGCGGGATGAGTAAATAGGGGCACTGTCAGATGAAAATGATGGAGAAGAAATTGGGACAAAGAAATTGGGACAGACACATTTTTCCCGTTCATTCTGTCGCTTCCTTGAGTGGCCGGCCGCGTGGTTTGGGCCGCAGGTCACGGCCTGATCTGGTTTCCAGTGCTGAGATCCAATCATCCGCTCCCATCGGATAGCCGGTCCCGGTAAAGTATCCGATCCGGGCTTCGATGGCCGGGTCCAGGCCTTGGTGCAGATAGGCATTCCAGTCGGGAATGCGCTCCAGGAAGGGCACCGCCGACAAGAGCGGCTCGGGCTCGCCGGTGAGGTGGGCGCGGGCACTCGACCAAGGCCAGTCCCGGGCCTGCTGACATAGCTTTGCCTTCACCGGATTCAGCTCGACATAGCGTACGGCGATCAGTGCATGGGACTCGTCCATGGCGCTCGAACCAAACCGTCCCTGCCATAAACAGCCGCTCCAGCCCTCGCGAGCATTGACGTGCCGCGTATAGGATTGGTGCGTGCGCTTGAGTGCTGCGCCAAGGCCGGTTTGATCATGCGGCTCCAGGATCAGATGGACATGGTTGGGCATCAAACAATAAGCCCAGCAGGCCACATCGAACTGCATGCAAGCGCTTTGCAGCAGGTCGAGATAGAGCGCATAGTCCTCGTCGTTGAAGAAAGTCTGCTGCCGCCGGTTTCCCCTCTGGGTGACATGATGGGGATAGCCAGGAAGAACGAAGCGTGCGGCACGGGGCATGGCTGCAGTTATTCGGATGCGGATCTAAAGCGCAACCTAAACGAGAAAATGGGGCGCGGAAAATGTGTCTGTCCCGATTTCTCGCAACTGGGGATCTGAGAACCAAATTAAAGTTACTTCTGGATGTGCAATCGAATCCGTTTGTTCGAATTAAAAAATGGAGAGTACTTTGACCTCTGCATTAAGAGTGATCATAGATACAATTAGAGACTTCTTTATGTGGGCAAGCGTCATTTTTGCCGCAATAACACTTCTTGCCGTGTGGTTCTCTGGGGACTACCTGTTCTGGGTTGGCATTTTATTGGCGATGGTGATGGGCTTTTTCATTTTTTGGGTATTTGGGCGAATTCTAACACAGACCGTAGAATAGATAGAATAAACAGAGAAACTGGGACAGACACATTTTTCCCGTTCATTCTGTCGCTTCCTTGAGTGGCCGCCCGAAAAACCGGGGACACGTACCATTTACTCCGTGCCCAGCCTGGGGCGGCGAAACAAATGGTGCCAGGCACTATTCAATCCAGAAACGTCATAGCTCAGCGTGTAGTTGGTCGTTGATCCGCCCACCGTGTGGGCGATGGCGCCATACTGATAGTGCACGGCTGCCGGAAGGCCGGTGTCCGGCCAGCGCGTCTGTTGACCCGGACGGCACGTCGGGTCATTGGGGCGCACAACCGCCCACCACGCTCGGCGTCACGAAAAGAGCTGCCATTTCAAAAGGATGGAGTGTGGCGGAGAGGATGGGATTCGAACCCACGGTACGCTTTTGGCGCACACTCCCTTAGCAGGGGAGCGCCTTCGACCACTCGGCCACCTCTCCACCGACCGGTTTAATGGCACACCCGCAGGGCTTCAAGTGGCAGTTGCCGCGATTGCGGGATGGATTGCAGGCGGTTGCCGCTCAGGCCTTGGCGCGGGCCATGTCGAGCCAGCGGCGATGGGTGCGTCTGACATGTTTCGGTGCGTGTTTGGCGGCAGTCACGATTTCGCGCCATTGCGCGCTGGCCGCGTCGCCTTCGCCCATGCCCTCCAGCATCATGGCCCAGCGTGCCTTGGCCTCCGGACCCGGAAAATAGCCGGACACGCTGTCATAGGTGGCGCTGGCCTCGTCGAGGCGGCCCAGCGCTTCCAGTGTCCGGGCGTGGAGCAGATGGGCTTCGGGATGGCGCAGCGTGGGGTGGGCGGCCTGCATGGCGGCGAGCTGGTCGGCGGCTTCCTCGTAACGCCCGGTCTCGAACAGGGCCAGGGCGAGCGTATGCATCATCGCGGCGTCTTCAGCGAAAGCCCCGGTGGCCGCCTCACGCGCCATGATGACTGCGTCATCGGCCCGGTTGGTGGCCAGAAGGGCCATGGCGGCGCGGCGCAGATTGCCCGGCGTGCGGCTGATCTCGACCTGGACCAGGGCTTCACGTGCTTCTTTCCCGGGGTCGAGCGCCTTGCGGGCCGCGGCCTGGGCCTTGCGACCGGTCGGCCCGCCGGCTGCCGAGGGCAGGACCTCGGCCAGAAGGTAGACGATCGAGCCCAGCGCCGGAAAGGCGAACAGGATGAAAATCCAGTACATCTGGCGCTGGGTGCGGATCACGTGCACCGCGCATCCCAGCGACACCAGAATGTGCAACCCCATCAGAATCGGCATCGTTTCCCCCCGCGCCAAACCAGACTGTCTTAGGCGAGCCGGTTGTGGCGGGCAAGATGTCGCGCAGGACGTGCCGTGGAAACCCGTTTGCGGTCCGCCTAGAAAAACGCCTGCAGCCCTGTCTGTGCCCGTCCGAGGATCAGGGCGTGGACGTCGTGGGCACCTTCATAGGTGTTGACGGTCTCCAGGTTGACCATGTGACGCATCACCTGGAATTCCTCGGAGATGCCATTGCCGCCGTGCATGTCACGCGCCATGCGGGCAATGTCGAGCGCCTTGCCGCAATTATTGCGCTTCATGATCGAGATCATTTCCGGCGCCGCTTGCGCCTCGTCCATCAGGCGACCGATGCGCAGCGAGCCCTGCAGGCCCAGCGTGATTTCGGTCTGCATGTCGGCCAGCTTTTTCTGGAACAGCTGGGTCTGGGCCAGCGGCTTGTCGAACTGGATCCGGTCGAGGCCATACTGGCGCGCCGCATGCCAGCAGAACTCGGCGGCGCCCATGGCGCCCCAGGAAATGCCGTAGCGGGCCCGGTTGAGACAGCCGAACGGGCCTTTCAGTCCGGAGACATGCGGCAGCAGGGCGTCTTCGCCGACTTCCACATTGTCCATCACGATCTCGCCGGTGATCGAGGCGCGCAGCGACAGCTTGCCGCCGATTTTCGGAGCGGAGAGGCCCTTCATGCCCTTGTCGAGCACGAAGCCGCGGATCTTGCCGTCATGGGCGTCTGACTTGGCCCAGACCACGAAAACATCGGCGATCGGTGAGTTGGAGATCCACATTTTCGCGCCGTTCAGAGTGTAGCCATTGGCGGTCTTTGTGGCGCGGGTCTTCATGCCGGCCGGGTCGGAGCCGGCATCGGGTTCGGTCAGGCCGAAACAGCCGATCCATTCGCCCGAGGCCAGTTTGGGCAGGTATTTTTGCCGCTGTTCTTCCGAGCCATAAGCGTAGATCGGGTACATCACCAAAGAGGACTGGACCGACATCATCGAGCGATAACCGCTATCGACCCGCTCGACTTCGCGGGCGACCAGCCCATAGGCGACATAGCCCAGGCCGGCGCCGCCATATTCTTCCGGAAGCGTACAGCCCAGAAGGCCCTGTTCGCCCATTTCGCGGAAGATGGCCGGATCGGTCTTTTCCTCGCGATAGGCCTCGATGACGCGCGGCTGCAGCTTGTCCTGCGCATAGCTGCGCGCGGTATCGCGCACCATGCGTTCTTCTTCGGTCAGCTGGTCGTCGAGGCGGAACGGGTCCTGCCAGTCAAAACGGCCCAGATCCGGGGCATCCTTGGCTTTCAGCGTCGGCTTGTCGGTCATGATGATATGGCTCCCCGGGGCGGTTGCGAGTTTGGCTTTGATGCCGGATTAGCCGGGCCGGGCAGCGGGGGCAAGCTGCCGGAGCGGTTCGGCTTGGCGTGGTATCGCAAACACGCGTAGAGGTGGGGTGAGCGTGACGGCAAGGTCGCGCGGGACGTCATTCGGGGAGGGATGGATGTCGCAGGAAAGCCTGATCGTGCTGGCAACGCTGATTGCCTACAAGCTGTTGCTCGTCGGCGTGGGCGTCTGGGCTTCGAATCGCAATCAGACCGAGAGCGATTTCTTCATCGCCGGGCAGGGGCTGGGACCCTGGGTGGCCGGCCTGTCCTACGCCGCCTCGACCTCCTCGGCCTGGGTGCTGCTGGGCTTTTCGGGATTTGTCTATCTCAACGGCTTTTCCGCACTGTGGATGGTGCCGGGGATCTGGGCCGGCTATGTGGCAATCTGGCTGTGGTTCGGGCGGCGCCTGCGCAGCGAGACTGCCGAACAGGGGCATGTCACCACCGGTGATTTCCTCGCCGGTGGACAGTCAGCCGGCGGCAAGAGACTGATCGGCGCGGTCGCCGCGGCGATGATCCTGTTCTGCTTCATCTTCTATATTGCCGCCCAGTTCGGCGCGGCCGCCCAGGCCTTCGAGACCCAGTTCGCGCTGCCGCGTGTCGAATCGGTGCTGGTCGGCGCGGGGATCGTCCTGATCTATTCCCTGCTGGGCGGTTTCTGGGCGGTCAGCGTCACCGACATGCTGCAGGGCGCATTGATGCTGCTGGTGGCGGTCTTGTTGCCGATCGCCGCCCTGATCGCCGCTGGTGGACCGTCGGGCGTGATGGCGACCCTGCAGGCCAATGAAAGCGCCGCCTGGCTCAGCCTCACCGGCGATATGCCGGCCATGGTGCTGATCGGTTTCATCGTCGGGGTCTGGGGCGTCGGCCTGGGCGCGCTGGGACAGCCGCAACTGATCACCCGCCTGATGGCGGTCAAGGACGAAGCCGCCCGCAAGCGCGGCTTCCAGATCGCCATCGTCTGGGCGGTCGCGGTCTTTGCCGGGATGACCGTGCTGGGCCTGTCCGGCCGGGCATTGGTCGGCGCCGGCTCGAATGGCGAGGCGGTGTTCTACCAGGTCGCCAGGGATTATCTGCCGCCGATTGTCGGCGGTCTGGTGATCGCTGCCGTGCTGTCGGCCGTCATGTCGACGGTCGACTCGATCCTGCTCGTCGCTGCCTCGGCGGTCAGCCGGGATCTGGGCGTGGCGCGCCGGTTCAAGGGGCAGGAGGTTACTGTCTCGCGGATCGTCATGGTCGCCATCGCCCTGATCGCCGTGTGGATGACGCTGGCCCTGCCATCGACCATTTTCGCCCGTGTCCTCTTCGCCTGGGCCGCGCTGGGTGCCGCCTTTGGCCCGGTCATCGTGATGCGGGTGGTGGGCGTCCAGTCCGGTCACCTGGCGGTATTGGCCGCGATGATTGTCGGCTTCGGCCTGACCGTCTTCTTCAACGCCATGGGCGCGCTGGACGCCTCAACTCTCAGCGGTCCCGGCGCCGTCGCGGCGCAATGGGCGCAATTGCCTGGCGATCCGTTCGAGCGGGTCTTTCCGTGGCTGCCGGCGCTGTTGATCCTGTGGTTCGGGCGGGTGAGGGCGGCTGTCTGACCCAACCCCTGCGACACCTCGCGCCTTGACCTTGGCGCCATCCCGTAACAAGTCGGCGGCATGATTGCTGAACTCGGGCAGTTTGCCCTCATCCTTGCCTTTGTGGTGGCGCTGTTCCAGTCGCTGGCCCTGTTTGCGGGACTGCGGACCCGGGACGCGGTCGTGCACGGCTTTGCGCGCGCCGGGGCGATCGCCCAATTCGTGCTGGTTCTGGCTGCCTTTGCCTGTCTGACGGTGCTATTTGCGACCTCGGACTTTACCGCGCTGGTCGTCGCCGAGAACTCGCATACCGACAAGCCTATGCTCTACAAAATCACCGGCGTGTGGGGCAATCATGAAGGCTCGATGCTGCTGTGGGGGCTGATCCTCACCGGATATACGGCAGCGCTGGCCTGGTCGGCCAAGCCGGTCGAGGCGCGGCTGATCTCGCTGACCTTTGCGGTTCAGTCACTGATCACGGCAGCCTTTACGGCCTTTTTGCTGTTCACCTCCAATCCCTTTGCCCGCCTGTGGCCGGGGCCGGAGAACGGGCAGGACCTTAATCCGCTGCTGCAGGACCCCGGTCTCGCGTCGCACCCGCCCATGCTCTACGCCGGTTATGTCGGCTTCTCGATCACCTTCTCCTTTGCCGTCGCGGCGCTGATTGACGGGCGTGTCGATGCCCGCTGGGCGCGGATCGTGCGGCCCTGGGCGCTGGCCGCATGGACCTTCCTCACAATCGGCATCGCCCTGGGCGCCAGCTGGGCCTATTACGAGCTCGGCTGGGGCGGCTGGTGGGCCTGGGACCCGGTCGAGAACGCGTCCCTGATGCCGTGGCTGGCCGGCACCGCCTTCATCCATTCGCTGCGGGTGATGGAAAAGCGCGACACGCTGAAAGCCTGGACCATTCTTTTGGCCCTGATGACCTTCGCCCTGTCGATGGCCGGGACCTTCCTGGTGCGCTCGGGCATCATCACCTCGGTGCACGCCTTTGCCGTCGATCCGGAGCGCGGTGTGTTCATCCTGGCCATTCTGGTGGCGCTGATCGGCGGTTCCCTGTTGATCTACGGCCTGCGGGCCGGGCTTCTCAAGCCGACCGGCGTGTTCTCGGCGATCAGCCGGGAGAGCCTTTTGCTGATCAACAACCTGGTTCTGGCAGCGGCCTGTGCCCTGGTCTTCTTCGGCACATTCTATCCGCTCTTCATCACGACGGTCAGCGATGAGACCGTGACCGTCGGGGCACCCTTCTACAACAACACCTTCAATCCGATGCTGGGCGCGCTTCTGGTCCTGGTACCGATCTCCGGCCTGCTGGCCTGGAAGCGCGGTAAGCTGATGCCGGTCCTGCGCGATCTTGCACCCGCCGCCATCGCCGCCATGGCCGGCGGCGTCGTCGCGCTGTGGATTGCGGATCGCGGCCTGATCGCCGGCGCGCTGGGTACCGCTCTGGCGGTCTGGATCGCGGTCGGTGTGGTGATTGACCTGGCCAAGCGTTTCAAGCTGGGTGAAATCGCATTGCAGGCCTCGTTGGCACGCATGGCGCGTCTGCCCCTGGGCATATGGGGCATGGCTGTGGCCCATTTCGGTCTCGCCGTCGTGGTCTTTGCCATTACCGGTGTGAGTGCGTGGAAACAGGAAACCAGCGCTTTTCTGATGCCGGGCCAGAGTCTTGAAATCCGCCAGCTGACGCTGACGCTGGACCGGGTCGAGCAGGTAGAGGGCCGGAATTATGTCGCCGAGCGAGGCTATTTGACTGCGCGACGTGACCAGCAGTTGGTCAGCAATCTGACCGCCGAACGCCGCCTCTATCCGGTGCGGGGCATGTCGACGACCGAGTCGGCGATCGAAGCGCGGGCGACCGGAGATCTTTATGTGACGATCGGACAGCCCAGCCCGGAGTGGGGCTGGCCGGTGCATGTCTATCTCTACCCCTTTGCCATGTGGCTGTGGATCGGCTCGGCGATCCTGGGGCTGGGCGGTATTCTGTCGATTGCCGACCGCGGACGTCGGTCGCTGGTGGCGAAGGCCTCGCCAGTGAAAGCGATGGGGGGCGACCAATGAACCGGATCCTGCTGTTCGTGCCGCTGGCGATCTTTGCCGTCACGCTTGTCTATTTCGGGATGGGTTTGCGGCAGGACCCGTCCGCCATACCCAGCCAGATGATCGACCGGCCACTGCCGGCATTCGACCTTGCCGGACTCGAGGCGGGCGATCCGGGCCTGTCGAATACCGACCTGCTCGGCCAGGTGTCCCTGCTCAATGTATTCGGCTCCTGGTGTCCGCCCTGTGCGATCGAGCACCCGATGCTGATGCAGATCAGCCGGTCGGGACGGGTACCGCTCTATGGCGTCGACTGGCGCGATGAGCCGGGCGCGGGAGCGGCCTGGCTGGCCCGTCACGGCAATCCCTACCAGCGCGTCGGCGATGATGCGCAGGGGCGGCTGGCCATTGATCTGGGCATCACCGGCGCGCCGGAGACTTTCCTTGTCGATGCCGAGGGCCGGGTCCGCCATCACCATGTCGGGATCATCACCGAAGAGGTGTGGCGCAATACCCTGTTGCCGATGATCGAGGAGCTGGAGCGGTCATGATGCGCCTTGTCTCTCTCATTGGTCTCGTCCTTTTCATCCATGTGGTCGCTCCTGGACACGCTGTGGCGGCGCCCCAACCGGACGAGCAAATGGACGATGCCGCCCTGGAAGAGCGCGCCCGCGGTCTTTATCGGGATCTGCGCTGTGTGGTTTGCCAGAGCCAGAGCATCGACGAAAGCAATGCGCCGCTCGCGGCAGACATGCGGGCCATCGTCCGAGAGCGTTTGCTGGCCGGTGACAGTGACGCCGAGGTTCGCGCCTGGTTGCAGACCCGATATGGCGATTATGTCCTGATGTCGCCGCCGGTGCAGGGCAATACGATCCTGCTTTGGCTGTTCCCGCTGCTGGCCCTTGCCGGCGGCGGTGTGGCGATCGTCATTTTCCTTCGGGGCCAGTCGGCCCGGGCCAACATGCCACTCGATGCCGACGAGGCGGCGGAACTGGCCCGGCTGCGCGACGAGGAGGGGCAGGCATGATCTGGATCCTCATAGCGCTTATGGCGTGTGTGGTCGTCCTGGCGTTGATTGTGCCGGTGTTGCGCGGCGTTGCCGGGCCGGTCTCGGACGGGCGCGGGGCCTTTGCCGGCCAGCTCGCCGAGCTGAAGCGTGACCATGAGCTGGGTTTCATCGACGAAGACGCCGCCCGGCAGGCCGAGCTCGATATCCGTCGCCGGATCAGTCAGGCCGGGGCAGTGCCAACAGACGATGCCGCAAGGTCCGGACCAGGCGTGGCCTCAAAAACCCTCCGGCACGGCCTGGTCGCAGGGGCCGGAGGCTGTGCCATCGTGGCGGTAGCGCTCTATATGGCCTTGGGCAGCCCCTATCTGGTCGGGATGAGGCCCGCGCCCGCGCCGGAGATGCCGGAAGAGCTGCGCGAAATCCTGGCGGAACTGGACAATCTGCGCGCGGAGCTGGCCAATCGGCCGGACAATCCGCAGGGCTGGGCCGTGTTGGGTCAGGCGCAGATCCAGCTTGGTCGCTATGGTGAGGCGGCGATTGCGTTTGAAAATGCCATCAATTGGGAACCCGCGTCGGCGTTTCTCTTCGCGTCACTCGGACAGGCGCGGCTGTTTGAGGCGGGTGGGGAGATGACCCCCGCCGCCCGCGAGGCTTTTGCCCGCGCGCTGGATCTCGACCCCGGAGATGTCCGGGCGCGGTTCTTCATGGCTGAAGCGCAATACCAGGCCGGTGATCGGGAGCGGGCACTGGACGCCTGGCGGGCAATCCTGACGGAAGCCGGTCCGGACGCGGCGTATCGTTCAATGGTTGAAGACCGATTGCGCGCCGCCGAAGCAGAAGCCGGTACAGCTGAAACGCCCGACCGGTAGGGCGGGTTTTGCCCGCGCGACGCCGGATGCTCCGGACGGGCCGGTTCACCCTGGCGCTATGCGGTCAGGAGATGGCGTCGGTTGGTTCGTTGTCGATTTGCGGTGCAGACCCGTCATTGCGCGCCCAGGCAACAAAGACGTCGAGCTGACGTTCGGCCTCGACATAGACATGGTCCGGGATGCTGGTCCGCTCCACTACGGCAGTCCGGACGGAGGGCGGGCAACCGACAGCCAGTGCGGTCACACCCATGACGCTGCCCAGGAAAATCGCAATCGCTTTCATCATCAGCTCCCCAGCGGTGAATCGAATAGCCAGTATCCTTACGAAAACGTAAGAATGCCCGCTCGTCCATCCCGAGAAACGATAAGATTCAACATATTTGGCGGTATTTTGCCGGCAGGTTCACAGGTCGGGGGCGCGATCGGATTCCATGTGACCGGTACCGACAACATGACCACGACCGACACCGTGACCTGTGCCGCATGTCCGCGTGAAGGGCGATTCGTTGCAGGGGCTTCACGCCGGCCCGATTCGCATCGGCGGCCGACGTGGCAAGGGCGAAGCTTTACCGTCGCGTTACCGAAAACCTCGATCCACCACTATTCGCTTATGACTGGCGCGGGTACGCCAGTGCAGCCCATACACTGAGTGTTTGACGCCGGGTGCATGACAGCTGACACTCCCGGCCAGTTCCGTACCGGTTCTTTTGTTTTCTGCAGAGAGTGCTCTTCATGACCCTTGAATCCCGCATCCTGGCGCGTTCCGAAGCGATCCTGAGATCCTGGCGCACGCTCAATTGGGCGAGCGCGTTTTCGGCGATCATCTATCCGGCCCTCGGCGTCGCCCTGTTGACGACCATGGTCGTCCTTGGCCTGGCGCTCGGCGGCCTGACCCTGCATTGGTGGTATGCGCCGCTTTGTTTTGGTGTCACGGCCCTGACCATCTTCCTGTGCAATATGGGTATCGGCCCGCTGCACCGGATCTGGCAGCACCGCGCCGGTGAGATCAAATGGCCCGGCCAGGTCATCATCATGATCAACTGCATCCTGGCGATGCAGGGCACGCTGAAGGATTGGGTGAACTACCATTCCCAGCATCACCGCTTTGCCGACAAGCCCGGCGATCCGCACAACCCGTTTGAGTCGAAAGTCTGGGCCTGGGTCGGCTGGATCCTGTGGCGCGACGAACAGGATCTCGCCCGCCCGATGCCGATGTGGCTGAAGGACAATCCGGTGGTCCATTTCGCCGACCGATTTCACATCACGCTGTCCCTGGTCATGCATTTCGCCATTCCGGCCGTGATCTATCTGATCGTGGCGTTGAGCGGCGGTTCGCTGATCCTGACCGCCCTGATCCACGCCAGTGTGATCATTGGTCGCGGTCTGCAATTCCATGCCACCACGCTGGGTGTGAATGTGTTCGGTCACATGAAAACGCCGAAATGGTTCGACTATCTGCTGGCCCTGCTGACCGGCGGTGAAGCCCTGCACGACCACCACCATGACTTCCCGCGCTCGGCCCTTCACCTGCCCAAGAAAGGCTTCTGGAACAGGGTCGTGGACTATAACGGGACCGCGCTTCTGGTGATGCGCCGTCTGGGTCTCGCCAAGAATCTCGAGATCGCGCCGCAGTTCGCCTGATCGATCGGGCAGCTCCGTCCTGCGAGCAGAGTGAAAGCCCCGGTCCATCGGCCGGGGCTTTTTCATGCGTTTGCGCATGCGTAACTTTCACTGAAATCGCCGCTTCTCCCCCTCGACCTGACCTGCGTTCAGCGTTAGCGTCCTCGCAAGTGCATCATACCGAATGCTCGATTAAATCGATAAAGGGGAGATCATGTCCGATCTGGAAGGTTTCCGGGAAGAGACCCGCGCCTGGCTTGAGGCCAATTGTCCCGAGGAAATGCGCCAGCCGATTGGCAGTGAAGACGATATCGTCTGGGGTGGTCGCAACTGTCAGCTGAGCGAACCGCAAAAACTGTGGCTCGACCGGATGGCGGCCAAGGGCTGGACGGTCCCGGAATGGCCTGTCGAGTACGGCGGTGGTGGTCTGGACAAGGCCCATGCCAAGGTCCTGCGCGAGGAAATGAAGCGCATCAAGGCGCGCCCGCCGCTGCAGTCCTTCGGTATCTGGATGTTGGGGCCGGCGCTCCTGAAATACGGCACACACGAGCAAAAACTCGAACACCTGCCACCGATCACGCGCGGTGAGATCCGCTGGGCGCAGGGCTATTCCGAGCCGAATGCCGGCTCTGATCTCGCCGCGATCATGACCAAGTGCGAGGACAAGGGCGATCACTATCTGGTCAATGGCCAGAAGATCTGGACGTCCTATGCCGACCAGGCCGACTGGATCTTCGCGCTCGTCCGCACCGATTTTGCGGCCAAGAAACATGAAGGTATTTCCTTCATCCTGGTCGACATGGGGCAGCCGGGTGTGACCACCAAGCCGATCAAGCTGATTTCCGGCAAATCGCCCTTCTGCGAGACGTTTTTCGATGACGCCAGGGCTGAAAAGCACAATGTCGTCGGCGATCTCAACAAGGGCTGGTCGGTCGCCAAATACCTCTTGACCCATGAGCGCGAAATGATTGGCGGCATGGGCTCCGGCGCCATGCGTCCGGCCGGCGATGTCGCCGTTCAGATGATCGGCAAGGACGAGCAGGGGCGGCTGGCCGACCCGATGTTGCGGACCGACATCACACGCCTCGAGATCGACGGTCTGGCCTTCATGGCGACGATGGAGCGGGTGGCGGACGAGGCCAAGGCCGGGCAGGGTGTCGGGGCCAATTCCTCGATGCTGAAATACTTCGGCACCGAGCTGAACAAGCGCCGTCTCGAGCTGATGATGGACAGTGTGGGTCAGGACGGGCTGGAATGGGGCGCCGATAATGACGCCGCGGCCCACTGGCTGCGCACCAAGGGCAATTCGATCGAGGGCGGCACGTCCGAGATCCAGCTCAACATCATTTCCAAACGCATTCTCGAATTGCCGACGTCCTAGGGCGCACCAGAGGGAGTTGTCACCATGGCCATGGTGCTGAACGAAGAAGCCGGCATGCTCAAGGATGCCGCCCGCGGATTTCTCGCGGACAGCGCGCCGGTCGCGCAATTGCGCAAGTTGCGCGACACCGACAATGCCGACGGGTTTGACCGCAAGACCTGGGCTGCGATGGCCGAAATGGGCTGGACCAGCGTACTTGTGCCGGAAGCCCATGGCGGTGTCGAAATGGGCCATGTCGCCGCTGGCGTCATTGCCGAGGAGATGGGCCGCACGCTCACCGCATCGCCTTTCCTGTCGACGGCCATCATGGGCGCCACGGCGCTGTCGCGCTTCGGCTCGGACGGTCAGAAGGCTGAGTGGCTGCCGCGCATCGCCGCCGGCGAGGCGATCACCGCCATCGCCGTCGATGAAGGCCGCAAGCACAACCCGTCCAATGTCGCGACCAAGGCGGAACGCTCGGGCAATGGCTTCAAACTGAGCGGTCGCAAGAGTTTCGTGGCCGAAGGCCATGTCGCCGACATGATGATCGTCTCGGCCCGCACGGCCGGAGGTGAGACCGAGGCGGAGGGCGTTTCGCTCTTCCTGGTCCCGATTGATGCGGCCGGTGTTTCGGTCGAGCGGATCAAGACCGTCGATAGCCGCAATTATGCGACCGTGACGCTGGACGGGGTCGAGGTGACGGCGGATGCGGCGCTCGGCGAGGTCGATGGCGGTCTGGCGGCGCTCGAAGCCGTTCTGGACGCCGGTCGGGCCGGTCTCTCCGCTGAAATGTCGGGCTCGGCCCAGGAATGTCTGGCCAGCACGGTCGGCTATCTGAAAGAGCGCAAGCAGTTCGGTCAGATCATCGGCACTTTCCAGGCACTCCAGCATCGGGCGGCCCATCTCTACTCGGAAGTGGAACTGGGCAAGTCGATCGTCATGAAGGCGCTGCAAACCCTCGACGCCGCGCCGGAGCACGCTGCGATGATGGTCTCCGCCGCCAAGGCCAAGCTGGGCCAGGTCGCCCAGCTGGCAGCCCGGGAAGGCGTGCAGATGCATGGCGGCATGGGCATGACCGATGAATTCGACATCGGTTTCTTCATGAAGCGGATCCGGGTTGCCGAGGCGCTTTATGGGGATGCCAATTATCACGCCGAGAAATTCGCCCGGATGCGGCAGTACTGAGCGGCTCGGGAGGAGACCTCATGGACTATCAAGGCAAGGTGGTTGCGATCACTGGTGGCGCCCGTGGTATCGGCCTGGCCATGGCGCAGGCCTTTCACGCCCAAGGCGCCAAGGTCGCCCTGGCAGATCTCGATGGCGCTGAGGAGGCGGCGAAGGCTTTTGGTGGCATCGGCATGAAAGTCGATGTGACCAGGGAGGCCGAGATCGGCGCTTTTCTCGACAAGGCGGAAGCCGAGTTGGGTCCGATTGCGGTCTACGTCTCAAACGCCGGCATCCTGCGCTCGGATGAGCCGAGCTGGGATGCGGCAGGCGCAGACGACAAGGCCTGGCACGACAGTTTCGAGGTCAATGTGATGGGTGCTGTTCGCGGGGCCCGGCAGGTCTGGCCCCGCATGAAAGCGAATGGCGGCGGTGTCTTTGTGCTGGTGGCATCCGCTGCCGGCCTGCTGGCCCAGATCGGGGCTTCTTCCTACACGGCTTCAAAGCATGCGGCCGTGTCCTTTGCCGAGAGCCTGGCGATCGGGCATGGTGATGAGGGATTGCAAGTGGTGTGCGTTTGCCCGCAGGCGGTGCGTACCGCGATGCTGGGTGACAGCGAGGACGGCGGTATCGCCGGCGCCGACGGTATCGTCGAGCCGTCCGATGTGGCCGCCGAAACCCTCGCCGCGATCGCCGAGAAACGTTTCCTGGCGCTGCCGCACGCGTCGGTCGTCGGTTACGAAAAGGCTCGCGCCAATGAGCGCGACCGCTGGATTGGCGGCATGCGCAAGTTTCGCCGCCTGTTGATGGGCGCCCGCGGACGACCGGTCTAGCGCCGAGCTACAACAAGAATTCGAAACAGACACAACGGTATAAAGATAAAGGGGAGAGAGATGGATCTGGGTATGTCCGAGCGCGTCAAGCCGCTCATCGAGCAGGTTCGCGCCATGGTGCGTGATGTCGTCATGCCGGTCGAAGAGGAATACCACGCGGAGATCGGCAAGGCCGGCAACCGCTTTGCCTTCACCGACCGCCAAACCGAAATCCTGGAAAACCTCAAGGCCGAGGCCCGCAAACGCGGCCTGTGGAATTTCTGGCTCACCGGTTCGGATCGCGGCTATGGCCTCTCGACCGTGGAATACGCCTATCTCGCCGAGGAAATGGGCTGGTCGCAGCTGGCGGCCGAGACTTTCAACTGCTCGGCGCCGGACACCGGCAACATGGAAGTCATCGAGCGCTACGGCAACGCCGCCCAGAAGAAGAAGTATCTCGAGCCGCTGCTCGAAGGCAAAATGCGCTCGGCCTATCTGATGACCGAGCCGGACGTCGCGTCTTCGGATGCCACCAATATCGCCTTCTCCGCTGTAGAAGATGGTGATGAGTGGGTGCTGAATGGAGAGAAATACTGGGCCTCGGGCGCCGGTGATCCGCGTTGCGCCGTCTATGTGTTGATGACCAAGACCGAGGGTGATGACGCGCCGCGCCATGGCCGTCACTCGCAATTCCTGATCGACAGTGACCTGCCGGGGATCGAGATCCTGCGCCCGATGACGGTGTTCGGTCATGACGATGCACCGCATGGGCACATGCATATCCGTTTTACCGATGTCCGTGTTCCCAAGGACTGCCTCATCCTCGGTCGGGGGCGCGGTTTCGAGATCTCCCAGGGCCGGCTTGGACCGGGACGTATCCACCACTGCATGCGCGCCATCGGTCAGGCCGAACGGGCGCTGGAGCTGATGTGTCGCCGCTCGGTGACGCGGACCGCTTTTGGCAAGCCGCTGGCCAAGCTGGGCGCCAATTACGACATTATCGCCGAACGCCGCATGGCGATCGAACAGGCGCGCCTGCTCTGCCTCAAGGCCGCCTGGATGATGGATCAGGGCGATCCGCGCGCGGCTGCGCCGTGGATCTCGCAGATCAAGGTCGTTGCCCCGCGCGTCGCCCTGGAGACGGTCGACGAGGCGATGCAGATGCATGGCGGCACCGGGGTGTCACAGGATACCCCGCTGGCGATGATGTGGACCGGTCTGCGCACGCTGCGGTTTGCTGATGGTCCGGATGCCGTCCACCGCATGGTCATCGGTCGCAAGGAACTCAAGCCCTACGCCAATGAGGTCTGATCATGGCGCAGCGTAAACCGGCCCCGCCGCGGGCCATGCTCGAACAGATTGCCCGGAAGGTGGCGGAGGCCGAACCCGCCCTCAATATCGGCGAGGCCGATGTGCTCGGCGTTCGCCAGAAGGCCTATGTCAATGCACCGGCAGACCTGCGCTTTTTGCTGCTGAAAGCGATGGAGCATGGCGACAAGACCGCTGTGGTGTTCGAAGACCAGCGTTGGTCATTCAATGATCTGGCGGCGCGGTCGGTCGCTGTCGCCAATACGTTGATCGACCGGCACGGCGTCAAGCCGGGGACGCGTGTTGCCCTGGCGCTTCGCAATTGTCCGGAATGGATGGCGTGCTTCCTTGGCGTGATCGCGGCGGGCGGTGTGATCGTGCCGATCAATGGCTGGTGGACCAGCGAGGAGATGGCCTTCGGGCTGGAGGATTGCGGCGCGAAAATCGTGATCGCCGGCGCCCGCCAGATCGAACGGATCCGTCCCCATGCCGGACGTCTGGGGCTGACCCTGATTGCCGGGCGCGGCGAGATCGAGGGTGTCGCCGACACGTTCGATCAGATGGTTGCGGCCAGCGCCGGAAAGGCACCGCCGGAACTGGTGATCGACACCGATAGCGACTTCGCAATCTTCTACACGTCGGGATCGACCGGAAAGCCCAAGGGGGCGCAACTCACCCATCGCGGCGCGGTTACCACCATCCTGTCCTTTGCCCTTCTGGGGGCGGCGCTGAAACTGGCCAATGGGGATGAGGAATTTGTCGATGGCAATCCTGGCGTCCTGGTCTGCCTGCCGCTGTTTCATTGTACCGGTTCGCACGCTGTCTTCATGCTGTCGCTGGTGTCCGGACGGAAAATGGCGCTGATGCGCAAATGGGATGCCGGCGACGCGGTCGAGCTCATCCAGGCGGAAAAGCTGACCGATATGGTCGGTGTTCCCACCATGTCGCATGAGTTGACCCTGGAGGCTGAACGCCGGGGCGAGGTGCTGGAAACCCTGCAATCCATGGGCACCGGCGGCGCCAAGCGTCCCGAAGCCCATGTCGAGAAGATCAACGAGGTCTTCCCGCAAGCCTGGTCGTCCTCGGGCTATGGCCTGACCGAGACCAATGCGCTGGGCACCTATAATGGCTATGCCGAATATCAGGCCAAGCCGGGCTCCTGCGGCGCGCCTTTGCCGGCGGTGACCGACATCAAAACCGTCGATGAGACCGGTAATGAGACCCCGACCGGCGAGCCGGGCGAGGTCTGGATCAAGTCGCCGGCGGTGTTCCGCGGCTATCTCAACCAACCGGAGGCGACCGCCGACGTGCTGACCGAGGACCGCTGGTTCAAGACCGGCGATGTCGGCATCCTCGACGAGGATGGTTTCCTGTTCATCGTTGATCGCATCAAGGACATGCTGCTGCGTGGCGGCGAGAATGTGAGCTGTCTGGAAGTTGAAGGCGCACTGGCGCATCACCCCGACATCCTGGAAGCGGCCGTCATCGGCATTCCTGATGAACGCCTTGGCGAGCGGGTCGGAGCGGCGGTGCTGGCTCGCGATGGCGCGAACCTGACCGATGACGACATCAAGACCTTCCTCAAGCCGCACCTGGCGCCGTTCAAGATCCCAGAGCGGATCTGGCACATGGACAAGCCGCTGCCGCGCGGCGGGACCAGCAAGATCGACAAGCCGGGCCTGCGCAAGATGCTTTTGACCGAAGGGGAGGCAGGCTGATGGCTGCGACCAAACCCAGTGAACTGCCCGGCATGGTCGGGACCGAGATCGGTGTATCTGACTGGGCCGAGATCACCCAGGACCAGATCAACACCTTTGCCGACGTCACGGATGACCACCAGTTCATCCATATTGACCCGGAAAAGGCCGCCCAGACCCCGTTCGGGGGCACCATCGCGCACGGCTTCCTGACCCTGTCGATGTTGTCTTCGATGGCGGGCGGCACGGCGCTGGTCCTCGACGGGATCGTGATGGGGATCAATTACGGCTTCGAGAAAGTCCGTTTCCTCACCCCGGTCCGAGCGGGCCGGAAGATCCGGGGCCGGTTCAAACTGGCCGAGGCGGTCGAGCGCAACCCGGGCCAGTGGATGCTGAAATACGATGTCACGGTCGAGATTGAAAACGAGGACAAGCCGGCGCTGATGGCGCAGTGGCTGACCCTGCAGGTTGTCGGCTGACCGGCACACCAACAATCAAGGAATGACGACAAGATGAGTGAAATTCGTTTTGACGACCGTGTGGCCATTGTCACCGGGTCCGGCCAGGGCCTTGGTCGCACCCACGCGCTGGCGCTGGCGTCGCGGGGCGCCAAGCTGGTCATCAATGATCTGGGCGGGTCCCTGGACGGGACAGGCACCGGTTCAGCTGCCGAGGATGTCGCGGCAGAAATCCGCGATGCGGGTGGCGAGGCGATCTCGCATCGCGCCAATGTGACCAAGGCTGACGAGGTGGCCGACATGGTCGCCCAGGCGATGGACAAATGGGGCCGGGTCGACATCCTGGTCAACAATGCCGGCATCCTGCGCGACAAGTCCTTTGCCAAGATGGAGCTGGACGACTTCCGGGCTGTGGTTGACGTCCACCTCAATGGTTCGGCTGTCTGCACCAAGGCTGTCTGGGATATCATGCGCGAGCAGGAATATGGCCGCATCGCCATGACCACCTCGTCGTCGGGCATGTATGGCAATTTCGGCCAGTCCAATTACGGCGCCGCCAAATTTGGTCTGGTCGGCCTGATGAACACGCTCCATCTGGAAGGCGCGAAATACAATATCCGCGTCAACGCGCTGTCACCGACGGCGGCGACCCGGATGACCGAAAACCTGCTGCCGCCCGCCGCGCTGGAATTGATGACGCCGGAATCGGTGTCGACCGGTCTGGTCTTCCTGGTCAGCGATGAATGTCCCAGCCGCACCATCCTGTGTGCCGGAGCCGGTGGCTATGCCGTCACCAAGGTCCATGAGACCGACGGCATCTTCCTGCCGCCCGAACAGCAGACGCCTGAAAACGTCGCCGCGCGTTTCGCCGACATCTGCGACGAGGCCGGACAGAAAGAGCTGGGCGCTGGCGGTGAGCAGACCATCAAGTTTCTCACCAAGGCGGCGGCCCAGGCCGGCGTCAAGCTGGGCTGACCCCAAAACAGGAGAGGCCAAGGCCATGAAAGCACTTCTCTGCAAGGCGTTCGGTCCCGAGGACCAGCTCGTCGTCGAAGATATCGACGCGCCGGCGATCCAGCCGGGGCATGTCCGTATCGATGTAAAGGCCGGGGGGCTGAATTTCCCCGACCTGCTGTGCGTGCGCGGGCAATACCAGTTCAAGCCGCCGCTTCCCTTCGTGCCGGGCACGGAAGGCGCGGGCGTGATCTCGGAACTGGGTGAGGGCGTCGAGGGCCTCAGTGTCGGTGACAAGGTGTTGTTCAACACGCCGGTCGGTGCCTTTGCCGACCAGGCGGTTGTGCCGGCGCCTGCCGTCACGCCAATCCCCGATTCGATGCCGTTTGATGCGGCCGCCGGCCTGACCATCGTTTATGGCACCTCCTATCACGCGCTCAAGCAGCGGGCCGAGATCAAGCCCGGCGAGACCCTGCTGGTCCTGGGTGCGGCGGGCGGTGTCGGCCTGGCGACGGTCGAGCTGGGCAAGGCGATGGGTGCCAAGGTGATTGCGGCCGCGTCCAGCGACGAGAAGTTGGCGGTGTGCAAGGCGCACGGTGCCGACGAGCTGATCAATTACTCGAGCGAGGACCTCAAGGCCCGGATCAAGGAACTGACCGGCGGCAAGGGTGTCGACGTGATCTATGACCCGGTCGGCGGCGACTACGCCGAGACCGCCTTCCGCGGTATTGCGCCCGGTGGACGCCATCTCGTCATTGGTTTTGCCGCTGGCGAGATCCCCAAGCTCCCGCTCAACCTGCCGCTCCTGAAAATGGCCAGCGTGGTCGGGGTGTTCTGGGGCGCTTGGGCCGGGTCGGTACCCGGTGGCCACAAGCAAAACATGGACGAGCTGTTTGCAATGTTCGAAGCCGGCAAGATCAAGCCGCACGTGGCCGGGACCTACAAGCTCGAGGACTTCATCGAAGGCTTCAACGCCCTGTCCGGCCGCAAGGCGATCGGCAAGGTGATCCTGACGCCCTGATGGCCATTCGCCGTCCAGGCAGAAGTAGCGGCGCGCCCGGTGGGTGCGCCGTTCTCGTCTCTGGACGGACAAAGCAGGCGGAGCGCTTGACCCGCAGCCTGTCTGGCCCATCATCCGGTCAGTGTATTTACGCGTTTCCGGGGGAGGGAAGCATGAAGTTCGTGACCACCGCATCCATGGCCATCTTGTTGGCCACACCTGCACTGGCCCAGCAGCACGCACCACCGTCGGAAGTCCTGGCCGTACATGATCACGTCGCCGCCGTGTCGGCCGACCGGATCGAGTCCGATATTCGCACACTGGCCGAATTCGGGACCCGCCACACCCTGTCGGAGACCGAGAGCGACACGCGCGGCATTGGCGCCGCCCGGCGCTGGATCTTTGACGAGTTCGAACGAATCTCCGCCGAGTGCGGCGGCTGCCTGGAGGTCATGTATATCTCCGACACGATTTCCGGCGAGACCCGCATTCCCGATCCGGTCGAGGTGGTCTCGGTGATCGCCATCCAGCGCGGCCGGATCGACCCCGACCGCTATGTGATGATGTCCGGTGATATCGACAGCCGGGTCACTGATCCGCTCGACGGCACGTCTGACAGCCCCGGTGCCAATGACAACGCCTCGGGGATGGCGGGCGTGATCGAAGCGGCGCGGGTGCTCAGCCAGCACGCGTTTGACGGATCGATTATCTATGCCGGTCTGTCCGGTGAGGAGCAGGGCCTGTTCGGTGGCCAGATCGTGGCGGCTCACGCCATCGAGAATGGCTGGCGCATCAAGGGCGTGCTCAACAATGACATGATCGGCAATATCGCCGGCATCAATGGCGTCATCAACAACACCACAGCGCGCGTGTTTTCTGAAGGAACACGAGCGGTTGAGACCCCGGAAGAAGCCCGTATCCGCCGCTTTACCGGCGGCGAGGTCGACAGTCCGTCGCGCAATCTGGCGCGCTTTGTCGACCAGACCGCGGACCAGTACATCCCCAATCTCGATGTGATGATGGTTTACCGGCTCGATCGCTTCGCTCGCGGGGGGCACCATCGCCCGTTCAATGGCGTGGGCTATCCCGGTGTCCGCATCATGGAGACAAACGAGCATTATGACCGCCAGCACCAGGATTTGCGGGTCGAGGATGGCCGTCCCTATGGCGACACCATCGAGGGTGTGGATTTCGATCATGCCGCGCGCCTGACGGCGCTCAATGTTGCGGTGATGGCGCAGATGGCCGGCGCGCCGCCATTCCCGGCCAATGTCACGATTGAAGGGGCAGTGCGTCCCTCGACCACGCTGAGCTGGAATGCCGCGGAGGGTGAGGCCGCCAGCAATCTGGCCGGCTATCGCGTCCATTGGCGGCTGACCGACCAACCGCAATGGCAGTGGAGCCGCTTTGTCGGCATCACCGACACGTTCACGCTCGAGAATGTGGTGATCGACAACTACTATTTCGGTGTCTCGGCCGTCGCGTTGGACGGCTCGGAAACGCCCGTGGTGTTCCCGGGACCGGCCGGCTCATTCGGCAACTGACGCCATCCCGAAAGGCCGTGACGGACAGGCCGCTGGCCTGTCCGTCGGCCCGGCTTACCCGCGCGGGATGATGGTGTAGGTCACGGTCTCGCCGGTCGCGGCGTTCTGGCCGGTCCATGACGTCCCGACTTCCTGGCTCTCGCCCAGAGGTGCGCAGCCGCTTTCCCCGGTGCTGCGCTGGACGCAGAGTTCAGCGCCGTCCACCCACCAGGTGCCGGAGATGCCGACATTGGTGGTGTAGGTCCCATCGGCTTCGAAATAGGTGATGTAGCTGCCCGACGGCGAGCTCACTTCAAGCGCATTGGCGACAAGCGTGTCGACCGGCGAGGCCTGAAGCGCGGCGGCGAGCAGGATTGAACTGATCAGCATTGTGGTCTTCCCCTGATTGGTGCGTGTTGTTGCATGAGCATTGGCGGCGAACGCGCCATTTCGTGCACCGGGTATGAAGATAGAGGGGGAATTCCCGTCCCTCAATACATCTCTTCGCAAAATTCGCGTGACAGGAGATTGCCTGGGTGGAGGGGTTTTCCTGCTGGCAACACGGCGCAGCTTGAGGGATCAACGCGGCTCGGGTGGCGGCTGGGACCGGGCGGATCCGGGAAGGCAATGACGGGCACTGATCACCAATCGGGTATGCCGATGCTCAGTCGGTCCCGACTCCGGCCGGTGTGGCGAAGTCGAGATGGATTGCGGGCAGGGGCGGATGGGTACACCGATGTGCGTCCGTAACGATCCGTGGACTGGCGCGGCCGCCCTGAGGGTCGGCGTCGACGATATCGGCTGTGCCGTTGTCGATGCAGATCCGGAGGCTGTCCGGCATTTGGCCATCGACCAGTTTGGCGGGGTCAAGATAACCATCCCAGAGAATGTCCGGCATGCGGCCCAGCGGTCCGGCGATGACGAGGCGCAGGACCTGCAATTCAAGCCCGTCCGGGTTGAGCCCGCCGCCACGAAAGTCATTGTCGTGAACATGCAGGGTTTCGGGGTAGGGGTCGAACCCGGCCCCGACGTCCAGGATCGGTTGTCCGGCCTCGGTCAGCGCCGCAATGATCATGTTGGCGGACCGGTGATCGGCGATCACATTGCCGAAGATTTCAACCTGATCGCTTGCCTGCAAAGCGATGCCTGATCCGGTCGGAAGCCGGGCCGCGGCGGTGTCTGTTCGACCGAAACTCTCGAAATTGTTGTCGAAGACGTGATTGTCGAAGATGCGGGTCGAGCCGATGGATGCGGGTTGGGCCGGTGAGGCGGTCACCAGGATTCCGCCGGAATTGCCCGTCGCCACATTCTCGTAGAGATCGCAGTCTGTCGTGTTCTCGATCTGTATGCCGACCCGGTTTCGTTCGGCGCGGTTGCGCCGAATGACGACATTGTGCGACTGGCCCACATGAATGCCGGCGGCCGCGGCACCAATGGCGATGGAGTCTTCAACCAGGACATTGGTCGACCCGATCGGAGCGATCCCGTAGGCGCCATTGTCGGCGTCAGGGCCATCAGTCCATTCGACACGAAGTCCGCGAATGACGACATTCTCGGACTGGCTGATACTCACCCCGTCCCCGATCGGATCCTCGATGGCGAGGTTCTCGAGTGTGATGTTGCGGGCGGTAACCAGCAGGCCTTCCTCGCCCATCACCTGGTCCTGGAAGGACAGGATGGTGCGGTCCGCCCCCTGACCGCGCAGCGTCAGCCCGTCGACAGTCAGGGCCAGCGGGCGGTCAAACGCAAAAACGCCTTCCGGAATATCAATGACATCGCCAGGGCGGGCATTGACCAGACGTTCGGTCAGCAAAAAAGGATAAGAGCGGTCAGCGTCGCGGACGTCACGTGTTCCTGTCTCTCCGCAGGCAGCCAAAGACAGGGTGCCAACAAGACAGGCTGTGCGAAACAAGGACAAGGGTCGCAAGCTCACATTCATCGACGGCTCCCGGTCACGCAATCGGGCTGATCGCAGAGGCGGGAATTCAACAATGCCGGATCCGATTCGCCAATCGGATTCAGGCCCGCAGGGTCGCAGGCCCGGACGAAGGTTGCTGGGTCAGCCCGCTTCGCGGATACCACGATTGCTGGGATCGCGACCGGCAATATCCCGATGGGTGACCTGTTCGCCGCTCTGGTTGGCGACGCCCATGGGGGCCAGTTCTTCGCCGGTGCGGACGTCGAAGACTTCGAGCGGGCGTTCCGTGTCGCCATAGACCCATTTGTCGCCCCACTGCTGCATGGCCATGAGGATAGGGAAAAGGGCTTCGCCGCTTTCGGTCAGGACATATTCCTGACGCTGACCGCGCACACCGACTTCCTCGCGCACCATGATGCCATTCTCGACCAGCTTGTTGAGGCGGTCCGTCAGGATGTTCTTGGCGATACCCGTGCTCTCGTGGAAATCACTGAAGCGGCGCGCGCCCTTCATGGCATCCCGGACGATCAGAAGCGTCCACCAGTCACCAACCTGATTCAAGGTCTGCGCAATCGCGCAGGACATTTCATCAAAACGTTTTCGACCCATTCCCGGTCCCCCAAACACCTGGTCGCTGCCCGTGCGACCTGCTCAACCAATACCCGTATACCACAGCACCCGGCCCCCGAGGCGAGGTGTTGTCCCTGTGGTCGCCAAGCCCTCACGGTCCGAAAAATCCCGACTGCGCAGGCAAGGCGCATCAGACACGATACAGGCTGAGGTGAGTTTGGCGACCCTTATGTTGACATGACAACTGGTTAGCGGCTCTCTGGGCGCCCGACCGGGACGCGCCAGGCGTGACAAGCTGTTGACGGACCATGCCTTTATGAACGCGCATTCGATCGACCAATTGCAGGTAATAGTTGATGACCAGTCGCGGCTGGGCATCGCCATCATCCTGTTCGTGATGATGTTCTCGGTGGCGCTGACACTGAAGCTCGAGGATTTCGCTCTCGTGCGGCGTGAACCGGGACGGGTTCTGGGCGGCGTCGCCGTGCAGTTGCTCGGGCTGCCATTGCTGACGCTGGGTCTGATTCTGTTGTTGTCACCGCCGGCCAGTATCGCGCTGGGCATGTTGATCGTGGCGAGTTGCCCCGGCGGCAATGTTTCCAACCTGCTGACCCGGGCCGCGAACGGGAACACCGCCTATTCCGTCACCCTGACTGCCATATCCAGCGTGTCCGCGGCCGTGGTGACGCCGCTCTCGATCCTGTTCTGGGCGAGTCTTTACGGCCCGGCAGACGCATTGGTCCGGTCCCTGGATGTGGATCCGTGGCCCTTCTTTGTGCAGACCGCCGCCCTGTTGGCCGTGCCCCTGCTGCTGGGCATGGTACTCAACCACCGGAAACCGGCACTCGCCGCCCGCGCGGCCGGCATTCTGGGACCTCTGGCGCTGGGCTGCATTGCCCTGCTTGTGGCGGTGGGGATCGTCCAGAACTGGCCGCTGATCCTCGCCACCGGTGCGATCATCATCCCCATAGTCGTGCTGCATAACGGATCGGCGTTCGCGCTGGGCTGGCTGAGCGGCCGGGCGCTGGGCATGGAGACGGCAAGACGCCGGGCCTTGACCTTTGAAGTCGGGATCCAGAATTCCGGCCTCGGCCTGGTGATCCTGCTCAGCCAGTTCAGCGGCGTCGGTGGCGCCGCAGCGATCATCGGTACCTGGAGCATCTGGCACCTGGTCGGCGGTTCACTGCTGGCAGGCTTGTTCCGTCTGGTCGATTCGCTGACACTCGCGGCAAACGCCACAGAGCGTGACACATGACGGGAGACAGACATGTTTGATCTCAAGATCACGGGCGGTCAGGTCCATGACGGCAGCGGCGCGGCGCCGGTTATCGCGGATATCGCCATCAAGGACGGGCGCATTGCCGCCATCGGTCAGGATCTGGGCGAGGCTGCGCGCACGATCGATGCGACTGGCAGGCTGGTCACGCCGGGCTTTGTCGACATCCATACCCATTATGACGGTCAGGCGAGCTGGGACGGCATGCTGCGCCCCTCGATCGATCACGGTGTGACCACGGCCGTTATGGGCAATTGCGGTGTTGGTTTCGCGCCGGTGCGCGAGGCTGACCACGACAAGCTGATCAAGCTGATGGAAGGCGTCGAGGACATTCCCGGCACCGCCCTGCACGAGGGCCTGACCTGGGACTGGGAGAGCTTTCCCGACTATCTCGACGCCCTGTCGAAAATCCCGCGCACCATCGATATCGCGGCCATGGTCCCGCACGATCCGCTGCGGGTCTATGTGATGGGCGATCGGGCCGTTCATTCCGAGCCGGCCAATGACGCCGACATCGCCGAGATGCGTCGTCTGACCCGGGAGGCGCTGGAAGCCGGCGCGGTCGGTTTCGCCACCGGGCGCTCGGACGTCCACAAGACCGCTGACGGCGACTGGACCCCGTCATCGGAATCCACGCGTGAAGAGCTGACCGGCATCGCCGAGGCCTTCAAAGGCCTCGATTACGGCGTCGTACAAGCGGTGTCGGACTTCAATCTGGAGCGCGGCGAACAGGATTTCGACGATGAGTGGAGCATCATTGCCGACTATGCCAAGGCGTCCGGCCGGCCCTTCTCCTTCTCGCTCATGCAGCGAGATTTCGCGCCGGATCAGTGGCTCAAACTGATCGAGCGGACCGAAAAACTGAAGGATGAGGGCGTCGATGCCCGGATGCAGGTCGCCCCGCGAGCCATCGGCGTCTTCCTGGGTTTCAATTGCACCTTCCACCCCTTCATGGGCTATCCCAGCTACAAGACCATTGCCGACCTGCCGCTGGCCGAGCGCGTCGCGCGGATGAAGGACCCGGCCTTCAAGGCACAGATCCTGTCCGAGACGACCGACAAGCTGTCGGGGCCGGGTTCGTCTGTGCCGCCTCTGGCCGACATGTTGATGGAGCATATCGAATTCGTGGCCGAGAAATTCTTCCAGCTCGGCAATCCACCCGATTATGAGCAATCCGGCGAAAACTCGCTGGCCGCGCGGGCGCGGGCCAAGGGCGTCTCCCTGATGGAGATGGTCTATGACACCCTGCTGGAGCGCGATGGCCACGAGCTGATCTACCTGCCGCTCTACAATTATACCGAGCTCAATTACGACAATGTGCTCAAGATGATGGAGCACCCCCAGGCGCTCTACGGCCTGTCCGACGGCGGCGCCCATGTCGGCACGGTCTGCGACGCTTCGATGCCGACCTACATGCTGACCCACTGGACCCGCGACCGCAAACGCGGCCGCAAGCTCGACCTGCCCCGCGTGGTCCGCATGCTGACGGGTGCGCAGGCCGACTATATGGGCATGACCGACCGCGGCTATCTGCGCGAGGGCCTCAAGGCCGACATCAACATCATCGATCTCGACCGCCTGCAGATGGAACCACCCCACATGGAGCGCGACCTGCCAGCCGGCGGTCAGCGCCTGTTGCAGGGCGCCACCGGCTATGTCGCCACGATTGTCGCCGGCGAAGTGGTGATGGAAGAGGGCCAGCTCACCGGCGCCATGCCGGGCACGGTCTATCGGGCCGGGCAACAGGCTGTGGCGGCGGAGTAGGGCCGAGGGACATGTACCTCCGGTACGTGTCCCATTCCCGACGCAAGTTTCCAGACGGGACACGGACCACAGGTCCATGTCCCTCGGCCACTGCCTGGGTAGGCGCTAGCGCTTGCGGGCCTTGCGGGCGGCGTAGCGTTCGTCGCGGGCGGCTTTCTTGGCGGCTTCTTCGGCTACAAGGGCGTCGGCGGCGGCTTTTTCGGCAGCGAGGGCGGCAGCGGCCTTCTCGGCGAGTTCAGCTTCCTTGCGGGCCTTCTCCTCGGCCTTCACGCGCTCGCGCTCGATGCGGCGCGCTTCGCGGGCCTTGTCGGCCGCTTCGCGTTCGGCGCGCCGGGCAGCGAGTTGCGCTTCGTCGGGCTTGGGCGCGTTCTTGAATTTTTCCAGAAGCTTTTTCTTGGCCTCTGCAGCGCTTTTGTTGCGGTCGGCGAAACTCGGGTTTGCGTAGTTTTTCAAGCTGTGTGGGTCCCTGGTGAGGTTGGAGGCCGTAAAGGCTCGCTGCAGGTTGCAGCGCTTGGCCCCTATCTGCCCGTGCCGGGGGCCAAGCACAACCCCATGCAGGGTCATGACGGATGAGTGAGGACAGATTGGTCCGAGGTGTTGATCCGGGATCACAGGGTCTGGGCCCTCATGGCCACGGTCGGCTGGATGCCGCGCGGTGGTCCCATCCGGCCAGCCGGCGCCCGCCGAGGATCGCATTCACCTGTCCGCCCTGGGGCGCGATCGAGGGGCGGAATATTATATGACCGCCCTCATTTCTCCGCCGATATTTCCAATAAACATTTGAAATAAAACACACTTAATCAACATCGTCCCTCGGCCGGTCGGGCCGGATGCAAGCTGTTAACCATAGTTTCAAGCCCGGCCGGGACACTGTCCCAAAGTGCACATCCTGAATGATGCACGATGTAAGGGTAGTTTGGTATGGGCAAGATATTGAAGCGCGTTTTGCTGCTCGAGGACATTGAGGCAAACGCAAATCTCATCCGCTTTTCGCTGGAGTCTGTTTCGGGATTTGAGGTGACTCATGCTGCGGACGGTCGTGAAGCCATCGAATGTTTCAAGACCAGCGCCTACGATATCTGCCTGTTCGATCATCTGATGCCGGGCATGACCGGACTTGATGCGATGCAAGCGATCCGGGCCCTGCCCGGAGGGGAGGCAACCCCCTTTGTCTTCCTGACCGCCCGGTCGGACGTGGCCAACTGGAAACAGCTCAAGGAGAGCGGTGCCCAGGCGGTAATCGCAAAACCGTTCGACATCATGCTGCTGGGCGCACAATTGCTCGACGTCTTCCATGCCTACCAGTCCCCCAGTCCGGTTGAGGGCGATGAGTTGGGCGCGGAACCCGATTGGGCGGCCACGCCGTCGCGTTCGGATCTGGCCCAGCGCCCGACCGCGGCCTATCAGCGCTACTGACGCGGTGCGGTTGGCCTGCAATGGCCGCGATTGCCTAGATCAGCACATGGCCAAAGGCCCGCCGCTCGTGATCTATCAGCCAGCGCTTGCGCCACAATCCACCACCATACCCCGTCAATGAACCATCCGCCCCGATAATCCGGTGGCAGGGGATGACCAGGGCGATCGGGTTGGCGCCGTTGGCGCGGGCGACGGCCCGCGTCGCGGTCGGTTGCCCTAGGGCGCGAGCCTGCTCGCCATAGCTGCGGGTCTCGCCGGCCGGGACGTCCAGCAGGGCCTTCCAGGCGCGTTGTTCAAACCGGGTACCGACCGGTGCGAGCGGGGTGGTGAAGGACGCCGACCGACCCTGAAAATAGGCCTGCAACTCTGCTGTCAGAGCGTGAATCGGCGCCGGACATCCCAGCGCGATGCCGGAACCGGCGCTGGCCTGCAGCTTGTGAAGTTCGGCTGGCAGGATGCCGCGGTCGAAGAATTCCAGCAGGCGCAAATGGGTTGCGTCGGCGACAGCCAGCAGCGGCCCGACCGGCGTTGCGATCCAGTGCGCCTGCAGCGCGGCCTCGGCGACGGTTTTTTCCCCCAACAGGCAGTGCAGGGCCTGGTGGAAGCCAGGGTCATCGTCGAACAGGGGAGCGGGAATTTCGTCCGTCACCGGACGTAGCTGGCGCCATTGACATCGATGCAACTGCCCGTCGCGCTGCGGCAGGCCCCGGAAGCGAGGAAGGCGCACATGGCCGCAATCTCGTCAGGATGGGCCAGCTCGCCGATCGGGATTTCGGCCTTGGCGCGGGCCCGGTCTTCCTCGTGCTGCGGCCCCATGCGTGTATCGATCCAGCCCGGCGCGAGAGCGTAGGCATAGACCCCGTCACAGCCCCATTGCCGCGCGATGGTCTTGGTCAGCGACAGCAGGGCTCCCTTGGAGGCGCCATAGGCCATGTGGTTGCGATCCTCTCCGCGATAACCGGCCCGGCTGGCGATATTGATGATCGCACCGCCACCGGAGGCGACCATTTCCGGTATCGCCGCGCGGCAGATATCGGCCACGGCCATGAGGTTGACCTGCAGGGTCGTGGCCCAGCTTGTCTCCCAGTCACTGTCAGAACTGTCCAACGGGCTGGCCCAATGAATGCCGGCATTGTTGACGATGATGTCGAGCCGGCCTGAGGCCAGGTGCAAGGCCGCATCATAGAGATCGCGGCCGGCGCCAGGCAGGGCCAGGTCGGCCTGGACCGCGCCCAGCGCGGCCGGACCGATGGTCTGCACGGCCTTGTCGGCGTCCGCCATGTTCTGGTTGCCGTGCAACACGACTTCGGCGCCCTGGGCGGCGAACATGTGTGCGGCGGCGAGCCCGACACCATGGCTGGAGCCGGTGATCAGGGCCCGTTTGCCCGCGAGTTGTCCCGTCATTGCGCGCCTATTTCATCTGCTTCTTTGCGACGGTTTCGTACATCTTGCCATAGGGCGGAGCAAGCAGGCGGGACGGGTGCCATTTGCCGGTGCGGAAGACCGAACGCTCATGGGTGAAGGTCAAAAAGCCATGCTCGCCATGATAGCTGCCCTGACCGGAGGCTCCGACGCCGCCAAAGGGCAGGTCGGGCACGGACAGGTGCAGCAGGTTGATATTGACGCCGGCACCGCCGGACATGGTGCTGTCGAGCACACGGTCGGCTTCGGTCCTGTCGGTGGAATAGACATAGAGCGCCAGGGGATGGTCACGCTCGGCGACATGGTCGGTGGCGGCGTCCAGTTCGGAATAGCCGATGATGGGAAGGACCGGCCCGAAAATCTCTTCGGTCATCAGGCGGCAGTCGGCGGGCGGATTGACGACAACCGTCGGCGGAATCTTGCGACCGGCCTGTGCGGCCTGGGCGTCGTGTTCGGGCTGCAGGATTGTCGCGCCGCCGGCGCGGGCTTCCTCGATCATGGCGGTGAGGCGCTCATAATGCCGGTCCGAGACGATGGCGGTGTAGGCATCGTCGCTGGCGGCGTCGGCAAACTGGTGCGCGGCAACCTTGATGATGGCCTCGCCCAGCGCTGTCTCCATTCCGTTTTGCACCATGACATAGTCCGGCGCGACGCAGGTCTGGCCGGCATTGAAGAATTTTCCCCAACCGATTGATTTGGCCGCAGAGTCGTGCGGATAGGAAGGGGTCACGATCGCCGGTGACTTGCCGCCCAGTTCCAGCGTTACGGGGACCAGATTGTCGGCAGCCGCCATGGCCACCAGTCGGCCGACCTGGGTCGAGCCGGTGTAGAAGAGGTGATCGAATTTCAGCTTGGTGAAGGCCTCACCGACAGCCGGACCGCCGGTGATCACGGTGACATGGTCCTCCTCGAAGGCCTCAGCCAGCAGGGACTTCATGAGTTCGGCCGTCGCAGGCGTGTATTCCGACGGTTTGATCATCGCCCGGCAGCCGGCGGCAAGCGCGGCCACCAGCGGCGCCATGGCCAGCTGGAAGGGGTAGTTCCACGGTGAGACGATGCCGACAACGCCCTTGGGTTCGCGGCGAATGCTGGCGGAACCCGGCGCCAGGGTAAGCGGCACGCCAACCTTGCGGGTCTTCATCCATTTTCCGAGATGCTTTTTGGCATGGCCGGCATCCTGGATCACGAAGGCGATCTCCGCGATCACGCTTTCCTGTTTGGCCCGATTGCCAAAGTCCTGGCTGATGGCGTCCGCGATGGCGTCGGCGTGCTTGCGGCACAGATTGGCCACGCGGTCGAGATCGGCCTTGCGCTTGTCGATGGGGCGGTGCCGCTCGGCCCGAAAGGCCGTTTTCTGGCTCGCCAGGAGGGATTTCATGCGTTCGATCTGTTTGGCTTCTGCTTCACTCATGGTGGGTTCCTCAAGCGTTGTCTTCGGCGATCATGGCGGCTGCGCGGGTGGCGATCATGATCGTGGGGGCGTTGGTGTTGCCTCCGACAAGGCGGGGCATGACGGAGGCGTCGATGACACGCAGCCCATCGATACCGCGGACCCGGCAGCGACTGTCGGTGACCGCCAGCTCGCCGGTTCCCATCGCGCAGGTCGATGTCGGGTGGTAGAGCGTTTCGGCCCGTGCCCGCACATCGTCGCGCAACCCGTCCATCGTGGTGATGTCGGCACCGGGATAGCGCTCCGCCTTGCGGTCATGATCGAAGGCGGGTGCGTTGAGGATATCGCGGACCTTGGCCAGGCCATCGGTCATCACGTCGAGGTCGAAGTCCGCGTCGAGATAGTTGGGCTGGATGGCCGGGTGGTCGGTGGGATCGGTCGACTTCAGCCGGATCTCGCCTCGGCTCTTGGGATAGAGTTGGCAGACGTGCAAGGTGATGCCGTGGCCGCTTGCCTTCTCGACGCCGTGCGGGTTCGAGATCGCCGGGATGAAGACCAGTTGCAGATCCGGCAGGTCCTCGGCGTAGGCCGACTTGATGAAGGCGCCGCCCTGCACCGGATTGACGGTGAAGGGACCGTCACCGCGCAGGGCCCAGCGCGCCACCATGTACATGTGGTGGGGCAGGGAGCGGACCGAATTGCCGATCGAGGTGGCCGATTTCGTCCAGACCTGGGCGGTCACATCGAGATGGTCCTGCAGGTTCTTGCCGACCCCTGGCAGGTCGTGGGCGACGCTGACACCGGCCTCGCGCAATTCGTCGGCCGGCCCGATGCCGGACAGCAGCAATGTTTGTGGCGAGTTGATCGCGCCGCCTGACAGGATGACCTCCCGTCGCGCGTTGAGCACGCGGATCTCGCCTTCGATCTCGACTTCGACACCCGTGGCCCGGCCATCCTCAATCACGACGCGATGGACCAGGGCGCCGGTCTGTACATCACAATTGTCGCGTTCCAGGGCGGGCCTCAGGAACGCGTCGGCTGCCGAGCAGCGCTTGCGGCCTTTCTGGGTCACCTGGTAGGGGCCGAAGCCTTCCTGTTGCGGGCCGTTGAAGTCGTCATTTCGCTTGTATTGCAGCTGGTCGCCAGCCTTGAAGAAATCCTCGGTCAGCGGGTTGAGCGGGGCGATGTCCTGCACCCAAAGCGGACCGCCGGTGCCGTGCAGCTCGCTGGCCCCGCGGGTCTGGTTCTGGACGTCCTTGAAAGCGGGAAGGGCGCTCTTCCAGCCCCAGCCTCCGGCGCCGTAATCCTGTTCCCACTCGTCATAATTTTCCGGCGCCCCGCGCATGTAGTGCATGGCGTTGATCGATGACGAGCCGCCAAGTGTCTTGCCGCGCGGCCACAGGAGTTTGCGGTCATTGAGATTTTTCTGGGGCTCGGTCCAATAGCCCCAATTGAACTGCTCGCCGGTCACGGCGTATTGCAGCAGCATGGGTGTACGGATGATGGGGCTGTCGTCAGAGCCGCCGGCCTCCAGCACCAGAACCGAAGCCGACGGGTCACGGGACAGGCGTTCGGCGACGGTACAGCCCGCCGAGCCGGCGCCACAAATGATGTAGTCGTAATCAGTCCTGTCCATCACCGGCTCCCGTGTCCTGTTCGTCCTGCAACGTGGGTTCGACCGCAGTCGGCTCCATCGTCACCGCGTCACCATAGTGGGCAGCAAGGGCTCGCATGGCGATGATCGACTCCTCGGTCCGTCCGCCCCATTCGGTGTCGGCAGCGGTGCGGGCGATGACGATATTGCGGCGCTCATCGACCCAGACGTACTGGCCGTAGACTCCGGCCATGAAGTATTCGCCGTCATGGTTTTCCGGGACCCAGAAATGCAGGCCGTAACCGCGGTGGGGATAGACCGCATCCGGTCCGGCGTCCTGAAACGGGGCATTCGGACGGGTCGCCTGGTTGACCCAGCCTTCGGGCAACAGGCGTTCGCCGTCCCAGATGCCATCTTGCAGGTAGAATTGCCCGAAGCGGGCATAGTCTTCCAGGGTCGCATTGAGGCAGCAATAACCGATCGCCATGCCAGCCTCGCCAGAGATGTTCTGGTTCCAGTAGGCTTCGCCGGTCATGCCCAGGGGTTCCCATATGCGGGTCTGGACGATGTTGGCGAGCGTGTCGTTATAAACCCCGCGAACCACTGCCGACAGCACCTGCGTGTTGGCGCTGACATAGTGCAGATCCTCGCCGGGTGTGCGGTTGCGCTCGATCTCGCCGACCAGGCGATCAATGTTCTGGCCATAGATATTGGCGCCGAGGAAGAGACGGCGGATGTCCGAATTCGGGGCGTTGTAGTCTTCCTCGAAATCCATGCCGGCCGACATCATGAGCAGGTGGCGCAGCGTCGTGTCGCCATAGTCCGATCCGCCATATTGTGGGGCAAACATTTCGGCGCTCTGGTCGAGATTGGCGATGCGTCCGTCCTGCATTGCCATGGCGATGAGCGTGGCGACGAAGCTCTTGCCGACCGACCAAGAGGTGTGCCGCGTATCCGCATCGGCGCCAAGCCGGTAGGTTTCGTGGACGATCTCACCGTTATGGATCACCATCAGGCCGGTCGTGTCGCTGTCGTCCATCCAGTCATCAACGGTCCGGTCCGCTTCACCGAAACGGTAGCCGACCGTGCCTGACTGAAGGTTTCGGGGCAGCGCCCGCGCCGATTCGGAGGGATTGATCGCGCGGTAGGGGAAAACATCCCCCATGTTCGAAAATGTTTCCACGAGGCGTTCGGGCTGGGTGGCAGCCTGGATTTCAGCCGGAGAGTATTCCGACCAGGGCCGGTAGAACCACCCGGCGCCAGCAATGGCCATGGCGCCGAAAATTGCAACTAACCCTATGATAAAATTCTTCATTTTTCTCCCCATGACAGCGATTTGAACGCTGTTCACTCGCTAACGTATCAGAGTTGCGACGGGAGAAAAGGGGCGGGTCGGACCCGAAATTCGAATTTCAGGGGTGAGGTATCCGTGCATCAGGCCGGGCATGTTTTTTGCGGGACGGGGATAAACCGGCTGACAGAGGTGTCGAGCGGTGTTCATATATTGGACAGGTGCGCGGAATGGTTGGCTTATAAAACCGCGCCACAGGGGAGAAATTCCAATGAAACTGTTTTCCAAAGCCGTCGCGATGGGCACGACGGCAATTCTGAGTGGGCTTTTTGCCGGTAGTGCAATGGCTCAGGTCGACGTGATTACCGTGACATCCCAAAAGCGCGAACAGACGCTTCAGGACACGCCGGTCTCCGTCGCCGTTGTCACCGGCGAGCAACTCGAGCAGTCGCAGATCCGCGACGCGGCCGACTTGCAGACCCTCGTTCCGGCGCTCCGCGTCTCCGAGTTCGCGACCTCGACCAATACCGAGTTCAATCTTCGCGGCATCGGTACTTCAAGCTTCAACCCCGGCCTTGAGCCGTCCGTCGGTGTTTTCATCGACGGTGTCTATCGCCCGCGTTCGGGCTCTGCGATCAACGACTTGATGTCGGTTGAGCGCATCGAGGTCATCCGTGGCCCGCAATCGACGATTTTCGGCCGCAACACACCGGCCGGCGTTGTCAGTGTCATCACGATGGAACCGGACTTCGACACCAATTATGCCGGTGAAGTGACGGTCGGCAATTACGGCATGCGCCAGGCGCGCGGTACCGTGACCGGTCCGCTGTCCGACAACATGGCGATCCGCCTTGACGCCAATGTGCACCAGAATGACGGCTATATCGATGTCGTCGACGGGCGCGAGGCGAACAATCGCGACCGCATGAGCTTCCGCGGCCAGCTGCTGTTCAATCCGGGCGACAACACCGAAGTGCGGATCATCGCTGACTGGGGACGGATCGACGAGAATTGCTGTGCGGCTCCGTTCGCCTTCTATGATCCGATCGACCTCGCGGCACTCGTGGGTCTTGGCGGAACGGCTGTTCCGGCCGATGTCAATGGCGGCGACACCATCGCGATTGACGGCAATCTTAACACTGACCTGACCACGCAAGGTATTTCGGCCCAGATCGAGCACGATTTCGACGGCTTTACCTTCACCTCGATCACCGCCTACCGTCAGTATGACGAGGACCAGAACTTCGACGCCGATTTCTCGGATCTCGACCTGGTCAGCCGGCGTTCGATCCAGAACCAGTATGACAGCTTCACCCAGGAGTTCCGCGTGACCTCCACCGGGGACAATGCGGTCGACTGGATGTTTGGTGGCTTCTACTACAACAACGAGCTGAGCTACGACAATTCGACGCCTTATGGCGCCGATGCGCGGACCTTCTTCGATGCGGCCTCGGCGCCGAGCGTTGCCGCCCTGGTGTCGTCTTTCGGCCTGCCGGCCGGAACCGGCGGTGTGTCGCTGCTCGAGATCTTCCTCGATATGAACCAGGCTGCCGGCGTTGGCGGTTTCGTGCCGCTGGCTTCGGGCAATGGCGCCCTGCCGACGACACCCACCGAAGGCTTCATTTCCACGCAGCACGGTCTGATCTCGGAGAGCTACCAGTACGACACCACGGCCTGGTCGGCCTTCGGTACGGTTGACTGGCACCTGACCGACCAGTTCACCCTCACCTTGGGTGGCCGTTATTCCGACGAAGACAAGGAAATGGTGACGGCGATCAATCAGCCGGACCCGATGTCGGCCTTCTCTTTTGTCGACCTGGCGCGCGATCTGCGTCTGGTGACGCCGGGTACCTGTGATCCGGGCCTGTTCGGTGTCATCGGCGGTGACGCCTGTGCCTACCTGGTTCCGTCCATCCTGTTCGGTCAGGCCCAGGCGGAAGCCATCGGTGGCGACCCGACCCTGCTCAACACGCTGCTCGCGCTGGGCATCTCGCCGACCACGGCCCTGACCGAAGCGCAGGCGTCCAACCCGGCCCTGAACCCGCTGCTGGGCTTCACCGCCTTCCAGAACTTCCCGCCGGTCAATGCGAGCAATTTCCCGACCTCGCGCAGCGATTCCAACTTCTCGGGCAATATCATCCTGTCCTACGACGTGTCTGACACCTTCAACGTCTATGCGTCCTATGCGACGGGCTACAAGCCGGGTGGCTTCAACGTCTCGACCAATGCCGCCTTTACCGGTGTGTTCGAGTTCGAGGAAGAAACCGCCGAGAACATCGAATTCGGTGCCAAGGGCTCGTTTGACGATGGTCGTTTCGTCTACGCAGCCGCTTACTTCCGCCAGGAAGTGACCGACTTCCAGACCAACAACTTCGTCGGCAACGGCTTCGCGCTGGAAAATGCCGGTTCGATCGAAGTGTCCGGGATCGAGTTCGAAGGTCAGTGGGCTCCGACCGACAACCTGCTGTTCACCGGTGGTTTCACCTATCTGTTCGAAAGCAAGTATGGCGAGTATCTCTACGCGCCTTGCCCGGACAGCTTCGACTCCACCGATCCGGCTTTCGCGCTTTGCGTGCCCGGTGCCGAGCGCACCAATGGCGCTGGCGTGACGGCGCTGTTCAACGACCTGTCGGGTCGTGACCGCGGCAACTCCGAGTTCCTCGCTGCCCTGACGGCCACCTACACCCATCAGGTCGGTGACGGCATGGAAATGTCCTGGCGTGGCGAAATGAACCATGTCTCCGAGTTCGCTCACACGACCGGCCAGGATCCGCGGCCTTTCGCCAACCAGGATGCCTTCCAGCTCTACAATGCGTCGGTGACGCTGGGCTCGGATAATGGTGCCTGGGCGGTTCAGCTCTGGGGCCGGAACATCTTTGACGAGAACTACACCAAGGGTGGTTTCCCGTCGGTGGGTTATCTTGGCACCAGCTACAACGCCTATCCGGGTGATCCGCAGACCTACGGCATCACCCTGCGTGTTCGCGGCTAGTGAACAGCGTTCAAAAACGCGTATGATTGCGGGCGGGGGCCATTGGCCTCCGCCCGTTTTCGTTTGACGCGGAGCATAGAGATGTCGCTCATCTACCTGTTGGTCGGGTCCGTCCTCGGCGTCAGCGCCATGGTCCTTGTCAATGCCTGGCTCGGGATCAGCCAACCGTCGCGCCTGACCGATCTGGAAGATGCGGCCCGGAGGCTGGATGCCGACCGGGTCGGATTTGACCCCGGTGAGGGTGTTCTCGCGGTCGACGGAGAGGCCGCTTTGATCGCCGAGCGCTCTGGCGATTGCATCGGCCTGCTGGTCGCCCGCGGCAGCGACCTGGTGATCCGCTATCTGGTTCCCGGCAGTGTGCGGGACGCGACCGTTGACGAGGGCAACAGCATTCGACTGCGCCTCAATGACTTTGTTTTCGCGCCGGCCAGATTGCGCTTTCATACGGCCGACGAGGCCTCGCTGTGGGCCGAGCGGCTGTGCGTCCTCCAGCCGGCTGTCAGGAGCTGATCATGGACGTTCCCGCCTTTGTCCAGAACTGGAACCCGATCACCCTGGCGATCCCGTTCTTCACCATTTCGGTGTTCGCCGAGATGATCCATGCCCGCCTGACCGGCAAGACCCGGTTCGAGACCCGCGACACCGCCGCCAGCCTGGTCATGGGCCTGGGCAACAATGTCTCCGGCATCATTTTCGGCCTGTTGCTGGGGGGCTGGTCGGTCTTTGTCTATGAACACCGGTTGATGGACATTTCCTTCGCCTGGTGGGTCTGGGTGATCGCCTTTGTCCTCGACGATTTTCTCTACTATTGGTCACACCGGTGGGCCCACACCGTGCGCTGGTTCTGGGCCGACCATGTGGTCCATCACTCGTCCCAGCACTACAATCTGACCACCGCCCTGCGTCAGCCCTGGATCAGCCCGTTCACGCTGAAATTCCTGTGGTTGGGTTCGGCCATGGTCTTTCTCGGCTTTCACCCGGCCATGGTGGCCTTCGTGGGGGCGCTGAACCTGATCTACCAGTTCTGGATCCATACCGAGGCGATCAAGCGGTGCCCGGCCTGGTTCGAGGCGGTGTTCAACACACCCTCCCACCACCGTGTCCACCATGCGACCAATCCCATCTATCTCGACCGCAATTATGCCGGCATCTTCATCATCTGGGACAAGATGTTCGGCACTTTCCAGGCCGAGCGCGACGATGAGCCCTGCCGCTACGGCATCGTGAAAAATCTCGGCACCTACAACCCGCTGAAGATCTGCCTGCATGAGTGGATGGGCATCGTGAAGGACATGGCCGGGGCCAAGTCTGCAAAGGACGCGGCAATGTTCCTGCTCGCCCCGCCCGGCTGGTCGCCGGATGGGTCGCGTGAGACGTCGACAACGATCAAGGCCAAGTGGCAGGCCCGGCAGGACAAGGCGGCAGAGGCTGACGTCGAGGCCGCGGAATAGGGGCCTGGGCCGCACCTCGCCCTTGCTTGATCCACGCCAACTATCCCCGCCCTGCACCCCTTTCCTTCTCCCCTGGGAGAAGGTGGCCGGAGGCCGGATGAGGGGGGAATTTTCCTGCTTTCACCGGGATTTACCCCTCACCCTGACCCTCTCCCGGGGGAGAGGGAAAGTGCGTGTCAGCAAAAATCCGCGAAAACTTATCCCCACCCCTCGCCACCAGGCGATAATGGCTTTGGTTTTCGGGACGGGAGGCACGAGCTCAGTCACTTGTGCCCGGAAACGAGCGGAGCCTGTCCGCGCGTCGGGGGTGACAACCCGATGTTCCGGCAGGGCGTGCGACCAGGTCGCGGGGCACTAAACGACCGACCCCATCTACCTGACGCATTGGAATCGGGGTGGAGACAGCCCGGGAAATCTTCGCGAACGGGATGTCGAGGACATCACGGACACCGCAGACCACCCACAGGACACCCCGGTGTCCGCCGACATCCCGTTCCCTCCCACACTTCGGCGCAATTGCGCGCGGAGACAAAAGGTCGTGGATGTTCCTGTTGCCGACCCCCCAACGTGTCGCGCGAATTGATCCATAAAGCTCCTGTCGGCCAGCCGGCCGTAACCGGCTCTTCAGGCTCATGGTTGAGGGTAAGGGAATGGCGACGGTGGCTTGGGGCCGTTGCACCGTTGGTCTCGTCTTATCGGCTCAGACCCAGAAAACCGGCAAGCGAACGCCCCAACCGATTGGGCGCGGACGTCTCGCCCTGGCCGGCTCCACCGGTAGTTCGTTCCGCGGTCGAACCAGATGAGCGGATGAGCTGGGAGCCGCTGGTAACATCGGCGAGCACGCCCATCATGGTTTGCCGACCGTCTATGAGCAGAAAATCGACCCATAACCTCAAGACCCGCTTGTTTCCGTCTGGCCGCTGATACCCGACGACTGTGCAAAAGGGCGCCCGTTCTTCCATGGCCGACAGGAACAGGTTTCGAATGGCCTCTTTGTCATCGCTTTGAAGGTTGTGAAGCAGGTCATCGATGTGGATGTGTACCGAATCGGTCCCGGTGAGAATTTCGGCGGCGCGTCTGTCACAGCGAACCAACGAGTTTCCAAGTTCCAACTGCCAGACACCGACTTGTGTCGCGCTGAGGACGGTTGCCGCCGTTTCGACAAATGGTGCGCGATCACTCGCGAAGTCGGCACATAGTCTGAGCGCCCTGATCTCCAACTCGCGTCGTTTGCGATCAGTGATGTCTCGTTGGACCGAGACGAAGAAATCCGGGGCACCACTCGCACCAATGACGGGTACGATATCAACCTCGTTCCAGAACGGCGTCCCTGACTTGGTGTAGTTGAGGATTTCTTCCCGGACATGGAGTCCGGAAAAAAGCGCGTCACGCATCCGCTTGCGAGCTTCCCGGCTACTGCCAACACCTTGGAGGAGACTGGGTGTCTGACCAACAATGTCCGATAATAGATAACCGGAGTGATCACTGAACGCCTTGTTGCACCATATGATACGGTGCCCCTGGCCCTTCACCGGTTTGCCTTCCGTGATGAGGACCGCGTCCGTCATGTGGTCGTAAAGCGACGATGTGATCTCTTTCAGGTCCAACTTAGCCCCATTTATTCTACAGGTGATGTCACTGTAGTCTTGCCGGACGGTTTCCTTCTATCGCATCACGGCCACAGGCGCCAGATTGGCGAGGGGAAGGATTCGTCATCCCGGGTCGAGCTTTTGGCGATGTTTCTCCCGGGCGCCGGGGCCAGGCGAGCATTGTGCATCCCTTGGCGACCGTCAAAGTCAGGCCGACCGGTCAACGCCCCAAGCCTGTCAGGTGGGTATGTTTCGTTGCTTCCTGCCCCAATCAATCTCGACAGGACTTGCCAACCGACCCGTTTTGACAGACGTTCGTGTTGTGAACATTGTTCACCAAAGCGCTGTGTGCGATGACTGCACACGCACGAGACATGATTGGTCGCTCCTGGGGAGGTAACGCGCCATGGCATCGCTTCGCGAGCTCTATCCGATGCCGGACATCGACAAGCATTGGTCGATACCGGAACAATTCAACGCCACTTTTGATTTCGAGTATGACGACGGTCGCTCGACCCTCATGCACCTGTACCAGAAGGGCAAGGACATGCAGTGGGATGCGGTCAACCGCATCGACTGGACGCTGGAGCTGGACCCGGAAAACCCGATGCAATTGCCCGATGAAGGCATCGCGCTGCACGGGTCGCCAATGTGGGAGAAGATGACGAAGAAGGAACAGATCGAGTTCCGCCGTCATGCCCAGGCCTGGAATATCTCGCAATTCATGCAGGGCGAGCAGGCGGCCCTGATCTGCGCCGCCAAGATCGTGGAATCGGTGCCCGATCTCGACGCCAAATTCTACGCCGCGACCCAGGTCATGGACGAGGCGCGCCATGTCGAGGCCTACAAGAACCTGATGAAGAAGTTCGGTGTCGCCTACCCGATGACCGAGCCGTTGCGCCAGCTGGTCGACGAGGCGCTGCGCGACAGCCGCTGGGACTTCACCTATCTGGCCATGCAGGTCGTCATCGAAGGCCTGGCCCTGGCCGCGTTCGGCACGATCCGCGATCTGGCCCAGAACCCGCTGGCCAAGATGGTCAATGCCTATGTGATGGAGGACGAGGCGCGTCATGTCGCCTTTGGTCGACTGTCACTGCGCGATTACTATCCGCACTTGACCCAGGCCGAGCGTGACGAGCGCGAGGAATTCCTGGTCGAGGCCTGCTACCACATGCGTGACCGCTTCCAGGCGCGCGAGGTCTATGAAGTCATGGGCCTGCCGGTCGAGGAATGCGTCGCCTGGGCCGAGCAGTCGGAAATGAACCAGCTGTTCAAGACCCTGCTGTTCCAGCGCATCGTGCCGGTGGTCAAGGATATCGGCCTGTGGGGACCGAAGATCCAGAAGGCCTATGCCGATATGGGCGTGTTGCACTATGCCGACCAGGACCTCGACGCTCTCGCCAAGCAGGACGAGGAAATCGCCCGCGAGCTCGACACCGTCAAGCACCAGGACGTCCGTACCGCCTATGTCCATGCGGTCGGCGGCATGGCCGAATAGGCGAGCTGTCTTACACGACTGACTTCTGGATTGGGGCTCCGCATCATGCGGGGCCCTTTTCTTTTGGGGGGAGGGTTGATCAGATGCCGTCGATATCCATGGCGCTGTGCACGACCGCGAGGACGTCAATACCGTCGTCGCGGGTGCGATAAAAAACGATGTGCGCGTTGTGTCGGAATGAACGGGAACTTTCGGCGACGTCGTCGCGCGGTCGCCCGGAGGCCGGATGTTCGGCGAGCCATCTGAAGCGGTCGTCCAGGGATCGCAAATAGCTCTGACACTGCGAATGGCCCCACGTCTGCGTGGTGTAGCGAGCGATGGCCTTGATATCTGCAACGCCGCGCGGCGTAAGCCGCACCCGGAGTGTCATGCCTCTCGCCCGGCCTCGGCGATGAGGGCTTCAATGTCGTAGTCACCAACGAAGGCTTCGCGCTCGGCTTCACCAAGGCCTTCGCGCACATGGCGTTGCAGGGCGGCAAGCCGCGCGCCGCGGCCCTCCAGCTCCCGCAGGGCTGCCCGGACAACTTCGCTGGCCGTTCCATAGCGGCCGCTCGCCACCTCATCGCGGATATAGGATTCCCAGTGGGGGCCGAGTGAGAGGCTGGTCGATGCCATGATTGCGCTCCTGGATATTCAAAATGAATATAGGAGGGGTGTGTGGCTGATGCTAGTTCAAAAAGGCCGCGCAGGCGCGGGTCGACCCATAGATCGCTTGTCAGCCAGCGGGCCGTCTCCGCTTCTTCAAGTCAAGGGCGGCGAAGCCGCCGCTGCGCGGGTCTGCCCCTTGAGTTGAAGAAGCGGAGACGGCTTACTCCCGGCAAGCGATTTATGGGGCGATGCGCGCTCGGCGCTTCCGGTCAGGACCTTGCAATGACCGCGGATTCAATCCTGACCAAACGCATAGGGCAACGCCCCTGGTCGTCATGGTCGCGACAAGTCGCGCTGTATTCGGGCTCGGTCGAGGTCCCACGGATGGGCGCGCAAGTTAGCCAGCGCCCGGTCGAATTCGATGCTGCCGCTCTGTGCAATGAATTCATGTTCTGACTCGGATATCGGCACCACAGACAGGATCGACACGTCGTTGATGCGTGTGATTTTATCACCGGTGCTTGGTGAAATTGTCTTCAACTCGCTCAAATAGAAGCGATCGAACCAGGGGGCCGTCGGCAATGGATCGAAAATCATAGATACCCAACCTGGGCCGACTGGGTTAGATCCCCACCCTGGGCCGACCGAGTCTTCGCCGCCAATTACGGATTTGGCCAGACGCTCCAGCATTTGCAGCACCCATGACCCGGCGTGTTTCTGGCTAAGCCCGATAATGAGTTCTGTGCCGATCATTTGGTTCGGGTTCGAGGCGCAAACGCGGAGATTGCTCAGGCCCAATGTCGCAAAAGCCCGATCCGCGACAGGGTCCGGATATGCGACTTCCACGATTTGAAAAGGCTGATGGGTGTTGAACTCCTGCAATCGCCAGCCTCTCTCAATTCGGCCGAGCTTCGCTTCAAATTCATCGGTCGTGTAGTTGCGGAGTTCCTCCATCGTGCTTTCCCTCAACTCTCCCCGAACGCATAGGGCGAAGCCCGCAGCTGGTGCGGGTCCATGGTCAGTTTGCGGTTGAGGGGCGGGAAGGCGCGCTGGGCGCAGTCTTCGCGGTCGCAGAGGCGACAGGCGAGGCCGATCGCGGCGGGGATGGTGTCGCTCATCCCGTCGGCATGGGCGATCTTGCCGGCATTGTCCCAGTCACAACCCAGGGCGATCGCGTGCAGGGCCGGCGGCTGGCCTGTGGGGCCTTGCGTTGACTGGCCTCGGGCCAGCGACAGCATGCGGGTGCCATCGGGCAGCTCGAAGGACTGGGTCAGGATGCGCTCGGGCATGCGCAGGGCGTCGTAGAGATTCCATTTCGGACAGCCGCCGCCGGCACGGGCAAAGGGCATGATACCGCCGCCAAAACGCTTGGAGACATTGCCCGCCGCATCGACCCGGATCATGAAGAAGGGCAGGCCGCGCGCGCCCGGCCGCTGCAGCGTGGTCAGGCGATGGCAGACCTGTTCATAGCTGGCCTCGAAACGGCGTTGCAGCACGCCGAGATGATACCGACTGTCTTCGGCGGCCTTGTGGAACGCGGCATAGGGCATCTGCACGGCGCCGGCGAAGTAATTGGCCAGACCGATGCGCAGGAGGCGCCGCCCTTCAGCTGAGGGCAGGGCGATCTGGTCGCACAGGCGATCCAGAAGCTCGGCCTGCTCCAGCGAGGCCAGGACCACGGCGATGTGGAAGCCCCGCGATGCCGGCGCGATCGTCTCGGACAGCAGCAGGCGGCGACCGTGGAAATCCAGTCGGCGGCGGGCGCCAGCCATCACGTCCTCGTCCAGCACCCGGACGGTAAAGCCGTGCTGGTCCTGCAGATAGGTCGCCAGCGCCTGGTCGCGATTGCGGCTGCGCAGACCGGCCCGGTCGCTCAGGGCCTCGGCGGCTTCCTCGAGGTCGGGGAAGTGATTGTGGTGGGCGTCGATGGCATTGCGCACAGATTCCAGAACGGCGCCGGGGCCGCCCGTTGTCGCGCCGGGGCCGGACATGCGCGTGGCGAGATCGGCCGTGGCCGTGGCCATTTCCCGATAGGACTGGAACAGGCGGGTGAGGGCCTCGGCGGCGCGCGGCTGGCTGTCGGCGAGCTCGTTGAGTTCCACGCGGTCGAGCTCGAGACCGGCCAGGACCGGGTCGGCAGCCGCCTCGGTGAGATCGGCGATCAATTGCCGGTCGCTCTCATTGGCAAAGCTGCGGACATCCACGTCGAAGGCTTCCGCCAGGGCCAGCAGCACCCGCGCCGTGACCGGTCGTTGATTGCGTTCCAAGAGGTTGAGATAGCTCGCCGACAGGCCCAGCGCCTCGGCCGCCTCGGCCTGGGTCATGCCGCGTTCGCGCCGGAGGCGGCGCAGGCGGGCACCGGCAAAGATCTTCTCAAAGGCCTGGTTGTCGCTCATGTCTTGTACCAAATTTTACAAACTTACATCAACACAATGTAATGATCATACACGCAAACCTCTTTATAGGAAAAGCCATATCGACAGGCCCCGTTCCGTTTGACAGCTTGAGGGCAATATCAAGCCAGCCAAACCGGCCAAGCCGGAACGGAGACAAAAATGACAACTTTCGCGGAACTGGTCCCCAATACGGCCGATGATCGTTTCAACGGTATCGAGCGTCCCTACTCCCCCGAAGATGTGCAAAAGCTGCGCGGCTCGGTCACCATCAGCCAGACCCTGGCCGAGCGCGGTGCCAACAAGCTGTGGGAGCTCCTGAAGACCGAGCCCTATATCAACGCGCTGGGCGCGCTGTCGGGCAACCAGGCCATGCAGATGGTCCGCGCCGGGTTGAAAGCCATCTACCTGTCCGGTTGGCAGGTCGCGGCCGACGCCAACACCGCCGGCACGATGTATCCGGACCAGTCGCTTTACCCGGCCAATTCGGCACCGGAGCTGGCCAAGAAGATCAACCGCGCCCTGCAACGCGCCGACCAGATCGAGGTTTCCGAGACCGGTCAGGCTAGCCGTGACTGGTTCGCTCCGATCGTCGCCGATGCCGAAGCCGGTTTTGGTGGCACGCTGAACTGCTTTGAGATCATGAAGGCCTTCATCGAAGCGGGCGCTGCCGGCGTCCATTTCGAAGACCAGGTCGCGGCCGAGAAGAAATGCGGCCATCTGGGCGGCAAGGTCCTGATCCCCACCAGCCAGCATGAGCGCAATCTCGCGGCAGCACGTCTCGCCGCGGATGTCCTCGGTGTCTCCACGATCACCGTCGCCCGGACCGACGCCGAATCTGCCAACCTGATCAATTCCGACATCGACGAGCGTGATCACGAGTTCATCGATTTCGACGCCGGCCGTACCCCGGAAGGCTTCTTCCGCCTGAAAGAAGGCGTTGGTGTTGATCACTGCATCAAGCGCGGCCTGGCCTATGCCAAGATTGCCGACCTGCTGTGGTGGGAAACCTCCAAGCCGAACCTCGACGAGGCCCGCCGCTTCGCCGAAGCGATCCAGAAGGAATTCCCCGGCAAGATGATGGCCTATAACTGCTCGCCCTCCTTCAACTGGGAAGCCAATCTCGACAAGGCCACGATCGAAACCTACCAGCAGGAACTCGGCGCCATGGGCTACAAGTTCCAGTTCGTGACCCTGGCCGGTTTCCACCAGCTCAACCACGGCATGTTCGAACTGGCTCGCGGCTACAAGTCCCGCGGCATGGGCGCCTATTCCGAGCTGCAACAGGCCGAGTTCGCCTCCGAGACCGACGGCTACACCGCCACGCGCCACCAGCGCGAAGTCGGCACCGGTTATTTCGACAAGGTCTCGCTGGCCATCTCCGGCGGCAAGGCCTCGACCACGGCCATGGGCGAATCCACTGAGTCAGCCCAGTTCGCAGCCGAGTAACGCCTCACTCACTGCTCCTTGCCGGGGTGCGATCCCTCCGAGCGCACCCCGGTTTTCTCTCCGCCCCATCCAGGAGACTGACATGACCCTCATTGCCCCCTCCGGCGTCGAAGTCCTCGGCCATCTCGAGCCCGGCTATCGCGATATCCTTAGCCATGAAGCGCTCGGTTTCCTGGCCGGCCTGCACCGCCGTTTTGAAAAGCGCCGCCAGTCGCTGTTGCGCTATCGCAAGGAGCGCCAGGTCGAGCTGGACCAGGGCGCGCTGCTGATGTTCCCGCACGAGACCGTCGATATCCGCTCAGGCGAATGGAAGGTCCGTCCGGCTCCGGCCGACCTGCAGGACCGCCGCGTCGAGATTACCGGCCCGGTCGATCGCAAGATGGTCGTCAACGCGCTCAACTCCGGCGCCAAGTGCTTCATGGCCGATTTCGAGGACGCGACATCGCCGCTGTGGTCGAACCTGATCGAGGGCCAGATCAATCTGCGCGACGCCAATACCCGCGAGATTGATTTCACCGATCCGAAGAACAACAAGCGCTATCAGGTCAAGGATGACGCCGCGGTCCTGATCGTCCGTCCGCGCGGCCTGCATCTCGACGAGCGCCATGTCCACGTCAACGGCCAGGCGATCTCCGGTTCGCTGTTTGATTTCGGCCTCTATGTCTTCCACAATCACGCGGCCCTGAAGGAACGCGGCACGGCGCCGTATTTCTACCTGCCCAAGCTGGAAAGCCGGCTGGAAGCGCGCCTGTGGAGCCTGGTCTTCCAGCATGCCGAGGACGAGCTGGGCCTGGAGCGCGGCACGCTGCGCGCCACGGTGCTGATCGAGACCCTGCCGGCGGCCTTCGAGCTGGACGAGATCCTGTACGAGCTGAAAGATCATATCGTCGGCCTCAATTGCGGCCGCTGGGATTATATCTTCAGCTATATCAAGCGCCTGAAGTCACGCCCGGACCATGTCCTGCCGGACCGGTCGGCGGTAACCATGAGCTCACCTTTCATGGCCGCCTATTCGCGCCGCGTGGTGGCCGTCTGTCACCGCCGCGGCGCCCACGCCATGGGCGGCATGTCGGCCTTCATTCCGGTCAAGAATGATCCGGCCGCCAATGCTGCCGCGACCGAGAAGGTGCGTGAGGACAAGCTGCGTGAAGTGAAGAATGGCCATGACGGCACCTGGGTCGCCCATCCGGATCTGGTGCCCGTCGCCATGGAGGTTTTCAACCAGCGCATGAAGGGCCCCAACCAGCTGGACCGCCCGGCCGATCCGCATGATCGTCCGGTCACCACGCAGCAACTGCTCGAGGCCCCGGCTGGCGACATCACCGATGCCGGTGTCGATGAGAATATCGACGTGGCGATCCGCTATATCGCCGCCTGGCTGGGTGGTCGCGGAGCCGTGCCGATCCGCAATCTGATGGAAGACGCCGCTACCGCCGAAATCGCACGGGCCCAGTTGTGGCAGTGGCGCACTTTTGGCCAGTCGACGGTCGAGGGCACCGCGCTCACCGGTCCGATGCTGGAAAACAAGATCGAGGACATCTGCACCGCGATCCAGGATGAAGTTCCTGACCAGACCGAGCTGTGCGACCGCATCCGCGCCGCCGCCGATATCCTCACCGGACTGGTCCTGTCGACGGAATTCGCCGAATTCCTGACCCTGCCGGCCTATGACCGCCTGACCGAGGACCTGAAGGCTCCGATGAAGCTGATGGAGTTCGAGGACTGAGCACAAACAGGCTGATGACGGTTGGTCGTCTCAGGCGCGGGGTCCGGGTGAGGTCGAAACGACCGGCCCGGGCCCCGTATGTTTTGGGGGGCGCCTGGTCGCTCGCTCGGTTGTCATCCCCGCCACCCGCTTGCGCGGGCGCAGGCTTCTGTCCGGCGAAGGCCGGACGCAAGGCGGGGACCTAACTGGTTGCAATCACATAGGTCCCTGACTTTCGCCCCGCCTTTGCGGGGCGTCCATCAGGGATGACAAACGCCGGGAGTAACCAGCGCCTGGCTACCCCGTCACACCCGTGCCTGGCATCCGATAGCCACACAGATCGGCCAGTTTCCACCCGGTCGCCGTCTGCTCGAAGCGGCAGGTCATGTAATCGCCGCGATAGGTGCCCCAGGGCAGGGGGGCGTCGAGAAGCGGAGTGTCGGGGGCCGGGGCAACCCGGGCGTATCGGCGCTGCGGATAGACCAGGATCTGGCGTGATGCGTCTGTCGCCATAAAGCCGGGATCGTCGAAAATGCAAAGCGGCGGCTGGCTGAGCATGCCGGTCACCGTACCGCGCGTATTGCCCTCACTGCCCCAGACATGGCTGCGCACCATCGGGTCGCGTGAGATGAAGGCGTTTTGCAGCCGGCCCGGCGCCATCGCATCGGCGACCGCCGTCTCGTTATGGCTGATAATGGCCGAAAAGGCCGCCATTTCATGCGCCTGCGGGGCCCGGCACATGGGCACGGTTTCGGTGGCACAGGCGGACAGACCCAACACGGTAGTGGTGGAGACGAGAGCAAGAACACGTTTCATCGGTTTTTCCGGTTTGCAATCAGGTCATCAACGACGCCCGGGTCGGCCAGTGTAGACGTGTCTCCCAGATTGCCAAACTCGTTCTCGGCGATCTTGCGCAGGATGCGGCGCATGATCTTGCCCGAGCGGGTCTTGGGCAGGGCCGGCGCGAACTGGATCAGGTCGGGTGTCGCCACCGGGCCGATTTCCTGGCGTACCCATTTCTTGAGCTGGTCGATATCTTCATCGGCGGCGACGCGGCCGCCCATCAGGGTCACATAGCAATAGATGCCCTGACCCTTGAGGTCGTGCGGGTAACCGACCACGGCCGCTTCGGCGACATCCTTGTGAGCGACCAGGGCGCTCTCGATCTCTGCCGTGCCCAGCCGGTGCCCGGAGACATTCAGCACATCATCGACGCGGCCGGTGATCCACCAATAGCCGTCCTCGTCGCGCCGGGCACCGTCGCCGGTGAAATAATGGCCAGGATAGGTCGTGAAATAGGTCTCGATGAAGCGGTTGTGGTCGCCGTAGATGGTGCGCATCTGACCGGGCCAGGAGCGGCAGATGACCAGGTTGCCCTCCGCCGCGCCGTTGTCACCCATGCGTTTCCCTTCGGCATCCATGAGCGCCGGCTCGACGCCGAATATCGGTGTTGTGGCCGAGCCGGGCTTGAGCGCGGTGGCGCCGGGAAGGGGGGTGATCAGCGCGCCACCCGTCTCGGTCTGCCACCAGGTATCGACGATCGGGCAGCGACCGTCGCCGACGACGTTGTAATACCAGTTCCAGGCTTCCGGGTTGATGGGCTCGCCGACCGTGCCCAGCAGGCGCAAGGAGGCTCGCGAATGCTTCTTCACCGGTTCATCGCCTTCGCGCATCAGGGCGCGGATCGCGGTGGGCGCGGTGTAGAGCGTGTTGACCTGGTGCTTGTCGACCACCTGCCACAGACGGTCCGGTCCGGGCCAGGTCGGCACGCCCTCGAACATCAGCGTTGTGGCGCCATTGGCGAGCGGTCCGTAGACGATATAGGTGTGCCCGGTGACCCAACCGACATCGGCGGTGCACCAGTAGATCTCGTCGGGCTTGTAGTCGAACACGTATTCATGGGTCATCGAGGCCCAGACCATGTAACCGCCGGTGGTGTGCAGCACGCCCTTGGGCTTTCCGGTCGACCCCGAGGTGTAGAGAATGAAAAGCGGGTCCTCGGCATTCATCGGTTCGGGCGGACAATCCGGGCTGGCGGCCTCGACCAGCGCCTCATAGGCGACATCGCGGCTGTCGTCCCAGTCGACGGCACCGCCCGTGCGTTTCACCATGATCACCTTGTCCACGATACCGGCGGTCGCGACCGCCTTGTCGACATTGGCCTTGAGCGGGATCGGCCTGGAACCTCGCAAGCCTTCATCGGCGGTGATCACAAACCGGCTTTCGCAATCGGTGATGCGTCCGGCCAGCGCGTCCGGCGAAAAGCCTCCGAAGACCACCGAGTGCACGGCACCGATGCGGGCGCAGGCCAGCATGGCGTAGGCGGCTTCCGGGATCATCGGCATGTAGATCGTGACCCGGTCTCCCTTCGTCACGCCAACGGATTTGAGGCCGTTGGCGAGGCGGCACACACGTTCATGCAACTGGCCAAAGGTGATGGTTGCATCGACGGTCGGGTCATCGCCCTCCCAGATGATGGCGGTGTCATCGGCCCGCTCGGGCAGGTGGCGGTCGATGCAATTGGCGCTGGCGTTGAGGGTGCCATCGGCAAACCAGCGAATGTGCAGGTCATCCTTGTTCCAGCTGACATCAGAGATCTCGCTGAAGGGCTTGATCCAGTCGATCCGCTTGGCTTCCTCACGCCAGAAGACGTCAGGCGTGTCCATCGATCGGCGATACATGTCGGCATAGCGACCGGCATCAATGCCGGCTGTCGCGGCACGATCCGCCGGTACCGGGAAGACGGTGTTCTGATCGGTGTGGGACATGTCGGAATCGCCTCGTGTGTTCAGGTTTGCGCAGAACGATAGCGATTCAAGCCGGGCAGGCAATCCGGCGACCCGGCTTCAGGCAGGTCGTGGACGGTCAGTCCGGCGCGACGCCCTCGGCCCGCAGGGTCGTTTGCGGGTCGAGCGTGCGCATGGCAGCGTAGTGGGACAGGAAGACTTCGCCGGACAATTCTTCGTAGAAACCGGCCTCCAGGAGCTTGTCGGCTACCGGTCCCTTGACCTCGGACAGGTGCAGTCTGACCCCGGCATCTCCGAGCCGGGCATTGATCACCCTGAGGCTGCCGAGCGCGCTCGCATCGACGAAATTGACGGCGGGAAACAGCAGGACCAGGTCGGTCGGACGGCTTTCCCGGGCAATGATCTGACCCGCCAGGTCCTCCAGGAACCGGGCATTGGCGAAATAGAGGGCTTCATCGATCCGCAAGGACACCACATGCGGTGAACACACCACATCGTGCCGGTGGATATTGCGGAAATGATGGGTGTTGGGGACCTGGCCGACCTCGGCCCAGTGGGGGCGCATCGAGCGTTGCAGGACAAGGCCGACTGACAGCGCGACCCCAAGGGTCAGGCCGATCTCGACACCGAGAAAGAGCACGCCGACCAGGGTCAGGAAGGCTGCAGCGCCATCGGCATGCGAATATTTCCAGGCCTGCCAGGCGTCATGAAAATTCGCCATCCGCCAGATCGCCGCCAGAATGGTCGCGGCCAGCGCAGCTTTGGGCAGGTGATGGAAAAGCGGCGTCAGGAAAGCGGCAACGAGCAGTATGATGATCGCGGTGAAGACACCGGCGATCGGCGTTTCGGCACCCGCCGATTCATTGACCACGGATCGCGCGAAACCCCCGGTGACCGGATAGCCGCCCGTGAAGGCCGCAGCGGCATTGGCTGCGCCGAGGCCGAGTAATTCCCGGTTCGGATTGATGGTCTCGCGGCGCCGCGCGGCGAGCGACTGCCCCACCGACACACTCTCGACAAAGCCGACCAGCGATATCAGCGCCGCCGGCCCGATCAGCGCCCGCCAGGTCTCCAGCGGCACGATCGGAAAAGCGAAGGGTGGCAGGCCGGACGGCAGCTCGCCAACGATCGACAGACCGGCGCGCTCCTCCAGGCCAAAGGTCCAGGCTGTCAGGGCTGTAAGGGCAACCAGCGCGGCCGGAGCAATCCGGGTCAGGATGCTGACCAACGAGGCGGTCAATCCGATCCGTTTGAGCAAATTGGGCAGCAGTGAGCGGGACAGGAGCAGGAAGGCCAGGCTGGCCACACCCATGGCCAGGGCGGTGGTGTTGATGCCGTCGAAATGGCGGACCAGCGAGACCACGAGTTCCGGAATCGTGGCGCCCTCCATCTCCACGCCGAAAAAATGGCGCAACTGGCTGGCAATGATAAGGACGGTCGATGCCGTGATGAAGGCTTCCACCACCGGGCGGGACAGGAAATTGGCGACGCTGCCGAGACGGAGGACGCCGAACAGCAGCAAAAAGACGCTCGACAGCAAGGCGAGGGCACCGGCCGCGGCCATCAGGTCAACCGGATCGGTCAGGCCGAGCGAGCCGATCGCGGCTGCGGTCATCAGCGAAATCACCGCCACCGGGCCGACTGCCAGGACGCGGCTGGAGCCGAACAGGGCATAGGCGAGCAGGGGGGCAATGGACGCGTATAATCCCGCCTGCGGCGGCAGACCGGCAAGCAGGGCATAGGCGAGGCTTTGCGGGATCAGCAAAATGGCCGTGACCAGGCTGGCCAGGCCATCCTGGGTCAAACGTTTGCCGTCATAGCCGTCAAGCCATTCAAGCCCTGGCAGGATGCGACGCAGCCAGCCCACCGGCTCAGACCGCATCCAGCGGGATTTTCAGATAGCGCCGGCCATTTTCTTCCGGTTCCGGCAGATTGCCGGCGCGCATATTGACCTGCACGGACGGCAATATCAGGCGCGGCATGGCGAGTTCGGCGTCGCGGGCTGTACGCATGGCAACGAACTGGTCCTCGGTCGTGCCGCTGTGGACGTGAATGTTGCGGGCCTTTTGTTCTGCAACAGTTGTTTCCCAGGCGAAATGATCGCGACCGGGGGCCTTGTAGTCATGACACATGTAAAGCTTGGTCGCGTCTGGCAATGCGAAGATTTTCTGGATGGATCGGTACAGCGCCCTGGCATCGCCGCCAGGAAAGTCGCAACGGGCGGTCCCGAAATCGGGCATGAACAGTGTGTCCCCGACAAAGGCCACGTCGCCGATATGGTAGACCATGCAGGCGGGAGTATGTCCGGGCGTGTAAATGGCATCGGCCTCGATGGATCCAATCGAGAACCGCTCGCCGTCCTGGAACAAATGCCCGAATTGCGATCCGTCACGGGCGAAATCTGCGCCGGCGTCGAACAGGTCTCCGAAAACGGCCTGAACATGCGTAACGTGGGAGCCGATACCGATCCGCCCGCCTGTTTCCCGCGCCAGATAGGGCGCCGCGGAGAGGTGGTCGGCATGGACGTGTGTCTCGAGGATCCAGTCGATCGTCAGGTTTTCCCGGCGGACATGGTCGAGGAGCGCGTTGGCGGAACGGGTCGCCGTGCGGCCGGATGCCGGGTCGAAATCAAGCACCGAATCAATGATGGCCGCCTTGCCGGTTTCAGGATCCGAGACGACATAGCTGACGGTAAACGTGTCTTCATCGAAGAAGGCTTTGACAGTGGGTGTCTGGGTCATGGCCCGGCCTTTCGGGTTGTCTGTTGAACGTGTGTGGTCTTCTTACATAATATATTTGCAAAACTATGCAAGTACGATTATACGAGGTGCAACAGCCCGGTGAGGGCAGACTCAATCATTGGATGATCACTATGACAGACCACAAGGAAATTGAACCCGCCGAGATACAGGCCGGCCTCGAGGCCGGACGGTACCAACTGATCGATGTGCGTGAACCGGGTGAGTTCGCAGACGAACGCATTCCAGGGGCCATTCTGGCACCGCTGTCCTGCTTCAAGCCGGCGCACCTGCCCAAGAGCGGAGATCGCGCGGTTGTACTGCATTGCAAATCGGGGGGGCGGTCTGCCCGCGCCCTGGACATGTGCAAGGCGGAAGGGGTCGAGGTCGCCGGGCATGTAAAAGGCGGCATTCTTGGCTGGAAAGCGGCCAAGCTGGGCACGGAACGGGCCGAGGATGCGCCGACCGGAATGACGATCCAGCAGGCGGTGATGGCCATGGCGTCTTTCCTGGTGCTGGTCTCGATTGGCCTGTCGGTCGCCTTCACGCCGCTTTGGTTGATCCTGGGCGGCGGTGTCAGTGCCATGTTGTTGCAAGCCAGCTTCACCGGATTCTGTCCGGCCAGCTCGGTCTTCGCCAAGCTCGGATTTCGTCCGGGTTAAGGCGCGCTGTAATCGCCTGGCGCGCAATAGGTCGCGTATAGCGCCGACATCACTGTCTCGATCCGCGTATCGGCCAGGCCATAATAGATGGTCTGGCCGTCTCGCCGTGTGGAGACCAGACCCTTGTTGCGCAGGATGGCCAATTGCTGCGACATGGCCTGGTCGCGCATGCCCAAGGCTGCTGCCAGCTCGCCGACCGAGCGCTCTTTCTCCATCATTGCGCACAGCGCCAGCAGGCGGTTGGGGTGCGCGAGCGTCTTCATCAGATCGGCCACCGTCTCCGCCATCGGTTTCATTTCATCATACTGCATGGGCGATCCGTTAATTGCGTAGCTCTGCACATATAGGATCAGGCCGGATAATCAGCAATGTCGCAAGGAAGTCTTCGGGTGTGCGATTGGTCATTGTGTTAGCGCGCTAACACGCTATATCCGCTCCCAAGGAGACACAACCATGACCGATCCCGTTCCGGGCCGTCCTGACGGCCCGACAGATCTAAGCGCCCTGAGCGCCGCCATTCTCGCCTTGAGGAATGCCGAGGAGGCGGATCGTTTCCTGCGCGATCTGCTGACACCCGGCGAGATGAAGACGCTGGCCGAGCGCTGGCGCGTGGCGGGTCTGCTGGCCGAGGGCGGCCACTCCTATCGCGAAATATCCGAGATGACCGGGGCCAGCACCACCACTGTGACCCGCGTCGCCCGTTTTCTCAGCCAGGAGCCCTGGCAGGGCTACCGGACCATCCTCAACCGACTCAAGGAGACCGGATCGTGACGTCCCGATTGCGTATTGCCGTTCAAAGTAAGGGCCGACTGGCCGAAGGAGGGATGGACCTCCTCAAGCGTTGCGGACTCCGCTTCGCCTATGGCCGTGACAAGCTGCACCAGCGGGCCGAGAACATGCCGGTCGATCTGATGCTGGTCCGCGATGACGACATCCCGAACTTTGTCGGCAGCGGTGCCTGTGACTACGGGATTGTCGGCGAGAATGTGCTTGCCGAGGAGCAGGCCGCCGGAGGCCGCGCCCGCGAACTCGAAGTCGCCCTGCGCCTTGGTTTTGCCGGGTGCACGCTGAAGCTCGCCGCGCCGGAGGATGGCGCCATCCGAACGGTCGCTGACCTGGAGGGAAAGGCGGTGGCGACGTCCTATCCGGCGCTGACGGCTCAATATCTCGCCGATCGCGGCGTCAAGGCCGAGATCGTCGAGATGCGCGGATCGGTCGAGGTCGCGCCGCGCCTGCGGATCGCCGACGCGATCTGTGACCTGGTGTCATCGGGGGCGACGCTGCAGGCCAATGGCCTCAAGCCGTTTGAAACCGTGCTGCGCAGCGAGGCGGTTCTGATCCGCCGCAAGTCGGACCGGCCAGCCGACACCGATGCCATCGCCAACATCCTGATGCGCCGGTCCGAGGGGGTGATTGCGTCCTCCCAGACCAAATACATCATGCTCAATGCACCGACGGACCGGCTTGAAGCTATCCGCGCGTTGCTGCCGGGCGCCGATGCGCCGACCATCGCCAAGGTGGCCGGCCGTGAAGATGTCGTCGCTGTCCACGCCGTGTGCCGGGAGCGGGTCTTCTGGGAGACCCTTGAAGCCCTGGAAAAAGAGGGCGCGCGCGCCATCCTTGTCCTGCCGATTGAAAAAATGCTCGCCTGAGGCAACGACCATGCTCGACATTCTCAACTGGACTGCCGCGTCACCCGAGGCGCGGGCGCGTGCCCTGGCACGACCGGCCAGCAACACCTCAGCCGCGCCGGCTGCTCGCGACATCGTTGATGCCATCCGTGATCAGGGCGACGCGGCCGTGAGAGCCTATGCCAAGCGTCTGGATGGGTTCGCGCCGGAAGATTTCCGGGTGCCCGCAAGCGATTTGGGAGCGGCACGGGCCGCACTCGACCCCCTCGATGCCGAGGCCATCAAGGCGGCGGCGGATGCCGTGCGTCGTTTCCATGTCCAGCAAGGTTATCGTGGCTATAGCGTCGAAACCTGGCCCGGCGTCACGGCGTCTCGCCGTGCCACGCCGGTCGATACAGCGGCCCTCTATGTCCCGGCCGGCTCGGCGCCGCTGGTCTCCTCGCTGATGATGTTGGCGGTTCCCGCCCAACTGGCTGGCGTGCCGCGCATTGTTGTTGTCGCGCCGCCCGCCGGGACGGAGGGTGTCAATCCTGCGCTTCTGGCCACCGCAGACCTGTTGGGCCTGGACGAGGTCTACGCCATCGGCGGGGCGCAAGCGATCGCGGCGTTGTCTTTCGGGGCCGCGGGATTGCCGCGGGCTGACAAGATTTTCGGACCGGGCAATGCCTATGTTGCTGCGGCAAAGGCCTATGTCAGCAGTCTTCCCGGCGGCCCGGCGGTCGACCTGCCCGCGGGGCCGAGCGAGGTCATGGTGATCGCCGATGAAACCGCCGATCCGGATCTCGTCGCCAGCGACCTGTTGAGCCAGGCCGAGCATGACCCCTCTGCCCAGGTCGTGCTGGTCTGTTTTGACGCCGAAACGGCGGAACGGGTGACTGCGTCCGTCTCGACCCTGCTCGAGGACCTGCCCCGCGCTGAAATCGCGCGCGAGGCTCTGGCTGCGTCCAGCATCCTGGTCTGCGACAGCGTCGATGACGCCATTGAGATCGCCAATAGATACGCCCCGGAACACCTGATCCTGCAGGCCGAGTCCGCCGAACGCCTGCTGGCCGGTGTGCGTCACGCCGGTTCGATCTTTGTCGGTGCCTGGACGCCTGAAGCGGTCGGCGATTATGCCGCTGGCCCCAACCACACCCTGCCCACCGCCGGTGCGGCGCGGGCGCATGGGGGTGTGTCGGTAGAGAGTTTCCAGAAGACCACCACCATTCTGCGTGCCAGTGAAGCCGGCGCCGTTGCCATTGCCCCGACGGTCGAACGTCTGGCAGCGCTCGAGCAACTCGACGCGCACGGCCTCGCAATGCGTTTGCGGCGCGAGCGTGCCAGCACGGACGACACCGCGCCGCTAGCCGGGCCGCGTGCCGGTACCAAGCGGCGCAAGACCAAGGAGACCGATGTGACGGTCACCGTCAATCTGGACCGCGATGGACCGATCCGCATCGCCACAGGGATCGGCTATTTCGATCACATGCTGGACCAGGTCGCCCGTCACGGTGGCTTTGCCCTGGATGTTGCGGTCGAGGGTGATCTGGAGATCGACGGACACCACACCATTGAGGATGTCTGCCTGACCTTCGGCGAAGCCCTGCGCGCTGCCCTGGGTGACAAGCGCGGACTTGGCCGGTTTGGCTTCGAACTGCCGATGGATGAGAGCCGCGCGGCGGCCTGGATCGACCTGTCCGGTCGTCCCTTTGCGAAGTTCGAGGGTGAGATACCCGGTGAGTTTGTCGGTGAGTTTCCGGTCGAGATGACGGCCCACGCATTCCGCTCGATTGCAGAGAGCCTCGGCGCGGCGATCCACGTCAAGGTGGAGGGCGAGAATGCACACCACATGGTCGAGGGGTGTTTCAAGGCCTTCGGGCGCGCCCTGCGCCAGGCGTTGCGGGTCGAGGGCGACGCGCTGCCGTCAACCAAGGGCATGCTGGCATGACCATCGGAGTGATCGATACCGGTTGCGCCAATCTGGCGTCGGTTCGCTTTGCCCTGGAGCGGGCAATGCTGTCCTACCGGGTCGTCACGCGTCCGGACGAGGGTGCGGCCTGTGAACGGCTCATCCTGCCCGGCGTCGGCGCGGCCGGACCCGCCATGGCGCAGTTGCAGGCGCGTGGATGGGACACCGCATTGAAAGCCGAAACCCGTCCGGTTCTGGGCATTTGCCTGGGCATGCAGCTCCTGTTCGAGCGCTCGGCCGAGGGGGATGTCGAGTGTTTGGGGCTGATCCCGGGGGGCATCGAGAAACTGCCGCGGCCAGATGATGGCGTGTGGCCTCACATGGGCTGGAACACGCTGGATTTTACGCCGGGGGCAGAACCGCTGCTCGCTGGCGTGAAGAGGGGTGCCCATGTCTATTTCGTGCACGGGTTTTTCGCGCCGGTGGGCTCCCATACGCGGGCGAACTCCCGATATGGCAGTGAGGTTTCAGCGATCGTCCGCAAGGGGAATGTCGCCGGCTGCCAGTTCCATCCCGAGCGTTCCGGTGTTGTCGGGGCGCGAATTTTGACAAACTTTGCAAAGAGTTCGGCATGATACTTTATCCAGCAATTGATCTTCTGGACGGCCGTGTCGTGCGTCTGCACAAGGGCGCCTTTGATGCCGTGACCGACTATGGCGATGACCCGAAACGCGTTGCTGAACAATTCGGTGAGGCGGGCGCCGTCTGGGTCCACATCGTCGATCTCAGCGGAGCCCGTGATGGCGCCCGGCGACAGGGCGCGCTGATCCGCTCGCTGTGCGAGACCGGCCTGCGGGTACAAACGGGTGGCGGCGTGCGTTCGGGCGAGGACATCGAGGCGTTGCTGGCCGCCGGTGTCGAGCGGGTCATCATCGGCTCGCTGGCCGTCACGGACAGCAAGCGGGTTGCCGGCTGGTTGCAGCACTATGGCGCTGACCGGATCACGCTGGCCCTCGATGTGCGCCAGGTCGGCGGCCAATACCGTCCGGCGCTGAAGGGCTGGACCGACATGGCCGACACCGCCCTGGACGATGTGATCGCGGCTTATGAGGGTACCGGGCTCGCCCATGCCCTGGTCACCGATATCGGTCGCGATGGCGACCTTTCCGGTCCCAACATTGCACTCTACAAGCGGCTGGCGACAGACTACCCGACGATTGACTGGCAGGCCTCCGGCGGCGTGTCCTCACTCGACGATCTGCGCGCCGCGCGGGCGGCCGGGGCGGCGGGCGCCATCACCGGCAAGGCCCTTTATGAAGGCCGCTTCACGGTCGGGGAGGCGATCGCATGCTTGCGCGACGCATAATTCCCTGTCTCGACGTCCGCGACGGGCGCGTGGTCAAGGGTGTCCGCTTCCGTGATCACGAGGATGTCGGCGACATCGTCGACCTGGCCCGGCGCTATGCCCGTGAAGGGGCCGACGAGCTGGTCTTCTATGACATCGCCGCCAGCGCGCGTGGCGAGACGATCGAGCCGGCCTGGGTCAGCGCTGTCGCCCGCGAACTGGACATTCCCTTTTGTGTCGCCGGTGGGATCCGCTCGGTGGATGAGGCCCGGGCCCGCCTGTTTGCCGGCGCCGACAAGATTTCGGTCAACACGCCCGCGCTCGAGGACCCGACCATCATTGATCGCCTTGCCGCCGAGTTCGGCAGCCAGTGCGTGGTGCTGGGCGTCGACAGCCGCATGATCGAAGGCGCCTGGCGGGTGCATCAATATACCGGCGATCCGGACAAGAGCTTTGCCGGACACCGCCGCACCCTCGACTGGATCGCCGAGGGCGTCGACCGCGGCGCCGGCGAGGTCGTGCTTAACTGCATGGACCAGGATGGTGTCCGCGACGGCTATGACATCGAGCAATTGGAAGCAGCGCGCGGCGTGTGTTCCACACCTTTGATCGCTTCAGGCGGCGCCGGACGGAAAGAGCACTTCAAATCCGTGTTCGAACTTGCCAAGGTCGATGGTGCGCTGGCCGCCAGCGTGTTTCACAAGGGGGTCATCGAGATCGGGCAGTTGAAGGCCTGGCTTGATGGTGAAGGAATCAGGGTCAGACCATGATTGATGAAAAGACGCTCGACTGGAAGAAGGGCGACGGCCTGATCCCGGCGATCATCCAGGACGCGGCGACCCGGCAGGTACTGATGCTGGGCTACATGAATGCCGAGGCGCTCGCGGAGACCATCAAGTCCGGCAAGGTCCATTTCTTCTCGCGCTCCAAGCAGCGCCTGTGGAAGAAGGGCGAGACCTCCGGCAATACCTTCAAGCTGGTCTCTCTGGCGGCCGATTGCGACAGCGATGCGCTGCTGGTCGAGGTCAAGCCGAAGGGCCCCGCATGCCACACCGGCACGGTCAGCTGTTTTGGTGATGATCCGGGGCCGGGGCTGGGTTTCCTGGCCCATTTGCGGGCCATCATCCGCAAGCGCAAGAAGGACAAGACCAAGGGCTCCTATGTCGGCAGCCTGATGGCAAAAGCGCCCAAACGCCCGGCCCAGAAGGTCGGTGAGGAGGGCGTTGAAGTGGCCATGGCCGCCGTGTCCGAGAGCAAGGAGGCGCTGACCGGCGAAGCCGCAGACCTGCTCTTCCACCTGATGGTGCTGCTGGAATCCCGCGAGCTGGGCCTGGATGAAGTTGTCGATGTCCTGCGCACCCGTCACGCGGTCCGGGCGTCGAAGCCGGATTGATGGTGCAGCGGCTCACGGCGTCGGCTTGGCTCGCGGCGAGCATCATGCTGACCGTGAACACGACGGCCCAAGCGGCCCAGCCAGGCCGTGAGCCGGGCGAGGTGATCGTCGTCACCGGCACCCGCAGCGGCGAGGCGGCCGACTCGACCATCCTGCCGGTCACATACATTGATGCCGGGACCCTGAACGAGACCGCGGCCCAACATCCATCCGAACTCCTTGCCCGTATCCCGGGCGTCAGGTTGAACCGCGGCAATGGCGCGGAACACCTGACGGCGATCCGTTCGCCGGTTTTGACCGGCGGCGCCGGTGCCGGGTCATTTCTGTATCTTGAAGACGGAATTCCGTTGCGGGCCGCCGGCTTTGCCAATGTGAATGGCCTGTTCGAGGCCCTCAATGGCCTGTCCGGCGGCATCGAAGTTGTGCGGGGCCCCGGCTCAGCGCTGCAAGGCTCGAACGGGCTGCATGGTGTCGTCAATTTTCTCACACCGGATCCGGCGCATGCCGCCAGCAGTTTCGAGGCCGAAATCGGTGCCTTCGGTCGGCGACGGGGGCGATTGACCATCGCGCGTCCTGACGATGCAATGTCGGCCTTGTTCGCGGTCGCTGGCCAGCATGAGGATGGCTGGCGCGCCGAGGCGGGCCTTGATCGCATCGAAGCCCTGGTTCGGGTTGACGGCGAGGGCTCGCACTTTGACTGGCGCGCCACGGCGGCCCTGGTGACCCTGCAACAGGAGACCGCCGGCTATATCCGCGGACGGGATGCCTATCGTGACCCTGGCCTGGCCCGTGGCAATGCCGACCCGGAAGCCTTTCGCGACGCCCAGGCGCTGCGCCTGGCCCTGAGCCTGAGCGGTCAGGCCGGCGCCCGCACGCGCTGGCAACTGACACCCTATTTGCGGGCCAACGAGATGGACTTTCTGATGCATTTTCTCCCGTCCGAGGCGTTGGAGGAAAGCGGTCACGCCAGTGCTGGCGTGCAGGCGTCGATGACCCGGCAGACCGGATGGGGCGAATGGGTGCTGGGCGCCGATGTCGAAGCCACGACCGGCACGCTGCGCGAGACCCAGAGCCGCCCGACCCTCTTCTCTTTCGTCCAGGGCGAGCATTATGACTACACCGTCGATAGCACCCTGACGGCCCTCTATGGCCAAGGCGATTGGGACGCGTCCGATGCCTTGCGCCTGCAAGCAGGATTGCGGCTTGAGCGGGTGCAGTATGAGTATGACAACCGGCTTGCTGACATTGCCATCGGGCGCTATTTGCGCGTCGCCGACCGAAGCGACGCGTATGACCTTGTCCTGCCCCATATCGGCGCCAGCTGGCAGGTCGCTGCCTCGAGCCATGTCGTGGCCCGTCTGGCCCGCGGGGCCCGCGCGCCGCAGACCGCCGAGCTCTACCGGCTCCAGCCCGGTCAGGTGATCGACGGCATCGAGCCGGAAACGCTGGACAGTTTCGAGATCGGATACCGGCGCGGCAGCGCGCGCCTCGACTGGTCCGTCACCGCCTTTGCCATGCAAAAGCGCAATGTCTTCTTCCGCGACTCCGACGGCTTCAACGTGACCGGTGGTAAAACCCGGCATCACGGGGTGGAACTGGCGCTGGACTGGCGGGCCTCATCGACCCTGACGCTCAATCTGGCCGGCAGCTGGGCCCGCCACCTCTATGATTTCGACCAGCCGGTCACCACCGCCAGCGAGACCATCCGTGCCGGTGCCGAGATTGATACCGCACCGGAATGGTTGTGGAATGCCCGCGCGCAATGGCAACCGACCGCGCGCTTCAGCGGCGAGCTGGAATGGTCGCACATGGGCCGTTACTTCACCGATGCCGGCAATCTACACACCTATGACGGCCACGACCTTTTCCATGTGCGCGCCCGCTATCAATGGCGCGAGGACCTGGAGGTCTTCGCCGCCATCCGCAACCTGCTCGACACCCGCTACGCCGAGCGTGCTGATTATGCGTTCGGCTCGGATCGTTATTTCCCGGGCGAGGGGCGGGGGTTGAGTGTCGGGGTGCGGGCCGGGTTCTGATGCTGTGTTGATCGACCTGGAGGGGTCGCCTCGGAGGCGGCCAGCTGGCTGACACGCGAACTATGCAAGGCTGTGCGCGTGGCGCCGAGCATTGGACACGGTCTTGATCCGATCCGGGTGGCTTGCCTCCAACCCGACCTAGGGCACGAAGCGCTCGCTCATCACGTGGCGATCGCCCGGATGGGTGAGACGGGCGAGGGTGACGACGTCATCGCCCTGGAAGGTGCGGCGTTCGAGCACCAGACAGGCCGCGCCGAGGTCGACGCCGAGGCAGGCGGCAAGGGCGCGGTCGGCATTGATCGCGGAGACGGTGTGTTCGGCCTCGGTCCAGGGCGTCTTGCGGAGCAGCCAGCTGCCCGGCCCTTCCTGTGTGAAGTCGGTCTGGGCGACGTCCGGCAACAGGGCAAGATTGATCCAGCGTTCCTCGAGTTCGACCGGCTTTGCGTCGGCTGAGTGCAGGCAGCGGACATGTTGCACGCGGGCGCCGGGGCGAAGGCGCATCAAGCGGGCTGTCTCTTTGCTGGCGGGAATTGTCCCGCTGCTCAGACATTCATAGTCATAACTCTGTCCGCGCGCGGGAATGGCGCTGGCCATGTCGATGATCTTAAGGAGGGCGGCCGGCGCGGCGGGCTGGGCCACAAAACTGCCGGCGCGGCGTTTTCGGATCACCAACCCGTCCTCGGTGAGTGCGCGCAAGGCCCGGCTCACCGTCATCCGCGCTGTGCCGAAATGATCGCAGAGATCGGCTTCCGAGGGCAGGCGATAACCCGGCGGCCAGCTGCCGCTGCGGATGCGTGCAAGGATGGCCTGGCGGATCTGGTCATAGACAGGACCCTCGCCATCAAGCTGAAGCTGGTCGCGCCAGTTGGTCATGCCGTCCAGTCCGCCATGATGGTTTGCAGGGTTTTTTCATAGCGCCGTGAAACCATCTCCCGGCAGGTAGACTGCCCGTCCATGACCCGCGCCATGCCGCCCACATGGACACTGCGCACCTGTCGCCCATCACCGGCGAACAGCCAGCTGTCCAGCCGGGAGTCGCCAGTTCGGCCGGTCAGGACGGGGTGGCGCTCGTCCAGCTCGACCAGGTCGGCGCGGTGACCGACCGCGATCCGGCCGGTTGGCTGTCCTGTCGCCTGCGCGCCGCCCTCGCAGGCCGCATCGAACAGGTGACGGCCCGTGCTGACGCCGGGCGCGGAGAGCACATTGCGTTCGCGTCGCGTGAGGCGCTGTCCGTACTCCAGCAGGCGCAGCTCCTCGGCCAGGTCGATACGGATATGACTGTCCGACCCAATGCCGAAGCGCCCGCCGGCGGCGAGAAAGTCCACGGCGGGAAACAGACCGTCACCCAGGCTGGCCTCGGTGAGCGGGCAAAGGCCGGCGACTGCTCCTGATGCTGCCAGGTCGCGAATTTCGTCGGCCGCCATGTGTGTCGCATGCACCAGGCACCAGCGTTCATCGACCGGTTGCCGGTCAAGCAGCCATCGAACCGGGCGGTGACCGGTCGCGTCGCGGCAGGCTTCGACCTCGGCGATCTGTTCGGCGATGTGAATGTGGACCGGACCCTCTTCGGCGAGCGGCAGGATGGCGGTGATATCGTCGATCGACGCTGCCCGCAGTGAGTGGGGTGCGATCCCGACACGCACGTGGGGCAGGGACCGGGCGTGGTGGCGGGCCCGTTCAACGAGCGTTGAATACTGGTCGGGGTCGCAGACGAAGCGCCGCTGGCCTAGCGTGGCCGGCGCCATGTTGAATCCGGACCAGCGATAGAAGACCGGCAACAGGGTCACCGCGATCCCGGTTGTCTCTGCCGCAGTGCATATGCGGGCTGCCATCTCGCCGGGGTCGTCATGGGGCGAGCCGTCCGGCGTGTGGTGCAGATAATGGAACTCGCCGACCGTGGTGAATCCTGCCTCCAGCATCTCCACCTGCACCATTGCCGCGATCGCTTCCACAGCGTCGGGGTCAAGCCGGTCAAGGAAACGGTACATGACATCGCGCCAGGACCAGAAACTGTCCGTGCCCGGGCCGCGACGCTCCGACAGGCCGGCCATGGCACGCTGGAAGGCGTGGGAGTGCAGATTGGCCATGCCGGGCAGGACCGTGCCGAGCCGCGTGTCGTCGGGCCGGGGGTCTTCACGGGTGGCCAGGGCTGTGATGGTGCCATCGGGCCCGACGCAAAGGCGGACATTGTCCGTCCAGCCATCGGGCAGAAGTGCGCAGGCGAGATGAAAATCAGTGGACACGGTGTCTCCCGGCTGGACAGACTCGAAAACCGGGATTTATTGTATAGACAATTAGCCACTTGCAAAGTCCCCGGGAGCCTATGCCGATGCAATTCGACCGCTTGCTGACCGAAGCCCGACTGGCGACCATGGTCGCTGGAGATGGCGGCTATGGCGTCATCGAGAAGGCGGCACTGGGCATCAAGGACGGACGGATTGCCTGGATCGGTCCGATGTCCGAGATTCCGGGCGAGGCCCGTGAGACCGAGCGCCTGGCCAGCCGCTGGGTGACACCGGCCCTAATCGATTGTCACACCCACCTGGTCTTCGCCGGTGACCGCTCGGACGAGTTCGAGCGGCGTCTGGGCGGGGAAAGCTATGAGAGCATTTCGCGCTCCGGTGGCGGCATCGCCCGCTCGGTCGAAGCAACCCGGCAGGCCGGTGCTGCCGAGCTGGCGGCGGGTGCGCTGACCCGGCTAGATGCGCTGGCCCAGGAAGGTGTCGGCACGGTCGAGATCAAATCCGGCTACGGGCTGACCCGCGACAGTGAGCGTACCATGTTGCGTGCCGCTCGCGGCGTCGCGCGGGCCTCGGGCATGCGTGTGTCGGCCACCTTGCTGGCGGCCCACGCCGTGCCGCCTGAGTACAAGGGTGAGAGTGGCCGCTATATCGACGAGGTCTGCATACCGTTGATCCGCGAGGCGGCTCGCGAAGGTCTCGCAGACGCGGTCGACGCCTATTGCGAAGGCATCGGGTTTTCGCCGGAAGAAACGCGGCGCCTCTTCATCGCCGCGAAGGCTGCCGGTCTGCCGGTCAAATTGCATGCCGACCAGCTCTCCGATACCGGCGGTGCCAGGCTGGTCGCCGAGTTCGGTGGCCTGTCCGCCGACCATATTGAATACACCAATGCCGAGGGCATCGCCGCGATGGCCAAGGCCGGCACGGTCGGCGTGTTGCTGCCGGGAGCCTTCTATGCCCTGAACGAAACGAAAAAGCCGCCGGTCGAGGCGATGCGGGCGGCCGGCGTTGCCATGGCGGTCGCCACCGACGCCAATCCGGGAACCTCGCCGCTGGTATCCTTGCTGACCGCGGCCAACATGGCCTGCATCCTGTTCGGCCTGACCCTGCCCGAAGCCTTTGCCGGGATGACCCGCAATGCCGCGCGGGCGCTTGGCCTGCAGGACGAGATCGGGACGCTGGAAGTCGGCAAGGCGGCTGACCTCGCGATCTGGGATGTCGAACGTCCCGCAGAAATCATCCAATGGATCGGACGCCGGCCGCTGCATGGCCGCATCCTCGCAGGAGAATGGCAGTGACAGTTGTGACCACTGTGACCATCAAACCCGGCGCCATGGCGCTGGCCGACTGGGCCGCCATCTGGCATGGCGCGTCGATCCGCATCTATCCTGCCGCCAGGACCGGTGTCGATGCCGCGGCGGCTACAGTCGACCGCCTGATCGCCTCCGGCAGGGCGGTTTATGGCCTCAATACCGGCTTCGGCAAGCTGGCCCAAACGCGGATCGCCGATGACGAACTGGCGACCTTGCAGGAGCGCCTCGTCCTGTCCCATGCCGCCGGGATCGGAGAGGCGCTGGACAGTCGCATTGTCCGCCTCGTCATGGCGCTCAAACTGGCGAGTCTGGGCCGCGGCGCATCGGGCGTGCGCTGGGCCACGATCGAAGCCATGCAGGCCATGCTGGATGCGGACGTGCTGCCGGTCATCCCGTCGCAAGGCTCGGTCGGCGCGTCCGGTGATCTGGCACCGCTGGCGCACATGTCTGCCGCCCTGATCGGCGCCGGGGATGTCACGGTGAAGGGCGAACGCATGCCGGCCCGCGATGGTCTCGCCAAGGCGGGCCTGGCACCGGTCCGGCTCGGTCCCAAGGAAGGCCTGGCCCTGCTCAATGGCACCCAGACCTCGACCGCGCTGGCGCTGGCCGGACTGTTCGAGGTCGAGGCGGGCTTCCGGGCGGCCCTGGTCTCTGGCGCTCTGAGTGTTGATGCTGCCAAGGGTTCGGTCGCGCCGTTCGATCCGCGTATTCACGCCCTTCGTGGACATCCAGGCCAGATCGACGTCGCAGCCGCCTTGCGCGGATTGCTCGAAGGATCGGACATTCTCGCAAGCCATGAAGGCTGCGAGAAGATCCAGGATCCCTATTGCCTGCGTTGTCAGCCGCAAGTCATGGGCGCGGTGCTCGACTTGTTGCGCCAGGCCGGCTCGGTGCTGGAGCGCGAAGCCAATGCCGTCACCGACAATCCGCTCATCTTCACTGACACCGACGAAGCCATTTCCGGCGGCAATTTCCACGCTGAGCCGGTCGCTTTCGCTGCTGACCAGATCGCCATGGCGGCCTGCGAGATCGGATCGATCTGCGAGCGCCGCATTGCGCTTTTGACAGACCCGGCGGTCAGCGGTTTGCCGGCCTTCCTGACGCCCAATCCGGGTATCAATTCCGGTTTCATGATCGCCCATGTGACTGCGGCGGCCCTGGTCTCGGAAAACAAGCAGAAGGCCTATCCGGCTTCGGTCGACAGCATTCCCACCAGCGCCAATCAGGAAGACCATGTCTCCATGGCCACCCATGGCGCCTTTCGCTTGTTGAAAATGGCGGAGAACCTTCACGCGGTGGTCGGGATCGAGCTGCTGTGCGGCGCGCAGGGGACCGACTTCCATGACGGTCTGACCTCCTCGCCGGTGCTGGAGGCGGCGAAGGGTCGGTTGCGCGAAACTGTTCCCGCCTATGGCGATGATCGCTACTTTGCCACCGATATCGCCAATGCACGCGATCTGGTGACGGGCAGGGGGCTTGTCGCGGATGCGGGCACGCTTCCCGGGATTGCCTGATGGACGTCTTCACGCTCAAGCGCGGCACTGCGCCGCTCGTTGTTTCCATGCCGCATTCGGGGACAGCCCTGCCGCCGGGCCTGGCGGATCGCTTGAGCGAGCCTGCGGGCGGGCTGCCGGATACGGACTGGCACATCCCCGAGCTCTACGACTTTCTCGACGGGCTCGGCGCCACCGTCATCCGGGCCAATTACTCGCGCTATGTCATCGACCTCAATCGAGACCCGACCGGCTCTTCCCTCTATCCCGGCCAGGCGACGACCGAGCTGGTTCCGACAACCCTGTTTGACGGTACGCCGATCTACAAGGACGGCGAGGCTCCCGATGATGAAGAGATCGAGCAGCGTCGCACGGCTTGTTTTGATCCGTACCACCGTGCCCTGACCGAGACGCTGATGGCGACCCGGATGGAGCATGGATATGCGCTGCTGTGGGATGCCCACTCGATTGCATCCGAGGTCCCGCGCTTGTTCGAGGGCGTGCTGCCGGACCTCAATCTGGGCACCAATGGCGGCGAGAGCTGTGACCGCACGATCGAGCGCTGGGCCGTCAAGGCGATGATGGATCACGAGGAATACGCCTCCATCGTCAATGGCCGTTTCAAGGGTGGCTTCATCACCCGCGCCTTTGGGCGACCGAGCCAGAATATCCACGCCCTGCAAATGGAACTCGCCCAGTCCGCCTATATGAGCGAAGCGCCGCCCTGGACGCTGGACACGGCCAAGGCCGACCAGCTGCGCGCTGCCCTCAAGGACGTCATGAAAGCCGCACTCAACGCGGCGAAAAGTCTCTATTCCGGAGAGGTGAAGTAAATGACCCAGACCCGCCGCGACAACTCCCGCATCATCCGCGCCAAACATGGCTCCAAGCTCGACGCCACCCATTGGGCCGCCGAGGCGCCCCTGCGCATGCTGATGAATAATCTCGACCCCGACGTGGCCGAGAAGCCGGAGGAGCTGGTCGTCTATGGCGGGATCGGTCGGGCGGCGCGCGACTGGGAGAGCTATGACCGCATCGTCGCGACGTTGAAGCGCCTGAAGGAAGACGAGACCCTGCTGGTCCAGTCCGGCAAGCCGGTCGGGGTGTTTCCCACCCACAAGGATGCGCCGCGCGTGCTGATCGCCAACTCCAATCTCGTGCCCAACTGGGCCAATTGGGACCATTTCCGCGAACTCGATAAAAAGGGCCTGATGATGTACGGCCAGATGACGGCCGGGTCGTGGATCTATATTGGCTCGCAGGGCATCGTTCAGGGCACGTACGAGACCTTCGTCGAGGCCGGTCGCCAGCATTATGATGGTGATCTCACCGGCAAGTGGATCCTGACCGGTGGGCTTGGCGGCATGGGCGGCGCCCAGCCGCTGGCCGCGACCATGGCCGGCGCTTCCATGCTGGCGGTCGAGTGCCAGCCCAGCCGGATCGAGATGCGACTGAAGACCGGCTACCTCGACAAGAGCGCCAGCACGCTGGACGAGGCACTCGAGCTCATCAACGCCGCCTGCGCCAGGGGTGAGGCGGTCTCCGTTGGCCTCTTGGGCAATGCTGCCGAGGTCTTCCCCGAACTGGTGAAGCGCGGCGTCAAGCCGGACATGGTGACCGACCAGACCTCCGCCCACGACCCGGCCAACGGCTATCTGCCCGCTGGCTGGACGCTGGCCGAATGGGACGAAAAGCGCGAGAGCGATCCTGCCGCTGTTGAAGCCGCTGCGAAAGCCTCCATGGCCGAGCAGGTGAAGGCCATGCTGGCGTTTTGGGAGCAAGGCATCCCGACGCTCGATTACGGCAATAATATCCGCCAGATGGCGCATGATGAGGGGGTCACCAACGCCTTCGACTTTCCCGGTTTCGTGCCGGCCTATATCCGCCCCTTATTCTGCCGCGGCATTGGCCCCTTCCGCTGGGCGGCGCTGTCGGGTGATCCCGAGGACATCTACAAGACCGACGCCAAGGTGAAGGAGCTGATCCCGGACAATCCGCATCTTCACCGCTGGCTCGACATGGCCCGCGAGCGCATCCACTTCCAGGGCCTGCCGGCGCGCATCTGCTGGGTCGGCCTGGGCGAACGCCACAAGCTGGGCCTGGCCTTCAACGAGATGGTCCGCACGGGCGAGCTCTCCGCCCCGGTCGTGATCGGCCGCGACCATCTTGATTCAGGCTCGGTCGCCAGTCCCAACCGTGAAACCGAAGCGATGATGGACGGCTCCGACGCCGTCGCCGACTGGCCGCTCCTGAACGCGCTCCTCAACACCGCCTCCGGCGCGACCTGGGTCTCGCTGCATCATGGCGGCGGCGTCGGCATGGGCTATTCCATGCACTCCGGCCAGGTCGTCCTCGCCGACGGCACGGATGAGGCCGCCGCTCGTGTCGGCCGCGTGCTGTGGAACGATCCGGCGACCGGCGTGATGCGTCATGCGGATGCGGGCTATGAGATCGCGAAGGAGTGCGCGCGGGAGCAGGGGCTGGATCTGCCGAGCGTGGATTAGGTTTTCCTCCCCACATTGTGGGGAGGTGGATCGCCCGAAGGGCGGGACGGAGGGGCGGCGAAGCCGTATTTCCTCGCTACGCTCGGCCCCATCGACCCGCTGTTTCGCACCGGCCCACTTCCCCATGCAATGGGGAAGAAGGGCGTGTTTACCTGTCAATGCGGGCAGGCGCGTGATGTAAGCTGGTCTGTTGGTTTCTGGTCTGCTGGCAGCTGAGTGCAGGCCTATTTGAGGACAAGTGAATGAGTGATGTGGTGTTTACGGTCGCAGAGACCTCCGTCTGGGAGGTGTTCCAGTGGCGCTGGATACCGGTGTTTTACGTGGTGTCTGCTGCTTTCATTGCATTTCCGCGCCTACTTGATTTCTGGCCGTTGTCAAACTTTGCCTTTTTTGAGAAGCGCAAACGATTGAATGGAGTGTTGTTGTCCGGCTTGGTTACGCTGATGGGCGGCGGGCATTTTCTCATGACGTATTTGCCATTGAAGAGCAGTCAGGCTTCGCTGCAGGCAGGCCAATGCGCCATTGTCGTTGCGTCATTCGATGGCCGCAAACCTGATCAGGAACTCATGACAGTTAGCGTCGCAGAGACCACACTCACCTTTGAAGGCGCCGACTACGAAATGCCCGGAAGTTTGTACGGCAGCGTGTATCTGCTCCCTGTCATTAGGGCAAATCTGGAGGCAGGGCGCTCCTACAGTTTATGTGTGCTGGACGATGTGATCTTGAGGATCGAGCACGCGCCTGTCGCCGGGGCTCCGAGCCCATGAATATGCTGGCTTTATCAGAGCGTTGTGCGGACATAGGAAGTTTGATCGATCCGGGCCACGCTTCCTTGGTATGAGCGAAGAGCAAAGGGCTCGCCCTGTTGAAGCTCTAGAGGCGAGACGGAGGGGCGGCGAAGCCGTATTTCCTCGCTACGCTCGGCCCCATCGACCCGCTGCTGCGCAGCGGCCCACTTCCCCATGGTATGGGGAAGAAAGGGGTCTTCGCTTGCCAGTTCGAGGGTTTAGGTGATGAAAGCGTGTTTATTCGTTTCGGGTTTTTGGCGGCTGGTTTTAGGGCTGTCGGGGGAAAGTGAATGAGCGAATTGGTGTTTACGGTCGCGGATGTCTCTGTCTGGGATGTATTCGAATGGCGTTTGATCCTGGGATTTTACGTGTTGTCCGCCGCCTTTATCGCATTTCCACGGCTGATCGACCTATGGCCATTGTCAAATTTTTGAAAAGCGCAAACGCCTGAATGGTGTCATTGTTTTCGGCTTGGTTACGCTGATTGGCGGCGCGCACTTCCTCATGACGTATTTGCCATTGGCGAGCAGCCGGGCCGCGCTGCTGGCCAGCCAGTGTACTATCGTCGTCGCTACATTTGATGGCCGGAAACCTGATCGGGAGCTCATGATGCATAGCTTCCCGGAGACCACTCTCACGTTTGAAGGCGCTGATTATGAAATACCCGGTAGTTTGCACGGCATTTTGTTTCTGTTGCTAGATATCAGGGCGGATCTGGAGGCGGGCGATGCCTACCGTTTATGCGTGCTTGACGATGTGATCTTGAAGATTGAACGGGTGTCGGCCGAGGCTCCGCTGAGCCCGTGATGATGAGGTCTCAATCAGTCGGTTTCATGAGATAAGCGGCATGACCGGTTTGGGCAGCGATGCTGCAGAATGAACGACGAGCCCAAATTTCGATCAGTCTAAGCTCTAGCGGCTTTCCTCCCCATTCCATGGGGAGGTGTCCCGCAGGGACGGAGGGGCGGCGTAGCCGTTTGTCCTCGCTGCGCTCGGCCCCATCGACCCGCTGCTGCGCAGCGGCCCACTTCCCCATGGTATGGGGAAGAAAGACGCTCCCCGCTTGTCATCCCGGCTCTGCGCCCTGCTTGCACACGGCGTCCGGCCGGGATGACAAGTTTGAGGCAGGGCAATAGAAGGTGGATCAACACCAGACTCACCCTTGGGAGCTCCCGATGTCCGACGCCTTCTACGCCCACCTGTCCGACGAGTTGAAGCAGATCGATGCCGACGGGCTGTACAAGCGCGAACGCATCATCACCTCGCAGCAATTCTCCGAGATTGATGTGACGGCGGACGGGGCGTCCAGCCATGTGATCAATTTCTGCGCCAACAACTATCTCGGCCTGGCCAACCGGCCGGAGCTGATCGAGGCGGCCAAGGCGACGCTCGACAGTCACGGTTTCGGCGTCGCTTCGGTGCGTTTCATCTGTGGCACGCAGGACCTGCACAAAGAGCTGGAAGCCAAGGTCGCGGCCTTTGCCGGCTGCGAGGATGCCATTCTCTATGCGGCGGCCTTTGACGCCAATGGCGGCGTGTTCGAGCCGCTTCTGGGGCCGGAGGATGCGATCATCTCCGACGCGCTCAATCATGCCTCCATCATTGACGGTGTGCGTCTGTGCAAGGCCAAGCGCTATCGCTATGCCAATTCCGATATGGCGGATCTGGAGACCCAGCTGAAACAGGCCCGGGCTGATGGCGCGCGGCATATCCTGATTGTCACCGATGGCGTGTTCTCGATGGATGGCTATATCGCCGATTTGAAATCCATCGTCCGCCTCGCCAAACAGTATGACGCGCTGACCATGGTCGATGACTGCCATGCTCATGGTTTCATGGGCGCAAAGGGGCGCGGCACGCCGGAGCATTGCGGGGTGCTGGGCGAGATCGACATCATCACCGGTACCTTCGGCAAGGCGCTGGGCGGGGCGATGGGCGGCTTCACCGCGGCGCGCAAGGAGATCATCGACATGCTGCGCCAGCGCTCGCGGCCCTACCTGTTCTCCAACTCCCTCGCACCGGCCATTGTCGGTGCCTCGCTGAAAGCGCTCGACATGGTCGCCGAAGGCGATGATCTGCGCGCCCGCCTGTTCGACAATGCCAAACGCTTCCGCACCGGCATGAGCGAGGCCGGTTTCGACCTGCTGCCGGGCGAACATCCGATCATCCCGGTCATGCTGGGCGATGCCAAGCTGGCCCAGGAGATGGCATCCAGGCTGATGGGTGAGGGCGTCTATGTGATCGGCTTCTTCTTCCCCGTCGTGCCCAAGGGCAAGGCCCGTATCCGCACGCAGATGTCGGCGGCGCATACGCTCGAGCAGATCGACCGCGCGGTCGCGGCGTTTACGAAGGTGGGCCGGGAGCTCGGGGTTATCTAGGCGCGACGCGGCAACGCCCCGGTTTGGCCGAAAAATACCTGTCGCGTGGCTCATTGGCGATGCAGGCGACAAGAAAGCAGAGAAAAGGACAGTGTGGCTGTGAGGTTTTTGCTGTTTACGACAATTCTTGCGGGCTTCGGACTGGCCGGGTGCACGTCGGAGCGCGACGAACTCCTGATCGAAAATGTCGTGATCGTCTCCGCCGAGCGCGAGTCTGCGTCGGACGCCATGAATGTCCTGATCCGTGACGGTGTCATTGCGGAGATATCCGCCGAGCCAATTCAGTCCGACCGATCGGCGACGCGTATCGATGGCAGCGGTCGCTTTCTGACGCCCGGCCTGATGGACAGTCACCACCATGTGGCCTTCGTGCCGGGCATGGGCGCGATGGGTGTCGCGCCGGCGCGTGAGCAGGAGGCGCTGGTCGCTGCCTATATGGCCCAACAGCCGCGCAGTCTGCTCTATTTCGGGGTGACGCAGATCCTCGATCCCGCACCACTTCTGGCTTGGCGTGACTTTGCCGCGATCAGCCAGAGGCCGGATTTTTTCCGCTGCGGTGAAATTCCCAATGAGGAAGCCGGCTATCCGATCAATCAGCGCGATGATGCGGATATGGTTTCGCTTTACCCGTATCGCATTACGGCGACCCAGACGCCGGAAAGGGTGGTCGAGCGGATCGCTGCGGACGGCGCGATCTGTGTAAAAGTCTATCTGGAAGACGGTTTCGGCGCGGAGTCGGAATGGCCGCTGTACGACGCCGAAATACTGGGCCGTATCCGGGACGCGGCGCGGGCGCACGAGCTTCCCCTTCTCGCCCATGCCAATGCAATCGACATGTATCAGATCGCGCTTGATGCTGATGTTGATGTGCTGGCGCACGGCCTGTGGAATTGGCAATGGCCAGAGGGCGACCCGCCCGTCGCGGAAGTCCTGCAACGCGTGCATGAGCAGGGTGTCGGCTACATGCCGACCCACCGCGTCATGGCGGGCTTGGGCGAACACTTGCTGCCAGCCCGGATGGATGCACCTGAATACGCGGACATTGTGCCAGCCAACCTGCTCGACTGGTATCGCGCGGGCGGTGCGGACTGGTTTGCCGACGAACTGGCTGCCGATTTCCCGCCGGACATGCCACGAGAAGAGATGGCCGCGATTTTCGGCTATGGTGTTGGGCGCGTTCAGCGGGCGACGGCCTTTCTTGAGCAAGCCGGGCATCCGCTGCTTCTGGCCAGTGATTGTCCCGGCAGCCCGACGAGCGCCAATCAACCGGGATTGTGCACGCGGCTCGAGATCGAGAGCCTGGCGCAATCCGGTGTGTCGCCCGAGTCCGTGTTCCGGGCGGGGACCATCAATCCGGCACGGCAATTCGGGCTTGAGGCGCGCTATGGCACGGTCGAGGTGGGCAAGGTCGCCAACCTGCTCTTGCTGGAGGCCAATCCCCGCCTTGATATCGCCGCCTGGGACACCATCCAGACCGTCATCCTGCATGGAGAGCCCCTCGCACGCGATGATTTGAAAGCGCGATAGGGTCATCTGTCCGCTATTGCGGCGTGGGGATGCGTCCCATGCGCGTCGCGATGCTGGCGGGTGACGCGCCCGACATTCTTGATCGCCCGGTGGCGGCGTTGGCGAAGGCGGGCAAGGAGCTGGGGGGAGGAGGTTTAGAAATGCTAACCGCTCGAAAATTCGAAGACCTTTGGCCGGCAGGCCTGCAAGAGGCCAGGCGCCGAATTGCTAGAGACCTTGAGCGATTGGTGATGATTAAGGCTCTTTTGGACGGCGTCTTCGAGCAGGACACAGTGCGGGACAGGTTTAATGGGACTTATCGCGGCAATGCATTTCGCTTGATCGAGACATCACTGTTGCGCGACGCAGTCGCGACACTCGATCGACTGTTTTCTTCATCCGGTGGTATCGGGCCTAGTGCCAATTTGTCATTCCTGTATGTGGCTGATTTGTTGGACAGCGACGCGCGTGTGAGGAGCCTCTTCAATCGGGCATCACGCCGTTGGGGCGCCACCGGGCAGTATTGGGTTACGGTGAATGGAAAAACACGGGAGTTATCCTGTTCGGAAACCCTTCGCCGACGAATTCGCAATGCCAAAAGCAGAGAGCAACAAGATGCGGCTGCTAGAAAGTCTGCAATCGCGCATGTTCGGGATTATGCCAAGTCACCCCATTTCGGTCGCGTCAGGGCCTACCGTTCAGAATGGCTATCTCATTCAGTGTTGAATTCTCGCGATCGAGAAAAGTATCAGTTGGATCCAGGGTATTCGCTTACTTTTGGCGATTTATTTGACGCGATCGGTCAAGGGATTGCCGTCGGTGAAGATGCCTTCGCTGCGATTTTTGGTACTGGGTTGTCGCTCGATGATGTCGAACAAATATGGCGTACCTACGGGGTCTCATTTTGGGCAATGAGTGGTGGTGACAGCGCAGCCGCGAGCGAAGCTGAACGGTTGGTGGAAGTTGGAGATACCTACACTGAGGAGTAGCTGCATCAGCTAATTGATAACAGCCGATCGGATCATCCGCGGCGGCGGGTTCGCCTTGCCCCGGGACGCCGCCCCAACCAGTCCCCCTGACCTTTTCCCCAAACGCGCGTAGTGTCTCCCGGTCAGACTCGCTTTTCTGGCGAATTCTGCATCCGATTGATCGCCGGGGGGCATCACACGGATATCGTGAGACAGGGGACTGAGATGACTGAGACCAGCGAGATGAGCGCCAGCAGCGCCCGGCCATCCGACGAGATGCTGCCGTTCTTGAACAATTTCCACGACATTTTCACCACCATCGGGGTCCTGATCCTGCTGGGTGGTCTGGCGGTCGGTGCCGGCCAGGTGATGGTCGGGATGGGCCTCGATGAAGGCGAGCAGGCCTGGCAGAACGCGCTGATGGCGTTGATCGGCGGTATCGCTGTCTTCATCTGGTTTCTGTCGGCCCTGCTGGTCGGCAAGCAGCGCCGCATCCTGCCGGGCATCGTACTGTCCAGCGTATTCGGTGTGGCGACCAGTATCGTGCTGATCTGGGGTTATGCCCAGTTCCTGATCCACGGCGCAGGCCTCAGCGAACAGTCCTTCGAACTTGCGGGTGACAGCGTCGACAATATGGAGTTCGGGCGTGAAGCCGTGATGATGGTGCTGGCACAATTGCCGGTCTCGATCCGCTTCATGCCGGTCGTGTTCGGTCTCGCCTTCCTGCTGCCGGTGGCGGCCTATTATTTCAGCTATCGCCTGCCCTATGCGGGCGGGTTGATGGGGGTCGGTGTTGTGCTGACCGCCGTGATGACACTGCTGGCCTTTGACCCCTACACGGTGATTGTCTGGGCGCCGACGATCAATGTCGCGGCCGGGGCATCGCTGCTGCTGGCCGGGATCCTCTTTGACGCCCGGGATCCGGGCCGCGAGACCCGGTTGGCCGGCACCGCTTTCTGGCTGCATTTCTTCGCCGCGCCGGTCCTGCTGGGCGCCGTCCTCAACGTCACCCAGACCGGCTGGACCTTTCAAGAAAGTGACTTTGCCAATCCTGAAAACCTCAACCTGTTTGCCGCCATGGCGTCGGACAGTGCCGAGGCGACCCGCCTGGCCATTACGGCCCTGACCGTGATCGGGATTTTCGCCCTGGTCTCGCTGCTCATCAATCGCCGGGCGCTGATCGTCTCCGGACTGGTCACGGCCGGCGTCTCCATTGGCATCATCGTCAACTCGGCGGGCCTCGGTGCCGGCGCCGTTGTTGCCGTGACCCTGCTGGTGCTGGGCGGCGTGGTCGTGGTGCTGGGCGCAGCGTGGAACCCGGTCCGCCGGATCCTGCTGCTGCCGATCCCGCAGGTCGGACCGCTGGGCCGTATATTCCCGCCGGTGAGTGCCGCTGAGGGCTGATCGAACTTGGCCCTCAGATGAAGAGCCGCCCGGTCCCGCGCCGGGCGGCTTTTTCGTGACGTCCGGCCGCGCCCGCGCACGGACCTCGCCATTCATCCCATGTCAGCCAGGGGGCTCTGTCAGATCAGGCCGGTCAAGGCCGCCTTCGGCGCCGCTAAGCGGGCATGCGCCTTGACCGACCTGATCTGACAGAGCGAATTCCCGGCAAGGGATTTATGGCCGGTTGAGCGCCGTCGCGCTCCCCTTCAAAGCCTCGGGCTTGTTGATGGCTTCTGGCTCGCCATTTACCCGCGACGCAACAGCGCCGATCATGTCGCCGAGTCGGACATCGCGTCGGGAGAGCAGGCATGGCGTTTGAGACGGATGCGATCATTGTCGGCGGCGGCGCGGTCGGCCTCGCGACGGCGCGGGCCTTTGCCCGGCGCGGCCATGAAACCGTTGTGCTGGAAGCCAACAAGGCGATCGGCCAGGGCATTTCCTCGCGCAATTCCGAGGTCATCCATGGCGGGCTTTATTATCCGACCGGCTCGCTGAAAGCCCGCCTGTGCGTGGCCGGGCGGTTGATGCTCTACGCCTTTCTCGAACACCACCATCTGCCGCACGACAAATGCGGCAAGCTGGTCGTCGCCACCCAGCCGCACGAAATTGAGCGGCTGGATGCCATCCTCGACCAGGCGCATATCAACCAGGTCGGTGGCATGCGACGCCTCAGTGGCGCCGAAGCACGGGCGCTCGAGCCTGAATTGCGCGCCGAGGCAGCCCTGCTGTCGGAAGAAAGCGGCGTGATGGATGCGCACGCTTATATGGACGCTCTGGCAGGCGAGATCGCCGGGCATGGCGGGGCGATCGCGGTTAACACGCCGTTCGCGGGCGCGACGGCACTGCCTGAGGGCGGTTATCGGATCCGCACCGGTGGCGAGCATCCGACCGAGGTGACGACCCGCTATCTGGTCATCGCCGCCGGTTTGGGCGCCCAGGCCGCCGCGTCCGGCGTTGACGGCTATCCGGCCGACCAAATTCCGGCGCTGCACTACGGCAAGGGCGTCTATTTCACCCTGTCCGGCAAGGCGCCGTTTTCCAGGCTGGTCTATCCGCTGCCGATACCTGGCGCGCTTGGCACCCATTATCGCCGGGATCTGGGCGGGCAGGCGCGGTTCGGGCCTGATCTCGCTTATGTCGAAGAGGAAGATTACACGGTGGACCCGTCCCGGGCGGCGGCGTTCGAGGCGACCGCCCGGCGCTTCTGGCCCGGCCTGCCGGACGGCGCCCTGACGCCAGACTATGCCGGCATCCGACCGAAGCTGCACGGGCCGGGGCAGCCGCAACCGGACTTTCGCCTGGACGGGCCTGAAGTGCATGGCCTGGCAGGCTTGATGGCCCTGTTCGGTATTGAAAGCCCGGGGCTTACGGCCTCGCTGGCGCTCGGTGAGACCGTTGCCGAGCGTCTCATCGCTTGATCCCGCCGGAGCGCGGTCCATTATGGCGTCAATCGGGGGATGACATGACACTATCGCGCTGGGCCTTTGTGGCCACTCTTGTGCTGACGCTGGTCACGCTGGCCTTCCCGCTGGCGTTGTTCGGCTCGCCGCCCAATCCGGGCAGCGCGCCGATGGAGGACGGATTCCAGACTCCCATCCTGGCGCTGGAATTCGCCGAGGACATTGACGACATCGCCTTTCTGCGGGGCGACGGGGCGGCGGAGCTCAGGGCCTGGCTGGAGGAGGTCCAGTTTCTCGACTGGTTCTTCCCGGTTGCCTATGCCGGCATGGCGGCAGTCTTCTTTCTGGGCATGGCCCTGCGCGGGCGCTTTCTGGCGGTGATCGGGATCGGCCTGGCGCTGGCGACGATACCAGCCGACTGGCAGGAAAATGCGACCATCAACGGCATTCTCGCCGAAATCGAGAATCCGCTGTGCGGCGAGGGCATGGAACCCGCAGACGGGCGTGACGCGGTCGTATTACGCGACTGCCTGCCGCGCGGCTATTTTGACGAGGCCAGTGCAGAAGCGGAACTGGTCTCTTACGCCTTTGACACATTCTTGCCGGTTCGGATCGAGATGCTGCGTATCGACACCTGGATCAAGTGGGGGTTGATTGCCGCCTATGCGGCCTGGCTGGCCGCCATGTTGTGGATGGACCGGCGCCGTATCCTGGCCATTCCGGCGGCGGTCGGCGCGCTCTCCATCGCGGCGACCTGGATCAGCGGATCCAACGGATATGTCGCTGAACTGATGGGGATACTGCTCATTCCGATGATGCTGACTTTCCCCGCCGCCGCGGTGATGTATCTTCGCGACAAGCCCGCCCAGACGGGAACGCCACGAGTTGAGGACACCGCATGAAAGCCCTGGTCAAAGCCAAGCCGGAAGAAGGTATCTGGATGGAGGATGTGCCCGAGCCGACGATCGGCCCGGATGATGTCCTGATCAAGATCAAGCGCACGGCGATCTGCGGCACCGACATCCACATCTACAACTGGGATGACTGGGCCGCCAAGAATGTGCCTACGCCGATGGTGGTCGGGCATGAATATGCGGGCGAGATCGTCGATGTCGGCTCCAACGTGACGCGCGTGAAGGCAGGACAACGTGTCTCCGGCGAAGGCCATGTCGTCGGCGTGACCAGCCGCGCGGCGCGCGCCGGGCGCTTCCATCTCGACCCGGAAACCCGCGGCGTCGGCGTCAATATTCCCGGCGCCTTTGCCGAGTACATGAAGCTGCCGGCTTTCAATGTCGTGCCGCTGCCCGAGGACGTGCCCGACGAGATTGGTTCGATCCTCGACCCGCTCGGCAATGCCGTGCACACCGCCCTGCAGTTCGACATGATCGGCGAGGATGTCCTGATCACCGGTGCCGGTCCGATCGGCATCATGGCCGCCGCGATTGCCCGCCATGTCGGCGCCCGCCATGTCGTATTGACCGACATCAACACCCACCGCCTGCACCTGGCCAGCCAGGTCGCGCCGAAGATCCGCACGGTCGATGTTTCGAAAGAGAAGATCGAGGACGTGGCCAAGGAGCTGGGCATGACCGAGGGCTTTGATGTCGGGTTGGAAATGTCAGGCGCGCCGCAGGCTTTCGGCTCGATGCTCAACAATATGGTGATGGGCGGCAAGGTGGCCATGCTCGGCCTGCCGTCCAAACCGATCGAGGTCGATTTCGGCCAGCTGGTGCTCAAGGCGATCACGCTGAAAGGCATTTACGGCCGCGAGATGTTCGAGACCTGGTACAAGATGATCGCCATGCTCGAGAGCGGTCTCGACGTCTCGCGCATCATCACCCACCGCTACAAGGCGGATGAATTTCAGAAGGGGTTTGACGCCATGCGCGCCGGCAAATCCGGCAAGGTGGTTTTGGAGTGGGATTGATAGGTCTGACCAGACCGGACCGGGGAGGGTCCTGATGGGAATGGAAAAACGCGTACCGCTGGAAAACTATATCGAGTACCCGCAAGCCGAGATGCGCGATCGGGTCAGCCGCTTCACACAAAATCTGCTGCGCCGTCGCACGGTTCGGGATTACTCCGACAAACCGGTCGAACGGGCTGTCATCGAACAGGCCATCATCGCCGCCGGTTCGGCGCCGTCGGGTGCCAATCACCAGCCCTGGCATTTTGTAGTGCTGACCGATCCGGCCAAGCGTCGGGCGTTGCGCGAGGCGGCCGAGGCCGAGGAAGCGGCTTTCTACAATGGCAAGGCGCCGCAGGAATGGCTCGACGCGCTGGCGCCGCTCGGCACGGATGCCAGCAAGCCCTTCCTCGAGCATGCACCGGTCCTGATCGCCGTTTTTGCCCAGAAGCGCGGCGGCGAGGAAATCGGCCAGGACAAGAAGAATTACTACATCCATGAAAGCGTCGGTATTGCCTGCGGCTTCCTCTTGGCCGCGCTGCACGAGGCCGGCCTGGTCACGCTGACCCACACGCCCAATCCGATGCGCTTCCTCAACGAGGTCTGCGAACGCCCGGCCGGAGAAAAGCCCTACATGCTGATCGTCGGCGGCTATCCGACCGAAGACGCAACCGTGCCCGAGCACGCCTTGGTCAAGAAGTCGCTGGACGAGATCACGACCTGGCTGTGAGCTGGGGACAGGTGTGATTAACGCGCGTCGTTAATCACACCTGTCCCCTTTTTGGGCCTCACTCCGCGAAGCGTGTGGTGATCCAGTCCGTGATCAGCTCCAGCGCTGACGGCGCGAAGGTTTCCTCGATCCGGGCGTATTCGGCGACTTCGCCGGTCTCGGCGGTCTGGAACATGTGGTTGAGACCCTCCAGTTCGAGAATGGTGACGTCGTCATTGCCGCTCAGGCCGGCCTCGATGCCGGTCAGGTTGGCGCCCGGAACGACCTGGATGTCGAGCGAGCCATTGACGGCCAGAACCGGTTGGTCAACCTGCGCCAGCCAGAGCGCCGGGTCATGGCGCAGGAAGGCGCGATACCAGGCCCGGACATTCTGCCCGATGACGAGGTTTTTCTGAGCCGGCACAATGCCCAGCTGGGCGAGAACCTCGTCGGTCAAAAGGGCATCAAGCGCTGCACGGGCCGCGGCCGCATCGGCGGCGTCGCGTACGGCGCCCGTGATTTGCGGAATGAGATCGGCAAGGGTGTCAAGCTGCGCCTCGCTTTGGCCGGCCGCGCGGGCTGCAGCAAGCGATTGGTCGAAAATGATCTGCTCGCCGGTCGTGCCGGGGCCGGCCAGCAGGACCAGGAAGGCGACATCGGAATTGTCCGCCGCGACAACCGGCGCGATCAGCCCGCCTTCGCTGTGACCGACCAGGCCGATCGAACCGCCATCAATCTCCGGACGGGTCTTGAGCCAGGCGAGCGCCGCCGCCGTGTCGCTGGCGAAGTCCATCGAAGTCGACGCTGCGAAATCGCCGGTCGACTCGCCAAAGCCGCGATCATCATAGCGCAGCACGGCGATGCCGTTGCGGGAGAGATGGTCGGCGATCACCGCGAAAGGTCGGTGGGTCCACACGGTCTCGTCGCGATCCTGCGGGCCTGACCCTGAAATCAGGATGACGGCGGGGAAGGGGCCATCGCCCGGCGGCACGGTCAATGTGCCGGCCAGGGTGACACCCTCGGCGGCCGGATTGTCAAAGCGGACGTCCTCGGCGCTATAGGGGAAGGGCGCTTGCGGGGTCTGCGGGCGGTTGGGGCCGGTCACCGTGTCGGCGCTGCGCTGGAAGCTCACCCGAGCGTCAGGGAAGTCCGGGCGGGTCCAGTCGCCGGCCAGAATGTCGCCGCTGGCATCAAGTTCGCCGGCATATCTGACATTCGCAGCAGGCACCTGGAAGCTGACAGTGCTGCCGTCGCGAGCGAGATTGGTGACCGGAATGCCATAGGCCGCCTGGGAGACAGAATCGAGTGTGATCTGCGTGCCGGCTTCGGTCGTCTCGATATTCAAAACCAGTTCCAGCGGCGTGTCGCCACGATCCAGAACGCCCTGCCAGACACCATCCATGCCCGCAATGACCGGCAGGCTGGCCTCACCGGGCCGCACAAATGTCAGGGGCAGGTCCATGCCCTGGCTGAATGTGCCCTCATAGCCTTGGCTATCAGTGTTCCAGGTCCCGGAGTAGCTCGCACCGATCGCATCGATCGTGAAGGTCATGCCGTGGGCGTCGATCGAAAAGCCGCTGACCGGGATTTTCTGTCCGGGGGCTTGGTCCAGGCTCTCCAGAACGGCGGAATGAGTCCCGTCCGGCGCTTGGGTTGCCGTGATCAGCAGACGCAGATCGCCTTGCGGGGTCGAAAGGATTCCCTGCCAGTCCCCGGCTGGATCAAGATTGTCGCCATCGTCGGAGGCTCCAGCGCAGCTCGCGATCACGAAGGCGATGAGCACGCTGGATAGTAGCATAAAAAGGTGTCGGCTGAGGAACATGAGAATTCTCCCTTTGGGTGACAGGCTTGCAGTGAAGGCGACCAATGTGACAGCCCAATCATGGCCAGGTGAATGCGCCGCTCACTGCTCGTTATATGACAGTTAGCTAATTATCTAATTGAAGGCAAGGGCAATGATCGCTTGATGCCAGTTGTGGCCAGTTGCCCTTCCGGATCAGGCCGAACCGCGCGAGGCCGCGCACCGAACCGATCGCCTGCCTCACTAACGTTGCAGTTGTCCGCCGTCTTGCTGAGTGGCGACCAGTCGTCCGCGCGGTACCGGGTCCCGGAAAGGTGGCGCGTTGGTTTTTGCTCGCGCAGCGCGCACCCTAGCTCGACGACAGGTCTGGCAGAAAGAGGCTCGCAATTGTACCGAGGGCCGCGCCGATCATCGGACCGAAAACGATGCCGCTCACGACGTCTCCGAACATGGCGCCGACCACGATTCCAACCGTAAGGCCGACGCTTGACCCGATCGCCACGCCGAGCCCGACACCCAGCTCTTTCGTCCAATTATCGAATGCCATGTTCAGGCCTCCTGTCTCATCAACGCGTCGAGACACTATGATGTAAAGGACGCTTGTCGTCAAGTTGGCTTTACATTTTCCAATCGCGACCGGTATGTCGTCGCCGGCAAGCCCGACACCGGTACATGCCGGAACTGCCCGCTTGCGCTTCGGCGCAAGCCAGTAGGGCATGAACGACTTTTTACGCGGCTTGCATGCAACAAAAAGCGCCCGGACCGTTGGGGGCGATCCGGGCGCAGCATTGTCCGGTTTGGGGCCGGTTGGGGTAGACGCGTTTGCCTGGTTTGACCGTTGGGGTGTGAGGCTTGGGGCGGTCAAACCGAGATGGGAGCTTGGGGAACTCCTAGGCCCGCACGCGTCGGCGGATAGCAGTGAACGACCAGATGAAGGCGATGACCCAGCCGATGAAGGTCCAACCCAGAAGCAGGTTGGTCAGGAAGATCGCGAACGTATTGTCGTGACCGCGCAGGAGGGCGATCAGGGTCGGCACGAAATAGGCCAGCAGGCCGATGACCGCGACTTCTCCACCCATGACGTAAACCTCCATTGTCCTGTCTCCTTCGCCCCGCCGATCACCGGATCTGAGGCTTATCGAATTTCGATATGAATGTAGGAGAGGCCGCGGGCCGGCACAAGGGAGAAACAGGGGGGATTAAACCGATTTAAGTCCCGCGTCAGGATTGGCCCACGAAAAAGCCCCGACCAGATGGCCGGGGCTTGATCATTTCGATTGTCTCCGCGATTACGCGTCAACCGTCGGGAATTCATAGTCCTTGTAGATTTCCCTCAATTTGGTCTTGAGCATTTTGCCGGTCGCGCCGATCGGCATTTCGTCGATGAATTCGACGGCGTCGGGCAGCCACCATTTCGGCACTTCTCCGCGCAGGTACTCGATGATCGAGGCGGCATCCGGCTCGGCGCCTTCCTTGAGCTGGACGACCAGCAGCGGTCGCTCCTGCCATTTCGGGTGTGGCATGCCAACCGCAGCGGCCATCGCCACGGACGGGTGTCCCATGGCGGCGTTTTCCAGGTCGATCGAGGAGATCCACTCGCCGCCGGTCTTGATGACGTCCTTGGAGCGGTCGGTGATGGTCATGAAGCCGCTGCCATCGAGATGGGCGACATCACCGGTCTGGAACCAGCCATCCTCGGTGAAGCTCTCGGCACCGGCGCCGCGGTAATAGCCCGAAGCGATCCACGGTCCGCGGACCTGCACATGACCGGAGGACTTGCCGTCCCACGGCAGTTCCTCGCCATTGTCATCGACGATGCGCATGCCGACACCGAAGACGAGACGGCCCTGCTTGAGTTTGACCTGGATGATTTCCTCGCGGCTGAGCCCTTCATGTTTGGGCAGAAGCACATTGACCGTGCCCAGCGGGCTCATTTCGGTCATGCCCCAGCCTTGCTGCATGACGACGCCATACTTGTCCTCATAGGCGCGCAACAGCGCTTCCGGCAGGGCCGAGCCGCCGATCAGGACGCGCTCGACGGAATCGATGCGCTTGCCTTCGGCTTCCAGATAGTTGAGCAGGCCCAGCCAGACCGTGGGCACGCCGGCGACATAGCTGACGCGTTCATCCTCGATCAGCTGGTGGATGCTGGCCCCATCCATCTGGGCGCCGGGCATGACCAGCTTGGCGCCATTCATCGGCGCGGCGTAAGGAATGCCCCAGGCATTGACGTGGAACATCGGCACCACCGGCAACAGCGTGCCCCGTGCGCCGACACCAATCACATCGGCTGATGCCGACGCCATGGCGTGCAGAACGGTCGAGCGGTGCGAGTAGAGGACGCCCTTGGGATCGCCCGTCGTGCCCGAGGTGTAGCACAGCCCGGCTGCGGCAAACTCGTCAAACACCGGCCAGTCGAATTTCGCCGGATATTCGGCGATCAATTCCTCATAGCTCTTGCACTTGGTCTGAACGCCATCGAGATGGGTCTTGTCGGTCATCAGAACCCAGTTCTTGACCGATTTACAGGCTTTCGAGATGGCATCGATCAGCGGTGCGAACTGCTTGTCGAAGAAAACGGTCTTCGACTGGGCGTGGTCGAGCATCCAGATGAGCTGTTTCGGGTCGAGGCGCGGATTGACGGTGTGGACCACGGCGCCGATGCCGGAAATGGCGTAGTAGAGCTCGAAATGTCGATGCGAGTTCCAGGCGATCGTGGCAACCCGGTCGCCTTCGCGGATCTTGAGCTTCTTTTGCAGGGCATTGGCCAGCTGCTGGGTCCGCTCATGGGTCTGGGCATAATTCTGCCGGTGGATCTGACCATTCTCCGGCAGCCGCGTCACGATCTCCTGATCGCCATGGCATTTTGCCGCGTGAACCAGAATGTCCGAAATCATCAGCGGACAGTCCATCATGTGTGCGCGCAAAGTCATGTTTTTCCCCTGGGTAACAACCGTTGCTTCATTTTGTGTTTTGCCAATCAAACGGTCTATCGCGCGGCGGCGCAATCCCTTTGCTCAATCGGTTTGAATTGCTTATGCGTTTTTCCACATATGGCGTCGCCGGACGCCGCGTCCAGTCGAGGAGTGATCGCCCGTGACCCATCCAGTAGACCTGCCCGGATATGCGGACATTCTCGATGCGGCGACGCGCCTGGCGGGACAGGCGGTGGAAACGCCCTTGCTCCGCAACGACCAGCTCGATGACAGGCTGGGGGCAAGACTGTTCGTGAAGGCCGAGTGCCTGCAGCGCACCGGTTCCTTCAAGTTTCGCGGCGCCTTCAACCGGATTTCCCGCCTGTCGGATGCTGAAAAGGAACGGGGCATTGTCGCCTATTCGTCCGGCAATCACGCCCAGGGTGTTGCGGCCGCGGCGCGGTTGAATGGAACGCACGCCAAGATCCTCATGCCGTCCGATGCGCCGCGTTCGAAAGTCGACGGCGTTAAGTTCTGGGGCGGAGAAGTGGTGCATTTCGACCGTGCGACCGAAAGCCGTGAGGCGCTGGGCGCTGCCATCTGTGAAACCGAAGGGCGTATCCTGGTTCCGCCCTATGAAGACCCCCGCATCATTGCCGGCCAGGGGACGGCGGGGCTTGAAGCAGCAAACCAGTTGCAGGCGCTGGGTGAGCAGGCCGAAATTGTGGTGTGCTGCGCCGGCGGCGGCGGATTGATCGCCGGTGTCGGTCTGGCCATGCGGCAGGCTTTCCCCGACATCGAAATCTGGGCCGCCGAGCCGGTCGATTTCGATGATCACAGGCGGTCGTTGGCCAGTGGCAAACGCGAGACCAATGAGCGGCTGACCGGGTCCATCTGCGATGCGATCATCACCCCGACCCCCGGCGCCCTGACCTGGGCCCTCAATTCGACCCAGCTGACCGGCGGTGCAGCCATCTCGGACGACGAGGCGCTGGACGCGATGGCTGCCGCCTGGCGTCATCTCAAGATCGTGGTCGAGCCGGGCGGTGTGGCGGCCCTGGCCGCGGTGCTGTCCGGCAAGATCGATGTTGCTGGCAAGACGGTGTGTGTCCTGGCAACCGGCGGCAATGTCGACGCCGCGGTTTTCCAGAAGGCGCTGGCTCGGGCCTGACCTGCGTTCGAATGGCGGAGGCTGTACGGATTTCCGGCGGTGGTGTTGTCGTGAATCCCTCTCCTGGTTGGCATCTCGGCCGATCATTCACGGGGAGTGACGGAGCACTGGCGGGCCACTGGCGGCGGGGTGGCGTGGTGCTGACGCCAGGCTGACGTGGTGCCTTGGCGGCCGGTCTGTTTTTTGGAGCCAATCAGTTTACACAAGCTTTCCAGGAGACGGACATGGCTTTCAAGGCAGACGCAGACAAGATCAAACGCTGGCGTGAAGAGCGACACTGGTCGCAGGAACATCTTGCGGAAGTCGCGGGCATCGGCCTGCGCACCATCCAGCGTATCGAGACTGGCGAGGCCGCCTCACGCGAAACACTGATGGCGCTGGCTGCGGCGTTCAATGTGGATGTGCTGGCCTTGTGTATCGATCCGGAGGTCGAGGCCGACGAGCTGGTCCGACGACGCAATGCCAAGGGCAGGGCGGCCTTGCAGCTGTCATTCTGGATCCATCTGGCGAGCTATGTGTTCGGCATGATCATCTTTGCCGGGATCAGCCTGGGGTCCGGTTGGTTTATAATGAAATGGCCGATGATCTGGTGGACAGTCGGGATTGCCGGTCACGCGCTGCCGGTCATCTTCATGGAAGTCGTGTCGCGGTACCAAGAGCGATACTAGCCTCGTCTTTCATCGGGCCTTGGAAGGCGAGCCGTGCTACCCTGATGGCATGGCTCGTCTTTCCATCATGGACCGGATTGGTCTCACCTTGGCCGGCGGGGCTCTTGTCTCCGTCGGATGGGTGATCCGCGAAGGCATCGCCGGTATCGCGGCGCGCATGCCCTGGCATCACGAGATCGGCACGACCTTCATGGCGATCGGGGTTCTCGCCCTGTTGGCCAATGTCAGTGTGCGGGCAAAATCGCTGGTGATCATCGTCATCACAGGAGGCTGGGCCGCTGCCGCCATCTGGGCCGCGGTCACCATGGACGACCTGATCATCCTGCAACGTGGCCTGATAGGCCTGACCGGCCTGTTCGCGGCAATTTTCGCGTTCACCTCGATCCCGAAACTGGTCTCCGGTGAGGATGCGGCGGACTGAGGCCGCCGCCCGAAAGCCTCACGCCGAAAAGCACAGCTTGTTGTCGTCGAGATCGCGGACATAGGCCGAGAACATCGGTCCGCGGTCGCCGGGCTCGCCGTCACATTTTCCGCCCAGTTCAATGACCTTGCTGTGCAGGCGCCTGACCGCGTCCTTGGAGCCGAGCGCGAAACCGACCATGGAGCCGTTTCCACGGGTCGCCGGCTGTTCATCGAAGGGGATGGCGACCGCAAAGGCAAAATTCTCGCTCTGCCAATAGGTCATCCGGTCATTCGACATCACCTGATCGATGCCGAACTCCTGGAACACGGCGTCGTAGAATCGGGTCGATGCGTCCTTGTCGTTCGTGCCGATGACGAAATAGTTCATTTTCATGTTTTGCGCTCCTGCCTGCCAAGGCACCGTTCTGGTGTCTGACCCGACGTGTATCGCCAAATAGGACATTTTATGTCTTATTTGTTTGATGGCGCGCGCGAATTCGAAAGACAGGCTGCGACGGATGGACCTGCTGGCCGTCCAGCTCAAGCAGGACGGGCTGTGCACGGTCGCAGACCTGGCACGGCAGCATGATGTCAGCGAGCGCACGATTGCCCGCGATCTCCTGCTGATGCGCGAGCAGGGCCTGCCCATTGATTCCGACCGGGGTCGCGGCGGTGGCGTCCGGCTCGACCGCAATTGGGGCGTTGGACGGCTGAACCTGTCCTACCCCGAGGCCGTCGATTTGCTGATCAGCATCGAGGTGTCTGAACAGATGCGCTCGCCGATGTTTCTCGCCAGCCTGGGATCGGTGCGGCGACAGCTTGTGGCGTCTTTTTCTCCGGAAAAGCGCCACAAGGTAACCCGGATGAAATCCCGGATCCTGATTGGCGATACCGCCTCGACCTACGTCCAGGCGGGTGTGGCCGCGCCGCCGGGACACGTCGTGCAGGCCTTGCACCAGACCTTCCTGGATCAGGAAAGGTTGGCGATCGAATATCGGCGCGAAGACGGCAAGACCTCCAATCGGCAGATCGAACCTCATTACCTCCTGCTGAAATACCCGGTCTGGTATGTGGTCGCCTTCGATCATCTCCGGGACGCGTCGCGTGTGTTCCGGTGTGACCGGGTCCTGTCGGCCAGACGGACTGGCACGCCGTTCAAACTCTTGCCCAGGGACGCGTTCGCGTCGTCGCTGGACGGTAATGACCTGCTGGTGTGACGCGGGATGGGGACCTATCTCCTTGCCCCCATCCGATCCTTGCTTTCGCTTGCGGCATGTACTTTCGTCTCCGCACGCTTTTGCGCCGAAGTGTGGGAGGGAACGGGATGCCGTTGGACACCAGGGTGTCCGTTTGGCTGGTAGGCGGTGTCCGTGGTGTCCTCGGCATCCCGCCAAATCTTTGTTGAAAAAAAGGTGGGAGATTTCCCGGGCTGTCTCCACCCCGATTCCAATGCGTCAGGTAGATGGGGTCGGTCGTTTAGTGCCCCGCGACCTGGTCGCACGCCCTGCCGGAGCTTTGGACTGTCACATCCAAGGCGCGGACAGGCTCCGCTCGTTTCCGGGCACAAGTGACTGAGCTCGTGCCTCCCGTCCCGAAAACCAAAGCCATTATCGCCTGGTGGCGAGGGGTGGGGATAAGTTTGGTGATTTTATTTGCCAAAGCGCGCTTTCCCTCTCCCCCGGGAGAGGGTCAGGGTGAGGGGTAAATCCCGGTACCAGCGGGAAGAATCCCCCTCATCCGGCCTCCGGCCACCTTCTCCCAAGGGAGAAGGAAAGTGATGCACAACGGGGACAAGCCGGCTCGGCAGGTGCTTGCGCAGACATGGGACGGTGAGGCGAGGAGGCGCGCGATCCGCCTACTCCTCCGGATCGACCATGATCCGGACCGGTGCTGCGCCGCGGTGCATGTCGTCTTCGATGAGGAGCGGGACGGCAGCGTCGTCATTGAGGCGTGAGCGGTAGACCTGCAGGTTTTCCATCACGCGCTGGACGTAATTGCGGGTCTCCGAGAAAGGGATGCTTTCGATCCAGTCGACCGGGTCGACATCTGGATCGCGTGGGTCGCCATAGTCGCGGATCCAGCGATTGGCGCGGTGCGAACCGGCATTATAGGCGGCCAGCGCGATGACGTAGGAGCCGTCATAATCGTCCACCACTTCGGCGAGATGGTGCATGGCGAGGGTGAGATTGTAGTCCAGATCGTCGGTCAGCCAGCTGTAGCGATAGGTTTCGCCCAGATCGCGGGCGGTGGCGCGGGCGGTGGCCGGCATCAGCTGCATCATGCCGCGCGCACCGGCACCGGAGACGGCATGTTGGCCGAACTCGGTCTCCTGGCGGATGATGGAATGGGTCAGGGCGTCTTCCGGACGCTGGGCACGGGCATTGGTCTGGGCCGGCAGCTGGATTGTCGGATAGGCACTTTGCGGCAGGATGATCCCCCGCAGGCGCGCTGCCTTGGCGGCCCGGACGGCCTGGCGCAGATAGAGGTAATTGCTGGCCAGCCGCGACAGCAGGACCGCTTCTTGCGGATCGGTCAGCTGATCGTCGAGCCGATAGCTGAACAGGCGGAAATAATATTCCTCATTCTGTTCGGCGAGCAGGCGCATCGCGCGCACCAGCGGGCGGGCTTCGAACCGGATCGTGGTCTCGGGCGTCGGTTCGGGATCACGCTCCAGCGCCAGCTGTCCACCCGTGCCGGTGAGCTGGGTGAGGGCGAGCTGGCCGTAATAGGCCGTCGAGTGCTGACCGGCTTCGGCATAGAGTGTGGCCGCCTCGTCGGGCCGGCCGAGTTCGTCCAGGGCGCGTGCCATCCAATACGAGCCCCGGGACTGGCTGACGGGCGTCGACACATTGTCCCGAAGCCGCGTGAAATGGGCGAGCGCTTCGTCCGGACGGTCCAGATGAACCAGCGCCAGCCAGCCAGCCATGAATTCCGCATCGGCAAAATCGGCTCCGGAGGACATGCCGTGCGCCCGGGCAAGTTCGTAGGCGGTGTCATAGTCCTGATCACGCACCAGAGTGAGGATCATCAGTTTGCGCTCTGTCCACATCAGTTCGAGCGCGGTGACGTCCGTGTGGCTGTCAGGCAGCTGCAGCAGGAGTGGCAGGGTTGAATCGCGCATGCCGGAGCGGCGGCGCCAGCGGGCGCGCTCGAAAACAAGCCCGGGATCATTCGACAGGCTGGCCGGAATCCGGTTGACGGCCCGGTCGACACCGCTTTGCCGTCCGGCCAGTCTCAGGCGGGCGTCGGCGAGGTTGCGGTTATTGCCGGACAGGAGCGGCAGCACCCGGCGCGCCAGTGAGCGCTGGTTGGACCAGATCAGATAGTCGATCCGGGCCATGTGATCATCTTCGGTGAAGACGTCGCGGTGGCGCGAATAGGTGTCACTCTGGACCTGGCTGGCCAGCCGGCCCGAGCGCCAGGTTTCGCGCAGCAGCGCTTCACCTTCAACAATCCGCCCGACCCCGATCAGGGCTTCGGCATGGGCGATGCGGCCGCGGCCGGTTGTGGGCGGGTTCTCCTCGAACCAGGACAGGATGAAAGGCGCGGTAAGGCCGGACCCGTCAATCTTCGACTCGGCTTCGGCGCGGATGAAACTGTCACGCGGCCAGTTGTCGAGTTCGGTCAGCGCCAGGTCGAGTTCCAGAAAGCTGGCGCGGGCATCATTCAGCGCGATGCGCCACAAAAGGATGTCGCGGGCGGCGGTGTCTGTGAGTTCAAGGCGCAATTCGCGGACCCGCGCCCAGTCCTCGTCATCGGCCGCGTCCAGTCCTTCGCGAAAACGCGTGAAGTCGGCGTCTGACAGGTATTGCGAGAAATTGAGAGGCTCTGGCCGGATGCGGGGCGAGGGAATTTGAGCCTCGGCGGCGACGGAGACTGCGAGCAGGACAAACGCGGAAACGCAACGTGCGATCATGGCAAACGGGACACTCTTCGATCGACTGGAACGTCCATCATCACAGCAAATCCGGCGCCCTGTCCAGACTTGACAAGAACACTTGGCCGTGTGCGACGCGGTCGATATGGTCGCGCGCTGATTTGGCCGTATCCGGGAATGAAACATGTTCAAGGGATCCATGACTGCGCTCGTCACCCCATTCAAGAATGGGGCCGTCGACGAGGATGCCGTTGCCGCACTGGCCGAGCGCCAGATCGCTGCGGGTACCCATGGTCTTGTGCCGTGTGGCACGACCGGTGAGAACGCCACGCTGACCTTTGAAGAGCACATGCGGGTGGTGGAGATTGTCGTTGCGACCGCAAAGGGGCGTGTCCCGGTGGTCGCCGGTACGGGGTCCAACAGCACCGCGGTCGCAATTGCCAACCAGCGCCGCGCCAAGGAACTCGGCGCCGATGCCGGTCTCGTGGTCGCGCCCTACTACAACAAGCCGAATGCCGAAGGCCTGTTCCAGCATTTCAAGGCCATCCACGACGCCGTCGATCTGCCGATCGTGGTCTACAATGTTCCCGGCCGGACCGTGGTCGACATCCAGGCAGACACCGTCGCCCGGATCGCCGGTCTCGAGCGTGTGGTCGGTATCAAGGATGCGACCGGCGACATGGCGCGGGTGTCGGACCACCGCCGGCTGATCGGTACCGATTTCGCCTTGCTGTCCGGTGATGATCCGTCAGCGCTCGGCTTCAATGCTGCCGGGGGTGTCGGCGCGATCTCGGTGACTTCGAATGTGGCGCCGGCCTTGTGCGCGCAGTTCCAGGACGCCACATTGGCGGGAGACTGGGAGACGGCGCGGCTGCTCAACGATCAGCTTATGCCACTGCACCACGCACTGTTTTCCTCGTCCAGCCCGGGGCCGACCAAATACGCCCTGTCCGTATTGGGCGTGATGAATACCGAGCTGCGCCTGCCATTGACCGAGCCGAACGAAGCCTCCAATGCCCAGGTCCGCGCCGCCCTTGTCCATGCCGGCCTGCTTGACCAGGCCTGATTGAAAGCACCATGAGCAAACCCAAATCCGAGACCGCACCTGTCGCCGTCAATCGGCGTGCCCGCTTTGACTACGAAATCGAGGAAACCTTCGAGGCCGGGTTGATGCTGATGGGCTCGGAGGTGAAATCCTTGCGCGAGGGTCGCGCCAATATCGCCGAGAGCTATGTCAGCGCCGAGCGTGAAGGGTTGTGGCTGATCAATGCTGACATCCCGCCCTACGGACCGGCCAACCGCTTCAATCACGAGCCCAAGCGGCACCGCAAACTCCTGCTCAAGGCCAAGGAAATCGCCAGGCTGACAGGCGCTTCGACCCAGCAGGGGCGGACGATTGTTGCATTGCGGCTGTATTTCAATGGTCGGGGCCTCGCCAAGCTCCAGATCGGTCTGGCGACCGGCAAGAAAACGGTCGACAAGCGCCAGACGATCAAGGACCGCGAGTGGAACAAGCAGAAGTCCCGCCTGATGAAGAATTACGGCTGACCTGCGGGGTCGGGCTCGATCAGACGCTGGCCGGCGTCTCGACCGCAAACCGTTCGCGATAGGCCTGCGGGGTCACGCCGAGCAGCCGCGCGAAGGATCGCCGCATGCGCTCGTCATTGCCGAATCCGGTCTGGCTGGCCACGGTCTTGATCGAGACATTGGGATTTTCCAGCATCGCCCGGGCCGCATCGACCCGGAATTGCTCAACCGCTCGGGCCGGTGTCATGCCGGTGTCGTCGGTATAGAGGCGGGCAAAATTGCGCGGGCTCATGCCGGATCGTTCGGCCAGCGATTCCACCTTGAGGTCGGCGACCAGATTGTCCTTCATCCAGAAATGCAGGGCGTCGAACCGTCCGGTGGCCGAGCGTTTCTGTTGCTTCAGCGCTTCTGAGAACTGTGACTGGCCGCCGGGGCGTTTGACATAAACCAGGAGCGACCGGGCCAGCTCGAGCGCCAGCTCACGGCCATGATCGCGCTCGACCATCGCCAGGGCGAGATCAATCCCGGCGGTGACCCCGGCAGAGGTCCAGACCCGACCATCCTCGATGAAGATGGGGTCCGGGTCGACCTCGGTGTCCGGGCAGTCCTCGGCCAGGCGGTCGCAATGGCGCCAATGGGTGACGGCGCGCTTGCCCTTGAGCAATCCGGCGGCTCCCAGCAGGAAGGCGCCGGTGCAGGTCGAGGCGATGCGTCCGCTTTTTTCAGCGGCCTTCTGGATCGCCTGGACGAGCCGGGCATCACGACACGCCGTGAAGACACCGCCGCCGCCGGCAATCATCAGTGTGTCCTGCTCGTCCAATCCGATGCCCGCGAGGCGGCGGGTGTTGAGAAGGACCCCGGCGTCGGTTTCGACCGGGCCGCCGTAGTAGGAGGCAATGGGGGTCGAGTAGGCGGTCCGGCCCAGAAAGGTGTTGGCGTCCTCGAACACCTGCAGGGGCCCCGTGACGTCCAGCAGCTTGACGCCGGGGAAGGTCACAAAGGCGACACAGCGCTCGATTTGTTCAGGATTGGCAGAAAAGGGGAGCATGTGGTCATTTATGCCATGTGTGTGCCGGGATATCCAGCGGGTTCAGTGGGAAAAGCAGGGAAAGGCTGACCCGATGATCCTGACGTTGGAAAATGTCATCAATGAGACGTGCCCCTGGTCTGGCAGACCGGTCTCTGCCGGCGCGCTGATGTGGTATCGCGGCGCCGTTGTGGGCTTCTGCAATCCGGGGTGTCGCGACAAGTTCGAGGCGGCGGTGAGCCTGTTCGAGCGCTGCCGGGTCGAAGCGCCATCAGATACTGCCAATCCGACGGATGCCTGACGCCCGCAAGTCGCCGCAAAGTCGCCTGTTAGGGGATTTTATGCGGTCTGTACACACGTGGCAGGATATCAGGGCGCCGTGTCCAGCCAGGCCCGGATGTCGGCAAAGACCGCATCGAACATGGCTTCGGTGAGGCGGCCGGTATTGGTGTTGTAGCGGGAGCAATGATAGCTGTCGAACAGGCGCAGCGACCCGTTCGGACCGGCGATGTCGGCTGTCACGGCGTGCCCGAACTTGACCGTCTTGAGCGGCAGGCTCAGGGCCCGCAGCGTGTTGTCATGCGAGATCTTGCCCAGACACAAGACGGCCTTCAGGCGCGGCATCGCGGCGATGCGGCTGGTCAGGAAGGGGCGGCAGGCATTGGCCTCGGCGCCGACCGGTTTGTTCTCAGGCGGGACGCAACGCACCGCATTGGTGATCATCGCGTCGACCAGTTCGACACCGTCCTCGGCATGGCTGGCATAGGTGCCGCGCGAGAAGCCGAAGCGGTCGAGGGTGGCGTACAGCAGGTCGCCAGCCCAGTCGCCGGTAAAGGGGCGACCGGTCCGGTTGGCACCGCGCAGGCCCGGTGCGAGGCCGATGATCAGCAGGCGGGCCTGGTCCGACCCGAAGGACTCGACCGGGGCGTTGTGCCAGTCCGGATGGTCCGCCGCGGTCGCCTGCCGGAAGGCAACCAGTCGCGGACAGAGCGGGCAGTCCAAAGGGGCTTCGGGAGGGGCGCTCGTGGTCACGAGCCGGCCGCCGACCGACCGATCATCGCCCGCAAATCGTCCAGCTCGATGAAGGCGTCGGCCTCCCGCCGCAGATCATCGGAAATCATGGACGGGTTGGTTTTCAGCGAGGAAACGACCGAGATACGGGCGCCTTTGGCGCGGGCCGCCGCGAGGGCGTAGCGGAAATCGCCGTCGCCGGTGAACAGGATGATGTGGTCGAGATAGGTGGCGGCCTCGAGCATGTCGACGGCCAGCTCGATGTCCATGTCGCCCTTGATCCGGCGACGGCCATGGTCGTCCGTATACTCCTTGGCCGGCTTCGTGATCACCGAAAATCCGTTGTAGTTGAGCCAGTCGACCAGTGGCCGCAAAGGATTGTATTCCTCGTGCTCCAGCAGGGCGGTGTAGTAATTGGCGCGGATCAGCTTGCCGCGCTTGCGAAACTCGTCGAGAAGGCGTTTGAAATCGATATCGAAGTCGAGCGCCTTGGTGGTTGAGAACAGGTTGGCACCGTCGATGAAGAGGCCGATGCGCTCGTCCGGGTAAAAGGCCATGGGAATATCCTCGGGACAGTCTATGAATAGGGCAATGCAATCTGCCGCGATATATATCGCCCTCGGCGCCAATCTGCCACTGGGTGACTGGAGTCCGCGGCAGACCCTGGACCGCGCGCGACTTGCCCTTGGCGAGGCGGGACTGGCCATCATTTCCGCATCGTCTGACTGGCACAGTCCTGCCTGGCCCGATCCGGCTGAGCCACCTTACGTCAATGCCGTCGTCGCGATCGCTTCGGACCAGCCGGCCCGGACCATCCTCGATACGCTGCACGCGATCGAGGCAGCGTTCGGCCGGGCGCGGACGGTGCGCAATGCTCCGCGGCCGCTCGACCTTGACCTGATCGATTGCCGGGGCGAGCAAATCTCGGCGCCGGACGGCCTGACCGTGCCGCACCCGCGGGCGGTGACACGCGCTTTCGTCCTGTTGCCGCTTGCCGAGATTGCCCCGGACTGGACCGACCCGCTGAGCGGGCGTGGCATCGCCGATCTGATTGCCGCGCTGCCACAGGCGGATCGCAGCGCAACATACAAGCTGCAAGAGACCGGAAAACTCTCACCCCACAGCCTTGCTTTTGCAGGGCGAGGGGATTAGGTAACGCGGTTCCAAAACCTCTAGCGCTGGTTCAAGGAGTTCGCGCGCATGGCTCGCGTCACTGTCGAAGACTGCATTGAAAAAATTCCCAATCGTTTCCGCCTGGTTCTGATGGCGGCACACCGTGCCCGCAACATCTCGGCCGGCTCCGAGCTGACGATTGATCGCGACAATGACAAGAACCCTGTCGTTGCCCTCCGCGAGATCGCGGACGAAACGCTCGACATGGATGCGCTGAAGGACAGCCTGGTCAACGGTCTGCAGCGCGTGCTGCCGAGCGAGGACGAGGAAGACGCGGCCCGCGAAGAGCGTGGCCAGCAGCTCGAGGCCCTTCCGGCACCGCAGGTTCCGCTTGACGAAGCCGAGATGCTCAAGGCGCTCCAGAACGACCGGGACGGCGCGCCTGACGGCCGCCTCTAACGCGTCTTGACCTCCGGCGCGACGCCACCCGAACTGGACCCGTCGCCGCCCGCCATACCCAGCGCGGACGAGCTGATAGCGCGTATCCGTCGGTATTTCCCCAAAGTCGATGCCGACTTCGTTCGGCGCGCCTATGACTTTGCCGAGGAAGCCCACCGGCCGCAGCGCCGCCAGTCGGGCGAACCCTATTTTGCCCACGTGGCCCAGGTTGCGATGATCCTCGCCGACCTGCGCATGGACGTGGCGACGGTGTGCACCGGCCTGCTCCACGATACCGTCGAGGATACGCCGGCGACGCTGGAGGAGCTGACCGAGGCCTTTTCCGAGGAAGTCGCAGGCCTCGTCGATGGTGTGACCAAGCTCGGCCAGATGGAGTTGCGCTCCAAGCGGACAAAACAGGCCGAGAACCTGCAAAAGCTGGTCGTCGCCATCTCGGATGATGTCCGGGTGCTGATCGTCAAGCTGTGCGACCGTTTGCACAACATGCGGACGCTGGACGCGATTTCGCGCGCCGACAAGCGTGAGCGGATCGCGCTGGAGACGCTGGAAATCTATGCGCCGCTGGCACGACGCATCGGGATCAACCGGGTTTGTGTCGAACTCGAGGACCTGGCCTTCGAGCACGTCAATGCATCGGCCCATGAATCGATCAACACCCGACTGAAACGGTTGCGGGAAGCCCACGCCGAGGAAGTCTCGGTGGTCTCGAGCGCCATGATCGACAGCCTCGCGGAGGCGGGGATTGAAGGGCGGATTTTCGGGCGCGAGAAGCGGCCCTACTCGATCTGGCGCAAGCTTGAGCGCAAGGGGCTGACCTTTGAGGAAATCGCCGACATCTACGCCTTCCGGCTGATCGTCGACACGCCGGATGACTGCTATCGGGCTCTGGGTGTGATCCACCAGTCTTGGCGGTGTGTGCCGGAGCGGTTCCGCGACTTCATTTCCTTGCCCAAGCCGAACAATTATCGCTCCCTGCACACCACGGTGATGGGACCGAAGAATGTGCGCGTCGAGCTGCAGATCCGGACCGAGCAAATGGAGTCGGTGGCCGAGAGCGGCGTGGCGGCACACTGGCGCTACAAAAACTCCTCTTACACCTATGATGCCGATGCGGCCCAGGCGGCCGGTGGCGATCCGTTGGAGCGCCTGCGCCCCTTCGTGGAAATCCTCAATCAGGGCGGCGATCCGGAAGAGTTTCTCGAGCACGCCAAGCTCGAAATGTTCGCCGACCAGGTCTATTGCTTCACACCTGGCGGCGACCTGATTTCGTTGCCGGTCGGTGCCACGCCGCTGGACTTCGCCTATGCGGTCCATACCGAGCTGGGGCACACAACCGTCGCCGCCAAGATCAATGGTCGCGAGCGTCCGCTGCGCACCCAGTTGCGCAATGGCGATGTCGTCGCGATCGTGAAAGGTGGCGTCCGTCAGCCGCCGGCGGGGTGGGAAAACCTCGCTGTCACGGGTCGCGCCCGCGCGGCCATCCGCCGCCTGATCCGCGAGAGCGAGCGCGACGAATTTCATCGTATCGGCAAGATCATGGCCGAGCACGCTTTCCGCCGCGAGGGCCGGACGCTGATCGAGGCCGACCTCAAGGACGCCTTCGCGCGGCTGGAGGTCAAGGACGCCAACGAGATGTATGAAACCCTCGGCCGCGGGCGCATCTCCTCGGTCGACATGCTCAACGCGGCGTTCCCGGGACGTCTCGACGAGCGTCCGGATGTCGCCGGCCGGGATCTGATCCAGGATAGCAAGGCCCGGCTCTATGTGCGCGGGCGTGGCCTGACCCAGGGCGTGACGCTGCATTTCGCCGAGTGTTGCTCGCCGCTGCCCGGTGACCGCATTGTCGGCCTGTTGCGCAAGGACAAGGGCATAGAGATCCATACCATCGATTGCGAACGCCTCGCCCAGTACGAGGAAAACGCGATGGATGACTGGCTTGACCTGGCCTGGACCGCCGAGGCCGAAGGCAATGCCGTTTCGATCGCCCGCATCCAGGCCGTCATGCACAATGAACCGGGTGCCCTGGCCGAGATTGCCAAGACGGTGTCGGAGAACCGCGGCAATATCGCCAGCGTCACGACCCGAAATCGCGCCGCCGACTTCTTCGACATGGAATTCGACGTCGAAGTGTTTGATACCCGGCATCTGGCCAATATCCTGGCCGCCATCCGCATGTGTGAGACCGTCGTCTCTGCCGACCGGGCAAGGGCGGAAATCGAGGAGATCAAGGAAGAATGACACGCGACGAAGTCCTGGCCGAATTCCGGGCCGCCGGCGCCCTGCTCGAGGGCCATTTCATCCTCTCTTCCGGACTGCGCAGCGGCGTCTTCCTGCAAAAGGCGCGCGTCTTCTCTGAACCGGCCCGCACCGAGCGTCTGTGCAAGGCACTGGCGGCGAAGGTCCGCGCTGAGCTTGGCGATGCCCCGACCGTGATCGTCTCCCCGGCCACCGGCGGGATCGTGCCGGGCTATGAAATGGCCCGTCAGCTGGGGCTCAAAGGGCTCTATGTCGAGCGCGAGAATGGCGAGTTCACCCTGCGCCGCGGTTTCGAGCTGTCCAAGGATGACAAGGTGTTGGTGGTCGAGGACATCGTCTCGACCGGCCTGTCCTCGCGCGAATGCATCGAGGCCATCAACAAGACCGGCGCCACGGTCATCGCCGAGGCCTGTCTGGTGGATCGCTCGGGCGGCGAGGCCGATGTCGGCGTGCCGCTGATCGCCTTGACCGAGTACAAGGTCCCCGCCTACCCAGCAGACCAGCTGCCGCCGGAACTGGCGGCCATCCCGGCCATCAAGCCCGGGAGCCGGGGTCTGGCATGAGCATTCGTCTCGGCGTCAATATCGACCATGTAGCCACGATCCGGAATGCGCGCGGGGGCGAGCACCCCGATCCCGTGCGCGCCGCCCGTCAGGCCTCCGAGGCGGGCGCGGACGGGATTACCGCGCATCTGCGTGAAGACCGTCGCCACATCACCGACACCGATATCGACCGGCTGATGGCCGAAATCGACCTGCCGCTGAACCTGGAAATGGCGGCGACGCCGGAAATGCTCGACATCGCCCTGCGTCACAAGCCGCATGCGGTCTGCCTGGTGCCGGAAAAGCGCGAGGAACGCACCACCGAGGGCGGGCTCGACGTCGCCGCGGGTCACAACACGATCGCCCCCTATGTCCAGCAGCTGCGTGAGGGCGGCAGCCGCGTCTCGCTCTTCATCGAGCCGGACCCGGTCCAGATTGCCGTTGCCGAAGCCATGGGCGCGGCGGTCGTGGAACTGCATACCGGCGCCTATTGCGAGGCTTTCCTTGCGGGCGACACCGCCAAGGTCGAGCATCATCTCAAACGCCTGCAGAGTGCCGCCACGGTGGCCCATGAGCGCGGCCTGGAAGTCCATGCCGGTCACGGCCTGACCTATGACACCGTCAAGCCGATCGCCGCCATTCCCGAAGTGATCGAGCTCAATATCGGCCACTTCCTGATCGGTGAGGCGATTTTCCGGGGTCTGCGTGAAGCGGTCGGAACGATGCGCGGGCTGATTGAGGAAGCGCGGGCATGATCATCGGCCTTGGCTCCGATCTGATGGATATCCGGCGTATCGAGAAATCGATCGATCGCTTTGGTGACCGTTTCATCCAGCGCGTCTTCACCGAGATCGAGCAGGCCAAGTCCGACAGGCGCCGCATGCGCGCTGCCAGCTATGCCAAGCGCTTTGCGGCCAAGGAGGCCGGTGCCAAGGCGCTCGGAACCGGGATTGCGCGTGGGGTGTCCTGGAAGGAAATCGGTGTGGTCAATCTGCCTGGCGGCAAACCGACGCTGGAATTCAAGGGCCGGGCCCTGGAGCGTGCCCTGGCGCTGACGCCGCCCGGTCACGAGCCGGTCGCCCATATCACCATCACCGACGATCATCCCTGGGCCCAGGCGTTTGTCGTGCTGGAAGCGCGGCCGATCGGCCATCATTTCGACGGGCTCGCCCATGGCTGATCCGATCGCAGAGCTTGAAGCCCGTATTGGCTATGTCTTTACCGACAAGAGCCTGATCGAGCGCGCCCTGACCCATGGCAGTTTCGCCGAGGGTCGCAAGACCATCCCCACCTATGAACGTCTGGAATTCCTCGGCGACCGGGTGCTCGGCCTGATGACGGCGGAAGCGCTGTTCAAGTCCTTCGACAAGGCCGATGAGGGCGCGCTGGCGCCGCGGCTCAATTCGATGGTGCGCAAGGAAACCTGCGCCGATGTCGCCCGCGCCGTCGATCTCGGTGCGGCGCTGCGGATCGGCAAGTCGGAAGAGAAGGGCGGTGGTCGCAACAAGACCTCCATTCTCGGCGATGCCTGCGAGTCGCTGATGGCTGCGCTTTATCTCGATGGTGGCCGCGCGGCGGTCCAGGCCTTCTTTGACCATCATTGGGGGCCACGTATCGAGGCGCTCAAGGCCAAGCCGCTGGACGCCAAGTCGGCGCTGCAGGAATGGGCAGCCAGGACAGGTCGCGGTGTTCCGCGCTATGAACTCACCGAACGTTCCGGCCCGGATCACCGGCCGGTCTTCACCGTGCAGGTCACGGTCACACCCCTTGCGCCCGCTGTGGGCGAGGGCGGTTCCAAGCAGGTCGCCGAACGGGCCGCCGCCGAGGAATTGCTGAAACGCGAAGGACAGCATGTCTGATACTCCCAAACGCTGCGGCTTTGCCGCGGTTATCGGTTCGCCCAATGCCGGCAAGTCGACCCTCGTCAACGCCCTGGTCGGCGAGAAGGTCACCATCGTCACCCACAAGGTGCAGACGACCCGCTTCGCCGTGCGCGGCGTGGCGCTGGCTGGCGAAACCCAGATCGTCCTCGTCGACACGCCCGGCGTGTTCGCGCCCAAGACGCGGCTGGACAAGTCGATGGTTGCGGCGGCCTGGTCCGGTGCCGGCGAGGCCGACACCATCATGCATGTCGTCGATGCCGGTGCCCGCGCCCGGATGGAACATGGCGGCGCCAAAAGCGGCGACAGCCGCATGGTCGAGGATGATGACCGGGTCACCGAAGGCCTGAAGAAGTCCGAGCAAAAGGCGATCCTGGTCCTCAACAAGGTCGACCTGATGCCGCGTGACCAGCTTCTGGCCATGTCACAGGCGCTCTACGAGACCGGCGTCTACTCCGAGGTCTTCATGATCTCGGCCAAGACCGGGTCGGGCGTTCCGCAGCTGCGTGAGTTCATCGCCGGTCTGATGCCGGAAGGCGTCTGGCATTATCCCGCCGACCAGGTCGCCGACCTGCCGGCCCGCATCCTCGCTGCCGAAATCACACGCGAGAAAGTCTATCTGCGCCTGCACGAGGAACTGCCTTACGCCTCGATGGTTGAGACCGAGGTCTGGAAGAAACTGCGCGATGGCTCCCTGCGCATCGAACAATCCATCATCGTCGAGCGCGAGACCCAAAAGCCCATCGTGCTGGGCAAGGGCGGCAGTGCCGTCAAATCGATCGGCGAAGCCTCCCGCAAGGAGCTGGAAGAGGTGCTGGGCTGCAAGGTCCACCTATTTCTCAATGTGAAGGTCGACGCCAAATGGATGGCGCGGCGGTCGCACTACAAGGATGTGGGTCTGGATTTCGACGTTTAGGGCTCACGCTGATCCCCCCTCATCCGCGCTGCGCGCACCTTCTCCCCGGGGAGAAGGAAGACGGTCCCTCTCCCATGGGAGAGGGTGGCCCGCAGGGCCGGGTGAGGGGGAAATCACGGTGTCCCCGGACCAAGACTCACCTACAACCACCCCATGGAATGGCGTGATCAGGGCATAGTGCTGGCGGTGCGGCCGCCGCTAGAGACTGCTCAACACGCTGCGCGCCGCGACCTGCGCATCGGCAACGCATTGCGCTCGCTCGTGGGCGCGCTGACCTGCCGCCTCAGGCAAATGATCGATTTCCTCGAGCTGGTATCGCATGACGTAGAGTGTCTCGACCTGTTGCGCTTCGTCCTGCCAGGGACCGCCTTGGTAGTGATGGACGAGAAAGTCTTCGAGTGCTTGCTGACTGAACGATGAAGGTGGTGACGTCGCGACGAACTGTTCGAGGTGGTACTTCAGGGCAAGGCGCAAACTTTGCTCCGGACTAAAATCAGGAACGCCGATCTCTCGCATGGCCCGGCGGAAAACCGTCTGGTAGTCGCACCAGGTCGGCCGAGGTTCATGTGAAGCGGCTAGCTCCAAAAGGCTGTCTGATGACAACCCTTGTTGTATCCATCCGCATGCGAGGCTGACGGCTGTTTCGGGAGATAGACAACCGATTTTCTCGAAAGCGGAGGCTTCGGTAGGGGAAAGTCTCGGTTTCACAGGCGATTCCAAGGATAGCTTTGCAAGTTGTACTGGGATGGGACGCGCGCCACAACAAGACTGGGATGGGACGCGCGCCACAACAAGGGTGTGCCAGCCGAACAAGACTCACCTACAACCACCCCATGGAATGGCGTGATCAGGGCATAGTGCTGGCGGTGCGGCCGCATGGCGAGACGTCGGCGATTGTCGAGGTTTTGACGGCCGGGCAGGGGCGTCATGCCGGGCTTGTACGCGGCGGGCGGTCGCGGTCGATGCGGCCGATCCTGCAACCAGGCAACCAGATAACCGTCAATTGGCGCGCCCGCCTGTCGGAACATCTCGGCATGTTCCAGATCGAGGCGGATGATCTCACTGCCGGCATGGTGATGGAGGACCGCACCGCTCTGGCCGGCCTCAACGCCGCCTGCGCGATTGCCGTCATGGCCCTGCCCGAACGCGAAGCCCATCCGCGCGTGCATGAGGGCTTCCAGCTCTTGCTGGGCGCTTTCGACAATCCCGATATCTGGCCGGCGCTGTATGTGCGCTGGGAGGCGGGCCTGTTGTCAGACCTCGGCTATGGGCTCGACATGTCGGCCTGTGCCGTCACCGGCGTCACCGAGGACTTGACCCATATCTCGCCGCGCACCGGCCGCGCCGTCTGCCGCGAGGAAGCCGCCCCCTACGCCCCCAAACTCCTCGAACTCCCGCCCTTCATGGCCGGCTCGGGCAAGATCGCCGAGGGCGATATCGCGCGTGGCCTCGCCCTGACCGGCTATTTCCTGGAACGCCGCGTGCTTTGGCCGATCGACAAGCAATTGCCGGAAGCGCGCGGACGCTTGATGGCGGAGCTGGAGCGGGTGGGACGGTTATGAGGAGCAGCAAACGATGAAAACTTGGGTGTACATGCTAGCCGGCATTGGAAGCATTTTTGGAGTGTTTCAGGTGTCCAGCGCGGTTTGGCTGTTCCCTGTCGCAACCGTTGGGACACTTTGGGGCGCTTATTGGCTGTTTGGCTGGTGGGATGAGTTTGGCAAGCTTGCTCGAGGCGTCATTCTGATTGGGTGTCTCGCTTTTACCGCGACGATGAACGCTGGACTCGAAGACCTTGACTGGCCTTTGAATGTTATTGCTGCCGGCTGTGTCCTTGTTTCTGGAGGATTGGTGGGGCACCAGCCGCGAGTCAGGAAATTCCTGTCAAAATTTTCGAGGTTTCGACCGGGCCGATGAGTTCGAGGTCTGGTGCGCTGGTCTCCATTTACGAAACGGCGTGGACGCGGCGAGGGCGGTAGAACCGCATACTGCTTGAGTAGCCCGAGAGTCGACCCTGGCCCCTCGTGTGGAGCCAAGATCTCTTGATTTTTCCGGCAAAATAAAGCAGACAGTAGCTACTCGATGAGGTGGGAACAGCCACCCCATACACCTGCAAAGGTAGAGGCTTCGAGCCGAGAGGTCGCGGTTGGCAACGCGCTCGAGTACGATAGGGGCCGCGCTCAGCGCGGCCTTTATAGTATGCGGAGATGGCCAGCCATCCGGTAGCGTTGAATATTCGCGTCCGAGATTGCATAGGCACTGCGAAGATTATAGGTCCCGTACCGGTTTCTACGGATGCCAATTGCGATCAGGACAGCTCGGTCTTTGTCATGAATTTTGCGGAACAGGTAGAAATTGTCGGCTTGTCCCGGCTTCTGGCCGACATAGGCCGGGTCTTCGATAACCCGGCTCAGATTGGGTAGCACGGTCAAATAGTCATTTGGATGGTCGAGGGCGATGTGCCGGTGTGCGGCTTTGCTGACCCATAAGTCAGCATCTTCGAGCTCGGTGCCAAGCGTCTGATTTATCCGCTTTGTTTTCAGGAGGCCAATGCGGCGGGCTTTATAGTTCATTGTGCCTTGCGCTTGTGCAATGGCACAGCGTTAAGATGCGGATATGACAAAGTCCACTGTTGTCCCGCACGCTCATTCCCCACAGCTAATCCTGCGTCCGGACCCTGCCTTGCCCGCCAGCCCTGCCTATACTGACCCAAACGCGAATCAGTCAGGTGGGCTTCATGGGCGATCATTTTGATCCCGACGGCGGGCATATCATCGAGGAGACATTCAACGAGGCGCTGTCGCGGCGATACCTCGCCTATGCGCTCTCGACGATCACCCAGCGGGCCTTGCCCGATGCCCGCGATGGCCTGAAACCGGTCCACCGGCGCCTTCTCTACGCCATGCGCGAGCTGAAGCTGAACCCGGACCAGGCGTTCAAGAAATCGGCCCGTGTCGTCGGTGACGTGATCGGTAAATACCACCCGCATGGCGACCAGTCGGTCTATGAGGCACTGGTCCGCCTGGCCCAGGACTTTGCCTCGCGCTATCCGCTGGTCGAAGGGCAGGGCAATTTCGGCAATATTGACGGCGATGGCGCGGCCGCCATGCGATATACCGAAGCCCGCCTGACCAAGGCGGCGGAGCTCCTTCTGCAGGATATCGACCAGGGCACGGTTGATTTCGAGGAGACCTATGACGGCTCCGAGCGTGAGCCGCTGGTCCTGCCGGGTGCCTTTCCCAACCTGCTCGCCAATGGCTCGACCGGGATTGCTGTCGGCATGGCGACCTCGGTGCCGCCGCACAATGTCGCCGAGATCTGCGCCGCCGCGATGACGCTGATCGACCATCCGGAGACCGAAACTGAAGCCCTGCTGAAACATATCAAGGGCCCGGACCTGCCGACCGGTGGCACGATTGTCGAACCACCCGAAGCCATTCGTTCAGCCTATGAGACCGGGCGTGGCGGGTTCCGGGTGCGGGCCAAATGGGAAAAGGAAGATATCGGCCGTGGCATGTGGCGCATTGTCGTCACCGAAATTCCGTATCTGGTGCAAAAATCCAAGCTGGTCGAACGCATCGCCCAGTTGATGGATGCCAAGAAACTGCCGCTTCTGGACGACGTGCTCGACGAGAGTACCGAGGATATCCGCCTGGTGCTGGAACCGAAGTCCAAGCTGGTCGACCCGGACATGCTGATGGAAAGCCTGTTCAAGCTGACCGATCTGGAGACCCGGGTCTCGTTGAACCTCAATGTGCTGGACCCCAGAGGCGTGCCGCGCGTGATGGGTCTGCGCGAAGTGCTGCAAATCTGGCTGGAACATCGCCGCGAGGTCGCCGTGCGGCGGGCGACGACACGCTTGGCCAAGGTCGAGGACCGGCTGGAAGTGCTGGCCGGTTATCTCATCGTCTATGCCGATCTCGATGAGGTGATCCGCATCATCCGTTTCGAGGATGAGCCCAAGGCCAAGCTGATGGCGCATTTCGAGCTGACCGAGCGTCAGGCCGAGGCCATCCTCAACATGCGCCTGCGCGCCTTGCGCAAGCTGGAAGAGCTGGAAATCCGCAAGGAGGATGAAAACCTCCGCGCCGAGCGCAAGACGTTGAAGGAGCTGATCGGGTCAACGGCGCTGCAGTGGGACAAGGTGCGCGGCGAGGTTAAAAGTCTGGGCGAGATCTATGCCGAGACCACGCCATTGGGCAAGCGCCGCACCGTCTTCGACAAGGCCCCCGACATTTCCGGCGAAGCGCCGATCGAGGCCTTTGTCGTGCGCGAACCGATCACCGCGGTGCTGTCGGAGCGCGGCTGGGTACGGGCGCTGAAAGGCCATATCAACGACGTCACCGAGCTGAAGTTCAAGGAAGGCGACAAGTCCGCTTTCGCGGTGAAATGCGAGACCACCGACCGGCTGTTGATGTTCGCGACGGATGGCAAATTCTACACGCTGGAAGCCTCCAAGCTTCCCGGCGGCCGCGGTCATGGTGAGCCGGTGCGCCTGCATGTCGATCTGCCTGATGATGCCGCGCCGATCGGTCTGTTCAAATTCGATCCCGAACGGACGCTGCTGGTGGCGTCGGACGGTAATTCCGGTTTCCGCATCCAGGAGAAGGATTGTCTGGCCCTGAAGAAGGGCGGCAAGCAGATCCTCAACCTGGCAGAGGGTGACGAGGCCTTCCTGTGTATCCCGGCGACCGGCGACCGCGTCGCGCTGATCGGCGAGAACAAGAAGCTCCTGGTCTTTGAACTGGAGGAAATTCCGGTCATGAGCCGCGGCAAGGGCGTCAAGCTGCTCGGCGGCAAGGGGGCCAAGCTGGCGGACGCCACCGTCTTCAACGCCGAGGACGGGCTGACCTGGCTGGACGGTGCCGGACGGCGGTTCAGCCTGGATGACTGGCTGTTGTGGACAGCCAAGCGGGCCCAGGCCGGCAAGATGGCGCCGCGTGGATTCCCGCGTTCGCTCCGTTTCTCGCCGCGCGGTTCGGAATTCCTCGCTTCACAGGCGAAGGCAGAATAGTTAGTGATTTGACCGTGCATCGCCCGGCGGGGTGATGCCGCAGCTCGAAATTTGCCCCTCAAGGAGAGACAGGCATGGATACCGGCCTCATTCTATTGCTCGTGATCATCGCCCTCGGCGTGTTCCTGGTCATGGTCTACAACCGGCTTGTCGCCCTGCGGCAGACCTGCAACCAGGCGTGGGGCGATATCGATGTCCAGCTGAAGCAGCGCCATGATCTGGTGCCCAATCTGGTCAGCACGGTCCAGGGCTATGCCAGTCACGAGAAAGAGACGCTGGAAAACGTCATCAAGGCGCGCCAGACCGCGATTGATGCGACCTCGGTGAAAGACCTGGCCGGCGCCGAGAACATGCTCTCCGGCGCGCTGCGCCAACTGTTCGCCCTGTCGGAAGCCTATCCCGACCTGAAGGCCAACCAGAACTTCATGCAGCTGCAGGCCGAACTGTCCGATCTGGAAAACAAGATCGCCGCTGCCCGCCGCTTCTTCAACAATGCGGTCAACGAGTACAACACCTCGACCGAGCAATTCCCGGCTGTCGTCATTGCCAATTCGATGGGCTTCAAGCAGCGCGAATATTTCGAAGTCGGCGAAGCCGAGCGTGCCGCCCCGAAGGTGCAGTTCTAGGTCATGTTGGGCGGCGCGACAGGGCTCCGCACCCATATCTGGAACAACAATCTGCGCTCGGTCTTTCTGCTGGCGGCCTTTCCGGTCTTGCTGGTCGCCATCGGATATGCGCTGACCCTCCTGATGACCGGCTTCGGCGACCCGTCCCATACCCAGTCGGGCAAGGACGGGGGCGGGATGGACTTCCTGACCTCGGAAGCCTCGCGACTGCCCATGATCGCGGCCTGGTCGTTGGGTATCGCGGCCATCTGGTTTGTCATCGCCTGGTTCTTTCACCAGTCGATGATCAATGCCGCCACAGGGGCGCGGCCGGTTGACCGCAAGGCCGAGCCGGAACTCTACAATCTGCTGGAAAACCTGTGCATCTCGCGCGGGCTGACCATGCCGAAACTGGCGGTTATCGAGACCGGCGCACTCAACGCCTACGCCTCGGGTGTGCGCGAGGGGCAATATACCGTCACCGTGACCCGCGGTCTGATGCAGCGTCTCGACAAGGCAGAGCTGGAAGCCGTGCTGGCGCACGAGCTCTCGCATATCCGCCATCATGATGTGCGGCTGCTGGTGATCTCCATCATCTTTGTCGGCATTATCTCCTTTGTCGCCGAGATCATGTTTCGCCGCATGTTCTGGATGGGCATGCGCGCGGGTGGGGACCGGCGTTCCGGCGGACGCGGCGGCGGCCTGGTCATCGTGATCGCCATTGCCATCATCGCCGTGGCCTATTTTCTGGCCATCATGATCCGCTTTTCGCTGTCGCGCCGGCGCGAATACATGGCCGATGCCGGCGCCGTCGAGCTGACCCGCAATCCTGACGCCATGATCTCGGCGCTAGAGAAGATTTCCGGGAACTCCGACATCGAGGACTCACCGGACGAAGTCCGCGAGATGTTCATCGAGAACCCGAAATCCGGCTTCATGGGCGTGTTCGCGACCCACCCGCCAATCGAGAAACGCATCGAGATGCTGGTCGAGCATGCCGGCGGAAAACGCCGCGCCCGCGGGAGCGGCGTGCCGGAGGTTTGAGCACGGATCGAGGGCTTGACCATTGTCCTTGTCATCCCCGCTGAATGTCCGGCGAAGGCCGGACGCAAGGCGGGAACCTCGATGTGGCCGAGAGCTTGGTCCCGGACTTGTGCCCCGTTTCCGCGGGGCGTCCATCCGGGATGACAAGGCTTTGGGTGGCTTGGGCTTGTGGACCGCCGGTTGTGGCGGGCAATCGAAACGGAACGGAACGGAACGGAACGGAGGAACCCCATGAAACACCTTGTCCGGACAGCGGCGCTTGCGGCTCTGACAGGCCTGGCAGCCTGCTCCACCCCTGGATACCGAACGCTGAATCCATCTTGCCTGAGCCTCGACGGGCAGCCCAAATACCAGCGCGACGGGCATCAGGACACGACCTATGTGATCGCGAGGCTGGCAGGTCACTCGGACGAGGAGGCGGCCCGTCTCGCCTTTTTCAATCAGGCAGCTGACGATCTGGCTTTGCGTTATGCAGCGCCGGAGGTCAGCGTGTGGGGATTGTTCGGGGCTTGGGGCTACCGGCATCGTATCAACGCCGTTCTGCATTCCCTTCACGGCGGCGACCGGGACGCCGTTGCCCAGCGGCGAGCTGACCTTGCGGCCATGGTCGAGGCGCGAGTCAGGTCAACCGACAGAGTGGACTGGCAGACCGGCTTTTTGATCCACGCGCTGGGTGACAGCTACGCGCACACCAATCCGGCCGGCGAGGCCTATGGCGAGCTTTACGGGCACGTGTTTGACGGTCATGAGCCGGACCTCGTCGGTAATCGCCGCGAGCTGTACATCACCTATATCGAGGCGTTGTTCGACGCGCTGGAGCTGTATACCGCGAGTGATCGCGATGCTCTGGCCCGGCTGAAACGCGAACTGCGCGCTCTGCCTGAGGGAGATGTCGATGCGCATCGAGCGGCCATCCAGGCGTCCAGAACCCTGAGGTCTTCGCGGCGACGGCTTGATTGTGACGCTTTGGCGCGTACCCTGGACATGGGTGACGTGAACCGTTTCCTGCGGGAGGTCGAAGCCGAATTGGAGAGGGGCGCCCCGGTGGGTTAGAGGCGTTTGACCGGCAGGCAACCTGACTGCGCCAGCGTATAGAACAGCACAGCCTGGATCGCGAACGTGATGTATCCCGTTGGCAGGTCAAAGCTGCCATTGCCGATAATGGTCAGCCATCCGCTGATGTGAAGAGCCAGGTCAAGGCAGGCGGTCAGCACGATCCAGCGTGACCGGCGCACTGCCAGCGCAAGGGCCGCGGCCAACACCAGCACTCGCAGTGGCGGTGCCAGCGAGGCCCACAATGGGGTGGATTGAAGAATATATTGCGCATTCGCGGGTTCAGGCGTGAGATGGTACTGACCCGCCAGTACCAGAGCGATCTGAAGTGAGAAAAAGGCTGGAATTGTCAGGAGCGCGAGCAGGATCCCGACGATGAGCCGACGATTTTTCAGCATTCATGCCCTGTCTGTTGCCACTCGGGCCAACGCGTTGGTGTTCCAACCCCAAATCGGTGGGGACCGAACGGTATCCTAGAACAACCTCATCGTGAGGGGAATGCGGGAATCGGCAAACAGGAGGCTCAGGAGGGTGTGCTGTCCTGGTCATCACGGGCTGACTGGTCCTCACCTGCATCGAGACCGCGCTCCGCCGCCCCTGTACCGGCGCCGGCCCCGACGACTTCCATCCCGTCCGCACCCGCTTTTCCATCCTCATCCTCGTCCAGCAATCCCGCATAGCTCTCGCGGAAGATGAACCAGACCGAGGTGAAAAGCGCGGCAATGACCGGGCCGATGATGATGCCGACGGCGCCGAACAGGGTCAGCCCGCCCAGGGTCGAGATCAGCACCATCAGGTCGGACATCTTGGCGTCCTTGCCGACCAGGATGGGGCGCAGGATGTTGTCGGAAGTGGAGACCACGATGGCGCCCCAGGCGGCCAGGCCGGCCGCGGCGACGGGGTGACCGGTTGCGGCCAGCCAGATTGCCGCGGGGACCCAGATCAGCGGTGGTCCGATCATCGGGATGATCGAGAGCAGGGCGGCGATGGCGGCCCAGAAGATCGCACCCGGCACGCCAGCCACGAACAGGCCCACCCCGGTCAGCCCACCCTGCACCAGGGCGATCAGGAATGAGCCCTTCACCGTGGCGCGGATGGTGGACAGCGCCCGCTCGGCCAGCAGCTCGCGGGATTCCACCGTCATCGGGAGCAAGGAGACAGCGGACCGCGCCGCATTGCGTCCCGTCATCAGGAAGAAGAACAGCGCGTAGACGAGAATGAAAAAGTTCAGCGTCGCCACCAGGAAACCGCCTGTGCCGGCCCGCAAGGAGCCGACCAGCATCCGGCCGACCGAACCGGCCAGATTGCCGATCTGGGCGGTCAGCGTCGCCTGGTATTCGATCATCTCGTCACGGAAGGGCAGCCAGTCCGGCAGGCCATCCAGGCCATTGGTCCGGATCTCGGTGACCTGCGACTGGACCCAGGGGGTGACCATGCCGGTCACGTCGATCGCCTGTTCGGCTACCAGTCCCAGCAGGATGGCCGCCGGAATGACGAAGGCCAGGACGGCTCCGGTGACCAGAAGGCCGGCGGCGAGACCGCGGCGCTTGCCCAGTTTTCCGCTGAGCCAGTCATGGGGTTTGGCGAGGAAGAGCGTGATCACGCCGGCCAGGAAGAGGGCGGCGAGGTAGTCGCGGATCATCCACAGGAAGATGCCGGAGATGATCAGGGCCAGTGCGGCGATGAAGGCGCGTTGCAGTTCCAGCTTGCGTGGCGGGCTCATGGGGTGGGCCTCCTAGCCGTACAGCCATTCGGGCAGACCGGTTGCCAGCCACGGGAAGATGGCGACCGCGATGATGGCCAGTATCTGGATGATCACAAACGGGATGGCACCGCGATAGATGTCCGTAGTCCGGACAGTCTTGGGGGCCACGCCGCGCAAATAGAACAGGGCGAAGCCGAAGGGCGGTGTCAGGAAGCTGGTCTGCAGGTTCATCGCCATCAGGACGCCCAGCCAGACCGGGTCGACGCCCATCATCAACAGGATCGGCGCGACGATCGGGACCACCACGAAGGTAATTTCGATGAAGTCCAGGAAAAAGCCGAGGATGAACATCACCAGCATGACCACGGCGACGGCGCCGAACACGCCGCCCGGAACGGCGTTCAAGGCCGCCGCGACCGTATCGTCGCCGCCGAGTTCGCGGAAGATCAGGGAGAAGAGGGACGCGCCGATCAGGATCACGAAGACCATGGCCGAGATCATCGCCGTCGAGCCCATCACCTGGTCAAGCACACCGGATCGTTTCAGGCGGATCAGGCTCCAACCGGCGCCCAACAGGGTGATGACCACCAACGCCCCGGTCAACACGCCGCCGAGGGTACCAAGGTCTGTGACATAGAGGCGGCGTTCAGCGCCGATATTGGCAAAGACGACGAGGGCGATCAGGCCCAGCAGCGCGGCAAGACCCAAATAGCTGACCAATTGACCGAGCCGGGGATTGCCGCTGTGGCCGGCATTGCGGGCACCGGCAATGAAAGTCGCACCGACCGCGCCGACACCGGCCGCTTCGGTCGGCGTCGCCAGGCCCGTCAGGATCGAGCCGAGCACACCGATGATCAGGGCCAGGGGGGGCAGCAGGGCATGCAACAGTCCGGCGAGGGTGACCTTGCCCTCTGCCGGGGCGGCCGGAGCGCTGTCCGGCTTCACGATCGCCATGACGATCTGATAGCCGATATAGAGCGAAACCAGCAGCATTCCCGGGATCAGGGCACCGGCGAACAGGTCGCCAACCGAAACGATGTCCGGCGAGAATATTCCCTGCGAACGCTGTGCTTCCTGGTAGGCGTTGGAAATCTGGTCGCCGAGCAGGACCAGCACGATGGAGGGCGGGATGATCTGTCCCAGCGTGCCGGACGCGGCGATTGTCCCCGTTGCCAGTGCCGGGTCATAACCGCGCTTGAGCATGGTGGGCAGGGACAGAAGTCCCATGGTCACCACAGTGGCTCCGACGATACCGGTCGAGGCGGCGAGCAGGCCGCCGACAATGACGACCGATATGCCCAATCCGCCACGCATCGAGCCGAACAGGGCGCCCATTGCCTCAAGCAGCTCCTCGGCGATCTTTGACTTCTCGAGCATCACACCCATGAAGACGAAGAGGGGGACGGCGACCAGGATCGACCGGTCGGTCTCCATCAGATTACCGTATATGCGCTGCGGGAAAGCTCGGAAATGGATCGGGTCAAAGACACCGATCGCCATGCCGATCAACGCGAACGCCAGGGCCACACCGGCAAGGGTGAAGGCAACCGGATAGCCGCGCAAAAGCGCGGCAAAGGCGGCGAGGAACATCAGGAAGGGGAGGAGTTCAAGGAAGAGTGTCATGGCTCAGAGCTCCCCCTCCGCTGACGCGGGAAGGGCCGGTGCAGCTTGCCCGGCCAAAGTCGCCGCTGCCCGGGCAGCCATCGAAAACCCTTGCAGGATCATCAAGATGGCAAAGAGCGGTATGGCGGTTTTCAACAGAAAGACAAAGGCCAGGCCGTCGCTTTCGCGCGAGCTTTCCAGGATGCGCCAGGTAGAGCTGAGATAGCCGGTCGAGGACCACAGGATGAGCAGGCTCATCGGTATCAGCGCAAGGTAGGTGCCCAGCAGGTCGACCCAGGCGCGTCCGCGTTCGCTCATCTTGGCGTAGAACACATCGACCCGGACATGGCCGCCATGAAGCAGGGCGCTGCCCGATGAGAGCAGGAACAACAGGGCGTGCATGTAGATCACGCTCTCGGCCAGCTTGGTCGAGGCATAGCCGAACACGTAGCGCTGGATGACAATGATCGCTGTGGCGACCACCAGTCCCAGGGCAAACCAGCGGGCGGCGCCGGCGATGGTTTCGGTGATGGCGTCGATCCGCGTCACGATGGCACCCAGCAGGCTCCAGGTCTGCGATGGAAGCGGCAGGAAACGGCCGGTCAGGCCACTGACCAGGGGGACAAGCAGGACGGGTGAGATCCACAAGCCCAGCTGAGCCAATCGCCTCCCGGCGGTCAGCGCCAGGCCGGGGAGCCGCTCATCAAGCAAGGCTCCCAGCCTGCCGTCACTCACCAGGTCGGCAAGAAGAAGGCCGAGCGACAGCAGCACGACCGACAGAAGCAGCCCGTCACCCTTGCGCATGCCTATCGTCCCAGAACGCGTTCGCGTTGGACCATGTAGGGCATTTCGGAGATCCGGCCCCAGCCACGCATGGAGTCGCGGGTTGCGAGATAGCTGTCATAGACACGTCGGGTGAAGGCGTCGGCATTGCCGGTATCGGCGACGACCTGCTCGGCGATCTCGCCGGTCCGGCTCCAGATTTCGTCGGAGAACTGGCGTTGCTCGATGCCATGCTCATTGACCAGTACATCCAGGGCGATGCCGTTTTGATACTGGAATTCGGCAATCGACAGGTTGTTGGCCGCCTGGCAGGCGGTCGCGATGATGGCCTGGTGGTCGCTGGCCAGCCCATCCCAGACCGTCTTGTTCATGCCGACAGCCAGGGCCGAGCCGGGCTCGTGGAAACCCGGACCATAGTAGAACGGGGCTTCGCGATAGAAGCCGAAGGCGAGATCATTCCAGGGGCCGACCCATTCGGTCCCGTCGATGGCACCGGACTGCAGGGCCGGATAGATTTCGCCGCCCGACAGGGTCACCGCTGCGCCGCCGAGTTCGCGCAGCACATTGCCGCCAAGGCCCGGAATGCGCATACGCAGGCCGCGGAAGTCCTCCAGCGAATTGATTTCGCGCTTGAACCATCCGCCCATCTGGTGGCCGGTATTGCCGGCCTGAAAGGGCTTGATGTTGAACTGGCCGGACAACTCGTCCCACAGCGCCTGACCGCCACCGGCCTCGACCCAGCCCATGATCTCATAGGCGGTCATGCCCATTGGCACGGCGGTGAAGAAGTTGAAAGCGGGAGACTTGCCCTGCCAGTAATACTCGGCGCCATGATACATGTCGGCCGTACCTTCGGAGACCGCGTCAAAGGCCTCGAATGCCGAGACAATCTCGCCGGCGGCGTAGACCCGGACGTCCAGCGAACCGCCGGACATGCGGTTGATATAGTCGGCGACATTGTTGGCGGCCGTGCCCAGTCCCGGGAAGTTGGCCGGCCAGGTCGTCACCATCCGCAGTCGGGTCACGCCGCGATTGATGTTCGGGGCCACCGGGGCGCCGGACGTATCCTGGCCGGTTTCCCCGCAAGCTGTGGCAACCGTGGCAGCAGCGACAGCGCCGCCGCTGATGAATGTGCGTCGATCCATGTTCAACTCCCCCGCAGTTTCGCCGCGCGTGTTCGCTCAGTCGAAACCGTCTTGTTCGTCTTCGATATCATGGTTAGCGAGTTCGGCATGTGGCTGCCAGCCCGAGGGCGTCAGAACTTGCAGCGGTTGGTACTGTGCCTTGTAGCTCATCTTGCGGCTCTGACGCACCCAATAGCCCAGATACACGAAAGGCAGGCCGGCGAGTTCGGCTTGGCGGACGGCGTCCAGAATGAGGTACGCGCCGAGGCTGCGGCGCTCCCAGTCCGGATCGAAATAGCTGTAGATGAGCGACAGGCCGTCCTTGAGGACATCGGTCAGGGCGGCGGCCCGAAGCACACCGTCGCTGTCACGATATTCTGCGACATGGGTACGCTGGGCGCCTTCCTCGACCATCATCACATACTCGCCGAACGACATGCCCGCCATGTCGCCATCGCCATGGCGACTGTCGAGATAGCGCGAGAGGAGGTCGAACTGTTCCATCGTCGCGGTCTGGGCGTCGATCGAGACATGAAGATCGCGATTGCGGCGGGTGATCTTGCGCCAGCGCCGTTTCCAGTCAAAGGATTCGGCGTCGATGCGCACCGACTTGCAGGCGTCACAGGCTTCGCAAGCCGGGCGGTAGAGTACCCCTTGGGACCGGCGGAAACCGGCATGGGTCAGCGCGTCATTGAGCGCGGGTCCTTCGCCGATATCGATACGGGTGAAGACCTTGCGCTCATACCGGCCCGGCAGATAGGGACACGGCGCCGAGGCCGTGAGGAAAAACGGTATCTGCTTGGTCGCGAAGGGGTGTGTCACGCCTGCTGCCTTCTGTCGCGCCGGAATCCGCGGGTCAGCCCGGTCATCTCAATCAGGCCAGTCCGAATGCGTATTGCAGGCTGACATAGACCGTGTACGCAATCCAGAACAGAACCACCATTGGCGCACCCGCCCGCAGATAATCGGCGAAGCGATAATGTCCGGGGCCCATCACCAGCAGATTGGTCTGATAGCCGATCGGTGTTGCGAAACAGGTGTTCGCGGCGAGCAGAACAGTCATCGCAAACAGCGTCGGGTCAGCCCCCATCTGGTTCGCGGCTCCCACCGCGATCGGTGTGAACAGGATGGCCGTGGCGCTGTTGGACAGGACGTTGGTGAGGATCGCGACAAGCAGGAAAAGCGCCGACATCAGAACGATGGGCCCGAACGGCGCAAATACCGAGACGACGCCGGTCGCCAGCAGGTCGGCGCCGCCGGTGACCTGCAGCGCCGTGCCCAGTGAAATCGCCGATCCGATCAGCAGGTAGACACGCATGTCGAATGCCCGTGCCGCCTGCCGCGTGTTGAGACAACCCGCGACGATCATCCCCACTGCGCCCAGGAAAGAGGCAAGGATGATCGGCAGAATGCCGGTCGCGGCGGTCACCACGACCCCGCCAAAGATGAGTCGGGCGAGGTTGGCTCGGCGGGGATCGGCCAGTGACGTGGTCGCCCACTCCATAACCAGCAGGTCCCGGTCAGCACGCAGGCCGCGCAGGGAGGAGGAGGCGCCAACCAGAAGCAGGGTGTCGCCGGCTTCCAGCCGAATCTCGCCCATGCGCGAGCGGATCATCCGCGAGCGGCGCTGGATGCCCAGCACCACACAACCCGTGGCATGCCGGAATCCGATTTGGGCAATCGTCCGACCAATGACCCGGGATCCGGGCGCGACCACAGCCTCGGCCATCACCAGGTTCTCGCCGGGCGTGGGGCTCTCGCCGGGGCCTGACGCTTCCAGCATGCCGCGCATGAAATCGGCCCGTTTGGCGAGCAGATTGGTCAGGGTCTGGCGGGTCGCGGCGACAATAACCAGATCACCCGTCTTCAATTCGATCTGGTCGAAGGGCGGCAGAAGGGCGTGTTCGCCGCGCTGGATCATGCGCACGGTCATGTCCGGCAGGTCGACAAACATGCCGGCGACCGGTTTTTTTCCGACCAGCGGGTGATCGCTCGTGACTTCAAGCTGAGCGATGTATTGCTTGCCACCGGCCCCGGCGATCTCGCTCTCCATCGAGGCCCGGTCGGGCAGGAGATGGGGCAGGATGAAGATGATGTAGACAATGCCCACGGCGGCCAGAAACAGGCCGGGAATGGTGGGGGTGAAAAAGCCGAGCTGTTCGCCGGTCACATTCAGCAAGGTATCGGCGACCAGCAGGTTGGTGGACGAGCCGATCAGCGTCGTCATGCCCGCGAGGATGCAGATATAGCTCAGCGGGATCATCAGCTTGGACGGGCTTTTCTCCATCCGTTTTGCAATCGCCACCAGAATCGGCACGAACATCACCACAACCGGCGTGTTGTTGATGAAGGCGCTGATCACGAAGACGAAGGCGAACATCCCGACCAGGGTCATTTTCGGATGCTGGTCGTAGGATTCCAACAGGCGCTGGGTCGGGCCTTCCATGGCGCCGGTCTGGAATATGCCCTGACCGACAATCAGCAGGCAAAGAATGGTGATCAGCGCCGGATTGGCAAAACCGGCCAGCAGGTCCGCTGTGGTGGGGTTGCTCGTTTCGAGCGGAAACAGATGGAAGAATGCCATCAGGACCGCAACGATCGAGGCCGACACGATCTCGATCGGCACGCGGTCCCAGACATAAAAGACAATCGCCAGCGTCAGACCGCCGAGAATTGCCCACATTTGCCACACATCAAGTGATGCTGATTCAATCATCGCAAATTTCAGGAAGCCGTGGATCCGATGTATCCGCCACAAAAAGCTAGCATGCGGTTGGCCGGCTTGCGAAGCCTTTCATGATCCTCTCCGCACACTCGCGTGCGACAGCGCGGAATGCCTTTTGGTTGACCTGAGGACAACGCAGGGATTTGGGTGTCTTCTGGCCCTTGAAAATAACCAGTTGGTTAAATAACTAATTGGTGTAATATCCATGCATGACTGATTCACAACATCTCGACAGGGTCTTTTCTGCCTTGGCCCATCCGGTTCGCCGGCAACTTCTTGCTCGTCTGGCTGAGGCCGATGCGACGGTGAATGAATTGGCCGAGCCGTTCGAAATGAGCCTGCCGGCGATATCCAAGCATTTGAGGGTTCTGGAAGCAGCGGGAATCATTTCGCGCGGCAGGCGGGCCCAGTTTCGGCCCTGTCATCTCAACACAGAGCCGCTCGAAGCGGTCGCCAGGTGGAGCGATCAGTATCGCCACATCTGGGAGGCCCGCTTCGATGCGATGGATAACATCATGAACACGATCAAATCGAAGGAAGAGCGAAATGACTGACTTGCAGGACTGGGTGAGGCTGGAGCGGGCATTTGATGCCCCGATCGATGTGGTCTGGCGGATGTGGAGTGACCCGACCCTCTTCAGCGCCTGGTACGGTCCGAAAGGGTTTTCTGTACCGGTCGCCGAAATGGATCTCAGGGTCGGTGGGGTCCGCAAAATCTGCATGGAAATGAAGACACCCGACCGCACCATAACGATGTGGTTTACAGGAGTTTTCAAGGAAGTCTCGGCACCGGGCCGGTTGCGCTACACTGAGAGCATGTGTGATCCGGATGGCAATATTTTCAAGCCGGAAGCGATGGGCATGCCGCCCGGCACACCGGACATAACAGAAGTCATCGTCGACCTGACAGAGCAGAACGGCAAAACCGTGATGGTCATGACCCATGTCGGTGTGCCTGCCGGGAGTGCCGGCGAAGGCGGTTGGAGCCAAGCCTTCGAAAAACTGGCCGACCGACTGCTTGCTGGCTAGAGCTCGTGCCCGTTCGGCATCACCGGAGCCTCACGCAGCAGGACAACGGAGATCCGGCGATTGCCCGGCATGTAGGGATCATCCGGATAAAGCGGCTCTGATCCCGCCTTGCCACGGACCTCGTAGATACGGTCGTCGCTGATTCCGGCGCGCTGCAACACTGCGCGGGCAGCGTTCGCCCGGTCGGCGGACAATTCCCAATTGGTGTAGTCGGCGCCCGGCGTGGCGGGAGCGCTGTCGGTGTGACCCGCGACAGACAGGCGATTGGGCAGACGCTCGGCGATGCGGGCGACGGCGCGGAGCAGGGTGACAGCGCGCTCGTTCGGCTGGGTCGCGCCGGGATTGAACATCGGCCGACCTTCCTGGTCGATCAGCTGAATACGCAGGCCTTCCGGCGTTTCGTCGATCAGGACATGATTGGACAGCTCGGCCAGTTCCGGCATCTCCTGCATGGCCTGGCGCAAAGACATGGACGCCGAGTGCAGTTCCGCGGCGTCGCGGCGCTGCTGCGCTTCGGCCATGGCCGCGGCGGTAACCGCGGTGACGGACTCCACGGATTCCGGAGACCCTTCCGGCGACTGTTGACGGTCACGGTCATTGAGTTGCGGGGCTGTCGGCGCCAGACGCTGGCGCTGTGAGCTGTCGCCTGATCCCTGCACACCATCATCGCCCGGCGAGGTGCCGGCAAGCGGGGCGCCGGATCCGGAGTTGGAGGGCGAAACGCTGGCGGGGGCGAAATAGTCGGCAATGCCGCGTTTTTGCTCGGGGGTGGTGGTGTTGATGAGCCACATCAGCAGGAAGAATGCCATCATCGCGGTGACGAAGTCGGCATAGGCGACTTTCCAGGCGCCACCATGGTGTCCGCCGCCGCCGCCCTTGACGACTTTCTTGATGACAATCGGCTGATCCGAGGCTGCCATGTCCACCCACCTTGTTTACTTACCTTGCCGTCTTGTAGACCGTTATCCTTAAGGTCCGGTTTCAAAACCCGAACCCGCCGCAAACCGATGAGGACATGCCGTGGCTGAAAGTCGCTCTTTCCGCGATGCCCTGGGACGCTACCCGACCGGGGTCGCCATCGTGACCGCCTTTGTCGACGGCAAGGCGCTCGGGATGACGGTTAACTCCTTCGCGTCTGTATCGCTCGATCCGCCTTTGGTGCTGTGGTCGATCGAGACCGCGAGTGAGCGCTATCCGATTTTCGGCAAAGCCGCGCACTGGGGCGTCAACGTGCTGGCCGCCGACCAGGCCGGGCTCGCTCATGCCTGCGCGCTGGATGCTGACCTGGGGGCCTGTCACACGCGCTGGAGTGGTGAAACCGTGCCGCTGATCGACGGCGCCGTGGCCCGCCTGACCTGCAAGGCCGAAGCGGTCCACGCCGGCGGCGATCACGACATCATGGTCGGCCGCGTCCTGACGCTCGACATGCCGCGCGATGTGCCATCACTGGTCTTTTACCGGTCGGCTTATTGCGAACCGGGTTGAAGCCGCAGCACGGCCAGCCCCTCGGGCGCATCGTCCATCGTCCAACCCGTGGGAATGGTGATGTACTCACCCCGTCCCCACATCGGTGCGAGATCATCATAGTGACGCGACATCACATTGCCGGATTGCCCGGTGGTGATCATGAAGCGTGAGGTGTCGGGTGCCGCCATGTCGTAGAGCGCCCGGTAGGACGCACCGTGGAACACTTCATAGCCCGGTGTCCGGTAGGAGTAATGGGCGACATTGACCGTCGAGCCGTCGCCCGGCACCGGCGTGGTAATGGTGAACCAGTCCGACAGGACCGGAAAATCGGAAAACGGCCTGTGGGCGTGGCGAGCATAGTGCACATCGCCCCAGCGCCAGGATGAGACGTCCGCTCCGTAATCTGCCGCAGCCGCGTCCATCGCCTGGTCCAGGGCCGGGCCGGTGAGATCCTGGCAGGTTTCGACAGGATCGCTTCCGGCGTCGTCACACCAGTGACCCAGATCGCCGGTCAGCACGTCCATCATGAAAACGCGCCGGTCACCATGCCAGGATGGCAGAAGCTCGCCCAGCTCGTCACCATAAATATCGGTCGAAAGCTCCCGCATCCAGGCCGAATAGATCAGCGGTTCGGGCCGGTCGACGGCCATGTCGGCGTCCCAGTCAGCCAGCAGCGCCAGTGCGGCACGACCAGCCTCGGTCTCCGGCTCGGCCCGTAGCAGGACTGGCAGAAGGCGCAGGGCCGTATCGCTGACCGTGTCGACCTGCAGCGACTGCATGGTCTCGATATCGTGGATGGGGGCGGCATTGATGCCGTCATTGATCCGTCGAATGCGCGAAACCCCGTACCATTCCGAGGTCAGATAGTGCGGGTAGTCATCCGGTACGATCTTGTTGTTGGCGGTGGCAACAAAACCGCGATCCGGATTGAGGGTGTGCGGAAGTTCCTCGAACGGGATGGTGGAGACCCAGGCGCCGGTCTCGTCGCGTACGGGGATCCGGGCCGGAGCGTAAAAGCCGATATCTCCGTCCCGGTCGGCGAAGACCATGCTTTGCTGGGGAGCGACAAAACCGCGGATTGCGGAGACAAACCCATCCCAGTCGTCGGCCTCGATGATGTGCAGGCCAACCCCGGTGGTCGCGTCATCCGGCTCGTCGAGCATCCATTGAAGGGCGAAATAGTCGCTGCCGTCCGGCACCGGATAGTTGAAATGCTTGGGATCCAGGACCGGCCCGGTCGCGGTTTCGCGGCGGGTGATGATCACGTCCTCGCCGAAGCGGACAGTGATGTGTTCCTCGCGCTGGCCGGTGATGTCAGCCTCGGTGATCGCGTGCAAGTCGCCAACATCGGGACCGGTATTGGTAAAGCCCCAGGCAATCTCGTCGGTGCGGCCCAAGGTGACAAAGGGTGTGCCGGGCAGGGTGGCGCCGACGACCGAGCCCTGCGGCGTGGTCAGGCGGGCCAGATACCAGATCGCCGGCGCCGCCAGACCCAGATGCGGGTCGTTGGCCAGGATCGGCAGTCCGGAGGCGGTCCGTGATCCGGACAGCACCCAATTGTTCGACCCGTCGCGTCCCGTGTCCTCGGGACCCATCACGGGTGCCGGTTCCTCGACCGGGGGCAGGGTGGTCGCCTCAATGCCGATATCGGCCATGGTCAGCGAGCGCGGCGCGTCATCGGGATAGCGGCCGATGAATTCGGCCGTGCGCTGCTCGCCCAGCTGCGCCACCAGAGCCGCCATGCGCGGTTCCTGGAAGGCATTGCCAAACAGGTCCAGCGCGATGGCCTTGTAGACCACGACCGTGTCGGCGGGCTGCCAGGGCTCGGGATCGAACATCAGGATCTGGAATTCCGGCGGCGGCACAAAGCCCGGCGCCTCGATCACCGCGTTGACGCCGTCGGCATAGGCCTGCAGGGCGGCGCGGACATCATCGGGCAGATTGTCGACCGCTGTATCCGACGCCGTTCCCAGACCCATGGTGCGGAAGAAGATGTCGGTGTCGAGACCCGGCTCTCCCAGGATTTCCGCGAGACGGCCGCGCAAGGCGCGGCGGGTGATTTCCATCTGCCACAGCCGGTCCTGGGCGTGGGCGACGCCCATGGCGTAAAAGCCGTCCTGCTCGGATTGGGCGAAGATATGGGGCACGCCATGACGGTCGCGGGCGATGGTCGCCTCGCCCTGTAGGCCGGCCATGGTCATTTCGCCGGTCGTCTGCGGCAGGGAGGCATAGAGCCGGTTGGCAACGATCAGCGCGCCGACCAGGGCCAGCGCGACCAGTCCTCCGGCGGCCCAGCCGAGATAGCGCAGAACACGTTTGATCATGATGACTTGCTCCCCATTCGCGGCGAGACTAGCAAGGGGCGGATTGATTGGGGAGAGCGCAATGGCACGCTGCACGTTTTTGGGTCTTGGAGTGATGGGCTATCCGATGGCCGGTCACCTGACGGCCGCCGGCCACACGGTGACGGTCTGGAACCGCACGGCCAGCAAGGCGCAGGCCTGGGCCGACCAGTATGCCGGTTCGGCTGCTGAAACGGTGGAGGCCGCTGTCGCCGAGGCGGACTTCGTCCTGATGTGTCTGGGTGACGACCCCGACGTCCGGCGCGTGGCCGAGCAGGCGATTCCCGCCATGAAGCCGGGCGCGGTCCTGGTCGATCACACCACAGCGTCCGCAGAGCTCGCCCACGACCTCGACATAGAGGCCCGAGATGCCGGCATCGGCTTTCTCGACGCGCCGGTTTCCGGCGGTCAGGCCGGAGCCGAGAACGGCCAGCTCGCCATCATGTGTGGCGGCGAGGCGGACACATTTGCCGCCGCCGAGCCGGTCATGGACAGCTATGCCAAGGCGATCACGCTGATTGGTCCCGCGGGCGCCGGTCAGCTTTGCAAGATGGTCAACCAGGTCTGCATCGCCGGCATCGTCCAGGGCCTGTCCGAAGGCCTGCACTTTGCCCAGCGCGCCGGGCTTGATCCGGAGCTGGTGATCGGTGCCATTTCCAAGGGCGCGGCGCAGTCCTGGCAGATGGAAAATCGCTGGGAGACGATGGTCGCCGGCAAGTTCGACTATGGCTTTGCCATCGACTGGATGCGCAAGGATCTCCGCATTACGCTGGACGAAGCCCGCCGCAATGGGGCGACCCTGCCGGTCGCGGCGCTGGTCGACCAATTTTATGCCGACGTGCAGGCCATGGGCGGCAATCGCTGGGATACATCGAGCCTGATTGCGCGGCTCGAGCGACCCAAGGGGGGATCAGGCGTATGAGTGAACCAAAGGGCATGATCGCCAACGACCCGGTGGTGATGGACGTCTGGAAGCGACTGACCAAGCTGTTCGCGGTCTGGCGTTTGATCGTGTTTGCACCGTTCACGCGGCGGATGTTCTATCAGGTCACAAACGACCAGATGTCGACCCTGATGCGGACCCGACACTGGAAGCTCGCTCTCGGCCTGCTCGGCGGACTTGATGCCGCCCAGATCGATTTTCTGGTCGAGTGGACCCAACTCAATGCCGACCGGACCGAGCGGATTTTCCGTTCCACGGCGCTGCTGATTGTGACCATACCGGTCGCGGGTGTCTTCGGGATTTCAGAGTTTGATCCAACCTTCTGGGAGCAGATTGGCTTCGAACGGCTGGATACGCTGATCTTCATCATTGCAGGCTGGATGGTCGTCAGCGGTATCATGATGGCGGCCGCATGGCGCGCCCGTGACCTTGCCGACCTGGTCAAGCTCGAGAAGGCCCGGCGGGCGCTACGCACCCATCAGCAGGCACAGGTTTCCAACCAGCCATGAGCATCGAGCTAATCTTCATCGTGCTCGACTATGCAGGCATCGGCTTCTTCGCTTATTCCGGCGGCATGCTGGCGGCGCGCAAATCGCTTGACCCGTTCGGGGCGGTGATTGTCGGCGCGGTAACCGGGATGGGCGGCGGCACGCTGCGCGATGTACTGCTGGGATCGCTGCCGGTCTACTGGATCATCGAACCGAAATACCTGCTGGTGGCGCTGTTTGGCGCCTTGCTGGGCTATTTTACCTCGCCTTGGGCGCAGGCGATCGCCACTCGCCGCGCCGCCCTGATCTGGGCCGATGCCGTCGGCCTGGCGGTGTTTTGTGTGCTCGGCGCCCAGGCCGGGCTGGCCGCCGGCGCGCATTGGACCATTGCGCTTTTGACCGGGATGATGAGCGCCGCCTTTGGCGGGCTGTTGCGCGACATCATCGTCAATGACGTGCCGCTGGTGCTGCGCGAGGACATTTATGCCCTGGCAGCGCTGGCCGGGGCGGCGGCCTATGTCGGCGGCATGACGCTGGGTCTCAATCCCAGTGCCGTGACCCTGGGTTCGGCCCTGCTGGCTTTTGTCCTGCGTGGCTGTGCCATCCAGTTCAAATGGTCCCTGCCGGCGATCAAGCTGGGTGACTGACACGCTTTGCGCGGCTGACCCCGTCAAGAGGACGGCCCCGCGGCGCATTTGCGCACCGCGGGGCATCGGGTTTTCAGGTCAGACCGTGAAGCTGGCGGGTCTGTCCTTGGTCAGCTCGATCATCTCGATGCCGCTGTCCGGATCGGTGAACAGGCGACCATCACGCCATCCATGCTTGGCATAGAAACGCCGCGCCTGATCATTGTCCCGGAAGCAGTCGAGCCCGATCTGATTGCTGTCGCGGAACAGGGTGGCCTCTCCGTGATCGAGCAGACGTTTCCCGATCCCGATGCGATGGAGATCGAGGTCGACCATCATCAAATCGATCCGCCCCGGCTTCGTGGCACAGGCCCCGACCCGGACGCCATTGAGTTCAGCCACCATGAGCGTCGCCACATTGTCGCGATAATAGGCGGCGATGGCGCCGGAGGCGATATAGCCCACGACGGTTTCGGCGCCGATGATATCGGGATATCTGACCCGGATGGTGCGCGCGGACAGCGCTTCCAGCGGGTCGGCATCGGCCAGCGTCGCAGGCCGAAGTATTACTTTGGATAGATCTTGCAATGTCTTGTTCCTGATAAAGAAGTATCGTTCGTTCGCAACGCCGGTCGCGAACGGTCTTCAATCAAGCCAGCCTGCCCGGTCAAAGGACGGGCTGGCCGTATCAGGAATCAGAAAAGCGGCGCATAAACGCTCCAAGCGGTGAAAGGTCGATGGCTAAACCGCTTTCGGGCCTGCCGCAAGCGCGTGGCGGAGGTCTGCAAGCAGGTCCTGCGGGTCTTCCAGACCAACTGACAGCCGGACCAGATCGTTCGGCGTCGGACTGTCAGGCCCCTCAATCGGCTTGCGGTGTTCGATCAGGCTTTCCACCCCGCCCAGTGATGTGGCTTGGGTGAAAAGCTTGGTGGAGGCGGCCAGCCTGGCGGCGGCGTCATGGCCGCCGGACAGGCGCAGGGACAGCATGCCGCCAAAGCCGTTGGTCATCTGGCGCGTGGCGATGTCATGACCGGGATGGCCCGGCAGGCCCGGATAGAGCACGGCGTCGAGACCAGCCTGGCCCTGCAGCGCGTCGGCAATCATCAGGGCGCTGGCGCTTTGTCGCTCGAAGCGAACCCAGAGTGTGCGCAAGCCGCGCATCAGGAGCCAGGTTTCGAACGCGCCGGGCACAGCACCGGTCTTGGAATGGATTTCGCCGATCTCTTGCCATCTCGCATTGACCTCACGCGTGGCCAGCACCCCTGCGAGAACGTCGGAATGCCCGTTGAGGTATTTGGTCGCCGAGTGCATGACGATGTCGGCGCCCAGCGCCAGGGCCTGGGTTGTGCAGGGCGGGGCACAGGTGGAATCCACCCCCAATGTCGCGCCGACTGCATGGGCGATATCCGCTGTCTTGGCGATGTCGACGACGGCCCAGGACGGGTTGGCCGGGCTCTCGATCCAGATCAGGTCGGTATCGGGCCGGGCCGCGGCAGTGAGCGCGTGCAGATCACCGGGCGCGATGAGGTTGAGCGTGATGCGCTTCTTGGTCGCCGCGCGCTGTAACAACAATTTGGCGCCGTAATACATCTCGGTCTGGGCGATCACATGCCCGCCGGTCGGCACGCTCTCGACCACAGCCGCGATCGCCGCCATGCCGGAGGAAAAGAGTTTCGCCTCCGGTGCGCCCTCCAGCATGGCCAGAACCTTTGCCGCCTGTTTCTCGGTCGGCCCTTCCGGACGGCGATAGTCCTGATCACCAATCAGCTGGTTGTCCGCCCCGCGCGCATAGGTCGTCGCCGGATGGATCGGCGGGATGACCGCGCCGGTGATCTGGTCGATGGCGTGCATCGCCTGGACGGTGAGGGTGGTGCGGGATGGGGCGGTCATGGCGGGTCCGGAATGGCTGCGTGCGGGTGGAGATTACAGCGTTTGCAGGAGGCTTACATGTTTGCGGTGCACGGGCGGCGCGGGAACCGCATCCCCCCGTTTGTCATCCCCGTTGGATGTCCGGCGAATGCCGGACGCAAGACGGGGAGCTAGGTAGTGGCCACAAGTTAGGTCCCTGACTTTCGCCCGGCCTGCGCCGGGCGTTCATCAGGGATGACAACAGCTGGAGGTGCGCGATGAGTACGAAGGGGCAGCGCCTCGCGCGGACCCATCTTTAAATCCATTGTCAGAAAGCGGGCCGTATCCGGTTCTTGAGGTCAAGGGCGCCGAAGGCGCAAACTCTTCGCCTCGGTACGCTTGTCATCCCCGTTGGATGTCCGGCGTAGGCCGGGCGCAAGACGGGGAGCTAACTCGTCGCAGCCACATAGGTCCCTGACTTTCGCCCCGCATGCGCGGGGCGTCCATCAGGGATGACAATCGCTGCGGAAGCTCGATGGGCAAAAACAGGGCGCCAGAGGCGCTAGCATCGGATCGGCTTTGCGATTGAGTGAGCAATGATGGCGTAGACTAGGCTTCCCGCGAAACATAGGCCCACAATCCAAGGCAAGGGCGCGGCAAGTTCGTCGGGAATTTTGTCGGAAAACGTGATGACCAACATAGTCATCCCGGCCAGCCATACCAATGCAAACGAACAGATCAGCGGGACAAACGGCCAGACCGCCATGCGTTTAGCAAGATTGCATTCAGGGCAATGCGGGATGGGGTCACGACCCGTGAAGTAATAATAGTCCCCAATTTGAGTTGTTGGCTCGCCGACGGGACCGAGCTGCCGTCTCTGATCCTGGAGTTCGGCGGTGTACGCATCGAAAACATGGCCGCAACCGACGCATTCCATTCGTCCCCACGCCATGTGCGCCTACCCACCCAGATTCATCGCCGCCCGCCGCGCAAAATACGTCACCACCCCCGCAGCCCCTGCGCGTTTGAACGCCAGCAGGCTTTCCATCATCACCCGGTCGCCATCGATCCAGCCATTGGCGGCGGCGGCTTCGATCATCGCGTATTCGCCGGAGACCTGGAAGGCGTAGACCGGGACGGGGAAGGTGTCGGAGAGGGCGCGGACGATGTCGAGATAGGGCAGGCCGGGCTTGACCATGACCATGTCGGCGCCCTCGGCGATGTCGAGCTCGACCTCGCGGAGGCATTCATTGCGATTGGCCGGGTCCATCTGATAGGTCTGCTTGTCGCCCTTGAGGGCGGCGGCCGAGCCGATCGCCTCGCGATAGGGGCCGTAAAAGCCCGACGCGTATTTGGCGGCATAGGAGAGGATCATCGTGTCGTGATGGCCTTCGCCTTCCAGCGCTTCGCGGATGGCGCCGATGCGGCCGTCCATCATGTCGGACGGGGCGACAATATCGCAGCCTGCACCGGCCTGGACAAGCGCCTGTTCGATCAGACGCTCAACCGTCTCGTCATTGGCGATCCGGTCGCCCTGCAAAATGCCGTCATGGCCATGCGTGGTGAAGGGGTCGAGCGCGACATCGCAGATCACGCCGACATTGGGCGCGGCGTCCTTGATGGTGCGGATGGCATTGGGGATCAGGCCGTCCGGGTTCAGGGCCTCGGAACCGGCATCGTCTTTTTTGGCGGGATCGATATGCGGAAAAATCGCCATCGCCGGAATATCCAAGGCCTGGGCGTCCTTCGCCGCCTTCGCCAGTGCAGCGAGGGAGAGGCGCTCGACGCCCGGCATGGCCGCGACCGGCTCGACCGGATCCGCCGTGTCCGAGACAATGACCGACCAGATCAGATCATTCACCGACAGGGCATTTTCGCGCACAAGGCGGCGTGACCAGTCGGCCTGGCGGGTGCGGCGAAGGCGGGTATTGGGATACATGTCGGCCTCTGGTCTTCTTCGTCTGCAATGACATATCAAACTTGCCGCCGCGGCAAACCCGCGTTACGGCTCCGGCCAAAGCCGTCGGACAAGATTTGTCCGCCAAACAACCGAATAGCAACAGGAGTGCTGCTGTGGATTTCGCTCTCACAGAAGATCAGACCCTGATCCGCGACATGGCGAGAAAATTCGCCGAGGACCGCTTGAAGCCCAATGCGGCCAAGTGGGACGAAGAGAAATACTTCCCCGTCGAAGTGATGCGCGAAGCGGCCGAGCTCGGTTTCGCCGGGATCTATACGCGCGAAGACGTCGGCGGATCGGCCCTTTCGCGCCTTGATGCTGCGATCATCTTTGAAGAATTGTCGCGCGGCTGTGTGCCGACGGCGGCCTTCCTGTCGATCCACAACATGTGCGCCTGGATGATCGATAGCTGGGGCAATGAGGAGCAGCGCCAGCGCTTCCTGCCCGGCATGATGACGATGGAAAAGATCGCCTCCTATTGCCTGACCGAGCCGGGCGCCGGGTCGGATGCGGCCCAGCTGCGCACCAAGGCCGTGCGCGATGGCGATGATTATGTGCTCAACGGCGCCAAGGCCTTCATCTCGGGCGCCGGCACGTCGGATTATTACGTCGTCATGTGCCGCACCGGCGGTGACGGTCCCAAGGGCATCTCGACCATCGTCGTCGAGAAGGGCACGCCCGGTCTTTCCTTTGGAGCGAACGAGCGGAAAATGGGCTGGAACGCCCAGCCAACCCGCGTCGTCACCTTCGAGGATTGCCGCGTCCCTGCCGCCAACCTGCTGGCGGAAGAGGGGATGGGCTTCACCCTGGCGATGAAGGGCCTCAATGGCGGCCGCATCAATATCGGGGCCTGCTCGCTGGGCGGCGCCACCGAGGCTTTCGAGCTGGCCAAGGACTATGTCGGCACGCGCAAGCAGTTCGGCCGCGAGATCGGGCAATTCCAGGTCACCCAGTTCAAGCTGGCCGACATGGCCACCGAGCTCGAAGCCTCGCGCATGATGCTCTATCGCGGCGCCGCGGCGATTGATGCCGGGGATCCGTCCGCCGCCAAATTCTGCGCCATGGCCAAACGCTTTGCGACCGACACCTGTTTCGACGTCGCCAACCAGGCCCTGCAGCTGCATGGCGGCTATGGCTATCTCCAGGACTACCCGCTCGAGCGTATCTTGCGTGACTTGCGTGTCCACCAGATCCTGGAAGGCACGAATGAGATCATGCGGGTGATCATTGCGAAGGATGTGATGAGGTAGAGCGCCCACCTCCCTAAACCCCGAGTGCCAGAACGCCGAGGATGAGTACAGTGACCGACGAACCCGAAATCATCGCCCGCAAGATTGGCCAGGTTGGCCGTATCACGCTCAATCGGCCCAAGGCGCTGAATGCGCTGACCCATGGCATGTGCCTCGCCATGATCGAGGCGCTGCAGGCCTGGCGGAATGACGATGACGTTCAGGCCATCGTCGTTGACGGGGCTGGCGAGAAAGGGTTTTGCGCTGGCGGGGATATTCTCCAGTTGCACAATTCCGGCAAGGCGGGCGACGACAAGGCCTGGCTGTTCTGGCGCGATGAGTACCAGCTCAACACGCTGATCCATCACTATCCCAAACCCTATGTCGCGCTGATCGATGGCATCACCATGGGCGGCGGTGTCGGGGTTTCGGTGCATGGCTCACACCGCGTCGCCGGCGATCGGACGATGTTCGCCATGCCGGAAACCGGGATCGGTTTTCACCCCGATGTCGGCGGTGCCTATTTCCTGCCGCGCCTGGCGGGCGAAGTTGGCACCTGGATGGGCCTGACCGGTGCGCGCCTGAAAGCACCTGACTGTGTCGCGGCGGGTCTGGCGACGCATTACTGCCCGTCCGGCCAGTATGACGCGCTGGTCGCGGCGCTCGAGAGTGTCGACCTGACCGGTGAGGACGCGCTGGAAGTCCTGCTGGAAGAGTTCTCCGGCGATCCGGGCGACAGTGACCTGTCGGTGACCGGTGGCCTGATCGATGCGGCTTTTGCCGGTGACAGTGTCGAAGACATTGTCGCCCGTATCGAAGATGCCGGTGATCCGTGGTCGGCCAAGCAGGCGAAAATTCTCGGCACCAAGTCGCCGACGGCGCTCAAACTGACCCTGGCCTGCCTGCGCAAGGGTGCCGAGCTCTCCTTCGAGGATGTGATGCGTCAGGACCTGCGCGTATCGAGTTGGTGCCTGACCGGGACCGATTTCTACGAGGGCGTCCGCGCGGTCATCATCGACAAGGACCAGTCGCCGAACTGGGCACCGGCGGCGGATGACAGCGCGATCGAGAAGGCGTTTGCGCCGCTCGATGCGGCCAATGAGATGAGCTTTCTCGACGACGCCTGACGGACACCACACGAAGACCACCAACAAGACACCACAAAGAACACCACCATCAACGGGGAGACCAACATGGCCCGCATTGCCTTCATCGGACTTGGAAACATGGGATCCGGCATGGCCGCCAACCTGGTCAAGGCCGGTCACGAGGTCCATGCCTTTGACCTCAACGCCGACGCCGTCGCGCAGGCGGTCGGGCAGGGCGCTGTTGCCGCTTCCAGCGCACCGGATGCCGTCAAAGGCTCGGACGCGGTCGTCACCATGTTGCCCGCCGGCAAACATGTGCGCGGTGTCTATGAAGGCCAGATCTTTGACGCGGCCGCACCGGGCACGCTCTTCCTCGATTGCTCGACCATTGATGTCGACAGCGCCCGCCATGTCGGTGGTCTGGCGGTCGAGAAGGGCTTCCGCTTTGTCGACGCCCCGGTTTCCGGCGGCGTCGCGGCAGCCCAGGGCGGCACGCTGACCTTCATGGTCGGCGGTAGCGAAGGTGATTTCGCGGCGGCCGAACCGATCCTGGATGCCATGGGCAAGGCGGTGATCCGGGCCGGTGACGTGGGCGCCGGCCAGGCGGCCAAGATCTGCAACAACATGCTGCTGGCGATCACCATGATCGGGACCTGTGAAGCCTTTGCCTTGGCCGAAAAGCTGGGACTGGACGCCCAGAACTTCTTCGACATCTCGTCCAAGGCCTCCGGCCAGTCCTGGTCGATGACGTCCTATTGTCCGGTGCCCGGCCCGATCCCGACCACGCCGGCCAATAATGGCTACAAGCCGGGCTTTGCCACCGCGATGATGCTCAAGGACCTCAAGCTCGCCCAGGATGCCGCCCAGAGTGCCGGGGCGACCACGCCGCTGGGTGCCCAGGCCGAAGCCTTGTACGCCATGTTTGACAATCTGGGTGGCGGGGCGTCGGACTTCTCCGGCATCTACAAATTGCTCGATGGCAGCTGGGACAAGCGTTGAGAGCAATTTAACCAATCCTGTTAAGGGGATTTTCGCGCTTTGCCGCTAACGTCAACTCCGTAATCAATAAAACGACCATCAAAGGTCGGGTGGAGTGTGTGTGATGGCGATGGCAGAAAGCGTGGCACCGGAAGCGGCGCCGAGTTCCGATTATCTTGAGCTTCTCCAACTGGTTGAGCGTCTGCACCGGCAATTGCTCGATGTCGTCAAGGACGAACTCGATCGGGAGGGCATGGACGATCTGAACAGTGTCCAGGCCTTGCTCCTGTTCAATATCGGTGACCAGGAGCTCACCGCCGGTGAGCTACGGACGCGCGGTCACTATCTGGGCTCCAACGTCTCCTACAATCTCAAGAAGCTGGTCGACGCCGGCTATATCCGCCATGAGCGGTCGGCCGTCGATCGACGGTCCGTTCGTGTCAGCCTGACCGAGAGCGGTCATGCGGTGTGCGGGCATCTGAACGCGCTGTTTGAACGGCAGGGCACGTCGCTGACGCCGGTTGGCGGCGTCGATGCCGAGCAATTGCCCACGATGAACACGGCATTGGCACGGATCGAGCGTTTCTGGGCCGACCATATCCGTTTCCGGATGTAGGCGGCGGTCAGGCCACCACTGAAATTATCCATTGGGTGCGGCGCTTCGTCCATTATACGGATGAAGGCCGAGGCGTTATACGTCGACTCATTGTCGTGTCGGCATGTATAGATCGTCGTGAAAGGCCCGCCCATGGATTACCAATCCGCGTTCCAGGATGCCGTCCGCCGCGTCAAGGCAGAGGGACGGTATCGCGTCTTTGCCGACCTGTTGCGTCGCAAGGGCGAGTTTCCTGTCGCGCGCTGGCGCTCCGAGGACGGCAAGGTCCGCGACGTCACCGTCTGGTGCTCCAACGACTATCTCGGCATGGGCCAGTTGCCCTGCGTCGTCGAGTCGATGAAGAAAGCCATCGATGATGTCGGGTCCGGCGCGGGTGGCACGCGCAATATTTCGGGTACCACGCACTACCATGTCGAGCTCGAGCGTTCGCTCGCCGACCTGCATCAAAAGGATGCCGCGCTTCTTTTCACATCTGGCTACATCGCCAATGAGGCGACGCTGGCCACGCTGGGCAAGATCCTGCCCGGGCTGATCATGTTTTCCGACGAGCTCAATCACGCCTCGATGATCGAGGGTGTGAAGGGTGCGCGCTGCGAAAAGCGGATCTGGCGCCACAATGACGTCTCCCATCTGGAAGAACTGCTCGCCGCTGCCCCCAAGGACGCCCCCAAGGTCATCGCCTTTGAGTCGGTCTATTCGATGGACGGTGATATCGGACCGATCGAGGCGGTTTGCGATCTGGCCGACAAGTATGGCGCGCTGACCTATCTCGACGAGGTTCACGCGGTCGGCCTTTACGGGCTGCGCGGTGCCGGTATCGCCGAGCGAGACGGGCTGATGGACCGCATAGACATCATCGAGGGAACTCTGGGCAAGGCGTTCGGCGTGATGGGCGGCTATATCGCCGCTGACGGGGCCATTGTCGACGCAATCCGTTCGTTGGCTCCCGGCTTTATCTTCACCACCGCCCTGCCACCGGCCCTGGCGGCCGGAGCGAGGGCCAGTGTCGAATATCTCAAGGCGGCTCACCATCTGCGGGAGCGTCACCAGGAGCGGGCTGCGACCCTCAAGACCCAGCTGGCCGGGGCCGGCTTCCCGGTCATGCCATCGGAAACCCATATTGTCCCGGTCAAGGTGGGTGACCCGGTGCTGTGCAAGCGTATTTCCGACATGCTCCTCGATGAGCACGGGATCTATGTCCAGCCGATCAACTACCCGACTGTTCCGCGTGGTACCGAGCGGTTGAGGCTGACGCCGACCCCGCTGCATACCGACGCAATGTTTGACCAGTTGGCCGAGGCGCTGGAAGATGTCTGGGAACGGGCGAGCGAGCAGACCGGAGTGGCCCGGGGCTGATCGTCAGCGTCCCGGACCCCGAGGTGCTCAATGGCCGGCGAAATCTTCGTCGAAATCCAGAAAGTCGGCAACGCCTTGCGCGTCGCAGCCATCGATGGCGCGACGGCGGAGGAGGTTGTGTTCCAGGTCCCGGCCCGAACCCCCCGTGCCGACATAGACATGCTGGCGCGGGCCAAGCTGGCCTGGAAACTCAAGCGGGCCGCAGCCAATGAAAAACGGCCGGGCAAGGGGCCCGGCCGTCGAGGTATCGAAGTCTAGTCGGGTCGGCCTTAGCCGTCCTTCTTGCCGCGGCCCAGTCCGATGTCCTTGGCAAACTGCGACCGCTTGCGCGAATAGGCGGGAGCCACCATCGGATAATCGGACGGCAGGTTCCATTTGCGGCGATAATCGTCCGGCGACATGTTGTATTGCGAGCGCAGATAGCGCTTCAGCATTTTCAGTTTCTTGCCGTCTTCCAGACAGACGATGTAATCATCGGCAACCGATTTGGAGAGTGCGACTGCAGGCTTGGTCTTCGGTTCCGGCTTGACCTCGGATTCGGAGACTTCCTTCATCGTTGCATGAACTGACCGGATCAGATCCGGCACATTGTCGGCCGGCATGGAGTTGTGGGACAGGTAGGACGCCACGACATCGGTCGTCATTCGCAGCAATTCTTCCTTGTCGATATCGGGGAGCATGTCATCGGCCATAGGGCAAACCTTTCGGGAAACGCTGTCTTGCTTCTGTCACACGTGGTGACTTCACTGATTATTTCAATGCCAGATCGATATTATGTGTCGAACATCAGTTCAAGTCTGCAAAGTTGAATATATTTAATTTGCAGCAGCGCAGTCTGAATTGGGCAAATAAATGCATCCGGCACCACCCCCGCGCAGGCCCGATCTGCGTGCCGGCCAATTGCCCGCTTGCCCCGCTCCAAGCAGCACCTTATCAAACGGGTCAAAATGCCTGAGGATGCGTCATGCCTGATACCCAGATCGAAGCCGGAACCGACAGCCCATTCTTCACCCGATCCATCGTCGAGAGTGATCGTGAAGTGGCCCATGCCATCCATGAGGAAATCCAGCGGCAGCAGAGTCAGATCGAGTTGATCGCGTCGGAGAACATTGTTTCCCGTGCGGTCCTGGAAGCGCAGGGTTCACCGCTGACCAACAAGTATGCCGAAGGCTATCCCGGCCGTCGCTATTATGGCGGCTGCGAGCATGTTGATGTGGTCGAGACCCTCGCGATCGAGCGGGCCAAGGCGCTGTTTGGCGCCCAGTACGCAAACGTCCAGCCCAATTCGGGCAGCCAGGCCAATCAGGGTGTCTTTCTCGCCCTTTTGAAGCCGGGTGATACCATTTTGGGCATGTCGCTCGACGCGGGCGGTCACCTGACCCATGGCGCACGTCCCAACATGTCCGGCAAATGGTTCAAGGCCGAAAGCTATGGCGTCCGGGAAAGCGATGCCCGTATCGATTATGACGCCGTGCGCGCCAAGGCCCTGGAAGTCCGGCCCCAATTGATCATCGCCGGCGGCTCCGCCTACCCACGCGAGATCGATTTCGCCGAATTCCGCAAGATTGCCGATGAGGTCGGTGCCTATTTCATGGTCGACATGGCCCATGTCGCCGGTCTGGTGGCAGGCGGTGTCTATCCCAATCCGATGCCGCATGCGCATGTCTGTACAACGACAACCCACAAGACCTTGCGCGGCCCTCGTGGCGGCATGATCCTGTCCAATGACCCTGATCTTGGCAAAAAGTTCAATTCCGCCATTTTCCCGGGTCTCCAGGGTGGCCCGCTGATGCATGTCATAGCCGGCAAGGCGGTAGCCTTCGGCGAGGCACTCCAGCCCGAATTCAAGGACTATGTGGCCCGCGTCGTGGCCAACTGCCAGGCCCTGTCCAAAGCCATCACCGACGGTGGTTACGCGATCGTCTCTGGCGGCACCGACAGCCACCTGGCGCTGGTCGACCTGCGGCCCAAGGGCCTCAAGGGCAATGCCGCGGAACAGGCGCTGGAACGCGCCTATATCACCTGCAACAAGAACGGTGTTCCCTTCGATCCCGAAAAGCCGACCGTCACGTCCGGCCTCCGCGTCGGCTCACCGGCCGCGACCACCCGCGGTTTCGGAGAGGCCGAGTTCACGCAGGTCGGCGAGCTGATGGTGAAGGTGCTCGATGCCTTGGTTGATCATCCCGATGGCAATGCCGAAGTCGAGGCGGAAGTCCGCGAGACGGTGAAGGCTCTGACAGCGCGCTTCCCCATCTATCCCGAACTGGCCTAAGATACCGGCATGCGTTGTCCTTTTTGCGGTCATCCTGATACTCAGGTCAAAGATTCCCGTCCTGCCGAGGACGGGAATGCCATCCGGCGCCGACGGCAGTGCCCGTCGTGCTCGGCCCGTTTCACCACGTTTGAACGCGTGCAGTTGCGCGAACTGACGGTGATGAAGAAATCGGGCCGTCGTGTTTCGTTCGACCGGGACAAGCTCAATCGCTCCATCCAGCTCGCCATGCAAAAACGCAATATCGAGCCGGACCGGATCGACCAGATGATTTCGGGCATTGTCCGCCGACTGGAGTCGACCGGCGAGACTGATGTCACGTCGGATCGGGTCGGCGAGCTGGTGATGGAGGGATTGAAAAATCTCGATGCCGTTGCGTATGTCCGCTATGCCTCGGTGTACAAGGATTTCCACAAGGTTGAGGATTTCCGCGAGTTTATCACCGATGAAGCGCTGACAGCCCATTTCGGTTCCCGCGAAGACGACGACGGATGAGTGGCGCGGCGCGTCCGCATGTCACCTTGAAGCTGGCCACGTCGCTCGACGGGAAGATCGCCTTGGCCAATGGCGTATCCCAGTGGATCACAGGACCGGAGAGCCGGGTGGTCGTCCACAGGATGCGTGCGGCCCATGACGCGGTGTTGACGGGGATCGGGACCATCCTGGCAGACGACCCCCGGATGACGGCGCGGCCAGAGGGTGGCTGTGAACGGCAACCCGATGTGATCATCATGGACAGCCAGGGGCGCACGCCCGCCTCGGCACGGGTCTTCAAGGGCGGTGACCGGTCGGTCACCCTGATACCGCACCGCGATCTGGCGCGGGCGATGGATGGGTATGGGCGCGTGATGATCGAGGCTGGCGCCCGGATCGCCGCCGCGGCGATCGGAGCCGGTCTGGTCGACCGCATCGAATGGTTCCGGGCTCCGATGGTTCTGGGAGGCGACGGATTGTCGGCTCTTTCAGCGCTGGGACTTGAGACCCTGGACAGGGCGCCCATCTTCAGGCGGGCGGGCGTGGTTGAGCGCGGCGCCGACCTGCAGGAAACATACGAACGGATTTGCTGATGTTTACCGGAATAGTGACAGCCAGGGGCCGGATCCGTTCGATCAGCGGCGACAGCGTCCGCCGCATCGAAATCGAAGCGCCCTACGACCCGGACGGAATCGCCCTAGGCGCTTCCATTGCGCACGCCGGAGCCTGCCTGACCGTGGTCGAAAAAGGTCGGACCTCGGACGGCTGCTGGTACGCCGTCGATGTCTCGCCCGAAACGCTGGCACTCACCACGCTGGGCCGCTGGCGCGAGGGTGACGCGGTCAATCTCGAGCGCGCCCTGGCGATCGGCGAAGAGCTGGGCGGGCATCTGGTCACCGGGCATGTTGACGGGGTGGGCGAACTTGTCTCGAGGCGTGACGAGAATGAATGGATCGTGCTGACAGTGAAACCGCCGGCAGAGCTCAACAAATTCATTGCCAAAAAGGGCTCGATCACCGTCGATGGCGTATCGCTGACCGTCAATGGGGTGACGCGCGAGAGCTTTGATCTGATGATCATTCCCCATACAGCCGACGTGACGACGCTGGGCGCGCTGCAAATTGGCGCACACGTCAATCTTGAGGTTGACCTCATGGCGCGCTACGCCGCCCGTCTGAGCGAATTCTCGCCGACCTGATTTCTGGAGACGCGCGTGAGCGACATCCCACTTTCCCCTATCGAGGACGTCATCGAGGATGCGCGCAACGGGCGCATGTTCATTCTGGTCGATGCCGAGGACCGCGAGAATGAAGGCGATCTGGTCATCCCCGCCAAGTTCGCCACACCCGACGCCGTCAATTTCATGGCCAAGCATGGCCGCGGCCTGATCTGTCTGGCGATGAGCCAGGAGCGGGTCGAGCAGCTCGATCTCAAGCTGATGTCCAGCGACAACCGCTCGCGACACCAGACCGCTTTCACCACCTCGATCGAGGCGCGCGAAGGGGTGACGACCGGGATTTCCGCCCATGATCGCGCCCGCACCATCGAGGTCGCGACCGACCCGTCCAAGGGCGCCGACGATATCGCGACGCCCGGTCATGTCTTCCCGCTGGTCGCCCGCGATGGCGGCGTGCTGGTCCGCGCCGGCCACACCGAGGCCTCGGTTGATGTCGCGCGGCTGGCCGGAGCCGGATCGGCCGGGGTGATCTGCGAGATCATGAATGAAGACGGCTCGATGGCGCGCCTGCCGGACCTGGTCGCCTTCGCCCAGCTGCACGGCCTCAAGATTGGTACGATTGCCGACCTGATCGCTTATCGCCGCAAGAATGACCGCTTCATCGAGCGGCGGATCGAAAGCGAGTTTTCCTCGCAGTTCGGGGGTCCGTTCAAGCTGGTCGTCTTCCGCAACACCCTGGACGGGTCCGAGCATGTTGCGCTGGTCAAGGGCACACCGAACTCCGATGAGCCGACCACGGTACGCATGCACAAGGTCAGTTTCGTCGATGATGTCCTGCACGAAAGCGGTCCGCGCGGCGCCCTGGTCGAAGCCGGTATCCGCGCGATCTCCGACGCTGACGGGCCGGCGGTGATGGTCTTCATCCGTGAGACCTCCCACACCGCTATCATGGAGCGTCTCGGCGCTCATCCCGTGTTGGCCCAGGATGAACGCGAAGCCCGGCGTTTGCGGGAATATGGTGTCGGCGCGCAAATCCTGCTGGATCTGGGTGTGCGCGACATGGTGCTCCTGTCAACAAAGCCGCAGACGATCGTCGGGCTTGAGGGGTATGGTCTGTCCATCCGCGAAGAGCGGCATTTTCCGGAGGGTGACGCATGAGCGCGCCGAAATATCTCATCATTGCTGGGACCTTCTATCGCGACATCGCCGATGCCCTGATCAAGGGCGCCTGCGAGGCCATCGAGGCCAAGGGCTTCGTCTTCGATATTGTCGAAGTGCCTGGGGCGCTCGAAATCCCGGGTACGATCGCCCAGGCCGAGAAGGCTGGTGCGGGCTATGATGGTTATGTGGCCCTGGGCTGTGTGATTCGTGGAGAGACCTCCCATTACGACTATGTTTGTGGTGAATCGGCGCGTGGAATCATGGACTTGAACCTGCAGGCGATTCCCGTCGGCAATGGTGTCCTGACCGTCGAGAACCGCGCTCAGGCCTTGAAGCGGGCGGTCGACAAGAATAAGGGCGCGGATGCAGCGAATGCGGCGATGATGCTGATCGAGCTGCGCAACCGGTTCAGGAGCGCATGAACATGGCCACTGCCAGCAAGGAATCACCATCTGAAAACCGTGCCCGCCTGCGCCGCGCAGCGCGCCTGTCGGCCGTACAAGCCCTCTACCAGATGGAGATCGGCGGTCTGGGTGCCAGCGCGGTCATCCGCGAGTTCCGCGAGCACCGTTTCGGGGTCAGCGACGAGGCGCCGGAGTTTGTCGAGGCCGACGAGGATTTCTTTGAGAGCCTCGTTGCCGGTGTGGTCGAACGTCAAGCCGATGTCGATCCGGCCATGGATGCGTTGCTGGCCGACAAATGGCGGCTCGAGCGCCTCGATGCGACAGTGCGGGCGATCCTTCGGGTCGGTGGTTTTGAGCTGCTTTACCGCAAGGATGTGCCGGCGCGCGTGGTGATTGACGAGTATATCGAGGTCGCCAACGCCTTTTTCGAAGGCGCCGAGCCGAAATTCATCAATGCGGCCTTTGATCGCTGCGCACGTGGCGCCCGTCCGGACGAATTCTGAGCCATGGCCGGCGACGGCGAGTTCGACTTCATCCGCACGCGGCTTCTGCCGTTGACGGAAGGCGACCCTGCTGCGCTCGGCCTGCGTGATGATGCGGCCCTGCTGCGCCCCGAGCCCGGACACGAAATCGTCCTCGCGTGTGACAGCTTGGTTGCCGGCGTGCATTTTCTCGACGGGGATGCGCCGGCGGTGGTCGCGGCGCGGGCCTTGCGCACCAATCTGTCCGATCTCGCCGCCATGGGGGCGCGGCCACGCGCCTACCTGTCCGCGATCGCCTGGCCGGAAGCGCTGGATGCGCCCTGGCGTACCGCGTTTGTGGACGCCCTGCACGTCGAGCAGCGTGCGTTCGGATTGGCCCTGATCGGAGGTGACACGACCTCCACCCCGGGGCCGCTGACCCTGTCCATGACCCTTGTCGGAGAAGTGCAGACCGGTACCGCCATCCAGCGGTCGGGAGCGGTTCAGGGGGATGAGGTCTGGGTGTCCGGCGTGATCGGTGACGGGTATCTCGGGCTGCAGGCGGCCCGCGGGGACCGCCCTGACCTGCCTGGAGCCCTGCCAGGCTCGCTGGCGCGCTACCAGGCGCCCGAGCCGAGACTGGGATTGGGGCAGGCATTGCGCGGCCTGGCCAGTGCCGCCATCGATGTGTCGGACGGATTGCTGGCCGATGCCGGGCATATTGCAACCGCGAGCGGTTGCGGTCTCGTGATTGATCCCGAGGCGGTGCCGGTTTCGGCCACCGCGACAGCCTGGCTTGGGTCCGGCGGCGAGCTTGCGACCCTGCTCACCGGCGGGGATGATTACGAACTCCTGTTCACGGTACCGGCCGCTTGCCGCGACCGGGTCGAGGCGCTGGCTCGGCACGGCGACGTTGCGCTGACACGCATCGGCGTGGTGCAGACGGGTGAGGGCGCTGTGCTGCGTCATCGCGATGGCCGCCTGATGCAGCCCGGCAAAGCGGGATTTACGCATTTTTGAGGCAAAGCTGTCAGTCTCGCCGTGATTGAGAGGCTGTCATGCGCATTCTTTTCGCCCTTCTGTTGTCCCTTTTGCTGTCTCCGGTGCTGTCGGCGCCGGTGCTTGCCGCTGCGTCGCCGCCGGCCGAATCGGAAGGTGGATCGGGCGAGGGCGGGCGGTCGAATCGGATCCTGACGCTGTTCAACCTGGCCGGATCCGAGGATGAGGACGAGGCCGAGGAAGATGACAGCGATGATCCGCGTGCCTTCACCATGCCGACCGTTGTCGCGCCGCTGTCCCGCGACGGGCGGCTGACCGGCTATGCCTATGTCCAGCTGCGGGTCCGCGTGGCGGATGGCCAGAACATCTGGGATGTGCGCGAGGCGGCCCACTATGCGCTGGATGCCGCCGTACGGGCCTGTTACCGCAATTCGGTGTCCAATGACGAGGGCACCGACCTCGACCCCGAGCGCGCTGTTCGGGTCTGGGAGGCCGCCCTGCGCGAGCATTATGGCCAGCGGGCGATTGACCATGTGGAGATTCGCCAGGCCGACACCCGGATTTTCCGCCGCTAGCACTATATTGCACCGCAGCAAGTCAAAGCCCTGATTGGATAAGACGCGCGTATTGCACCGCCCTGATCCATTGGGCATAGTCCCCCCAACAATAAAAAGAATGACGGGGGAGGTGTCTAAGGTCGGCGTGGTCACACGCGCATGCTTTCCCGTTTTCCTTCCGAGACCATAACGTTGTGAACAAACGGGGCTGGAATCCATGAACATGCTATTATTGGCCATTGCGGCCGCTGTTCTCGCCATCATCTACGGGGTCGTTCAGACCCAGCGTCTGATGTCGGCGAGCGCGGGCACCGAGAAGATGCAGGAAATCGCATCGGCCATTCAGGAAGGCGCGAACGCCTACCTCAAACGTCAATACACCACCATCGGGATCGTCGGCGTTGCCGTCTGTGTCCTGCTCGCCGTCTTCCTTGGCTGGCAGGTTGCACTGGGCTTTGCCATCGGCGCCGTGCTGTCGGGAGCCGCGGGCTTTATCGGCATGCTGGTCTCGGTTCGCGCCAATGTGCGCACGACCCAGGCCGCCAGCACCAGCCTCGCTGCCGGTCTTGCCGTGGCGTTCCGCTCCGGCGCGGTGACCGGCATGCTCGTCGCTGGCCTGGCCCTGCTGGGCGTGGCTGGCTACTACTGGGTCCTGACAGGCCCGATGGGCCTCGTGCTCGGAAGCGAGGACACCGGCCGGATCATCATTGATTCCCTGGTTGCGCTCGGTTTCGGTGCTTCGTTGATCTCGATCTTCGCCCGTCTCGGCGGCGGTATCTTCACCAAGGGTGCGGATGTCGGCGGTGACATGGTCGGCAAGATCGAAGCCGGCATCCCGGAAGATGATCCGCGCAATGCCGCCACGATCGCCGACAATGTCGGAGACAATGTCGGTGATTGCGCCGGCATGGCCGCTGACCTGTTCGAGACCTATGCGGTGACCGTGGTCGCCACCATGGTGCTCGCGGCGATCTTCTTCACTGGCGGTCTGGCGACCGACATGGTGCTTTACCCGCTGATGATTGCAGCGGCCTGTATCGTGACCTCGATCATCGGCACCTTCTTTGTCAGCCTGGGCAAGGGCACCAATGTGATGGGGGCGCTGTACAAGGGCCTTATCGTTGCCGGTGTGTTGTCGATCGGTGCCCTGTGGGCGGTTACCAACTACACCATCGGCATGGGTGACATCGCCGAGGTCAACGGCAAGATGATCACCGGAATGAACCTGTTCTACTCCGGCATCATCGGCCTCATCGTCACCGCGGCGATTATCTGGGTCACGGAATACTATACCGGGACCGAATACCGTCCGGTGAAGTCGGTCGCCAAGGCGTCCGAGTCGGGACATGGCACCAATGTGATCCAGGGCCTCGCGGTCTCGCTGGAATCGACGGCGTTGCCGGCCCTGATCATCATCGGCGGCATTCTCGGCACCTACATGCTCGCCGGCCTGTTCGGCATTGCCATCTCGGTGACGACCATGCTGGCCCTGGCCGGTCTGATCGTGGCGCTCGATGCTTTTGGTCCGGTCACCGACAATGCCGGTGGCATTGCGGAAATGGCCGGTCTGGACGAAAGCGTCCGCAACACGACAGACACGCTGGACGCGGTGGGCAATACCACCAAGGCTGTCACCAAGGGCTATGCCATCGGGTCTGCCGGTCTGGGTGCCCTGGTCCTGTTTGCGGCTTACACCACGGATGTCGAGCACCTGTTGGGCATCCAGCCTGACTTCTCGCTGGAAAATCCCTACGTGATCGTCGGCCTCCTGTTTGGTGGTCTCCTGCCTTACCTGTTCGGCGGCATGTCGATGATGGCGGTGGGCCGTGCGGCCACTGCGGTCGTTGCCGAAGTGCGTCGCCAGTTCAAGGAGATTCCGGGCATCATGGAGTACAAGGCAAAGCCGGATTATGGCCGCGCCGTGGACATCCTGACCAAGGCGGCGATCCGCGAGATGATCGTGCCGTCGCTTCTGCCCGTGCTGTCGCCGATCGTGCTCTACTTCGCCATCAACGCCATCGCCGGTCAGGCGCAGGCGCTGGCGGCTGTCGGCGCGATGCTTCTGGGCGTCATCGTCAACGGTCTCTTCGTCGCGGTCTCCATGACCGTCGGCGGCGGTGCCTGGGACAATGCCAAGAAGTATATCGAAGACGGCCATCATGGCGGCAAGGGCTCGGAAGCCCACAAGGCCTCCGTGACCGGTGACACTGTTGGTGATCCCTACAAGGACACCGCCGGCCCGGCTGTGAACCCGATGATCAAGATCACCAATATCGTGGCCTTGCTGCTGCTGGCCTTCCTGGCCCACTAGTCAGCATCATCGAACCTGTCTGAGAGCTCCGGCCAGCGGCCGGAGCTCTTTCTTTTTGCCAGGGTCTCGCAGCGCGATTTCCATCTGTCCTCGGCGTCGGCATAGGCGGCCTGACAGGCGCGCCAGATCAGGCTTTCCTGGTGCGGGATAACGGTCTCATGGTCGGCGACAGGCTCTGCAAAAATCCATGAGAGTGTATCGCGAGGCTCCGGCAATGGTTGCCCTGTCTCGCGGGCCACGGTTATCGCCCGGAAATCCTCCATTATGCTGTCGCGCTCCCACGGCGGGATGACGTCAAGATCGTCGTCATCATCTGGGGCGGAGGAGGTGGGCCCATCTGAAAGCCGGGCTTGCCGTTGATCGAGCGCCTTGCGACGGCGGACATGTCGGCGTTTGCGCATGATGTGTCCTTCAGTTTCAAATTGAACACGCGTTGACGGTCGCCACGGCGAGCTCGCCTGGCGTTTTGGGCAAAGAGGGTGTGCGGGATACCGGCCGGAGCCGATAAAGCGCTGATTTAATAACGGTAGCCACGACAAGCATCCCGCACGCGGAGTTTTCCCGGGTTGCCTTCCAGCCCCCGAATCGAAGCCGACGGGATCAGGGCGGTCAATCGTTGTGCCGCGAGTCCCATCGGCGGCCGCACCGGGTCGGGTGGTGGTCAACCCCACCAAACCGGATGCGCTCCGCTACTCCCAAACCCCCGGATAACCGGTCCGGGCCTCAAGATGGCCTGGGAACGGGAAGGATTATGCGATGGGCGAAAAGGGGGGCGGATAAGTTTTGTCGATTTTTTGATGTGGCGCGCTTTCCCTCTCCCCCGGGAGAGGGTCAGGGTGAGGGGTAAATCCCGGTGAAAGCAGAACGAATCCCCCTCATCCGGCCCGCGGCCACCTTCTCCCATGGGAGAAGGAAAGTGGTGCAGAGCGGGGATAAAGGCACAAAATTTTGTCATCCCGGACGGATGCCCGGCTTCGAGCCGGGCGGAGATCCGGGACCGATTATCACGAAAGCTGGCAGCACCGGGCTGATGGGTCCCGGGTCTTCGCCCTGATCAAGTCTGGGCTCCACCCGGGATGAAAAGGGCGTATCGGCGTCGTCAGCGGGGGATGACGGGGTTAGGATGGAGATTGCCGTTTGGAACGGCCGGGCCGGATGAAATGCATAGCGCCCAGTCACCCGGGCGGCTGCTTCGTGAGGTGCAGGAGCCGGTACAGGCACACACAAAAAACCCCGGTCAATCGATCGGGGTTTTTGGGATGTGCGCTGTGGTGTCGACCGACTACTGGTCGCGACGCGGACCGCCGGCGCCGCCGGGCAGGTTCTGTTCGCCGCCGAACTGCTCGGTGGGCAGGCGCCCGACATTGCCGAGCAATTGCTCGAGCAGGGTCAGTTCGCGGCCGCGGGTCGGGGTTTCGCGGTCGGCGAAGGCCACCACGCGTCCGTCTTCAAGGCCGTACTCCGACACGTCACTGACCAGACCGTTCTCGTCAAAGGTCACCGCAATGATGCGGCGGTCGCGGGTTGCCGGACGCAGATAGGCGAGACTCTCGCGTGTCGCCGAGATGTAGTACCAGGTGTTCTCTTCGAACGTGCCGCGGGTGGACGGATTGCCCAGACGGGACAGTACCGAGCTCTCGGTGTCTTCGGCGACGACGATCTCGGGGACGTCCTGGGTGGTGTAGCGATAGCCGTGCGAGCGCAGGACCGGGTTGCAGGCCGAGGCGCCGATCGCGCAGGCGGCGATCAGGATTGTAAGGCTAACGCGACGCTTCATCAGGAACTCCAGCAAGATGGCCAGACCCCGCGCGACGGGGTGTCGCGTGCGGCCCTGTCTTGACCTAACCGGGGGCGAGCTTAGCTTCAAGCGCGAATTCTTGGGAGTGCGGATCGCATGTTGGACCGTCTGTTCGGCAAGAAGCCCGAAAAAACGCGCGCTGAAGCGCTCTACCGGCATATTGTCACGGTGGCGCGGGAACCGGATTTATATGCCGGTCTGGGTGTGCCTGATACGGTCGAGGGCCGGTTCGAGATGATCGTCCTGCACTGCGCCCTGGTGGTTTTGCAATTGCAGGCGCTCGACAAAGACGAGGCGCGCAAGCTGTCCCAGGCCCTGTTTGACACCATGTTTGATGATTTCGACGCCGGCATGCGCGAAATGGGGGTCGGGGATTCGGGGGTCGGCAAGAAGATCCGTTTCATGGCGGAGGGCTTTTATGGTCGCGCCGAGGCCCTGAGGCAGGCCGCGAATGAGGATGATCCGGCCGGATTGCAGACCGTTCTGGCCCGCAATGTCTTTGCTGCCGATCCGGATGATGCCCGGGCGCCAGCCCTTGCCCTATACGTCAACTCGGCCATCGACCGGCTGGATGCGCAGGGCGGGGCGGCACTGCTGGACGGTGGTCAACCGGATTTCGTGACGCGCTGATCGCCGTCTTGCTGCCTTGCATTGCTTGGTTCATGGTCTAAGTTCCGCGGGCTTTTTTGGCGCTTCGGCGCCTTTGCGAGGGACACAGCACCGCAACCCATGACAGCTATTCCCACGATCTCGGTCGACGCCATGGGCGGCGATCTCGGACCGGAAGCGGTCGTTGAGGGTATCGGCCACGCGCTCAAGCGCTGGCCGGACCGGCAGGCGACCTATCTTCTGCATGGCGACGAAGCCCAGCTTGCGCCGCTTCTGGCCAAACACCCAAAGGTCGCCGCGGTTTGCGAGCTGCGGCACACCGAAACGCTGGTCCAGATGACCGACAAGCCCAGCGAGGCGGTTCGCCGCGCGCGGGGGTCGTCGATGTGGAACGCGATCCAGAGTGTGAAGACCGGCGAGGCCGGTGCCATCGTGTCGTCCGGCAATACCGGCGCGCTGATGGCGATCGGCAAGGTCATCCTGCGCATGAAGAAGGGCGTTCATCGTCCGGCGATCTCGGCCAACTGGCCGACTCCGAAAGGGCATACGGTGGTTCTCGACGTGGGCGCCAATGTCCAGTGCAATGCGACCCAGCTGGTTGAATTTGCGATCATGGGGGAGGCCTATCATCGGGCCGTGTTCGGCGGCGAAGCACCCAGTGTCGGCCTGCTGAATGTCGGCCAGGAAGAACTCAAGGGCAATGATACCGTGCGCGAGGCCGACCAGCTGATCCGCAAGGCCAATCTGGATATTGCCTATCAGGGTTTCATCGAGGGCAATGACATCTCCGCCGGCGGCATCGACGTTGTGGTCACCGACGGCTTCACCGGCAATATCGCCCTGAAAACGGCCGAAGGCACAGCCCGCCTCGTGGCCGGCTGGGTGCGCGATGCGCTGACCAGTTCGCTGTTGGCCAAGCTGGCTGCCGGCCTTCTGTCGCTGGGCGCCCTGGAGCGTCTGCGCCAGCGCATGGACCCGCGCTATATCAATGGCGGTGTCTTGCTGGGCCTCAAGGGCATTGTGGTGAAGTCACATGGCGGCGCTGACGGTGAAGGTTTCGCCTCCGCCCTGGGCCTCGCCTATGTGATGGCGAAGAGTGATTTCATGGCCCAGATCCGGGCCAATCTCGACAAGTTTGCCAGTTTCGAAGAACAGGAAGTCGCAGCAGCGTCATGACTGAACTGAGTGCGCGTATCGCCGGTATCGGGTCGCATTTGCCCGAACGAATTCTGACCAATGACGAAATCTCCGCCATGGTCGACACCAGTGACAGCTGGATCCGCGAACGCACTGGCATTCGCCAGCGCCACATTGCCGGTGAGGGTGTCACGACTTGCGATCTGGCTGAACGCGCCGCCCGGCGCGCGCTCGAGGATGCCGGCATTGCCGCCGAAGAGCTGGATCTGATCGTGGTTGCAACCACGACACCCGATTTCACCTTCCCGTCGGTTGGCACCATGCTGCAGGCGCGGCTGGGTGCGACGCAAGGCGCTGCCTTTGACGTCCAGGCCGTCTGCACCGGCTTTGTCTATGCCCTGTCCATGGCCGACAACATGATCGCCCGCGGCCAGGCCAAAACGGCGCTCGTCGTCGGCGCCGAGACCATGTCGCGCATCCTCGACTGGACGGACCGGTCGACCTGTGTGCTGTTCGGCGACGGAGCCGGGGCCATGGTCCTGCAGGCCGCCGAGCCGACGGGTGAGGGCACCGACCGGTCCGGCATCCTGGGCACGTATCTGCGCTCCGATGGACGGTTCAAGGACCTGCTCCATGTCGACGGCGGACCATCCTCGACGGGAACGGTCGGGCATCTGCGCATGGTCGGCAACCAGGTCTTCCGGCACGCCATCACCAATATCGCCGAGTCGATGACCACGATCGCCTCACGCTCCGGCGTGACGATCGAGGAGGTCGACTGGTTCGTGCCGCACCAGGCCAATCAGCGTATCCTGGAGGGCGTGGCCCGCCGTTTGTCGATCCCGACGGAAAAAGTGATCTCCACGGTTGCAGACCATGGCAACACCTCGGCAGCCTCGGTCCCGCTGGCTTTTGACCGGGCTGTGCAGGACGGCCGCATCAAGCGGGGCGACCTGGTTTTGATGGAAGCGCTGGGCGGTGGATTCACCTGGGGCGCGGCGCTCGCGCGTTATTGATATCTTATTTCACCAGTTTCACGCACTTAACCAAGACCTTGGCGTTGACCTGACCGGGCTTCGAGGCGTAGCCTTGGCTCGTCTTTGTGGGGATGCCTATGTCGGATAAAACCTTGACGCGAGCAGATCTGGCTGAATCGGTCTACCGAGAGGTCGGCCTGTCACGCCAGGAATCAGCGGATCTGGTCCAGTCGGTCCTGGCCATGGTGTCGGACAATCTGGCTGCCGGCCAATCGGTGAAACTGTCATCATTCGGGTCCTTCCTGTTGCGCGACAAGCGCGGGCGGGTCGGTCGCAATCCGAAGACCGGGGTGGAAGTGCCCATTGATGCCCGCCGGGTTCTGGTCTTCAAACCGTCTCAAGTTCTCAAGGAGCGCGTCGACTCGGCTCTGTCCAAGGATTAGGGCGGACCCGCAGACTGACGCGAACAGCGCATGTCGGTCACAACCAAGTCTGCAGACGCGTTTCGGACGATCAGCGAAGCGGCCGAAGAACTCGATATCCAGGCGCATGTCCTGCGCTTCTGGGAAAGCAAATTCCCCCAGATCAGCCCCTTGAAGCGGGCCGGCGGTCGCCGTTTCTACCGGCCGCAGGACCTGCAATTGCTGCGCGGCGTGAAGCGGCTCCTCTATGAGGACGGCTACACGATCAAGGGCGCCCGCAAATACATCAAGGACAATGGTGTCGCCGCCGTCATGGCGTTGGCTGATCAGTCCGGGGCTCAGGCGAATTCCGCCTCGCCGCGCGACGCGCTGGCGGTGGATGCCGCTGACCAGGAACATCCGACGGTGGCAAAGCCGTCGCGGCCGCGACCGGCTGATGGTCCGCAACGGCAGATCGACGACATCCTGGCTGATCTGGAAAACGCCCAGGCCAAGCTGAAAGCCGCCCTGGAACCCTGATTTCCGGCCCCGGTCTGCATTGACCGCAGGACACGCTGACAGCCCTGTTGCCCAGCGGCAAACCTCCCCCTATAAGCGACTTCCCCAACGGACGGGCCTGCCTGTCCAGCAAGTGAGTGTCGGAGCGTGGCGCAGCCCGGTTAGCGCACCGGTCTGGGGGACCGGGGGTCGCGAGTTCGAATCTCGCCGCTCCGACCATTTGCTTGCAAGTGCTGCTTCGCGGTTGAAACCCTTGAGCTGAAGAACCGGATACGGCTTTCTCTCGGCAAGCGGTTTATGGCGAAGTGTGCGCCGCACGCGCATTGTGAGGCACTGATGCCTGATGGTGTCGTCGGGCAGTGCCGCGCTGACGCCTGTTTCACTGCGTCTATCCCCCCGCCAACGCCGCTTTCATCACATCCTTCATCGCCACGTCCGGGTCTGCCAGCGCGGCCGGATCCGGCTTGGCGCGCTTGGCGATCATCATCTTGGCGGCCATGAAGCTTTGCGGGTCGTTGATGCAGTCGGCGGCGATGAGGACGCCGTCGGCGAGGTGGAAGAAACTGCGCGGGGTTTCATCGTCGCCGGCGCGGGTGATCGTGGTGTCGTGATCGCCGATCAGGCCGGCGGTCTGGAGTTTGAGATCATACTGGTCGGACCAGAACCACGGCACGTCCGGCTTGGGGGGCGGTGTGCCGCAGATCGCAGCGGCGGCGTGTTTGGCCTGGTCGAGCGCGTTGGGCACGCTTTCCAGGCGCAGGCGTTTGCCGGTCAGCCAGTTGAGCTGTTCGGCGCAATCGCCGATGGCGAAGATGGCGGGGTCGGAGGTGCGGCCGGTCTCGTCGACGGTGATGCCATTGCCGGTTTCCAGTCCACAGGCGGTGGCGAGCTCCTGGTTGGGCAGCACACCGATACCGACCAGCACGCTGTCGCAGGCAAGGGTCTCGCCATTGGTCAGTTCGATCGAGCGAACGGTCGTGCCACGCGAGAACAGGCCGGATTTGGGTTTCAGGGCCGCGACCTGACTGTCGAGGCGGACCGCGACGCCGCGCGCCTCATGGGCCTGGCGGTAGAATTCGGAGACGTCCGGTACGGCGACGCGTGCCAACAGCCGGTCCATCGCCTCGATCACGGTTGGAATGGCGCCAAGCTTCAGGGCAACCGAGGCCACTTCCAGGCCGATATAGCCGCCACCGATGATGGCGATGCGTTTGCCCGGTTGGAAATCCGCCTTCAGCGCGTCGACATCGGCGATGGAGCGCAGATAGCGTACACCCTCAAGATCGGCCCCCGGCACCGGCAGGGGGCGGACACGGGATCCGGTGGCGATAACGAGATGGGAGTAGGCGGTTTCGCGCCCGTCCGCGAAGATGACCCGCTTGCGGTCGGCATCGATCCGCTTGGCCCGGCGTCCCAGTTTCAGTTCGACATCCTGTTTGGCCCAGGTTTCCGGCGGCTGCAGCCACAAACGACTCTCGTCGATCTCGCCGGACAGATAGGCCTTGGACAGGGGCGGACGCTGGTAGGGCGGATGGGGTTCCTCGCCGGCCAGGATGATGCGGCCCTCAAATCCACCCCGTCGCAGGGACGCCGCGCATTGGCCTCCGGCCTGGCCCGCGCCGAGGATGATTACTGTCTCATTGGATTTGCTCACGCCTTCTCCCCCCAAGTCACGGCCCGGTTGCGACATGATGGCGCGTCCGGTCCAGCCCTGCGAGTGCAATATCAGCATGTCGCGGCGTAGGGGTGAAGCGCAAGCCTTGCACGGATGTGTGAATGGGCTACCTAGCCGTTCCGGGAGTTCGCATGACCTATCATTCCAGCACCACAAGTCGCGCCGTCTCGCTCTGGCTTCTCGTCGTCGCCGCCCTGGTCTGCGTCATGATCATCATTGGCGGCACGACCCGGCTGACCGATAGCGGCCTGTCGATCACCGAATGGAAGCCGATCTCCGGGGCCATACCGCCATTGTCGCACGCGGACTGGCAGCGCGAGTTTTCGCTCTACCAGCAGACCACGGAATTCCAGGTCCAGAATTCGGCGATGACGTTGGAGGAGTTCGAATTCATTTTCTGGTGGGAGTGGGGCCATCGCCAGCTGGGCCGTCTGATCGGGCTGGTTTATTTCGCGCCCTTCGTCTTCTTCTGGCTGCGCGGCCAAATCAGCGCCCGGCTCAAGCCGCGCCTTTTCGGATTGTTGCTGCTCGGCGGCGCGCAAGGCGCCATTGGCTGGTGGATGGTGGCAAGCGGTCTGTCGGACCGGCTTGATGTCAGCCAATACCGCCTGGCCACCCATCTGGGCATGGCCTTCGTGATCCTGGGCCTGTCGATCTGGTTCTCGCTGGAAGCCCGCTACGGGCCGCCGCCCTTGCGGCGCGGACGCCTGGCCGGGGTAACGGCCGGACTTTTGGGCCTTGTCTTCGCGCAGATCATCCTCGGCGCATTCGTGGCCGGTCTTGATGCCGGACGCATCTACAATACCTGGCCGCTGATGAATGGTGATCTCATTCCCGAGGGTTATCTCGGCGGAATGAGTTTCTTCCCGGCAATTTTCGAGAGCCACGCCGCCGTTCAGATGCATCACCGCTGGACCGGCTATCTCGTTGCACTCGGTGTTTTCGCCTACGCTTGGCTGATCTGGCGTGAGCCGCGGGTCTCGCTGAAACCCTTCATGGTGATCCTGCCGGCCCTGGTGATCGGCCAGATAGCGCTTGGCATTGCCGCACTCCTGGCGGTGGTCCCGCTCTCGCTATCCCTGGCCCATCAGGCCGGTGCGATCCTGCTTTTCATTGCGATGGTCGCCGCGGCCTGGACGGCGCGACGAGCGGTATAAATCAGCTGTCTGACCTAGAGACCGGCCTTGCGGGCCCGTTGCCAGTAAATGACCGCGATCAGGCTCACAATGATCGGGATCATGAGCCCGTACTCATCCGTCCACATGGCGGTTGAGGCCCTATCCACCGTCAAGGGCGTGAAGATTTTCTGGATGTAGATATTGTGGGCGCCGTGAAACATGATGGCGGGCCAGAGCGAGCGGCTCTTGAAGGTGTAATAGGTCATGATGACGCTCATCGCGATGATCATCACGGTGAAGCACGCCAGCTGAAACAGGGTGTTCCCGCCGCCATAGGCGATGATGACCGGGTAGTGCCAGACGGCCCAGATGCTGCCGCTGATCAGGCATGTGGCATTGAATGAGAAGAGCTTGCGCAACTCCCACACAAAGAAGCCGCGCCAGCCAATTTCCTCGCCGGCAATCGTGCCCAGGGATTTCGCGAATTGCACAACCGCCATCAACAAGCCCATCAGCGCGATCACTGCGAAGGCGGGCGCGTCCGGCAGGCCGAGTGCCTGGCTCCAATCGTTGAGTGTTTCCGGATTGCCGAAACCGCCCAGCCCGGTCAGCCAGATAAGTGCGTAGGCAATCGAGACATAGAGAACCGGAATGAGATAGCCGGCCCAATTGGCGCCATGGCTACCCCATCGCCAGGGCAGGTCTGAAATCTTGCGGCCGCGGAGTTTGAGGGTCAGGAAGGCTGCCAGGGTCGGCATCGTCATCAGCGTGCCGACATAAAGCGAGGTCGGCACCAGGGCGACAATGGCGTAGTGGGCCAGGGCGCTCGCGACCGTCAGAATGCCGAGGAAGGTCAGCAGGGTGATGATCGTTGTGCGTTTGTCGGTCTGCGCGGCGGTCATGATGTGTGGCTTTCCTTTACGGGTTGGACCATCGAGTGTAGTTTACACACTTAATTGTACAATTGATTGTATAAAAGGCAAGGCATGCGCGACAGCAACATCATGGATACCCACCCGCTGAGCCGGGCTTTCGTGTCGAACAAGCTGCTGCGGCTGGTCGAAACCATTGCCGATCAGGGAGAGGTGTTGTTGTCGTCGGCCGGGATTGTCATTCCGCCGCGTGCCATTTCGACCGTGTTGATGATCGGTGAGGTGCCGGACGTGACAGCCGCCGACATCGCCACATCGCTGGATCAACCGCACCAGGTGGCGACGCAACGCGTGGCGCTCCTCATCAAGCTCGGTCTCGTTTCGAAACGGCCGCACTCAACCGACAGCCGTCGCAAGGTGCTGGAATTCACCGCCCTTGGCCGCGACCAGTATGGTCTGATGATGGTGATGCTCGAAAAAATTCGCGACGCCATGGACGCGCTGTTTGACGAGTTGGGCGTTGATCTGGCCGCCAAGTCCGTCGAGGCGGTGCAATCCCTGAAGGCGCGGCCCTTGGTCGACCGAATTGCCTCACCAGGTCCCGCCCATGCAAAATGAGCCGCTTGCGCGGCTCACCTTGATGTCAGGAAGGGGGATGTGCGCTCGCTAGTCGGCCGAGACCACGGCGCGGGTGAGGGCATCGCGGGAGACGACCTTCAACCGACCGGCTCCGGTATCATAAACCGCCAGCAGACCGTTGGCGTAAGCCGTGTAGCCGTAATCGGCTGAGGTCACAGCGAGGGCGCCGGGCACCTGCACGCCTTGCGTGGACAGCCCGTCGACAATGTCGATCGAGATGCCCGCGTCCAGCGTGGCGGCGTCAAAGGTCTCGACCGTTTCGCCATTGCCGTTTGTGGCCAGGACCAGGCGGGTGCCATTGAATTCGCCGACGGTCAGGCTGGCGGCCGGGTAGGGTGTCTCGGCGAGCAGGGTGCCGTCACCCGACAGACGGGCGAGACCGCCGGCAGGACTGGCGGTATAGATGTCGCCGTCGAAAGTGGCGCAATGCCGGGCCGGGTCGGGAAGCGGGAAGTCCCGGATTCGTTCGACGCTGAGCTGATCTTCGCCGGCATCGCGGACGCGCCAGATTTCGGCATGGGCCCCGGTATTGAGCACCACAAGTTCAACAAAACCCGCGCCTTCGCGCATCAGGCACAGGCCGGAGACTCCGTCGAGCGGCTCGATGGCACCGAGCGGCAGGTCGAGCACCTGGGCGCCGTCGCGGACCACGGCGAAACCGCGCACGGCCTGGCTGTCGGCCGCGGCGCCGAAGATCAGCGGCAGCGCTTCGCCGCGCAATTCGAAATCGGGTGCCGTGGCGAGGCCGGTCAGGCGTTCACCGGCATGGCGGGTCTTCAGGATACCGTCCAGGTCGTAAAGGTCGAGCCCGCCGACACGCGGCGCGGACAGGATCAGGCCCAGCGAGGGTGATTGCGGATCGGGCAGAAAGCCGACCGCTCCGCCGCCGCCTTCCACGGCCGTGAACGCAGCGGTCACCAGCAGTTCCACCGGACCACCGGTCTCGGCCAGTCCGGTCTCTTCCACGACCTCGTCCGTCGCCGGTCCGCAAGCGGCCAGCGCCAGCAGGGAGGCGCCTAGAGCGACCGTGCGGGCCAGGGCCCACGGACGGCGAATGTCCGGCCGGGATGGCGCTGAACGTTGAAAAACAGGGTCGAACCGTCGGGACTGAAACATGGACCGCAAATCTCGCTTTTTTGACCTTCCGGCCCTGAGGCCGCGTTGCGGCCGATGGTATACACCTCGCCATCAGGCGTCACGCCGCGGATGTACTGATCCTCAGGTCCATCTTCGACCACAATCAGATCACCCCAGGGCGCGACACACAGATTGTCGCATCGCTCCATCACGGCTTCGTCATGGCTCTCGAAAAAGAGTTGCAGACGCCCGGCCTGTGCGGTTTCGCCCGGCTGGCCTTCGGCCGGGCTGGGTTGATAGCGCCAGATCTGGCCAAGCCGTTCGGGACCGCCGTCGGTGCAGGTGAAATAGCACTCATTATCGCCCCACCAGATACCCTCGCCACGCGTAAAGTGGGCGGCACCGGCTTCGATGCCGCGCTGGGCAAGGTCGGCATTCGGGGCCTCGACATCGTCGAGATCGATCCACTCCACCTCAAGCCACTCGCCCTGCGCGATGCCCGCACTCTGCCAGTTGCGGGTGTCGAGTGCAGGACGCCCACGTACGCCAAGCGCCTGCAAGCGGCCGCCAGCGGCGAGTTGGCCGGGCACGTCCGGCAGAAAACGATAGAACAGGGCCCGCTCATATTGATCTTCCGTTTCATAGGCGATCAGGGTGCGCGGATCGATCGCCACGGCTTCGTGGCGGAAGCGACCCATCGCCTTCAAGGGCACCGGTTCAACCAGTCCGCTGACGTCGGCTGGCACTTCGAACACATACCCGTGTTCCTTGCCGGCCTGGGGCCCGATGTTCAACTCGGTTTCCTCGCAGGTCAGCCAGGTGCCCCAGGGGGTCGGGCCGCCGGCGCAATTGTTCATGGTGCCGACCAGGGAAAGGTATTCATCCTCGACCGCCAGGGTCTCCGGATCCAGCACCAGATGGCTCGTGCCGCCAAGATGTGGATTGCCGGCCTCATCCCAGTCATGGACCCGGTCGCGGTCGATCCGGTCGAGCAGGGCGTTGTCGGGGCCAAACGGCGACTTGTCGCCATCGCCAAGCCGAAGCTCGTGATTGCGGACCAGTACCAGCCGCCCGTCGGCCCGCTGGAAGCAGGCCATGCCGTCAAAGTCCCCCGGAACAACGAGACCGTCGCTCATCGGCTGGCCCGCCGACGAAATGACCTCGTAGGTGAAGCCGCGCGGCAGATCGAACAGCCCGTCCGGATCGACCCGCAGCTCACCGAAACCCTCGACCTGGTTGAAATATCCCTGTTCGGCCGGGTAGCGACGCTGACACGCCGACAGGGCGGCCAAGCCGGAAAAGGCGAGGGAGGTCGCCGCGGTATTGCGCAGGAAGTGGCGTCGGGACAGGGGCATGGGGTCTCCAGCGGGGGCTTGATCATCGTGTAACTACAACGACTTCGCGACGGATGCATGACGTTCTGACAGTATGCGGTATTATATAACCGTATATCTAGGTGTATAAAATTGCAGTCGAAATTCGACACGCGCTTGACCGAACAGCAAATCCCTCCTACACGGCGCCCTCGAATTCAACCTGAGCCAATCAGGCCTGAGGCAGGATTATTATGAAAACCATCTCCGTTAAACCGGCGGATGTCGAAAAGAAGTGGGTCGTGATCGACGCAGAAGGTGCCGTTGTCGGTCGCCTCGCTGCCTACGTCGCCACCCGCCTTCGCGGCAAGCACCGTCCGGACTATACGCCCCATGTCGACATGGGCGACAACATCATCATCGTGAACGCCGACAAGGTCGTGTTCACGGGCAAGAAGCGTGACGACAAGCGCTACTATCACCACACCGGTCACCCGGGTGGGATCAAGGAAACCAGCCCGGCCAAGATCCTGGACGGTCGTTTCCCTGAGCGTGTCGTCGAGAAAGCCGTGCTGCGCATGCTGCCGAAAGACAGCCCGCTGGCCCGTCAGCAGTACTCGAACCTGCGCGTCTATGCCGGTCCCGATCACAAGCACGAGGCCCAACAGCCTGAAGTGGTCGATTTCAAGTCCATGAACTCCAAGAATACGCGAGGCTGATATGTCTGAAGAAGCCCGCTCGCTCGAAGACCTCAAGGAAGTCATCAAGGAAGCCGATGCCGGCGCCGTGGTGGCCGAAGAGTCTGCTCCGGCTGAGCCCAAGATTGATGAGCATGGTCGTTCCTACGCCACCGGCAAGCGCAAGAACGCGGTCGCCCGCGTCTGGATCAAGCGCGGCAATGGCAAGATCACGGTCAATGGCCGCGATCAGGAAACCTATTTCGCCCGCCCGGTCCTTCGCATGCTGCTCCAGCAGCCGCTGGAAGCTGCCGAGCGCGTCGACGAATTCGACATCATTGCCACCGTCACCGGTGGTGGTCTGTCCGGCCAGGCCGGTGCTGTGCGTCACGGCATCTCCAAGGCCCTCCAGCTGTTCGAACCGGGCCTGCGCCCGGTCCTGAAGGCCGGTGGCTTCCTGACCCGCGACAGCCGTGTTGTCGAGCGTAAGAAGTACGGCAAGGCCAAGGCCCGCCGTTCCTTCCAGTTCTCGAAGCGCTAAGCTTTCCAGAACACGCCGAATGCAAGACGGGCGGTGCCATTGGCGCCGCCCGTTTTTCGTTTTGGGGTTGGTCGACTACGGCTAGATCGCCGTCACGCGGTTTCGCGTTTCGCGGCGCTGCGCGGCCAACCCGTCCGCAATCGCGTCGAAAACCAGCCGGATGCGGCGGCTGGTGTTGAGTTCGCGGTGGGTGACCAGCCAGGTCTGGACCGGAATGGGAGGCAGTGCCGGCCATAGCTCTTCCAGCTCGGAATGTTGCTCGATCCAGTCGCGCGTCATCGGTGTGATGCCGAGACCCTGCATGGCCAGGGCGTGATGGACGGTGCTGCTGCCGCAGCTGATGCGGAAATTGTCGGCGGTGAGGTTCAGGCCGATCGCGTTGAGATGTTCGATGACGCGCTCATTCTGCTCGAACCCGATGAAATCCAGCCGGTTGATGTCCTCGATACAGGTCGGACGGCCGACCCGGTCCAGATAGTCGGGATGGGCATAGAGATGGCCGGTCGTCTCACTGACGAGGCGGGCAATCAGGTCGGGTTGTTCCGGACGCGCATGCCGGATGGCGATGTCGGCCTCGCGCTTTTGCAGGTCCTGCAGCTCGTTCGAGGCGATGATCTCCAGCCGGATGCCCGGGGCCGTCTCGCGGATATGCTTGATGATGGGCGGCAGGTAGTAGGAGGCCATGATATTGGTCGCGGTGACCGTCACCCGCCCTTCAATGGCGCTGGACTGGCCGGACGCGGTCAGGGAAATCCGTTGTGCCGCTTCACCCATCGAGCGGACATGCTCGACCAGTTCCAGCGCGGCGCCTGTCGGTACGGTCGCGCGGCGATTGCGTTCGAACAGGGTCACGCCGAGATCTGATTCCAGCGCGGCGATTTGCCGGCTCAGGGTGGGCTGGGTCTGTCCCAGGGCGCGGGCGGCACCTGAAAAGGAGCCTTCCTCGATGGTGGCGAGGAGGGCGCGGATCTGATTCCAGTCGAAGGCAATAGCGGACCAATTCATGGATTTGCGTATAACAGAAAGCCGTTCTGTCGCAATTCATATTCGGTCTGCGTATGTCTAAATGACAGCGGACGCCATCGCACAGGGCGAGAGTCGACAGGAGTGACACGACATGACGCAAGCGCACCGCTGGTGGGACAAGATCGCCGAGAAGTATTCCAACCAGCCCATCGCCGATGTTCCGGCCTGGGAACACAAGCTCGACCGCATCCGGGACCATCTGACCCCGCAGACACAATTGCTGGAGTTTGGCTGCGGGACGGGCGGGACGGCGCGCCGTCTCGCACCCCATGTCGACTCCATCCTGGCCACCGACCTGTCCGGTCAGATGCTGGAAATCGCCGAAGCCCGGGGGCGTGACGAGGGAATGACCAATATCCGCTATGAGCGCGGTGACTTCGTCGACCTGGACGCGCCCGACGGTCATTTCGATGTGGTGCTCGGGATGAGCATCCTGCACCTGCTCGATGACCGTCACGCTGCCATGCAGAAGGCCATGCGCCTGCTCAAGCCGGATGGCGTCTTCATCACCAGCACGGCCTGCCTGCTGGACGGCTTCTGGTTCATGGTGCCGATCCTGCCGATCGGGCGGATGCTGGGCGCGTTTCCGCCGGTGAAGGCCTTTGGCGGCCGCAAGCTGAGGCGGGAGATTGTCGATGCCGGCTTCGACATCGAGTATGAGTGGCGGCCCAAGCCGAGCGGCGCCTACTTTATCGTCGCCCGCAAACCGGTGGATTGACCCGCCGTCGATCATCGCTCTGATACAGGACACAACACGATGACCAGACAGGATGGTGCAGCGGCGGATGCCGTTGACGAGGCGCGCGGGTCGGGGTTTGCGGCAGAACTCGAGCGGGACCAGGCCCATCGCGAGAAAGCCCGCAGCGTGCAGCCGCTGCGCCGCCTTCTTCCCTACATTACCCGCTACCCGGGCCTGTTGCTCGCATTCTCGGTATTTCTTGTGCTGGCGTCGAGCCTGACCCTGTTGCTGCCGGCGGCCTTCCGTCTGGTGGTCGATTGCGGTTTCGCCGGAGCCTCACCGCCAGCCGCCTGTCCGGCGCTGGGTACCGGCGAGGGATTGGGCGGATATTTCGTAGCCGGAATGGGTGTCGCCATCCTGTTGGGGCTGGCCAGCGCGTTCCGCTTCTATTTCATCAGCCGGCTGGGCGAGCGCGTTGTCGCGGACCTGCGTCGTGACGTGTTCGGACATCTTCTCTCGCTTGATGCCGGCTTTTACGCCACGACCCGGACCGGGGAGGTATTGTCCCGCCTGACGACCGACACCACCCTGATCCAGACCGTGGTCGGTTCGTCGATTTCGGTGGCCTTGCGCACGGTTGCCACAACAACAGGCGCGCTTGTGCTGATGGTGGTGGTGAGCTGGAAACTGGCCTTGCTGGTGCTGGCGCTGGGTCCGTTGATCCTGGGTCCGATCATGTTGTTCGGGCGTCGCATCCAGCGGTTGTCGCGGGTCAGCCAGGACAATCTGGCGGATGCCTCGGCGCGGGCCGGAGAGACCCTGCAGGCCATCGATACGGTCCAGGCCTTCACCCGCGAGGCTGAGGAAAGCGGTCGTTTTGCCGAAGCGGTCGAGATGACGTTTACGTCGGCGATGCGTCGGATCGGCGTCCGCTCGATCATGACCGCGCTGATATTCTCGGTGATCCTGAGCGGCCTGATCGCCGTGCTCTGGTTTGGTGCGGTACAGGTCCAGGCCGGCGCCATGACGCCCGGCGCGATGACCCAGTTCGTGATGTATGCCTTTGTCGCCGTCAGCGGCGTTGGCATGCTCACAGAGACCTATACCGAAATGATGCGGGCCGCCGGTGCGACAGAGCGATTGATGGAGTTGCTGGGCGCCCGCTCGACCCTGCCGGTGCAGACCCCGCCCGCGCCGCTGCGAGGGCCGGTGCGCGGCGCCATCGGCTTCGAGGGCGTGTCATTTGCCTATCCGACCCGACCAGATGACCTGGCCCTTCGTGATGTGTCCCTGACCGTCGAGCCCGGCGAGACCGTGGCGATTGTCGGGCCTTCGGGCGCCGGCAAGAGCACGCTGTTCCAGTTGATGCTGCGCCTGCACGACCCGGTCACCGGGCGCGTCAGCCTGGATGGTCAGGACATCAGCCAGCTCGACCCGCAGGACCTGCGCCGCCAGCTGGCCATCGTGCAACAGAATGCGCCGTTGTTTTCGGGAAGTGTGGCCGACAATATCCGCTTTGGCCGTCCGGATGCGAGTGAGGCCGATGTCCGTGCCGCTGCTCGCGCCGCGAATGCCGATGGCTTCATCGAAGCCTTGCCGCAAGGCTACCAGACCAGCCTCGGTGAACGGGCGGCAGCCCTGTCCGGCGGTCAGCGGCAGCGGCTGGCGATCGCCCGGGCCATCCTGCGCGATGCTCCGGTCCTGTTGCTGGATGAGGCGACCAGCGCCCTCGATTCCGAGAGTGAACAACTGATCCAGGCGGCCGTGGAACGGCTGTCGGAGGGGCGCACCACCTTGGTCATCGCCCACCGTCTGGCAACCGTGCGATCGGCTGATCGCATCGTGGTGCTCGAGGACGGCGCGGTGGTCGATGTGGGTCAACACGACGCGTTGTTGACGCGCGGCGGGCTTTACGCACGCTATGTCGATCTGCAATTCGGCAGCGAGCCGGGAACCGTCCCGGCATCATGACATCGACGGGGATGCAGGCCAGCTAGCCTTTGGGTTTGGCCGCCGATTCCGCCTTTGACGTGCCGGCGTCGCTCCTCACCAGGACATTGCGACCTGGCGCCTTGCGCAGTGGCTTGAGCTTGCCGTCGCCGGGCTGGCGGGCGGGAATGTCGTCACCGGAGTGTGTATTGAGCCAGTCGCGCCAATCGCCCCACCAAGACCCGGGGGTCTCGCTGGCGCCGTCGATCCATTCCTCGACCGTTTCCGGCAGGGCGTCATTGGTCCAGTACTGGTATTTCCGGGCGTCGGGATGATTGATCACGCCGGCAATATGCCCGGAGCCGGCCATCATGAAACGCACCGGACCACCATAAAGGCGTGCGGCGCGGTAAACCGACGGGTAGGGCGCGATATGGTCTTCCTTGGAGGCCTGGATATAGACCGGTGTCGTCACGGCACCGAGTGACAGCTTGTGACCGCCGAGCTCCAGCTCGCCCTTGGCCAGCCGGTTGTTCTTGTAGAAATTGTCGAGATACCAGAGGTGCAGTGCCTTGGGCATCCGGGTCTGGTCGGCATTCCAGTACAAAAGGTCGAAGGCCTGTGGCTGGCGACCGAGCATGTAGTTGTTGACCACAAAGGACCAGACCAGGTCGTTCGAGCGTAGCAGGTTGAAGGTGTCCGCCATCGAGCGCCCGTCGAGCACACCGCCCTGGCTGTCCATGATCCGCTCGATTTCCTTCATCCAGATATCATCGATGAAGATCAGCAGGTCGCCGGCTTTCTCGAAGTCGGACTGGGCCGCAAAGAAGGTTGCCGACGCGATCCGGTCGCCTTGCCCTTCCGCTTCCAGCCAGGCCAGAGCCGTTGAAAGCATCGTGCCGGCGACGCAGTAACCGACCGCGTTGACCGATGTCTCGCCGGTTGCCGCTTCGATGGCGTGCAGTGCGGCGAACAGGCCTTCATGCATGTAATCGTTGAAGGTCTTGTCTTTCAGCTCGGGCCCCGGATTGACCCAGGAGATCAGGAAGACCGTAAAACCTTGCGCGGTCAGCCAACGGATCATCGAATTCTTCTCGCGAAGATCCATGATGTAGAATTTGTTGATCCAGGGCGGTGCGATCAGCAGGGGGCGCTGCTTCACCGTGTCGGTGGTCGGCGCGTACTGGATCAGCTCCATGAGCTCGTTCTCGAACACGACCTCGCCGGGAGCGGTCGCCATGTCCCGGCCGACCTGGAAACCGTCCATGTCGGTCTGCTTGAGCGCCAGGCGTCCGCCGCCGGAGGACAGGTCGTCGAGCAGGTTCTGGAGGCCGCGGGTCAGATTTGTCCCCTGGCTCTCGAATGTCTCACGGAGCACATCGGGATTGGTCAGCGCGAAATTGGTGGGCGACAGCGCATCGGTCATCATCCGCGTCAGGAACTCGACCTTGCGGCGGGTCCGATCGTCGACCCCGTCAACGCTGCCAACCAGCCCCATCATGAAATGCTGGTTGAGCAGGTAGGACTGCTTGATGGCATCGAAAACCGGGCTTTCCGACCACTCACTCGACCGCCAGCGCTTGTCGCCCGGCTCCGGCTCGATGGCTGGGGCACCCGGGGCGTCTGTCCCCATCATGCGCTTTGAGGTGTTGGACCAGAGGTCGATATAGCCTTTCATCAGATCCGCCTGGGCGCGCATCATCAGGTCCGGCTGGCCGGCGATCTTTTCCCAGACCTCATGAAATTCCGGCGCGGAATGGAAGGGATCGGCATTGGGCATGACGGCGTCGCCCTCAAGGGCCTTGCCCATCACATCAGACAGGAGTTTTTGGGATTTGAGCGAGGCCTGCATGAGGTTGCGTGACACCTGGTCGAGCGTTTCCAGCTCTTTCTCGGTCATGGCGCCCCAGCTGGTGCTGTCGGATCCCGTGCTGCCTTTTTCCGACTTTTCGCTCATGGTGGTCCCTTGTTATCAACGGGTGACTCGGACCCGTATCAGCGTATAGAAAGCGCGACGCGCGTCCAGCGCGAGGAGAGCTCATGCAACACGTCCCGTTCGCCCTGTCCATCATGCTTTTGCTGGGGGGCTGTGCCGTCGTCGAAATGCCGACGGCCGATGTCCGGCATCCGGACTGGGTCGAGGACCGCCTGAACAATGCCGGGGATGGACGTCAGGCACCGCCGGTGGTGCCGGTAACATCGCTGGCCGATGGCGAAGGCGAAGCCATGGACCGTGCGGCTCGGCAATTATTGGCGGAAAAGGCGGCGATGGAAGCCGCGGCCGCGCATCAGGTTGAAGCCAATCAGCGCGGATCCGCCGAAGAGTTTGTCACCGACGGGCAGGCCCGCACCGAGCCACCCCAGCCATAACCAGAGACGAAACCTGCCGGGCCGGTCCCGACAGGCATGCAAGGAAGACGACATGAGCGATACCCAAGCCCTGACCAATCTGGCCTTCCTGGCCGTCCGTGCCGCTGAAAGCGCTGCCGTTGCGGCCTCCGGCTGGATCGGTCGCGGTGAAAAGGAATTGGCAGACCAGGCCGCGGTTGACGCCCTGCGCACCGGCCTCAACGCGATGCCGATGAAGGGGCGTATCGTGATCGGCGAAGGCGAACGCGACGAAGCGCCGATGCTGTTCATCGGCGAGGAAGTCGGGACCGGCGAGGGGCCGGAAATCGACATTGCCCTCGACCCGCTTGAAGGCACCACCCTGACGGCCAAGGGCCAGGCCAATGCCCTGGTGCTGGTCTCATTCGCCCTTCGCGGCGGCCTGCTGCATGCGCCCGACACCTATATGGACAAGATCGCGGTCGGCCCCGGCCTGCCGGACGGCGTGGTCGATCTTGATGCCTCTCCGGCGGACAATGTGCGCAATCTGGCCAAGGCCAAGGGTGTGGACGTGTCCCAGATCACGGTCTGTATCCTGGAACGCGAACGGCACCAGTCGATCATTGATGGCGTGAAGGCTGCCGGCGGTCGTATCCGGCTGATCCCGGATGGCGATGTTGCCGGCGGCATGGGGACAGCCGGGCTGGGCGCGGGCGTCGACATGTATATCGGCCAGGGCGGGGCGCCGGAGGGCGTGCTGCTGGCGTCTGCCCTTCGCTGCATTGGCGGCCAGATGCAGGCGCGCCTGGTCTTCCGCAATGATGACGAGCGGGCCCGGGCGGCACGGACCGGCGTGACCGACCTGGACCGCAAGTACGACGTCGCCGAGCTGGCCGCCAGCCACTGCCTGTTCGTGGCGGCGGGCGTCACCGATGGTGATCTGGTCGATGGGGTCAGCTTCTCCGACGGCATGGCGCATACCCATACGCTTTTGCTCGACTCAGCCGATCATTCGATCCGCCGTATCCGGTCAGCCCGACCGGCGGCTTGATTGATGGTGTGATGCTCGACGAAACGGTGAACGAAACAGATGGCTCACCTCCACTCCTGGGGGTGAGCCGTTCGCTTTCCGGCAAGCGCTGGCGCCTGCGTCCGACGGACGAGGGCGATGTGGTCACCATGGCTCGTCAACAATCCATTCCGGACGCGCTGGCGCGGGTCCTGGCCGCGCGCGGGATTGCACCGGATGAGGCCGCCGCCTACCTCACGCCGCGCCTGCGGGACAGTTTCCCCGATCCATCCGATTTTGCCGACATGGACAAGGCGGCCGGTCTTGTCTGGGACGCGATCGAGGCCGACAGGCCGATGGCGGTGTTCGCCGATTATGACGTTGATGGCGCCACATCGGCCGCTCAGCTGATCCGCTATTTCCGCCATTTCGGCCGTCGCGCCGATATCTATGTGCCCGACCGGGTCGAGGAGGGGTATGGTCCTTCGGGCGCCGCCTTCGACAGCTTGAAGGACCGCGGCGCCGAGCTGGTCATCACGGTCGATTGCGGTGCTGCGGCCCATGCGGCCCTGACCCATGCGGCGTCCATAGGGCTGGATGTCATCGTGATCGACCATCACCTGATGGATGAGGCGATGCCGCCCGCGGCGGCCCTGGTCAATCCCAATCGGCCGGATGACCGGTCCGGGTGTGGTCACCTGGCGGCCGCTGGCGTGACCTTTGTCTTCCTGGCCGCACTCAATCGTGAAGGTCGCCGTCGCGGTACCATCACTGCCGACAACGAACCCGGCCTGCTCGACTGGATCGATCTGGCAGCCCTCGGCACGATCTGCGACGTGGTGCCCCTGACCGGCGTCAATCGGGCGATCACCGCCCAGGGCCTCAAGGCGATGGGCGGCTGGCGTCATCTCGGACTGCGTTGCCTGGCAGAGACGTCCGGCGTCGAAGGCGAGGCGAGCACCTATCACGCCGGCTTCCTGATCGGACCGCGGATCAATGCCGGCGGCCGGGTTGGTCGTTCCGACCTGGGGGCGACCTTGCTGACAACCGAGGATGAGGCCCTGGCCCGGCGCATCGCCGGCGAGCTTGATGGCCTCAATGCCGAGCGCCGTGCGATCGAAGCCGATGTTCTGGAGGCGGCGTCACATCAGCTGGAGGGCCAGTCTGCCGACCGCGCCATCCTGATTGCAGCCGGCGAAGGGTGGCATCCCGGCGTGATCGGTGTTGTGGCCGGACGGCTGAAGGAACGGTTCGACAAGCCGGTCATCGTGATCGGTATCGACCGCGATGCCACGCCGCCGGTCGGCAAGGGCTCCGGCCGGTCGGTGCCGGGCGTCAATCTGGGCGGCGCCATCGCGGCCGCGCGCGAGGCCGGCCTGCTGACCTCCGGCGGCGGCCATGCCATGGCCGGCGGTTTGAGCATGGACCCGGACCGGATCACGGAGCTGGTGGCATTCCTGGACGACCGGCTGGCGCCCGAGCTGGCCGCTGCGGCCGATGAGATGGCGCTGAAGGCTGACGGCGTGCTCACCGCATCCGGTGTCAACCTGGAGCTGGCCCGCATGCTCGAGCGAGCCGCTCCCTTCGGGCAGGGCAATGCCGAGCCCCGCTTTGTGCTGCCGGACATGCGGGTGAGCTTCGCCAAGCGGGTCGGAACCGATCATGTCCGCTTCACCTTGAGCGATCGGGACGGACGTCGGGTGGACGGTATCTGTTTTCGCTGTGCCGACACACCGATCGGCGAGGCCCTGCTGGCCGCCGGACCGGGCTTGTTCCATGCCTTCGGACGTCTTAAACTTGATGCTTGGCAGGGTCGCGAGCGTGTCCAGCTTCACTTGGAAGATCTTTCAACTGCAGCTCGATGACATTTTGCGGAAATCCCGCTTGCAAGGTCGCTCAGGCTTTTCTATACGACGGCCCTCACATCGCTGCGGTCCCTTCGTCTATCGGTTAGGACGCCAGGTTTTCAACCTGGAAAGAGGGGTTCGATTCCCCTAGGGACTGCCACGATGTTCTTCCCCCCACAGATCGCTTCGATACAGTGACCGCCGCGCGGACATGCGCCTTGGTTTGCGTCGGCGCGGGCCGCAGGCTATAGGCCCACACCGAACACGCAACGGGAGTTCCGGCATGGCCCACCTGTCGACCAAATCCTATGGCAATGAGCGCGGACTGACCTGTTGCTCCCGGCAATGGGCGGCCGACAGTCATTGTGCGCTGCTGCACGGCTATTCCTTCGGCTTTCATTTCGTGTTTGCCGCTGAACAGCTCGACAGGCGCGGCTGGGTGCTGGATTTCGGCAAGGGTGGGTTTGGTCCGATCAAGGACTGGCTCCACGAGATGTTCGACCACACCTTGCTGATTGCCGAGGATGATCCTGAACGTCCGACCCTCGAGGCCCTCGGGGCCCGAGGTCTGGCGCGGGTTAAAATTGTGCCGGGTACCAGCTGCGAGCGGATGGCCGAGATGGCGTTTCACAAGGCCGCCGAGGTTGTCCTTGCGGCCACCGGCGGCCGGTGCTGGGTGGAGTCGGTCGAATGCTCCGAACATGCCTCCAACTCAGCCATCTACCGGTCGGCCACGGCCATGACCCGCCTCGTCGAGGTCGAGCGCATGCAGGATGAGCTGGCCAGCAAATGATTCGGGACCGCTGTCGCCGGTCGGGGTACTGATCGGTCACAGCCTGTTTCCGGCCATAGTCGTCATCAACGGCCGCCCGACTCGCCTGTCAGGCGAAAAATAGCAGGTGATGAATATGTTATCACAACCGCATCAGGTAGCGTCGAAAAATCACCCAAACCACAATATGTTGTGGTTTTGCTGGTGAGAATGGATTTCACTGTCAATATTTGGAAGATGTGTTACGCAACCAGTCGCGCGATTCACCTTCTCTTAACATTGCGACTTGTGTAACAATCTTTCGCTCGAGGGTTGTTTAAGCGAGTGACATTATGGTTTTGGCTCACGAAGTCTTTGAAGACACAGAGATGCTTGAGCTCGAAGGCCGGGTAAAATGGTACGATCCGGCTCGGGGCTACGGGTTCATTGATGCAAGCGACGGGCAGGGCGACATTCTGCTTCATGCCAGTTGCCTGAGACGGTTCGGGCAGGGGCCAGCCCTTCCCAACGCGAAAATTCTTTGCAAGGCAGTCCAGGGCGACAAGGGCCGACAGGCGGTTGAGTTGGTCGAGATGACCGGCGGCGACAGCGAGGCCGAGGCGCGGCCCCGACGCTTCCATCCCTACGCAGTGGTCAATACGCCGTTCTGCGAAGCCGTGGTGAAATGGTTCGACGCGCTTCGGGGCTATGGCTTCGTCACCTGCGACGGTGTTGAGGGTGACGTCTTCCTGCACGCCGCGACTTTGCGCCGGGCCGGTTTCGAAGACATCCAGCCGGGTGACCGAATCGAGGTCCGCTGCGTGGAGGGGCCCAAAGGGGCTCTGGCCGCTGAGATCAAGGTCGCTGGCCTGACGTGAGTCGGGTCGGTCGCGCGGGCGGGGCACACCCGTCCCGCAGGCGGTTGCCCAGCCCGGGCCACTTGCGTTTGGGCGTTGCGTCCATTCGGGCCCGCGGCTAGGTTCCGGCCATGCGTACCCTGATCCTTTCCAGCCTCCTGGCTCTTGGCGTTGCTGCTGCCGTTTCGGCCCAGCAGCCCGCTCCGCTACCGGTTTCTGATCCGACCGCCCGCGACGCTGAAGTCGTGTTTGGCGGCCCGGACCGCGTTGTCATCGCCACCACGACCGGTGAGACGGTCGAGATCATGGCGGAAATCGCCACGACGCCGGAACAGAAACAGCGCGGACTGATGTGGCGCGAGGCGGTCGAGCCGGGAACCGGCATGTTGTTCGAGTATTCCCCCGCCGAGCCAGCCTCGATGTGGATGGAAAACACGCTGGTCGATCTTGATCTGGTGTTCATCGATCCCACTGGAAACGTTGTGAAGATCATTGCGTTTGCGCAGGCGGAATCGCGTCGCAGCCTTGCGTCTGATGCGATCGTCGGCGGCGTGCTCGAGCTGGGTGCCGGCCAGGCGATTGCCCTCGGTATCCGGCCGGGTGACACGGTCCGGCACGCCATTTTCGGCAATGACGGTCCCGAGCCCGCACCCTCGGACGACGAACCCGCTGCACTCGATGCACCTGCGGACGCTCAGTAGGCTTGCCTTAAGGCGAGAGCGCTTACATAAGGTCAGACAGTCGGGGCGTGGCGCAGTCTGGTAGCGCATTCGCTTTGGGAGCGAAGGGTCGCAAGTTCGAATCTTGCCGCCCCGACCAGTTGTCCGGATGCTCGAGCGGATAACGAGGCCAGGTCGGCGACGGCCTGCCGGGGATTTGACTGGGAGAGGCGAATGTTCGCAAAGATTTACCGTCCCGCTCGCAATGCGATGCAATCCGGCCGCGGCAAGACCAAACGCTGGGTGCTCGAATTCACGCCCGAAATGGCCAAACGTCCCGATCCCTTGATGGGGTGGACCTCGTCGTCGGACATGCGCGGCCAGATCAAGCTCGATTTCGACAGCCAGGACGACGCGGTTGCCTACGCCAAACGTCAGGGCATCCCGTTCCAGGTCGTCGAACCGCAGGAACCCAAGCGCTACGCCAAATCCTACTCCGAGAATTTTTCCGCCGACCGCAAGCAACCCTGGTCGCACTAGCGCCTGTCGTCCGGATATCCGCTTCCGTAGCTCAACCGGATAGAGCGCCCGCCTTCTAAGCGGATGGTTGCAGGTTCGAGTCCTGCCGGAAGCGCCAGTTTTCTGATCTCACGGCAATTCGCTGCGCGAACGCCTCCGATGGGGCGGCGCATGGGCGCCGACGCGCGGTCGCGCGTGCGGTCCGGTGGGGCCGGGAGCTGATCTCACGGCAATTCGCTGCGCGAACGCCTCCGATGGGGCGGCGCATGGGCGCCGACGCGCGGTCGCGCTTGCGGTCCGGCGGGACCGGGAGCTGATCTCATGGCAATTCGCTGCGCGAACGCCACCGATGGGGCGGCGCATGGGCGCCGACGCACGGTCGCGCGTGCGGTCCGGTGGGGCCGGGAGCTAGGTCACATTGTTGCGGCGACCGCCGTAAACCCGCGCTCCAGGTCGGCGATCAAGTCTTCCGGCGCTTCCAGGCCGATCGACAGTCGGATCAGCGCGCCCTCATGCTTGTGGGTGGTTTGGGTGCGTTTCAATTGCGGATCGCAATGGATGGCGAGGCTTTCATAGCCGCCCCAGGAAAAACCCATTCCAAACACCTCGAGTGCGTCGAGGAAGCATTCCGATGTCGGGATGTCCCAGCCGGGCACTTCAAAGGCGAACAGGCCGCAGGCGCCGGTGAAATCGCGCTTGAATAGGGCATGATCGGGATGATCGGACCGGGCCGGGTGGCGAATGGCGCCGACCTCGGACCGCGCGGCCAGCCAGTCGGCGATGGCCAGACTGCTCTCGGCGCTGCGCTGCATCCGCACGGCCATCGATCGCATCCCGCGCAGGGCGAGATAGGCATCATCCGGTGCTGTGTGAAAGCCAAAGGCACGTTCGGTTGTCTGCAGCCGCTGGAACAGGACGTCGTCACGGGCGACCACGGCTCCCATCAGCAAGTCGGAGTGTCCGCCCACATATTTGGTCAGGGCCTGGGCAGCGTAGTCGACACCCAGCTGGAGTGGCTTCATCGTCAGTCCGGCACTCCAGGTATCGTCGATAATGGTGACCACGCCCCGCTCGCGCGCGATTTTGGCGATGGCGGGAACGTCCTGCATCTCCAGGGTCAGTGAGCCGGGGCTTTCCAGCAGGATGGCCTGGGTTTCATCGGTGATGAGGTCGCGGATCTCAGACCCCATCCGGGGCGGGAAAAAGCGCGTCTTTACGCCATAGCGCGTCATCTGGGTGGTCAGGAAATTGCGGACCGGTCCATAGATGCAATCGGCGGCGAGGACTTCGCCGCCCGCCTGTGTCGCGGCGAGGATGGACAAGGTATTCGCCATCAGTCCGGACGAGGTGAGCGCGCAGCCCGCGCCGCCCTGCAAGTCTGTCAGTGCACCCCGAAGGGCGTCATGGGTTTCCAGGCCCACCCGGCCGTAATGCTTGCGTCCGGGTGGGAAGTCGTAAAGGGCGGAGGCCGACGGGGCGAGCATGGTCGAGCCGCGGGCCACGGATGGATTGACCTGGCCGCGATCATCATGAGGCCGGCCGAGGCGGGTGAGTTTGGTATCATCCTTCATGACGGGGCCCGTCCTGTTTCGATCTCGGTATCGGGACGGCTGCCCCATTCGGTCCAGGACCCATCATAGACGGTTGATTCCCGGCCAAGGCAATCCAGCGCCAGTGACAGGATGCAGGCGGTGACACCGGAGCCGCAGGTCGTGATCACCGGGCGGCCAGGCTCAACGCCGGCGCGCTCGAACAGTGTCGGGTCGAGGCGCAACAGGCCGTTGGCATCGAGCAATTCGGTGAAGGGCAGATTGCGGGCGCCGGGCATGTGGCCGCTGCGCATGCCTTCACGAGGTTCCGCCACCCGTGCGGTGAAGCGGGCCTTGCCGCGAGCGTCCAGAATGAGGGCAGAGCCATCCCGGATCGCCGTCTCGACACCGGCCAGGTCAACAACCAGATCCGGTCTGAAGGCGGCCACAAAATCACCGGGCCCGTCGTCGCTTGCATGGTTGCTGGCGATGGCACCACCTGCGGCGATCCAGGCCGGCAATCCGCCGTCGAGTACCTGCGTGTCGTCATGCCCCATGGTCTTGAACATCCACCAGACGCGAGCGGCACTGAACAGGCCGAAGCGGTCATAGATGATCAGGCGACTGCCGGTGTTGATACCGAGCGCGCGGACATGACGCGTGAATGTGTCGGCGTCGGGCAGCATGTGAGGCAGGGGATTGGCCGTATCGCGGACCTGGTCGATGTCGAAATGCCGACTGCCCGGAATGCAGCCCTCGGCGCCGTCGCGGGGCCCGCCGGGGAATGTCCAGCTGCCGTCGACAAAGACCGTGTCGGGCGCGCCCAGCCGGGCAAGGGCGTCGACGGCGGAGACCAGGGCGTTCGCCATCAGCTCAGCCAGGCCGGTATCGGCAGGCCCTTGTCGCGGAGAAAGTCCGGATTGTAGAGCTTGGAGTGATAGCGGGACCCGTGATCGCAAAGGATGGTGACGATGGTGTGGCCCGGCCCGAGGTCGCGCGCCAGCCGCATGGCGCCGGCAATATTGACGCCGGACGAGCCTCCAAGGCACAGGCCTTCGTGTTGAACCAGGTCAAATATGATTGGCAGGGCTTCATCATCACCTATGCGATAGGCCCGATCGATGATGATGCCATCGAGATTGCCGGTGATCCGGCTCTGTCCGATCCCCTCGGTGATCGAATTGCCTTCGGCCTGCAGGACGCCGTGGGTGTAAAACCCGTACAGGGCCGCGCCGCCCGGGTCAGCCAAGCCGATCTGGATGGATTCGCGGCGGGCCTTCAGGCCGTTTGACACACCGCCAAGCGTGCCGCCCGAGCCGACAGAACAAATGAACCCGTCAATCCCGCCGTCGGTCTGTTCCCAGATCTCGCGGGCGGTTGTCGCCGCATGGAAGTCGCGATTGGCGACATTGTCGAATTGGTTGGCCCAGATCGCGCCATTGGGTTCGCTCTTGTCGAGCTCGGCCGCCAGTGCCCCCGAATACCGGGCGTAGTGATTGGGATTGGCGTAGGGCACGGCATCGACTTCGATCAGTTCGGCGCCGAGCAGGCGGATGGCATCCTTTTTCTCGCGCGACTGGGTACGCGGGAAGACAATCACGACCCGATAGCCCAACGCGGCTCCCACAAGGGCCAGACCGATCCCGGTATTGCCAGCGGTGCCCTCGACAATCGTTCCGCCCGGACGCAGGGCGCCGCTGGCTTCGGCCGCCCGGATGATCCCCAAGGCCGCGCGATCCTTGATCGATCCGCCCGGGTTGAGAAACTCGGCCTTGCCAAGGATTTCGCATCCCGTTTCCTGCGAGGCGGCCTGCAGGCGGAGCAGCGGCGTGTTGCCAATCAGATCGATGACGCTGTCAGCGTGAGACACGAGGCAGACCTCCCCAATTGCAAAGGACGACGGTTACTTGGGTGTCGCGGATGAAGAAAGAAATGGCAAGGGCTGCGATCCGGATGATCGGTCCGGGCGTACAAGACGCATGACCCGATACAGATCCCATATCCGATTGATGGCAGCGGCCGGCCTGGCCCTCCTTGGTTTCGCGCCCGTCGCCCGCGCCGATGCACCTGATGATGTCGCCTTTGATGTCTATCGCAACGGCGCACCCTTTGGTGAGCATGTCGTCAGCTTCGATGAGAAGGCCGACGGCGCCCTCCAAGTGCAGGTGGAAATCGAGTTGCGCGTCGGCTTCGGCCCTCTGACCGTTTTCCGGTACGAGCATGAATCCGAGGAGGTCTGGGTCGGCGATGACTTGGTCAGCCTGACAGCATCAACCCTGAAGGATGGTGAGCGGGTCCGGTTCAGCCTGTCGAACGACGATGAGCGCTATGAAACCGTGGCCGGGCTGATGCCGTCCAGCCATTGGTCCGGTTATCCGCCCGGGCTCCCGGCGGTGTTGAACACTGAAACCGGTGAACCGATGCCGGTCGAGATTGAGGAGCTGGGCCTCGAGACCATCCAGACCGCGACCGGCCCGGTTGAAGCCCGCCGGATCCGGATGGTCGGGTCTGTTGCCGTCGACCTTTGGTACGATCTGGATGGACGCTGGGTGGGCTGCGCGTTTTCAATCCGCGGTCAGGACATCGAGTATCGCTTGCGGCAGAGTTAGCCGCCGAGAGCGGGCTGCACCGCCGCATCGGCATTGGCCTTCATGTCCTGATAGCTTTCCAGCGCCAGCTCCCGACCGGTTTTCAGGTCAATGACAGGCTGGGGGTAGGTCTCTTCCAGAGTCACGCCGGCAGTGGCCAGTTCCCGGGCCGGACGGGTCCACGGCGCGTGGACCGCCTTGCCAGCCAAGCCTGACAATTCGGGCACCCATTTGTGGACATAGGCCCCTTGCGGGTCGAACCGCTCACCCTGGGTGACAGGATTGAAGATCCTGAAATAGGGGGCCGCATCCGCGCCGGACCCGGCGACCCATTGCCAGCTCGCCGCATTCACATTCAGATCGGCATCGACCAGCGTGTCCTCAAACCAGGCCATGCCCTCGCGCCAATGAACGCCCAGATGCTTGATCAGGAACGAGGCCGTGATCATCCGGACCCGGTTATGCATCCAACCGGTCAACCACAACTGACGCATGCCGGCGTCAACAATCGGGACGCCTGTCTGGCCGCGCTTCCACGCCTCCAGGCCGGCGGGATTGCGGCGCCAGGGGAAGTGATCGAACTGGGCGTTGAAATTATTCTCGCGCAGGCTGCCGAAATGGTGGGCAAGGTAGATGGCAAAGTCCCGCCAGCCCAGTTCGGACAGGAATTTTTCGGCACCCTGGAAATTGCCCCCGTTCTCGGCGTGGTTTCGGACCGTGTGCCAGATCGCCCTCGGGGAGATTTCGCCCCAGGCCAGATGCGGGGACAGGCCGGATGTGCCGTCCCGGTCCGGTCGGTCCCGCATGTCCGGATAGTCGGCCAGGTCGCCGGCCAGGAAGTGCTCGAGCCGCTTGCGTGCTCCGTCCTCGCCGGGTTGCCAGTCCTTGCTGAAGCCGGCGGCCCAGTCTGGCTTGGAGGGGCGCAGTTTCCAGTCTTCCAGGGCATCACTGGCGACGGGGCGGAATGCCGTGAGGCTTTGTGGAGCGGGCAGGGCCGGGGCCGGTTCCGGCGCGCGCAGGCAGGCCTTCCAGTAGGGTGTGAACACACGGTAGGGCTTGCCGCTGCCATTGAGCTGGGTCGCCGGATTGAAAAGCGTGCCGGACGCGAAGCCCCGCGCCTTCACGCCGACAGTGGCGAGCGAGGCGGCGAGGGCGGCATCATCATTGGCCCGGGTCGGGCTGTCGCCGCGGTTCCAGTACACTTCTGTCGCCCCCGTCTCCTCGCACAGAGCCGTCAGCGCAGCAGCAGTTTCGCCCCGTTTCAGAACGAGCTGGCCGCCGCGCTGGTGGATCGATCGGGACAGGGCGGTCAGCGAATGGTGCAACCACCATCGTGACGCGCGACCTGGCGCCAGCTGCGCCTCGGGATCCGGATCATCAATGAAGACACAGATGAGCGGCCGGCCGCTGCGGACCGCCGCCCACAGAGCGGGATTGTCGTGTAATCGAAGGTCTCGCCGAAACCAGACCAGCGCTGCTGCGGTGGCGCTTGAACTTGCCATTCCTGTCCTGTCACTGAATAAGGGCCTTGTCGGTCTACGTCGCGGACCCGATATCGGATCAGTCCGGTTGTGTCTGCCCGCCCATCGCGCGCGACCGACACGACTGAGCGTACCCATGAAGGAGACACCGCGTGAGCCAGATCAATTCTGTCATTTCCATCCCGCGCCCGGGCCAGAGCCCGATCGAGATCGGCAATGACCGCAAGCTCTCCATCATCGCCGGACCATGCCAGCTCGAAAGCCGGCAGCACGGGCTGGACGTGTCTGCGCAGCTGCGCGAGATCGCCGATCGACTGGATGTCGGCCTGATTTACAAGACCTCATTCGACAAGGCGAACCGGACCAGTGCCAGCGCCCAGCGCGGGCTTGGCCTGGAGGCATCGCTGCCCGTGTTTGAGGAAATCCGGGAGACCAGCGGCCTGCCGGTACTGACGGATGTCCACAGTGAGGAGCAGGCGCGGATCGCCGCGACCGCGGTGGATGTATTGCAGATTCCGGCCTTTTTGTGCCGGCAGACCGATCTCCTCATCGCGGCTGCCAAAACCGGCAAGCCGATCAATGTGAAAAAGGGACAATTCCTGGCCCCTTGGGACATGAAAAATGTGATCGAAAAGATCGCTGCGGCCGGCAATCCCGACATCATGGCCTGTGAACGGGGCGCCAGTTTTGGTTACAACACGCTGGTCTCGGACATGCGCTCGCTGCCGATCATGGCGCAATTCGGTGCGCCGGTGGTGTTTGACGCCACCCATTCGGTCCAGCAACCGGGTGGGCAGGGTACGTCCTCGGGGGGGCAGCGCGAATTTGTGCCGACCCTGGCCCGGGCTGCCGTCGCGGTCGGCGTCGCTGCGGTTTTCATCGAGACCCATCCGGATCCCGACAACGCACCCTCGGACGGTCCCAACATGGTGCCGCTGGGTGAATTTGAGGCGCTGGTGAAGCGCTTGCTGGAATTTGACGCCCTCGCCAAGGGCTACTGACCCGTCAGAATTCCCGGCGATCCGGGATCGGGACCACAGGCGCGTCCTCGACATCCTCGATCAGATCAAGCGGCGGAGCCCAGCGGCGTTCTTCCTGCAGGATGCTGGTCAGCGCGAAGGTCCGTTGGGCCACGTCCAGACGCAGATCTTCGTAGAACAGGTTGAAGGGCGGTTCCCGGAAATCCTCGGCCAGTCGCCGCGGACGTTGCAGGTCGCGGTGCCGCGGCGCCTCCACAAACAGGACACCGTCTGCGCATTGCGCACCGGTCTGGCCGGGAATGGGTGCGGGTGTGGTGTCCAGCGGCAGACCTTCGGCCGCCACGCCGCCCCGATGTTGGCGAGCCGAGGCGTATTCGCTGGTGCGGGCGCCCAAAACCGGATTGACACAAAGCAGTCCACGGCTCTCGACAAAGGACAGATCACCGTCCGGCTGCCAGCTCATGGTGCGCTCCGTGAGGATGCGGATCCGGTCGGCCTCATCCGGCCGGGCGTGGGAGAAGGCATGGACACAGCGCACATCTTCCGGCGTCTCGCAGGGCGGAATGGCAGCCAGAGAGTCGGCGAACAGGTCGAGCGGCACCGGTGACTCGATGATGTAGGCCGCGACCAGTCGGGAATGGACGTCCGGCGCGTCGGCGATCTGGTTGAGCAGCAAGCCCAACGCGTGGAAACCGCCCTGGCCGACTCCGGCGAGGATGATCGGGCGGGAGTCGCCCGCCTCGGTCAGGAATTGCCCAAAGGCCCGCTCGATATCGTGATAGGCGAACAAGCGGGCCTGAACACTGTCTTCGCGATTGTTCATGAAGGCGTAGAGCGCGGCCTGCCGGTATCGCGGTGCGAACAGGATGCCGGAACGGGCGAACGGGGCAGCGTAGTTCGGCAAGGCGATCTCGACGACAGCCCGATTGGCGCTGTCCTTGCCCAGATCGGCATTCCAGTTCGATCCGCCGGCATAGGTCGTGGGATGGATGAAAAAGACAGCCGGTTCATCGGGATCGGAAAACGACCCGGCGGCGTACCAGGCGTCGGCCTGCGTATAGTCGGCCGCTGTCGGCGGGGTGTAGGTCTGAAAGGGTTCGCCGGGATCCTGGAACGTCTGGTAGATCTGGTCGCGCAGGAACCAGCTTGCCAGGGCGGCGATCACCACCAGTCCGGCAATCCCGGTGACGATCATCCAGCGTGCGATCGTGATCGGACTTGCGAGCATTTGCTTTTTCCACCCTAGTCTGGCCGTACGCCTGCAAGTTGTCCGGCGAAGCGATTGGCGACCCATTTGCCTTACCCTATGCTGACACGGCTGCCGGGGGGTAGTGCTTACGCCTGTGCGGCGTCAATTGAATGGGAACATCATGTTTCGCTGGCTTCGCAACAGCTTCCTGACCGGCATTGTCATTGCCACACCCCTCGGCGTGACGTTCTATCTGATCGTCACATTCGTCGGCTTCGTCGACAATGTGGTCAAGCCCCTGATCCCGGCCCGATACAATCCCGAGACCTATCTGCCCGCCGATTTCACCATACCCGGTCTGGGCGTGTTGATCGCCGTCCTTTTGCTGACCGCGCTTGGCGCCCTTGCCGCCAATATTTTCGGACGGACCTTGATTGGACTGGGCGACCGCATCCTTCAGGGCGTGCCCCTTGTGCGCAATGTCTACGGCGCCCTGAAGCAGATCATGGAGACCGTATTTTCCGGAAAGGCCAACTCTTTCAAGGAAGTGGTCTTGATCGAGTATCCGATGAAAGGCCTCTACGTCGTCGCGTTCGTTTCGGCGCAGGGACAGGGCGACCTCAAACACAAGATCAGTGAGGACGTTATCGCGCTGTTCGTCCCGACGACGCCCAACCCGACGTCGGGCTTCCTGTTGTACACGCCGCGCTCGAACACCATCCATGTCGACATGTCGGTCGAGGAGGCGGCCAAGCTGATCATCTCCTTTGGCATGGTGACACCGGACAAACTGCCGGACGAGGTCAAGGCGACCCTTCCAAGAGACGTGATCGACCCGGTCCCGCCGCCAGACTAGCCGGAACGCAGGAAACGCACCCCCTGGTCGTGATCGAACAGGTATAGGAGCGTCCGCAACGCGTCTCCGGCCACGCCATTGAGGTCCGGGTCCTGATGGACGATCAGTCGGGCATGGTCATTGGCCAGCTCGATCAGCTCTGCGTGTTGTTCGAGATCGGCCAGGCGGAATTGCGGCAGTCCGCTTTGGCGCAGGCCCAGCGGATCGCCGGCACCGCGCAATCGCCAGTCTTCCTCGGCGATTTTGAAGCCATCATCTGTTTCTCGCATCATTTCGAGGCGCGCCCGGGCCGTTTCGCCCAGCGGGGCCTTGTACAGCAACAGACAGGACGACGCCTTTTCGCCGCGGCCGACCCGGCCTCGAAGCTGGTGCAATTGCGCGAGGCCGAAGCGTTCGGCGTGCTCGATGATCATGACGGTCGCGTCCGGTGCATCGACCCCGACCTCAATCACCGTGGTGGCAACCAGCACGTCCATGTCGCCAGCCCGGAACCGGGTCGCAATCTCTTCCTTTTCAGCCGGTTTCATGCGTCCGTGCAGCAGTCCGACGCGCTCATCCCCGAGGACTGCGCGCAGATGGCGCCAGCGATCCTCGGCGGCTGACAGCTCGGACATCTCGCTCTCTTCGACAAGCGGGCAAACCCAATAGACCCGGTCCCCCCGCCCGATCGCCCGGCGCACCCCTTCAACCACTTCGTCCAGACGCTCCATCGACACCAGGCGCGTGTCCGGCGGGATGCGTCCGGCCGGCTTCTCGTCGAGCCGCGACACATCCAGGTCGCCATAAACCGCGAGCGACAGTGTGCGCGGGATCGGCGTCGCGGTCATGACCAGCGTGTCGGGGCGGCGACCCTTGGATGTCAGACGCATGCGGTCGGAGACCCCGAACCGGTGCTGCTCGTCAATGACGACCAGACCGAGATCGGCAAACTCGATCCCGTCCTGGAACAGGGCGTGGGTGCCGCACACCACGTCGACATCGCCGCGGACCATTCGGTCGAGGATTGCAGCGCGTGCCTTGCCCTTGTCGCGGCCCGTCAACGCGACAACGGATAATCCTGCTGGTTCCAGCATTTGAGAGAGTGTCTTCTCGTGCTGCCTCGCCAGAATTTCGGTTGGGGCCATGATCGCTGTCTGAACCCCGGCGCCGGCCGCATGGGCAGCGGCGAGGGCCGCCACGAAGGTCTTGCCGGCGCCGACATCACCGTGCAGCAGGCGGGTCATGCGGGCGTCGGATTGCATGTCCGCCCGGATTTCCTCGAAGGCCCTGACCTGCGCTCCGGTCGGCTGGAAGGGTGCGGCCGCGAGGACTGCGTCGACAGCCTCACCCGGACCGCACAGGGCACGGCCGGCTTGTGCCCGGCGGTGAGCCCGGACAATCTGGAGCGCCAGCTGACGGGCAAAGATCTCGTCAAAGGCGAGCCGCTCGCGTTCCGGTGCTCCAGCGTCCAGCCCACTGGCAGCCTGCGGCGCATGGACCGCTTTGAGGGCGGGCTTGAACGACGGCCAGCCATGGCTGCCCCTCAGGTCCCCCGGGATCCATTCGGGCAGTTCCGGGACAAATGTCAGGGAGGCTGAAACGGCCTTGCGCATGACTTTTGCGGTGAGACCAGCCGTGAGCGGATAGACCGGCTCGACCAGTGCCATTTCTGCGGCCTCGTCCTCTGTGATAACGAGGTCCGGATGCACGATCTGGATCTCGGAGCCGAACCGCTCCGCCTTGCCGGAGATAACGCGCGTCTCTCCCTCGGGGAGAAGCTTGGTCAGATAGTCACGCCGGGCGTGGAAAAAGATCAGATGCAAAAAGCCGGTCTCGTCCCGCAAACGGACCTTGTAGGGCTGGCCCTGACGCTGAGCCGGAATATGGGTCTCCACCGTCGCGGTCAGTGTGACGATCTCGCCGGTCGGCGCGTCGGTAATGGTGACGCGGCGGGTCCGGTCAATCAGTCCGGTCGGCGGCGTGAACAGCACATCGCGTATCCGGCCGCCGCAAACCTTCTCGACCAGCGTCGCCAATCGGGGGCCGATGCCGGGCAGTTTGGTGACGTCCTGGAACAGGGGAAAGAGAATCTCGGGGCGCATGACATGCACCTTATCGGCAAGTTGCGCCGCTGCCACCGGTCGACGTCGGCGATCCGGCGGACTATATGCGCGGGCATGACCGATGACACTGAAATCCAGCGCAAGAAGCTGCGGATCCGGGCCTGGCGGCGCGGGTTCAAGGAAGCCGACCTCATTCTGGGCCGTTTCGCCGATGCGCGCCTTGATGGTTTGTCACCGGCCGAAGTGGATGCCTTCGAGCGTCTGCTCGATGAAAATGATGCCGATATCTACGCCTGGATCATTGGCAAGGAAGAAACGCCCGAGCGTTTCGAGGGGCCGGTTATGGATGCGCTGAAAGGCTTTCGCGTCGATGCGGACGCCGCTTTCGGTGATGGTCCGAAGGAATAGGCCCTGTGACAGCTGAGACAATAAGCGGAGTTTCGGAAATCGAGATGATCGCCGCCGTCCTTGGGACTGCGACGGTCTGTGGGGCGCCGGGAGGTCTCGATGCTCTGGTCTTTGCGGACACGGCGCGCCTGCGTGGCGGCGTCAATGTGTTCATCGCGCGCGATGATTCACGGGCCGCGGCCTTTGTTTCGGCATTGCAGTTTTTCGCGCCGGATATCGAATTGCTGCGCCTGCCGGCCTGGGACTGTCAGCCCTATGACCGGATTTCGCCGAGCCCGCGCGTTGCAGCCCGGCGCGCCGCAACCCTTGCCAAGCTGGCTTCGGGGCAATTGGGTCCGGCCACCCTGGTTGTCACGACCGTCAATGCCATGGCGCAACGTTGCCCGCCGCGATCAGTGCTGCAAGGCTCCGGCCTGTCGATCCGGCCTGGCGCCAGTGTTGATGTCGACGGGTTGGTCCGCCATTTCACCACTAATGGATATGCGCGGGCCGCAACAGTGATGGAGCCCGGCGACTTTGCGGTGCGAGGCGGGGTGGTCGATGTCTATCCGCCTGGCGCGGCCGAGCCGGTCCGCCTCGATTTCTTCGGCGACACGCTTGAATCGGTCCGGGCCTTTGATCCGGAGACCCAGCGCTCGCTGAGGCAGATCAAATCGATCGAGTTCACACCGGTCAGCGAAGTCCTGCTCGACGAGGCCAGCGTTTCGCGCTTCCGGGCCGGTTTCGTGAAAACCTTCGGGGCCTCGCGTGGCAGCGACCCGGTGTATGAGGCCGTCAGCGCCGGTGCGCGGCCGGCGGGCGTCGAACACTGGATGCCGCTCTTTTATGACGCGCTGGATACCCCGTTTGATTACCTGCCGGATCAAACCCTGATCGCGGTCGATCATCTGGCCCACGAAGCGTTGGATGAACGCTTGAGTCAGATCGCCGATTATTATGAGTCCCGGATCGCTGCCGGCGAAACCCGGCATGAATCGGCCCTGTCGGCCCCGACCTATCGTGCGCTGCCAGCCGATGCGCTCTATTTTGCCCCGGGCGAATGGGAAACGGCCCTGCGCGATCGACCGGTTCGCCGATATACGGCCTTCCGGGAGCCCGGGCCGCAGACCATTGATGTTGCGGGCAAGCAGGGGCGCGGTTTCGCGGCCGAACGAGCCGCCGAAAACACCAATGTTTTTGACGCTGTTGCGGCGCACATCAAGACGTTGTCCGCCGCGGGCAAGTCGGTGATGCTGGCCTCCTGGACCACCGGCGCATCGGAACGCCTGGCGAGCGTGCTGGGCGATCACGGCATCGCCGGCATTCCTTTGCTCGAGCGGTGGGGCGATGTTCCCGCTGCCGGAAAGGGCGGCGTTTGCCGTGCCGTTTTGCCGCTGGAGCGGGGTTTTGAAACCGAGACATTGGCCGTGCTGTCCGAGCAGGACATTCTGGGTGACCGGCTGGCCCGCCCGCGCAAAAAGCGCAAGTCTGCCGATATCATTGTTGAGGCCGGGTCCCTTTCGCCCGGCGATCTGGTTATCCATGCCGATCATGGTCTTGGTCGTTTCATCGGCCTGAAAACCCTGCCCGTTCAGGACGCGCCGCACGATTGCATCGAACTGGAATATTCCGGTCAGGCGAAGCTCTACCTGCCGGTCGAGAATATCGAGCTCCTGTCCCGTTATGGAGCCGACTCCGAGACCGCCCAGCTCGACAAGCTGGGGGGTGTCGCCTGGCAGGCCCGCAAGGCGAAGGCCAAGAAGCGCCTGCGAGACATGGCGGATCAGCTGATCAAGATCGCGGCGGAGCGCCTGGCCCGCAAGGCTGAGCCGATCGAGACCTCCAGCGGCGCCTTCGACGAGTTCTGCTCGGCCTTTCCCTATCCGGAGACCGATGACCAGCTGAATGCGATCGATGATGTCCTGACCGATCTGGGTCGGGGCCGCCCGATGGATCGCCTGATCTGCGGGGATGTCGGTTTCGGCAAGACCGAGGTCGCGCTGCGGGCTGCATTCGTGGTCGCCTTGAGCGGGCAGCAGGTTGCGGTGGTGGCCCCGACAACCCTGCTGGCGCGCCAGCACTTCAAGACTTTCAGCGATCGTTTTCGAGGATGGCCGGTCAAGGTCCGATTGCTGTCACGCCTGGTGACGGCGAAAGAGGCCAAGGCGACCCGCGACGAGTTGGCAGCCGGCCAGGTGGAGATCGTGATCGGCACCCACGCCTTGCTGGCAAAGACTGTAAAATTCCGCGATCTCGGGCTCCTGGTCGTCGACGAGGAGCAGCATTTCGGGGTCAAGCACAAAGAACGCCTCAAGGAGCTGCGCTCCGATGTCCATGTGCTGACCCTGACCGCCACACCCATTCCGCGTACTTTGCAACTGGCGCTGACCGGCATTCGTGACCTGTCGATCATCGCAACCCCGCCGGTCGATCGCCTGGCCGTGCGAACCTATGTTGCGCCCTTCGACCCGGTCAGCGTGCGCGAAGCCCTGTTGCGGGAGAAATACCGGGGCGGGCAGGCCTTCTTTGTCGTTCCACGGATCACCGACCTGGAGGAAACCGTGCGCTTCCTGCGCGAAAGCGTGCCGGAAGTGAGTTTCGTCTCCGCCCATGGCCAGATGGCGGCCTCGCAACTGGAAGACATCATGACTGCCTTCTATGAAGGCCGGTATGACGTGCTCCTGTCGACCACAATCGTGGAGTCCGGGATTGATATCCCGACCGCCAACACGCTGATCATCCACCGGGCCGACCGGTTCGGCCTGTCCCAGCTCTATCAGCTGCGTGGCCGTGTCGGGCGTTCCAAGACGCGCGCCTATGCCTATCTGACCACGCCGATGCGCCAGAAGATCACCGAGAGCGCCGAGAAACGCCTGAAGGTCATGCAGTCACTCGACTCGCTGGGCGCCGGCTTCACTCTGGCCTCCCACGATCTCGATCTGCGCGGCGGCGGCAATCTGCTGGGTGAGGAACAATCGGGCCATATTCGCGATGTCGGCGTGGAGCTCTACCAAGCCATGCTCGAGGAAGCGGTCGCGTCGCTGCGGTCCGGCGGTGACGAGCTGGAGGAGGGGGACTGGTCGCCGCAGATCAATGCCGGCGGCGCCGTGTTGATTCCGGACTATTACGTGCCTGACCTGGATGTGCGCCTGCAGCTGTATCGGCGCCTGTCCTCCCTCGACAACAAGACCGAGCGGGAAGGCTATGCCGCCGAGCTGATCGATCGTTTTGGCCCGCTGCCCAAGGAAGTCGAAACCCTGTTGCGGGTTGTGGCTGTGAAGGCGCTTTGCAAGAAGGCCGGGATTGAAAAGGTCGATGCCGGTCCCAAGGGAGCCGTGATCCATCTTCGCAATGATCGATTTGCCGACCCGGCCGGACTGGTGGCCCATATCTCGGCCAATCCGGCCCTGTTCAAGGTCAGGCCCGATCTCAAACTGGTGCTGCGTGCCGAGTGGGATGAGCCAGAGGATCGATTGCGGGCCATCGAACGCGCCATAGCGCCTTTGGCCGACATGGCGGTGAAGGCCCGGCAGGCAGACGTCTGAACCGCCGGTTCCGGATCAGGCGCTGGCGATAACCGGGTTGGGCCGGATCAGCCCGCGACGGGCGCGGTCGATCAGCATGTCCGCGGTCTCGCCCGGTCGGGTCGGAACCGGCGCTGCCCGGACACTGAGCCGGAAGGGACGCAGGGGGTCATCGCTTTCAAAGGCGGTGCATTCGGCAATCGCGGCCACACGTGAGGCCACGCAATCGATCCCGATCGTGTCGGTGAACGGAAGGACAGCGAGGAAGATGTCCTCGTCAAACCGGGCCGCAGCATCCTCGGTTCGCAGCAAATGACGCAGCATGGCAGCAAACTGACGGCGAGCCTTTTCGGCCGAGACATCGTCCGGCCTTTCAGCGCCGTCCGGCAGCAGGACCTGGAGCGCGATCATCGAGAAGTGAAGCGTGTCTGTGGCACTGGCCTGAAGCAGGTCCTCGACGTGCGAGGTCAGGAATGACGGATGAAACAGCCCGGTTTCGATATCGAGTGAACGGGTGTCCCTGCAGGCTTCCAGAACAGCCTTGGCCTCGCGGCGACGACGGCGCTCCGAGGTGAGTGTCAGAACCCGCTCGCGCAGTTCGGCATCGTCCGTGCGCGGCGGCAAGAGGTCGGAAACACCGCGGGCGAACGCCTCTTCGGACGCCGTGGAATCAACATCGTCGGTGAGCAGCAGGACCGGTGTGTGATAGAGGCGGGCATTGCGACGCATCGCCGAGGAAATCGTGAAGGCGATGTCGCGCTTGCCTTCGGCATTGAGCACAACCGCGTCAAAGGCGCGCTCGTGAAGATAGTCAAAGGCGGAATAGGAAGAGAAAGCCGCAACCACCTCCGCATCAACGGATGCGAGCGTGTGCTGGAGTGCCATGAAGCGAGGCGATGCGTCGCCGACATAAAGGATGCAGGGCGGCTGGTCCTGTCGCTCAACCAGGCCGGGCTTTTGCCCGTAAAGCGCGCTCACCTCGGTGCGGCGACGGGCGATGATTTCCATGGTGTGCAGGCGGAACAGGGCGCGTACGCGGGCGGCGATCTGGACGGGAGCAGCCGGTTCGCGGATCCAGGCATCGACCTTGTCTGCCGACCCGAAACTCTCGGGGCCGACCACCAGGATCGGTCGGTCACCCGGTGCAAAACGCTCGAACGCCTTCAGCCCGTCTTCGACATCCCGGTCACACTCGGCGAGAATGATGCCGACGGCCCAATAGTGATGGCGGCGCGCTGGCGGGCTGTCCGCACGGACGGTGCGACAGTTCATCGCCAGCCGTCCGAGCTTGCCGGACAGGGCTTCCGCACTGTCGGACATGCCAAAGACCAGCACGTCCAGCGTGCGTCCCATGCGTCCCCCTGCCATCGTCCCCGGTCCTCCGGTGTTTCGTGAGTTTGTCACAAGTGCCACGCTTCCAAAACGAATGATTCGCGAGGTGATGCCCCATGAAAGCGCAAGGTCCTCTAAAAGGGGTTAAGGTGCTGGAGTTTGTCGGCCTGGGGCCGGCGCCATTCTGTGCCATGATGTTGTCCGACATGGGCGCCGATGTCGTGCGTATTGACCGCCCCGGTGCACACGGGCTTGGCCCGGCGGATGTCCTGGCCCGCGGCCGCCGGTCGGTCGGGCTTGATCTCAAGGACGAGCAGGAGCTGGAAACGGCGCGCCGCTTGATTGCGGCGGCTGATATCCTGCTGGAAGGCTATCGACCCGGCGTGATGGAACGGTTGGGTCTGGGGCCGGACATGGCACTCGCGCGCAATCCGGCGCTGGTCTATGGCCGCATGACCGGGTGGGGACAGTTCGGACCGCTGGCCCACGCAGCCGGACATGATCTCAACTACATTGCCCTGACCGGTGCGCTCGGCGCGATCGGTGATCAGGACAAGCCCGCCATCCCGCTCAATCTCGTCGGCGATTTCGGTGGCGGTGCCATGTATCTCGCATTTGGCGTGCTGGCGGCCTTGCATCATGCCCGTACAACCGGAGAAGGCCAGGTGGTCGATGCGGCGATTGTTGACGGCGCGGCCTCCCTGATGGCCTCGCAGCACCAGCTCGCGGCCCTGGGCCTGTGGTCCTCGGAGCGGGGCACCAACCTGCTGGATGGAGCCGCCCATTTTTATTCGGTCTATGAATGCGCTGATGGTGAATTCGTTTCGGTTGGTCCACTGGAGCCCGAGTTTTATACCTTGCTGTGCGAGAGAACCGGATTTGACGGCCAGGCTTGGCCAGCTGACTGGTCCGGCAAGGGATGGTCGGCAGCCAAGGCGGCCCTGGCTGACCTGTTCAGATCCCAGCCGCGTCAGCATTGGTGCGACCTGCTGGAGGGAACAGACGCCTGCTTTGCTCCGGTCCTGACCTACGAGGAATCAGCGCGCCATCCGCACATGAAGGCGCGCGGAGTCTATGTCGAGATCGACGGGGTGCGACAGGCAGCACCGGCACCGCGTTTTTCGCGTACGCCTGGCGCAATCCAGGCAAGTGCGTCGAAACCCGGAGCCGATCGGGAGGCTGTCCTGGCCGACTGGCTGGCTGATTGATCAGGGAGTCCCAAGGCGGAATTCGGAGCGGATCAGCCCGGGGCGCCGCGCGCATGGGAGAGGTCTGCGCCGTCGGTGATCGCTCCGGCCAGGCGACAGTCGCGCAACTCGGCAAATCGCAGGTTTGCTCCGCCCAGATTGGTGGGGACGGCGCGTCCGCCGCCCAAGGCGAGCGGGTCCAGACGGGCGCCGCGCAGGTCTGCATGAGACAGGTTGGCACCGGACAGGTCGGCACCCCGCAGGTCGCTATCGCGCAGGTCGCAACCGCGAAGATCGGCGTGGCCAAGGCGGGCGCCCTGCAATTCAGCGCCCCTCAAGTCGAGACCTGACAGGTTTGCGCGCGCAGCCTGAAGGGCCGTGAGCAGCGCTCCGGACGTGTCTGTCACATCGCGCAGGTCCAGCCCGTCGAGACGGGCCGGCTCGCCCTCCTGGCCACCGGTTCTGACGCGCTTGATGTGGTCGTCAATGCGTTGCTGGGCAGTGCGGCTGTCAGTGTCAACGGGAAGCTCTGGCAGGTCCGGATCGTCGGGCAGCGCGCCGGTCAGAAGTCCTTTGGTCACGGCCATGGAGCGATCCCCCTGGTCGTCGCTGGTGTTGCGAAAATCGGCATCGGTCAGGTCGGCACCGGAAAAGGATGTTCCCTTGAACAGGGCGTTGCAAAAGGCCGCGCCGGTCAGATTGGCGCGATTGAAACGGGCGCCGGCGAGGCTGGTCTCTGCGAAGCGGGCCCCGACAGCGCTGGCACCGGCCAAACGGGCCTGGTCGAGGACCGCGCCGCACAGGACCGCTGCGTCCAGCTTGGTCGGCTGAGACCGGGTGGCGGCCGCCGATCCGTCTCCGGGAGGCGCGGCGAGCTCACGAAAGTCCGCGCCGACGCACCGGGCTGCCGTCATCTCGGCGCCGGACAGATCACATCCGCGCAAATCCGCCCGGTCGAGCTGGCATGCCGTCAATCGGGCCTGGTCCAGACTGGCGCCGGCGAGCCGGGCGCCGCGCAGGTCCGCGCCTTCCAGATTGCACCCGGTCATCAAACAGCCACGCAGGTCGGCATCGCGCAGGTCACGACCGGCAAAGGACAGGCCTCGCACGTCCATGTCCACCAAGGCGGCGAGGCAACCATCCGCCTGACCGGCGAGCAGGCGCTCGTGAGCCTCGCAAATCCGGTCGAGATCGCGCTGGTCGATCGGGGAGGGGGCAGTGTTGTGCAAAGCGTGGCGGTCCAGTCAGGCAGAGGGTTTGCGAGCAAACAGGTGGCACAGGATAGACCACCGCAACTTGTTCAAGAAAGTGTTCATGTCGGGTTCAGGGCTGCTGCGCCATCTTCAGTATCGAGATCAGCGGACACCTTTTTCAGTCCCTCGCTCGTTCGTTGAGCTCGGTATCGTAAAGATAACCCCCGAAACGCCGGTCACCCCCAATGACCGGCGTTTCTTCGTGGTAAAGGCCTGTCAGGGCAGGGATTGAGAGGGGCGACAGGTTTTGTCCTGACGCCTTGGCATAGTGATCCTCAACGAAGCGAAAGCGCGATGGAGAGATCACAATGGCAATCGCAATCAATGCATATGTCGACGGCGTCAGCGGACTGCGCAACATGGTCCCGCATCGGTTTCGCGACGGCTTTTACCGCATGCAACGCCCGGGCGATGACATTGATTGCCTGCATGTCGAAGACCTGCGCTCGGTCTGCCGCTATCTCAACAAGGGCTATCGGCTGGCGATGAGCACGTCGGAAGGGCATTCCATGCCGTCCTGGCTGCCGGCCGACACGGTGCGGATCGCGATCCGCTGACGCGGACGAAATCAGGCCGATTTCAATCCAGTGCCGCCTCACACGCAGCCATTGACTGAATGGTATTCACCGAAACACTGGGAGCAGATGCTTGGGAGGTCACCATGAATCTCGTCCTGCTGACGTTTTGTCTGGTGTGCGGGTTTGCCGAAGGCCCAGATCTCGACGCGCCCGTCGACCAGAGCGCGGATCGGGCGGTCATGATCGACCCGGGTCACCCCACCGACCCGCTTGATACCCTTGAATTTGAGGGAACCATCCGCGCCCGGGGCCTGATCGGCTTGATGCGGGTCAGCGGCACACTGGGGTTTGCGAACGGGGACCTCGTCTGGACCGCGCAGGGCGAGACCGACCGCGGTCCCTATGTCGTCCGGGCCCGGGATGGCCGCGTCGCCTTTATGGCAGACTATACCCTGCCGAGCGGTGAGCCGGTCAGATGGACCGGGTTTTTCGACGGGGCCCGCCTGATGGATGTCGAGGTGGTCTGGTCACGCAGACGCGGAGATCTGGTTCACGATCTTATGCTCCCCGTCGAGGTGACACTGGACTTTACGCCCGAGCACTAGGCGCTGCCTGCACACACAGCACTCCAGCACTGCCCTCTTCTGGCCGGTTCGGACCGCTCGCGACGGTAGGTCGTTGGCGCCTTCCCGCGCTCGATCGCGCAATGGTCCGACTCTGCCGGTTCGGTTAGGTTCGATCCCGAAAGTGCGAGAAGGGGCGGAGCATGAAATTCGACAGGCAGCTGATCTCCAATGGCAATTCGATGGAAGCGATCGTCGGTTTCAGTCGTGCGGTGCGGGTTGGCCCGTTCATCTCAATTGGTGGTACAGCCCCGGTTGGGCCGGACGGCAAGACCGTTGGTGTGGGCGACGTGGCCGCCCAAACCCGGCAGTGCATTGAAATAATGAAGGCTTCTCTGGAACAAGCCGGTTCCGGTCTTCACCATGTCGTGCGGACGCGAGTCATCCTGACCGACATCGACAACTGGAAAGCCGCGATCGATGTGCGGAAGGAATTTTTCAAGGACGTTCGACCGGTGGACACCATCATGGCCATCGACCGGTTCGTGAATCCGGAATGGCTCGTCGAACTCGAGGCCGACGCGATTATCCCGGATTGAACCGCCAATGGCGCGATCCGGGGGGCGATCCGTTCAGGGCGCGGCCAATCCTAGGGCAGGCCCGGGAAATCGCTGCGGCGATGGCCCTTTACCATGTCGGCGAGTTCGGCCGGTGCCAGCACCTCGACCTGGTCACCCCAGGCATAGAGATGCCAGCACATTTCCAGCCAGCCACAGGCGTTGAACCTTACGGTCAGCCGGCCGTCTTCATCGATTGCGCTGCTCTGGCCGGGGTGGAAACGGTATCGCGCGGCGTGCGGGGCCGCCGTGGCGGAGAAGCGCCAGACGACCTCGCCATATTCCCGATCGTCCTGGAACACACCGAAGGCGCGGTTGGCGTAAGCCTCGAAATCGAAGCCGTCGGCGCGGGCGAACCAGTCATCGGTTGCCTCGGCGATTTCGATATCCTCGACCCGGAAGTGGCGCATATGGGTATCCGGACGGTCACGGTCCCGCCCGACCAGATAGCGCCGGGCGCCCAGCAACAAGCCATAGGGTTCGATCCGTCGCTCGCGGGCGATCTCGTCGCGCCGGCCGCGATAGCGGATTTTCAGGACGAAGGGCCCCTTGAGTGCCTCGGCTATGGCCGCATCGACGGCCGGGTCCGACGCTGGCTGGGGGCCGGGTCGGGCTGCATGACCCATGGCTTCCAGCAAGGCTTCCTCGTCGGCCTCCACACGGGCGCGGCCGCGATCGGGCATCAGAAGATCGATCTTGGATCGGAGGCTGCGCAGCTGCACGGCTTCGCGCGTCAACCCCTCACGCTCGAGCGTCGTGACCGCCAGCTCGAGCGCAGCGACCTCGTCGGCCTGGGGGGCAAAGAACTCGCCGACCCGTCGGCGCGGAACCCGCCAGCGTTTGATTCCCTCGCCATCGACGTGATCCTCGGTGTCGGTGAACACTTGCTCGAGGGCCTGTGTCATGCGTTGGGCGGTGCGCCGGACGCAGCCGAACTCGCGCTCGATCTCGGTCAGCGACACGCCGCCATAATTGCTGGCCATGCGGGCCAGGCGCAACAGATCAACCGCTTTGCCAAAGGACATGATGTCTTCCCGAATCCCGGTGCTGCAAGGCCCGGTGATCTGATAGACTCACCGGCGCGTGAATTGCATTCGACAGGACATGGACGAACCACTCAACCCGACCCCGCGCCAGCCTCATCTGCTGGTCCGCATTTTCAGTGTCATCATCGCGACGATCAGTCGGACGATGGCGCGTGATGTCATGCTGTTTGCCGGTGGCGCCTCTTTTTTCGGGATGCTGGCGCTTTTTCCGGCCATCGCCCTGGCGATGTCGGTCTATGGCCTGATTTTCTCGGCTTCGGATGCCGAACAGCAGATTGCCCGCTTCGCTGAAATCATGCCTCCGGGGGCCCAGGATTTCGTGCTCGGCCAGATGGGCCGGCTGGCTGACGCGCCAATCACCGCGCTGTCCGTGAACGGCTTCATTGCCCTGATGATCGCCCTGTTCGCCGCCTCGCGTGGGGTCAAGGCCATCATCGCCGGCCTCAACCATCTGGCCGAAGACCGGGACATCCGCAATATCGTTCAGTTCAACATCCTCGCCATGATGAGCGTACTGGTCGGCGGCGCCTTGCTGACGGTCGCCAATCTGGCCGTGCTGTTGATCCCGGTCCTGTTGGCTCGCCTGGCCCGGGCCCTGGGGATCGAGGCGCTGGACCTGGGTGCGGCCGCCAATGAATGGACAGTGGCGGCCGGCTTCATGTTCATCGCCCTGGAACTGCTGTACCGGGTTACCATGCGCAAGCGCAAACAGGCCGTCAGCTGGCGGGCCTCCACCATCGCGGCCATTACCGCGACCGCCCTGTGGCTTGGCCTGTCGAAGGGATTTTCAACCTATGTTGCAGAACTGATTGATTTTAGCGTCTATGGCTCACTGGGCGCACTTGTCGTCTTTCTGTTGTGGATTTATTGGTCTGCCTATGCCGTGTTTTTTGGTGGCGCCCTGGCGATCGAGGTCGACAATCGGGTGCGAGCGTCGCGCGGCGATGACGAGATGATGTCCGAATCCGGATGATGTCAGGCCCGGGCTAGCTATTTGCTGCGGTCGCGATATAAACATGAACCGAATATCAACTTCGAGACGGGGTTCGCATGAAAAAGGTATTTGCCGACGCCCAGGCCGCGCTTGACGGACTGGTCTTCGACGGGATGACGATCATGGCCGGCGGGTTCGGCCTGTGTGGCATTCCGGAAAATTCGATCGCCGCCCTGCACAAGTCTGGGGTCAGGGATCTGACGGTGATCTCGAACAATTGCGGTGTCGACGGCTTCGGCCTTGGCGTTCTGCTCGATGCCAAGCAGATCAGGAAAATGGTGTCCTCCTATGTCGGCGAGAACAAGGAGTTCGAGCGCCAATACCTGTCCGGCGAGCTTGAGCTGGAATTCAACCCGCAAGGCACGCTGGCCGAGCGCATCCGCGCCGGTGGCGCCGGTATTCCCGGCTTCTTCACCAAGACCGGCGTTGGCACATTGATCGCCGAGGGCAAGGAACATCGTGATTTCGACGGTGAGACCTTCATCATGGAAACGGGCCTGAAGGCCGATGTCTCTATCGTGAAAGCCTGGAAGGCTGACCCGCAGGGCAATCTGGTATTCCGCAAGACCGCTCGCAATTTCAATCCGATGATGGCGACGGCCGGCAAGGTCACCGTGGCCGAAGTCGAGGAAATCGTCGAACTGGGATCGCTCGACCCCGACGAAATCCACACGCCGGGCATTTTCGTCCAGCGGCTGTTTGTGGGCAGCTTCGAAAAGCGAATCGAACAACGCACCATTCGTGAAAGGGAGGTCGCATAATGGCCTGGACACGTGATGAAATGGCGGCCCGCGCCGCCCGCGAACTGGAAGACGGTTTCTACGTCAATCTCGGTATCGGTATCCCGACCCTGGTGGCCAACCACATTGCCGAGGATATCGACGTCACCCTGCAGTCGGAAAACGGCATGCTGGGCATGGGGCCATTTCCCTATGATGACGATGTCGACCCGGACCTGATCAATGCCGGCAAACAGACCATCACCGAGCTGCGCCGGACCTCCTATTTCTCCTCAGCCGACAGTTTCGGCATGATCCGCGGCGGCCATATCGACCTGTCGATCCTGGGCGCAATGGAAATCTCCGAGAACGGCGATATCGCCAACTGGATGATCCCCGGCAAGCTGGTCAAGGGCATGGGCGGCGCGATGGACCTGGTCGCCGGCGTCAAGCGCGTGGTGGTGATCATGGATCATGCCAACAAGAAGGGTGAGCCGAAACTGCTCAAGGAGTGCACGCTGCCGCTGACGGGCAAGGCTTGTGTCCACCGCATCATCACCACGCTGGGCGTGTTCGATGTGGCCGAGGACGGGCTGGAGCTGATCGAACTGGCCCCGGGCGTGACGCTCGATCTGGTCGCCGAGCAGACCGAAGCGAAATACTCGGTTGCGGCCAAGCTGGTTGAGCACGAACCGGCCTGACAAGGCCGTCGGACCCTGTACAATGACCGGAAATGGCAAGGGCGGTTCACCAAAGCGTGAGCCGCCTTAGCATTGTTTAATCCGGGTTTCACCTTCGCACACAGGCGTGTCCGGGTAAGACAGGCAGGCGAGGGAGATTCACATGCCACTGACACGCCTGTCTTTGAACAATCCGGCTGCTGTTTTTGTCGGCATTGCACTGATCGTGCTGATGGGCGTGGTCGCCTTTACACGTCTCCCCGTCCAGCTTTTCCCGGATACCGCGCGGCCGCAGGTCAATATCGCCACCTTCTGGCGGTCTGCGTCTCCGCTGGAGATGGAAAGCGAAATCATCGAGCCGCAGGAGCAATTGCTTTCGGGGCTGCCCGGTCTCGAGGAAATGCGTGTGTTTGTGGGTGAGGGCTCGGCCTTCATCAATCTGACCTTCGCGCTCGAAACGGACATGACCCAGACGGCGATCGACATATCGAACCGCCTGTCACAATTGCCGCCGCTACCGCGCGATGCGGTCGGACCGAATATCGGTGGCTTCGGCGGTGACGCGCAGCAGAGTCTGATCTGGTTCTTCATGCAGGCCCTGCCGGGCAATCCGAACGAGATCCACGACTATTCCGCGTTCGTCGATGACACGGTCATTCCCCGCATTGAAGCGATTCCCGGCGTCGCCAGCGTCCAGATCGGCTGGGGGCAGCGACCGGAAGAATTGCAGGTCACGATCGATCCCTATCGTGCCGCGGCCCTGGGCGTGACCCTGCCGCAGATATCCGGGGCGATCGTCAACAATTCCGACGTGTCCGGCGGCAATGCCGAGATCGGCCGGCGCTCCTACCAGATGCGTTTCGAGGGTGAGTTCGAGCCCGAGGAACTGGACGAGTTGGTGATTGTCTGGCGCGACGGTACACCGGTCCGGCTTGGTGATGTCGCGACCGTTTCCGTCAATTATGGTGAGCGCAACAACTTCACCTATCAGAACGGCAACCCGGCTATGGGCATCGAGGTCCGGCGGCAGCCCGGTGCCAATGTCCTGTCTGCACTGGACGCGGTGAAAGCCGAGGTCGCGGAAATCAACGCCACGCTGCTGGAGGAACGCCAGCTGGTCATGGCACCGTCCTTTGACGCCTCGATCTTCATCATGCGGGCGATCGACCTGTTGCGTACCAACCTGGTCCTCGGCGTGGCCCTGGCGATTTTCGGGCTGTGGCTCTTCCTGCGCCGGGCGCGGGCGACATTGATCATTTCGCTCGCCATCCCGGTCTCGCTGCTATCAACCTTGATCGTGCTCTTCCTGTTGGGCCGGTCGCTGAACGTGATCTCACTGGCGGGACTGGCCTTTGCCACCGGCATGGTGATGGATGCGGCGATTATCGTGCTGGAAAACATCATCCGGCGGCGCGAGGCCGGTGAGGACGCCGATACCGCCTCCGACAAGGGCGCCCAGCAGGTCTGGGGCGCGCTTCTGGCTTCGACGACAACCACGGTTGCCATCTTCCTGCCAATCATCTTCACGCGGAATGCCGAGGGCCAGATTTTCGCCGACCTGGCCGTGACCATAGCGGTCGGGGTGGCCATTTCGATGATCGTGGCAGTGACCATTTTGCCCGTCGCAGCGAAATACTGGATTCGCGACCGGGCCACCGTCACACAGCAACCCATCCTCAACCGTATCGCCGGTTGGGTCATGGCAGTCAGCGACAGCCCGCGTCGCCGGATCGGTGTCGCGGCCCTGCTGATTGCCCTGCCACTGGCCTTCACCTGGTTCTCGCGCCCGGCGATGGATTACCTGCCGCCCGTCAAGCGGGATGCCGTGGACGCCTTCTTCATGTTCCCGCCCGGCTCCAATCTCGACTGGGTCGAGGAAGAAGTCGCGGCGACCATCATCGAGCGTCTCGAACCCTATATGAGTGGTGAGCGCGAGCCGGCCCTGCGCAATTACTATTTCGGCACCTTCCCGGGCGGTGGCGGCGCAACGGCAGGCATCCGGGTACAGGACCAGTCCCGCGTGGGCGAGCTGGAGCGGATCGTCCGCGAGGAAATCATCACCGGCATTCCCGATGTGATCGGCTTTGCCCAGCAGGGCAATCTGTTCGGCGGCTTTGCCCAGGGCGGCAACATCCAGGTCAATATCCAGTCGTCGGACGAAGTCGCGCGCGCGCGCGCCACCGAAGTCGGCCTGCAGCTGCTGCGCGAGCGCTTTCCCGGCGTGAACATCAATGCCAATCCACCACCGCAATCGACCCAGCCGCGGCTGACGCTTGTGCCCAACGACCGGCGCATCCAGGAAGCCGGCTGGGCCCGCCGCAATGTGGCCGGCATGATCGCCATGCTGGGCGATGGCCAGTTCATCGGCGAGTATTTCGACGGCGAGAGCCGGATGAACATCATTCTGCGCTCCGAAGGCTGGGACACGCCGGACCAGCTGGCCGGTCTTCCCATCGCCACCCCCAGCGGCGCGGTCGTGCCCTTGGGCGACCTCGTCCAGGTTCGCGAAGAAGTGGGTGTCGGGGGCATCCAGCGCCTCAATCGCCGCCGCACGGTGACCATCAATATCAACCAGCCCGAAGGCGTGTCGCTGGAGGAAATACTGACGGTCGTCCAGCAGGAAGTGGAACCGGCAATCCGGGCCGAACTGCCACCGGACGGCACCGTTGTCTATGGCGGCAGCGCGGACAGTCTCGACCGGGCGGTCAATACGATGCTGATGAATATGGGCATGGCGATGGTGATCCTGTTTCTGATCCTGGCCGGCATGTTCCGTTCCTTGCGGGATGCGGTTCTGGTTCTGGTCTCGATCCCGCTGGCCGGGGTCGGCGGCGTCGCCATGTTGCAGATCCTCAACCTGTTCGTGACCCAGCCGCTGGACCTCTTGACCATGATGGGCTTCGTCATCCTGCTCGGCCTGGTCATCAACAACGCCATCCTGCTGGTCGACCAGACCCGTCAGGGCGAGCGCGATGGCCTGGGGCGCCGCGAGGCGGTGGAGCAGGCGCTGCGCATGCGCTTGCGGCCGATCTTCATGTCGACGATGACCAGTCTTCTCGGCATGCTTCCGCTTCTTCTGGTTCCCGGTGTGGGCAGCGCGATCTATCGCGGCCTCGCAGCGGCAATTGTCGGTGGCATGAGCATCAGCCTGGTCTTCACACTCGTTCTCATTCCTTGCTTGTTGCGGCTGGGCGAGGGCGCCCGTCAGCGCATTGCGCATACATCCTCAGCCGTTTCGGCCGAATAGACCTGTCTTCGGAGACCCCCATGATGGCTCGATTTTTCAAACTGGCACTTGCCGTTCTCCTTTCAGGTCTGACGGGCGCGGCGCTGGCCGTGCAACCGGGGCCTCCGCCGCCGGCAGTGGTCAGGACGTCCGAGATCATCTCGCTGGACATGGCCCGGACGCTGACGACACCGGCCAGTGTAATGTCCCGCAATGATGCCCAGATCGCCGCCGAGGCGTCCGGTCGGATCACCTTCATCGCCGAGCCGGGCGACGAGATCGACGAGGGTGGACTGATCGCCCAGATGGATGACCGGCAGGCCCGCATCCAGCTTGAAGAGGCACGGGCGCGTCATGCCCGTGCAACCGCCAACGCCAATTACCAGAATGCCGAGGCGACGCGTTATCAACAATTGGCGGAAAACGGCACGGTGCCGGTCACCCGCCGACGCGAAGTCGAACTCGCCCGTGACCTCGCCGTCCAGGATGCACGCGAAGCTCGCTCGGCGCTTGATCGCGCTGAGCTGGCCCTGGAACGCACGCAGATCCGGGCGCCTTTCGCGGGACGGGTCGCCGTGCGCCTGATCCAGGTGGGTGAATTGTCATCGCCGGGACGCGATATCGCACGTCTGGTCGATATCGAACACAAGGAAGCCGTCGCTCAGGTGCCGGTCGCGGTGGCGCCATTCCTCAGCGTCGGCATGGACGTGTCACTGTCTCTCGGCGATGAGCAGACCGTGCGCGCGCCGATCCGTGCCATCATTCCGGTCGGCGATGCCGTCTCCCGCACCTTCGAAGTCCGCATCGATCTGGAAGGCTCGGACTGGATCGTCGGCTCGGCGGCTCGTGTCGCCCTGCCCACCGAAACCCCGCGGACCCAGCTTGCCGCCCCGTATGATGCTGTCATTCTGCGCGCCAACGGCAATTTCGTTTTTGTCGTCGACGATGACGACGTGGCCCACCAGGTCGCGGTTGTTCCCGGTGTCCGCAGCGACGGTTTCGTCGCGATTTCCGGCGACATCGAAGCCGGCCAGCGAGTTGTCGTCTCCGGCGCGGAAACCCTGTCCGACGGACGAACCGTCACCGAGCTGGGCGAAGACGCCTGACCTCAGCAGGCCACCACATTCACGGCGAGACCGCCCTGGCTGGTTTCCTTGTACTTTTCCTGCATGTCGACGCCGGTCTGACGCATCGTCTCGATGACCTGATCCAGTGAGACTTTCATGTCCGCCGAGGTCGCCCGCAGCGCCAACCGGGCGGCGTCGATCGCCTTGATCGCACCAATGGCGTTGCGTTCGATACAGGGAATCTGGACAAGGCCGCCGACCGGATCGCAGGTCAGGCCCAGATTGTGCTCCATGCCGATCTCGGCGGCGTCCTCGATCTGGGCGTTGTTGGCGCCCATCGCGGCGGCCAGCGCCGCAGCAGCCATGGAACAAGCGACGCCAACCTCACCCTGACACCCCGCCTCAGCACCGGAGATCGAGGCATTCTTCTTGTAAAGCGACCCGATGGCGGCCGCCGTCAGGAAGAAGCGTTGCAGGGCTTCCTCGTCATCCTGATCCCGATGGTACTTGTCGAAATACCGGGCCACGGCCGGGATGATGCCAGCAGCGCCATTGGTTGGCGCGGTCACGACACGCCCGCCAGCGGCATTCTCCTCGTTAACCGCCATCGCCCACAGATTGATCCAGTCCATCGCGGCGAGCGGGTCTTTCTTGGGGTCGACCGGCTCGGCGATCAGGTCGCGATTCATCTTGGGCGCGCGGCGCTTCACATTGAGGCCGCCAGGCAGGACGCCATCCTGCTTCAGGCCGCGGTCAATGCAGTCCTCCATGGCCCGCCAGAGGCCCTCAATACCCGCCCGGATCGTGTCGTCGGGAAGGAAGGTGCGTTCATTGGCCAGCATGATGCGATAGATGGACAGGCCCGTACGTTCGCCAATCTCAAGCAGTTCGGCGGCCGAGTTGAAGGGATAGGGTTCACCTTCTTTCACATCGGCGGCGGAATTACGGCCTGCCTCGTGTTCATCGATCACGAAGCCGCCTCCGATCGAGTACCAGATTTCCTCGCGAATGATGTCGCCGCTTTCGTCTAGTGCCCGGAATTTCAATGCGTTGGAGTGGAAGGGCAGGCGGATATCCCCCCGGAAGTCCAGGTCACGACGTTCGTCGAAAGAAATTTCGCGGCCATTGGCCAGCTTCAGCGTCTGCGCCTCGCGTATCCGGGCGAGGCGCGCCGGTATCGTGTCCGGATTGATGCGGGCCGGATCGCTGCCTTCAAGGCCGAGCAAGACCGCGGTGTCGGTTCCGTGGCCCAATCCGGTCAGGGCGAGCGAGCCGTAAAGTTCGGTCTGCAATCGGGCGATGGGAGGCGCGGCCGGATCCTCGAGCATACGCTCGACAAAGACCTTGGCGGCCTTCATGGGCCCGACCGTATGAGAGCTGGACGGGCCGACGCCGATCTTGAAGAGGTCGAAAACACCAAAATGCATGGAGCAGGCTCGCTGTCAGGGGAAATTGGATCAGGGTCAGCCCGGCTCAGCCGTCGCCAAGGCCCTGGTCCCGGGTGAAGGCATTGAAGCAGATGATGGTCTGCGTGTCCTTGATCCCGGCAATCGTCTGGACCTTCTGGTTCACGAAACGGCCGATATCGGTGTCGTCCTGCAGGGTGAAGCGGGCCAGCAGGTCAAAGGCGCCGGAGATCGAATGCACCATCGGCGCCTCGTCGAGATTGTCGACCAGCTTGGCAGCCACGTCATAGGTGTGACCCAGCTCGCATTTGATGAAGACGTAGAATTGACGCATGGCAAACTCCTTGGGACTGCCGGGGATCCGGCGGGGGGACTGCCGGGTAGCCGGCGGGCAAAACGGGTGTCAGGTTACGGCCGACCGGATGTTGAAACGCGGCTCCTGCCAGACCCCGCTTTGCATGACATCGGCGAGAATCCCGACGGCTGTCCAGACGTCCTGATGGCTGACATAGAGCGGTGTAAACCCGAAACGCAAAATGTCCGGCGCCCGAAAATCACCGATCACACCGCGCTCGATCAGGGCCTGCATGATGGCGTAGCCGTGCTCATGGGCAAAGGAGACCTGCGAGCCGCGTTCACTGGCATCGCGGGGGCTTCTCAGCTCGAACCCGTCGAGCCGGTCCTCGACCAGATTGATGAAAAGGTCACCCAGAGCTTGCGACTTGGCCCGGATGGCCTGCATGTCAGCCTCCAGCATGATGTCGAGGCCGCATTCCAGCGCCGCCATGCCGAGAATGGCCGGGGTCCCGCATTGGAAGCGGTCAATGCCCGCCGCCGGCTCGTACCGGTCATCGAAGTCAAACGGGCGAGCATGTCCGAGCCAGCCGGACAGGACCGGGAACACCTGGTCCTGGTGGCGTTTCGCCACAAACAGGAAGGCTGGGGCTCCGGGACCGCCATTGAGATACTTGTAGCCACAGCCAACCGCGAAATCAGCCTTGCAGTCATTCAGCGCCACCGGCATCGCGCCGGCGCTGTGGCTGAGGTCCCAGATCACAGGGATGCCCAATGCCTGGGCCCGGGCCGTCACCGCTTTCATGTCGTGCAATCGGCCCGATTTGTAGTGTGTGTGGGTGAGAAGCAGCGCCGCCACGTCGTCGGTCAGCGCCGCATCGATCTCGTCCCGCTCGACAAGGACTTGCCGGATGCGCCCACCGGAGAGCGCCGCCAAGCCTTCCATCATATAGGCATCGGTCGGAAAATTTCCGGTTTCCGAAAGGATAACGGATCGCTCAGGCGCCAGTTGCAGAGCAGCGCACAGGGCCTTGAAAATATTGACTGATGTTGATTCCCCAGCAATCACTTCGTCCGGGGCTGCACCGATTAGTCGGGCGACTTTGTCGCCCAGTCGGCGCGGGGCGCTGATCCAGTCATGGGTGTTCCAGGCGCGGATGAGATCTTCACCCCATTCACGTTGGACGACAGCCTCGACACGGCCGGACGTGGCCTTGGGCAGGGCGCCGAGCGAGTTTCCGTCGAGATAGATCACCCCGTCGGGGATGGAAAAGCGCTCGCGAAACCCGGCCAGCGGGTCGGCGGCGTCGAGACGGCGAACGTCCTCGAATGTCGTCATGGGAGTTCTCTCAGTACGGCGCGCAGCGGAGCGGCATCGGCGCCGGCGATCTTGAGGGGCAGGGCAATGAGTTCGTAGCCGCCATCGGGAATACGATCGAACACGAGGCCTTCGAGGATTCGCATATCGTGCCGGCGTACCGCGTGATGGGCATCCATGGTTTTGGAGGTCTGAGGGTCCAGCGACGCCGCGTCGACACCAATCAGCCGGCAACCGGACGCCGCCAGACGGTCGATGGTGTCAGCGTGCAGGGCACGAAAGTGCGGATCCCAATTATCTGATGGAAATCTCGAATAGGTGCGGACCAGAACGCGCCTGGCGCCGTCAATCACAGACCAGTCCAGATCGGCTGGCCCGACATGACCCCCAGCACCGGAGGCCGTGACCAGAGTGCAGGGGCCGATATAGAGGTCCAAAGGGGTTGCGGCGATGTCGTCGCCGGCGGGGTCGTAATGGCTGGGCGCGTCCGCATGGGCGCCGCTATGCGTCGACAGGGTCAGGCGCGACACCTTGACCGGACAATCCGGTCCGATGGTCCAGACGTCCTGGCAATCGAACACGGTATCGCCGGGCCAGACCGGCAAGTCCGGGCGCAGGGTTTGCGATATGTCCCACATTTTTGCCATGGCTCAGAGCGAGGTCCGCACGGTCCAGATTTCCGGGAAGAAGCGCAGGTCCAGCGCCTTCACCAGATAGGACACGCCGCCGGTTCCACCGGTGCCGCGACGAAAGCCGATGATCCGTTCGACGGTTTTCATGTGGTTGAAGCGCCATTGCTGGAACTTGTGCTCGAGATCGACCAGCTTCTCGCCCAGCTCATAGGCTTCCCAATGGGTTTCGCTGTCGCGGTAGATGGTCCGCCAGACGTCCTCCACCTTCGCGCAAGCCTCGTAGGGCTGGGTCCAGTCGCGCTCAAGCCGGTCGGCGGGGATGTCATAGCCCTTGCGCGACAGCCAGCGCAGCGTCTCGTCCCACAAGCTGGGGCTTTGCAGGGCCTCATTGACCATCTTGAACGCGGGCGGATTGCTGGCGTGGACGCGAGCGAGGGCGGCATTCTTGTTGCCGAGCCGGTATTCCAGGGTGCGATACTGGAAGGACTGGAATCCGGAGGAAGCGCCCAGCTTGTCACGGAAGGCCAGATAGTCGGCCGGGGTCATGGTGGCGAGCACTTCCCATGCCTGGGTCAATTGCTCCTGGATTCGACTGACCCGGGCGAATTTTTTCAGGGCCGGTCCGGCATTGTCGTGCTGCAGGTCGTCGAGTGCCGCTCGCGTCTCGTGCAAGAGCAGCTTCATCCACAATTCGGCGACGTGATGGATGATGACGAACAGCATTTCATCATGCTCATCGGTCAACGGGGTCTGCGCTGCCAGCAGGACGTCCAGCGACAGGTATCCGCCATAGGACATTTCGTCCTTGAAGTCCCAGTGGATGTCCTCGCCGGACACGTCCACGCGGGACGAGAATGTGTCGCTCATCCTGTTACTCCCCGTTCTCCGGTCGCGAGCCGGACGACTCGCTGGCACCTTCGTCGTTGCGTTGAGGTGTAGGGGTTAAGCGGGGCGACTGGCAACCGCAGCAGACGCTTGAAGCGTCCCTGTCCCGTGCCTAGTTTTCCGCAGATTGTGAAGGGGAAACACATGGAAGCGGCCGTCGAGCAAAGCGTTTGGGATGTGATCAGGCTCTATTTGCAGCAGGGCTATATCCATATCCTGCCCCGCGGCCTTGATCATATCCTGTTCGTCCTCGCCCTGTTTTTCGCTTCCACGCGCCTCAAGCCGCTGATCTGGCAGGTCTCCGCCTTTACCCTGGCCCACACGTTGACCCTGGCACTCGCCGTTCTGGGCTATGTCTCTCTGGACCCGGCCATCGTCGAACCGATCATCGCGCTCTCCATTGCGTTCGTGGCCATCGAGAACCTGATCTTCAAGGACATGACCCGCTGGCGGCCGGCGGTGGTGTTTGCCTTCGGCCTGTTCCACGGCCTGGGATTTGCCGGCGTGCTGAGTGATTACGGCCTGCCGCCGGATCAATTGCTGGTCTCGCTGTTGAGCTTCAATATCGGTGTCGAGGCGGGACAGCTTACGATCGTGGCGGCCTGCTGGCTGGTCCTGCACCGTTTCGCCGAGGCGAGCTGGTATCCATGGCTGGTCCGCATTGCCTCCGGCGCCATCGCCGCGATGGCGCTGTGGTGGGCTTTCGAGCGCGTCTTCCTTGGCGGGTAGACATGAAAAAGGCGGCCCCCGATCGGGAGCCGCCTTTCATTCAATCCGGCGGATTGATTACCAACCGCAGTCGCGGTCAGCATTTTCCGCTTCCAGGTGCGTCATCAGCGGCTGGAAATAGGCGATGATGGCCGAGCCATCCATTTCGCGGGTGCCGGTGAAGGCTTCCAGCGCGTCCGGCCAGGGCTGCGACGCACCCATTTCCATCATCGCGTTGAAGCGGGCGCCGACCTCCTCATTGCCGTAGATCGAGCAACGGTGCAGCGGGCCTTCCCAGCCGGCCATCTCACAGGCCGCTTCATGGAATTGGAACTGCATGATGAAGCTGAGGAAATAGCGCAGATAGGGGACATTGTTGGCGATGTGGTATTTCGAGCCCGGATCGAAGGCGTTTTCACCACGCTCGACCGGCGGCACGATGCCCTGATAGCTCTCGCGCAGCTCCCACCAGGCGTCATTGTAATTGTCCGGCTGGATCTCGCCGCGCAGCACGCGCCAGCGCCACTGGTCCATCATCACGGCGAAGGGCAGGAAGGCGATCTTGTCGAGGGCGGTATCCATCAACAGGCCGAGATCGGCTGAGGCATCAGGAACGTCGGCCGCATCCAGCAGGCCGATCTGGACCAGATAGTCCGGGGTCACGGACAGGGCGATGAAATCGCCAATGGCCTCGTGGAAGCCGTCATGGGCGCCGCCCTGGAACAGGAAGTCCTGCTGGTTGTAGGCGCGCTGGTAGAAGTTGTGGCCCAGCTCGTGGTGCACGGTGACGAAGTCATCGGCATTGACGCGGGTACACATCTTGATGCGCAGATCGTCGACACTGTCGAGATTCCAGGCCGAGGCGTGGCAGGCGACCTGGCGGTCACGCGGCTGGATGATCAAGGAGCGCTCCCAGAACGTGTCCGGAAGCTCTTCCATGCCCAGAGAGGTAAAGAAGGTCTCGGCGGTCTCGACCATGCGGATCTGGTCATACTCGGCATCGACCAGAAGCTGGGTCAGGTCATAGGCCGGACCGGCATCGCTGACCGAGGCCACATCCGCGAGGGATGCCCAGGACTGGGCCCACATATTGCCCAGCAGGTCCGCCCGGATCGGACCGTCGGCGGCCTGGATTTCATCACCATACAGGCCATTCAGCTCCGAGCGGACGGCGCAATGGAGCTGCTCATAAAGCGGCTCGACCTGGCCCCAGAGGCGCTCGACCTCGGCTTCCATCTCGTCGGCCGGCATGTCGTAATTGGACAGCCACATCTCGGCGAGATCGGAGAAACCCAGATCGCGGGCGCCGGCATTGGCGATCTCGACCATTTCGGCATAGTCGGTCGACATCTGCTCGGGATTGTAGCTGTCACGCCAGCCCGCCCAGACATGGGACAGGAATTCCGGGTCGCGGCTGGTCCGCATGATGTTTTCCAGCTCGTTGTGGTCGACCATTTCCCCGTCGATTTCCATCAGACCGGTCGAGTAGGCCGAACCCATGCGCGTGGTCAGCTCGGACAGGCGGGCGGCCGCTGCGCTGTCGGCCGGAGCCGGCAGCGTGATCCCGGCGCGCAGCACATTCATCTGCCGCGACATCTCGGTCGTCATCTCCAGCTCGTTGAAGCGGGCCGTTTCGGTGGCCAGACGAACCGCCATCTCGGTGCCTTGGGTCGACATGCGCTCCAGCAACCAATTGGTGTCGTGGGTGATGAAGTTGTTCTGGACCCAGGCGGTACGGGCGCCGAACTCGCTGAACTCACGCAATTCCGTCGTCGCATCGGCGAGGAATTGTTCGGCATCGGCCACCGTGACCGGTGCCTCGGTTTCGGTCGCGGCGGCTTGCGAGCCGGCAGCAGGCTCGTTGGGGGCACTACAGCCCGCAAGCACCGCCAGAAGGGCGCCTGAAGCGACGCCGGTCATCAAACGTTTCATGGATCATTCTCCCCGTCTGCCCGTCGGGCAGTATTGGCTAACTGTCTCTATCCTGATGCGCTCGTCGTGCGCGTCAAGGCGACGGCGCGCGATTGTGTGCTGATACCGCTTGCAATCAGACCCGTTTCGCCGCGGCCGCGCGCATCACCTGTTCCATTCCGTCCAGAAACGCCGAGCGGTCTTTCGGGCCGAAGGGTTTGGCACCGCTGGTCACTGCTCCGGTTTCGCGCAAATCGGTCATCAAATTGCGGGTCGCAAGGGAAGCGCCGATATTGTCCTGGGTCCAGAGTTTGCCGCGTGGATCGATGCCGATACCGCCAGCCTTGATGCACCGGTCCGCGAGCGGGATGTCGGCGGTCACGAAGACGTCCCCGGCGCCGATGTTTTCGGCGATCCAGTCATCCGCCGCGTCCAATCGTCCTTCGACGATGACCAATCGCGCCCATTGCGAGTTCGGCCGCCGCAGCCCACCATCACAGACGAACAACATCTCCGTCTGGTGCCGCTCACCGACGCGGATGATCTCGTCCTTCACCGGGCAGGCATCGGCATCGACATAGATGGTCATCGGATCAAAGCTCACTAACCAGGGCCAGCATGGCATCCAGATTGGCGGCGCCCAGCTTGCGGCACCGCTCCGGCGACCAGCCGAATTCCGGGTCCGGCAGGTCGGCATTGTCCTTGAACGGCATTTCAAGCGTCATCGCCAGGCACTTGAATTCATTGGCGAGATAATTGGTACAGACCGACAGGTTGGCGGTGCCCGGCGCGTCGACATCATAGCCGTGTTCGGTCTGGAAATCCGGGCTGGCGAGGCAGAGCGCGTCCTTGTAGCCGTCCAGCAGGGCCTGGCCGCGCTCATCGAAATTGGGCGCGCCTTCGCCGCCGGCAATGAAGTTGTAGGGCAGGGCCTCGTCGCCATGAACGTCCAGCGCCAGATCGATCCCGGTTTCGCGCATGCGGTTCAGGACATGGAAGACCTCTGGCGAATTCTCCGCCGACGCCTTGTCCCATTCGCGGTTCAGATTGACGCCCTTGGCATTGGTGCGCAGATGCCCGCGCCTGGAGCCGTCCGGATTCATGTTGGGAACGATGTGGAAAACGGCTTGTTCGCGCAGCTTGCGGGCCACCGGATCATCATCATCGAGCAGGCGGCCGAGAAAGCCTTCCATCCACCACTCCGCCATGGTCTCGCCGGGGTGCTGGCGAGCGGTGACCCAGATCGTTCGGGTGGCGCTGTCCTGCTCACCGACGGTGAGAAGGTCCATGGTCTGCCCGTCCAGAGTCTCGCCGAGCACCTCCAGCTCCACCGCATGGTGAAGCTGGGCCCAGGCGATGAGGTCCTGGTGGCGCTCCATCGAGAACGGCGCGAAATAGGCAAACCAGACCGTGTCGGCCTCGGGCATGTGGTGAATGGTGAGCGTGCCGTCGGCATATTCCGTGTCGACCCGGAACCAGGTCTCGCGATCATAGGAGGCGCAGGCCTGATAACCCGGCCAGCCCTCAAGATAGGCGGCCCCGCCGGCGTTTTCGATGGCCATGGACAGTTGTTCGCCCATCGCACCGGTGACCCTGAAATGGAACCACTGATAGAAGTCGGAACCATTATCCTTGCGGATTTCCAGCCGGATCCGGCCCGGGTCGGCGGCGTCGAGGACCTCGATATTGCCACTGTCAAAGGCGTCGGTGATGTGCAGGCCCATGGTTTGCTCCGCTGTTCTCGCAAAAGGGTGACTCGCTTGTCAGGGTGATAGACCATATCGCTCGGTCAATCGACGGCGCGTCTGCGCCCTATCCGGGAGATGACAGGATGATGGTCTGGATTTCACGGGCGGTCCGGTTCGGATTGCCGCTTTTCGTTGCGGCGATCTTTCTGGACTCGTTGCGCTACAAGTTCACCGACGCTCCGGAGACACAGGAAATCTTCGGTCGGCTCGACAGCTGGGCGGCCGGGCTCGGGGCGGCGGGCCTCTTCGATCATGGCGGTCTCTTCAGTCAATACGTTATCGGATCGGCAGAACTCCTTGCTTCTACATTGCTATTGATTGGATTTATACCGGCTCTGTCGCGTTTGCAGATCGTCGGGAGCGGACTGGGCGTCGCGATCATGAGTGGCGCCATCAGCTTCCATCTCTTCACCCCTTTGGGGATTGATCCCAATTCGGACGGCGGTGGACTGTTTGTGGCGGCATGCCTGGTCTGGCTGTCCTGTGTGGCGATGCTGGTAATCAAGCGTCAGGAGGCGCTTGCCTTGGCCTGCGGCCTGTTTCGCGCCATCGTCCCGAACAGGCGATAGGCCAGAAGCAGCGCCAGGATGCCACCATGGACCCAGGGGCCGAGTTGCTGGCCCTTGACCATGTAGCCATGGTGCAGGACGGCGAGAACCGCGAGCGGGTAAACAAGGCGGTGCAGCCCTTGCCAGCGCCGCGCTCCCAACCAGCGCTGCATCCGGTTGAACGATGTCAGGGCAAGCGGGATCAACAGGATGAACGCGCTCATGCCGAGCGTGATGTAAATCCGTTCCGCCACATCCCGCCATAATCCGGCGAGCGCGCCGGTGACGCTCATCCCGGCAGCCAGGAGAAGGTCGAGCCCGAGATAGGCGAGGATGTGCAACAGGGCATACCAGAACGCCGCCAGGCCGATGCGCCGCCGGATCATCATGACCGGGGCCCACCGCGTCAGGTCCCGAACCGGCGTCACCGCCAGCGAGACAAGCAGGATGCGGATTGCGGTATCACCGAGAAATCGATGGGTTGTCTCAATCGGGTTGAAGCCGAGTCCATGGGCCTGACCGGTCAGCAGCAGTCCCCATTGCCAGCCGAGCCACAGGCCCGGCAGGGCCAGAAGCCAGAAGGCAATTGGCTTCAAGAGATGACGGCTGAACGTCCTGAGGACCGGATTGCGTGCCATGATTTTGTCGCGTCCGCGGGCCTAGTGGTTTTCGATCAGGTCCATGCCGGCATACATGTGCGCGACCTGTTCGCCATACCCATTGAACATCTCGGTGTCGCGCCGGGCAAAGACATTGCCGCCAATGACCCGTTCGGATCGTTGGCTCCAACGCGGATGGGCCCGGTCCGGATTGACGTTCGAGTAGAAGCCGTATTCGCGCGGCGCGGACCGGTTCCAGCTGGTTACCGGTTGCTCGCTGACGAAGCGGATCCTGGATATCGACTTGATCGACTTGTAACCGTACTTCCAAGGCACAACGAGCCGCACCGGCGCGCCGTTCTGGTTTGGCAGGACCTCGCCATAGAGACCGACTGCGAGGAAGGCGAGCTCGTTCATGGCTTCATCCATGCGCAGCCCTTCCACATACGGCCAGTCAAGGACAGGGAAGCGGGTGCCGCGCATCTCGTCGCGGTCCAGATGGGTTTCAAACTGGACATAACGCGCATCAGTGGATGGCTGGAAGGCCGACAGCACGGTGGAAAGCGGCACGCCGATCCAGGGAATGACCATCGACCAAGCCTCGACGCAGCGCAGGCGGTAGATGCGTTCCTCCAGGCTGGTAAAATCAACCACATCCTCGAGGGCGAAACGCCCGGTCCGGCCTGCCAGCCCTTCAATGTCGATTGACCAGGGGTCTGTGGTCAGGGCGGAGGCGTAACGAGCCGGGTCATCCTTGCCGATCCCGAACTCATAGAAGTTGTTGTAGCCTGTCACCGCCGGGAAGGGGGTCTGGTCATCCATGACTGAGTAATCGGTCGGGCTGAAATCGAGAGAGCCGTTTACCGGGCGTTGTCGGCTCCCTGCCTGCTGGCCTGCGAGCGCGTTCGACTGGGCGTCACAACCGGTCAGTCCGGCCAGGGCCATCGCGCCGCCACCGGCCATGATGGCCCGGCGGTCCAGGTAGAGCCCCTTCGGGGTTATGTCGGCTTCCCGGCTCTGCCAGGGACGGTGCTTTCGACTGAACATGGGTCGGTATCCGTGTCTGCTGTTTTTACGAAACTAGGGCATTTTCCGTGATCGTCTGCCCCTTCAACGGTTTCGTGATGATTGCGGGTGAGCATGTTATCGTGAGTGCGACTGCCGAGGAGGATTTCATGCTGCGTACGCTCCTGTCCTGCCTGCCGGTTTTAATGCCCGCCCTGAGCCTTGCCACGCCACCGGCATTCGCGGATGGGCCCATCCAGTGGCACAGCGAGAATCTCCAGATACTCAAAGGGGTCGACTATGCGCTCGGCCCCGAGGAGCGCACGATAATCACCTTCGAACATGCCCATGCGTCCACGGTCGGGGATCTCTTTGTCTTCACCGATGTCACGTTTGAACCGGATGGGGCTATCCAGGTCTATGGTGAAATCACCCCACGCCTGTCCCTGTCGCGGCTGACCGGTCGCGACTGGCAGGCCGGTCCGGTCAGCGATGTTCTGCTGGCCGCCAATTACGAGCGCGGGGAGGGCGGCGTCGAGCGTTACCTCGCCGGCGCGGCAATCGATCTCGATCTCGAGGGTTTCCGTTTTTTCCGGGTCCATGCTTTCCTGCGCGATGATCCGCGGCGCTCCGGGACAACGGGGCAACTTTCGATCGCCTGGAATCGCCCCTTCGAACTGGGTGGGGAGGCCCTCCTGTTCGAAGGATTTGCCGATCTTGCCGGGGCCGAGGGGCCCGGCGTCGCAAATCAGTTATTGGTTCCCCGATTGTTGTGGGATATAGGCGCGCACCACGGTGCTTCAGGCCGCGTCTTTCTGGGCCTTGAATGGCAGTACTGGCACAACAAGTTCGGCGTGGACGGCGTCACGGAATCCGTTCCCCAACTGCAATTGAAATGGGTGCTTCACTAGGGGGCGCCCGGCATCCAGATCACAGAGGTTTTCCTTGCCCAGCCAACCCGGTCGTTCCTCCCTCAATGTCCGCAATGCCACGCTCGAGGACATCCCGCGCATCATCGCGCTGGTCGGCAAGGTCTATCCCTCGATGGACACCTATTCGGTGGCCATGCTGCAGGGCCAGATCTCGATCTTTTCGGATGGTCAGGTCTTGGTCGAGTATGACGGCGAGATCGTCGGCTATGCGGCCAGTTTCATCATCGATGGTGACACGGCGCTGAAACCGCACACCTGGGACTCAATCACCGGCGGCGGATATGCCTCGCGTCACAATCCCAAGGGTGAATGGCTGTACGGCATGGAGGTCTGTGTCGATCCCGAGCGCCGCCGCCTTCGGATCGGGCAGCGCCTCTATGACGCCCGCAAGGAACTGGCGGAACGCTATGAGCTGGAAGGGATTGTCTTTGGCGGGCGGATGCCGAACTGGCAGCGCAAACGCAAGCAATTCCCCACCGCCAAGGCCTATCTCGACGCCGTAATGGCCCAGGAAGTCGCAGACCCTGTGATCCGCTTCCAGTCCCGGATGGGGTTTGAGCCGATCGGCGTGCTCAAGGGCTATCTGCCGTCAGACTCGGCCTCGCGTGGCTGGGCCAGCCACATGGTCTGGCGCAACCCCTATGCAGTGGAACAAAAGCTCAGCGCCAATGCCCCGCCCGGCCAGAAGGACATCGTCCGCGTCGCAACGGTCCAGTTCCAGCAGCGCCGGGTCGAGAGCTTTGACGAATTCATCAGCAATATCGAATACTTCGTCGATGTGACGTCGGATTATCGCTGCGACTTCGTGGTCTTCCCGGAGCTGTTCACCCTGCAGCTTCTCGCGCTTGAGGAAACCCGCCTGACGCCGGCGCAGTCGATTGAACGGCTGACCGAGTATACGCCGCACTTCGTCGAGAAAATGCGCGAGCTGGCGATCAGCTACAACATCAACATCATCGGCGGCTCCCATCCCACACGCACCGATGATGGCGACATCCAGAATGTCGCTTATGTCTTCCTGCGGGACGGCTCGGTCCACGCCCAGGAAAAAATCCACCCGACCCCGTCCGAGCGGCACTGGTGGAATATTCTCGGCGGCGACGAGATCATCACCATCCCGACCGATTGCGGGCCGATTGGCGTGTTGATCTGTTATGACAGCGAATTCCCGGAGCTGGCGCGCAAGCTGGTCGATGCCGGCGCCAAGCTGCTCTTCGTTCCCTTCTGCACGGACAACCGCCAGGGCTATCTGCGGGTCCGCTATTGCGCGCAGGCCCGGGCGATCGAAAACCAGTGCTATGTCGTGATGTCCGGCAATGTCGGAAATCTGCCCGGCGTGGAAAACATGGACATCCAGTATGCCCAGTCCTGCATTCTTACCCCGTGTGACTTCCGCTTTGCCCGCGACGGAATTGCTGCGGAGTGTACCGAGAACGTCGAAACCGTGGCCATTGCCGATCTCGATCTGACCGATCTCGACTGGGCCCGCCAGGAGGGCACGGTCCGCAATCTGCGCGACCGTCGCTTTGACCTCTACAAGGTTGATTGGAAGGGGTAATGCCGGTCTCCATCCGCGAGGCGGGGCGGCAAGATCTTGACCGGATCGACCGGATCGAGGCGGAGAGCTTCGACGCGGATCGATTTGCGCGTCGAAACCTGTCCCGGATGCTCGCGGGTGGTCGAACCCGGTTTCTGCTGGCCGAGGCGGCCGAGGGGCTGGGTGGGTATATCGCCGTGAGTTTCCGGAACGGCAGCCATATCGCACGGATTTACTCCCTCGCTGTTGCCCCGGGTGCCCGCCGTCAGGGTGTCGCGGAGGCCTTGCTCGATGCCGCCGGCGCGTTCGCTGCCAAGCGCAACTGCCGCGCGCTCCGACTGGAAGTTCGCGCCTCGAACCGGCCCGCTGTGAAACTTTATGAAGGGCGCGGATTTCGCTTGCATGACAAGCGAATTGCCTATTACGAGGATGGCGAAACGGCCTTGGTTCTGGAGGCCTCTGTCGAGGGGTTTTCCAGGACCGTCATACCAGAGCAGGACACCCCGTGAGCGACTGGCTCATCCTCATTGAATTTCCCAATGATCTCGCCCAGCACGAGACCCCGCACAAGGTCCTGCGCATTCGCGACTATCTCGCCAATCCGGGCCTGTTTACCCAGCGGCGACCAAATATTCTCAACCTGGCCCGCTCCTATGGCTACCAGACCCAAGGCTATTATGCCTCGCTCCTGGCCGAAGCCCGGGGACACCGGATCGCGCCGAGTGCCCAGACGATGGTGGAGCTGTCGCGCAAGACGCTCTACGCACAGGCGCTGCCCGAACTGAATGCGGCACTGGCCCGTGCGCACTCTGACGGGGCGTCCTTGCCGGCCTCCATGACCGTCGCGTTCGGACGTGTCGATCAGACCGGGTTGGGCCGCTTCGGAAAACTGTTGTTTGACTGGTTCCGTGTCCCGGTGCTGGAAGTCACCCTGTCAAAGTCCGGCCTGACCATTGACCGGATTCGCGCCCTGGCCCCCAATGCGTTGAAGGGCGAGGCGAGAGCCTTTTTTCTCGATGCGATGGCCCGTCACACCGAACGCGGTTGGGCGGACCGCAAGGAGAAGGCCCCGGCACGCTGGTCACTGGCTGTCCTGACGGATCCCGCCGAAGAGATGCCGCCATCGAAACCGTCCTCGCTGAAGCGACTGGCGACCGTGGCGGCCCGGATGGGGGTCGAAGTCACACCGATCGGACCGAATGACCTCGCCAGCCTGGCCGAGTACGACGCGCTGTTCATCCGGATGACGACTGCCATCGACAATGTCAGCTACCGTTTTGCCCGCCGGGCCGAGCAAGAGGGCATGCCGGTCATCGACGACACCGCCTCGATGATCCGCTGCACCAACAAGGTGTTCCTCAAGGAATTGCTGGAACTCGGGGGCGTGCCGGCGCCGCGCACGGAAATCATCGATGAAACCCAGTCGCTGGATGGATTGATGGACCGGTTGGGCACTCCGGTGGTGCTCAAGGCCCCGGACGGTTCGTTTTCCCGTTCGGTGCACAAGGTGTCGACCGAAGCCGAGTTGCGTGATCGCGCCAGCCAGTTGTTCGACGATACGGCGCTGATCATCGCCCAGGAATATTTGCCCACCAGTTTCGACTGGCGCGTCGGTGTGCTCGATGGAGAGGCGCTGTTCGCCTGCCAATACAAGATGGCGCGTGGGCACTGGCAGATCATCAAACATCTGGAAGGCGGCAAATCCCGAGAGGGCGGATTCGCCAGCTTCGATGTGTCCGAGGCGCCTGCCGCCGTGATCGAGACCGCGCTCGCTGCCGCCCGCCTGATCGGTCGCGGATTGTACGGCATCGACCTGAAAGAAACGCCTGACGGTGTCTACGTCATCGAGATCAACGACAATCCGAATCTGGAAAGCGATGTCGAAGGCCTGGTCCTCAAGGACGGACTCTGGGAAGCCATCATCGGATGGTTTGCGCGCCGGCTTGAAGCGCGCATCAGTGCGCCGGCCACGCCAGCTGCGGTGAACGCAAGCCCAGCCGACAACCGGCGCGACGCGGTGGATTGATCAGTTGGTCGAGTCCTGGACGGCCTCGCCAGCCCGTTCGATATCCTGACCAGCCCCGCGGATGGTGTTGCAAGCGGCGAGACTGGCGCCAACAAGGGCGATAACGGCGAATGAGACGAAACGTTTCATGGCTGTACCTTTCTTGCTTGGATCCCCAGCATGCCTCACCCGCAGCGTCGCAGCAAGGCATGCCGCCCGACCGCAACTCAGCTAACAGGCGTGCAATGGGCGCTGTCAGACAAGACCGAACGGCTCTCCAAATTGGACCATCGCCCCGCACGCAGGCGGCCAATGGGTTCCGTTCGGCCACATTAATCGCACAAGGTCTCGCTCCCTTGCTGGTCCATCGGGGCGGCTCAACTCCAAGCCCCGATTATAGAACCAAAGCGTGACCACCCGCCAGGACGGTCGTGTCCACTTTTATTGGTAGAATCGGGATTAACGCGTGCCCGTCACCAATTATTCCCCAGCTGAAGCCCGAGCCCGATCAGTCACCAATCCTTGAACGGGTAGTCGTCTCCGCCAGGTGGCGGCCACGGAAAATCGGCTTCGTCGATTATCCGCGCGAAGTTTGGGGTCGCTTCCAGATCCCACATCGCGCCACACTGACAGGTGGCGGTTATCCGGATCAGATCAATATGTGACCGGGGCAAGGCATCCAATTGAGCCGCCATCCGGTTTGCCGCGTCGCGCTCCCCCAGGACCGCATGGAGCCTTAATTCAAATGGGTTGATCCCGCCTTCGCTCGGCTCGCCCATCAGGGTGCGCGCTGCGATGGCCGCCTCACGGTCACCATCGCGGGCTTCGAAAAGGGCCGTATAGAAGCCGCGAACATAATCGGGCACCTGGAGGAAATTCATGGAAGCCTCAACGTCCTCACGGCGACCGGCCTGAAACAAGGCGTTGGCGGAACTCCACATCAAGTCGGTGTCGGTGGAGTCCAGCCGCAAGCCGGCAATGGCGGCATCGTGCGCGAGGTCGTAATGCCCCGCATCATAGGCAATACTGGTGAGGACCAGCCAGTTGATCCGATTGAGCGGGTCGCATTGCGTCATGCGTTGCGCATAGGGAACAAAGTCTTCCGACCGCCCGGACAACATTGTGAGCTCCTGAAGCCAGGCAGAGTAGGGGCAACCCGTTGTCCGGCTGGCCTGTTCAATGATCGCCCGGGCACCGACCCAGCTATCATTCATGAACAGACGGTCTACATCGATCATGGCGCGACGATTGGGATCCCTTGTCGAGTTTTTCGCCAGGTCCAGCAATCGGTTATAATTGTCACGCGCCGTTGCAAGCGTGATTAGCGAGTCTTCCGTATTCTCTCTTTGGGCCTGTCCCATCTGATGGGCGTAATAATCAGCGTGTAGCTGGTGGGCAGCCGAGAATTCGGGGGCCAGGCGCGAGACTTCCTCGAAAAGTGGCAGCGCAGGCTCGAGGGCTTCAAGCGTGTTTGCCCGGTAGTGGTGTGCGCTGATACTGATCTCGACGGCGCGCTGGTACAGGATATAGGCCTCGACATCCTGCACCCCGAACTCAAGCATGCGGGCGCGCTGGTCCTCGTCGAGCACGATGTCCAACACGTCGGTGATGTTTTGCGCGATATCATCCTGGATCGCGAAAACATTCTCCATGGTTCGGTCATAGGTCTGGGACCACAGGTGGATATCGTCGGCAGCGCGGATGATCTGGGCGGTCACGCGGACCCGGTCACCGGATCGACGCACCGACCCTTCGACGATGTGGGCGACACCCAGCTGCGCCGCGATCTCCGGTGCGGACGGGATATCGTCGCCTCGATACTGGAAGGCCGATGTTCGGGAGGTCACCAGCAGATCTGGAACGGCGGCGAGGTAATTGAGGATTTCCTCGGAAAGCCCATCAGCGAAGTAGCGGTCCTCCGGGTCAGACGACATGGCCATGAAAGGCAGGACGGCAACCGAGAGGGGCGGCGGTCCCTCCGCGGCGACATTGCCCGCAATTGCGCCTGCGACCAGGTTGTCTTCGTCGGCTGAGACTGTGGCCGGCACACTTTGCGGCTCCGCAAGTCCCGCAATTTGCTCCGATCTTGCCTCCTGCGGCGTGTCCCGCGGCCACAACCAACTGGTCAACACCAGTACTGCCACCAGGCCCAATCCGGCCAGAATGGCGATGTCGAGCGTTGTGCCGGTCGCCCGGCTCAGGGACTTGTCCGGATCAACCTGCTCGGTTGGCTTCAGGCCTGCCGGGGTGAGTTCGAACGCCCAGGCGATGAAGACGGCCACCGGCAAGCCGGCCAGCAACAGGATCAGCGCCAGGCTGTCCGCCCAGCTCGGCAGTCCGGCAGCGTCGGAGATCACGGTAATGACCTGCATGACAAGCCAGCCAACGACCAGATAGGCGGCCGCGACCCGGAACACGTTACGGCGACGAAGCTCGCTCAGGAGTTGATGCATTCTGGATGTATTCCCCCTGGCTGGAGGCCTAGCACAGGTGTGCACGGTCTACGAGCAGTTTGGCAAAGACCTGCCGGGAATACACTGCCGGGGAAGCACTTTCGGGGGAGACACTGGCGGAGGGGGAGGGATTCGAACCCCCGGAACCTCGCGGTTCAACGGTTTTCAAGACCGCCGCAATCGACCACTCTGCCACCCCTCCGGTCGCTCCAATTAGACGGCTTGGCCGGTGATGCGCAACTCACCAGATGCAGCTTACGCTCCTTTCACCATTGCGGGGTAGACTTTGGATTGACCGGTTTTCGGCAATGGAGTGCTGCGGGCATGCTCATCTGGCGGTTATTCACCCTCGTGGCGGCGATCAGTCTCGTCGCGGCCTGCTCGTCCTCACCGAGCCATCTGCGGTCGTATTCCGATGGCCGGTCCGGTGGCTCCGGCTCGGGATGGTCCGCGTCAGCGGGCGGCGGAACGCGGGCGTCGGGTTCCACTGACCCATCCGGCCTGATTGCGGCCTCCAGCGCCCATCAAAAGATCGGCCGCGCCTACACGGTGGCGGGACGGACCTATCGGCCGCGGCGCGATGACCGCTATGACGAAACCGGGATTGCCTCCTGGTACGGTCCCAATTTTCACGGACGTCCGACCGCCAATGGCGAGAGGTTCGACCAGCACGCCATGACGGCGGCGCACACGACGCTGCCAATTCCCTCGATCGTGGAAGTCACAAATCTGGAAAACGGTCGCTCGGTGATCGTTCGCCTGAATGATCGCGGCCCGTTCGTTGAGGACCGTCTGATCGATCTCAGCCGCGCGGCGGCGACCGAGCTCGACTATATCGGCAGCGGCCTGGCCCGGGTGCGGGTGCGTTACCTCGGGCCGGCCCATGAAGATGGTGCTCCGCCCAATCGGGTCTACCATGCCAATGCCGACCCGGCGCCGGCGCAGCGGCCGGCCCCTGTGCAGGTGGCGGAAGCCGCGCCTGCCCATGTCGCTCCGGTGGCGGCACCGCCGGCCTTGCACTCGCAATCGGCCCCGGAACCGCTTACGCGACCCGCCGGGTCGATGTCGGGGAACACCGTCGGGTCATCCCTTGCGGTGCCCGTAACCGGTCAGTATTCGCTCCAGCTTGGCGCATTTTCCGACCCGGCCAATGCGGAAGCCTTCGTGCGCCGCCTCGACGGTGCCGGGGACATCTGGATCGAGCCTGGCCAGTCCGGGGGCGGGCCGGTCTGGCGTGTCTTTTTCGGCCGCTGGACCGATCGGACCGCGGCGCAGGCGGCGCGCGTCTCGCTGAGCGATCATGGCATCCATGACTCGCGGATCGTGGCCACTCGCTGACCGGTGCGCTGTCGCGCCCTGCCGTGATCGTGCCCGCGGCGCTGGACGCCATCGTCTTGCCGCGCTTCAATGCTGATCTCGCCTCGAAGCAGTACCGATTCCGGCCAGGGAGCGTATCGACGTGCGCGTATATTCAGCAATTGCCCTCATTCTTTCATGCCTGATCTGTGCGCCCGCTCTGGCGCAAACCACCTATCAGACCGATGCCAGCCATGCGGTCATCCTTGACGCCGAGACCGGTGAAGTCCTGTTCGCCCGCAATGCTGACGAGCCGATGCCGCCCGCCTCGATGAGCAAGATGATGACCGTGCTCATGTTGATCGAGGCCATCGAGGCCGGCTCGCTGTCGCTCGATGACGAGCTGCCGGTGTCCGAATATGCCTGGCGCACGGGCGGTGCGGCGTCCGGCTCGTCGACCATGTTCCTCGAGGTCAATTCGCGGGCCCGCGTCGATGATCTGCTGCGCGGGATCGTGATCCAGTCAGGCAATGACGCTTGTATCGTCGTGGCGGAGGCGATTGGCGGCAGTGAGGCGGCCTTCGCCGACATGATGACTGATCGCGCCCGGGAACTCGGACTGACCAGCGCCCGCTTCGCCAATGCCACCGGCTGGCCGCACCCCGATCATCGCATCAGCGCCCTGGACCTGGCGCGCCTGGCGCGGATCCTGATCGAGGATCATCCCGACTATTACGGCATCTGGGCCGAGCGCGAATTCACCTATAACGGCATCCGCCAATACAACCGCAACCCGCTGCTTGGCGTGTTCAGTGGCGCCGATGGCCTCAAGACCGGTCATACCGAAGAGAGTGGTTACGGGCTGGTCGGCTCGGCCGAGCGCGATGGCGAGCGCCGGATCATTGTGTTCAACGGCATGGAGTCCAATGCCGACCGAGCCAGCGAGGCGGAGCGGATGATGCGCTCTGCGCTGAGCGACTACAGCCTTTACCGCCTGTTTGAGGCCGGCGATTCGGTTGACCATCGCGCCGAGGTTTTCATGGGCGAGAACGAAACGGTAGCCCTGCGCGTTGCGTCGGATGTCACGGCCGGTCTGCACCGCCGGGCCCGCCGCGACCTGACCGTCACCGTCAGCTATGACGGCCCCTTGGTCGCGCCGATCGAGGAGGGCGAGATTGTCGGCAGTCTGATTGTCGAAGCGCCCGATTATGAAGCCCGGTCCTTCGATCTGGTCGCCGCGGAATCGGTTGCCGAAAAGGGTCTGATGGGCCGGATCGGCGCGGCGCTCGCCCACATGCTGAGGGGTTGAGCGGATGGCGAACGGCAAGTTCATTACGCTGGAAGGCGGCGAGGGGGTTGGCAAGACCACATTGGTCCAGGGCCTGACCCACGAACTCGCCGACCGCAATATTGATGTTGTCGTCACCCGCGAACCTGGCGGGACACCCGGCGCGGAATTGCTGCGCGACCTGCTGTTGAACGGCGAAGTGGAACGCTGGTCTGCGCGAACAGAAGCCTTGTTGATGTATGCAGCCCGCGTCGATCACGTGGAGCGTTGCATCAAGCCCGCCCTGGCCCGCGGCGCGTGGGTGTTATGTGACCGGTTTGCCGATTCCACACGCGCCTATCAAGGCGTCGCCGGCGGTTTGAGTGGTCCCGAACTGGCGAAACTTGAAAGCTTCGCGCTGGGCGAGTTCCGGGCGGACATGACGCTCATTGTCGATCTTGATCCAGTGACCGGGCGTCAAAGGACAATCAAGCGCGGCGAGAAGATCACGCGTTTCGAGAAATTCGATATTGACTACCACAAGCGATTGCGGCGGGCCTTTCTGGAAATCGCGATCGAAGAGCCGGAGCGTTGCGTCATCCTCGATGGGTCGCAGTCGCAAGAGCAAGTGCTGCGTGCCGCAATTGAGGCCGTCGATGATCGCCTGACCAGTGCCGCATGAGCACCGATCCGGATATCGGCTCCGATGTTCAACCGGGCTGCCTGCCGCCGCGTGAGCGCTACGACCTGTTTGGACATGACGCCGCTGAAACTGCCTTCGCATCAGCCTGGGACACGGGCCGTCTGCACCACGCCTGGATGATTACCGGCCCGCGAGGCGTCGGCAAGGCGACCTTCGCCTGGCGGGCGGCGCGCCGGGTGCTGGGCGCCCGGCCAATGCCGGAAGCGGGGCCTCTGGGGACTTCATCCCAGGACCCGGTTTGCAAGGTCATCGAAGCCCAGGCCACACCAGACCTGCTGCTGCTGCGGCGCCCCTGGAACGACAAGCGCAAACGCTGGCGCGCCGAGATCACGGTCGATGAAGCCCGCCGGGCGCCGCATTTCTTCGAAATGAGTTCGGGCGGCGGCGGTTGGCGTGTGTGCATCGTCGATTGCGCCGACGACATGAACAACAATGCTGCCAACGCTCTCCTCAAGACGCTCGAGGAGCCGCCCAAGCAGGGCGTGCTGTTTCTTGTCACGCACACGCCGGGTCGCCTGCCGGCTACAATCCGGTCCCGCTGCCGGCGTCTGGCCTTGCGCGCGCCGGACGTCGAGGCCACGGCTGGATGGCTTGAACAGACCGGTGGTGCGCCGGATGCCGGATCGGCGATGGCTGCGGCGCGACTGGCGGCCGGTGCACCGGGACGGGCGCTGGCATTCATCGCGGGCGGCGGCGTTGACCTTGCTGCGGACGTCAATCTGCTGGTGGACCGGGGCGCATCGGCCAGCGACGCGGATATCCGCAAGCTGGCAGACCGGTTGGGCCGGAAGGGCCAGGAGGAAATGCTGGACCTTTTTTATGAAGTCCTGGGCAATGCCATTCGCCTTCAGGCGCGCGACCGCGCCGCGGCGGGTCAGGACAGCACCGCCTGGCTTGACTGCTGGCGCAGCATCAATGCGCTTGTCCGTGATGCCAACGAACTCTACCTCGATCCCAGGCAGTCAATCTTGAGCGCGCTCGGGCAGGTCCGGGATGTGGCTCGCAAGGAAAAGGCCGCAGCCTGACCATGTTCGTCGACAGTCACGTCAATCTGCATGGCGAGCAATTCGCCGATGATCTCGATCTGGTCATTGACAGGGCGCGCGCCGCCGGTGTTGGCAGGATGATCACAATTTGCTGCCAGCTAGCTGATTTCCCGGCTGTTTCAGCGATCGCCGAGCGCCATGACGATATCTGGTGCACGATTGGCGCCCATCCGCATCATGCCAAGGACAGGCCGGACATCACCGCCGACGAGCTGATCGAGATCGCGCAGCATCCCAAAGTCGTGGGCATCGGCGAGACGGGATTGGATTTTCATTACGGGTACTCGCCGAAAGATGAGCAATTCCGGTCACTTCTGGCGCATGTTGATGCCGCCAGGCGCACTGACTTGCCGCTGATCCTGCACACGCGGGAGGCCGATGACGCCATGGCCGACCTGCTCGAAGCGGAAATGGGGAAGGGGGCTTTTCGTCCGCTTCTGCATTGCTATACGGGCGGTGCCGGTCTGGCCCGTCGGGCGTCGAAGCTGGGAGCCTACTTCGCAGCCTCCGGGATCATCACCTTCAAGAAGGCGGACGATGTCCGCGCGGTGTTCCGCGATGAGGTGGCGGATGACCGCGTGATCGTGGAGACCGATTGTCCATATCTGGCGCCGGTACCGCATCGCGGCCGTCGGTGTGAGCCGTCCTTCCTGCCGGACGTCGCGCACGGGCTCGCCGAGGTGAAGGGCTGGAGCGACGAAATGTGTGCCGAGATCACAACGCGGAACTTCTTCCGTCTGTTTGACAAGGTCGACCGACCGTGAGCGCCGTCACCCGATTGACGCTCTTGGGCACCGGCTCGTCCGGCGGTGTTCCCAGGGCCAATGGCGATTGGGGCGACTGCGACCCGGCCAACCCCAAAAACCGGCGCCGTCGCTGTTCCGCCTTGATCGAGCGGGCCCGATCGCGGGCCGCGTTGTCGGACGGGCAGGCCGTTACCCGGGTGGTAATCGATACGTCGCCGGATTTTCGCGAACAGATGCTGTCGGCGCAAGTCAGGCGGATTGATGCGGTCCTGCTGACCCATGACCATGCCGACCAGACCCATGGCATTGATGATCTGCGGGCGTTTGCCTACCTGCAGCGTCAACGCATACCGGTCTGGATGGATGTGGCGACACGGCAAACCCTGACGGTCCGGTTCGGCTACACGTTTGCCGCGCCTCCCGGATCCGGCTATCCGCCGATCCTTGATCAAAAGGTGATGCCGGATTTTGGCGACGTGCTTGAAATTGACGGGCCGGGCGGCTGTGTGAGCATTGCGCCGTTCGACCAGGAGCATGGCCGCATCCGGTCTGTCGGCTTCCGGATCGGACAGCTTGCCTACTCTGCCGACATCAACGGATTGCCCGATGAAAGCGCCAGTATCCTGGACAGGGTGAGTTGTTGGGTCGTCGACGCGTTGCGCGATGAGCCGCATCCAACCCATTTCAATGTGGATGACGCGCTGGCGGCACTGGCTCGTGTCAAAGCTGCCAGCGGTGTCCTGACCAATCTCCATATCACGCTCGACCACGCCGCGCTTTCGGCGCGGCTTCCAGAAGGCGTGAAGGCTGGGTTCGATGGTTTGCGAATCCTGGCGTCCGATGACGGGACGATTGAGCAAATCGGCTGACCTGACCGTCCTCGTCTGATCGGCGTGCCGTCTTGTGCCCATCCATGATCTTGCACGTTCCTTCTCATAATATTTATTATGCGAGTTATAATGCTTCGCTCTTGAGCAATCAGGGCCTCGCCCCCAATAGGTGTCGCAGAAAATATGCTCGGCTTTTCAGGGCTATATATCACCCTCATCACCCGATGCTGTAAGTGCGTCTTAGTTCACGTGGTATGAGATGTCGGATTTTTCTTGCTGCTTTAAGTATCCGCTCAACGCACGGTGCCGCTGAAATCAGCTTATGGTCGCAGCGAATCTGTCCCGCCGGTTTTGTGGAGCTGTCATGTCTGACCCATCCGAAAACACCTCCCCGATCGAGCGCTTGCGCGCGATCATGGCGAAGCTCCGCGATCCAAACGGCGGGTGCCCCTGGGATCTTGAACAGGATTTTCGGAGCATCGCGCCCTACACGATCGAAGAAGCGTATGAAGTCGCGGACGCCATCGAGCGCGAGCGTTATGACGAGCTGAAAGACGAGCTCGGCGATCTCCTGCTTCAGGTCATCTTTCACAGCCAGATGGCGCAAGAAGCCGAATTGTTTGACTTTGACGATGTGGTTCAAGCGATCAATGACAAGATGATCCGCCGACACCCGCATGTGTTTGGTGATGCCTCAAGCCGCGACGCGGACACGCAGACCCTTGAGTGGGAGGCGATCAAGGCGGCCGAACGCAAGGCGTCGGACAAGGGCGAGAGCCTGCTCGATGACGTTCCTGTCGCCCTGCCCGCTATCAAACGTGCCCAAAAGCTTCAAAAACGCGCCGCCACCGTCGGCTTTGACTGGCCAACGGCGGAACAGGTGCTCGACAAGGTCGATGAGGAGCTTGCAGAAGTCCGGGAAGCGATGGCGTCCGGTGACATCGACGCCGTGGCCGAGGAAATCGGTGATCTCGTCTTTGTGTCTACCAATCTGGGGCGGAAGATGAAAGTCGATGTGGAGGCCGCGACACGCGCTGCCAACACCAAGTTCGAGCGTCGTTTCAGGCATATAGAGGTTTCACTTGCTGCCGGGGGGCGCAAGTTTGCAGACACGTCGCTCGCTGAAATGGAAGGCTTGTGGGACGAGGCCAAGACACTCGAAAAGGCGGCGCGTCAGCCGGTCTGATCAGAACCCGTCATCGTCTTCAACTTCACCAATTCCCTGCGGGATGGCCAAGTCAGGAAACTGCGACCGGAAGCGACCGGCCTCGACCGGATGAAGCCGGACTTGCAGGGTCGTTGCGCCAGTGGCCGTGTCGATTGTGCTGGCCAGGACGTCGCCATGGGCGTGCAACCAGGCCAGGGCCCGGGCATCCTGCGGTGGAATGAGGATCTCGAGGCGCTCGTTTTCACTCGACAAGGCGCGTTCGATGGCATCAATCAGGATATCGACGCCCTGCCCGGTCACGGCAGACACGGGCAGTTTGACCGGCTTGCCGGCCTTCAGATTGGCCATTTGCACGGTGATGGCGAGATCTTCCGTGGCTTCATCGTCCAGTCGGTCTGACTTGTTCCACGCCTCAATCATTGCCTGCTCGTGCGACGGCCCCGCCTCGATGGCGTCGAGCACGCTCTCCACATCCTGGATACGCCCATCCCGGTCCGGATCCGAGGCGTCAATGATGTGAACCAGTAGATCCGCCTCGCGGACTTCTTCCAGCGTGGCCCGGAAGGCGGCGATCAGCTCGGTCGGCAAATCGGTAATGAAACCAACGGTATCCGACAGAAGTATGCGGGTCCCGCCAGGCAGGTCGACCGCCCTCACCGTCGGGTCGAGTGTTGCAAACGGCATGTCCTGAGCGAACACGCCGGCTCCAGTCAACTTATTGAATAATGTTGATTTTCCGGCATTGGTGTAACCCACCAGGGCAACTGTTGGAAATGGCACGTCCTGGCGCTGGGAGCGGTGCAGCGACCGGGTCCGGCGGACCTCGTCGAGCTGTCGACGCAGCTTGGACATTTTCTCGTTGAGGAGGCGGCGGTCGGTCTCGATCTGGGTTTCGCCTGGCCCGGCCAGAAATCCGCGGCCGCCGCGCTGACGCTCCAGGTGGGTCCAGGTGCGCACGAGCCGTGACCGCTCATAGGCCAGTCGGGCCAGTTCGACCTGCAGCACGCCTTCCTTGGTGCGCGCCCGCTGGCCGAATATTTCCAGGATCAGACCGGTCCGGTCGATCACCTTCACATTCCAGGTCTTTTCCAGATTGCGTTGCTGGATCGGGGACAATGCCGTGTCGATGACGGCAACATTGACCTCGAGATCAGTCATCATCGCGCCAAGCTCATCCAGCTTGCCACGTCCGAAATAGCGGCCGCTATCAATCTTGCGGGTCTGCACGATGAAGGCGTCCCCGACTTCAAGGTCGAGGGCTTCAGCCAGTCCGGTGGCTTCTTCCAGGCGCGCGTTGGCGCGGCTCAGATCAGCGCGGCTGGCAGGATGGATGACAAGGGCGCGCGAAACCGGCGCCTCGCGCTCTATCAATCGGTGGCGCTCTCTTCGACTGCGTCCTCGTCCGCCTTGTCATCCTCGAACAATGAAACCGGCGCTGCCGGCATGATGGTCGAGATGGCGTGTTTGTAGACGAGCTGGGACAGGCCGTCCCGGCGCAACAGGACACAGAAATTGTCGAACCAGGTGACAACGCCCTGCAACTTGACCCCGTTGACGAGGAAAATGGTCAGGGGCGTCTTGGTCTTACGCACAGAATTCAGGAAGACATCCTGGAGATTTTGTTTTTTATCGTGCGACATGTCGGCTCCGCATGCGTCGCTTTGATCAGCGATTCGTAGATAGGGTATACAGGCCCGGCCATGCCCTGCAACCTCTTCATTTTGCGTGGGAAGCTGGCCCGCTCACATAGACTTGCGAGAGATAGGTCTGGCGCAGGGATGTTGCGAGCGATCCCGGCTTCCCGTTGGCGATCGTTTTGTCGTCAATGGCGACGACCGGCATGACGAAGGAGGTGGCGGAGGTCAAAAAGGCTTCACGCGCCGTGGCCGCCTCCTGCGGGGTGAAGGCCCGCTCTTCGACTTCCAGTCCAAGTGATTGGGCACACTCGAATATTCTGGCTCGGGTGATGCCGTGGAGAATGGCATTGTCGGCCTGCCGCGTCACCAGTTTACCGGCCTTTGTGACGATCCAGGCATTGGTCGAACTGCCTTCTGTGACATACCCGTTGTCGTCGACAAGCCACGCTTCTGTCGCGCCCGCATCCTGCGCGGCCTGCTTGGCGAGGACATTGGGCAACAGGTTCACTGTTTTGATGTCACAACGGCCCCAACGCTGGTCCGGGACCGTGATGACCGCAATTCCGTGCTCGGCGCGCGTATCCGCCGCCGCGAAGTCAAGCCGTTTGCAGGTCAGCACGATGGTCGGCGGCACGGGCTTTTTGGGAAAGGCATGGTCACGGCGCGCCTGGCCACGGGAAATCTGAAGGTAGACCAGCCCGTGGCGGACCCGGTTCCGGCGCAGCAATTCGGTGATGATCCGCATCAGCGCTGGCCGTGTACAGGGCGGCTCGATCCGCAATTCCTGCAATGATCTGGCGAGGCGCTGAAAATGGCCCTCCGCGTCCAGTAGACCGCCATAGCGCACGCCCCAGACTTCATAAACCGCGTCGGCAAACTGGAAGCCCCGGTCCTCAACATGAACGGCAGCGTCGCCGTGTCGACAATAATGACCGTTTACATAGGCATAGCGCATGGTGAATTGTTACTTCCGGATAAAGAGGGCCCAGACGGCTGCGACCGCCGCGAGAACCTCCAATCGCCCCAAGATCATGGCCGAAATAAGAATGGGCTTCGACTGGTCTGGCAATTGGGTCCAGCTGGCGAGTGGAGCGGACTGGTCGAGCAAGGGACCGATATTGGCGAGGGATGCCGCCATGGCCAGAAAGGCCGTTTCGAAATCCAGGCCTGTCGCGGTCAGCGCCATGGTGCCGAAGCCGATCGCAGCCACGAAGGCCAACACATAAGACCAGACACCGACAAGTGCCGTTTCGCGGACACGGCGACCGCGGAAACTGACCGGCACCACGCTGCGGGGGTCGGACAGGACCGCCAGCTCCGCCCCCATCCGCTTCCACAGCAACAGGATCCGGGACACCTTGATCCCGCCGGTGGTGGACGCCGCTGAACCGCCGATCAGGACTACGAAAATGGTTGCGGCAAGCGCCGGGATGACGCCTCCGCCGGCTGAGAAGCCGCTGGTCGAGACGATGAAGGCGGCATCAATAACATCTGAAAACGGTGTGCCCGGCCGCCCCAGGACGAAGAATGCCGCCAGTCCGATAATCAATGCGCCAATCCCGGCAATGTCCGGGTCGCGAAGCACCGTCCGGTCACGCAATACGTCCCAGAACAGGGCGATGTTCAGCGAGCCGATCAGGCACCCCACCACGATCCAGAGGGTGGATATCGGGCCGATAGTCGCCAACAGCCCGCCGTCGGCGACCGTGTAGCCGCTGGTCGATATTGCGCTCATCGACAGGACGGTCGACGCAAACAGCCCGTTGCCGGCGAACAACAGCCCCAGCCAGATCAGGGATGTCAGGGTGGCGTAGATGATTCCGACCCGTTTGGCGGCCAGCGGAAGGTGCGAGAAAACATCGTCGGATTGCAGGGTCAGCAGGGCGGATTTGCGGATTGCCGGCACGTCCCTGTCCAGGGCCGCAAAAATTCCGATCGCCAACAGCAGCGTCGCGTAGCCGCCCAACCAGGCAAGGATGGCGCGCCAGAAGATCAGCGAGCGTGGCAGGTCATCAGCCGGCAGAAGGGTCGCGCCGGTCGTCGTGACTGCGGAATAGGCTTCGAAGACGGCATCGATCGGAGCGAAATAGCCTGTCAGCCAGAACGGCAGGGCGGCCATGGCAGGCGCCGTGATCCAGGAGAGCAAAGCCAGTCCCAAGGCGTCGAGCGCACTCGCTTTGGAACGCAAGCCGCGTGTTGCCGATAGAATGAAGATGCCAGGAATGAAGGCCACCAGCGCCGTTGTCCCGAACAGCGGCGCCAGATGGGGCTCTCCGATCGCGGCGGCGACGAAGGCCGCAATCAGCGCCACGCCGGCCAGAAGGACCCACAAGGCGCCAAGCGGCCGGAGGAAGGCGACAGGCGTCATGGATCAGAAATATTCGAGGCTGACGCGGAAAAGGTGTTCAACCTTCGGGATCAAGGCGGTGTTGCAGAACAACAGGACCCGGTCATTCTCCCGGATGCGACCTTCGTCACAGGGCAGGATGACCCTGTCCCCGCGGACCACGGCGCCCAGCGCCACGCCGTCGGGCAATTCCAGCTCGTCCAGGGTCTTGCCGACCAGCGGTGAGGTCGACAGGGCAATCCCTTCAAGGGCCTCGGCCTGGCCGCCACCCAGGCTCTGAAGTCCGGTGATCCGGCCGCGACGGATATGCTGGAGGATGGTGGAGACCGTGGTCGCCCGCGGGTCGATCAACACGTCGATCCCCAATGCGTCCCGCAATCCTTCAAACCCGCGATCATTGATCAACGAAAGGGCGCGTTCCGCCCCTTCCCGCTTGGCCATCACAGCCGACAGCATGTTGACCTTGTCGTCATTGGTCACACAAACCACCAGTTCAGCCTCACGGACGCCGGCTTCATGCATCAGCTTGGCGTCGAGCCCGTCGCCATGAAGAACGACCGTTTTCTTGAGGCTTTCTGCAGCCGCCTCGGCGCGTGTCTTGTCGGCCTCGATCAGTCGGACCTTGACCCCGCCAGCCCGCTCCAGTGCCCGGGCCACATAAACCCCGATATTGCCCGCGCCAACGACGACCACCCGGCGAATCTGCTCCGAACTGCGGCCGAAAATGTCCAGAATCCGGCGGACCTGCCGGCTTTCCGTGACAACATAGACATCGTCGCCAGCGAGCAGCGGGTCGTGCATTTTGGGGATGAAAAGGGTCTGTTCTCGCTGGACGCCGACCACCGCCAGTCGAAGGTCCGGAAACAATTCCATCACCTGCTCGGTGGTTGATCCGGCGACGGGAGAGTTCTCGTCCAGCCGCAATCCGAGCAACTGGACCCGGCCGCCGGAAAACACCGCGGTATTGAAGGCGCCGGGCGTCTCGACCCGTTGCAGGATGGCCCGCCCCACTTCAAGCTCCGGCGAAATGACCACGTCGACCGGCATGTTCCCGGTCGAGAACAGGTCACCCCAGGCCGGGTCGAGGTAATTCTGCGCCCTCACCCGCGCGATCCGTGTCGGCGTATGGAACAGCGAATGGGCCACCTGGCAGGCGACCATGTTGGTCTCGTCCGAGTGTGTGACAGCGACCAGCAGGTCGGCCTGACGCGCGCCTGCTCGCTCCAGCACATCGGGGTGCGAGCCGTGACCGACCACACCCTGCACGTCGAGATCCGTGACCACATTGTCGATCAACTCGGTCGACCAGTCGACGACCGTGACCGCATTGCCCTCACGTGCGAGGGCCCGCGCGATCCCGACGCCGACCTGCCCTGCTCCGCAGACTATCGCTTTCATGTTCGATCCATCCGTTGAGCGCTAGGCCGCGCCTTCGCGTTGGGGACTTCCGACCCCGAGCGATTTGAGTTTCCGATGCAAGGCGGAGCGTTCCATGCCGATGAACGCCGCCGTGCGGGAGATATTGCCGCCAAACCGGTCGATCTGTGCCTTCAAATACTCCCGTTCAAAGTTTTCACGGGCTTCGCGCAAGGACAAGGCGATCATTTTCTCGGCATCATAGCCGACATCCTGATTGTCCCGCGTGACAACTTCGGACGGCAGGGATTCCAGCGTAATCGGCTCGTCGAGCGAACCTGTCGCGAGGATCAGGAGGCGTTCGATATTGTTCCTCAGCTGCCTGACATTGCCCGGCCAGCCATGCGCCTGGAGGGCGGCCATGACGTCGTCGCCGAACTTGCGTCGCGGCAAGCCGGCCGAAGCCGTCAGGCGTTCGACAAAATGGGCGACCAGCGGCGGGATGTCTTCACGGCGATCCGCCAAAGCCGGCACCTGTACCGGCACGACCGCCAGCCGGTGATAGAGGTCTTCGCGGAACAGGCCACTCTGGATCCGGCTTGCCAGATCCTGGGCCGTTGACGAGATGACCCGCACATTGACCTGGACATCTGCCGCACCGCCGATCCGGCGAAAGCGTTGCTCGACCAAAAGGCGCAGGAGCTTGCTCTGGGTATCGCGCGGCATATCGGCGATCTCGTCAAGAAAGAGCGTGCCCCCATGCGCGCGTTCCAGCAGACCGACATGCTTGACGCTCCCGTCCTCGTTTTCCCGCCCGAACAATTCCTCTTCAACGCCATCCGGCGACATGCCCGGGGCACTGACCGCTACAAAGTCGGCTTGGGCGCGGGGAGAACTTTCATGGATGAGGCGGGCCACCAGCTCCTTGCCGGCACCCGATGGCCCGCGGATCAGAACCCGGCTATTGGTCGGCGCAACCCGGTCAATCAGCTGACGGACCTGTACGATCCCGCTCGATTCCCCGATCAACGAGCTTTGTGCCTCGCTCCTGGCACGCAATTGCGCATTCTCCTGGCGCAGGCGACTGGTCTCCAGGGCCCGGGTCACCGTCAGCAGCAGCTTGTCGCTCTTGAACGGCTTTTCGAGGAAGTCATAGGCCCCCTTGCGGATTGCCGCGACCGCCGTTTCGATCGTGCCGTGGCCGGAAATCACGATGACCGGCATATTGGCATCGATCGATCGGAACTCATCGAGCAATTCGATCCCGTCGAGCCGGCTGCCCTGCAGCCAGACGTCCAGGATGACCAGTGAGGGCTTGCGGGCGCGGATTTCCGCCAGCGCACCGTCGGCGTCAGCGGCTTCCCGGGTTTCGTATCCATCATCTTCCAGCAAGCCGCCGATCAGCTCACGGATATCCGCCTCATCATCCACGATCAGTATGTCGCGAGCCATTGATCAGGCCTCCTGTATGCTTTGAAGTTCTTGGTCTGTGGGTTCCGCGAGCGGGAAAATCAGACGGACGACCGCACCGCTGCCGCTGGCCGGCAGGTCGAGCTCGAGCCGTCCCTTGTGGTCTTCCATCACGCGCTTGACGATGGCGAGACCGAGACCGGTGCCCTTCTCGCGCGTCGTCATGTAGGGCTCGGTCAATCGCTCGCGGTTCGGCGTTGGCCAGCCAAGTCCGTTATCCGTTACCTCGATCACGGCATACCCGTCCCGCTCGGTCAGCTGGACCGATATCCGACCTTGTCCACCGTCTTTTTCCATACGGCTTTCAACGCTTTCCGAGGCATTCTTGAGAATGTTGGCCAGCGCCTGACCGGACAGGCGGGAGTCGCATAAACCGACAACGGGCTGGCCCGGCTTGTCGAAGGCAACGTCGATACCGGCGGAGGCGACGCGGCGCGCGAACACTGCCGACTTGGTGAGTTCACCCAGCTCGACCGCCTCCACTTTGGGCTGGGGCATCCGGGCAAAGGACGAGAACTCGTCGACCATGCGACCAATATCGCTCACCTGGCGAATAATGGTCTCTGTGCAGCGATCGAAGGTTTCAAGATCGCTGGAGATCTCGGCCCGGTATTTCCGCTTGATCCGTTCCGCCGACAGTTGGATCGGGGTCAGCGGATTCTTGATCTCGTGGGCGATCCGGCGGGCAACCTCGCGCCAGGCGGCATTGCGTTGGGCGGTCACCAGGCGGGTCACATCATCGAAGGTGATGACCAGACCGGCCTCCTCATCCATCGACGCACGCGCCGTGATATGCCGGATCTGCTCATCCGCTGCTTCCAGGTCAATTTGTGCTTCTGCGACCGCGCCCGGCCGGCGCCGGGCATCAGCGACGAGGTCGTTGAGCGCCGGCGTGATGTCATCCAGCCTGGCGCCGATCCGGTCTTCGGACCCCGGCGACAACATGCCGATGGCCGAGCGATTGATCAGCGTCACCCGGTCATCCCGGTCAAGACCGATAACGCCGGCACGGACGCCGGCCAGAATGGCCTCGATGAATGCGCGACGCTGTTCGCTTTCTGCATGGCTTTCAATCAGTTCGCGGCGCTGGGTGCGAAGCTGCCGTGTCATCCGGTTGAAGGCCCGGGCCAGCGCCGCAATCTCATCATCGTCCCGGCCCATCTGGACGCGGGCCTCAAGATCACCCCGCCGGACCCGTTCCGCCGCAGCGACCAGGCGCGAAATCGGGGTCACAACGCGGGTTGCGGCACTCAGGCCAAGCCAGACGGACCCGATCAGGATCAGGGCCGCGACCTCGAAATAGAGCAGAAAGAAGGTCTGCCGGATCGAGGATTCCTGCTCATCCGCGCGCCGAAGGGCCACCCGGGCTTCCTCCATCTGCCGGAACAGATCCACATTCATCGGGATCGACACATACAGGAAAGCGTCGTCATAGGCCTCCAGCTGATGGAGCAGACGAACCACATCGGCTCCGACGGGTGAGAATTCAGGCGTTGAAACGGCCACGCCGCCGGCGCTTGCCAGCTCGTACAATCGCGTGGACGGCGCCACATAGGGCTCGTTCTCCTGAAACCGGGTCTGAGCCAGGAGATTGCCACGCCCATCGACGACATAGGCCGCTGAAAACCGTTGCTCTGCAGCCAGGGAACTCAGCCCCCAGACATACTGAATTCGGCTGGAGCTGAAGGTTTCGACGGCGTCGTCCCGGTTCAGCGCATCAGCCATTGCGGCAAGCTTGTATCCGGCCTCGCTGGTCTCGCGTTCATAGATTTCCCGGGCCACGGTTGCCGTACCGTCGACCACGGTCGCGATGCGTTCGCCGAACCAGTAATCGACGCCACGGTTGAGAACAGCGCCCAGGAACAATGCGGCCAGGATGGCCGGCGCCGCGGCCGCAAGGGAGAACAGGGCCACGAAACGCAGGTGCAGCCTCGGCGTCGGTTCGCCAAAGCGACGTGCCCGCACCCGTCGCACGAATCGTACGATCACCACACAGGCCAGTCCGGAAATCAGGACAGCATTGCCGATCAGCATCGCCATGGCGGTGCGATCACTCAGGCGCATCAGGCCGTTATCGCCCAGCAATCCGGTTGCCGCGATGGTCAGGAATACCGCAGATGTGACGAAGCCTACCCCGAACAGCGCCGCTGAGCGCGGGGATATGTTGCGGATCAATGGCTTCGGATCGGCGTTCGGCAAGTGTGATCTCGCGTGTTGCAGATCCGCATCATTACCTCGTTGTTGCACATAATCAACACCCGTGCCGCACAGGTCACATGTCGTCGCTGGCCGGATCCAGCTCCGCAAGCCGGCGTGCCAGTGTATTGCGGTTCAAACCAAGCAGGTCAGCCGCCCGGGACCGATTGCCGCCGCACCGATCCAGCGCCTGGCTGAACAGGGCGGAATCAACCGCATTGAGCGCCACGGTGCGGGCATTCTCGAAACCCAGCGACAAGGCAGCGATCGCATTGGCGTGGACATCGAGCGCGTCCCGCGCATCCCCTGCATCAGCCATGATGGCGTTCATGACGTCGTCGAGCCCCGCCACACGCCCCCGGGTCGCCAGTGAAATTCGCGACAGGACCGAGCGCAACTCCACCACATTGCCGGTCCAAGCGGACCCTTCAAGATAGTCCACCGCGTCCGTGTCGAGTCGGACCCGGTCCTGATTGTCGCGGCGGGCAAACTGTCCGAGAAACGCCTCGCACAGGGCCGGAATATCGCTGCGCCTTTCGCGCAAGGGCGGGACCGTGATGATGCATTCTGACAAGCGGCCCAGCAGCCGCGGGTCGAGGCCTGCATCAGGCGATTGGGATGCCGTTGCGATCACCCGGCCAACGCCAGCATCCAGCGCGTCCCGTGCCGCTCGCTGTTGCGGCTCACTCCATTCCTCCAGGCGCAGCCACACCACCTGCTTGGCGGATTGGGTTGAGCCGAAAATGTCCGCGACCGGATTGGACGGAGTGATTACCACCGCGTCGTCGGACGAAATCCCGCGGGCACGCAACAGGGCTTCAGCGGCCTGTCGCTTGCCCACGCCGGGCTCACCCATGATCATCACATGCGCCTGGCTGGTCGCGGCGCGGGCGATGGCCTTGAAGGCAGACTGCATGGCGGCGGACTGGCCGATGAATCCGGTCGGTTCATCCGGTTTCCTGCGGCGACCGGTCCTGGTGTCCTCGCCAAGGGCAGCCGCGACCGCCGAAATCATGTCGTCCAGGTCGAATGGCTTGGGCAGATATTCGAACACCCCGCCCTTTGCTGCGCTGATAGCCGTCGACGCGGTGGCCTGCGCGCTCATGACAATAACCGGCATTTGCGGTCGCAGCCGCGACACAAGGCCAAGATTTTCGAGAAAATTGGTCCCGTCCAGCAGCACATCGGCCAGCAGCAGGTCACCCTCGCCATTGCGGATCCAGGACAGCGCGGTGTCCGGTGACGCTGTCGCACGGACCTGGTACCCCGCCGAAGCAAGGGCCCGCGACAGGATCAGCTTCAGGCTTTCATCGTCTTCGAGCAACAGGATGCGGGCAGTCACAGCATTTCCTTCCTGGCGATTGGCAGGCGTATGTTGAACACGGTCGTGCCGGGGCGGCTGTCAAAGTCGATCTGGCCATCATGAAGTGCGGCAATCCGGGCGGCGAAAGCCAGGCCCAGCCCTTCGCCGGCCGGCTTGGTGGTCACGAAGGGCGTGAAGATGCCGGGACCAAGCGTCTCCGGGATGCCCGGCCCGTTGTCGCGGACAGACAGGACCAGCGGCGTCGGGTGGCCGCCAGCCCGGCTCTTGGGACCTGCGTCAAACCTGGTTTCGACCATGATCTTGCCACCCGGATCAGATTGCACGGCGTCATGTGCGTTTTGCAAAAGGTTGAGGACTGCCTGCAGCATCAGGTCCGGATCGCCATCGACCAGCGGAAGCGACGGGTCAAAATTCTCGTGCAGCAAGCCTAGGGTGGCGGGGTCGGCTCGGTTGAGACTCTCCATCGCACTGACGGCCAACAGGTTGAGATTGATCCCGGAGCGGTCGCCGAGGCGAATATCACCCACACGGCTCCAATGATCCGCCAGCCGTGTTATGCGGTCGACGTCCTGGATGATCATCCGGGCCAGATCGCGGGCGCTGTCCAGATCGGTCTCGCGACGGATCAGCTGTGCGGCGCCGCGAACGCTGGCGAGCGGGTTTTTCAACTCGTGCGCCAGCATGCGACCAAAACCAAGCGCCGGAGCTTCGGATCCCTTGGCGCCCATCGACTGGTGGGGCAGGACCGACAGCACCAGTTGCTCCTGCGGATCGGACCAGCAGGCATGCACGTCATACGGTCCCGCACCGCCAAGCATCCGACCCAGTGCTACCAGGGTACGCCGCCCGGAACAGGCCTGATCGATGATATCGGCGAGGTGTGAGCAGGTTGCCGACATTTCGCCGAACCGGCCTTTTCGCAGGTGCCGGATGGACAGGCCCAGCCACTCCTCGGCCCGTGTATTGGCCCACACGCATTGCGCATCGGCGCCGAACACCAGGATTGGGATGGCGGCCTGATCGGCGGCCAGACTGGCGGTCATGGGGGGGCTGACAGCCGTCATGCGACGGCCCGGCCCTGTAGCGTGCGCAAGGCATCGAGGGCGGCGTGTACGTCGCCGGGAACATCGGAGCGGCACAGGCTGGCGCGCTGGGCGCGAACCCAGTCCCGGTCGCCGGCGCCGCACTCGACATCGCAGAAACTGGCAAAATGCTTTCGCATCATGCGGATCCCCAGGCCTTCCCCGTAATGGACAACGCTGTCATCAAATTGCTGGCCGAGGGCGTCGATCTTGTCCGGCCAAGGTGTCTCCACTGGAGCGGCACCAAGCAGCTCCCGTCCGATCTCGCCAAGCAGCCAGGGACGGCCCTGCGCGGCGCGACCGACCATGACCGCTGCGGCGCCGGACTGCTCGAGTGCCGCGCGGGCATCCGCCGTGGTGTGGATATCGCCATTGACGATGACCGGCAGGTCGACGGCCTCGACGACCCTGCGCACGGCCAGCCAATCGGCCTCGCCCTTGTAGAATTGCTGGCGGGTCCGGCCATGAACGGTGAACAGTCGCACCCCGGCATCGCGGGCGCGGCGGGCAAGGTCCGGCGCATTGAGGCTCGCATGGTCCCAGCCAAGGCGCATTTTCAGCGTCACCGGCTTGCTGGTGGCACCGACGGTGGCCTCGATCAGGGTCAGGGCGTGGTCGAGATCGCGCATCAGGGCCGAGCCGGACAGCCCCTTGGTGACCTGGCGAGCCGGGCAACCCATATTGATATCAATGACTTCGGCGCCCGCATCCTCGGCGATCCGGGCGCCCTCGGCCATCCAGTGGGCCTCACGTCCCGCCAGCTGGATAACGCAGGGCTTCAAGGATGCATCAAGGGCCGCCTTGCGGATCATGTCGCGACGACCGGCGGCCAGGGCGTCGGACGCGACCATTTCGGAGACGACCATGCCGGCCCCGAAACGCTGCGCCTGGCGGCGGAAAGGCAGGTCTGTCACACCGGACATCGGTGCCAGGACCGTCGGTATTTCAATGGCGTGGCTATCGATCGAAAAGCGCATGCGGCTGGACAGATCCTTGGTGAGCGTCGTAAGGCCAAAGGCTAGCGATTATGCTGCGCTGCGGCAATGCACGAGGCCTGTTGATGAAGATCGGTGCTGTGATTGTGGCCGCCGGACGCGGTGAGCGGGCTGGTGGCGGAATACCGAAACAGTATCGCCAACTGGGTGGCAAGACCGTACTCACCCGTACGCTTCTTCGTCTGCTTCATCGTGATGTGTTTGACAGCATCATCGTGGTGGTCAATCCGGCCGATGCCGACCACATTGCCGCCGTTGAGGTCGAACTCGGCATCAAACTGGAGACAGTTCCCGGCGGCGCGACCCGGACGGCCTCGGTTCGCGCGGGTCTGGACCGGGCCCGCGACCTGGGTCTCGACGCGGTGATGATCCACGATGCGGCGCGGCCCTTTCTCGACAACGCCCTGATCCATCGTCTCGTGACCGCGCTCGCCGAGCATCCGGCCGTGATCCCGGCCCTGCCGGTCAGTGACGCCCTGTTTCGGGGCGAGGACGAGACCATGGGTGACCCGGTCTCCCGCGACGGGCTCCAAGCCGCGCAGACGCCACAGGCTTTTCATCTCGCGCCGCTGCTGGCGGCGTACGACCGATTGGGCGACACCGCCCTGCCCGATGATGCTGCGGTGATCCGCGCGGCGGGCGGAACGGTTGCGCTTGTCGAGGGCGAGGCCGAGAATTTCAAGCTGACGACCGCGGCCGATTTCCAGCGGGCAGAAAGACAGATCATGAGCGAGACGATCACCGTCACCGGTCAGGGCTATGACGTGCACCGGCTGGAAGTCGCCGACAGCATGTGGCTGTGCGGGATCGAGATCAGAGGCGGTCTGGGTCTGGTCGGGCATTCGGACGCCGATGCCGGCCTGCATGCATTGACCGACGCGGTGCTCGGCGCAGCCGGCGCCGGGGATATCGGCCAGCATTTCCCGCCTTCGGATCCACAATGGAAGGGCGCGCGCTCGGACGCCTTCCTCAATCACGCGATCAAACTCTTGCAAGAGGCCGGCGGCGAGCTCGTTCATGCCGACCTGACAATCATCGCCGAACGGCCCAAGATCGGCCCCCATCGCGATGCCATGCGGGCACGGGTCGCCGGGTTGCTGGGCTTGCCGGAGGCGCGGGTCAATATTGCGGCGACCACCACGGAAAAACTCGGATTTACCGGGCGCGGCGAAGGTCTCGCTGCCCAGGCCATTGTCACAGCGAGGCTGACCCCATGATGTTCACCCACTCCCTGCTCGACCAGACCGAAACCCTGATTACCCGGGCCCGCACCGCTGGCGTCATGATCGCCACGGCGGAGAGCTGCACCGGCGGGCTGGTCGCTGGCCTGCTGACGGAGATCCCCGGCTCGTCAGACGTCGTCGACCGCGGTTTTGTGACCTATTCCAACGCCGCCAAGACCGAGATGCTGGGCATTCCTGCGCGGGTGATCGAGGCCAATGGCGCGGTCTCCAATGAAGTCGCCCGGCGCATGGCGGAAGAAGCGCTCTTGCGATCGAATGCCGATATCGCGGTGTCGATCACGGGGATTGCCGGTCCAGGGGGCTCAGAGCACAAGCCGGCCGGCCTCGTGCATTTCGGCCTCGCCTGCCGGGACAAGCCGACCCGCACCGACGTCTGCCGGTTTGGCGACCGGGGTCGCGACGCGGTCCGCCTGGCCAGTGTGGCCACGGCGCTGGACCTTTTAGCCGATGGCGTTGATCTCTTCGGTTAGGTCGAGCGCGGGGTCGCCGACGGACCCGTAGCGTCGCGCCGCCTCGGCAGAGAATTTCCCGATCAGGACCCGGCCGGCGCGGTCGCGATTGCTCTCCAGCAGCATTTGCAGGATGGCATTCTTGAACGCCGCAATGATGGAAAAATCGACCAGGCAGGAGCCGTCCGACAGGGTGTGGAACCGCCAGTGGTTTTCCAGCACGCGGAATGGACCGGCGACGAAACCGACATCAATCCGTCTCGCCGCGCTGTCGGCTTTGACCTTCGAGGTGAAACGCTCGGTGACGAATTTATAGCGAACCCGCGCTTCCGCCGTCATGTCGATGTGGCTGTCCCCACGGCGCTCGTCAAGCACGCGCATGGCCGTGATCTGGGGGATGAATTGCGGGTAGCGACGGACATCGCTGACCAGCTCGAACAGGTCATCGGCGTGGTGAAACAGGCGCAGGCGTTCGCAGACTTCAACAACCATGCTTGCCCCCTGCCCCTGCCCCTGTCCCTGCCCTTACAGCCAGCCTGAACGCGCTTAACCGCGTGCCATCATCTGCTCGCGGGCGGCGCGCAGCTTGGCGAAATCATCACCGGCATGGTGGCTCGAGCGGGTCAGCGGCGTGGCCGAAACCATCAGGAAGCCCTTGGCCCGGGCGATCGTCTCATAGGCCTTGAATTCGTCCGGGTGCACGAAACGGTCGACGGCGGCATGCTTGCGGGTCGGCTGCAGATACTGGCCGATGGTGAGAAAATCGATGCCGGCGGAGCGCATGTCGTCCATCACCTGCATCACTTCCTCCTTGCTCTCGCCCAGCCCGACCATGATGCCCGACTTGGTGAACTGCGCCGGATCGCGATCCTTGACCCGCTCCAGCAGGCGCAGCGAATGGAAATAGCGAGCACCCGGGCGGATGGAGAGGTAAAGCCGTGGCACCGTCTCGAGGTTATGATTGAACACGTCCGGCTTGGCATCGATCACCGCTTCGGCGGCACCCGGCTTGCGCAGGAAGTCCGGGGTCAGGATTTCGATCGTCGTCTTGGGCGTGGCGGCGCGGATCGCACTGATGACATCGACGAAATGCTGCGCCCCGCCATCATCGAGGTCATCGCGGTCCACAGACGTGATGACGACATGATTGAGCCCCATCTGCGCCACCGCCTCGGCGACACGGCGCGGTTCGTCCGTGTCGACCGCGGCCGGCAGGCCGGTCTTGACGTTGCAGAAGGAACAGGCGCGGGTGCAGGTATCGCCCAGGATCATGAACGTGGCGTGCTTTTGCTCCCAGCACTCACCGATATTGGGACAGCCCGCCTCCTCGCACACCGTCACCAGACCACCATCCTTGACGATTTTCTGGGTCTCGGAAAACGTCTTGCCCAGCGGCGCCTTGACCCGGATCCAGTCCGGCTTGCGAAGCACCGGCGTATCCGCCCGCTTCTGCTTCTCCGGATGGCGAGCCGCGCGCGCGTCAGACGCGGCGGAACGGGCGGTCGTGTCGATCAGATTGGCCATGGGGGCGATGTATGATGTGGCGGCGGTTGTGGCAAGGTTGGGGGGCTGTGGTGTGAATGTTCATGTCGGCCCGCGCTTTCCTTCGCCCCCGGGGAGAAGGTGTCGCGAAGCGACGGATGAGGGGGGTCCGCGTCACGGCACCGGGCTTTCCCCCTCACCCGGACTCCGGCCACCCTCTCCCAAGGGAGAGGGAAAGGCGACCGGACACGCGGCTTCCGTGAAGGCGATGTAATCGTGCTCAGCCTGCGGTGCTCTCGTCGCTCGACAATGCCTAACCAATGATCAAACGTCACAGCGACTAAGAGTGACCGCGCAAGGTATTTAAATTGCCCACCAAGTTTCCTGACACAAACGCACCAACGCAGGTCCGTATCAGTTTCGCGTTCACGACGATGACCGGGGCCTTGCCCGAGTTTGAGGCCTGCATCGGGCGAAAAGCGACCAGAGTGACCAGCCCGGCGCCCGGTAAGCCCTATTATCGCTGGATCTGGGAGCGAGAAGCGTCGAGTTGCGATGATGCATGCATTTCAGCATTGGAGCAGGAGCTAGTGGACTTCCTCGCGGCTTTTCACGACGACGCCCAAGACTATTTGGAACGCTACGCGACAAATATCGAAGTGACGTTATTTTTGCTAATTGGACCGGACGTTTACGCCGTCCAACAATTCTCCTCGGAATGCCTGCGGACACTCGCGGACTTGAACGCGACACTATGGGTGAAAGCGCTCTGACTTCCACGCGGAGAAACCGGTGACACCCTCAATCCTCCTCGCCAAGCCCTCCACCCCATAAACCGCATGCCAGCCAGCGGGCCGTATCCGGTTCGTCAGGTCAAGGGCGCCGTTGGCGCCGCTTCGCGGGCAGGCCCCTTGAGCTGAAGAAACGGATACGGCGATCTCCCGGCAAAGGGTTTATGGCCCAGGGTGCGCCTCGCGCGTTCGTTTTATGTCTGGAAAGTGCGCGCTCGGCGCGCTTGATTGACGGGCCGTGTGATCGCCCGACTGACCTCCCCATTTTTCCCGGACGCGCCCCGGCGCGATCCGGGATCTACCGGAAACGCTTTGCTTGAAGGGGCGCTCGGTGGGTCCCGGGGCTTCGCCCGGGAAAAATCGACCGGGGGGTGGGCGCCGCACTATCCGATCCGCGGTGCTGCCTTTCTTCTCCCCGGGGAGAAGGTGCCGCGGAGCGGCGGATGAGGGGGGGCGCGTCAAGGCACCGGGCTTTCCCCCTCACCCGGCCTCCGGCCACCCTCTCCCAAGGGAGAGGGAAAGCGGGCAGCTCTTTCAATTCCCTGCGGCGTGGGGAGCGCGCGCGCTTGGGTGCAGGTTGCCTCATCGGACGGCAGTGGCCTGGCAAATAGCCAGGATGCATTTGTCTCGCCTTGCACCCCAACACAAATCCCCTAACCTCGCCGCACCTTATTGTTTGTGTTGAGGATTCGGGTATGACGCAGTTTCTTGGAACAACCAGAGAGGCGTCACGCCCCCTGCATTTGATCGGCTTTCATGTCTCCGCGCGCGGCACACGGTATTATGACCGCGCGGCGTTGCTGATCGATGAGGATGGCCGGGTGTCCGGATCGGTCGAGCGGATTGCCGAGCGTGACGGCGTGGCCCAAACCGCCGAGGCACGGGGCATGGTGATGGGTAACCGTCTGGCCCTGATGCTGGAGTTTGAGGGCGCCTCGCCGAGCGGGGTGATGCTGGACCTGGCAGCCGAGACGCGGCGACATGGCGCGGCGCTGATCGGACGCATTGCCGGCGCAGACGGGGCCACGGCCCTGGCCTATGTGATGGCGCACGCCCCGGCGGCGCGTCTGGACCGCTCCCCCACCCATGGCTGGGGCACGGTGCTGGAAAACGCCGTTTTGGCTGGGGAGACGGTGCTGGGCATTGACGGGCCGGTCGGAGCCGAGCAGACGCCCTACTCCTTCCGCACCGATGACAATCGCCATGTCGAGCCGACCGGCTACGGCCATTTCGTCAATCATGCCTGCGAGCCGAGCTGCGGGATTGTCTATGACAGCGTGACCGCCCTGCCGACCCTGGTGGCGCTGCGCGATCTGGCGGCGGGCGAGGAAGTGACCTTCGACTATACGGGCACCGAGGGCGATCTGGCCGGTGCCTTTGAGTGCCGGTGCCCGGCGCTGGTGCACAAGGTTTAGGCGTGGCGGGCCCTAGTCTGAAAAGCGGACCCGGACCGGGGCGCGGCGGCCGGGGCCCTGCATGGCGGTGCGAACGGCCGAATTGAAGCGAAGATTGGTCATCATCACCTGGTCGTCGAAGGTATCGGCGAGCAAGTCATTGTCGACGATGAAGCTGGCCTGTTCGGCCGGAATGGCGGCCGAGAAATAGATCCAGGCGAACTCGCCATCGATCTCGGCCCCGACATAGGACAGCGTCAGCAGCTCGCCGTCGGTATCCGCCATGCGGAAGGTCTCGCCGGCATAGGCGCCCACCGCGGCCAGGCCCTCCGGTGCCGCGAGGAAGGTCGCGGCGTCGAGATCGGTCCGGTCCAGCGCTTCCATGAGATCATGGCCATAGACACGGTGGATGATTTCCAGCTCTTGCGTGCGCTCATTGACGGCAATCTCGGTGACGCCGGCATGCATGCGGTGGGCAAATGACGGGGCTGTCAGCAAGGACAGCCCCGCCAGTGCGGTCAGGAGGGTCGAACGGATGCGCATGGGGTTGAACCGTTCTCCTGTAGCCTATTCCGGACGCGTGCGGACGCTGTCACGGGTCACACGCAGGTCCAGATCGTCCATCATGCTGGATGGATTGCTGGACGAGCGATAGAGCTCGAGACGGGTCGGCTCGATGCGCGGCGGGAAGTAGTTGTCGGTGCGGTCGGCATCGGCGGTTTCCCACAGCGGGTCCAGCTCCACGGAGACGACCTGGCGGTCGGTAATATAGGTCCAGGTCACATTGCGTGGATTATAGCGCCAGACTTCAGCCGGGATGCGCACCATGTCGGTCGACCCATCGGCGAAGGTAAACTCCAGGATGATCGGCATGACCACCCCACCCTCATTGGTGAAGTCGAGATAGTAGACGCGGTCGCCGCTATCGAGGATCTCGGCTTCCCAGTCTTCCAGCCCCTCGCGCATGCTTTCATAAGCCTCGCGCTCGCGATTGGTGACGGTGTGGCGGTCGTTCTCGGAATAAAAATCGAGTACTTCCGGATTGCTGTCGGCATAGGTGGCGATACCGGCGTCGCGGTTGGACACCTGGGTCAGGCTTTCCGGCTCACGGGCCGCCTGCTCACGCTCGCGCATGTTTTCGATGGCCGGGTCCTCGGTATCGAACGTGCCCTCGATCACGCGGTCCAGCGAGATGTCGACATGGTCAGTGGAGTAGAACCAGCCGCGCCAGAACCAGTCGAGATCAACACCGGAGACCTCTTCCATCGTGCGGAAGAAATCATAAGGCGTCGGGCGACGGAAACGCCAGCGCTCCGAATAGGTGCGGAAGGCCTCATCGAACAGTTCGCGACCCAGCACCGTCTCGCGCAGGACGACCAGGGCGATGGTCGGCTTGGAATAGGCATTCGGTCCGAATTGAAGGATCGAGTCCGACTGGGTCATGATCGGCATCTGCATGGTGGATGCCATGTAGGAGGTGATCGAGTGCGGATCGCCGCGTCGGACCGGGAAATTCTCTTCCCATTGACGCTCGGCCTGGAATTGCAGGAAGGAATTGAGCCCCTCATCCATCCAGGTCCACTGACGTTCGTCGGAATTGACGGTCATCGGGAAATAGATGTGACCGATTTCGTGGATGATCACGCCGATCAGACCGCGCTTGGAGCCGAGAGAATAGCTCAGATTGCCGTCATCATCGACCATCGGGCGGCCATAGGTGCCGCCATTGAAGGTGATCATCGGGTATTCCATCCCGCCCTGGGGCCCGGCAATCGATTGCGCGACCGGGTAAGGGTAAGGGAAGGCGAAGTCATTATAGACAGCGAGCGTGTGCTCGACGGCCCGCGTCGAGAAAGTCGACCACAGCGGTTCGCTCTCATTGGGATAGAAGGACATCGCCATGACCAGGTCGGGCGCATCGCCCTGCCCGTCCTGTTCGACGCCAACCGCGTCCCAGATGAATTTGCGAGAACCGGCCCAGGCGAAATCGCGGACATTCTCGGCCCGGAACTCCCAGGTCGCCATGGAGCGCGTGCCCCGGCGCTCATTGGCGCGGGCTTCGGCCGGAGTGACGATGAAGACCGGCTCGTCGGCTGTCCGGGCTTCGTCCAGGCGGTCACGCTGCGGCTGGGTCAGGACCTCGTCGGCGTTTTGCAGCACGCCGGTGGCGGAGACGATGAAATCCTGCGGCACCCGGATGGACACGTCGTAATCACCGAACTCAAGGGCAAACTCGCCGCGTCCGAGGAAGGCCTTGTTGTGCCAGCCTTCATAGTCGGAGAAGACAGCCGCGCGCGGGAACCACTGGGCGATCTGGAAGATGCAATCGCCACCCGTGTCCTCGGTCTCCTCGAAGCATTCCCAACCGGCCCGTCCGCCAACCACCTGGGTTTCGATGAGGCGGTAGTCCCACTCAATGGTGAAGATGACGCTTTCGCCGGTGGTCAGGTCGTCGTCGAGATCGAGCCGCAGGAGGGTATCGACGATGGTGAAGTCCATCGGCTCGCCCTCGGCATCGGTGACACCGGTGATGTTGAAGCCATAGCCGTCAGCCTCGATCATCTGGTGACGCCGCATCGCCCGCGCCGAAATTCCGTCCGGGAATGACCCGCCGGCCCGACCGGCCGAGCGTCCGCCACCGCCGACCGTCTCGGTCATCACGGCAATCGAATCCGGGCGGAAGCGGTTCTGGTCGAGCAGGAACCACAGGAAGTCGAGCGTGTCGGGCGCGTTGTTGGTGTAGGTGACCGTCTCGGTGCCGTACAGATGGCGGGCGTCCTCGTCGAGACGGATGTCGATGTCGTAATCAACCTGCTGTTGCCAGTAGTCCGGTCCGGGCGCACCGGTGGCGCGACGTTCCCGGTTCGGCGACGGCCAATCCTCGTCTTCCAGCTGTCGGAACGCGTCCTGCCAGTCATTGACAGTCTGCTGGACCGGCTGCGCGACCGCGACATTGAAGGTCGCGGTCGCCGTCGCCAGGGCGATCATTGTAATGGTGCGCATGGTGTCCCCGTTCGCCTGCTTCGGGCTTCAGTCGGACGGAGATTTAGCGCGCGAGGTGAGTCAGGTCACCCCTGCATTGCCGCTTTGTCATGAACCATCGGTGAGCGGCCAGACTAGACCGGTGCACCGGACGCTGGACTCGCACCCCGGTCCTGTCGTTTGCCCAGCGACAACATCCAGGCGCCAAACCCGATGAAAAGCAGGGTGAAACCGACCAGGAAGCCCAACACGGTGACCGATCCCAGCGCGGCGAAACCGGCAATCACCACGAATGTGGAAAGCAGTCGCATTCCCAGTCCCAGGGACCTCTCGCCCGGATTGCGATTGAAGATCATGTCGCCGACCGCAATGGCGCCGAAGCCCATGCACAGCAGCATGAAGGGCCAGAAAATCACCCACATGATCGGGATCAGCAACACGCCGATCACCGTGATCGCAAGCAAGACGGTCAGGATGACCAGGATGACGGGCGACAGGGCAAAGCCGATGAAGCCCAGGAAACCACTGACGACCGGTTGCTCGCGGAATTTGCGGGTGATCGCACGGGTCCCGCCCGGAGCGATCAACAAGGACAGGGCGGCCAACAGGAAGGCTGCGCCCGGAATGAACAGGCCGAACACGGCCATTGACGGGAAGAAATCGAAGTCGAAATCGACATCCTCCCAGTCCTCTGCACCGAAATTGAATTCGGAATACGCATAATCATAGGCCCCGAAGGTCGCGCCGTCGGCGATCACCGGATCGTTCGGTGAACGGATGGTCAGCGTGCCGTTCACGCGTGTGCCTTCGAGGATATAGACCTCCTCGGCCATGATCTCGACATCATCCAGGAAACTGCCGGACAGGTGGATTTCGCCCCCTTCGATGTCGGCCCGCCCGTCGATCTGGCCCTCCAGGTGCACGTCTCCGCCAACGATCTCGGCGGCACCGCTGATATGGCTGGATCGGGAGACCAAGATATATCCACCGGCCAACTTGGCGTCACTGCCGATTTGGCCGTCAACTTCGATATGGCCGGACGCAGCGTTTAGAAAACCGGCGATTGTTCCGCTGATCAGTGATTCGCCGCCGGCGAAATTGGCATCACCGGAAACCTGGGCATCGGAATGAACCTCGCCACCGGCGACATCGAGATCATTGCCGATTGTGCCGGAGACATCGATCTCGCCGCCCACAAGCTGCACTGACCCACGGACATCGGCATTGACCTGGATGCTCCCGGCAACGCCCTTGATGTCACCATCGATCTGGCCGCGAACATCCATCTCCCCGCCCAGGAAGATAACGTCACGACTGCTGCCTTCGACATTCACCTCACCGCCGATGACCTGAGCGGTCGCGGTACCGGTAAAAAGGGTAATGGCCAGCCCCCCGGCCATTACCAATTTTCGCATCATATTGCTGTTCATTGTCAAATCTCCCTGCGCCCCCCGGCGGTCAGGTCAGGATTGAAACACGTATTGCTCAAGGTCAGCCATCAATCAGGTCGTCGCAATCGCGACCATTGCGAGGCTGGTAGTCAAGTCCGGCAACCTGAGCACCGGACTGCGTGACCGGTGCATTTTCAGACCAGACCGTGACGCCTCCGCGAACCCGGGCCGTATCCGTGAAAATGACGTCGATCGCGCAGATCTGGCCGCCATTTTCCAGCGACCCGCTGATCTCGACCTGGCCGCGATCCCGGTTTCGCCGATTTCGGTTGAGCTCTTTGGCCGAGACAAATGTGACCGGTCCGAGGGCTTCACCGGTGAAGCGGATTTCTTCAGCGTGGGCGTGAAGCTCGTCACCGAACCAGCCCCCAACAGTCATCTCGGCTGCAGCCAGGGCCGCCTCGCCTTCAACGCGACCGTCAAAATCGACCTCGGCGCCCGCCAGGCTGAGCGCGTCACCAACTGTGGCCGTGAATTGAATGTCACCGCCGGCAATCGACGCTTCACGACCAATACGGCCGGAAAAATTGATTTCGCCGCCAGCGATTGAGACGTCGCCACCGACCTGGAGATCGTCGGCATCAATATCGCCAGCCACGAGACTGAGATCGCCGCCGATGCGACCACGCAAATTCAGATCGCCGGCCAGACGGCTGTAATCTCCGTCACGATCAAGGACGACATAGCCATCTGCAGTGCGGGCGGCGTGGCCCCGCACCATCTTGCTGTCGCTGTCGCCGTCGCCATCGACGACGATCACGCAGCCCGATGTCATCATCGCAGTGGTCAGGGCCGTCGCGGCCAACAGGACCTTTTGCATGCAAGTCTCCGTTCCATTCAGGGTCATTTGAAGACCCGGTCAAACGCTCCCCAGCGTCGAGTCGGAGCATACATTATCGAAAATCGATATCAACCGGTTTTTTCGTTTTTCGATAAATAGTTTCCGTAAATCGCGATGTCGGATGGTCCCGACGCATGTGAATCATTCCTCCCCCTTCCCTATGCGTCAGCCAAGCGTAATATCGGCAGTCAAACGAGCGTCCGCCTTACAAGGGCGCCGATGGGAGGATTTCATGGCTGACAGTGCCGTCGCCGGAGACATTCCGGCAGATACCGCCTTGCCTATCGATGGGCAAATTTTTTCAGGGGGCGATTTCAACCTCAAGCGGATCCGCAAATCCGTGTTCGCCGCCCTGCTCGATTCCAAGCGTCGGTATGGCAGCAAGAAACTCGCGGCGGTTGATGCCGACGGCCGGGAACTGTCTTTTGGAGACCTGACGAAAGCGGTCTTCGCCCTTGGCCACGCCCTCAAGGCGGGCACAGAGCCGGGCGAGGCTGTTGGCGTTCTGCTGCCCACGGGGGTTGGCGCGATCATCTCCTTCTACGCGGTCTCGGCTTATGGGCGTGTGCCGGCCATGCTGAACTTCACCGCCGGGGAACGTGCGCTCAAGGCCGCCTGTCTGGCCTGCAAGGCCAAGCGGATCGTGACGGCTCGCCGTTTCATCGAGCTGGGCGAGCTGGAAGAGCTTGAAGCGACCCTCAAGCAGGATCATGAGCTGATCTATCTCGAGGATGTCCGTGCAAACCTGTCGACCATGGACAAGGTGGCTGCGGCGGTCGGCATGGTTGCGCCTTTTCTTGTCCGTGCCCACCCCGACCCGGACAGCCCGGCCGTCTATCTTTTCACCTCAGGGACGGAGGGGGATCCAAAGGGCGTGGTCCTGAGCCACTCGAACCTGCTCGCGAATGTCGAACAGGTGCGCGACCATGTTCGCATCCTGCCCACCGATATCCTGTTCAATCCCCTGCCAACCTTCCATTGCTTCGGGCTGACCGGTGGGGTGCTTGTGCCGCTTGGCCTGGGTGTGCCGGCGATCTGCCATCCGACGCCCCTGCAAGCCAAGACCATCGTCAAACGGATCGCCGAGACAAAGGCGACAATCCTGTTCGCCACCGACACCTTCATGAACCAGTATGCGCGGGCCGCCGGTGCCGACGATTTGTCATCGCTGCGGATGGCGGTTTGCGGTGCCGAACGGGTGAAGGACGAAACCCGGTCTTCGCTGCGCCGACGATTCAATCTGGAAATAGTCGAGGGCTATGGCCTGACCGAGGCCGCCCCCGTGTTCTCGGTCAATCAGCCGGACAATAACCGGCCCGGCACGGTTGGCCAGATCATGCCGGGCTGTGAAGCCCGACTGGTTCCGGTTCCGGGGATCAATGATGGCGGACAGCTTCATATCAAGGGCCCCAACATCATGAAGGGCTATATCCGTCCCACCGCGCCACTGGTGCTGGAAGCTCCGGCCGACGGCTGGCACGATACCGGTGACATCGTCTCGATCGATGATGAGGGCTTCATCTCCATCCGTGGCCGGGTGAAACGCTTCGCCAAGCTGGGCGGGGAAATGGTGTCGCTGGCCGTGGTCGAAAACTGTGCCACCTCGCTGTGGCCGGACAATATGCACGCTGCTGCCGCCATTCCGGACAAGCGCAAGGGTGAGCAGGTCATTCTGTTGACCGATTATGACAAGGCAGACCGGGGAGACCTGGTGGCTTTTGCCCGCAATCACGGGATCTCCGAACTCGCCATTCCGCGAAAGATCATCAAGGTCGACAGCATCCCCGTGCTGGGAACCGGCAAGACGGATTATGGCTCGGTGCAGAAAACGGTCGAGGCCTTGATGGCGCAAAGCGAAGCCCCCGTCGCCGAACCAGCCGAATAGATCGCGGGTTTTCGGGGTCTGTCACATCCAGCCGGGACAAGGGGGCTTGGGATGGCTGGCTTCCGGACAGGAAGCTTGATGGGCAGACCCCGAAACGGGATAGGTCGGCCTGGTGCGGGCCTGACCGCCACGGATCGGTCTCCTGTGTCCGCCGGACCGTCAGATGGACCACACGGCCGCCAGGCTGAACTCAGATGTGTGCGCAATCGCGACCGGCCAGGGCCTCGTAGGCAAAACCCTCACCGTCCGGTCGCTGGTTCGAAATCACCAGCAACTCGCCACCAATTCGCGCGCTTCTGCGGATATTGACCTCGGACGCACAGATAAGGCCGCCCTGTTGCAACTGGCCTTCTACATCCACCCGGCCATTGCGTCCGTCATCGCGGCCATGCCCGCGGATCTGTACCGGCCCCGCCACAACGGCCCGCAATGTCATGCGACCGCCATCCATTTCCAGGGCACCGCCAATGCGGCCATCCAAGGTGATCCGGCCGGCGGCGACCGTCGCATCCCCGTGGATGATGGCATCGACATAGCCGGTTCCGGCATCGATCTCGACATTTCCAGCCACCTCGCCGGTAAACCGGACCCGCCCTCCCGCGGCGAGAAGATTACCGCCAACACGGGCGTTTGAACGGACACTCGCGCCAGCGAGCTCCAGATCGCCTCCCACGTCGCCATCGGCCCCGACGAACATGCCGGAAAAATCGGCATCGCCGGGGACATTGACGTCTCGCGACGCCACCAGGCCGGCGGATTCAATGGAACGGTCATCACCGTGGCCCGACACCGAATAGGTGCAGGCGCCAAGCGCAAATGCGGTCGCGGCGCAGAGAAGGGATCGGGTCAGCATGGCATCCTCGCAAGGGTCTGGTTTGCCCATGGGATGCACTGCGCCGGTCAATTGGATGCAAGCGAGTGGATATAATTCCGATTGCTAGATGTGAAGCGCGCGCCCGTACGCGTCGAGCACACTTTCATGCATCATTTCCGACAGGGTCGGATGCGGGAAGACCGTGTGCATGAGCTCTGCCTCGGTGGTCTCCAACTGGCGGCCGACCACATAGCCCTGGATCATCTCGGTCACTTCCGGACCGACCATGTGGGCGCCGAGCAACTCACCGGTCTTGGCATCAAAGACGGTTTTCACCAGGCCCTGGTCATCGCCCAGCGCGATCGCCTTGCCATTGCCGACGAAGGGGAAGCGGCCAACCTTGACGTCGTGCCCGGCTTCTTTCGCCTTGGCTTCGGTCAGGCCGACCGAGGCGACCTGCGGGTGGCAATAGGTGCAGCCCGGGATGTTGCCGGTCTCGAACGCGTGGACGTTCTCACCGGCGATCTTCTCGATGCACACCACACCCTCGTGAGAAGCCTTGTGCGCCAGCCAGGGCGGGCCGGCGACGTCACCGATGGCGTAAAGCCCTTTTACATTGGTGCGCCCGAAGCCGTCATTGACGACATGGCCCCGGTCGACCTTCACGCCGAGGGCTTCCAGACCCATATTCTCGATATTGGCGGCAATGCCGACGGCCATGATAACCTTCTCGACCTCGACCACCTCGACCTTGCCCTTGGCGTCCTTGACGTGGACCTTCACCGTGTTGGCGGTCTTCTCCAGCTTTTCGACCTGGGCCGAGACTTTCAGCTTCAGGCCCTGTTTCTTGAAGCTCTTGGCAGCAAAGGCAGAGATTTCCGCGTCCTCGACCGGCAGCACGCGGTCCATCATCTCAACGACCGTCACATCGGCGCCCATCGTCGAATAGAAGCTGGCGAACTCGATGCCGATGGCGCCGGAACCGATGACCAGCAGGGATTTGGGCATCTCGGTCGGCACCATGGCTTCTCGATAGGTCCAGATCTTGTCGCCATCCGGCTCGAGCCCGGCTTGCGGGATCGTACGCGCCCGCGCGCCGGTGGCGAGAATGACATGCTTGGCGGTGTAGCGATCCTTGCCGACAACCACGGTCGGGGCGTCCTTGCCCTTGTCCAGCGAGGCTGAGCCCTCGATCACCGTGACTTTGTGCTTCTTCATCAGCATGCCGATACCGCCGGTCAGGCGTGATGACACCTTGCGGGAGCGCTTGACCACCGCGTCGATGTCGAACCCGATCTTCTCGGCCGAGAGACCGAAATCAGCCGCGTTTTGCATGAGGTGATAGACTTCGGCCGACCGCAGCAAGGCCTTGGTCGGGATGCAACCCCAGTTGAGGCAGATGCCGCCCAGCTTGTCGCGCTCCACGACGGCGGTCTTGAAGCCCAGCTGCGCAGCGCGGATCGCGGCCACATAGCCACCCGGGCCTCCACCGATCACGATCACGTCGAAAGCGCCTGCGCTCATGGCCATCCTCATTTATTTTGCATACGAAATAGATGCGTACAATCTGTTCGCGGGATAGCAGTTGCCCCCGTCCAGATCAATGGCGTACACGAAAACCCTGGCGGTGGATGCGGCGGCGGAGCGGGCTACAGGTCCACAAGTTCCTGGGTCAGGTCACTGTCGGGATTGTCGCCTGTATTGGTCACGCCGGCCTTCTCGATCAGCAATATGTGGACGGTTTCAGTCTGGGTGACGGGACGGTGGCGCACGCCCTTGGGGATCACACACAGCTCACCCGGGCCCAGCAGGACCGGGTCCTGTCCCTCGATCTCGATCTTCAGAATGCCCTGGCTGATGAAGAACAATTCGTCCTCATCCTCATGGCAGTGCCAGTCGAAACTGCCCTCGCCCTTGGCCAGCTTGAGCTCGTAATTGTCGAGTTTGGCGATCCGCTTGGGCGACCAGGGTTCGTCAAACTGGCTGTGCTTCTCCACCAGAGAGATCACCTCTACCGTCATCTGTCCGCTCCCCTCGTGCGACTCACTATTCATTGTCGCTTATAGCAACGATTCTAGCGGCAAGCGGGAGCGCTTCGAAATGACCGGTATCAGTGATCTGAACGTCCTGTTGGCTGGATTACGGCCCGAGCCGGACCCGGCGCGCTATGGATTTGTCACCGGCCCGGCTGCCCGTCTGGACCCGTTCGCAGGTCAGGCCCTGATGCGCTTTGCCGAGGCCCAGGGGGTCACCCTGATTCTGCCCTTCGACGAGGCCGAGGCCGCCGGGCTGGAGCCGGTCTTCCCGTGCCGGCGGATCACACTGGCGGTCCATTCCTCGCTTGAGGCTGTCGGGTTCATGGCGCATGTCGCAGCCGCCCTCGCCGCCGAAGGGATCGGTTGCAATCCGGTGGCGGGTTATTTCCATGACCACGTGTTCGTCCCGGAAGACCGGCTCGGAGACGCCCTCGCCGCGCTGAAGGCGCTGGCCCGTGCGAGCGGGCGCGAATTCGATTGACGGTCCGTCCGACCCGGCGTACCAGCGCGCACCCTGATTGATCGGACCCTGCGTTTGAGCCTTATCCCGTCTGGCCTGACCGGCCTGCCCGCCCTCGACATCGACACCGTCTGCGATGCTCTCGCCGGGCCCGGATATGTCGCGGCGCGCCTGACCGATACCGACATGCTGGCCGCCTTGCGCCTGGAGGCCGAGGCGCTGTGGCAGGAGGATGGCCTCACACCGGCCGGTATTGGCCGCGCCGATGATCACGGGCTGATCGCCCGCGTCCGCCGCGACAAGACGAAATGGCTCGATGGCTCAACGCCGGGCCAGGCGACCTATTTCGCCTTTGCCGAAGCCCTGCGCCAACAGATCAATGCCCGTCTCATGCTCGGGCTTTTCGCCTTCGAGGCACATTTCGCGGTCTATGAGGCAGGTGCCTTCTACAAACGCCATCTCGACAGTTTCCGCGGCGCCCGCAACCGGGTGCTCTCTACGGTGCTCTACCTGAACCCGAACTGGCGGGAGGGCGATGGCGGCCATTTGCGCATCCATGGCGAGGGCGATGATATCCTGACCGAGCTGCGTCCGGAATTCGGCACGCTGGCGCTCTTCCTGTCCGAGGAAATCCCGCACGAAGTGATGGTCTCGCACCGCGAGCGTTTCTCGATCGCCGGCTGGCATCGCTGCAATGATCGCGGCCTGGCGCCGGCGCTGCAGGCGCGGGTCCTGCCGATCGCACCCTAGACTAGCCCAGCGCACCGGCCGGCGTCGGTCGGCCCTCATCATCCAGGGCAACCATCACATAATCCGCCGTGCCGACCTTGCGGCGCTCGCCGGTCATCAAGTCCTCGGCCTCGGCGAGGACGCTGACCGTCATCGAGGTCCGGCCGACCTTGATGACTTCGGCGATGACATCCAGCATTTCGCCTTCGCGGGTCGGTGCGATGAAGTCGATCTTGTCGGATGCTGCCATGCCGACATCGAAACGCGTATGGCGCGAGGCGGCAATGTAGGCGGCCTTGCCCATGATCGACATGGCATTGCCACCAAACAGCTGACCGAGATGATTGGTATCGCCCGGAAAGACGAGTTGCAGCGTGCGCGCATAGGCTGGCGGGCTCGGCGCGAAATTCGGGGCGGCGTCGGGCGATGGCGGCAATCGGTCGGGATTGGTCTTGCGGTCCGCGGCGACCATGGTGAAGGCACCACGGGTGCAGACGTGACGCGCGCCGGTGGTCAGGTCCTCCGCCGCCAGCTCGACATCGACGATGAGCGAAGTGCGACCGACCATGCGCACCTGTCCGGTCAGTTCGATCAGATTGCCGACATGGACCGGCGCCACGAAATCCAGCTTGTCACAGGAAGCGGTCACGAACGGCCGCCGGGCGTGACGGGCCGCGACCAGAAACGCGATCTTGTCCATCTCCGCCATCGCCGCGCCACCGAAATAAGAACCCTGGTGATTGCTCTGGTCCGGGAAAACGAGATCGGTATGGCGGATTTCGGCGAGATGTCGGGGTTGGGTCATGGGGATGGTCTCACTTTGTCGGTGATATCAGACGACCGGCGCTTGCGCACACCCGCCCATTGATCGCTTGCCGAGACGACGCCTCAGCGTGTTTCTTCAGTCAAGGGGCATGCCCGCAGCGCGGCGCCTTGGGCGCCCTTGACTGAAGAAACACGCTGAGGCCTGCTGGCTGACAAGAGACCAATGTCCCTTTCCGCGCGACGCGCCGCATCTCGACGAACCAAAGCGACTAACCTGCAAAGACTGTCCACCAAACGAGAAATCCGAGTCCGCCAAAGAAAGCGCCACGGTAAAGCCAACCGCCAATCCCAACGCGCAAGCGGGTTGTTGAAACTTCAATCTCCTCCGGAAGGGATTTCCATCCGGAACACCAAGCACTCAGACCGATATTCCACCACTCGCCGCCATGTTGGAACTGGACAACACGACCGTAGACGAACCCCAGCACGGATTTGAGGCGATAGAGGCGAAGTTTTTCGACGTTCTCAAACCTAAATTCCTGTCCGTTGAAGCGAATTGCGTCATCTGAAAATGCCGCCTCGCCTCTTTGGGCAGAGACCCATTTCCAGCCGGTGGACGGAGGTCCATCGAATCCGTTCGCCAGTTTGCCGAAGCAAGAACAGTGTTCGGTCACGCCCGCACCTACATCAACATCGTCATCGGATCTTCGACATAGGTCTTGAAGGCCTGCAGCCACTTCGCACCTGTCGCACCGTCAACGACGCGGTGGTCGCAGGTCAGCGTCACCGTCATCACCATGGCGATGGCCAGGGCGCCGTCCTTGACGACCGGGCGCTGCTCGCCGGCCCCGACCGACAAGATCATGCCCTGCGGCGGATTGATGATGGAGGCGAAGCTGTCGATGCCGAACATGCCCAGATTGGACAGCGAGAAGGTGCCGCCCTGGAATTCTTCCGGCTTCAGCTTGCGATCACGGGCGCGTGCCGCGAGGTCTTTCGACTCGCGGGAGATCTGCACCAGGCCCTTTTGATCCGCATCGGCGATGATCGGGGTGATCAGCCCGCCTTCAATGGCCACGGCCATGGAGACATCGGCATGCTTGTGGCGGGCAATCATGCCGCCCTCGATCCAGGACGAGTTGGCGGCCGGGACTTTCTTCAGGGCCAGGCCGGAGGCCTTGATCAGGATGTCATTGACCGAAACCTTGTCGCCATCCTTCTCGGCGGCGGCATTCACGCGCTTGCGGAAATCCATCAGCGCGTCGATCCGGCAATCAACCGTCAGCGGGAAATGCGGGATATCGCGGAAGCTGTCCGCCAGGCGCTTGGCCGAGATCTTGGTGATCCTGTCGGCCTTTTCGACCTCGTAGCGGTCGCGGGCAATGCCATAGGCCTTGAGCGGGTCGTCCATGTCGACGGGCTTGGCAGCGGGGGCCTCGGAGGGCGTTGATGCAGCCGCCTGTGACGGCTGGGCGTTCTCGACATCGCGTTTGACGATCCGGCCATAGGGGCCTGATCCGTCGATGATTTTGAGGTCCAGCCCCTTGTCGGCGGCGATGCGCTTGGCCAGCGGGCTGGCCTTGATGCGGTCGCCGTCCTTTTTTTCTCCCCTGCTTGCGGGGGAGATGTCGGCCTTGCCGGCAGAGGGGGCCGAAGCCGCAGGCTTCGTGGCCGACGTGGCGTCTTTCTTGGTGTCATCGCCCCCATCGACCCGACCTTCGGTCGCCCCACTCCCCCCGTCTTCGACAGGGGAAGAAATCTCCGTTTCACCCTCTTCCAGCAAGATCGCGATAACGGCATTGACCTTGACGCCTTCAGTGCCGTCCTCGACCAGGATCTTGCCGACCGTGCCTTCATCGACGGCCTCGACTTCCATCGTCGCCTTGTCGGTCTCGATCTCGGCCAAGACCATGCCGCTCTCGACGGTATCGCCTTCCTTGACGTGCCATTTGGCGAGCGTGCCCTCTTCCATGGTGGGCGACAGGGCGGGCATCAGGATTTCAATCGACATGGTTTCAGTCCTCGCCTCAGGCGTCATTGGCGCCCGGTTGGGCCAGTTCGGGGTTGATCTTGGAAGCGTTCTTTTCCCAGTTCGCGCCGTCGAATTCCTCGAAGCGCAGCTGGAGGTCGGCATCGGCGTCGAGCGCGCGCAGATTGACGCTCCAGCCATCGGGATGCGAGCGCGGCACATAGAAGCTCTTCACGCCGCATTTCGAGCAGAACAGGTGCTTGGCCTCATGCGTGCCGAACGTATAGGTCGTCAGGCTCTCCGCGCCGCGTTCGATCTTGAAATCGTCTTTCTCGACAATGAGATGAATAAAGCCGGTCTTGGCGCAGATCGAGCAATTGCACGACAGGGCCACGACACTGTCCGGCAGGTTCACGGCAAAGCCGACCTCACCGCAATGACACTCACCGTGGCGCCAGGATTTGGTGGGGGAGTTGGTCATCAGTAAATCCTGCGGAGTTTGGGCTCGTCGGACGCCACGATATGGCAGCAACTCTCCACCCCGAGAAGCACCCAGTGACGAACCTTTTTGTCACCAACAATAAATAGCGGCTCACTTTGCTGTAGCGTGGTGATCAATGACGAGTTCACGATTTCAAACATTCCAGGACCAAGGCCAGCCTTCGCAACAGCACCAATCAAACCCGTTTGCTGACGCTCGTCGTCAAAAACACAAAACCAATCCGGGCGTGCCAGAAGCTCGAACGCCGCTTGTTTCTGGTCGCCAGCACCATGAACGATGATTGTCATGGAGAGTTCGCCAAATTGATGTCGATGCGCCAGCAGTTCATGCGTCCCTTCAGGAAGCCCTCCATCCCAGTGCGCAAATTCCGCCTCGGCGTAGTCAAACACAATCCCTACTCCGCGTAACAGACGGCTTTCACCGCCTTCACGATATCGTCCACGCCCGGCAGGGAGAGCTTTTCCAGATTGCCGGCATAGGGCAGCGGGACGTCTTTCTGGTGGACACGGGCGGGCGGGGCGTCGAGATAGTCGAAGGCCTCGGCGGTGACGACGGCAGCGATCTCGGCGCCGACGCCCATGCGGCCCCAGCCCTCTTCGGCGCAGACGATCCGATTGGTCTTCTTGACCGATTCCACCACGGTATCCGTGTCCAGCGGACGCAAGGTACGCAGATCGATCACCTCGGCGTCGATGCCCTCGCCGGCCAGGATCTCAGCGGCCTCAAGCGCGTAACCCACCATGCGGGAATGCGCGGTGATCGTCACGTCAGAACCCGTGCGGCGGATTTTGGCCTTGCCGATCGGCAGGACCCAGTCTTCCACGTCCGGCACGTCAAAGCTCTCGCCATAGATCAGCTCGTGCTCGAGGAAGACGACCGGGTTGGGATCGCGAATGGCGGCCTTCATCAGGCCCTTGGCGTCGGCAGCGTCATAGGGCGCGACGACTTTCAGGCCCGGCACATTGGCGTACCAGGAGGAATAGTCGTGGCTGTGCTGGGCACCGACGCGGCTGGCCGCGCCATTGGGACCGCGGAAAACGATCGGGCAACCCATCTGGCCGCCTGACATGTAGAGCGTCTTGGCGGCGGAGTTGATGATGTGGTCGATGGCCTGCATGGCGAAGTTGAAGGTCATGAATTCGACGACCGGCTTCAGGCCGTTGAACGCCGCGCCGACACCGAGGCCGGCAAAGCCGTGCTCGGTGATCGGCGTGTCGACCACGCGGCGCGGACCAAACTCGTCCAGAAGGCCGCGCGTGACCTTGTAGGCCCCCTGGTATTCGGCGACTTCCTCACCCATCACGAAGACGGTGTCGTCGCGGCGCATCTCCTCGGCCATCGCATCGCGCAGGGCGTCGCGGACCGTGGTGGAGATCATCTTGGTGCCCTCGGGAATGTCCGGGTCGGAGGCGTCGGGCCGGCTGTATTCGATGACTTCGACAGAGCCGTCAGACGCCGGCGCCTCATCAGCATCCTCGTCCGACGCGCTCTCGGTTGGCGCTTCAGTCTTGGCTTTGGGCGCCTCGACCGCGCTGGCATCCTCGCCATCCTCGGCCAGGATGGCGATCGGCGCATTGACCTTCACATTCTCGGTGCCTTCGGCGACCAGGAGCTTGGCGACCACGCCCTCCTCGACCGCTTCGACTTCCATCGTCGCCTTGTCGGTCTCGATCTCAGCAATCACGTCACCGCTCTCGACGGTGTCGCCTTCCTTGATGTTCCACTTGGCGAGCGTGCCCTCTTCCATTGTCGGAGAAAGGGCCGGCATAAGGATTTCAATCGACATGGCTCTACCTGTCCTGTGTCAAATCTTGTCAAGCGCCGGAGACCGGCACGGCATCAACCGTTGGCGGCTTCGGGTTTGTAGCGCAGGGCGTGCTCGCGCATCTTGCCGGCAAATTCCATCAGCGTGTTCATCGGGCGGATCAGCACTTCGATACGGACCATCTGGCCGGCATCATTGAGGGTGATCTTGTCGATGCCAACGAGGCCCTTGCCCTCCACCGTGCCGGTGAATTCAAGCATCAGCTCATTGCCGTCGACCCATTCCTGGCGATAGTCGAAGCCCTCGACCACCGTGATCACACCCATCAGGATGTGCAGCAGGTAATGCTTGTCGGCTGACGGCTTCCACACCACCGGCGAATGCAGCTCGCAGCCCTCGGCAATGATCGAGGACAGGCGAACAGCATCACGCTCACGCACGGCCTGGTGCCAGTTGTCGAGGAAGTGTTTCACTTGCGGGGTCATGAGCCGGCTCCCGGGTCCGCCTGGAAGAGGCCGAACACATTGTGATCCGGGTCGAGAAAATAGGCCTGCCAGCCCTCACCCGGGATTGGAAATTTTTCCATCGCCGGCACGCCGCCAGCTTCGGCGGTGTTGGCGCAGGCCGCATCGATATCATCGACCAGCGCCGTGATCACCGCACCCATCACGGCAGCGCCCGCTTGCGGGCCATCGCCATGACGTTTGATCAGGCGACCGGACGGCATCCCGTCGGCGGTCACGATTTGCCAGTAACGCACCTCACCGAAGGACATCGGTTTGAACGTCCAACCCAGGGCCGCGGTGTAGAAGGCAACCGTAGCGTCGGGGTCGGACGCATGAATTTCGAAATTGGCGAGGCGTGCGGTCAAGACCCGACCTCCACCAGCACGTCAGTATAAAGCTCCGACGGATCCGGCTCCGGGCTGTCCTTGGCGAACTGGGCGGCCTCGTTGACGATGGCTTTCACGTCCTTGTCGAGCGCCTTGAGCTCGTCTTCGGTTGCATGACCGCCTTCGACCAGGCGCTTCTTGATCAGGTCGATCGGGTCGTGGTGCGAGCGGATGTCGTCGACTTCCTCGCGGGTGCGGTATTTGGCCGGATCGGACATGGAGTGACCGCGATAGCGGTAGGTCTTCATTTCCAGAATGTAGGGGCCACTACCACCACGGGCGTGCTTGACGGCTTTTTCGGCGGCGCGCTTGACCGCCTCGACATCCATGCCGTCGACTTCCTCGCCGGGAATGCCGAAGGAGATGCCGCGCTTGTGCAGCGCCGTTTCCGAGGAGGCGCGCTTGACCGAGGTACCCATGGCGTACTGGTTGTTCTCGATCACATAGATGACCGGCAGGTTCCACAGCTTCGCCATGTTGAAGCTCTCATAGACCTGGCCCTGATTGGCCGCGCCGTCGCCGAAATAGGCCACCGAGAGCTTGCCGTTATTCTTGTACCAATCGGCGAAACCCAAACCCGTGCCCAGCGCCACCTGCGCGCCGACAATGCCGTGACCGCCGTAAAAATTCTTCTCACGGGAAAACATGTGCATCGAGCCGCCCTTGCCGCGCGAATAGCCGCCCTCGCGGCCGGTCAGCTCGGCCATGACGCCCTTGGGGTCCATGCCGCAGGCCAGCATGTGCGCGTGGTCGCGATAACCGGTGATGACCTGGTCGCCCTCTTCCAGCGCCGCCTGGATGCCGGTGACGACCGCTTCCTGGCCGATATAGAGGTGGCAAAAGCCGGCGATCAGACCCATGCCATAGAGCTGGCCGGCCTTTTCCTCGAACCGGCGCATCATCAGCATGTCGCGATAATACTGAAGCAGCTCGTCTTTTCCGGCCGTTCCCGGTGCCACTGATTTGGTCGATTTGGCAGCCGACTTGGATGCGGCGGTCTTGCTAGTGCGCTTGCTGGTCATTAATTCGCACGCGAAATATAACCTTCGCGCTCCCATCTGACGTCCATCGCCGCATAGCAGATGACGCACTGCACGGGCAAGCACCAAGCGGTGATTCACTCAGATGGGGAAATCGGAAGGCACGGGATCGTTCGCCTCAGACCGGTCGGCTCAACGCCAGAATCAGCGGCGGTCTTCGGTATCAATCTCGACGATGAATTCACGCGGATGGGCGACATTGAGAATGTCCCGGGCCCGCTCCTCGACATAGTCGAGATCAAGGCTGTCAGAGCGCAAACGGGCCGCGGTGACCTCGAGCGATTGGCGTTCGGCGACAGCCAATGCCAGCTCGGACTCGGCTTCGCTGATCTCGGTTTCCACCACGATCCAGTTCAAAACACCCTGCTCGCCCGTCAGCGCGTGATAGCCGAAATAGGCAATCGCAACGGTCAGCAATGCTGTTGTGGAGAAGCGCTTGATCGCGTCCAAAACCCGTACACCCTTGTTGAGACCGGCGCTTTTGCACCGTGTTCTTCTGTACGGGTGATTCAACACGATCACACTTTAGGAGTCGTGAATCCGGGATTCAGCTCTGGGTAAGGGGTTGGGCCGGAATGGGGCTGGATAGCCCCTGTTTGTCATCCCTGATGGACGACCCGCAAAGGCGGGGCGAAAGTCAGGGACCTAAGTGATTGCAGGAAGTTAGGTCCCTGCCCTGCAGCCTGCATCCGCAGGCTATCCGGCGGGGATGACAAGGACGGTGAGTGCCCCGAACCCTAGCTGGCCAGACCCGACGGTCCGGCAAACATGCCCGTCTCACCCAGCTGGCTCTCGATTCGCAGCAGCTGGTTATACTTGGCGGTGCGGTCGGAACGGGCCAGTGAGCCAGTCTTGATCTGTCCGCAATTGGTGGCGACGGCGAGGTCGGCGATGGTGGCATCCTCGGTCTCGCCGGACCGGTGGCTCATCACGGCGCCATAGCCCGAGCGCAGCGCCATATCGACGGCGTCCAGGGTCTCTGACAGCGTGCCAATCTGGTTGACCTTGACCAGGATCGCGTTGGCCGCCCCGGTCTCGATCCCTTTCGCCAGGCGCTCCGGATTGGTGACGAAGAGATCATCACCGACCAGCTGGCATTTTCCGTCGAGACGCTCGGTCAGGGCGCGCCAGCCATCCCAGTCATCCTCGGCCATGCCATCCTCGATCGAAACGATCGGGTATTTATTGGCCAGCTTTTCCAGATACTTGGCAAAGCCGTCGGCGTCATGGCTCTCATCGGCACCTTCCAGAACGTACTGGCCGTCCTTGTAGAACTCCGTCGAAGCAACATCGAGCGCCAGGGCGACGTCCTCGCCCGGCTTGTAGCCGGCCGCTTCGATGGCATCCATGATCACGTCAAGCGCCTGCTCGGCCGAGCGAAGATGCGGCGCGAACCCGCCCTCATCGCCGACATTGGTATTCAGGCCATCCGCCTTCAGACGCGATTTGAGGGCATGAAAGACCTCGGCACCGCAACGCAGGGCTTCGGAGAAACTGGGCAGGCCGACCGGCATGATCATGAATTCCTGGAAGTCGATCGGATTGTCGGCATGGGCGCCGCCATTGATGATGTTCATCATCGGGGTCGGCAGGACGCGTGCATTCATGCCGCCGATATAGCGATAGAGCGGCAGAGCCTGAACGTCGGCAGCGGCATGAGCGGTCGCCAGCGACACGCCCAGCATGGCATTGGCGCCGAGGCGGGCCTTGTTGGCGGTGCCATCCAGCTCGATCATCGCCTCATCAATTCGGCGCTGATCCTCGGCATCCATGCCAGCGATGGCTTCGAAGATTTCGCCCTCGACCAGGTCACAGGCTTTCAACACACCCTTGCCGCCATAGCGCTCATCGCCATCACGCATCTCGACGGCCTCGTGGGCCCCGGTCGAGGCGCCCGACGGGACAGCGGCCCGGCCGAAGGATCCGTCTTCCAGCAAGACATCGACTTCAACCGTCGGATTGCCGCGGCTGTCGAGGATTTCGCGGGCGATGATGTCGGTGATGGCGGTCATGGGACTCTCTTCAAGGTAAGGGCGCGTTGCGCGCTTCATAACCAAGGTTGGCCCATACGCAAGCCCGCCGGTGCGGGGAATCCGTCGTGTTACCGCGAACACCCGAAATTAGTACGGTTAACCGACGCGTTCGTGCAAAAGCCTGACCTAGAACAGGCCTTCAACGTCCCCCGCCGTGTTCAACCGGATGTCCAGCGCCGCCGGCTTCCGCGGCAGCCCGGGCATGGTCATGATCGCGCCGCAGACCGCCACCACGAAACCGGCCCCCGCCGACAGGCGCACCTCGCGCACGGGCAGTTCATGGCCCTCGGGTGCCCCGGTCAGGGCCGGGTCCGCGGAGAAGGAGTACTGGGTCTTGGCCATGCACACGGGCAGGTGCCCGTAGCCGGCCTCCTGCCAGCGCTCCAGCTGCAGGCGGGCCGAGCGTTCAAAGGTCACCGATCCGGCGCGGTAAATGGATTTGGCCACGGTCTCGATCTTGTCGACCAGCGGCATGTCGTCCGGATAGAGGGGGGCGAACCGGCTCGCGCCGCCTTCCACGAGGTCGCTGACGGCTTTGGCCAGTTTTTCCGTGCCTTGACCGCCATCGGCCCAGTGCCGCGCCAGGACAGCCTTCACACCGCGTGCTTCGCAATAAGCCTGGACGGCAGCAACCTCGGCCTCGCCATCGGCGGTAAAATGGTTGATCGCGACCACCACAGGCACGCCGAATTTGGCCAGGTTCTCGATATGGCGACCCAGATTGGCGCAACCGGCTTCGACGGCGGCAACATTCTCGCTGCCGAGCTGATCCTTGGCGACGCCGCCATTCATCTTCAGCGCCCGGATCGTGGCGACCAGGACGGCCGCCGACGGTTCCAGACCGCCCTTGCGGCATTTGATGTCGAAGAATTTTTCGGCGCCGAGATCCGCCCCGAATCCGGCCTCGGTGACCACATAGTCGGCCAGGCGCAGCGCCGTGTCGGTGGCGACCAGCGTGTTGCAGCCATGGGCGATATTGGCGAAGGGGCCGCCATGGATAAAGGTCGGCGTGTGCTCCAGGGTCTGTACGAGATTGGGCTGGAAGGCGTCCTTCAGGAGAACCGTCATCGCTCCGGCGGCACCGATATCGCGCGCCGTGACCCGGCTGCGGTCGGCCCGTTCGGCGACGACGATATTGCCCAGTCGCTCTTCCAGATCCGCCAGATCGCGCGCCAGGCACAGGATCGCCATGACTTCCGAGGCCACGGTGATGTCAAACCCGCCCTCGCGCGGCGTGCCATGGGCTGGCCCACCCAGCCCGGTGACCAGATTGCGCAGGGAGCGGTCATTCATGTCGAGCACGCGGCGCAGGGCAATGCGACGGCTGTCGATCTGCTGCTCATTGCCCCAATGGACGTGATTGTCGATCAGCGCGGCGAGCAGGTTGTGGGCCGAGGTGATGGCGTGGAAATCACCAGTGAAATGGAGATTGATATCCTCCATCGGCACGACCTGGGCCATGCCGCCGCCGGCCGCCCCGCCCTTCATGCCGAAGCAGGGACCCAGCGACGGCTCGCGCAGGCAGATGGCGACTTTCTTGCCGATCCGCGACAGCCCATCGCCAAGACCGACCGTGGTCGTGGTCTTGCCCTCGCCCGCCGGGGTCGGACTGATCGCGGTTACCAGGATGAGTTTGCCCCGCGGGCGGTCCTGCAGACCGGCAATGAACTCACCGGACAGTTTGGCCTTGGAGCGACCGAAGGGAATGAGGGCATGGTCGGGAATGCCCAGCCCGGCCGCGATTTCAGCCATAGGCTTCAAGTTCGCCGCACGGGCGATTTCGATATCACTGCGCATGTCGTCCCCTGTCGATTGGTTGCCGACAGTTTGGGCATGTTGGGGCCGAGTGCAAGCGGCCGGCGCAAACGCACAAAGAAAAACGCGCCCGGCTATAGCCCGGCGCGTTTTCGTGTCAGCTATGTTGACCGGCGGACCGGTCAGCCGGAGACGACTCAGTCGTCCTTCGGCTCGAGGATCTGGCGACCGCGATACATGCCCGACTTCAGGTCGACATGATGCGGACGGCGCAGCTCGCCGCTGTCCTTGTCTTCGATATAGACCGGGCTCGACAGGGCGTCGTGGGCCCGGCGCATGCCGCGTTTGCTCGGCGTCGTTTTTCTTTTAGGGACGGCCATTGAGCCTCTCCAGCGCTATGAATCAGTGGTCGGGACAGCTTTCACCATCCGTTCGAGCCGCGCCGTATACAGGCTTAATCAACGCGGTGCAAGCATGGCGCGCGGCCTGATTCAGGCCACGCTGCCAATCGTGTCAGCCGCCAGCAGGATGGCTGACCGATCCGCCCATGGAACTGCGAGCATCGCGGGATGGCGGATTGCCGTGAATCCGGATCGACGCGCCCATGCTGGCCGAGCTGTCCGAAGCCTCCGTGGCGTGAGCTGACACCGACGCGCCGGTCGACGCGTCGACGTCAACGCGGGCACAGACAAGATTGCGCCCATTCAGCGATGTGCCGGTGGAGGCATCGATTTCGAGGGACCCACAACGGCCAGACAAACGGACGGATGTTCCGGTGGATACTTCGACCTCCAGCTGGTCGGAATCAATATCCGAGACCTCGGCCCTGAGCCCGCGGCCGAAATCCAGCTCTTCAATGGCCGGCAGGGTGACCTGGACGACAACATCGAGGCTGTGCCGCCGCGAGAACCAGCCTGTGTCCTGATCGATTGCGAGCGTGCCGCGATTGACCTCGGTCTCGATGTCGTCGAAATCGTCGGCATCACCGACCAGCTCGACCGAAAAAGTGTCCCCCTGAACCACCACCAGTTCATATCCGCCATTGGCGTCGATCGCGGTGAAGCCGGTGAGATCGCGGATCTCGCTGTCCTGGGCAAAGCCCGGCGCAGTGAGAGCCAGTGCCGCGAGGGCGGTGCTCGCGAGGATGGTAAGGCGTTCAAAACGCATGGTCGTCTCCTTGATCCCGTATGATCCCTTGGCCACAGGATAGCGGCATTGTCCTCCGGATGCGTGTGACAATGGGTTTAGATGCACGGGCAATGTAAAAAAGCCGCGACCGCAACCGGGGATGACGATGAAGCTCGAAGAATTTGGCCTGTGGTCACGGCGCATCGCCGACTGGTCCGTGCGCTATCTCGAAACCTTGCGCGACCGGCCCGTGCGCGCCCGGACCAGGCCGGGAGACGTGCTCGGCGCCCTGCCCGTCACGCCGCCTGAAGACGCCACCGGCATGGCCGAAATCTTCGCCGACTTCGAACGGATCGTCCCCGATGCCATGACCCACTGGCAGCATCCGCGCTTCTTCGCCTATTTTCCGGCCAATGCCGCGCCCGCCTCGGTCCTGGCCGAACAGCTCGTCTCGACCATGGCGGCGCAATGCATGCTGTGGCAGACCTCGCCGGCCGCGACCGAGATGGAAACCCGCATGGTGGACTGGCTGCGTCAGGCGGTCGGCCTGCCCTATGGCTGGCGCGGCGTGATCCAGGACAGTGCCTCCTCGGCCACGCTCTCCGCGATCATGACCATGCGTGAGCGGGCACTCGACTGGCGCGGCATCCGTACGGGCCTGGCTGGAGAAAAAGCACCGCGTATTTATGCCTCGGCGCAGACGCATTCCTCAGTCGACAAGGCCTGCTGGGTGGCCGGCGTCGGTCAGGACAATCTGGTCAAGATCGCCACCACCGATGATTTCGGCATGGATCCGGAGGCCCTGCGCGCGGCCATCCAGGCCGACCGCGCCGCCGGACATCTGCCCGCCGGTATCGTGATCTGTGTCGGCGGCACCTCGATCGGCGCCAGCGATCCGGTCGCGGCGATCATCGAGGTTGCGCAGGCCGAGGGCCTCTACACACATATCGATGCCGCCTGGGCCGGCTCGGCAATGATCTGTCCGGAATTGCGCCATGTCTGGGCCGGTGCCGACCAGGCCGACTCGATCGTCTTCAACCCGCACAAATGGCTCGGCGCGCAGTTCGACTGTTCGGTGCAATTCCTGCGCGACCCGACCGACCAGCTCAAATCCCTGACCCTGCGCCCGGACTATCTGGAAACGCCGGGCATGGAGGACGCGATTAATTACTCTGAGTGGACCATCCCGCTCGGCCGCCGCTTTCGCGCCTTGAAGCTCTGGTTCCTGATTCGCGCCTACGGGCTGGAGGGTTTGCGAACCCGTATCCGCAACCACATTGCCTGGTCAAACGAGGCCTGCGAGGCCATCCGCGCCCTGCCCGGCCTCGAGATCACCACCGAGCCCCGTTTCAGCCTGTTCAGCTTTGCCTGTGACACAGGTGATGAAGCGACGGCGGACCTGCTGGAACGCATCAATACCGATGGCCGCACCTATCTCACACAGACGCGCCATGACGGCCGCTATGTGATCCGCTTCCAGGTCGGGCAGTTTGATTGCACGCGGGAGGATGTGATGGCGGCTGTGGGGGTGATTGGGGCGTTGTTGGCGCCGTAATTTTGTCATCCCTGATGGACGCCCGGCGCAGGCCGGGCGAAAGTCAGGGACCTATGTGATTGCAGGTAATTAGGTCCCTGTTCTGCGTCCGGCCTGCGCCGGACATTCGACAGGGATGACAAACAGGTGCGTGAGGCTCTCGCCCCTAAACCATCCGGCTCTGCTCGAGCGCCGCGGCGATGAAGCTCGCAAACAGCGGGTGCGGTTCGAAGGGCCGCGATTTGAGTTCCGGATGGAATTGCACGCCGATGAACCAGGGATGGTCCTCGATCTCGACAATTTCCGGCAGAACGCCATCGGGTGACAGGCCGGAGAAGGTCAGGCCGCAGGCTTCCAGTCTGTCCTTGTAGCCGACATTGACCTCATAGCGGTGGCGGTGACGCTCCTCGATATGGGCCTGGCCGTAGATCTCGCGGACCTTGGAGCCTTCCTTGAGGACCGCCGGGTAAGCGCCAAGACGCATCGTGCCACCCATATCGCCATCAACGGAGCGGATTTCGACTTCATTGCCGCGGGTCCATTCGGTCAGGAGGCCGATGACTGATTCGCCACCGTCGGAAAACTCGGTCGAGACGGCTTCGTCGACACCGGCCAGGTTGCGTGCCGCTTCCAGAACCGCCATCTGCATGCCGTAGCAGATCCCGAAAAAGGGAACCTTGCGCTCGCGGGCGAATTTGGCCGCGGCAATCTTGCCCTCGACGCCGCGCTCGCCGAAGCCGCCTGGTACGAGGACGCCGTGAACATCTTCGAGTGGCTCGAACGGGTCATCCTTCTCGAATTGCTCGCTGTCGAGCCATTTGAGTTTGACCTTCACCCCGTTGGCAATACCGCCATGGGCGAGCGCCTCGATCAGGGATTTGTAGGCGTCCAGCAGGCCGACATATTTGCCGACCACGCCGATTGTCACTTCGCCGTCAGGATTGGCGATGGTGTCGGAAATGCCTTCCCAGCGGGTCAGGTCGGGGTCCGGTGCGTCGTCGATGCCGAAGCAGCGCAGGATCTCGGTGTCCAGGCCCTGACGGTGGTATTCCAGCGGCACATCATAGAGCGACGCGGCGTCACGACCTTCGATGACGGCGCTTTCCTTGACGTTGCAGAACAGGCCGATCTTGCGCTTGTCGCCCGGCGGGATCGGTATCTCGCAGCGGCACAGCAGGATATCAGGCTGGATGCCGATCGAGCGCAGCTCTTTCACCGAGTGCTGGGTCGGCTTGGTCTTCATCTCGCCGGCGACCTTGATGAAGGGCAGCAAGGTGACGTGCAGGAAGACCGCATTGCCCTCGCCCAGCTCCTGGCCGAGCTGCCGGATCGCTTCGAAGAAGGGCAGGCCCTCGATATCGCCGACCGTGCCGCCGATCTCGCACAGGACGAAGTCGACATCGCCGGCGTCCGAGAGGACGAATTGCTTGATCTGGTCGGTGACGTGCGGAATGACCTGCACGGTCGCGCCGAGATAATCGCCGCGGCGCTCGCGCTCGATAATGCGCGAATAGATCCGTCCCGTGGTGATATTGTCGGCCTGGCTGGCGGCAACGCCGGTGAAGCGCTCGTAGTGACCCAGGTCGAGGTCGGCTTCGGCCCCGTCATCGGTCACATAGCATTCGCCATGCTGATAGGGCGACATCGTGCCCGGGTCGACGTTGAGATAGGGATCCAGCTTGCGCAGGCGGACTTTATATCCACGCGCTTGAAGCAGGGCTCCGATGGCAGCTGAAGCGAGGCCCTTCCCCAAAGAGGAGACCACGCCGCCCGTAATGAAGATATATCGCGGCATGGGCCGTCTGATTATCCCAGATTCGGACGCCTCGAAAGACGCGAGTTGAAATATGTGATGATTAAATGCGGACCGGGCTAGCCGTCAGTGGGTACCGGAGTACCCAACTCGTCCTGCTCGACAACGCCTGTTGCCGGATTGTCGATCTCGGTATCGAACACGCTGGTGCCGTCTGCCGCAACGCCGGTGACAATCGCCAACAGGATCGAATTGCCGATGAACACCGCGCCCAGGATCATGGTTGTGCGGGTCAGGATATTGGCCGCGCCGCGTCCGGACATCATGCCGCCACCACCACCGCCGCCGCCGATACCCAAGGCACCGCCCTCAGACCGTTGCAGCAGGATGACGCCGATGAGACCAAGGGCGACCAGGAGCTGGATGATCAAAAGGACTGTGGTCATGAATACCGCCATAAATCGGGTCGCGCCGCCTCATCGGGCGGCTCGACCTGTTATATAAGGAGCTTCCGGTGCGATGCCAGCACCGCCCGGTCACATGGCGGCGCGTTTTATAGCAGGTGACCCCGCTTGGCCAGCACCGTTTGCGGTACCGGCCGGGGCTTCACTGGCCGCCAGTTGCGCTTTCCGCTTGGCGGCTTCGGCCCGCGCCTGCAGGCGCTTGCGCAGATTGGAAACGGTCCGGCCGATTTCGTCTTTCGAACGCTCGATGGTGTCGCCATTGGCGAAAGCTGCATAGGAGCCCATCGCCAGTTCCTTGACCAGTTTCAGGTTTCCGGTTTCGGCATTGCGGCCATCGCCCAGCGTTCCGATCTGGTCGATCAGTGCTTCAGCGACTTCGGCGGCTTCGCGTCGACCAGCCCGGATCACATGCGCCCGCAATTCCCGCGCGGCACGCTGCAGGTCATTGACGTCAAGCGAGATGGGGACCTTGCTGCCGGTTTCCTTCGACGCTTCGAGCTCGACGGAGATGACGATTCGCATGGCCACCCGGCGCACCCGCTCCGCGGTGATCGCCTCGCGGGCCTCGTGCACCTGCTGGCGTCCATTGTTGAGCGCCGCCTCGTCATTCTCGACCGTGGCCTTGAGAAAGTTCGGCACCGTGATCGGCAGCGCATCGGTCGACCGGTCGGCATCCTTGCGCCGGTCAGGACCGATATAGTCCGAAGTCACGATGAAGTCCTTGCGGCCCCGGATCAATGTCCTGACCCGCTCTTCGGCGAACATGGTCGAGAACGGACGGACGATCACGTCGTCGGCGCCACATTCAATCGCCTGGCGGATATGCCCGGTATCGCGGCTCCAGGTCGTCAGGAGCATCACCACAAAGGGATTGGACCCCAGCTCGCTGCGACGGATGCTGCGGACCAGGTTGAAAATATCGGCGTCGCTCGCGCTGGATTCGGCGACAATCATTGCCGGTGCGCTTTCGGTGATCGCCGATTTGAACTCAGGCAGCGTGGCCACGCATTCGATCTGCCGGAATCCGATTTCAAACAACGCATAGCGCGAGGTTCGCTGGTTCACATGCACAGGATCAAACAGGAGCACAGGGGCCCGGGCGTAGTCGATTTCGGCCATACTCGGTTCGGCTCCAGCAACGGCTAATGGAAACTCAAGCCAGGAGCATGACGCGAATTGGTTTCAATCCACTTACCGCACTGTTGGACGTCAGGAACCGGCGGCCCGGATTATCGCACTGAAATCAGCTGCATCGAGACTCGCTCCACCAACCAGAGCGCCATCGACATCGGCCAGGGACAACAGCTCGGCAGCATTGGCAGGCTTTACTGAACCCCCGTAGAGAATACAGGTGGTTGCCGGGTTCGGCAGACGCTCGCGAATGGCCGCATGCATGTCCGCGACATCGGCTGGCGACGCCACCAACCCCGTGCCGATCGCCCAGACCGGCTCATAAGCTATTACCAGATCCACGGTTGCAGAATTGTCCGGCAGGGAGCCCGCCAGTTGCCGTGCGACCACGTCAATGGCCTCCCCGCTTTCCCGCTCGGCCAATGTCTCGCCAACGCAGATCACCGGCACAAGGCCGGCGGCGATGGCGGCTGCGGCCTTGGCCTGGACGTTGCGGTCGCTTTCACCATGATCGGCGCGTCGCTCGGAATGCCCCACGATCACATGGCTGGCGCCGGCATCCCGCAGCATCGATGCGGACAGATCGCCGGTATGGGCGCCGCTCTGATGCGCGTGACAATCCTGTGCACCGACCCGGATCCGCGTTCCTTCACAGGCCCGTGCGACCGGGTAAAGCAAGGTTGCGGGCGGGCAGACCAATATGTCTGCGGCGGCCTGCGCCGCGACCGGTGCGACCGCGTCAAAATAGCCGAGCGCCCCCGACAGCCCGTTCATCTTCCAATTGCCTGCAATGAGTGTGCGCCGCGACATCAAGCCTCCCCTATCCGTCAATCCAGCCCCTGACCGGAGCGGCAGGAGTACTCATCAAATCCGGCTCGGGCAACGCCCAGCACCCACAATCGCAGACCAACCGCCCCTGACGCTTGCGACTGCCATACCTCGCCGCTACCTTCCGCGCGACGTTTTTCAAAGGCATCCCGGTCTCATGCTTTCCAATTTCCGAGCTTTCGCCCAGTCGCCCCTCGCGCTGGTCATCATCGTTCTGCTGGTTCTGTCCTTCGCCATCGCCATGCCGGGGGCTGGAGGTATCTTCACCGGCAGCGGTGATGCCGTCGTGGTGGTTGGTCCGGAACGGATCAGCCAGCGCGAGATGGCTGTCGCCTTCAACCGCGAGGTTTCTCGGCTGCAGGAGCAGAACCCGGACGTGACCCGCGAAATGGCACGAGAGGAAGGGATCGCCTACCAGGTCCTGCAACAGCAGATTTCCATGGCGACCATGGCCGCCCGCGCCCGTGACCTGGGTCTGGCGATTTCCAATGTCGCCATTGTCAGCGAAGTTGCCGATGTGCCGGCTTTCCGCAATCCGGTGACCGACCGTTTTGATCGCGACACCATGGCCGCGGCCCTGCAACGATCGGGCATGACCGAAGATCAGTTCGCCCGCGATATCGAGGGCGACCTGCTGCGGTCGCAACTGATGGCCACCCTGGCCGGCTTCACCGACCTTCCCGACCAGATCGCCGCCACCCGTTACCTCGTGGCCGAGGAACAGCGGCGGATGACGGGCCTGGTGATCGATGCGTCGACCGCCGACGAAATCGAGGACCCGAGCGATGACGTCTTGCAGGCGTTTGTCGACGAAACGCCCGGCGCCAATGGCGAACCGCTCTTCACCCGTCCGGAATACCGCGCGATCACGCTGGTTCGGTTCCAGCTGGAAGACTTCATTCGCGATGTCGACGTCGACGAGGCGACCCTGCGGGAGGTTTACGATTACGAGATCGCCACCAACCAGATCGGCACGCCGGCCCTGCGCAGCTTCACCCAGCTGACCGCCAGCGATCAGGCGGTTGCCGAGGATGCGGCCAGCCGTCTGTCCGCCGGCGAGAGCCCGGCGGCGATCGCGACCGAACTGGGACTTGATGCACCGCTGGCCCAGACCGACGTTCAGCAGTTCGAGATCCCCGATGAAGGATTGGGCGAAACCGTGTTTGCCATGTCAGCCGGTGAAGCCCGCGCGATTGCCGGACGTTTTGGCTGGAGTGCCGTCATTGTCGATACCGCCGTGGACGCCGTCCAGCCCACATTCGAGGACGAACGCCCTCGCCTGCAGGCGGATGCGGCCCGGGCCCAGGCGACCGACGACATGTATGACGCCATCTCGGCTTTCGAGACCGTGCGCGCCACCGGTGCGTCGTTGGAAATCGCCGCGGAAGAATCAGGAACGCCGCTGGAAGTCTTCCAGCCCTTGACCGTCAACTCGGTCGACGCGGACCTCCAGTATGATGTCGAGCGCTATGAGGCGCTTGCCCCGGAAATCCTGCCGGCAGCGTTCGACCAGCTCGAAGGCTTCGAGACCAATCTGGAAAGCTATAACGAGACCGATTTTTACACGCTTCGCGTTGACGAAGTCATTCCCAGTCGCCCGTTCGAACTGGACGAGGTCCGCGAGCAGGCGGAAAGACGCTGGCGCTCGATCCAGATCGACACGCAATTGCAGGCCCGCGCCGAAGACGCGCTGGCGCAGCTCGAGGCGGGCCTGGACATGGAAACGGTGAGCCTGATTGCGGTTGGCCGAACGGAAACCGCGACCCTGAAACGTGGACAGACGGCCGGCGGTTTCACGCGCAATGCCGTGTCCCTCGCCTTCACCACCGAGCCCGGCACCCACGAAATGCTGCAGATCGGCGAAGGCCGGTATCTGGTCTTCACCGTCGACGAAATCATCCCGGCCGACATCGCGGCAGCGCCGGCCGCTGATCTCGCCGGTATTGAATCCAGTCTCACCACAGAGCTGGGCAATGACGTCGTCGCGGCAACCCGGGAGTACCTGATCCGGGATTACGGGATCACCGACGAGTCGGTTGACGGCCGCCTGTACTCACTCGCTATCGGTGAGACCGATCCCAGCACGCAAAGATGACGCCGCACGCGGCCATCACGCCTGACTTCGCAACCGCCGCGGCCCAGCTGGAGCGGGGTGAGACCTGCGTCATCCAGGCCCGGCGTGTCGATGACCTTCTGACCCCGGTCGCGGCCTATCTGCGACTGGCCGACAGCCAGCCCAATACCTTCCTGCTCGAGTCGGTCGAGGGTGGAGCCTGGCGTGGCCGGTATTCGGCCATTGGCCTGGATCCGGACCTGATCTGGCGATGCCGGGACGGCGTGGTCAGCGAAGCCCGCGGCGTGGACGTCGCGGCGCGAACGTTCACGACGCTCGACACCGCACCGATGGACGCATTGCGTGAGGTTATCGAAGCGGCGCATTGCCCCCTGCCCATCGATGCACCGCCCTTGGCCTCGGGCCTGTTTGGCTATCTGGGCTATGACATGGTGCGCTATCTGGAGCGCCTGCCCCAGGGCGCTGCGCCGGACCCGCTTGGCCTGCCCGAATCGACCTTGCTGCGCCCGCAGACGATGGTGGTCTTCGATGCGCTGAAGCAGGAAATCCAGGTTTACTGCCCGGTCCGTCCCGGTGATTTCTCCGCCCGCGAAGCCTATGACGCGGCGGTCGAGCGCCTGCAAACGACATTGCAAAAGCTGGCCGCGGCGACCCCGGAGAAAGGGGTGCCGACCGGCGAAGTCGGCCCGCGTCAGTCCAATCGCAGTGCCGAGGATTATCGCGCCGCTGTCGACAAGGCGCGTGACTATATCCGGACCGGGGATGCCTTTCAGGTGGTGCCCAGCCAACGTTTCTCGGCGGATTATCCGGCCGACCCGTTTTGGGTCTACCGCTCCCTGCGACGGCTGAACCCCTCGCCCTTCCTGTTCTTTTTCCGCTTTGACGGGTTTGAAGTGGTCGGATCCAGCCCGGAAATCCTGGTCCGGCTGCGCGATGATGTCGTCACCATCCGTCCCATCGCCGGCACCCGGCCGCGCGGCCGGACACCGGCCGAGGATGACGCCTACGAGGCCGACCTGCTGGCCGATCCGAAGGAGCGGTCCGAACACCTCATGTTGCTGGATCTCGGTCGCAATGATGTCGGCCGTATCGCCAAACCCGGCTCTGTCCGGATCACCGCGCGTGAAATTGTGGAACGCTACAGCCACGTCATGCATATCGTGTCCAATGTCGAAGGCGACCTGGCCGATGGTGAGGATGTCGTTTCGGCCCTGTTTGCCGGATTTCCGGCCGGCACCGTGTCCGGCGCACCAAAAGTCCGGGCGATGGAGATCATCGACGAGCTGGAACCACACCGGCGCGGCGTTTATGCCGGAGCGGTCGGCTATTTCAGTGCGGGCGGCGGCATGGATACCGCGATCGCGCTGCGCACCGCCGTGTTCAGGGATGGCCGCATGTACGTCCAGGCGGGTGCCGGTGTGGTGCTGGACAGTGATCCGGAGTCCGAGCGCGTCGAGACGGTCAACAAGGCCGAGGCGCTGTTCCGCGCCGCGATCGACTCACTCGACCACTGAAGCCTGCAGGCCCGGTTCGGCCACGAACAACCGGTCGGCCAGCGATCCCGCGGTGACGAAGTCCAGCCCCTGCGCGTCAGGGCTGTCCAGCCAGGCGGCCAGGGTATCAAGGGTCAGCGCGTGGGGGTGACCGATCACGACCGCATGTCCGTCCCGTCTCGCCAATTCGGCGGCCTCGGTCAGGCGCTCGGTGATTGCCGCCGCGTCGCGATCATGGTCGAGGAAAATATCACGCTCCAAGGCGCGCAATCCTAGACCCGCGGCAACCGCCCGCCCGCGGCTTTGTGCCGTGGTCAGACTGTCGAGAAACAGGGGATTGGAGTGGCTGACAGCGGACAGTGCCACGCGCAAGGCCCGCGGGTCCGCGGTGAAACGGCTTCCCATGTGATTGTTGAGCCCGATGGCGCCAGGCACCCGGGACATGGCCCAGCGCAATCGCGCCTGCAGGTCGGCATCGCTGAGCCCGAGGCGCAGTGCATTCGGCCCCGGGTCGGCCAGTCCGACCGGTTCCATCGGCATGTGCAGCAACACGTCATGCCCGTGTCGACGGGCCAGCGCGGACAACGCGATCGAGGCATCGGCATAGGGCAGGATTGCCACGGTTAGCGGAACCGGCAGCTGCATCACCCGTTCGGCGGCCGCGACGTCGAGTCCGACATCGTCGATGACCAGCACGATCTGCGGTCGCGAGGCCAGCGCGGCGGGCCTGCGTACCGGGTCGACGGCCGCGGGGCTCATATCTGATGCGGCCCCGTCGATCGGAGCGGCAAGCGCGGCCAGGGCCACCTCAGTGCCACCGCCCTCGACCGAATCAAAATTGCGGATCGGGTTCACCCGAACCGAGCGATGTTGTTCGGGACTGTTTGCGGATGCCACTGAAAGGGTCGGGAAACCGCCCTTGCTTGCGACCGAAAACACAACAGCACCAAGAAGATACGCGGCAGCAGCCAGCGCCCCGGCAAAAGCGGGGATCGCGGAGTGACGGGCCTTGATGGGCGGAATGACGGGTCCGGACATGTCACCAGCACGCTGGAATGTGGTTAATCAGTCGTTAATGCATTCCCGGGATTGGCGAAATCCGCCCTGCTCACTAGGGTCTGCGGCAGGGAGAGCGCCATGCTGCTGATCATCGATAACTACGACAGCTTCACATTCAACCTGGTTCATTACTTCCAGGAGCTCGGTGCTGGCACGAAAGTGATCCGCAATGACGCCATGAGCGCCGCGCAAGCCCTGGCGCTCGCGCCGAGCGGGGTCGTCCTGTCGCCCGGCCCCTGTGATCCCGACCGGGCCGGGATTTGCCTCGAGCTGATCGCAGCCGCTCCTCGGGATCTGCCGATACTCGGTGTCTGCCTCGGTCACCAGTCAATCGGTCAGGTGTTCGGTGGCGAGGTCGTGGCCGCGAAAGAGATCATGCATGGCAAGACCAGCGAGGTGGTTCATGACGGAACCGGACTGTTCAAGGACCTGCCCAGCCCCTTCACAGCGACGCGCTACCACTCCCTCGCGGTGCGACCCGACAGCCTTCCCGACGTTCTGCGCGCCACCGCCCACACCGCCGACGGCGAAATCATGGGATTGTGCCACCGGGATCGGCCGGTCCATGGCGTCCAGTTCCATCCCGAGTCGATCGCTTCCCAACACGGCCACGCCCTGCTGCGCAATTTTCTCGACCTGACCGGACTGCCCCGCGCCGCTGCGGCCTGAGCACCGTCACCGCTGGCCGACGTTGAACCGACGGCTGGCTCGCGCTAGATCGGGCGGGTTCGCTTTGTTCAACCCGGTGACAGGTATGCCGTCTTCTTTCGCTCCATCCGCTTCCAGCCCGGCCCATTGTGCCGGCGGGAACGCCGTGCGAGCCGCGACGCGCGTTCGATACTTCCAGCCGGCCGCGCAATGGTGCCCGGATCATCGATGGCGTGATGACCCCGCCTGACCTGTCCGGTTCGCGGCCCTTGTCCGCCTGTGATCATTCCCAGCGAAACGACTGACCATGAAAAACATCTACCTGTGCCTGACCGCGTTCGCCCGCGGTACCTATCCGGATGACGGGGCCATCGCCGGCGCGTTCGACGAACTCATGTCCGGGGATGCCCCGGACGCGGCCATCGGCGGCTTCCTCGTCGGTCTCGCGGCGATCGGCGAGCGCCCCTCCGACATTGCCGCCGGGGCCCGCGCCCTGCGCAGCCGGATGACCCGGATCGCAGCGCCGGCGGGGGCCATTGATACCTGCGGCACCGGCGGCGACGGCAAGGGCGCCTGGAATATCTCGACCACGGCCGCAATCATTGCGGCGGGCGCCGGCGCCACGGTCGCCAAGCACGGTAACCGCGCGGCCTCCTCCAAGTCCGGCTCCTCCGACGTGCTTGCCCAGCTCGGGGTCAAGCTCGATTGCCCGCCGGAGGCCGTCGAGCGGTCCCTCGCCGAGGCCCGGGTCGGTTTCCTCTTTGCCCCGGCCCATCATGCGGCCGTCCGCCATGTCGGTCCGGCCCGCCAGGCGCTGCGCGTTCGAACCGTTTTCAACCTGCTCGGACCGCTTTCCAATCCGGCCGGCGTGAAGCGGCAATTGCTGGGCGTTTATGACCGGCGCTGGCTGGTACCGATCGCCGAGGCGCTGCGCGACCTGGGTTGCGAGCACGCGCTCGTCATCTGTGGCCAGGACGGCATGGACGAGTTGACCACCACAACCGGCTCCGACATTGCCGAGCTGCGTGACGGCGATATCCGTGAATACAGCTTCCATCCGGAAGACGCCGGTCTGACGCTGGTGACGGAAGCGGACCTGCAGGGGGGCACACCGGCTGACAACGCCGCGGCAATCCGCGCATTGCTCGATGGTGAAGCTGGCGCATTCCGCGACATCGCCATTCTCAACGCCGGGGCTGCGCTGATGCTGGCAGGGCTCGCCAGCGACATCCCTGAAGGCACGAAACTGGCGGCCGCTGCTGTTGATGATGGCCGGGCCAAGGCGGCGCTTACCCGCATGGTTGCCATTTCCAACGGGGAGGCGTGAGCCGTGACCAACACGCCCGATACACTGGCCCGCATCGGTATCTACAAGCGCGCCCACATCGAGGCCTGCAAGACGGCCCGCCCCTATGCCGAGATCGCCGCGGCGGCACGCGACACCGCACCGGTCCGTGGCTTCACGGCAGCCCTTGCCTCGGCACCCGGCGGACTGGGACTGATTGCCGAAATCAAGAAGGCCAGCCCGTCCAAGGGGCTGATCCGCGCCGATTTTGATCCACCGGCGCTGGCACGTGCCTATGAAGCAGGCGGAGCGGCCTGCCTGTCGGTCCTGACAGACACCCCCAGCTTCCAGGGCGCCGATGCCTTCCTGACAGCGGCCCGGCGCGCCGTCGCCATCCCGGCTTTGCGCAAGGATTTCATGTATGACCGCTACCAGGTCGCCGAAGCGCGCCTTTTGGGCGCTGACGCCATCCTGGTGATCATGGCGGCGATTGACGATGACACGGCCCGGTCGCTGATCGAGGAAGCCGACCATTGGTCGATGGATGTCCTGGTTGAGGTCCATGACGCGCCGGAGGTGGAGCGTGCCTTGCGGCTCGATTCGCCGCTGGTCGGAATCAACAACCGGAATTTGCGGACCTTCGAGACATCACTCGACACGTTCGACGCCTTGGCCCCGATGGTCGGGCCCGACAGATTGCTGGTCGCGGAGAGCGGCATATCCGGACCGGACGATGCCCGCCGGGTCCAGGCGGCCGGGGCGCGGGCGCTACTGGTCGGTGAGAGCCTGATGCGACAGGACGATGTGACGACTGCCACCCAGGCGCTTCTGGGCCGATCCGACCCGGCTTGACGCTGCATCAGAACACTTGTAGAACAAACGCAACTATTCCTGATTTGTTCCTGCAGTGTCGGTTCCGATTCCCGGCCCGATTTCCGGAACGCAAACAAGGGGGTCACCTTGCTGACGCGGAAACAGAACGAGCTTTTGCTGTTCATCCATAATCGCATCAAGGAAACCGGGGTTTCGCCCTCGTTTGACGAGATGAAGGGCGCCCTGCAACTGGCGTCCAAGTCCGGAGTTCATCGCTTGATCACGGCGCTTGAGGAGCGCGGTTTCATCCGTCGCCTCGCCCATCGCGCCCGGGCATTGGAAGTCCTGAAACTTCCCGAGTCGGCAGCAGCCCATGAAGCGCCCGTCCTGCCAAAGGGCGATCTGGGCGACAATGTCGTGCGCGGCAATTTCGCCAAGCCCGATCCCGATACCCACGAACGATCAGTCGAGATTCCCATGCTCGGGCGGATCGCCGCCGGCGTACCGATCTCCGCGATCCAGCACGAGACGGACCGATTTCCGGTACCGGCCGACATGGTTGTCGGTGGCGAGCATTTCGGGCTTGAGGTGAAAGGCGATTCGATGATCGAGGCCGGCATCATGGATGGAGACACCGTGCTCATCCGCCGGTGTCAGTCGGCCGAGACGGGAGACATCGTGGTCGCCCTAATCGATGACGAGGAAGCAACCTTGAAGCGCTTGCGCAAGAAGGGCGGCTCCGTCGCCCTGGAGGCTGCCAATCCGGACTATGAAACGCGGATTTTTCCGCCGGATCGTGTCAAGGTTCAGGGTCGCCTTGTGGGATTGATCCGACGCTATCACTAGCGGATGAACACGGTTTTGCGCGGGTGTTCGAGCCTGAGCACGAGGGGGCTACGCACTCATGCACGGGCGACCCTGTTCGTGATTTCAGGTCCTTTGCCGGTTTGCGCACGATGACGTCCACACGCGGGCGTCAGGCTCGCGGGCAGGATTTGTATCCGGCCTGCCGGCATTTCCGGTCCCTGCCCGTGCCGAGTCAAAAGCGCCGGGTCAAAGCCGCCGGTTCAAGGCCGCAAGGTCATTCGATCCCGTTGGGCCTGGATGCAGTTAGGATGAGAGCCTTGCCGGATGAACGCCTTGCTGGATGAAAGCCTTGCCGGGTGAACGCCTTGCTGGGGGAGAGCCGCCTGGCCGCGGCAAACAGGGGTTGGGAAACACGCGCGCTTGCGATGGAATGGGCGTCGCAACAGGCGACCCCTCGCTTGGTCCATTCCGGTTTGGTTCGCTCCTCGTTGGTCCGCTCCTCGTTGCGACGCTCCAGGCGAAATCTGTGAAATCGCGCTATGCAAACCCGCCATCGCGACCGCTGGCGGACCCGGACACGTGCCCGCGACGTCGCCAGTCAGCCACGCCAGCCCCATCCCCGTAGAGACCGCTCTCGATAATAACGCCCCTCCCCGCAGTCCCATCCGCAGGCAATCACATCTGCGCCCACCCCCGACACTGTCCAACCGCGTCCCTGACCCGCACGGCCATTGGCCAATCAACCCGTCGACCAAAGCCGTCTGACGCCAGCCGGTCGCGCGCTCCGGACCGACATTATCCTGTGTCCACCTGTTTGAATGACCTGGCTGCCGGTACGGGCAAGACGGTCAGGGTCGAATACCTCGGCTCTGCATTGAGCGATGATCCAGGTCGGCATCCGGGCGTCGCTGACAATGATGTCCGAGCGGGCGCAATCAGTGGCCCAGTCATCAAGCCGGGTCAGCCGGGTGACAGTCAGCTCGCCCAGACGGGCGCTGCACCCGCTCCCGTCGCACCGGGCCTGCCAGCGCTGCGGCGGCGCTCCGCCGACCCCGCGCGCTTCCAGAAAGACCCGGGCCGCAAAGCGCGACCGGCGACGGTCACTGACCACCCAGGCCTCATCGCCATTGCGGGCCAGTACCAGACCGGTTTCAGAAATGAACAGGTCAGGCTGGGGCAGCAGCATCCAGGCGGCCAGGGCGATCGCCATCACGGCGCCACCGGCTCCGCGGAACGCTCCACGAAGCAAAAGAAGCAGGATGAACCCGGCCGAGAACAAGGCCAGCACCGCACCTGGCGCGGCCACGACAGTGCGTTGGGCACCCGGCCAGTCAGCAACACGTCCGGCAAGGTCGAGCATGACAACGAGCCCGGCCTCCATGACCCGGAACGGGAGCGCATCGAGCCCGACAGGGATCAGCACCAGGCCCAACACACCGGCCGGCATCACCAAGAGTGAAAAGATGGGCATCACCAACAGGTTGCCGGCCAGCCCGAAGGTGGCAATGCGGTGAAAATGGAACGCTGCGAATCCGGCCGTCGCTGTACCGGCAACCAGGCTTGTTGTCCCCAACCCGCCAATGAAGAGCCGGAGCTGCCCGAACACGCCGCGGCTGGCGCCATGTCCGCGGGATTGCTGCCAGACCCTGGCCACTGCGACGAGGGCTGCCGCCGCCGAAAAGGACATCTGGAAACCCGGAGTCACGATGGCCTGTGGCTGCATGACGAGAACGGCAATCACCGCCAGCGCCAGAGTATGCATGGACAGGGCCCGGCGTCGCAGGATGACGGCGCCGAGCACCGAGACTGTCATGATGAAAGCGCGCTGTGTGGGAATGGTCGAGCCAGACAGGACGAGATACCCGGCCGCGAAAATCAGGGCGACAAAAGCCGCCGGCAAGGCCGGGTCATGCCGACGCGCCCAGGGCGTGATGGCGGACAGGCAAAGCCTCACCGCAAAAAATACGCCGCCGGCCAGCAAGGCCATGTGCATGCCGGAGATGGCCAGGACATGGCCCAGTCCTGCCCGGCGCAGGGCTTCGACATCGCGGGGCGCGATGTGGGCGCGGTCCCCCGTCAGCAAGGCGGCCGCAAGCCCGCCGGGCCGGGGCGCCATCCGGTCACGGATATGGCTTGAGAGCGACGCCCGGATACGGGCAATACCGCGGGCCAGCCGATCCCCGTCGACAGATGGTCCGGCGGTTGCCGGACTGATGCCATAGCCGGTCGCGACAATGTTCGAAAAACCGGCGTGAAACGCGAAATCATAACTGCCAGGCACCGCAGCCGGCCGTGGCGGCGACAGGACGGCGCGGAGCGCCACCGCGTCGCCGGCAACGAGGCCTGCGGGGTCTCCCAATACCCTCACCCGGACCACACCGGACGACGACGCCGCCAAAGCGCCATTGGAGACCCGGATCAGCAGCCTCTGGCGTCCCGAACCGCTGCGGTCGACCGCCTCGAGCCAGCCCTCAACCAGCACCGCTTCACCCCCGCCGCGATAAACAGTCGCACCATGATGGGCGCGGGTGTGATCCTGGGCTCGCCACATGAATGCGGCAGCCGCGACCAGCAGGATCGCCAACATCGCCGTCAGGCGAAGCCAGCGTTTTCGGCCAACAGGGGAAAAATGTACCAGCAGCCCGAGCACCAATCCGGTCACTGCCGGAACGAGGAAAACAACGGGTCCCGGCTCGGCCGAGACGAAAAAATAGGCGCTACAGCCAATTATTCCGCCCAGGGCTGTGAGGATGACCGGACCGAAATCTGCAAACGGGTCGATGGACTTAGCCGGTCGCATCCGGTGACGTGCCGGGCGGTGCGGCCTGATTGCGTCAGGGTCGAGCATGAAGCAGCCTACGGTCTATCGCAAAACCTGATATTCATGCTAACACGACTTCCTCCTCTCGCAGTGCAACATGAATTCGCAATTGCAAAACAACGCCAAGATGATCCGTACCCGCTTCGCTCCTTCACCGACCGGCTTCCTTCACATCGGAGGGGCACGAACGGCGCTGTTCAACTGGCTGCTGGCGAAGCGCCATGGCGGCACCTTCCTTCTGCGCATCGAAGATACCGACCGAGCGCGCTCGAATCCGGCCGCCGTTGAAGCCATCCTCGACGGATTGTCATGGATGGGTCTGGACTGGGACGGCGAGCCGGTCTCGCAGTTTGACCGGGCCGGGCGGCATGTCGAAATCGCCGACGAATTGCTGGCGCGCGGCCGCGCCTTCCGATGCTATTGCACACCGGAAGAGACCCAGATTCTTCGGGATGAAGCCTATGCCGCCGGTCGCGCCCTGCGCTCGCCCTGGCGGGACAAGGGAGCGGCCGAAGCCCCGGCAGATACGCCTTTCACGGTACGCTTCAAGGCGCCCGACAGCGCTGTGGTGATTGATGATGCTGTCCAGGGTGAGGTGCGCTGGGCCGCCAAGGAATTCGACGATCTCATCCTGCTGCGCTCCGACGGCACGCCGACCTATAACCTGGCCGTGGTGGTCGATGATCACGATATGGAGATCACCCATATCGTTCGCGGCGACGACCACCTGGTCAATGCCGGGCGTCAGAGCCAGATCTACGACGCCATGGCTTGGGAGCGACCGGTCTTTGCCCATGTCCCTTTGATCCATGGCCAGGACGGCAAAAAACTATCCAAACGCCATGGCGCGCTCGGCGCGGAAGCTTACCGCGAAATGGGGTATCTGCCGGAAGGGTTGCGCAACTACCTGCTGCGCCTCGGTTGGTCGCATGGCGACCAGGAATTGTTTCGTGACGCCGAAGCCATTGCCGCGTTCGACCTGGCCGGCTTGAACAAGGCGCCAGCCCGGATGGACCTGGACAAGCTGAATCATATCAACGGGCACCATCTCGCCCAGGCGGATGACGTACGGCTCGTTGACCTGCTTGCGCCCTTCCTGGACACGCTTGAAGACCGGATCGACGACGCCGGCATCACCCGTGACCGGTTAGGGGCCGCGATGCCGGTGTTGAAAACCCGGGCGTCAACACTGGAAGAACTGGCGACCCAGTCCTATTTCCTGCTGCGCAAGCGACCGTTCACGCTGGAAGGCAAGGCCGCAAAGCCCCTGAAGGACGATGAAGCGCGCCAGCGGCTTTACCGCCTGTTCACGCATCTCGGCGATGTGAGTGAATGGAATGAAACCACCCTGGCGGGGTCGCTCAAGGAATTCGCCGAGGCCGAGGAAGTCGGCTTCGGGAAAATCGGTCAGCCGCTGCGCGCGGCGCTGACTGGCGGAGCGCCCGCTCCCGACCTGGCTCTGGTCATGACCTTCATCGGTCGCGACGAGACGCTGGATCGTATCAAGGATCAGATGACGCCGGTTGCATCCGAGTAGCCGGCGAACCATGGAGATGACGTGATGGAAAACAAAGCCAAGCCGAACGGATCGGCCACGCTCAACTACAATGGCAAATCACTCGAACTGCCGGTGTTCAGCGGCGAGATCGGACCGGATGTAATCGACATCCGCAAGCTTTACGCCGAAACCGGCATGTTCACCTACGATCCCGGTTTCACCTCGACCGCGAGCTGTGAAAGCCAGATCACCTATATTGACGGCGACAAGGGCACCCTGCTCTATCGTGGCTATCCGATCGACCAGCTGGCGGACAACTCGAACTTCATCGAAGTCTGCTACCTGTTGATGAATGGCGAACTGCCATCCAAGCCGGAGCTGGAAACATTCGACTGGACGATCCGTCGCCATTCCATGCTGCACGACCAGTTCGACCAGTTTTTCCGTGGTTTCCGGCGCGATGCCCACCCGATGGCGATCATGGTCGGCACCGTGGGAGCACTGTCTGCATTCTACCACGACTCGACGGACATCAATGATCCCGAGGCGCGCACAATAGCGTCGCACCGGATGATCGCGAAGATGCCGACGATCGCCGCACGGGCCTACAAATATGCCATCGGCCAGCCCTTCATCAGCCCGCGCAACGAGCTCGACTACGCTGCCAATTTCCTGCGCATGTGCTTTGCGGTTCCGGCCGAGGATTACGAGAGCAATGCGGTGCTCGCCAAGGCGATGGACAAGATCTTCATCCTCCACGCCGATCACGAGCAGAACGCCTCGACGTCGACGGTCCGCCTGGCGGGGTCTTCGGGCGCCAACCCGTTCGCCTGTATCGCAGCGGGAATCGCCTCGCTCTGGGGACCGGCCCATGGCGGTGCCAACGAAGCGGCACTGAACATGCTCAACGAGATCGGATCGGTCGACAAGATTCCGGAGTATGTCCGCAAGGCCAAGGACAAGTCGGACCCGTTCCGCCTGATGGGCTTCGGTCACCGCGTCTACAAGAACTACGACCCCCGCGCCAAGGTCATGCGCGATACCTGTCATGAGGTTCTGGACGTTCTGGGCGTGCGTAACGACCCGACCTTGCAGGTCGCCATGGAACTCGAACGCATTGCGCTGGAAGATCCGTATTTCGTCGAGAAGAAGCTTTATCCGAACATCGACTTCTATTCAGGCATCACCTTGAAGGCGATGGGCTTCCCGACCGAGATGTTCACCGTCCTCTTTGCCCTGGCCCGGACGGTTGGCTGGATCGCGCAGTGGTCCGAGATGATCGAGGACCCGACCCAGAAGATCGGTCGTCCGCGCCAACTCTTCACCGGCGCCCGTCCGCGCGACTATCTGGACCTGTCCAAACGCTGAGCGGATCCGTATGCACCATGAAGAAGGCCGCTCCTTTCGGGGCGGCCTTTCTTGTTTGCCGATCAGTCGCGCGGGTCGAGGCCGGCGAGGACCGCTTCAGCCGCCCGTATACTGGCCTGGCCATCGCCGCGCAGCGTCGCCGTGATGCTTCGAAGCCGGACCGACATGGCCTTACGCCCCGCCGGGTCCCGTAGTAAACCGTCGACCGCGTCGGCGAGCCTGGACCCTGTACAATTCAGCTGCACCAGCTCGGGTATGACCCGTTCGTCGGCGGCGATATTGACCAGCGAAATGTGCCGCGTCCGGATCAGGTTGAACGCGCGGGCGATGGCCCAGGTGATCCAGCCCAACTTGTAGCTGGTCACGGTCGGAACACCGGCTGTCGCCAGCTCGGTGACAACGGTGCCCGAACACGCCAGCGCCTGATCCGCCGCCGCAAACGCATCCGCCTTTTCGTCCTCACCGACCCGGATCGCCGACGCGAGGCTGTCATGGGCCGCAATGACCGCGTCAACATCGCCGGCGACAGGATCGGCAACCGGCAGGACCACACGCAGTCCCGGGTACTGATCAAGCAGTCGCCGGAGCGCATCCGCGAAGGGCGGGGTCATGCGGCGGATCTCGGACGGTCGGCTGCCCAGCAGCACGACAAGCACCTGATCGGCATCACCAATGCCGTGTCGCGCCCGGAATGCAGCCCCGTCACCGGACGGCAGGCGTTCCAGAGTCGGATTGCCGACAAAAGTCACCGGCAGGCCGTGCGGCGTGTAAAAGGGAGCGTCGAAGCTGAGTATGGTCAGCAGCTCATCGACCGTGTCAGCCAACACGGCCGCGCGACCCGGTCGCGTTGCGAAAACCTGGGGGCCGACATATTTCACCAGCCGGATCGAAGGATCGACAGCTCGCACCCCGCGCGCGACCCGCAGGGTAAAGCCCCAGGAATCAATCAACACAACCGTGTCAGGCCGTGCAGCGAGGATCCGCTCGACCGCTTCGGCGACCGATTGCTTGACGCGCTTGTAGGCTTTCAGCCCGTCAATCCAGCCCAGAATATTGAGGCCATCGATCGACATCTGCGACGCAATTCCCGCCTCTGCCATGGCCGACCCACCGATCCCCGACAGGGTCACATCTCCGCCCGTCAGGCCGACCAAGGCGCGGGCAAGGTCGGCGCCGAGCAAATCTCCCGAACGTTCGGCCGCGACCAGGTAAATGTGCGGCTGGCTCATTGGGCTGACTCGATCAGGACAAACAGCCCGTGTTCCTGCAACGAGGCCTCGACTCCGGCCCGGTCGACAATCAAGGCACCGTTGGCTTCCAGCACAATGCCGGCGAGACCGGCCCGGGCACAACGCTCGACCGTGTCCACTCCGATGGTGGGCAGATCGACCCGACGTTCCTGAATCGGTTTGGGCCGCTTGGCGAGCACGCCCGACCGGTCCGTCGGCGTTCCCCGGATCGGGGCCGGAAGTCCGGCAACCCGCTCCAGCATTGCGTTGGTGCCCTCCTGGGCCTCCACCGCAAGCACCACGCCGCCGGACACAACGGCGCCCTGACCGATATCCAGTCGACCAATTTCCGCCGCTACCATCATCGCCTTGCGGGCATCATCCAGATGGGCATCAGCGGCTTCGGCACGCCCCAGACAGCCGACCGGCAAGCCGTCCTGCCCCAACAGGCTGTCAGCGCCGATGACAGCAAAACCGGCACGCTCGAACTCCTCGACCACGACGCGGATGACCGCGTCGTCACCATTGCGACCCGCCGCCAGCGCCCGCGGCACCATGACCAGGCCGCGAGTGTCCATTTTCAGGGCTTTGAGGTCAGGGCGGGACACATATCCGGCAAAACAGATGGCGTCACAGCCGGCACCGCGGAGCGCCTTGATGATGCCGCCAATCTCACCAACCGACAGGGACACATTGTCGACGCCGCTGTAATCGCGGTCGGCAAACCCACGCAGCACGATCACGAAAACCGGTTGGCCCGCCTGAGCCTTGAGGATTTCCAGTGGCAGGTCACCGCCGCCGGCGATCAGGCCGAGTTTTGTCCAGTTCTGCTCAGTCATCCGGCATGCAGATGGAACGCTTGGTGTCGTCACGGATGAAATCAATAATCTCCGCGATCGGCGCATTGTTGGAATAGAGCTGTGCGACGTCGTCCACACGTTCTTCGAACGTGCCCTCTTGGGCGAACAGCAACCGATAGGCGGCTCGCAGCTCGCGCAGGGTCTCCCGCGGCATGCCCCGGCGCTTCAGGCCCACCACATTGAGGCCGGCCAGATGAGCGTGATTGCCGATTACCGACCCGTAGGGAATGACATCGGCGGTGACCATGGCCATCGCCCCGATGAAGGCGTGACGGCCGATCCGGCTTTTCTGATGGATGCCGGCATAGCCGCCCAGAATCGCGTGATCCGCGACCACGGTCTCGCCACCGATCGCGGCGCAGTTGGCGAACACCACCCGGTCCCCGACGATGCAGTCATGGGCGACATGAGCGCCGACCATGAAATACCCGTCATTGCCCACCACTGTCCTGCCCCGCGCGAATGTGGTTCCGGGATGCATGGTGACATTTTCACGAATGATATTGCGCTGACCGATGACCAGCTGCGTGTCTTCGCCCTGGTATTTGAAGTCTTGCGGCGGGTGTCCCAGCTGGGCACCCGGGTAAACGACACAGTCCTCGCCCAGGGTCGTATTCCCGGCGATGGTCGCGTGGGAAATGACCCGGACGCGGTCCTTCAAAACGACTTTGGGGCCGATGATCGAGAACGGGCCGATCTCGACGCCGGCGCCCAGCTGAGCCGCCGGATCGACAATGGCGGTTGGGTGGATGTCGCGAGACTGGGTCATGAATTCTCGATAGCCTTGGCGGAAAACTCGGCCTGGACAGCACGTTTGCCGTCCGCCCAGACCTCGCCCTTGAACTTGAACACGCCATGGCGTGCTGCCGTCACCGTCACCGGCATACGCAGCATCATGCCCGGGCGAACCGGCGCGCGGAAGCGGACCTTGTCGGCGCCCATGAAAAAGACTGTCGCGGAATCCGGCGACGCGCCTAGCGTCTTGTACATCAGGACGGCACCGGCCTGGGCCATGGCCTCAATCATCAAGACCCCGGGCATCACCGGATTGCCCGGAAAATGGCCCGGAAAGAAGGGCTCGTTCGCCGTCACACCCTTGATGCCGACGATCGACTGTCCGGCGACATAATCCTCGGCGGCGTCTATCAGCAAAAAGGGGTAGCGATGCGGCAGAAGAGTCTGGATTTCCGCGTTCTCAATGCGATCGGACACGCTGGTCAACCTTTCCTGGAGGTCTTGTCTTTCGGCCGCGCCAGACGACGCAACTCGGCGAGTTCACGCAGGTGTTGGCGCATCGGCTGGGCCGGATTTCCGACCCAAATCTCGCCCGCCGGAACATCCCGCGCAGCCGCGGAATTGCCGCCGACGCGAGCCCCCTTTCCGATCGTCACATGGTCATAGATCCCGACCCGGCCGCCCAGCATGGCGTTGTCCTGCAGAACAGCGCTGCCGGCCAAACCCGAATACCCGGCCATGATGACGTTCTCGCCAATGACGGCGTTGTGGGCGATGTGGCACAGATTGTCGATTTTTGACGCGTTGCCGATCCGCGTCGCGCTGAACAGGCCGCGATCAATCGCACAATTGGCGCCAATGGTGACGTGATCGCCGATCACTACGCTCCCCAAATGCAAAATACCGACTGTATTTCCGTCGGATACTGCAATGCCGAAGCCATCCTCGCCAATCACGGCTCCCGCAAGAATGTTGCAATCGGCGCCAATATCACAGCACAGCAGGCTGACGCGGGCCGCCAACCGCGTGTTGTCCCCGACCCGGCAGCCCGGTCCGACAACGCTGTGGGGACCGATGACACAATTGCGTCCGATCTCGGCGCCGGCGCCAACAACAACCCCGGCGGCCAGACGGGTCCCCTCCCCGATCCGGGCGGTCGGATCGATATAGGTGTCGGCGGCAAAATCCCGGGCCTGGAACAATGCCGGAAGCACACGGGCAAAGGCCGCTCGCGGCTCTGGGTGGGTCAGGACAACCGCACCCAGGCGTCTGGCGTCCTCGGTCGCGGCCTCGGGACATATCAGCACAACACCGGCCAGGGCCCCATCCGGCGCGGTGCGCAAAAGCTTGGCTTTTTCGGCATAGCTCAGGGCGCCTGCAACCGGCTCACCCAGCGGTGTGACCCGATCGACCTCGGCATCGCCTGTGCCAGAATCGGAAATCGCCGCACCCGAGAGCGCGGCGATCTCTGTCAGGGTCAGCGGGCCAAGCCGGTCATAGAAACGCGGATCTGCCACTGTCTTCCCCCTGGATGTCAGACTATTGCTGGCGCTGCTGGCCGGCTCCGTCTTGCGGAAGGCGCACACGCGTCACCGGAACGGTTGGCAGACGTGCATTCAACAGGGCGATTACATCCGGGGAAATGTCCATTTCCGGGGCCGCAAACACCAGGTTGGACCGGTCCACGAGAATATCGATACCCTGGGCCGCGACGACTTCCTCGAGGATCGGGCCGAGTGCCTCATAGACCGGGCGCATGGCCTGGCGCTCCGTCTGCACGATTTCCTGCTGACGGGCCCGACGCAGGACCTCGAACTGCTGGGCCTGCTGGTTCAACGTGGTGATCCGGCTCATCAGGTCCGGGCGCTCCTGGATGGCCTGCTGCGTCATCGACGCTGTCTCGGCATTGAGGCGCTCGGTTTCCTGCTGGATGGGCTGGCTCAGGGCCTGCAGTTCAGCATCGATCTGCTGAGCGATTTCCTGCATCCGCGCGGCGATGTGGACGCCAGCCGCGCTCTCACGCAGGACCCGCTCCTCGTTGAGTACCGCGATATTGGCCTGCGCCATCGCCGGGGCGGCGATGCCGATCACGAGGACCGGAAGGAGCAGAAGAGTTTTAAGCAATTTCATAGTATTAGAACCCTGTTCGAGTGCTGAACCGGAAGAACTCGGCCCTGTCATAGTCTTCACGGAGGAAGGCTTGAGCAAAGTCGAACCGCACCGGTCCGAATGGTGAATCCCAGAAGATGCTCAGGCCGGCCGACGCACGCAGCGCCAAATCATCAACCGTGAACACCGATTGTGTTCCCTCGTCTACCTGATCGGCCGAGTCCAGCATGCCAAGCGTGCCGAATTCGGTGAACAGGCTCCCTCTCACCCCGTATTGCTCGGGCAAACCGAGCGGGAATGAGACTTCCAGTGCACCCACTGCATAAAGCCTGCCACCCAGGGCATCACCCCGGATCAGCTCGCCCGTATTGGGATCACGCGACACGGCGCGCGGGCCAATACCGGCGACTTCAAAGCCGCGGAATGAGTTTCCGCCCTTGAAGAAGCGATCATTGATCCGAACCGAGTCTCCGCCCCATGGCAGGACGAAGCCACCGTTCATCGTAAAGCTGGCGACCACCTCATTGCCGAGTAGACCCGGGAAGAATGGCCGATATATGGCGCCGTTGAATTCCGAGCGGACATAGCGAACATCGCCGCCAATACCCGCAAATCCCTGCGTAAACTGAAGCCGGTAACCATTGCTCGGCTCCACCGGGTCATTCAGGCGCGACCAGTTCAGCGTATAGGTGAGAACCGAGGTGACCCGGCTTCCGGCCTGGTTGATCAGAGCCGAGGACGCAGAGGAGAACACCAGGACATTATCGGTCCGGTAGGTGTAGCCCAGCTGCAGATTGGTCGACGCGGTGACCGGGAAACCCAGCCGCAGGCTGGCGCCGGTTGACTCGGTTTGGAACGAAGCTTCGGACAGGAAGTCGGAATTGACCCGAAACAGGTCAAAGCCGGCGGCCAGGTTGCGGTCCAGGAAGCGCGGTTCGGTAAAGCGAATATCCAGCGATTCGCGGTTCGACGAGGCGGAAATCCTGAAACGCAGGAACTGACCCCGACCACGCAGGTTCCGTTCCGAGATCGACAGATCGATCAGGAAGGAGTCGGTCGAGGAGAAACCGGCACCGAAGGCCAGCTCGCCCGTCGGTTGTTCGGTCACGGCGACATTGACGCGAGCACGGTCCGGGGCCGAGCCCGGGGTCTCTTCAACTTCGACATCCTCGAAGAAGCCGAGACGCCGGATATTGTTGCGGGACCGGTCGATCAGGACCTGATTGAAGGCGTCGCCCTCGACAATATCGAGTTCGCGGCGGATCACCTGATCCAGTGTCCGTGTGTTCCCGGAGATATCGATGCGTTCGATATAGACCCGCGGGCCCTCATCGATCACGAATTCGACGTCAACGGTCCGGTCTTCGCGATTACGGGTGGTCAGCGGACGGATGTTGACGAAGGCGTAACCCGCTGCACCGGCCGAGAAGGTCAGCGCGTCAATACTGTCCTCGATCAACTGCCCCTGGAAGAGATCACCTTCCTGGACCGGCAGGATCGCCTGCAGGAATTCCGGATTGAGATCGGGGATTTCGGTCGAGACCGTGACGTTGCCGAAATTGTAGATCTCGCCTTCATCGATCGTGACCGTGATGTAGAAATCACGCTGATCGGGCGTCAGTTCGGCCACCGCAGAAAGAACGCGGAAATTGGCATAACCCTGGTTCGAGTAGAACTGACGCAACAGTTCGCGGTCATATTCCAGACGGTCCGGATCGTAATTGTCGTTGGACGAGAAGAAGCGCCACCAACGCGATTCGCGCGTCACCAGTTCGCGGCGCAAACGGCGGTCCGAATAGCTCTCATTGCCGATGAAGTTGATCCGGCGCACGCCGGTAACCGGACCTTCGGAAATCTCGAAAATCAGATCGACGCGGTTTTGCGGCTGCTCGACGATCTTCGGGGTCACGGTCGCGGCAAAGCGTCCGGAACGCCGATAGACCTCGATGATGCGCTGCACATCCGACTGCACCCGTGAGCGGGTGAAGATGGCGCGCGGCTGGGCCTGGATTTCGTCGGTGATCTTCTCGTCATCAATGGCGCTGTTCCCCTCGAGGATAACGCGGTTGATGATCGGGTTTTCCTGGACCCGGACGATCACGATCTCGCCGCGATCCTCCATCTGCACATCCGAGAACAGGCCGGTGGCAAACAGGGTCTGGATCGACAGGTTGACCAGTCGGGTATCGAAGGGCTGGCCCGGTTGCAGCAGCAGATAGGACAGGACCGTATCGGCCTCGACCCGCTGATTGCCCTCAACCAGGATTTGCCGGACCAGCGGGGCAGCAGCAGGCTGCTGCACCTCGGTCTGGGCCGTTGCGGGAACTTCCGCACCCGATTGTTGTGCCGACGCTATGGTCGCCACACTCACAGTCATCAGGGCTGCGAAGAGCACACGCAGAACACTCACCATGGAAGATCGCCGCTTGCTGGGCCCGGTCAGTTGCTCACTAGAACCACTGGCTGAGCTTGTAATTTATATCATTCCAGGTCGCTACAAGCATCAAACCGAGCACGAAAACAAGCCCCACCCGGAAACCGAGTGCTTGCGCCTTCATGCTCAGCGGACGTCGTGCCACCGCTTCATAGCCGTAATACACCAAATGCCCGCCGTCGAGGATGGGTATCGGTAGAAGATTGACCAATCCCAGTCCGACGGACAGCACGCCGGCCAGGTTTATGAGGTTCACGAGCAGCGCACGCGCGGCGTCAAAGGCACTGCTATGGCCTTCTATGGAACGCTGCGCCACCTGCCCGGCGGCGGTCGCGATACCAAGCGGGCCATTGAGAAGCTCCGGCGAAGCGCGGCCGGTCACGATGTTTGTGACGTAATCAACTGTTGTGGAAACAACAGCACCCGTCTGGCCGATCCCGTATCCGACTGCCTCGATCGGATTATAACGGCGATACTCAACAAACCGGCCGGCCGACAACATCCCGAGCCTGGCATAGGCCGGTGATACATTCGTGGCCCCTTCGGGTGTGTCCCGCGGCTCGACTGTCAGGCTTAAAACCTGATCGCCGCGCTCAACCCCGACATCAAATGCGTCAACAGCAAGGGCAACGAACTGGCTGAATTGCTGGAAGCTGACGACGGCCTCATCCCCGATCGATATAATCCGGTCACCGACCTGGAATCCGGCCTGCGCGGCGGGGCCGGCGTTTTCGATCCCTCCGATGACAGGTTCGGAAAAAGCCTGGATGCCAAGCTGGGGCAAGCGCCGCGAGCCTCCGAACTCGTCTTCCACGGTATTTCGAGCCGCCACCATCTGCAGCGGGATGACCGTGCCGTCCCGCTCGATTTCAACGGACAGCTCACTGGTCCCGCTGGAAATCACGATCCGCATGATGTCGTTGAAGGCTCGAACCTCGCGCCCGTCGATGGCAACGACCCGGTCTCCAACCTGAATCCCCGCGCTGGCGGCCGGAGACTCTGCGACAACCGCTCCGACGACAGGCTGCAGCTCGCGATTGCCGAGGGTCAGCGACAGGCCGGCAAAGATGGTAATGGCCAAAATGAAATTCGCGATCGGCCCTGCCGCCGTAATGAAAGCGCGCTGCCAGATCGGTTTGAAGTGATAGCAGCGGTCCGCCGCCTCCCCCATCTGCGCGCGTAGCTGCGCCAGCTTGTCGGCATCGGGTTCGCTGGCCGCGCCGGCATCACCGAGGAATTTCACATATCCGCCCAGCGGCAGGGCCGCGACGCGCCACACCGTGCCGCGCTTGTCCCGCCATGAGAACAGGGTCGGGCCAAAGCCCATCGAGAAGGCTTCCGCGTGTACACCGCAAAAGCGGCCCGCCCAATAATGGCCAAGCTCGTGAATCACGACGACAATCGAGATCAGGAACACGAAGGAGAATATGGTCAGAAAGCCGTCGCCGATCAGGCTCATGTCAAAACTGTCCGTAATTAGGGTTGAGTCTGGCGCTCGACCATCAAGTCCCGTGCCATCTGGCGCGCGCGATGATCAATCGCGAAAACATCTTCAAAAGCCGTTAGCGAGCGCGGCATGTCCGCATCGGAAAGGCTTCGGTCAAGAACCTGTTCAACGCCCGAGGCGATGTCAAGGAAGCCGATCCGGTCGGCCAGGAAGGCCTCGACCGCGATTTCATTGGCCGCATTCAATACCGCCGGGGCGATGCCGCCCGCTTCCATCACTTCGCGGGACAGGCGTATTGCCGGAAACCGGGTCAGGTCGGGTGGTTCGAAGTCCAGCCGGGCAATATCGGTCAGCCGGAGCCGCTCGACCGGCGCGGCCATACGCTGCGGCCAGGCCAGTGCGCTGGCGATCGGAGTGCGCATGTCCGGTGAACCCAATTGCGCCAGCAAGGATCCATCGGCGTACTCGACCATGCCATGGACTATGGACTGCGGATGCACCACCACCTCGACGCGGCTTGGCGGCAGGTCGAACAGCCAGCAGGCCTCGATGACTTCGAGGCCCTTGTTCATCATGGTAGCGCTGTCGATGGAGATCTTGGCACCCATCTCCCACGTCGGATGCGCCAGGGCGTCAGCGCGGCTGGCGCGGGCCATCGCCTCACGCGTCGCTTCCCGGAACGGGCCGCCGGACGCCGTCAGCGTGATCGAGCGGATTGCATTGCGCTGGGCCCGGTCAAAGACCTGAAAAACGGCATTGTGCTCGCTGTCGACCGGCAGCAGCGTCGTGCCACAGCGCGCCGCCTCATCCATGAACAGCGCGCCTGCACAAACCAGGCACTCCTTGTTGGCGAAAGCCAGTGCCCGACCCTGCCGCAAGGCTGCCAGCGTCGGTTTCAGCCCCGCAGCGCCGACAATGGCCGCCATTGTCCAGTCGGCGTCCCGCGCCGCGACCTCACACACCGCCTCCTCGCCGACACAGATCTCGATCCCGGGATGGTCTTTCAGGGCCTGTTGCAGGGCCGCAGCCGCGTCCGGGTCGGCAATCGCGACGCACTCGGCGTCAAAGCGGATGGCCTGTCGGGCCAGCTCGGCGGCGTTGGTCTTTGCGGTCAGGGCGACGACCTTGTAGCGGCCAGGCTGCGCCCGACCGATCAGGTCCAGCGTGGCCAGACCGACCGAGCCGGTGGCGCCAAGCACAGAAATCCTGCGGGCGCTCATGACGGCACCCATTCAAGCGGCCACAGGCGTGCCGACAGGACCGCCGCGATAACTGCCAGCATCAGGGCATCCACCCGATCGAGAACGCCGCCATGGCCCGGGATGAGCGTGCCTGAATCCTTGACCCCGAAACTGCGTTTGAAGACTGACATGGCCAGATCCCCGCCCACTGAGGCCAGGGCCACCAGCACCGCAAAGGGAAGCACATTCATCGGCTGCAATCCGAAGAGCAGCCCGGCAGCCAGCCCCGCCGCTGCGCCGGCGACCACACCGGCGACAAAGCCCGACCAGGTTTTCTTGGGGCTGGCCTGCGGCAGCAATTTGGGGCCGCCGACCCAGGTGCCGACCAGATAGGCGAGGCTGTCGGCCGCCCAGACCACGGCGAACAGAAGGACGACCGCCTTCAGTCCGTGATCAGCGTCGGCGCGCATCGATGCCAGAAGCGCCGCCGACAAGGAGACATAGAGAACACCGAGCACTTCGCTCGACCAGCCGCGCCGCCAGCGCTCTATCCCGCTTGCCAAAGTGCCCGCTGCGCCCCAGGCGAGCGCATCCAGCACACTCGTCTGACCGGCCAGGAGCACCGTCCCGGAGGCTGTTGCACAGGCAATGGCATAAGCGACCGGCGGAGCGTCGCGGTCCGACATGTGGATCCATTCCCAGGCCATGGCCGCCGCGAAGGCGGCGACCCAGGCGGTGAAGGCCAGGTCACCCACATACAGCAGCACGACCGCAAGCGGACCGAGTATCAGGGCGGAAATGAGACGACGCCGGAAGACCGGATCACGCGGCGCCGGCATCAACGCCTCCATAACGCCGGACACGCTGATGGTATGTGTCGACGGCCCGGGCGAGGTCGTCGCGCGAGAAATCAGGCCACAAGGCGTCGACAAAGACCAGTTCGGCGTAAGCGGCCTGCCACAGGAGGAAATTCGATATGCGTTGTTCGCCGCTGGTTCGGATCATCAAATCCACATCGGGAAGGGCCGCGGTGTCGAGGAAGTGGCCCAGGCGGGCCTCGTCAAGGGTCGCCGGGTCCAGGCGGCCGTCAGCGACATCCTGGGCCACGGCCTGGCAGGCGCGCAGGATTTCGTCGCGACCGCCATAGTTGAATGCGATGGTCAGGTGGAAGGCGTCATTGTCGCGGGTGCGCGCTTCCGCCCGATCAATGATTGCGACCAGATCGGGCCCGAGATTATCACGACGCCCGATGACACGTACCCTCACGCCGCGCCGGGCCAGACCCTCCAGGTCAGCTTCGACATAGAGTTTGAGCAATTCGAAAAGGGCGCCGACCTCGTCGGCCGGCCGGCTCCAGTTCTCGGTCGAGAATGAAAAAAGCGTGAGATAGCGAATGCCCAGTTCGCCCGCATGCTCGACAATATTGCGGACCGTCTCCACACCCCGCTTGTGGCCGAATGAGCGCGGTCTCCCACGCGCCTTCGCCCACCGTCCATTGCCGTCCATGATGATGGCGGTATGCCATGGCCCCGGCGTGCCTGCGGAAGCGTCGTCACTCATTCATTCGCTCCGCCAAACGGGATAATCAGACCTGCATGATCTCTTCTTGCTTGGACTTCAGGCTTTCATCAATCCGCTTGATGGCGTCATTGGTGAGTTTCTGCACGTCCTCGGAAAAGGCTTTTTGTTCGTCCTCGGACAGGTCGCCATCCTTTTCCATCTTTTTCAGCGCGTCCATGCCGTCACGCCGCACATTGCGCACGGCAACACGCGCATGCTCGGCATAGCTGCCGGCCAGTTTGGCAATTTCGGCCCGGCGTTCCTCGTTGAGCGGCGGGATCGGAATGCGCAGCAGCTGGCCTTCCATCACCGGGTTGAGCCCGATGCCGGAATTGCGAATGGCCTTGTCGACGGCGCCAACCATGCCCTTGTCCCACACCTGCAGCGTGATCATGCGCGGTTCGGGAACCGAGATATTGCCAAGCTGGTTGATCGGTGTCGGCGTGCCATAGGCTTCGACCTTGATCGGCTCGAGCAGGCCGGCGCTGGCGCGCCCGGTCCGCAATCCGGCGAATTCCTTGCGCAGGGCCTCGATGGCCCCGTCCATGCGCCGCTTCAGATCGTTTTCGTCATACTCGTCGCTCATGGCGTTTTCGCTCTTTCCTGGGTCAGCCGGCGCGCATCAGACGGTGGCGGCGTCCGGCTTCATCTTGCCGATCATGGTGCACTTGCCCTCCCCGGCCAGTACACGGGCAAGACCATTGGTCTTGTGAATGTCGAACACGACAATCGGTATCGCATTTTCACGCATCAACGTCACCGCCGACGCATCCATCACCCGCAGGTCCCGGGTCAGGACGTCGAGGTAGTCAAGCTGGTCATACCGTTCGGCATCCGGATTGGTGCGCGGATCATCGGAGTAGACGCCATCGACCTGGGTGCCCTTGAGGAGGGCGTCGCAGCCCATCTCTGCCGCCCGCAAAGCGGCGGCGGTGTCGGTGGTGAAAAAGGGATTGCCGGTCCCGGCGGCGAAAATCACCACTCGGCCCTTTTCCATGTGCCGGGTCGCGCGGCGCCGGATATAGGGCTCGCAGACTGTCGTCATGGGAATGGCGGACTGGACCCGGGTCTGAACGCCGATGCGTTCCAGCGAGGTCTGCATGGCCAGGGCATTCATGACAGTGGCCAGCATGCCCATATAGTCGGCAGCGGCGCGGTCCATGCCCTTGGCGGCGCCGGACAGGCCCCGGAAGATGTTGCCGCCGCCAATAACGAGGCACATCTCGGTCCCGCCCTTCACGGCTGCGGCGACTTCGCGCGCAATCCGGTCAGCGGTATCAATGTCGATGCCATAATTCTGGGAGCCCATGAGGGCCTCGCCAGAGACTTTGAGCAGTACACGCCGGAATTTCGGCGCGCCCGCTTGGCCATCAGCCGGCCCGGATGCAGAGGAATCAGTCACGGCGTGCAGCATATAGAAAGCGGCGGCGCTGGAAAGCGCCGCCGCTTGTTGTCAGACAGGGATCAGGATTGGCCGGAAGCCGCAGCCACTTCAGCGGCAAAGTCTTCCTCGGGGCCCTTCTCGACGCCTTCACCCAGGGCCATGCGGACAAAGCCCGAAATGGTGACCGGGGTGCCAAGATCCTTGGCAGCGGCTTCGAGAACCTGCTCGATGGTGTTGTCCGGGTCCATGACGAAGGCCTGCTTGAGCAGCACGACTTCCTCATAGAATTTACGCATGCGGCCCTCGACCATCTTTTCGATGATCGCGTCCGGCTTGCCAGCCTGGCGGGCCTGGTCGGCGAAGACTTCGCGTTCCTTGTCGGCAATGGCGCTGTCGACACCATCGATATCGACCGACACGGCCACGGCCGGAGAACCGGCTGCCACGTGCATGGCGATCTTGCGGCCCAACTCAGCCAGCTTGTCCTTGTCGCCATCCGACTTGAGGCCGACCAGCACGCCGATGGCGCCCATGTCGGTCGCTGCCGGATTGTGCACATAGGAGGCCACCACGCCCGGCTCGGCCACGACGACCGCAGCACGGCGCAGGGCCATGTTCTCACCGATCGTGGCGATCAGGTTGGTCAGGTGATCCTCGACCGTGGAACCGCCAGACGTGGACGCCGCCTTGATCTCGGCGACATCACCGCTACCGCCAATGGCGAGCGCGGCGATTTCCTTGACGGCGGTCTGGAACTTTTCGTTCCGGGCCACGAAATCGGTTTCGGAATTGACTTCCACAACGGCGCCCTGGCCACCCTTGGTGGAGACAGCCACGAGGCCTTCAGCGGCGACGCGGTCAGCCTTTTTGGCAGCCTTGGACAGGCCCTTCTTGCGCAGCCAGTCAACGGCCGCCTCGAAGTCACCATCGGTCTCGCCGAGCGCCTTCTTGCAGTCCATCATGCCTACGCCGGTTTTGTCGCGCAGTTGCTTCACGAGAGCAGCGGTAATGCCAGCCATCGGTTTCTCCTGAATTTCGCTTTGGATCGAAGTCTTAGGCTTCGGTCTTGTCAGATTCGGATGACGTGTCCGTGGCAGCCGCTTCGGCGTCGGCAGCCGGAGCGTCCTCAGCCGCCGGGGCGGCTTCGGCCGGAGCTTCAGCCGGAGCTTCGGCTTCGACCAAGGTCTCGACCGGTGCTTCGGCTTCGCCCAGGTCCATGCCCATCGCCAGCTGGCTGTCGCCCATGCCGTCCAGAACGGCGTCGGCGATCAGGTCGCAATACAGCGAGATGGCGCGGCTGGCGTCATCATTGCCCGGGATCGGGAAGTCAACGAGGTCCGGATCGCAATTGGTGTCGACCACGGCGATGACCGGAATGCCGAGCTTCTTGGCTTCCTGGATGGCGATGCCCTCCTTGTTCGTGTCGATCACGAACATCAGGTCCGGCGTGCCGCCCATGTCCTTGATACCGCCCAGCGAACGATCGAGCTTCTCGCGCTCGCGGGTCAGCATCAGCTGTTCTTTCTTGGTCAGGCCGGCCATGCCGCCCTCATTCTCGAACATGCCTTCCAGCTCGCGCAGGCGGGCGATGGAGTTCGAGATGGTGCGCCAATTGGTCAGCGTACCGCCGAGCCAGCGCTGGTTCATGTAGTACTGGGCGCAGCGACCTGCAGCCTGGGCCAGCGGATCCTGAGCCTGGCGCTTGGTGCCGACGAACAGCACGCGACCGCCCTTGGCAGCCGTCTCGCGCACTTTCACCAGGGCCTGGTGCAGCAGCGGTACGGTCTGGGACAGATCGATGATGTGAATGTTGGACCGCTCGCCAAAGATGAAATCCTTCATCTTCGGGTTCCAGCGGTGGGTCTGGTGTCCAAAGTGACAACCAGCTTCGAGCAGCTGACGCATGCTGAAATCGGGGAGAGCCATCGTGTTTTCCTTTTCCGGTTGGCCTCCACGGGGCGGAGTCACCTGCCTGAACAGATGACACCGGAGCGTCAGGTCAGAAAACCGGACGTAGCCCCGTGTGCGTGATGGCGCGGCTTATAGGCGCGCAAGGGCAGGTTGGCAAGCGCGGTCAGACAGGACCGCAGCATTGCCAACACACCGGATTGATCGGAAACACGCCGGCGTGTGTCAAACGCGCCCCGGTGGGCGCGTCCGAACGCGGTGCATTGCCCGTCGCGCGCCGCGCCGCACGCTATTCGACCGGAGCCATTGCTGGCGAAACCGAGGCATGATCGGCCACATAATACCAGCGGCCGTCGATGCGGGCCTGGACATCCATGAACCGCCCCGTCAACACGAATGGCTCACCACCGCCTGCCGGGGTCTGGGTCATCGTCCACACGCCCCAAGCCGCATGGGTATCATCGACGTCGACAGACCCGTGCGGCTCGATTACCAGGGCGATGTCATCGAAGGCATCGAAAAACCCCTGCCAGTCGGCTGCGATCGCCTCGCGGCCACGGACATGATCGGTGCCCGGACCGTAGCTGTCGGCATCCTCGGTATAGAGCTGGGCCAGTGCCGACGCGTCCTCCGAACTGATCGCCGTGATGAAGGCTTCAAGCAGCGCGTCCGGCGTCTCCTGAGCCTGCGCTGCGCTCCCAAGCCCGACCGCCAAGACGGCCGCTAGCCAAAAACGATTCATGGATCAATCCCTCCGCAAAATGCGAGCATCCGCTGCATGAAGGCCTCGCGCAACCGAAAACATCCCGGCCGCGGCCAAAGCGGCATCGCCCCGGTCAGGCCGTCTCCACGGACGCGACGCCCTTGACCCCTTTCAGGGCGGCCTGCAGGGCGGCGTCGGCAGAATGGCGGCCGGGCAGACGCATTTCGATTTCCCCCCCATCGCGCAACGGCAACAAGAGGTCGACCACAGCGTCATGGCTGGCATCCTTGCGCCCGTTCGCCCGCTCGAGGCGCGCATGAATGCCGGCCAGCGCGGCAGCGGTGTCGAGGCGAATCCGCAACCGTTCGGCGGAGACCTTGGTGTCCAGTGGCTCGATCTTGTCGGCGAAGAAGGAAATCTGTTCGTCGCGCTCATCGACCCGGCAATTGACCATCACCGCCTGACCGCTATCGAGAATGTCGCGCGAACTGACCAGCAGATCGGAATTGACGAAGACCTCGAACTCCCCGGTCGGGTCAGACAGGGTGGTCCAGGCGAAACGCTCGCCATTCTTGTTGGAGACCCGCTCCTGGCGCCGCCGCACCATGCCGGCCAGACGCAGGGCCGTGGCACCGTCGGCGACGCGGGCCGGCGCTTCAGCGAAGAAGACCACGCCGCGCCCGGCCAGGTGTTCGGCCAGATCATCGAGCGGGTGTCCGGACAGGTAGAAACCGATTGCCGACAATTCGGCGTCGAGACGCTGGGTCGCGGTCCAGGGGTCGGGCTCGGGCAGGCGCGGCCGCGCCAGCTGGGCCTCCTCGCCGCCACCGCCGAACAGGCTGGCCTGGGCGCTCTCGCGCTGCTCGGCGGCATGCTGGGCCATCGAGATCAGGGTTTCCGCCGAGGCCATGACCCGGGCCCGGTCGGGATCAAGACTGTCAAAGGCGCCGGCCTTGGCGAGGTTTTCAAACGTGCGCTTGTTGACCTGGCGCGGATCGACGCGCTCGGCGAAATCATAGAGATCGCGGAAGGGGCCGTTCGCTTCACGTTCGCCGACGATATGTTCCATCGCCACAAAGCCGACATTGCGGATGGCCCCGAGGGCAAAGCGGATCGTCCCCTCCTCGACCGAGAAGTCGGCCTGGGACGCATTCACGTCCGGCGGCCGCACGTCCAGCTTCATGCGCCGCACCTCCTGGAAGAAGGCGGACAGCTTGTCGGTATTGGCGGCATCCAGCGACATCAGCGCCGCCATGAATTCGACCGGGTAATTGGCCTTCAGATAGCCGGTCCGGTAGGCGATGGCGGCGTAGGCGGCGGCGTGGGACTTGTTGAAGCCATAGCCGGCGAACTCGGCGACCAGCTCGAAGATGTAGGAGGCTTTTTCGCGGCTGACGCCCTTGGCCTCGGCGCCTTCGAGGAAACGGACCTTCTGCTTGTCCATCTCCTCTTTCTTCTTCTTGCCCATGGCGCGGCGCAGAAGGTCGGCCTCGCCGAGCGAGTAGCCGGACAGGATCTGGGCGATCTGCATCACCTGTTCCTGGTAGATGATGACGCCATAGGTTTCCGACAGCACGCCTTCGAGATCCGGGTGCAGATTATCGACCTCGGCGCGCCCGAACTTCCGGTCGACATAAACGTCGATATTCTTCATCGGGCCCGGTCGATACAGCGAGATCAGGGCGATCAGGTCCTCGATCGCATCGGGCTTCATCTTCTTGAGCGTGTCGCGCATGCCGGACGATTCCAGCTGGAACACGCCGATCGCATGACCGGATTGAAGCAGGTCAAAAGTCGCCTGGTCGTCGAAATCAAGCGCTTCGATATCCGGCACGTCCTTGCCGGCCGAGGCGATATAGCCCAGCGCCCGGGCAATCACGGTCAGGGTTTTCAGGCCGAGGAAGTCGAACTTCACCAGACCGGCCGGCTCGACCCACTTCATGTTGAACTGGGTGGCGGGAATGTCGGAGCGCGGGTCGCGATAGAGCGGCACCAGTTCGGACAGCTTGCGGTCACCAATCACCACGCCGGCGGCGTGGGTCGAGGCGTTTCGGTAAAGCCCCTCCAGTTTCAGGGCGACCGTCAGCAGCGTGTCGACGGACTCGTCATCGCGGCGCATTTCGCGCAGGCGCGGCTCGATATCGAGGGCCTGGGCCAGGGTGACCGGATTGGCCGGGTTGGCCGGCACCATCTTGGCGAGCCGGTCGACCAGACCCAGCGGCAACTGCAGGACCCGGCCGGTATCGCGCACCACAGCGCGGGCCTGGAGGGTGCCGAAGGTGATGATCTGGGCGACCCGGTCGTGACCGTATTGCTCCTGCACATAACGGATCACCTCACCGCGTCGTTCCTGGCAGAAGTCGACGTCGAAGTCGGGCATGGAGACCCGCTCGGGATTGAGGAAACGCTCGAACAGAAGACCAAAGCGCAGCGGATCGAGATCGGTGATGGTCAGCGCGTAGGCGACCAGCGAACCGGCGCCCGAGCCCCGCCCCGGCCCGACAGGAATATCGTTATTCTTGGCCCACTGGATGAAGTCCGAGACGATCAGGAAATAGCCCGGGAACCCCATCTGCTTGATGATGTCGAGCTCGAAATCGAGACGGGCCCGATATTCCTCCTCGGGCGCCGCCGCATTGATGCTGGCCAGCCGGTCGGTCAGACCTTCATGGGCGCGCGCGATCAGCTCCTCGACCTCGGTCCGGCCACCCTCGGTCGGGAAGCTGGGCAGGATCGGCGCGTGTGTGCGCACACGGAAGGCGCAGCGGCGGGCAATCTCGATCGTGTTGGCCAGCGCTTCCGGCAGGTCGGCAAAACGCGCATTCATCTCTTCCGGCGTGGTCAGATAATGATCCGCCGTGACCCGACGCCGGTCAGTGACCGAGACGAAGGAACTCTCCGAGATGCACAACAAGGCGTCATGGGCCTTGTGCATCGACGCGTCCGGGAAATAGGCCTCATTGGTCGCCACCAGCGGCAGATCGCGCGCATAAGCCTGGCCGACCAGCCAGGTCTCGGCTTCGAGCTCGACTTCAAGACCGTGACGCTGCAGCTCGACATAAAGCCGATCGCCAAAGGCCGAGGCGAGCTGGTCGAGATAACTGGCCGCTTCGGGCTGCCGACCGCCCGTGACCAGACGATTGAGAAGACCATCCGGCCCGCCGGTCAGGGCGATCAGCCCGGCCGCGTGATCGAGCACCAGGCTGAACGGGATGTGCGGCTCTTCCGACCCGTCGACATCCAGATAGGCGGCGCTGGAAAGCGCCATCAGATTGCCATAGCCGACCTCGTCCTGGGCCAGCAGGACCAAAGTCCCGTCCGGCTCGGCACGCTCGCCGGGATGCGGATCCGCCAGACGGACTTTCAGCGTGCAGCCGACAATCGGCTGGACGCCCGCCCCGGACAGGACCTCGGAGAACTCAAGCGCTCCAAAAAGATTATTGGTGTCCGTCAGCGCGATCGCGGGCATGCCATGGGTCTGGCAGGCCTCGACCATTTTCGGCATGCGGATCGCGCCCTCGAGCACGGAGTAAGGCGACCGAACCCGCAAATGCACAAAGGGTAGCTGCGCGGCCATCCCACTCTCCCGAATCGGTCCCGGTCCTGCCTGGACCATGAACACCGCATCGGGCCGACACCCGGCCCGACCACTCACCGGATCAGCACTGCGAGCACTCCCCGGGTCAGTCGGACCAGCATAGACGGTTCAGACTGCGCCGAGAACCGATCCCCACATCGCGATCATCCAGGCAAAGCCCAAAACGGCAGTGGCGGCAGACACATCTTGAACAACGCGGCGCATGGCTATCTCCCCAACAACTATGTTCGCCCTTTGTTCTATGCGGCGACGAGCAAAGCGTCAAGGCATTTGTTCCGATTTTGTTCTACTTGGTCGAACGCCTGGCTCAGGCAGGCTCATAGGGCGTCAGATGCCCGTCCGCGAAAGTCAGGATGCGGTCCATGCGTCCGGCCAGTTCGTGATTATGGGTCGCGACCAGCGCAGCGGCCCCCTCGGCCCGGACCGTATCCCGAAAGGCTGCAAACACCGTGTCAGAGGTATCCGGATCGAGATTGCCGGTCGGCTCGTCGGCCAGCAGGACATGCGGTGCATTGGCGAGCGCCCGGGCAATCGCCACGCGTTGCTGCTCTCCACCGGACAGCTGCGATGGCTGATGGAGGAGCCGCTCGGCCAGGCCCAGCCGGGTCAGCAACTCTTCCGCCCTCTGGCGCGCCTTGCCCGAGGGAACGCCGGCGATCAGCTGGGGCAGGACAATGTTCTCCAGCGCGTCGAATTCCGGCAGCAGATGGTGGAATTGATAGACGAAACCGATATCGCGGCGGCGGATGGCGGTGCGGGCACGGTCATCCAGATCGCGCGTGGCCTGTCCCCTCACCCGCACTTCACCGGCGTCGGGGCGTTCCAGCAATCCGGCAGCATGCAGCAAGGAGGACTTGCCGGACCCTGACGGTCCGACCAGCCCGACGATCTCGCCTGGTGCGAGCGCCAGGCTGGCACCGCGCAGGACCGGCAGCTCGCCGGCTTCGGTGACATAAGTACGATCAATGGCGTCAAGCTCGAGGACGAAATCACTCATATCGCAGCGCCTCTACCGGATCGAGACGGGCTGCCCGCCAGGCCGGCGGCAAGGTCACGAGGAGTGAGACTGCCAGCCCGAAGATCGAGATGAAGGCGACCTCGCCCCAATCCATCTTGGCCGGAATTCGATAGAGGTAATATACGCTCGGATCCCAGACCTGGGCGCCGGTCGTCCAGGTGATGAAGTCCTGAATTGGACCGATGAAGGTCACGAACAGGATGCCCAGAGTCAGCCCGGCCAGCGTGCCCGCCATGCCGATACTGGCACCGACGATCAGGAAGACCCGCATGATCGAGGCCTGGGTCGCCCCCATCGTGCGCAGGATGGCGATGTCGCGCGACTTGTTCTTCACCAGCATGACCAGGCCGGAAATGATATTCATTGCGGCAATCGCCACGACGATCGACAGGATCAGGCGCATCGCTGTGCGCTCGAATTGCAGTGCGTTGAAAAAGGCCGGATCGAGCCTTGTATAGTCGTAGACAGCCGCATTCGGGCCCGCGATCGCGCGGATCGGGTCAACATAGAGCGGCGCCTGTTCGGCATCGTCGAGACGCACCTGGATCAAGTCCACATCATCACCCCGCACGAAGAACAACTGCCCCTGTTCCAACGGCATGTAGGCAAGACTGTCATCGATGGTGGAGACGCCAGCGGCCAGGATGGCGCCGACATAATAGGCTTTCTGCTGCGGCCGCGCCCCGAAGGCGGAAGGGGCTGCGCGGGCCGACAGGAAGGTCACGCGGTCGCCGACATTGACCCCGAGCCGGCGGGCCACGCCGGTACCGAGGACGATCACATCGCCGCCATTGCGGCCGGTGCCAAACTCCGACAGGTCTCCCTGGGTCAAGCCGGTCCGGCTGCGTGGATCTTCACCGGAACGGATGACGTCCATCTCGGCGAGGTCCTGCGGGCGCACGGCGAGGACCTGGAGGAAGCTCTCATACCGGTCAGAGGTCGCCATCACCTGGCCGGAAATGACCGGATCAGCACTGGACACGCCGGTCATGGCCTCGATTTCGACGAGCAGGCGATCAACTTCGTCGGCGGGAATTTCCCGCGTATCAACATAGACATGCGGCTGAAAGCCGAGAAGTTGACTGAACAATTCAGCCCGGAAGCCGTTCATGATCGACATGACGGCAATCAGGCCGGTTACCGCCAGCGCGATCCCGCCAAAGGATATCCAGGCAATCAGCGCCACCCCGCCATGTTTGCGACGCGAACGCAGATAACGAAAGGCGAGCAGGAACTCATAAGGGCTGAACGGCCGTGCGCCGCTGCCATCACCAACACCCGTCCCGCCAGCCGCCTCAGACATCGCTGAACGCCCCTTCGGCGAGCCGGCTGACCGCATCCTCGGGCGACAGTTCGTGGGTTTCGCCGGTCCGCCGGATCTTCAGCTCGATCTTGCCCTCTTTCAAGCCGCGTGGTCCGATCACGAGCTGGTAAGGCAAACCGATCAGGTCGGCGGTCGCGAACTTGGCACCGGCGCGGTTGTCCGTGTCGTCATAGAGCGGATCGAGACCCGCCTTCACCAGGCCCTGGTAGGCGGTCTCGCAGGCGGCATCGCAGGCCTCATCGCCGACGCGCATATTGATGATGCCCGCCCCGAACGGAGCAACGCTCTCAGGCCAGATACAGCCTTTCTCGTCATGATGCGCTTCGATGATCGCGCCCAGCAGACGCGACACACCGACCCCATAAGAGCCCATATGGACCGGGCGCGGCTGACCGTCCTGGTGCTGGACCGTGGCCTTCATCGGCTCGGAATATTTGGTGCCGAAATTGAAGATATGGCCAACCTCGATGCCGCGGGCCGACAGCTGGCGGTCGGCCGGAACGGCGGCAAAGGCGTCGGGCTGGTGCATTTCCTCGGTGGCGGCATAGAGCGCCGTGCGCTGGTCCACCAGCGGCTGCAGGTCGCCGTCGAAATCGACATCGAGACCGGGCGCTCCCATCTCGACCAGATCTGCATGACAAAAGACCTCGCTCTCGCCGGTCTCGGCCAGAACGATGAATTCATGGCTGAGATCGCCGCCGATCGGACCGGTATCGGCCTGCATCGGCACGGCCTTCAGCCCGAGCCGCGCGAATGTGTTGAGATAGGCCACGAACATGCGGTTGTAGGACCGCCGCGCCGCCGCCTCGTCGACATCAAAGGAATAGGCATCCTTCATCAGGAATTCGCGACCGCGCATGACGCCAAAACGGGGCCGGCGCTCGTCGCGGAATTTCCACTGGATATGATAGAGGAGCTTGGGAACATCCTTGTAGGACTTGCAATAGGACCGGAAGATGTCGGTGATCATCTCCTCATTGGTCGGCCCGAACAGCATGTCGCGATCATGGCGGTCGGTGATGCGCAGCATCTCGTCCCCATAGTCGTCATACCGGCCGCTCTCGCGCCACAGGTCGGCAGGCTGGATGGTCGGCATCAACAGCTCGACCGCACCGGCCCGGTCCTGTTCCTCGCGCACAATCTGCTCGATTTTCCTGAGCACACGATGGCCCAGTGGCAGCCAGGCATAAATACCGGCGGCCTCCTGCTTGATCATGCCGGCGCGCAGCATCAGCTGGTGCGAAACGATCTCGGCGTCGGACGGGGTTTCCTTGAGGACGGGCAGGAAATAGCGGGACAGGCGCATGGGGCGATTCCGGTGGGTTGGTGTTTGACGCCCATTAGACCGGGTGAGCCGCGTAATACAAGGCGGCAAGCTGCCCGGTTAGCAGGGACCAGCACCCGCTCACACCCGACACCTGCGCGCCAACCCTAACCTTCCGCCGGATAATAGGTCGGCGAGCCCGGCCCGACAGGCAGATCCAGTCCGAACGTCCACAGGAAGAAGAACAACGACCAGAAAATGAGGAAGAAGATCGTATACGGCAGCATCATGGCGATGAGCGTCCCGACGCCAAGCTTGCGGTCATAGCGCGTCGCCCAGGCGAGGATGAGACCGAAATAGCTCATCATCGGCGTGATGATATTGGTCGTTGAATCGCCGATCCGGTAGGCCGCCTGTATGACTTCGGGCGCATAGCCGATCAGCATCAACATCGGCACGAAGATCGGCGCCGTCACGGCCCATTGGGCCGAGGCCGAGCCGAGCGACAGGTTGATCACCGCGCACATCAGGATGAACAGGAAGAAGACCAGGGGGCCGGTCAGACCACTGTCCTGCAGGAATTGCGCCCCGGTCACCGCGGTGATCGCGCCCAGATTGGTCCACCCGAAAAAGGCGACAAACTGGGCTGCAAAGAAGACCAGCACGATATAGAGGCCCAGCGCACTCAGGGCGCTGGCCATGGCGTCGATCACGTCGCGGTCTGTTTTCATCGACCCGACGGCACGACCATACGCATAGCCGGCAACGACAAAGAAGATCAGGATCCAGACCACAAACCCGCGGAAAAAGGGTGAGTTGATCCGATCGCCGGTATCGGGGTTGCGCAAGACGCCCCACTCCGGCAGCAGCGTCACAGCCATGAGCGCAAAGACAGCCAGAATGCCCACTCCGGCCCACAGCAGCCCCTTGCCCTCGCTGGCGCTCAAGGGCTGCATCATGTTCTTGTCCAACACCGTCGGGTCAGCCGAGGACGGATCATACTGGCCCAGCTTTGGCTCGACGATGAAGATGGTGACCAGCGAGCCGATGACTGTGACAAGGAAGGTCGACGCGACCATGAAGTACCAGTTCGCTGTGGCCACAACGACGTAGTCTTCATCGATCAGCCGGGCCGCCTCCTGCGTGATGCCCGCCAGTAACGGATCAATCGTGCCGATCAGAATATTGGCGCTATAGCCCCCTGACACACCGGCGAAGGCCGCCGCCATCCCGGCCAGCGGGTGCCGGCCCAGCGCATAGAAAATCGCGCCGGCAAGCGGGATCAGGACAACATATCCAACTTCCGACGCGGTATTGGACACAATGCCGGCAAAGACGATGGCAACGGTCACCACATGGCGCGGGGCCGACAGGACCATGGCCCTGACCGCCGCAGACAGCAGGCCGGATTTCTCGGCGACGCCGACGCCCAGCATGGCAACCAGCACGACTCCGAGCGGGGCGAAACCGGTGAAATTGCCGACGAGGCCGGTGAAGATCCGGCGAATGCCATCGCCATCGAGCAGACTGACTGCGCGGATCATGCCGTCTTCAGCGACACCGCGGGCGCCAGCCGGCCGCGGGTCGTCAACCGCGACACCCATCCAACCAAGCAGACCGGACAACAAAACGATTCCAAGGGCGAGCAGTGCGAACAGGGTCACTGGATGGGGTAGCAGGTTTCCAAGCCACTCCACCCCGTCAAGAAACCGTGTGAATGCACCCCGGCGCGTGGTTACGGCCTTGCCCTGCTTGTCACCCATGATCGTCCCCGTCCAGCTGTGTGACAGGCAAGGAATACGAGCTGCCGCCCGAATTCAACCCGACAGGTATTGGGGACTTTTCCAGGACCGGCACCAGACCGGCCCGAAGGACCGGTCAAGTCAGGTCAGGATAGTCGACCAGGCATGAATTGCGCCATCACACCGCTTTCGGTGACAACGAAGTAGATGATCCAGACGATCGAGGCCGCAATGGTGGTCCACCACATCTTCTGCGTCAGATTTGGAGCCTGTGGTGCCCCGGGCTCGGAGCCGGCCACCACATCGCCCGCCTCTTCCTGCGAGCGAACGCCGACCGGCAGCATCATGAAGAAGAACAGCCACCAGACGATCAGGAAGACCACCGCCCCGTTGACGATGCCGACACCGCCATCCCGGACGAAAAAGCCCTTGAGCCAAAGGATGGACGCCAGTCCGACAGGCAGGTAGCTGAGCCAGCGGGTCATCGGGCCGGCTCCTGCATCAGCTCGATCAGCTGGCCATGACTGTCCTTGGGATGAACGAAGATCACCGGCACGCCATGGGCGCCGACATAGGGCTCTCCTGTACCCAGGACCGTCGCACCGCGCTCGCGCATGGCGTCGCGGGCGGCGATGATGTCGGGGACTTCAAAGCAGATATGGTGCTGGCCGCCCTTGGGATTGCGTTCGAGGAATTTGTGGATCGGGCTGGCCTCTCCACACGGCTCGATCAGTTCGATCTCGGAATTGTCCAGCTGGACGAAGGCGACCCGTACGCCCAAGTGAGGGAAATCCTTGGTCTCGGTCGCTTGGGTCGCGCCATAGAGCGCGGCATAGGTGCGCTTGGCCGCCTCGATATCGGGGACGGCGACGCCGACATGGTTCAAACGTCCGATCTTCATGTTTTTCTCCATCAAAGCCGCCGCCGCGACCTGCCTGAACCTATCCGGTCCCAAAATCCTGTCTGCGAATCCGGTTGGAAATGAAAAGCTGATGCGCGTTAGCGGGCCGGCGGCGTCGGAAACGAAACACTGCGCCCGAGCAAAAAGCCTTCAATCAGGAAACCCAGTATCTGCGCGGCGTAAGTGGTATCCGTCGCATAGTCGTCGACCGTTCTGGCCGTGGCAATGCTAACCCCCGCCTCTCTTACCTGGAATTCGACCTTGAACATGCCGTGCCCATTCCAGCTTCTGTGGAGATACAAGGCATTATCCTCGTAGAAAATGAACCACTTATGGTCCATTGATTGCGGGACCAGGCCTCGCTTGATGACCCCAAATTCCTCGACTGAAAACGTAGCGGAATAGGGAATCTCGATCTCCGCATTGAAAGGCACCGCTTCCCAGCAGGAACGTGTGGCCGGGGTTCGTGTCATGGCCTCGTCAGACTTCCAGCATCATGATTTCCACCCAGGGCTTCTTGCCCCAGATGCGGTTGGCCTCGCGGCGGACCGCGCGGCGCACCTCTTCCTCGGCCCGTTCGACATCGCGGCGATCGCGTTTGGACAGGCGGTCGAAGGCGCGTTCGGCCTCGTCGGCCATGGCGTCGGCGAAATCATCGAGGGACATGTTGTCGTCTTCCGGCACGCCCTGCAGACGCACTTCCGGACCCGAGACAATCTCACCCTTTTCGCTGACCGCCATCGACAGCGTCACCTGTCCGGCATGGGCCAGCTTGCGCCGCTCGCGCATCGAGGCGGCGTCCGCATCGACGATGAAATTGCCATCGACATGGAGCCGGCTGGCCGGCGCCTCGTCGACAATCGAGGCGGTGCCATCGGAGCGGATCTGGACCATGTCGCCATTGCGGACAGAGACCGAATGCGGCACCTGCAGCTCGCGGGCGAAGTCGGCGTGCTCGAGCAGGTGACGGCGTTCGCCATGCACCGGGATGGCCACGCTCGGCTTGGCCCAGGCATACATCTGCGCCAGCTCGTCCCGGCAGGGATGACCGGAGACATGGATCGGCCGGGTCTTCTCGGTGATGATATGCACACCCCGCTCGGCCAGCTGGTTCTGCAGTTCAAAAATACCCAGCTCATTGCCCGGAATGACACGGCTCGAGAAAATGACGGTGTCGTCGGTGCTCAGCGAGACATTGCGATGATTGCCCGCCGCGATGCGCGACAGGGCGGCACGAGGCTCACCTTGCGACCCGGTGCACAGATAGAGGATCTTGGAGGCCGGGAAAGACGCCGCCTCCTCTTCGCTGACGAAATCCTTCACATGTTTCAACATGCCGACAGCCTTCGCGGCGGCCGTCATGCGGTGCATCGAGCGGCCCACCAGACACACGCGGCGGCCATTGGCCTCGGCGGCCTCGATGGAGGATTGCAGTCGTGCGACATTGGAGGCGAAGGAGGCGATCGCCACCTTGCCGGTCTTGCACTCGCCGACGACCTTGATCAGCTCTTCCCGGACATCGCCTTCCGAACCGCTCTCGCCCGGCGAGAACACATTCGTGCTGTCGCAGACCATGGCTAGCACACCTTCATTGCCGATCGCGGTCAGGGCGTCGATATCGGTCGCCTCGCCGATCATTGGCGCCGGATCGATCTTCCAGTCGCCGGTGTGCAGCACCATGCCCGCAGGCGTGCGTATGGCGATGCCATTGGGTTCCGGGATGGAGTGGGTCAGCGTCACCAGCTGCAAGTTGAACGGGCCCAGATCAAAGCGGCAATCCAGCGCCATCTCATGCAGCTCAACCTCGTCGAGAAGCCCGTATTCACGCAAACGGTCACGCACCAGCCAGGCGGTGAAAGGGGTCGCCCAGATCGGGCAGCGCAAGCGCCGCCACAAATGGGCCACCGCGCCCATATGGTCTTCGTGGGCATGGGTCAGCACCATGCCGATCAGGTCGTCCCGCCGCTCTTCGATGAAGCGCGGATCGGGCATGATGAGGTCGACACCCGGCGTCGTCAGATCACCGAAGGTCACACCGCAGTCAACGATGATCCATTTTTGTTTTCCCTCCGGCCCATAGCCGTAGAGATTGAGATTCATGCCGATTTCATCGGATCCGCCAAGCGGCAGGAAGTACAGGCTATCGGTCACGTATTGGCACCGCCATTGAGTTTCCAGACTTCGAGAAGGCCGCGAATGGTCAGATCCGCGTCGTAGTGGTCGATTGACTTGGAGGCCCCGTCAAACAACGAGACGACCCCACCGGTCGCGACCACGGTCATGGGTTGGGCGTACTCGCTCTTGAGGCGATGGACCAGCCCGTCAATCAGGTCGATATAGCCCCAGAACACGCCGGACTGCATGGCCGACACCGTGTCCTTGCCCATCACACGCGCCGGTTTGGCGATGGCGACACGCGGCAGTTTGGCGGCGGCGCCATGCAAGGCCTGCATGGACAGGTTGATGCCAGGCGCAATGATACCGCCCTCAAAGGCACCGTCATCAGCAATCACGTCAAACGTGGTTGCCGTTCCGCTGTCGATGATGATCAGCGCGCCGTCATAGACCGCTCGGGCGCCGAGCGCGTTGACGAGGCGATCAGCGCCGGCATCCTGGGGACGATCCAGGCGCACCTCGATATCCATGCGGACACCCGGCTCACCGACAATCACCGGCTCGGCCTTGAAATAGCGACGCGACAGGTTGCGCAGATTGAACAGCGCTTGCGGCACCACGGTCGAGATCACGCAGGCGGTGATGTCGGCGAAGGTGCGGCCCTGCAAGGCCATGAGCTGGGACAGCCAGACTGCATGCTCGTCAGCAGTCCGGGTCGAATCGGTCCCGGAACGCCATTGGGCGACCCAGTCACGGCCGTCATGAATGGCAAACAGCGTATTGGTATTGCCGCAGTCGATCGCGAGCAGCATGGGCTTCCTTTCATCCCGCGTCCGGGAAAAACACGTCACCTGCGGAGATATACCGGCGACCGCCGCCGACCAAGTCCAGTCGCAGTGCACCATCGGGTCCCAGGTCAGCGAACACGCCCTTGACCGTCTCTCCCTCAAGCCGCGCCTCACACGGTTGGCCAAGCCCGTGGGCCCGGGTCAGCCAGCGATCGCGGATCGGCCCGAACCCGCCCAGCTGCCAGGCCTGGCGTTCCCGCTCGAAGGCGACAACCAGCGTCTCGAGCGCCCGATCCGGCTCGAGCCGAGCGCCATGCCTGGCGAGCGACGTCGCAGGCCGTTCTGTATCATCAGGCGCCTCGACCAGATTCAGTCCGATGCCCACAGCCAGCCAAAGGCCACCGCCCGGAGCCGACCCGCTTTCCAGCAGAATGCCGGCGACCTTGCGCCCGTGAACGAGAGCATCATTGGGCCATTTCAGGCGCGTCACCGAGGGATCTCGCGTGGCGCTGTCACACACAGCCGCAACAGCCAGCGCCGCCACAAAGGACAGCTCGGCGGCGCGGCCCGGATCGCTTTGAAGCGTGTACAGCCCGGTCGTGAAGAGATTGCCGGTCAGCCCGCTCCAGGCCCGACCACGTCGGCCACGCCCGGCGGTCTGCCGGCGGGCTGCCAGCCAGAGCGGGCCGCGCTCACCAGCAACGGCCCTCTCCCGGATATCGGCATTGGTCGAGGCGGTTTCCTCGATCCACTCGATACGGGGCTGGGTCTCGGCCAAGGGTGCGGTGCTAGAGCAGCGCCAGCCCGACCGAATAGGCGCGGAAGACCAGCCAGCCGAGCACGGGCAACAGCAGGACGGTTGCCAGACCGGCGATACGGGCAATCCAGTAGGTCGAAACCGCAGACGGTACGAACTCCACCTCCGAGGTATCGAACCAGATCACTTTCACGATGCGCAGATAGTAGGCCGCACCCACGACCGAGAAGAGCACCGCCAGCACGGCGAGGACCATCAGGTCGGCCTGAACCGCGGCATAGACCACGAAAAACTTGCCGAAGAAGCCGACCATGAACGGCAGGCCGCCAATGGAAAACATCAGTGCCGTGATCGACCAGCCAAGACCCGGATTGCGCTGCGCGAGACCGGCGAGATCGGAGATCTGTTCGACCATGCCCTCGCGGGTGCGCATTGACAGGATTCCGGCAAACGAACCGATCACGCCGACCATGTAGAGCGTCATGAACACCAGAAGCGCCCACAGACCTGTCTGGCTGGCTGCGGCAACAGCAACCAGCGCATAACCCATATTGCCGATTGAGGAATAGGCCATCAGACGCTTGATGTTCTGCTGTGTCAGCGCCCCGAAGGCACCCACCGCCATCGACAGGACGGCAATCATCCAGATCACGTCCCGCCACTGGTCGACGACGGCGCCAAAGGGCTCCATCAGGACCCGGGCCAGAAGAACGATCGCGGCAAATTTCGGTGCCGTCGCGAAAAAGGCGGTAACCGGGGTCGGGGCGCCTTCATAAACGTCGGGCGTCCACATGTGGAAGGGCGCAGCGGACACTTTGAAAGCCAGACCACAGATCACGAAGACAAGGCCCACGGTAAGACCGATATTGCTGCCACTTTCGACGGCCAGGGCGATGTCGTTGAAGCCGGTCGAACCGGCAAAACCGTAAACCAGCGACGCACCATACAGCAGAAGGCCGGACGACAGCGCGCCGAGCACGAAATACTTCAGGCCCGCCTCGGAGGCCCGCAGGCTGTCCCGGTTGAAGGCAGCCAGCACATAAAGCGCCAGCGATTGCAGCTCGATCCCCATATACATGGCGATCAGGTCATTGGCCGACACCATCATGACCATGCCGGTCACCGCCAGGGCGACCAGGACCGGATACTCGATCTTGCCCAGCTTCTCAGCCTGCAGATACGGCATGGCCAGCAGCATGGCGACGGCCGCGACCAAGGCTATGGCCGTCTTGGAAAAACGCGCCAGGCTGTCGAACACAAAGCTGTCGTTGAAGGCCGTGCCCTCACCGCTCACCAGGAAAAGCGCTGCCAGACCGGCCGCGGCCAGCAGGCCGACGGTCAGCCACTGAACCAGTTTCTCGGTGCCGTCTCCCTTGAGAAAGACGCCGAGCATGAGCAGCGCCATGGCGCCGCCGGCCAGCACCAGCTCGGGAATGAGAAGCGACAGGTCGTGGGAAAGCATGTCCGCCGTCATGGCTGGCTTCTCCTACTGGGCCGATGCAGCAAGCGCCGCATCATAATTGGAAAGCAGATGATCAACCGCGGTTGCGGTGACATCCGTGATCAGGGTCGAGAACACGCCAAGCAGCAGCGTACCAATGATCAGGGGAATGAAGATCAGCCACTCCATCCGGTTGAGGTCGGTGATGGTCTCGAGCTTGGGGTTGGTGATCTCGCCGAAAACGACATCGCGATAGACCGTCAGCATGTACATCGCCGACAGGATCACGCCGACCGCCGCGCCGGTGGCGATCCACCAGCTGACCTGGAAGGCCCCGACCATGGTCATGATCTCGCCGACAAAGCCGGACGTGCCGGGCAGGCCGACATTGGCCATCGCAAACAGGCCGAAGATCGCGGCAAACACCGGCATCTTGTGGACCAGTCCGCCATAGAAGGCGATTTCGCGGGTATGCATGCGGTCATAGATGACGCCGACACACAAGAAGAGCGCGCCGGAGATCACGCCGTGCGAGATCATCTGGAAGATGGCGCCCTGCACGCCGGTCTCGTTCATCGCAAACAGGCCCATGGTGACAAAGCCCATATGGGCGACCGAGGAATAGGCGATCAGCTTCTTGATATCGGTCTGACGGAAAGCCACAAGGGATGTGTAGATGATGGCGATGATCGACAGCACGAAGACCATCGGCGCGAAATAGTCACTCGCCTCCGGGAACATTGGCAGCGAGAAACGCAGGAAGCCGTAACCGCCCAGTTTCAGCAACACGCCCGCAAGGATAACCGAACCCGCGGTCGGCGCCTGCACGTGCGCGTCGGGCAGCCAGGTATGGACTGGCCACATCGGCATCTTCACCGCGAAGGACGCGAAGAAGGCCAGCCACATCCACATCTGGGCGTTGCGGGCGAACTCGGTCTCCAGCAGCACGGTGACATCGGTCGTGCCGGCCTGCAGGAACATCGCGATCATGGCGACCAGCATCAGCACGGAGCCGAGCAGGGTATAGAGGAAGAATTTGAACGCCGCATAGACGCGGTTCTGCCCGCCCCAGACGCCGATGATGATGAACATCGGGATCAGGCCGCCTTCGAAGAAGATATAGAAAACCACCAGGTCGAGCGCACAGAACACGCCGATGACCATGGTTTCCAGCAACAGGAAGGCGATCATGTAGTCGGCGACACGGGTCTTGATCGCGCCGGAGGCCATGATGCAGATCGGCATGAGGAAGGCGGTCAGGACCACGAACAGGACGGACAGCCCGTCCACACCCATCCGGTAGCCGAGGCCGATTTGCTCGAGCCAGGTCACTTCGTGGACAAACTGGAATCCGGTCGCTTCGGCATCGAAATTGGCCAGCAGCAGGACCGACATGCCCAGCGTCACCATGGTCGCCAACCAGGCGACCCAGCGCGAATTGCGGTCGATCAGCGCCTGGTCGTCCGAGCGCGCAGTGAACCGGAAGATCGCTATGACCAGCGCGCCCAGCGCCGGAACAAAGGTCAGGATCGACAGGAAGGCTTCAAATTCGCCGAACATTTAAAGACCCCCTTGCCCGATCATGACCCAGAGCGTGAAGCCCAGGACGCCGATCAGCATGACGAATGCGTAGTGGTAGAGGAAACCGGACTGACCCTTGGCCAAGCGGCGCGCCGCGGCCAGCGTGGTGCCGGCCACACCATTGGGACCCAGCCCGTCGATCAGCTTCACATCGCCGATCTTCCAGAACAGGTCACCCAGCGCCTTGGCGCCGCGGACGAAGACGAAATGGTAGATCTCGTCGACATACCACTTGTTGTAGAGGAAGGAATGCATCGGACCGCCACGCGCCGCAATGCGCGCGCCCATGCCTTCATTGATCAGGTAGAACCAGATCGCGAGTCCAAAACCGATCAGCGTGGCAAAGAACGGCGACAGCAACACCCAGGTCGGCGGATGATGTCCGCCACCATGATCGCCCTCACCGGCTTCGCCATGCGCCTCGGTCGCCCCGTAAGCCGCGGCCGCACCGTGATTGTCGTCTGCTGTCGCATGTGAGTCGTCTGCAGCGTGGGTGTCCGCCACGGCATGCGCGTCACCATGATCGCCAGCGTCAGCGTAACCGGCAGCTTCGCCATGATCGCCCGCAACAGCCGGCCCATGTGAAGCGGCGGGAACCGCGTCATGCCAGAAGTGACCGGCATTCTCGCCGATGAAGTCCTTCTTGAAGATGCCGCCAGCGAATATCGCGCCGACTGCCAGCACGACCAACGGCATCGCCATCGCGAATTTCGGATCGTGGGCATGCTCGTACACGTCCTTGGGACCGCGGAACTTTCCGTGGAAGGTCATGAAGATCAGGCGCCAGGAATAGAAGCTGGTCAGCAGCGCTGCGACACAACCGATCCAGAACGCCGGAATACCGAAGAAGACCCCCTCGCGGCCGGCCATGAAGGCCCCCTCGATGATGGCGTCCTTGGAGAAGAAGCCAGCAAAGCCCAGATCCCACGGCAGCAGGCCCAGAACGCCGAAGGAGAAGCCGACACCGGTCAAAGCCACTGTACCGATGAGCATCATCAGCCAGGTCATCGGCATCATCTTGTACAGGCCGCCCATCTTGCGCATGTCCTGCTCGTCATGGACGCCGTGGATCACCGCGCCGGAACCGAGGAACAAGAGCGCCTTGAAGAAGGCGTGCGTGAACAGGTGGAACATGGCGGCGCCGTAAAGGCCCAGACCCGCGGCAAAGAACATGTAGCCGAGCTGAGAACAGGTCGAATAGGCGACCACGCGCTTGATATCGTTTTGGGCCACCCCGACCGTCGCTGCAAACAGCGCTGTGGTGGCACCGATCACGGTGACAAAAGCGGACGCCGCCTCGGCATCCTGGAAGATCGGGAAAGCCCGGCAGACCAGGAAGACGCCGGCGGTGACCATGGTGGCGGCGTGGATCAGGGCGGAGACCGGCGTCGGGCCTTCCATCGCGTCGGGCAGCCAGACATGCAGGAAAAACTGGGCTGATTTGCCCATCGCGCCAATGAACAGCAGGAAGGCGATCAGCTCGATGGCATTGAACTCCATTCCGGCAAAGGCCAGCACGGTGTCGACATGATCCGGGACCGCCGCAAAGACATCGTCAAAGCGTACGGAGCCGAAGACGTGGAAGATCGCCATGATGCCCAGCGCAAAGCCGAAATCGCCAACCCGGTTGGTCACGAAGGCCTTGATGGCCGCATCATTGGCCGACCGCTTCTTGTACCAGAAGCCGATCAGCAGATAGGAGGCCAGCCCCACGCCTTCCCAACCGAAGAAGAGCTGGAGGAAATTGTCGGCGGTCACCAGCGACAGCATCGCGAAGGTGAAGAGAGACAGGTAGGAGAAGAAGCGCGCCCGGTGCGGGTCGTGCTCCATATAGCCCCAAGAATAGATGTGCACGAGCGAGGAGACCGAAGTCACCACCACCAGCATCACCGCTGACAGGCTGTCCAGCTTGATCGCCCAGGAAACGTCGAACGCGCCGACGCTCATCCAGGTCGCCAGATGGATGGTCTGGGCATTGCCGCCATAGGTGACGTCGAAGAAGACGATCACCGACAGCACGAAGGACAGCACCACGAAGAAGGTGGTGACAATCTGCGCCGCGCGGTGGCCGACATGATTGCCGAGAAGACCGGCAAAGGCCGAAGCGATCAGCGGCCCGAAGACGATAATGGGTGCCATGATCCCCTAGCCCTTCATCAGGTTGACGCCCTCAACCGAGATATCACCCCGGTTGCGGAAGTAGACGACGAGAATGGCCAGACCGACCGCCGCCTCAGCGGCCGCCACGGTCAGGACGAAAAGCGCGAACACCTGCCCGGCCAGATCGCCGAGGAAGGCCGAGAAGGCCACCAGGTTGATGTTGACGGAGAGCAGGATCAGCTCGACCGACATCAATAGGATGATGACATTCTTGCGGTTCACGAAAATGCCGAAGACACCGATGGTGAAGAGCACACCGGCGACGGCGAGATAATGTCCCAGTCCGACGTCCATCATTCCCCAATCCCCTGTCCCGGCTTGATATCATGCATGGAGATCGCATCCTTGCGATCCCGGCCGACCTGCGCGCTGACGCTCTGGCGGCGCACACCCGGCTTGTGGCGCAGGGTCAGCACGATGGCGCCGATCATGGCGACCAGCAGCACGAGGCCCGCAGCCTGGAAGAAATAGACATACTGGTCGTAAATCACGAGACCGAGCGCCTCGACATTGGTCAGTCCGTCCGGGATGGCCGCATCGCGCAGCGCCATCGCCTGGTCAGAGGCCTGCCAGGTCATGCCGATCATGCCCAGCTCGACGGCCAGGATGAGGGCGACCAGCCCGCCCAACGGCAGATAGCTCAAAAAGCCCTGCTTCAGCTCGGTGAAATCGACATCCAGCATCATCACGACGAACAGGAACAGGACCGCGACCGCGCCGACATAGACAACGATCAACAACATGGCGAGGAATTCGGCGCCGAGCAGCACGAAGAGCCCGGCCGCCGAGAAGAAGGCCAGGATCAGGAACAAGACCGACCGCACCGGGTTGCGCGCAATGACGACCATCAAGGCCGACAAAATCGCCACTCCGGAAAAGGCCCAGAAAGCCAGGTTAGCGAGCATGGTGCCCTCGTCCTCTCAAATGCGTCCCAAAATCGCCCCCGACCGCATCAGCGGTAAGGCGCGTCGAGTTCCAGGTTCTTGGCAATTTCCCGTTCCCAGCGATCGCCGTTCTCGAGCAATTTTGCCTTGTCGTAGAAAAGTTCTTCGCGGGTTTCGGCGGCGAATTCGAAATTCGGGCCTTCCACGATTGCATCGACCGGGCATGCCTCCTGGCAATATCCGCAATAGATGCATTTGGTCATGTCGATGTCGTAGCGCGTGGTGCGGCGCGAGCCGTCACTGCGCGGCTCGGCCTCAATGGTGATCGCCTGGGCCGGACAGATCGCTTCGCACAGCTTGCAGGCGATGCAGCGTTCCTCGCCATTGGCATAGCGACGCAGGGCGTGCTGACCCCGAAAACGCGGGCTGAGCGGACCCTTCTCGAACGGGTAGTTCAGCGTTGCCTTCTTGGCGAAGAAATAGCGCATGCCCAGTCCGAAAGCGGACCAGAAGTCCATCAGGAGCGCGCCGCGCAAGGCTTGTTGAATGCGTCCCATGACTTACCCCTGAGGTCCGTAAACGACGGCAGCGCCGACCAGAGCGACCGCAGCCAGTGAGATGGGCAGGAAGATCTTCCAGCCCAGCCGCATCAGCTGGTCGTAGCGGTAGCGAGGCACCAGGGCCTTCACCATCGCGAACATGAAGAAGAAGAAGACGATCTTGGCGGCGAACCAGAAGAAATACCAGGCGTGCGAGGCCAGGTAGGGCCAGCCGGACACGTCCAGACCGAACGGGTCATTCCAGCCGCCAAAGAACAGGATCGCCGTCATCGCGCACATCAGCACGATGTTGAGATACTCGCCGACCATGAACAGCAGGTACGGCGTCGAGGAGTATTCGACCTGATAACCGGCCACCAGTTCCGACTCGGCCTCGGGCAGGTCAAACGGCGGACGGTTGGTCTCGGCCAGGGCCGAGATGAAGAAGATCACCGCCATCGGGATCATCACCAGGAACATCGGCATCGGCCAGGCGTGGAAGGACAGCACGTTCCAGTTCCAGAAACCGCCGCCCTGCATCTCGATGATCTCGGACAGGTTCATCGAGCCGGCAAACAAGAGCACGGTCACGATGATGAAGCCGATCGAGACTTCATAGGACACCATCTGCGCCGCCGAGCGCAGCGCCCCGAGGAAGGGGTATTTCGAGTTCGAGGCCCAGCCACCGATGATGATGCCATAGACACCCAGGGACGACATGGCGAACAGGTAAAGAATGCCGACATTGAGATCGGCAATCACCCAGCCCGGTGCGGCCGGAACCACGGCCCAGGTCACGAAGGCCAGGATCAGCGTGATCAGCGGTGCAAGCAGGTAAAGCGAACGATCCGCGCCGGCCGGGACGACGATTTCCTTGAACACGAATTTGAAGAAGTCGGCGAAGGACTGCAGCAGGCCGAAGGCGCCGACCACATTGGGGCCCTTGCGCATCTGCACGGCGGCCCAGACCTTGCGGTCCATCAGCAAGAGGAAGGCTAGCGAAATCAGCAGGACAACGGCAAAAGCCAGGATCTGCAGCACGGCAATGCCGAACCCGCCCCAGACACCGAATTGTTCGATGAAATCCGTCATCGCTTACTCCTCAGCCGGCAGGTTGGCGACAAGACCTGCGGCCTCGATCGCGGCGACCGCACAGTGTTCATCGTCTTCCGAGCTGGCACCCGAGACACCCACACCACCGATATGCGTTCCATCAATAGCGAGGATCGGCACACCGCCGCGCAACACGGCAATAGCGGGCGCGTGGGCGAGTACCGGATTCTCTGTCGCAAAGCCAGCGAGCGCACCGGTCGAGAAATTGATCCCCGCGGCGCTCTCGCCCTTCCACTGGGCGATCTGGATCGATGCCAGCGGGGCACCGTCCATGCGCAGGAATCCGATGAGGTCCACGCCCTGGTCATAAACCGCAATATTGACCCGAAGGTCGCGCTCGACCGCCCAGGCCTGGCAGGTCTCGATGATGGTCTGCGCCGACGCCGTATTGAGAACAACACGGCTATCCTGGGCAGCTACCGGAGCGCTGACCGCGAAAAGCGCCGCAAAGATGGTCAGGATACGTTGCATCATGCCCGCTACTCCGCAGCCATCTGGGCCGGACCAGACGCAAGAGCGGAGCATTCCGCCAGCGTCTTGGAGGCCCGGACGATGGGGTTGGTGAAGTAGAAATTCCGAACCGCCGGCACGAAATCGGTTGCCTCGACACCACCGGCAGCACCGGCCGCTTTGGCGTCATAGCCCTCACCGGCACCCGGTGCGTGATCGATTCCCGCGAGCACGGGAACATCGGCGAACAGCTTGTGGCGCAATTCGGTGAGGTTGTTGTAGGGCAGCGTCTTGCCCAGACGCTCGGACAGGGCCCGGAAGATCGCCCAGCCCTCTTTCGCATCGGCCTTCGGGAAGGTCGCGCGATAGGCCAGCTGGACCCGGCCTTCGGTATTGGCGAACAAGCCGTCCTGCTCGGTCCAGGCGGCGCTGGGCAGGATGAGATCGGCGCGGTGCGCACCGGCATCGCCATGGCTGCCAACATAGATCACAAAAGCGTCGCCGAACTGAGCCATGTCCAGCTCGTCAGCGCCCATCAGAACAACCGTGTCGAGCGGATTGGACTGCATGCCTGCCACATCATGACCGCCCTCACCCGGCACAAAGCCGAGATCGAGACCGGCAACGCGGCTCGCCGCCGTGTGCAGGATGGAGAGACCATTCCACTCGGCGCTGACAGCCCCGACCGCATCGGCGAGTTCACCGGCGGCGCGCAGCACCTGGGCGCCATCGGCGCGCGTCAGGGCGCCGGAACCAACCAGGATCAGCGGACGCTTGGCGTCCTTGAGCGTCTTGATGAAGCCGGAGCGCTTTTTCTTCAGGCCGGCGAGAACATCGGCCGACGTGCCGACATGCTCATAGGGGTAGGTCAGATCGACCGCTTCGCCGATCAGCCCGACCTGGGTGTCATTGTGCAGCCAGGTCTTGCGGATGCGGGCATTGAGCACGGCCGCTTCCTTGCGCGGATTGGCGCCGATGATGAGGATGGCGTCAGCCTCCTCAATCCCGGCAATGGTCGCGTTGAAGAGGTAATCCTCACGCGCGCCACCACCAACTTTGGCGCCGTCCTGGCGGCAATCGGTCGAGACCACGCCGAGCGCGTCGGCGAGATCCTTGGCGGCCTTCATTTCCTCGGCCGAGCAGAGATCCCCGGCAATCATGCCGATCTTGGAGGCGTCACCACCCAGCTTTTCAGCCGCGATGGTCAGCGCTTCGGGCCAATCGGTCGGACGCAGCTTGCCGTTTGTCCGGACATAAGCCTTGTCGAGACGTTGCCGGCCGAGGCCTTCCCAAGCATAGCGCGTCTTGTCGGAAATCCATTCCTCGTTCACGCCCTCATGGACGCGCGGCAGGATGCGCAGCACGGCGGAGCCGCGCGCGTCTACACGGATATTCGAGCCGAGTGCGTCCATCACATCAATGGTCTCGGTCTTCTTCAGCTCCCACGGGCGGGCGTTGAAGGCGTAGGGCTTGGAGGTCAGCGCACCGACCGGGCAGAGATCGATGACATTGCCGGACAGCTCGGACGTCACGGCGCTTTCCAGATAGGTGGTGATCTCGGCATCTTCACCGCGACCAATCATGCCGATCTCGGGCGAGCCGGCGACCTCGGTCACGAAGCGGACGCAGCGCGTGCACTGGATGCAGCGCGTCATCTCGGTGGCGATGATCGGACCCATTTCCTTGTCTTCAACCGCGCGCTTGTTCTCCGGGAAACGGGAACCGGTGCGGCCATAGACCAAGGACTGGTCCTGCAGGTCGCACTCACCGCCCTGGTCGCAGATCGGGCAATCGAGCGGGTGGTTGATGAGCAGGAACTCCATCACCCCTTCGCGGGCCTTCTTGACCAGCGGCGACAGCGTATTCATCGCCGGCGGCTCGCCATTCGGCCCGCCGCGCATGTCACGCACATTCATCGCACAGGAGGCAGCCGGTTTCGGCGCCCCGACGAGCTCAACGAGGCACATCCGGCAATTACCGGCGACCGACAGGCGCTCGTGATAGCAAAAGCGCGGAATTTCCCGGCCAGCCGCTTCAGCCGCCTGCAACAGCGTATAGGAAGTCGGAACCTCGATTTCCTCGCCGTCGATAATGATTTTGCGAAGGTCGTCGCTCATGCTGCGATCCCTGCTGTTATGGGCTTAGGTGCCCGAATCCAAAAAACTGTGCCCCAGGCGGCGCCTGCAATACTCAACAGCGCCGCTTTGTACCCCAGGCCATCCAACGCAAGCGACTGGCTGGAAATCAGATTAACCGCCTGAGCGAACAACATAACGACGATGAGATAAATCGCGGCGCCTGCGACAACATACTTCCACCACTTCAGCTCAACACCTTGTTTTCGCGCAATGTATGTCACCCCAAACCAGATAGGCCCGACCAGTAAAATGTTCGCCACGAGCGCCAACGGAACCGCCACCAGCAAAGAGGCAATCGCAGGTCCCTGGAGGTGAGGGCTGCCCTCTCCCAACATCGACAAGTAAACCAACGCAGCATCAGCAAATTCAACGATGCCTGCGGCAAGTATCGCCGCCAGAGCCGCCAGAACGTATGTGAGGAGAGTTCTCACGGTCCGCCCTACTCCGCTGCCACTTGCGAGACAAAGACAGGTTTGCCAGCGCGGTAATTGTTGATGCGGTCCTCGATCTCGGACCGGAAATGGCGGATCAGGCCCTGGACCGGCCAGGCGGCCGCGTCACCCAGGGCGCAGATCGTGTGACCTTCGACCTGACCGGCGACGTCGAGCAGCATGTCGATCTCTTCAATCGTCGACTCGCCGGCCGCCATGCGGGTCAAGACGCGCCACATCCAGCCAGTGCCTTCGCGGCACGGCGTGCACTGGCCGCAGCTTTCATGGCGGTAGAAGTAGGAGATGCGTGCGATCGCCTTCACCACGTCGGTGGACTTGTCCATGACGATGACCGCGGCGGTGCCCAGACCGGACTTGTGCGCCGAGAGCGCGTCGAAATCCATCAGCACGTCGTCGCAAATGTCTTTCGGCAGGAGCGAGACCGAGGAGCCGCCCGGAATGACGGCTTTGAGATTATCCCAACCGCCGCGCACACCGCCGGCATGGGTCTCGATGAGGGTCTTCATCGGGATCGACATGGCTTCTTCGACATTGCACGGATTGTTCACATGGCCGGAGATCGAGAAGATCTTGGTGCCGACATTGCGCTCGCGGCCAAAGCTGGCGAACCATTCGGCGCCGCGGCGCAGGATGGTGCCGGCGACGGCGATCGATTCCACATTGTTGACCGTGGTCGGGCAGCCATAAAGGCCGGCATTGGCCGGGAATGGCGGCTTGAGGCGCGGTTGGCCCTTCTTGCCTTCCAGGCTTTCCAAGAGGGCCGTCTCTTCGCCGCAGATATAGGCGCCGGCACCGTGATGGATATAGACGTGGAAGGGCCAGCCATGGATGTTGTCATCGCCGATCAGCTTGGCCTCATAGGCCTCCTCGACGGCCTTTTCCATGGCCAGGCGCTCGGTGACATATTCACCGCGCAGATAGATGTAGCAGGCATGGGCCTGCATGGAGAATGAAGCGATCAGGCAGCCTTCGATGAGAAGGTGCGGATCATGCCGCATGATCTCGCGGTCCTTGCAGGTGCCCGGCTCGGATTCGTCGGCATTGACGACGAGATAATGCGGGCGCGCGCCCACTTCCTTGGGCATGAAGGACCATTTCAGACCGGTCGGGAAACCGGCGCCACCACGGCCGCGCAGGCCGGAGGCTTTCATGTTGTCGATGATCCAGTCACGACCCTGCTGCAGGATCTCGGTGGTGCCATTCCAGCAGCCGCGCTGCTTGGCGCTTTCCAGCCCGGCATCATGATGTCCGAACAGATTGGTGAAGATCCGGTCTTTATCCTGGAGGAGTTGCGTCGCCATTTATCAGCCCTCCGCCTTGCCGGTATTCGGCAGCTTGATCTTCTTGGCGCGCGAACCGTCATAAAGCGACGGATCGGTGAGCACCTTGGTGCCGTGCGGCTCGGAGGCATTGCGCTCCGATTGAGGGCCGTATTTGATCTTTTTGCCCGCAGCGAGGTCGTCCATCAGGGCTTCCAGCTTGGCGCCGTCCAGATCCTCGATGTAATGGTCGCCATCGGGGTTGGCGAGCTGGACCATCGGGGCATTGGCGCAAGCGCCCATGCATTCAACTTCGATCCAGGTGAACTTGCCGTCAGCAGAAATCTCGTGCTGCTTGCCGATGCGCTTCTTGCACACATCGATCAGCTCATCCGAGCCGCGCAGCATGCAAGGCGTGGTACCGCAGACCTGGATCAGGTGTGTCCCGACCGGCTCCAAGTTGAACATGGTGTAGAAGGTCGCGACTTCGTAGACGCGGATATACGGCATCTCGAGACGGGTCGCGATGTCACGAATGGCGGGCTCTGAGACCCAGCCTTCCTGCTTTTGCGCAATCCACAGCATGGGAATGACCGCTGAGGCCTTTTTGACCTCGGGATATTTGGCCAGCCAGAACTTGATCTCGTCTTCGCTCTTCTTGTTGAAGGCAAAGCTCTCGGGCTGCTCTTTTGCGAGACGACGAACGCTCATCGGTCGATCTCCCCGAACACGACATCCAGCGAGCCGATGATCGCGGACACGTCGGCCAGCATGTGGCCCTTGCTCATGTAATCCATCGCCGCGAGGTGGGCGAAGCCCGGTGCGCGGATCTTCAGGCGGTAAGGCTTGTTCGAGCCGTCGGAGACGAGATAGACGCCGAATTCGCCCTTGGGCGCCTCGACGGCGACATAGACCTCACCCTCTTCCACCCGCACACCTTCGGTGTAGAGCTTGAAGTGCTGGATCAGCGCTTCCATCGAGCGCTTCATCTCGGCCCGGCGCGGCGGCGAGAACTTCGAGTCGGTGGCCAGCACCTCGCCCGCATTCTCGTCCTTCATGAGCCAGTCGCAGCACTGGATCATGATCTTCACGCTCTCGCGCATCTCTTCCATGCGGCACAGATAGCGGTCATAGCAATCGCCATTCTTGCCGACCGGAATGTCGAATTTCAGCTCGTCATAGACCGAATAGGGCTGCGAGCGGCGCAGGTCCCAAGCGAGGCCCGAGCCGCGCACCATGACGCCGGAGAAGCCCCAGGCCAGCACATCTTCCTTGGTCACAACGCCGATATCGACATTACGCTGCTTGAAAATGCGGTTTTCGGTCAGAAGGCTGTCGATATCGTCCAGCTTGGCCGGGAACTGGTCACACCAGGCACGGATGTCCTCGACCAGCTTCATCGGCAGGTCCTGATGGACCCCGCCCGGACGGAAATAATGGGCGTGCATGCGCGAGCCAGAGGCGCGCTCATAGAAGACCATCAGCTTTTCGCGCTCTTCAAAACCCCAGAGCGGCGGTGTCAGCGCGCCGACATCCATGGCCTGCGTGGTCACGTTCAGCAGGTGGTTGAGCACCCGACCGATCTCGCAATACAGCACCCGCACATATTCGCCGCGCTTGGGCACGGTGATGCCGGCCAGCTTTTCAGCGGCCATGCAGAAGGCGTGCTCCTGGTTCATCGGCGCGACATAGTCGAGACGGTCAAAATAGCCGATGCCCTGGAGATAGGTCTTGTGCTCCAGCAGCTTCTCGGTGCCGCGGTGCAGAAGGCCGATATGCGGGTCAACGCGCTCGACAACCTCGCCATCCAGCTCAAGCACCAGGCGCAGCACGCCGTGCGCAGCCGGATGTTGCGGGCCGAAATTGATGGTGAAATTACGCGGGGCCTCGGTGGCCTGGGTCATGTCATCAGCCATGGTTCAGCCCCCCTTCTGGCCATCTTGGGCCTTTTCATCACCCGGGAGGATGTATTTGGCACCTTCCCACGGGCTCATGAAGTCAAAGTCGCGATATTCCTGGACCAGCTCGACCGGCTCATAGACAACGCGTTTCTCTTCCTCGTCCCAGCGCACTTCGACATAGCCGGTGAGCGGGAAGTCCTTGCGCAGCGGATGGCCCTCAAAGCCATAATCGGTCAGCAGGCGACGCAGATCCGGGTGATCGGCGAAGACGATGCCGTACATGTCAAAAGCTTCGCGCTCGAACCAGTCAGCGACCGGAAAAACCGGAATGACCGACGGAACGGGTGTTTCCTCATCGGTCGACAGCTTGACCCGGATACGGTGATTCTGGTGCATGGAGAGCAGGTGGTAGACCACTTCAAAGCGCGAGGCGCGCTGCGGGTAGTCGACGCCACATATGTCGATCAGCGTAGTGAAACGGCAAGCCGGATCATCGCGCAACCAGGTCAACACGGTCTCGATCCGGTCGCGGTGGATCTCCACCGTCAGCTCGCCATTGGCGATCGACCAGCCTGTGACGGCCGCATCCTGGGCGTTGGCAACATGCTCGCCGAGAACCTTGAGGGCTTCGCTCATTGTGCCGTTCTCTCCTAGCGCTCGATCGAGCCTTCGCGGCGGATCTTCTTTTGCAATTGCAAAATGCCATAGACCAGGGCCTCCGCGGTCGGCGGGCAGCCCGGGACATAGATATCCACCGGAACGATGCGGTCGCAGCCACGCACGACCGAGTATGAGTAGTGGTAATAGCCGCCGCCATTGGCGCACGAACCCATCGAGATGACGTAGCGCGGCTCCGGCATCTGGTCGTAGACCTTGCGCAGGGCGGGCGCCATCTTGTTGGTCAATGTACCGGCCACGATCATCACGTCGGACTGGCGCGGGGAAGCGCGTGGCGCAAAGCCGAAACGCTCGACATCATAACGCGGCATCGAGGCCTGCATCATTTCAACAGCGCAACAGGCCAGACCGAAGGTCATCCACATCAAAGAGCCGGTGCGCGCCCAGGTGACGAGATCATCGGCAGCCGCGACCACGAATCCCTTGTCGGCCAGCGCGTCGCTGACGCCGTCAAAGAACGGGTCGTGCTTCTTGGGGTCATAGCCCGGGACGGTTGCGCGTCCGGCCATGCCGGCATGGGGTGTGAGATCAGATGCCATTGTGGACTACTCCCAATCCAGCGCGCCTTTTTTCAGCTCGTAGATGAAGCCGATTGTGAGGATACCGAGGAAGACCATCATCGACCAGAACTCGAACTGGCCAAGATGCTCGCGAAGCGTCACCGCCCAGGGAAAGAGGAAAGCGACTTCGAGGTCGAAGATGATGAAGAGGATGGCGACCAGATAGAATCGCACGTCGAACTTCATGCGAGCGTCGTCAAAGGCGTTGAAGCCGCACTCATAGGTCGACACTTTTTCCGGGTCAGGCCGCGACGGCGCGATCACGAAGGCCGCCACCATGAAGCCAATGCCGATCGCCGCGGCAATCGCGAAAAAGATCAGGATGGGCAGGTATTCTAGAAGCAATGCGTCCATCGCCAGGCCTCGCCATGAAGAGCGTCCGGTAGGGTATGGAAGACCGCGGATTGGCTGGCAAGACACGCCGAAAGCGAATCGCCAACGCCAATCAGGCCCCCTGCCCGATTTGGCGCGGAAGCTAGAGCGCGTGGGCGCTCGGAGCAAGGGCTAAAGACCGTCTGACTTCAGTTCCTTGTATCGCAACCGCGACACATCGAGGCTCAGTTAAGACCCGTTTGCAACTACACTTTTGGCGACTGACCGGATCTGACACGGTTCAGCGGCGCCATCCCAGGACAGACTGCCAGAAAGAGGCCCGCAGAAATGGCGAGTTGAAACTGAAAGCCCGATCCGGAAACACGTGCCAGGGCTTGTACCCCCAACCACTGACGAGGGCTCGGGCATCATCTTCGAACCCCTCCGCATGCGCCGCTGCAATAGCCGCGCGACGCGAGCACCAAGTCGTACGTGCAGCCCGGAACCGGGCCAGCGCCTCACCGCTCAGACCACGCGCCTTGCGGACGGAATGCCGCAGGCGGCGGAACTCACGATGCCGGGCCGCACTGTCCAGACACAACAAAATAGTGGCAGCCACACAAAGGCCTGCCCACCAGATGGGCTCGTACACCCGCGACAGCGCGAGACAGCCAACGGCCAGCAGCAGCGGTGGCCAGGTCGCGCGGACGAACCAGAGACGGTCCCGCAGGGTTCCGGAGAAATATTGCATCGTCCAGCTATGGCCCGTGTCGAACCGGCCGGCCAGCGGGACGGGAGGTCGAGCGATCCCGCCCGCGGACCGTCCGGAGTTGAATCAAATCCTCGGCGGTCTAGCTGATCAGGTACCAAGCAAGGAGATTATCATGACCAAGCTTACAACAGACGACGCCCGGCAAGGCGAGAGCGGGCATCATGTCCGCTGGGTCCTGGGCGCATCCATCGTGCTGGCTGTGGTCGCACTGGCCATCCTGTTCGGCGTGAACGGCGGCTGAGCAACGCCGCCGGAAAGTCGAGGGACATAGCCCTTGCCAGCCGGATCGGGGCATGGCTGCACGGCCGGAAGCAGCCAAGGCCCGATCCATGTTGGACAACTATCATGGCGTGATCGGCTTCGCCCTGATTTCGGCGAGCTTTTCCTGGATGGCCGGACCGTAGGCCCAGATTGCCGGCACCCTGTTTGTGGCTGGCCTAGTTCTGTCGCGACAATACGTCTCTCCGGCCGTCGCCGCCCTTGCTGCCGACGACGAGGCGATGGACGAGTTTGTCGCCGCGTCATCCACTGACCGGCCCGACAAACGCTGACAGCGGCGCGCGCGGCATCGCTATCCTCTGGGGCATTGCGATTGCCCGTCGAATGCGCTCAAACTCCCCACCTGTTTTTCGGGGAGACTGCACATGAGCATAGGAACAGCCATTCTCAACTCGGTCGAGAAGGCCGGCAACAAACTGCCGGATCCAGTGACGATCTTCCTGGCGCTGATCGTCGTGGTGCTGGTCGCGTCGTTCGGCTTGGCAGCCTTGGACGTTGCCGTCACCAATCCGGTCAACGGTGAGAACATCGCGGTCGTCAATCTCCTGACCGGCGCACAATTGCAAAACCTGCTCGTGGGAATGCCCGGCGTCCTCACTGGATTTGCGCCTTTGGGCATGGTGCTCGTCGTCATGATCGGCGCCGGGATCGCGGAAAAGACCGGCCTCCTGTCAGCCGGCCTGCGGGTGATGGTGTCAGGCGCGCCCCGTTACCTGCTGACGCCGGTTCTGGTTTTCGCCGGTGTGATGGGCAATCTGGCTGTGGACTCCGGCTATATCGTGATGGTGCCGCTGGGTGCAGTGGTCTTTGCCGCCGCTGGTCGTCACCCGATTGCCGGCATCGCTGCGGTCTTCGCCGGTGTCTCGGCCGGCTTCTCGGCCAACCTCGTCGTGACGTCGCTTGAACCACTTCTGTTCGGAATCACCGAGGTCGCAGCGCAGACAATCGAGCCCGGTGCGACCATCGGCATGCTCGACAATTACTACTTCACCATCGCCCTCACCCCGTTGCTTGTGATTGTCGGCACCCTTGTTAACGATCGGATCGTCGAACCGCGTCTGGGAACCTGGCAGCGCCCTGCCGATTTTGCCGAACCGGAAGGCGACGGAACGCTTAGCGCCAATGAACGCAAAGGCTTGCTCTGGGCAGGGCTGTCGCTGGTCGCTGTGACCATCGTCGTCTTGTTCATGACTGTCCCATCGAACGGCATTCTGCGGGACCCGACCGGTGATCTCGCGCCGTTCTATCGCTCCATTGTCGCCATCCTGATGATCGCCTTCCTGGTATCAGGCACGATCTATGGCGTCGCTGTCGGATCCGTGAAGTCCGACAAGGATGTCGTCCAGCTGGGAACGCGGTCGATGGCCGACATGGGCGGCTACATCATCCTCGCCTTCGCCATGGCGCATTTCATCATGCTGTTCGGCGCTTCCGAGATGGATACCGTGATCGCCATTTCCGGCGCGGATGGCCTGCAATCGCTGAACCTCCCAGCACCGCTGCTGATCATCGGAATGGTGTTGCTGGTCGCCATCCTGAACCTGTTCATGGGTTCAGCTTCGGCGAAATGGGCTCTGCTTGCCCCGGTATTCGTGCCCATGCTGATGCTGCTCGGCATTTCGCCAGAGGGGTCGACGCTGGCCTACCGCATGGGTGATCAGGCGACGAATATCATTACGCCGTTGATGCCGTATCTGCCGCTGATCCTGATCTTCTGTCAGCGCTATGTGCCGGAGTTTGGTCTGGGCAGCCTGATTGCGGTGATGCTGCCCTATTCGATGGCGATCCTGGTCTCGTCGTTGACGATGATCTTCATCTGGTTCGCCTTCGACCTGCCCCTCGGCCCGAACGATGCCAGCTTCACCTATGAGGTTCCGGCAGCCGCAAGCGCCCCGGCCGAAGCCGGGGCTGACGGGCGACGATAGTCGTCAGGCTGGCGTACGCGCGCCAGACCGGTTGTTGCGGCGGCGGGGACGCTTTGACCCGCCGCCCTGACCGCCGCCTTGGCCACCACCCTGGCCGGACGGGCGCCCACGCCCCCCGCCATTGCCCTGTCCTTGCGGACGGGCGCGGCTGGCGGTGAAGGGTTTCTTGCGCGCCGGGCGCTGTTGCTTCTTCTGCGACGCCGCTGGTGTGGCATTCTTGGCTTCGGCGAGAAACTTGTCTTCGTCACCGATGAATACGCGATCAATGTCGAGCCCCGTCAGGCGCTCGATATCACGCAGATACTCATACTCACCCGGCTCACACATGGAGACCGCGACGCCGGACTTGCCGGCCCGTGCCGTCCGACCGATCCGGTGGACATAGGACTCCGGCAGGTTCGGCAGGTCGTGATTGACGACATGAGAGACGTCATCAACGTCAATGCCACGTGCGGCGATGTCAGTCGCGACCAGGATTTTCACCGCGCCGGTCTTGAAACCGGCGAGCGCCTTGATCCGCTGCGCCTGGGACTTGTTGCCATGGATGGCAGCGGACTTGAGACCGTAGTCGACCAGATGCCGGTTGATCTTGTCTGCGCCGTGCTTGGTCCGCGAGAAGACGATGGCGCGCTCGACGGCCTTGTCCGACATCAATTCCAGCAAAAGATCCTTCTTGGATTCCTTGGGCAGCAGCACAACCGACTGCTCGATGCGCTCGATCGGACGTGAGGCTGGCGCGACAGAGACTTCCTTGGGGTCTTCCAGCATTTCCTGCGCCAGGGCGCGAATCGGCTTGGGCATGGTGGCCGACAGGAGGGCTGTCTGACGCTTGTTCGGCAGGAAGCTGACAATCTTGCGAATGGCCGGGAAGAAGCCGAGGTCCAGCATCTGGTCGGCTTCATCCAGGATCAGGACCTTCGTCTCGCTCAGCTTGACGGCGCCGGACTGCATCAGGTCGAGCAGGCGTCCCGGCGTGGCGACCAGCACGTCGACGCCCTTCGCCAGAGCACGGATTTGCGGGCCAGGCTTTACGCCGCCAACAACCAGTGTCGAGGACACCCGCATGTGACGGCTATAACCGCGGACATTCTCGAGGATCTGGGCCGACAGCTCGCGGGTCGGCGACAGGATCAGCGCCCGGCAGGTTTTCGGATGGGTGGGCCGGCTCTCCTCGATCAAGCGATTGAGGATCGGCAGGACGAAGGATGCGGTCTTGCCGGTGCCGGTCTGGGCGATGCCGACGATGTCCCGGCCGGCAATCATCGCCGGAATGACTTCGCGCTGAATCGGGGTCGGGGTCTCATAACCTTCATCGGTCAAGGCGCGCAAAATAGGCTCGGCCAGGCCGAGATCAGTAAACTGGGTCAAAAATAATATCTTTCTCATGGACCGGGCGCAGACAGCCGCGCGACGCGATCCTCGGGGTTTTCGTTGCGGAAGCTTGCGTAGATCAGCTGCCAGTATCTGGCGCCGGACCTGGCGCCGCGGTGGCAATGATCAATACGGGCCGTCAAACGGCTGACTGTCTCGCCAACGACCACCGTTCGCAGCCTGCTGGCTGCCTACACACGGTGGAACGTGAGCCGCATGTCACATGTTTCGGTTCAGATAGCAAATCATTTCGCTGTCGCAGCAAACAGGCGGAATTGACACGACCGCAGCATCAGGCAACGGTAAACACCGTTCACTCGCACCATCAGGCACCTCTTTCTGGAGCAGACCATGGCCCGGACCGCCACGCCCGACGACCTGAAAATCACCCCGCGCAATCGCAAATTCACCGATGATGCGACGCGGAAACGCTGGTGGCTTGGCGGCGATCCCTTTGCAACGGCGTGGCACAATGCGCTCTCGGTTACTTTTCCGGCCGGAGAGACTTTCTTCATCGAGAGTGTCAAACGGTTCCAGAAAGACGTACCGCCCGCCCTCGCCGCACAGATCAAGGACTTCGTCCGCCAGGAAGCGTTTCACACCCGGGAGCACAACGGTTTCAATGTCCGGGTCATCGAGGCCGGATATGATGTCAGCGCGGCCCTGCAACAGGTCGAAGACAGCCTGGCCGAGGCTCGGCAGGGACATCCGGTCGCCCAGCTCAGCATCACCGTGTCGCTGGAGCATTTCACCGCCATTTTTGCCCACCTCGCCCTGAAGGACCTGTCATTGTACGACGGTACCGATCGGGAATCGCAACGCATGTGGCTGTGGCATGCAATCGAGGAGATCGAGCACAAGAGCGTCGCTTTCGACACCTACGCTTATGTCATGCGGGATGTGTCGCCGCTCAAGCGCTGGGGCATCCGTTGCGCGGTGTTTGCCCGGGTCTCGAAGGATTTCATTGTGAAGCGCTGGACCGAGGCCCTTCACCTGCTCGCGCAGGATGGGATCACAGGCTTCAAGGCCCGGTTCGGCCTCGCCGCGTATCTCTGGGGGCGCCCTGGCGTCATCCGGCGTGTAATCCTGCCCTGGCTCGCCTATTTCCAGCCCGGTTTTCACCCTTGGCAGGTGGATGATCGCCATCTGATCGCCGACGTCGAAGCGCAATATGATCTGGCCGAGCCAATCGCCGCCGAATAGCCCGGTTTCCAAAGACTGACCAAACGCAAACGGCCGCCCCGAGGGGCGGCCGTTTTGGCGTCTGACCATCTCTTCCGATCCGGAAAGAAATGGCGCGAGTGACGGGACTCGAACCCGCGACCTCCGGCGTGACAGGCCGGCGCTCTAACCAACTGAGCTACACCCGCTTGAGGCGTCTCGCCGAAGCGAGGTGCGTTGTTTATGAGCAGAGCGCGGTGCGGTCAAGCGGGTTTCAACACGCTTTGCAGGCCGAACGCAGGTCGAGCGCAGTCAGCCCGCCCGTGACCCGATTTGCGGACCGTCACCGCGCTCCTCGGTCTGGTGCTGCGTGTGAAACGCCTCCCACATCACGCCATCAGGATCTGCGGTCCAGCTCTTTTCTGATTTGTGGTAGCAGCACGTTGTCACTCCTTCCGGCAAATAGGGGGCCTCCGCAGACTTCATCCGCTCGAAAACGCCATGCAGTTCCTCCGGATTGTCCGATTGCAGACCGGCATGACTGAAACCGGGCACGCCTTCGCCGGATTCGATGACGAAATTCATGCGCGGGTCTTCGATCAACCATTTCGCGTAGCGGTCCCTGACCAGCGTGGGCTCACTGCCAAACAAGCGGGTATAAAAACCGATCGATGCATCAAGATCGCGCACCTTGAAGCTGACATGCAGACGTTTCATGATCCTGTTTCCTTGGCTTTTCTGGCGACGGATACTGTCGGCAGACCTTTGCAACAATCCTCAAGAAGGAATCCGGCAACCGCCTGCAGCCGGGAAATGCGCGGTGAATAAATCAATGACCGCCCGCGCCGCTCGAACTGGATCAGACCGGCCCGCGACAATTCCTTCAGATGAAAAGACAGTGTTGGAGCCGGCAACCCGAGCGCCTCGGCGATGGTGCCGGGCGTCAGTCCCCCGTCACCCTCACAGGGCGTTGCCGCCGTCACCAGCAGACGGAATACATCCATCCGGACTTCATGGGCGAGAGCCGCAAGCGCGGCGATGGCGTCTGTCTTTTCCATAATTCCAATTTAGTGAAAATAATTACTCGTGCAAGGATCATTTTGAAAATACTGAAATTAAATGAAGTGCCGCCGGGCCCACGCTTCCGTGACGCGCAAGGTGGTACCGATCAATATCTGCAGATCCTCGGCACTGATCACATAGGGAGGCATGAGATAAATGATATTGTTGAACGGTCGCACCCACACACCGGCATCGACGAATTCGGCCTTCAGGATATCCAGCTCGGGCAGACTCGCCATCTCGATCACCCCGATCGCGCCCTGCCAGCGCACATCCACCACGCCCGGGATGTGACGCGCTGCCGGCAACAACGCCGCAAACATTGATTCGATGGCGTGAACCTGATCCAGGCGCGGCTCGCGTTCGAACAGATCGAGCGAGGCATTGGCGGCGGCGCAGGCGGCCGGATTGCCCATATAAGTCGGCCCGTGCATCAGCGCCTTGCCCGGGTCCTCGTCCCAGAAGAGTTCGAACAAGCGGGTAGTAACCAGCGTCGCCGCCAGTGGCAGCGTACCGCCGGTCAATGCTTTGGAGACGGTCATGATGTCAGGCGTGACACCAGCCTTTTCTGCGGCAAACAGTGTGCCCAGGCGACCAAAACCGGTCATGATCTCGTCGAATATCAAAGGCAGCCCATGACGGTCACAAAGGTTGCGTAGCACTCGCAGCGTCGCGGCATCATGAAAGCGCATGCCACCTGCGCCTTGGACGAGAGGCTCGACAACCACACCGGCCAGTGTGTCCGCATGGTGCGACACCAAAGCGTCAAGACTGTCGGCGCGATCTGCGTCGATCGGCAGGTCAGCGATCAATTGCCGGGCGATCGCACCAGCGAAAAGGGCGTGCATACCCTCTTCCGGATCACACACCGACATCGTCGCAAGCGTGTCACCATGGTACCCGCCGCGAAAGGCGAGAAACCGCGTGCGGCCCCGCTGCCCCCGATTGATGAAGGACTGGACGGCAACCTTCATCGCGATTTCGACCGATACCGATCCGGACTCGCAGAAGAAAACATGATTGAGCTCACCCGGGGCCTTGGCCGCGAGGCGCCGCGCCAGCCGCTCCGCCGGGTCATGGGTCAACCCGCCCAGCATCACATGCGGGACGGCATCAAGCTGGCGCTTTACGGCGTCGATGATGTGGGGATGGCGATAGCCGTGGCAGACCGTCCACCAGGACGAGACACCGTCGATCAGCTCGCGGCCGTCCGCGAGCGTCAGGCGGACGCCCTCCGCGCTGGCAACCGGAAGGGCGGGCGGTGTTGTTTTCATCTGGGCGTAGGGTCGCCACAGCGCATGATCAGCCGGATCGAAATTCATCTTGTCTGCATCCCGAAACATGTGGAGGCTTTAGCAGGCCACAATTCTGTGCGACAGGCATTGTATGACAACTGCCAGTGCTTCCCTCGAGCGTTTCGCAGCCAGCAAGCTGGCCGGGCTCGACCGGCGCAACCTGCGTCGCCGGACCCGCGAGACCCTGCCGCTGGGCGGCGCCTTGGTCGAACGCGATGGTCGCCAGCTGATCAATGCCTGCTCGAACGACTATCTCGGCCTCAGCCAGCATCCCGATGTCACCGCGGCAGCGGCAGCGGCAGCGTGCCGCTACGGCGCGGGGGCCGGGGCGTCACGCCTGGTAACGGGCGGTCACCCCCTGCTGTTCGACCTGGAAGCGCGACTGGCAACCTTCAAGGGAACCGAGGACTGTCTTGTGTTCGGGTCCGGCTATCTGGCGAATCTGGCGATCACGCCCGCCCTGGTCGGAAAGGGCGATATCGTGTTCGTGGACTCCCTCGCGCACGCCTGCCTTCATGCCGGTGCGCGCCTGTCTGGCGCACGCGTGGAAACCTTCCCCCACAATGATATGGCGGCACTCGCCTCCCGGCTGACCGAGCTGAGGGGCGACCACCGTCATGCGATGATCCTGACCGACGGCGTTTTCTCCATGGATGGTGATCTCGCGCCCCTGCCCGACCTCTTGGCCCTGGCAGACAGGCACAACGCCTGGACGCTGGTCGATGACGCACATGGGATCGGCGTGATCGGTAACGGCCATGGCAGCACGCATGCCTTCCAGCCGCCGGTAACGCCGCCACTGCAGATGGGCACGCTGTCCAAAGCTCTCGGCAGCTATGGCGGCTATGTGTGCGCGTCGAAAGATGTCTGCGACCTGCTCCGGACGCGGGCCCGCCCCCTTGTTTTCACCACCGCCCTGCCGCCGGCCAGCATCGCGGCGGCACTGACTGCGCTGGACCTGATTGCCCGAGACCCGGTGCTTCGCGACCGCCCCATGAGGCTGGCCCGCCGTTTCTGCCGGGCGCTGGGGCTGGCCGAACCCGCCTCACCCATCGTCCCGATCATCATCGGAAAAGAGGCGGACGCCCTCGCCGCGTCCGCCACCCTCGAGACGGCCGGGTTTCTGGTCACAGCAATACGTCCGCCGACGGTCCCGCGCGGCACGGCTCGCCTGAGGGTGACGTTCAATGCGGCGCACAGCGAGGCCGACATTGACCGGCTCGCCTCCACCCTGAAGTCGATCCTGCAACCCGCCGAGGCCGCCGAGTCATGAGACCGCTTTTTTTCACCGGAACCGGCACGGATATCGGAAAGACCCATGTGCTGTGCGAAATGATCCGGGCCTGGCGAGCGGGCGGCAAGGCCATGCGCGTCCTCAAGCCGGTGATTTCCGGGTTCAACCCGTCCGCTCTCAACGAGACCGACACCATCCGCCTGATGCGGGCCAACGGAGAGGCGTTGACCGGAGAAGGCGTGCAGGCTGTCTCCCCCTGGCGGTTCAGGGCGCCACTTTCGCCCGATCTCGCCGCCCGCAAGGAACGGCGCGACCTGCCACTCGAGACAGTCGTCAGCTGGTGCCTCGACCATGTCAGCCGTGACATGCCCACAGTCATCGAGGGCGCTGGCGGTGTCATGTCTCCGATCGCCTCTGACGGACTCAATCTTGACCTGATCCGTGAACTCGACGCTCATCCGGTGCTGGTCGCCGGCAGTTATCTTGGAACCATTTCTCACACGCTGACGGCACTGAGAGTGCTCGATGGGCGCTGCACGGTCATCCTCAATGATCATCCCCGTGGCGAGACACCGGTAGCGGAGATCGTCCGCACTTTGAGCCGGTTCGCGCCGCGTGCCGATATACGCATTTATGAGCCGGCGGCCCCGGAGGCACTGCTCGACCTGTTCAAACGGGCGACAGCAACATCGCTCGACTGACCGATCCGTCGGTGCTGTCCGGTTTGGGGGGGCGGCCGTCATGCCACTCGGGTCACAACCGGCCGGTATGGTGGGCGGTGAGGGGCTCGAACCCCCGACCCTCTCGGTGTAAACGAGATGCTCTCCCAACTGAGCTAACCGCCCGGGTATCGGTGCCCGTCTGCGGGGCAGGACGCGCTTGTAATGCCTTCCACCCGGGTGGCGCAAGCCCGCTTCAACGGCTCTGTGCAGCGTCCCGGATATAGGCGCCCACCACCATCTCGATCTGGTTCATCGCCGTCGCGACCGGGTTGTCATAGCTGGCATTGGGCAGCACGACGACAATGATGCCATGAACCGCCGCCCAGAGTGCGCGTGCCGACGTCTCGCGCAAGGCGACATCTTCAAGCCCCGGGGCTGGTTCCAGGACATCGATGACCAGCTGAAACAACTCGTCTTCGACATCTGTATAGTATTGCGGCGCTGCCCCGCCCTGGCGCCGATTGAACGCCAACAGGGCTCGCCACCGGGCATTCTCGGTGGTGACGAAATCCACATAGGCTTTCGCAAGCACCATAACGCGGCCGTGCACCTTGGAGCGATCGAGCCCCGCGCGCTCCAGCGCCTGACGATGGTGTTCGGCAAAATCACGATAGGTGATCATGTTGAGTTCACGGATCAAATCGTCGATATCGCCGAATAGCTTGTAGATCGATCCGACGCTGAGGCCGGCCCGCGCCGCAATGGTCCGGGCCTTCATGCCGTTCAGCCCCTGCTCCGCCAACAGGGCTCCGGCCGCCGCCAAGGCCTGGTCGCGCACTTCCGGCGCCAACGCTGGGCGGCCACGGGCCCGGTGTTTGTCCTGAACATCTGTCATGACCCACTGATACTCCGGGGACGCCTGTCGAACAACGTTCATTATTCGGCTTGCGTGAACGGGATTCCCACCTAGCCTTATTAAATGAACACAGTTCACAAAGGAGAATGACATGTTCACTACCCTTGTCTCCCTGTTCAGGGCCCGGTCGGAATCAAGCCGCCAGTCCCTGGAAACCGAGAACGCTGCCCTGCTCATCGAGCAAAACATCCGGGATGCCGAAAAGGGTCACGACGCAGCCAAGCGCTCGTTGGCGCAACTCATTCTGCGGGAGCGCCAGGAAGACACGGCGCTGCAGGCACTCACCGCAAGGCGCCAGGACATGGAAGCGCGAACCCGCGACGCCCTGAAGGCGGGGATGGAAGCGCTGGCGGGTGATGGAGCCAACGCCCTCGCCGACCTGGACAATGAAAACACCGCACGCACCAACGCCCTCACCCGGACCCGGTCGAGCGCCAGGCGGCTGCGTTTGCTGCTCGAAAAAACCGACCGCCGCCTGACAGATCTCAGACAAGGCCTTGTCACGGCGCAAGCGCTTGAAGACGAGCGCCGTGGTGGAACCGCCCTGCAGGGAAGCCTCAGCGGGCTCGGCGCCTTGATGGAGGGAGAGGCCGTCCTGAAGCGCGCACTTGCCGCCCTGGATGCCGGTGGCTTCGCCGACATTCTTGATGACATCAACGCGGACCTGTCAGGCGATGGCCTGATCGAGCGCATGGCAGACCAAGGGTTCGGTGCCTCGGTAAAAGCGCGTGGAGACGACATTCTCAATCGGATCAGGGCGGGGCTGGACACCGCGCCGACTGATGCTCAGCCGGTCTAGGGAGGACGTGCCATGCTTGGACAGTCAAAGCTCTGGATCAGTTTCAATTATGCCTGCGTCGCCATCGCCTACGCCATGTTGGGTCTGTCATTGCTCCTGGTGCCCGTCGACCTCTCGACCAAGGGCTATGTCGGGATGGGGATCCTGTTTCTGACCGGCTCCCTCATCACCTTGGTCAAAACGCTGCAGGAGCAGCGTATCAACGATCAGTTTTCATCCAAACTGGAACGGGCCAAACACGAAAAAATCCTGGAAGACTACGTCACCAGAACCTGACCGGCGAACGGCGCCCGCCAAGAACGGGCGCCGCCAGCTGGCCGGGACCGGCCCTGAAATCAACTGCTAACAGACACCTTGTCGATCGCGTCCATTGCATAGCAGCCGAGCAGTTTGATCTCTCGGGTATGCTCTTCCAGCACCGACATGGACTGGCGGATCTTGCCATCCTCCATATGCCCCTCGACATCCATGATAAACATCTCTTCCCAGGGATTGCCGGCAATCGGTCGCGATTCGAGCTTCACCAGATTGATGCCGTTGTCCCGGAAGCCGATCAGTGCATTGACCAGCGAGCCCGGCGTGTCGCGGGTGGTGAACATCATTGATGTCTTGCACTCGACCTCGCGGGTCGGGAGCTTGGATTTGCGTCCGATGACGATGAACCGGGTAATGTTCTGCTCGTGATCGCCGACATTGCGCTCGAGAATATCCATGCCGAACAGGCGTGCCGCATCCTCGCCGGCGACGGCCACGGCCGTGTCATCATCCTCCAACAGGCGCTCCAGGGCCCGCGTGGTTGACGCCGCCATATGAGTTTCGAGCTCTGGATGGGAACTGATATAGCGACGGCATTGGGCCAGCGCCTGCGGGTGTCCGAACACCCGGCTGACTCGTCCCTGCCCGCTCGCCCGACCGACCAGACAATGATCGACCCGCAGCAGGAATTCGCCGATGATCTGCGTGTGCGAATTGATCAGGATGTCATAGACCTCATTGATCGATCCAGTCGTCGTGTTTTCGATCGGGATCACACCATAATCGACCTCGGCGTTCTCGACGGCGCGAAAGATCGATACGAAGTCACGCTTGGGGGACGGCACGACTGTCGCATTGCGACGCTGGAAGACTTTCTGGGCCGCAATGTGACTGTAGCTGCCAGGCCCCCCAAGATAGGCTACCGACGCTTCGTTCAGCTCGTCATTGCGCATTGAATCGAACTGCTGGCGCTGCCGTCGGACCGAGGCCTCGAACAAGGCGTGAAACAGGGTTTCAACCAGCTCCGCCGGGACGCCTTTTTCGGCGCCTTGCCGGACAGCCGCCCGCAACACATCGCGCTCACGCTCCCTGTCCCGCACCGGGCTACCGGATCGCGCCTTGGCCTTGAGGATGTCCTCCACGAGGCCGGCACGACGTGCGATGGCATCAATCAATTCCTGATCGATCTCGCTGATTGCCGAGCGGATTTCATCCCGCGTCATGTCCGTTGCCATGTGTTTGATCCCTTCAGACAAAAGAAAAGGGCCTCCCCGGTGAGGGAGGCCCTGGTTTCGTTGCGCCGTCGCACAAGCTAGCCGGTCACCGCCCCCAATTGGGTTGCGTTGCTAAAATAGGCCGCAAAAAAGTACGATGCATTGTTCATGGCCTGCAGAGTGGCGGGCCCGACTTGCACGGTCAATCCATTTTCTGCGCTTCACCGCGAGCCTTGCGCACAAAAATGGCCGGAGACGACGCCTCCGGCCAATATTGTTTCAAATGAAACCGGTTTCAGACGCTAGTGTGCAATCGGCTGTCCGGCATCGCCTTCACCACCCGGCTGCGACGCGATCGCGGCCAGGGCCGCCTCGTCCGCTTCGGTCCACTCGACCGGCTCGACAGCCTCGACCAACGCCCGCATCAGGACTTCATCCGCCGTCTCGACCGGAATGATCTCCATACCCTCTTTGACATTGTCCGGGATCTCGGCGAGGTCCTTTTCATTGTCCTTGGGGATGAGGACCGTCTTCACGCCACCGCGCAGGGCGGCCAGCAGCTTCTCCTTGAGGCCGCCGATCGGCAGCACCCGGCCACGCAGGGTGATCTCCCCGGTCATGGCGATGTCCTTGCGGACCGGAATACCGGTCAGAACAGAGACGATCGCGGTCATCATGCCAACGCCCGCAGACGGCCCATCCTTGGGGGTCGCACCTTCGGGCATGTGGACATGGATGTCCGCCGCCCGGAAAATGGTCGGCTTGATACCCAGCGACGGGGCCCGCGACTGGACGAAGGAATTGGCCGCAGAAATCGACTCCTTCATCACGTCACGCAGATTGCCGGTCACCATCATCTTGCCACGGCCGGGCATGCGGACCGCTTCGATGGTGAGGAGGTCGCCGCCGACTTCGGTCCAGGCCAGACCGGTGACGATACCGATCTGGTCGTGGTCTTCGGTCTCGCCGAAGCGGAATTTCCGAACACCGGCAAACTCGCCGAGATTCTCGGCCGACACGGTGATCGAGCTGACCTTGCCACGTTCGATCTGGACGACGGATTTGCGGGCCAGATTGGCGATCTCACGCTCGAGGCTACGGACACCGGCCTCGCGGGTGTAATAGCGGATCAGGTCGCGCAGACCGTCCTCGGTCAGCGACCACTCGCTGTCCTTGAGCGCATGGTTTTTCATCTGCTTGGGGATCAGGTGGCGACGCGCGATTTCGACCTTTTCATCCTCGGTGTAGCCAGCGATACGGATGATCTCCATCCGGTCCAGCAGCGGCTGAGGCAGGTTGAGCGTGTTGGCCGTGGTTACGAACATGATGTCAGAGAGGTCGTAATCGACCTCCAGATAGTGATCATTGAAATTGGCGTTCTGTTCCGGATCGAGCACTTCAAGCAGGGCCGAAGCGGGATCGCCGCGATAATCGGCACCCAGCTTGTCGATCTCGTCGAGCAGGAATAGCGGATTGGAAGAATTCACCTTCTTCATCGACTGAATGATCCGGCCCGGCATGGAGCCGATATAGGTGCGGCGGTGGCCACGGATCTCGGCCTCGTCGCGCACGCCGCCCAGCGACATGCGCACGAAGTCACGACCCGTCGCCTTGGCGATCGAGCGACCAAGCGAGGTCTTGCCGACGCCGGGCGGGCCAACGAGACACAGGATCGGGCCCTTGAGCTTCTTGGTGCGGGCCTGGACCGCGAGATGCTCGAGGATGCGCTCCTTGACCTTGTCGAGGCCATAGTGATCCGTCTCGAGCACGCCTTCGGCGCGTTCCAGATCGTTTTTCAGGCGTTTGCGCTTGCCCCACGGGACCGACAGGATCCAGTCGAGATAATTGCGAACGACAGTAGCCTCGGCCGACATCGGGCTCATATTGCGAAGCTTCTTGAATTCGGCATCGGCCTTGGTGCGGGCTTCCTTGGAGAGCTTGGCTTCGGCCAGCTTTTCTTCCAGCTCGGCCAGCTCCTCACGGCTGTCATCACCCTCACCCAGCTCGCGCTGGATCGCCTTCATCTGCTCATTGAGATAGTATTCCCGCTGGGTCTTCTCCATCTGGCGCTTGACGCGCGAACGGATTTTCTTCTCGACCTGCAGGACGCCGATCTCGCCTTCCATCATGCCAAGGATGCGCTCGAGCCGACGGTTGACGTCCGGCTCCTCCAGCAGCGACTGTTTTTCCTCGATCTTGACGGCCAGGTGGGCGGCGATGCTGTCCGAAAGCTTACCCGGCTCGCGGATCTGCGACAGCGACGCCAGCGCTTCAGGCGGAACCTTCTTGTTGAGTTTGACGTAGTCATCGAACTTGGCCGACACAGTCCGCATCAGGGCTTCCAGCTCCGACACGTCACCTGGATCTTCATCCAGGACCTCGCAGACAGCTTCGTAGAAATCACTGCGCTCGGTAAAGGCGCTGATTTCCACGCGAACACCACCCTCAACGAGTACCTTAACGGTCCCGTCGGGAAGCTTCAGCAATTGCAGGACAGACGCGATGACGCCGGTTTTGTGGATGGCATCAGCCCCCGGTTCGTCATCGGCGGCCGTACGTTGGGTTGCGAGCAGGATTTGCTTGTCGGCCTTCATCACCTCTTCCAGGGCACGGACCGATTTGTCCCGGCCCACGAAGAGCGGCACGATCATGTGCGGAAATACGACGATATCGCGCAGCGGAAGAAGAGGAAGCGTCTTCGTAGTGGACATGTTTTCTCCATTCGCGCTCACACGGGGGAGCGCGGGCAGACCTGTTGCTAGTTTGGTCTACAGATCGTGACTGAACGGCTCACCGGACCGTCGCGTCGACCGCGAGGCCCGGAAGTCCGGCTTGCTTCAGGAGGTGGCGATCCGACCTCGAAAGGTCAAGCGCCCTCCCGCTTGTCGTCCTTGCGCTCTGCATAAATGGACAGCGGCTTGGCATTGCCATCAACCACTTCCCCATTGACGACGATCTCCTCCACGCCTTCCAGGCTTGGCAGATCGAACATGGTTTCAAGCAGGATGCCCTCCATGATCGATCGCAGCCCACGCGCACCGGTTTTCCGTGCGATGGCTCGATTGGCGATCGCCTTGAGCGCATCTTCGGTGAAGGTCAGGCCCACACCTTCCATCTCGAACAGGCGTTGATACTGCTTGACCAGCGCGTTCTTCGGTTCGGTCAGGATTTGAACCAGCGCACCGATGTCGAGATCTTCCAGGGTCGCAATGACCGGAAGACGACCAACAAACTCCGGGATGAGACCGAAGCGGAGCAGGTCATCAGGCTCGACTTCACGCAGGATTTCGCCGGTACGACGGGCATCCGGCTCGCGCACATCGGCGCCGAAGCCAATCGACGACCCCTGGCCACGCTGGGAGATGACCTTGTCGAGGCCGGCAAACGCCCCACCGACGACAAACAGGATATTGGTCGTGTCCACCTGCAGGAATTCCTGTTGGGGATGCTTGCGACCGCCCTGTGGCGGCACCGACGCGACTGTGCCTTCCATGATCTTCAAAAGCGCCTGCTGGACGCCCTCGCCCGACACGTCGCGGGTGATGGACGGATTGTCCGACTTGCGGGAAATCTTGTCGATTTCATCGATATAGACAATGCCGCGCTGGGCCCGCTCGACATTGTAATCGGCGGCCTGCAGCAGTTTCAGGACGATGTTCTCGACATCCTCCCCGACATAACCGGCTTCGGTCAGCGTGGTGGCATCCGCCATCGTGAACGGCACGTCGAGGATGCGGGCAAGAGTCTGCGCGAGCAAGGTCTTGCCGCAACCGGTCGGTCCGATCAGCAGGATGTTGGACTTGGCGAGCTCCACATCGGAATTCTGGGATGCGTGATTGAGCCGCTTGTAGTGATTGTGGACCGCCACGGCGAGCACGCGCTTGGCATGCGCCTGGCCGATCACATAATCATTGAGGACGTTGAAAATCTCCTGTGGAGACGGCACGCCTTCCTTGGATTTCACCAGCGAGGATTTGTTTTCCTCGCGGATGATGTCCATGCAGAGCTCGACGCATTCATCACAGATGAACACCGTGGGGCCGGCGATCAGTTTGCGAACCTCGTGCTGGCTCTTTCCGCAAAAAGAGCAGTAGAGGGTGTTCTTCGACTCGCTGTCTCCGCCCGTCGTCTTACTCATGACCGCTCCATTTCAACCCGCAAGCATCGCGATGATGCCTGCTTTCGCTTTCAGCCTCGTGCAAAATCAAGGCCGAACTTTAGCGAAAGGTTTCCGCCGCTGCTTATTCGATCACATGGATGCAGTACCGATCAAGCACCATGCCTGCATCCAGAACCGTCGCTAGCTGTCGGAACCTTCCTTTTCGTCCGCGGCACGGCGCTCGATCACCTTGTCGACAAGGCCGAAATCAAGCCCTTCCTGCGCCGACATGAAATTATCGCGGTCGAGGGCATTCTCGATCTCGTCATAGGTCCGACCGGTGTGGTGCACGTAAATCTCGTTCAAACGGCGCTTGATCTTCTGGATATCAGCCGCGTGGCGCTCGATATCAGAGGCCTGCCCCCGGAATCCACCCGATGGCTGGTGCACCATGATACGCGCGTTCGGCGAGGCAAACCGCAGATCCTTCTCGCCCGCCGTCAGCAACAGCGACCCCATCGACGCCGCCATACCCAGGCACATCGTCGACACCGGGGAGCGTATGTATTGCATCGTGTCATAGATTCCCAGACCGGCCGAGACGACGCCGCCGGGCGAGTTGATGTACATCGAGATCTCTTTTTTCGGGTTCTCGGACTCGAGGAAGAGAAGCTGGGCGATGATCAGGCTCGCCATGTGGTCCTCGATGGGACCGGTGATGAAGATGATGCGCTCTTTGAGAAGGCGCGAAAAAATGTCGAATGAGCGCTCGCCGCGGCTCGTCTGCTCGACGACGATCGGAACCAGATTCATCATTACGTCCTGGGGATCATGCATATCGCGCTCCTTGGTGTGACGGCACCGGGTTCGGGCCGATTCTCATCAGACGGGATTGTGGAACTATCGCGGGCGTCGAAGTTTCAGGCAAGGCGCACGCTGCAGCGATCTCTGCCAATTCGTCCGGAAATGAAAAGCGCCGGCGCTTCGGGGAAGCACCGGCGCTGTATCAATGCGAAACGCGTCAGTGATTACGCGTCTTTCTTGGCAGCGGCCTTCTTGGCCGGAGCCTTCTTCTTGGCAGCAGGCTTTTTGGCCGGGGCCTCGTCCTTGGTCGCGGCTTTCTTGGCGGGCGCCTTTTTGGCCGGAGCCTTCTTGGCGGCCGGCTTGTCGTCGGCCGTGGCTTCGGACTTCTTGGCGGCGGTCTTCTTGGCTGGCGCCTTTTTCTTGGCGGCGGCCTTCTTGGCCGGCTTGGCAGGCGCCTCATCCTCGTCCGCATACAGCGCGTCCTTGGAAACGGTGGTTTCCGTCACGTCTGCCAGTTCGAGGATGTAATCGACGACCTTTTCTTCATAGATCGGGGCGCGCATCTGGGCGACGGCGTTCGGATTCTTCTGGTAGAATTCGACAACCTGACGCTCCTGGCCCGGATACTTCACCGCTTCCTGGTTGATGGCACGGGACAGCTCTTCCTGAGTCACGTCGATATTGTTGCGCCGGCCAATCTCGGCCAGGACCAGACCCAGACGCACACGGCGCTCTGCAATGTCGCGATACTCGCCCTTGAGCTCGTCTTCCGACTTGTTCTTGTCTTCTTCCTCAAGGTGATCGTGCTCGATGGCGTGCGCTACTTCGCGCCAGATATTGTCGAACTCAGCCGCCACCATTTTCGGCGGCAGATCGAACTTGTGTTCGGCATCCAGCTTGTCAAGCAGGTCACGCTTGACCTTCATGCGCGACTGCTGAGCATGCTCACCGGCGAAACGCTTCTTCAGCGCATCCTTCAGCCCGTCGAGATTTTCGAGACCGAGGCGCTTGGCCAGCTCGTCATCGACCTTGGCTTCCTGCGGCGCTTCCAGCCCTTTGACGGTGACGTCAAACACGGCGGCCTTACCAGCCAGCTGAGCGGCCTGGTAGTCTTCCGGGAAGGTGACGTTCAGCTCGCGCTCCTCGCCAACCTTGGCGCCGAGCAGCTGCTCTTCAAAGCCGGGGATGAAGGCACCGTCACCGATGGCGACACGGGCGTCCTCGGCCGAGCCACCTTCAAAGACTTCGCCGTCCAGCTTGCCGACAAAATCGATCACGACAACGTCGCCGTCTTCAGCCTTGGCGTTCTTGCCGCCTTTCTTGGCAGCAAATTCACGGCTCTCATTGGCCAGGCGCTCCAGCGCCTCATTGACTTCCGCGTCCTCGACCTCGGCGACCGGGCGCGTGACGGAAAGCTTGGCCGGATCGGCCGGCTCGAAATCAGGCATGATCTCCAGGGCGATCTCGAAAACGAAATCGGCCTTGCCGGCAACCACGTCCTTGGCTTCGCTGGTGACCGAGATGTCCGGCTGCGAGGCTGGCCGCAATTTCTTGTCGTCCAGCGTTTTTTGGGTGGTCTCCGGGACCAGCTCGTTGAGCAGGTCACCCATGATGCTCTCGCCGAACATCTTGCGGATGTGGCTGGTCGGCACCTTGCCCGGGCGGAAACCCTTCAGGCGGACTTCGGGGCGGATCTCTTCGATCTTCGCCGCCAGGCGAGCTTGCAGGTCGTCAGCAGGGATGACGATCTCATAGGTGCGGCTCAAGCCTTCGGAAGCTTTCTCGATGACGTTCATGGGTTAGCCTTAGATTTTCAAACAGACGGGCGGTCGAAACCGCGTGCAAAATCGAGCGCGCGTTATGTCACGCGGATTCGGAGCGTGCAACGCTGTGGAGCGGTTGGACCGCATCACAGCACACCATTCGGCACGTCGCGGGACCAACCGGCCCATCGCGCGCGCCGTCACAATACCCCGCAAACTGGTCGCATCGAGACCAAAATGGTGCGGATGGAGGGACTCGAACCCCCACGCCTCTCGGCACCAGAACCTAAATCTGGCGCGTCTGCCAGTTCCGCCACATCCGCATGTCGGGCCGGCGTTATGGCGCGGCTTTCGAGACCGTGCAAGCTCGCCATGTGCCTGACAGGAAGGCCGGCCGCAGCCACATGTCGTGTGGTCAATCGAGCCTTAAGCATTGCGCGGCATGGTGAGGCCGACGCCTGCTGATCGAGTATTCATGACTGCCGACCTGAAAACCTTCATCCGCCGGGCCATGGCACGTGGCGAACGCATCGACGCCGGCCAGTTCCGGCTTCTCAACCTGACTGCCGTGCGCGAGCAGGCCGGCGAGGCGTGGCCGTCCGCCAAGAAGAAGATCATGACGGCAGGCCAGCAATTCCTGTCCAAGCGCCTGCACGAGGACGACGCGGTGATCCCCTGTGAAGAGGGATTTCTGGTCTTATTCGCCTGTCCGCCCGAAGATCCTGCCGCTTTCCTGGCCGAGTTGGGCGATGCGTTGATGGCCTTTTTCCTGGGCAGCCCGGAAACCCGCGCCCTGGCGGTGGAGACCCAGGCCAGCCGCGTTGACGCGAGCGAGATATCCCAACTCGCGGCAACCACGGCGGCGGCACCCAAAGCACCGGCGACAGCCACACTCCGCAAGCCCGCCCCCGAGGAAGACAAACGCCCCCTGCCCCGCTCGCGCCCCGTATCGGAGTGCGAGGAAGACAGCGTGATTGCGCAGTATCGTCCGCTCTGGGACGCCCAGCGGCAATTGCTGGCCGCGAATGCCTGCCTCGCGAAAGTCGTTATCGGCGGCCGCGCGCTGGAAGGGCGACGCGCCATCGCGACGCGAATGTCCACCGCCAGCCAGTTTGATCTCGACCGGTGCGCCCTTGATGCCGCCGTGGAGATGATCACGGCCCTCGTCCGCAAGCAAAAGCGCATGACCCTGCGGGTCGCGCTTCATGCCGACAGCTGGGCGGATCGCGACCAGCGTGCCTCGCTCACCGAAGCCATTGAACGCCTGCCTGCTCCCCTGAGAAAGTCGCTCCTTGTGCGCCTTGACGGCGTGAGCGATCAGCCGGCAAGGCAGGCGGACGCCCTGTCAGGACTGGCCCATCTTGGAGTCGGCTTGATGGCGGAAATTCCGTTTGGAGAGTGTGAGCTGAACGACTTCGCCGACAAGGGCGTCAGCCTGTTCTCCTGCGCCTGTCCGCCGCCAACCAATGCCAATTCCGAGGGCATGATGGACCACGATGCCCGTGCCCTGAACCAGATGGTGAAAGCGGCTGCCGAACTGAAGGCCGCGACCTATCTCCATGACGTGCGTGACCTGCTTGTGCTCAAGGCGGCCATGGCCAGCGGCGTCCGCTTCTTCTCCGGGCAGGCCGTGGTCGCTGACCGAGCGACCCCGGCGCCGTCACAATCCCTGTCCATGGTCGACCTCTACCGAATGCACAAGGCGGCCTAGACGCGCCACCTGCCCCCCTCGATAGTGTCGTCATGACAGACGAGGAAAACCGGTCAGCTTTTGACTGGGAAACACGGTTCATCGAAAACAATACGCCCTGGGAGCGTGGCGGGTTACATCCCGCCTTTGAGGCATGGCACCGGCAAGCCGCTTTCCGGGCCGGCGAGCGCGCGGCCATCCCGGGCTGCGGCCGGTCCCCGGAACTTCTGGCACTGGCGCAAGCCGGTCTGGCCGTTACCGGGGCAGATCTGTCGGCAACGGCCATGGCCTGGCAGCGACAGCAATCCGACATTGCGGCCCGGTCAGTAGAGCTGATCACCGGTGATGTCCTCGCCTGGCAACCGGAACAGGCGTTTGACCTGGTCTACGAACAAACTTTCCTGTGCGCGATCCACCCGCGCTTGCGCGGCCGTTACGAGCAGTGCCTGACCCGATGGCTGGTGCCCGGCGGGCGGCTCTACGCCCTGTTCATGCAAAAGCCCGAGCGCGGCGGCCCGCCATTCGATTGCTCGCTTGAGGCCATGCGGACCCTTTTTCCGGCCGAACGCTGGATCTGGCCTGACGCGCGGCATATCCGTGCGTGGCCGCACCCCAAACTCAACGACAAAGCCGAACTCGGCGCTGTCCTGATCAAGCGCTAGGGGGTGTCCTGGGCCGCCGCGGGATCTGTCGGTGGTACGCTGCGACGCTTGCGCTGACGACCATGTTTGGCGGTCATTGGGGCCCGAACCAACACGAACAGTGCCGTCGCGGCACCCGCCAGGATGTTGGCGAAGGCGACACCCCAGATCACGCCAACGGGCGCGTCGAGATAGTGGGCGCCAATAATGACGGCCGGGATCATCAGGCCCAGGGCCCGGCTGGCGGTGATCACCATGCCGTGGGCCGGGCGGCCAAGCCCGTTGAAGCCGGCTGAGGCGGCAATCGTGATCCCGTAGCCGGCGATGGTCACCGGCACGATACGCCAATAGGCGATCGCGGTAGACTGACCGGCCTCACTGGGCAGAAACAATTCCGCCAGCCAGGGCGCAGCCACCCAGAGCAGGGCCGCAATCGAAACGCTCCAGCCGATGCAGAACAGGAAGCTTGACCGGAAGGCTTCCCGGACCCGGTCTAGCCGGTCGGCACCGCCATTCTGTCCAGTAACAGCACCAATACAGGCCGACAGGGCAAACAGGGGCACGATCGCAAAAGCCTCGATCCGTCCCGCCACGCCAAGTCCGCCGACAGCCGCGTCACCGAAACGCGCCATGGCGAGCCCGGACATGGCAATCGTCATCGCCAGGGGATTGAAGATATTGGACAGGCAGGCCGGCAGGCCGACCCGGGCAACATCCATCCAGTGGTGCCAGACTTCGCCAAGGTCTTCCGGCTTGAAGTCGATCAGCTTCTCCTTGACCACCAGGTACCAGGCAACCATCAAGAAGGTCATCGCGTTGGCGGCGACGGTTGCCAGGGCTGCTCCGGAGACCCCCCAGCCAAGGCCGGGGAACAGGCCGAAAACATCATCAAGAATGAAAATCGGGTCCAGGATCAGGTTCACCACTGCCGCCGCGATCATCATCAGGCTGGGGATGACTGCATTGCCGAGGGCACGAAGAATATTGCTGGCCACCATCGGCCCGACGATCAGCACGATCCCGGCGAACCACACGGTCATGTAGTCAACGACATGCGGCAACATGGTGTCACTCGCGCCGAGCAGCGCAAATATCGGTTCGACAAAAATGACACCCAGCAGCGACACCGATCCGACGGAGATCAGGGCAAGGGTCATCGCGTCGGTGGAAATCCGGGCGATGGTCGAGCTGCCATCCTTGCGTCCGGCGGCACGAGAGACGGCCGAGACGGCGCCAGCGCCCAAACCGATGGAGACACTCATCACCAGCATGGTGACCGGGAAGCTCATCTGGACCGCCGCCTGCTGCGCCGTCCCGAGCGTGCCAACCCAATAGGTATCGACAATACCCACCAGCATCATGGCGAGGATGCCGAAGCTCATCGGCAGAATCATTCGGACGATATGCCCGAAGACCGGACCTTCCGTCATGTCATGTGCAGACCGGCCGGCCATGATGTCCCCTCTTCACTCACAGACGAGCATAGATAGGAAGTGTCGGGCCTGTCTGCACTGCCTCGCTGTCAAATGACTGTGATGGGCCGGACTTCGGTTATCGAGTCCGCGTGACCGTCCAGACGATTTCGGCCTGAACACCGTCCATCGGCGGCATCGCGCAGCTCGGCTCAGTGAGGTCCGCGCCGATCTCCGGCACCGAGAAGCCGGAACAGCGCGTGTCTCCGCTGGCACTGCCCCGCAAGCGCAAAAAGTCATTCCGCCCGGCAAAGTAGACAAAATCCTCATAGGAAAACACGATATCAGCGGTGGCGCTGCCGTCACTGCTCCGGTCGATTTCGGTCACCGCATACTGCAACGCGCAAGACTGGTGGACACCGGGCCCACCACCGATCAGGGAAATATCAATGCAGCCATCGGGCTGAAACACAAATGTCCAGCTTCCACCGTCGCTCCAGTTATAACCAAGCAGAACCGACCATTCCTGACCAGCCAGCGGTGCGCCCTGCTCCTGACCCTGCGCCGGCGTCGCGCTCAAAAGCACGCACGCAACGGCAAGGCTGGCACGGCGGGACATTGTGATCAAACTGACCGAGCTCATGGCTGTCCTTCCAGGTTCGCACCGTGCAACAGCCTATTCCGGCAATCCCTAAACTCGCACTTACAGCGATATGGGTGTCGCGCTTTCAGCCCGGGACCTTGTTCAGGTCAAAGGCCGCGATACCCGCCAGATTGACGATGTCCGTTACATTGGCACCGAGGCGCGCGATCTGGACCGGCTTTTCCAGGCCCACCAGCATCGGGCCGATCACCGTCGCTCCGCCAGCGGCCTTGAGAAGGCGCACGGCAATCGAGGCCGAATGGATGGCCGGCATGATCAGCACATTGGCCGGTTGGGTCAGCCGCGAGAACGGGTAGAGCTTGTGGTGTTCCGGATCGAGGGCAACGTCAGCCGCCAACTCGCCTTCATATTCGAAGTCAGCGCCATTGGCGTCCAGGATCTCGACAGCCTGCTGGATCTTCGTGGTCCGTTCGCCCGGCGGATTTCCGAAGCTGGAATAGGACAGGAAGGCCAGATGAGGCGTGATACCGAACCGACGCGCAGCATGGGCGGTGACGACCGCGATTTCGGCCAAGGCCTCGGCGTCGGGGAACTCGGTCACCGACGTATCCCCGATCACCAGGCTTCGACCACGCGTCACTGCAATCGTGACACCAACGGGGCGGCTCCCGGCGATAGGTTCGAGAACAAGCTCGACCTCGTTCATCACGACATTGGAATGCCGGGTCACGCCCGTAACCATGCCATCGGCATGGCCCATTTTCAGCATGCAGGCGGAGAAGACATTGCGGTCGTTATTGACCCGGCGCTGAACGTCCCGTCGCAGATACCCCTTCCGCTGCAGGCGTTCATAGAGGTAATCAGCGTATTCGGAATTATGCTCCGACAGGCGCGCATTGCACACTTCCAGCGACCCGGCCGGGATTCCCAATTCCTTCATGTTCGCGGCGACGACATCTTCACGCGCAACGAGGATGGCCTTGCCGAGCCCCTGGACCTGAAAGGCGTGCGCCGCCCGTATGACCGTCTGCTCCTCGCCCTCGGCAAAGACGATCGTTTTCTGTTCCGCCCGGATCGATGCCGTGATGCGTTGCTGGACTGCCGCGGTCGGGTCCAGCCGCCGCGCCAGGACCTGCTTGTAAGCATCAACATCCTCCAGCGGCCGGCGAGCGACGCCGCTTTCGATTGCCGCCTGGGCGACAAAGGGCGGCACCCAGGAAATCAGGCGCGGGTCGAACGGTGTCGGGATGATGTAGTCCGGTCCGTATTGAAGCCGGTCAACCTTGTAGGCCTGAGCCACCTCGTCCGGCACGTCTTCCCGGGCCAGCGCTGCCAGCGCTTTCGCGGCCGCGATTTTCATCTCCTCATTGATCGTCCGGGCGCGGACATCCAGCGCCCCGCGGAAAATATAGGGAAAGCCGAGAACATTGTTGACCTGGTTGGGATAGTCAGACCGCCCCGTAGCCATGATGACGTCATCGCGCACCGACTTCACCTCTTCAGGCGTGATCTCCGGTGTCGGATTGGCCATCGCGAAAATGATCGGATTGGGCGCCAGCGAGGCAACGATGTCCTTGGTGAAGACACCGGCCGCAGACAGGCCGAGCAATACGTCGGCGCCTGCCGCGGCGTCGGCCAATGTCCGCTTGTCGGTACGGATCGCATGCCGGTTCAGGCGTTCATGCCCGCCCGGGCGACCTTCGTAAACGACCCCATCAATGTCGACCACGATGGTGTTCTCGGACTTGACGCCCATGGACTCGATCAATTCAAGCACCGTGAGGCCCGCCGCTCCGGCACCGCAAAGCACGACCTTGAGATCTTCCATCCGGCGGCCGGTCAGGTCACACGCATTGATCAGCCCTGCGGCGGCGATGATGGCGGTCCCGTGCTGGTCATCATGGAATACCGGAATGTTCAACTCGTCGCGCAGGCGCGTCTCGATCTCAAAGCATTCCGGCGACTTGATGTCCTCCAGATTGATCCCGCCAAACGTGTCACCGAACCCTCTCACGCAGGCGATGAACTTGTCCGGGTCGGTGTAGTCGACCTCGATGTCGACAGCGTCGATGTCGGCAAAGCGTTTGAACAGGACCGCCTTGCCTTCCATGACCGGCTTCGATGCGGCCGGGCCGAGATTGCCGAGGCCCAGAATGGCGGTCCCGTTGGAAACGACCGCGACCATATTCCCTTTGGAGGTGTAGTCGTAGACCGTGTCCGGGTCCGCCGCGATGGCCCGAACCGGTGCGGCAACGCCAGGGCTGTAGGCCAACGCCAGATCTCGCTGGGTCGCCATCGGCTTGGTGGCGGCGACAGACAGCTTGCCGGGCGTCGGTTTCATGTGGAAGGCAAGGGCGTCCGCATCCAGTTGTGTGTCTGCGCGATAGGTCGATTCAGCCATGATGTGTCCCGGGGAAAAGTGCAATGTCGAACATGAACCGCTCCGGCGCGGGTGCCAAGTCCCGCTATCGCCTAGCTTCCATGCGCGAGGAGATGGCTGAGCGCCGCCCCCTGGCGCCGTCGCGCCGCCAGTCCTTGCAGCACAGCCGGCAGGGTCGCCGGCAAATCCTCCGCCACCAGGCCTTCTCCCAGTTTCAGTCCCGCATCTCCATGAATCCAGGCCGCACTGGCTGCCGCGTCGTGCGCCGTCATGCCGGCCGCGAGCCCGGACGCGATGATACCGGCCAACACATCGCCACTGCCGGCCGTGGCAAGCCATCGGCTTGCGTGTGGGTTGATCCACGGCGTCATGCCCGGGGTGGCAATCACCGTCGCGGGCCCTTTCAGCAACACCGTGCTACCACACCGGTCGGCCGCTGCCTGAACCCGTTCAACCTTGTTCCAATGCGCTTGGGCGGGCCCGAATACCCGCAGAAATTCACCGGCATGGGGTGTCAGCACGCATTGCCCGTTCAATTGCGAAAACAAGGCGTCCGGATCGTGCTCGAAACTGGTCAGCGCGTCCGCGTCCAATACCACTGGAATGCCGGTTTCCAGGGCCGCCAAAACGGCGTCCCGCGCGGGTTCGCCAACACCCATTGAGGGCCCCATCACGACCGCATCAGCGCGCAGCCCGTCAAGCGTATCGCCCACATCAGCCGCGCCGTCCCAACGCGTCAGCATGACCGCGGTAAGGTGGGACGCATTGACCATCACGGCTGACGGCGGCGCGCATAGCGTTACCACGCCGGCGCCTGCTCTCAGCGCCGCCGCCGCGGCCAGCCGGGCCGCGCCGGAAGACCGGGCGCCGCCACTGAACACGGCAACCCGACCGCGGGCATGTTTGTGGAAAGGACGTCCGTCTGGCCGGGTATCCGGATGCCAAAGCGGCGTGTGAACCTCATGCGCCACCGGCGCCACATGTTCGGACCAGCCCGCCGGAATACCAATCTCCCGACGGACGACCTCACCACAACTTTGCGCATATGGTTCAATCAAATGCACAAGCTTTTTCCGGTGAAACGTCACCGTCAGTGTGGCCGCAAAATGGGGCCCGTCCACCGGCCTTGCATCACCGGACAGGCCACTCGGAATATCCACAGCGACTACCGGAACCTCGCTCTCCCGGACCCAATCGATCCAGCCCGCGGCCAGCCCCGTGATCGGTCGCGACAGGCCCGCCCCGAACAGGGCATCAACCACCAGTCCCGGCCTGCCGTCCGGCGTATCCGACAACGCGGTGTCCGGTGGATCGACCGGCCCGGCCCATCGCGCCAGCGCCCGTTCAGCCCCGGCGGCAAGGCGGTCCGGACTCGGCAGCAAAATGACCCGAACCGGCCAGCCTGCCTCGCGCAAGACACGCGCAGTGACCAGCCCGTCCGCGCCATTGTGGCCGGATCCGGCCAACACCCACACAAGACGGGGCGCCCATCGGGTCCGAATCGCGTCAGCAACCGCCGATCCGGCTGCCTCCACAAGGCTCTGGACCTCGATCCCGCTATCGAGCGCGAACCGGTCACAAACGGCGGTGTCTGCGGTTGCGAGAATTTCCATCGTCATGAGCGCTCCATTGTGTGGCACCCCTGCCCCATTGTGGGGCATACCGGCTACCGGCTGTCGCGGAGTCCCGATTCCGACTTGTAACCGACAGCGTGGTGCCTAGCGTCCCGTCGAGATCATGGAGTCCGTGATGAAGAAAATCGAAGCGATCATAAAACCCTTCAAGCTTGATGACGTGAAGGAGGCCCTGCAGGAAATCGGTGTGCAAGGGCTGACTGTCATCGAAGCCAAGGGATTCGGTCGGCAAAAAGGGCATACCGAGCTTTATCGCGGCGCCGAATACGTCGTCGATTTCCTGCCCAAGATCAAAATCGAACTGGTCCTGCCGGCCGATCGGGTCGACGCTGCGGTTGAAGCTATCCAGACTGCGGCCCAGACCGGCCGCATCGGGGACGGCAAAATCTTCGTGAGTCCCATCGAAAGCGTTATCCGCATCCGTACCGGCGAGACCGGTCGCGATGCCCTCTAATCCTATCTGATCAAATATCTGGAGCCTGGCCCATGTCAGACGCAATTCTCAAAAAGCTCAAAGACGAAGACATCAAGTATGTCGACCTGCGCTTCACCGACCCGCGCGGCAAGCTGCAGCACGTCACATTCGACCGGTCGGAGGTCAATGAGGACTTCTTCGAGGACGGGGTGATGTTCGACGGCTCCTCGATCGCCGGCTGGAAGGCGATCAACGAGTCCGACATGGTACTCAAGCCCGACGCCAGCTATTGCGAAGTCGATCCGTTCTACCAGCAGCCAACCGCCGTCATCCTGGCCGATATCCTCGAGCCGGGAACGGGCGAAGCCTACAACCGTGATCCGCGCACGACCGCAAAGAAGGCCGAGGCATTCCTGAAATCCACCGGCATCGGTGACACGGCCTATTTTGGCCCGGAAGCCGAGTTTTTCGTGTTCGATGATGTTCGCTACTCAACGAGTCAGCAGGACACCGGGTACAAGCTCGACAGCGAGGAAATGCCGCACAATACCGGCTCGAAATTCGAAGGCGGCAATATGGGCCACCGGCCCGGTCCCAAAGGCGGATATTTCCCCGTCAATCCGGTCGACAGCGGCCAGGACATGCGCACCGAGATGCTCACCGTGCTCGAAGAGCTCGGTCTGCATCCGGAAAAGCATCACCACGAGGTTGCCCCCGCCCAGCATGAGCTCGGCATGAAGTTCTCGTCGATGACGACGATGGCGGACCGCATGCAGCTTTACAAATACACCGTCCACATGGTCGCCCACGCCTACGGCAAGACCGCGACCTTCATGCCCAAGCCGGTTTGGAACGACAACGGCACCGGCATGCATGTGCACCAGTCGATCTGGAAAGACGGCAAGCCGATGTTCGCCGGCGACCGCTATGCGGACCTGTCGGAAACCTGCCTCCATTACATCGGCGGCGTCATCAAGCACGCCCGGGCCATCAATGCCTTCGCCAATGCCTCGACCAATTCCTACAAGCGCCTCGTGCCCGGCTTCGAAGCGCCGGTCCTGCTCGCCTACTCGGCCCGCAACCGGTCCGCATCGATCCGTATCCCGTGGGTCGGCTCGCCGAACGCCAAGCGTCTCGAAACCCGTTTCCCGGATCCCGCCGGCAACCCCTATCTGACCTTCGCCGCACTTTTGATGGCCGGTCTTGACGGCATCGAAAACCGGATCGATCCGGGTGATCCGATGGACAAGGATCTCTACGATCTGCCGCCCGAGGAGCTCAAGGACATCCCGACCGTCTGCCGGTCGCTCCGCGAGGCGCTGGAATCGCTCGACGCCGACCGCGCCTTCCTCAAGAAGGGTGGCGTGATGGATGATGACCAGATCGATGCCTATATCGACCTCAAGATGGAAGAAGTGCTGCGCTATGAAATGCACCCGCACCCGGTTGAGTTCGACATGTATTACTCCTGCTAAATCAAGCAGTTTCGACTGAATTGTGGTTGAAAATGACGGCCGGGCGCCTGCCCGGCCGTTTTCTTTTGTCCGCAGAACACCTCACGAGGTCGACGAGCGCGCGGGCATTCGCTACAAATCGTGCTCCAATCGACCCAACCCCGTTGGGAAGTCCTGTCAGGAGTTCGTATGCGTCGCCGTTTCTTGTTCGCCAGCGCCCTTGTTTCGCTGACCGTTACAGCTCCTGCCGCCTTTGCAGATCGCGAAATCACCGACGAAATCACCACGCCGGTGGCAACCTCAACTGCGGGTGATGGTGGCGTTCCGGACAATATCGTCATTTCCGTCGGCGGCCGCGTCACGCTCGTGCCGGGCGCGACCGGTGTGACGATCGACAGCGACAATGACGTCACCAATGGTGGCAGCATCATCATTGAGGGTGACGATGACGGCGGCGTCGGCATCCACGCGGTTGGCGGCAACACCGGCACGATCACCCATACGGGCCTGATCCAGGTCATTGCGGAGACCCGCGCCAGCGATACCGACGACCCCGCGGACGGACTGGTCGACGGCCCCATCGCCGTTGGTTCGAACCGCGTTGCCATTCTTGTCGACGGCGCCGCCGTTTTCACGGGCGACATCCTCGCCTCGGCCGGCAGCACGTTGACGGTGATCGGCAATGATTCGGCGGGCCTGCGTGTTCTGACCGGTCTCGACGGCGATATTGACCTGGCCGGCATTGTCCGGGCGATCGGCGACAACAGCTTCGGTGTCGAAATCCGCGGTGACGTATCCGGCGATGTGGACATCGACGGTCGGGTTGAAGTCCAGGGTGAAGGCAGCGGCGGCATCCTGATCGCAAGTGACGTCGATGGCGCCATCACCATCGGCGCAACCGTCAACGCGACGGCCTATCGCTTCCTCGGACGGCCGGTCGAAGAAACCCGCAACAACCTCGAGGCTGAAGACACAGCGGACAGTGCCTCGCCGGTCCTCATCAACGGCAACGCGGCCGGTGGCGTTTTCTTCAGTGGCTTTTCAGCAGACCGGCCCGGTACGCCATCCGCCAATATCACGGTGCGGGGCTCAGCGCCCGCCGCCCATATCCTGGCCAATGCCAGCTCAGGCGACATTGTTCTCGGGGAAGTCGTTCTGGAAGCCATTCCTGACGATCCGGACACCGCTGACGTTGACGAAAGCGTCGCGGCCGAATTGATCGGCTACGCCTTGGTCAATCGCGGGACCCTGAGCTCCCAGGGCAATCTGGACGCCGTCAATACAGTTTCGCTCGAAGTCAGCGGAGCGGATGGTCATACCGTCTCCCTCACCGGCGGCTTCCTCAATGACGGCACCATCAATGGCTCCGCCTGGCAGGCCACATCGACCGGCGTCCTGCTGGGTACAGGCGCGATCGTCCCGACCTTCGCCAATGCGGGCGACATCCTGATCCGGACCAATAACGAAGGGTCAACAGCTCGGGGCGTTTACATCGATACCGGGGCCAATGTCCCCATGCTGGTGAATTCCGGCACCATCGATGCCACGACACTCAATGGCGGCGGCGCGGTCGCCGTCACCGACCTGTCCAACACCCTCACCCTGATCGAAAACACGGGTGAGATTGCCGCCTATCACCTGAACACCCTGGTTGGCACCGATCCCCAGGTCGACGATCTGGTTGCCATCGACCTGTCTGCAAACACGGTCGGCACGACCGTCCGGCAGTATCGTGCGACCGATGCCGCGGACGACCATGTCGAGGAATTGATCGGGCAAGTCCGGTTCGGATCGGGCGACGACGTGTTGCAGGTCGAGTCCGGCGTAGTGTCCGGCGACCTGTCATTCGGCGACGGTGCCGATCAATTGATGATCTCCGGCGGCAACGTCTCCGGCGCGCTTGTTGATTCCGACGGCAATCTCGCAATCGAAGTCGATGACGCCCAGCTGGCCCTCGCGGCCAACACCAGCGCCAATATCACGACCGCCCGTTTCGGCGATGGTTCGGTGATCCGGTTCCAGATCGATGACGAGGCCGGCACAGCCGCCAACATCACGGCATCAGGTGACATCACCTTCCAGTCCGGCTCGAGGGTGGCTGCAACGCTGGCCAATCTGATTGGCGACGGCGCAACATTTGTCGTCGTTTCCGCCAATAACCTCGTGATCGAGGAAAGCCTCGACATTCTTCAGGATACCGAAGCGCCTTGGCTTTATGAATCGAATCTCGAATTCGATCCGAACAATGCCAACGCGCTGATCCTGACGCTGCGCCGGCGCACGGCCGCCGAACTGGGCATGAACGCCAACCAGGGCGCCGCCTACACGGCGGCACTTGAAGGCTGGCAGACCAATGAAGAGCTGGGCCAGGCGATTGCATCGCTTTTGACCCAGGACGAATTCTTCGCGGCCTATGACCAGCTGCTGCCGGAATACTCTGCCAGCGCGATCCAGTTCGCACTCGCTGCCAATGACAGTGCCGTTGGCGCCCTTGCCAACCGGCTTGAGGCCGTCCGCCGCAGCCCGGAAGAGTCGGGCGGACTTTGGGTCCAGGAATTCGGCTATTTCGCAGATCGCGCCGGCAGCGCCTTCGGTCCCGGGTATCGCGGACACGGCATCGGCGTCGCCGTCGGCTTCGATAGGCCGGTCGGTCCGTTCTACGCTGTCGGGCTGAATCTCGTCGGCGCGGCCAGCGAAGTCTCCGAGATCAACGGGGTCGACGATCCCATGAGCGCCATGACGGCGCAGGTCGGAACCTATGCCGGTGCCCGTTTTGGCGCCTTCGACCTGGATGCCTACGCTGCGGTTGGCTATGACAGGTTCGAGCACAATCGCCGCGTCCTGATCGGCGCATTCGACGCCTCTTCCACCGCTGACTGGAGCGGCTGGCACACCTCGGCTTCGGCCCGCATCTCGCGCGACCTCGCAATGGGCGATCGCTGGTATGTGCGGCCGGCTTTCTCGGTTGATTATCTGCGGTTGAGCGAAAGCGGCTACACCGAAACCGGCGGCGGCGTCGGGGTCGACCTGACCGTCGGCGACCGCGAGTCTTCGAGCTTCTCGGGAACCGGTCTGTTGACCCTGGGAGCCCGCTTCGAGAACACCAACAGCTGGTGGTCGCCAAGCGTTCGCGTCGGCTTCCGCAATGAATTCGGCGGTGGGGAAGCGGAGACAGCGGCCAGCTTCGCAGACTTTGACGACACCTTCACCTTGCGGTCCCAGTCGATGCCGGGAACAGGCGCCATATTCGGTTTCGGTGTCGCAGCCGGCTCCGGTTACTCGACCTTCTCCTTCGATTACGATGCGGATGTGCGGGAAGACTTCATCCGCCATACGGCCCGCCTCGTGATGCGGATGGTGTTCTAGACCCGATTTCGGTCGCCACGGATACAAATGCCCCGGCAGCCGCGCTGCCGGGGCATTTTCCTGTGGAACATCACCTGCAGGACCGCCCGAGGCTGCACTGACAAGCTGATCACACGGCAAACCCTGCGTAGACTTCACCCCTGACCGCCGACTCGTGCAAAGTGGATACATGTCGAACCAGAACTCCGATTCCGACCTGTTTTCAGGCGCACCGGCGCCGACGCCTTCCAAGGCGCCGGCTCCCGGTTATTCCGCGGCTCATATTGAGGTTCTTGAAGGGCTGGAAGCGGTCCGACGCCGCCCCGGCATGTATATCGGCGGAACGGACGAGCGCGCCTATCATCACCTGTTTGCGGAAATCCTCGACAACTCGATGGATGAGGCGGTCGCCGGTTGGGCGGATCGGATCGAGGTTGCCGTCGACGAGGACGGCTATATTACCGTCACCGACAATGGCCGCGGAATTCCCGTCGATCCCCACCCCAAATACCCCGACAAGTCCGCGCTCGAGGTTGTTCTGACCATCCTTCATGCCGGCGGCAAGTTTTCCGATAGTGCCTACAAGACGTCCGGCGGACTGCACGGTGTGGGCATTTCAGTGGTCAATGCCTTGTCCGAAGTGCTCGACGTTGAGGTCGCTCGCGAAAAGACCTTGTGGACCCAATCCTATTCACGCGGCCTGCCGCAGGGACCATTGGTCAAGGTCGGCCCCGCTCCAAACCGGCGCGGCACCAAGATCCGGTTCTTGCCTGACACCCAGATTTTCGGCGACCGGATGTCGGTCAAGCCCGCGCGCATCTACGCCATGGCGCGGTCAAAGGCGTTCCTGCGTCGCGGTGTGAAGATCCAATGGCGCTGTGCCCCCAGCCTGGTTGAGGGCACCGATACACCGGCGGATGACATTCTGTGTTTCCCGGGCGGACTCGCTGACCGCATGGCCGAGCTGGCCGACAAGCGGGCCCTGGTGACGACCGAAACCTTCAGCGGCCGCGTCGAACGTGAGGACGGCGCCGGTGGCGTGGAATGGGCGATCACCTGGTCCGCCAATGGTTATGGCGGCGACGCTGACGGCTTTTGCCAGTCATATTGCAACACGGTTCCGACCCCGCAGGGCGGAACGCACGAGCAGGGTCTGCGGGCCGCCCTGTCCAAGGGCTTGCGTGCCTACGCCGAGCATACCCATGCCAAAAAGGCGAGCCAGATCACGGCGGAAGACGTGCTGGGTGGTGCTGGTGCCCTGGTTTCGGTCTTCATTGGCGACCCTGAATTCCAGGGTCAGACGAAAGAACGCCTCGCGACCCCGGAAGCAACCAAACTCGTTGAGACGGCGGTTCGCGACCAATTTGACCATTGGCTTGCCGGCTCGCCCAAGGAGGCCGCCAAGCTGGTCGAGTTCGCCATCGAGCGCGCCGACGACCGCATGCGTCGCCGCAAGGAAAAGAACGTCAAGCGGCAGACCGCGTCACGGCGCCTTCGCCTGCCGGGAAAACTCGCCGACTGCTCTCGGGCGGATGCCGATGGTACCGAACTTTTCCTGGTCGAGGGGGACTCGGCTGGCGGCTCTGCCAAACAGGCCCGGTCGCGCCAGACCCAGGCAATCCTGCCCTTGCGCGGCAAAATCCTGAACGTGGCCTCCGCCACTGCCGACAAGATTTCGGCCAACCAGGAAATCAGCGATCTCCTGCTGGCACTGGGGTGTCTGACAGGCAGCAAGTTCAAACTGGAAGACCTGCGCTACGAACGCGTTGTCATCATGACGGATGCCGATGTTGACGGTGCGCATATCGCGGCCCTGCTGATTACCTTCTTCTATCGTTCCATGCCGGAGCTCATCCATTCCGGACGGCTTTTCCTGGCCCAGCCGCCGCTCTACCGGCTGACCCAGGGCAGTCGCACGCTCTATGCGCGCGATGATGCCCATCGTGAGCAGTTGATCCGGGATGAATTCAAGGCCAACAGCAAGATCGAAGTCGGACGCTTCAAGGGCCTGGGCGAAATGACCCCGTCCCAACTCAAACAAACCACCATGGATCCGGCGGTCCGGACTCTCGCGCGTGTGGTCATCGACGAGAACGACATGCCCACCCTTGAGGCACTGGTCGAAACGCTGATGGGAAAAAAGCCGGAGGCGCGTTTCAAGTTCATCCAGGACAATGCCACCTTCGTGACGGAAGACCTCGACCTGTAGGACCGCGCAGCCCGGCCACCTCTGTTTCGTTTTCTGACTGTCCGGTGAGTGGACAAGTTCCATCATAACGCTAGCCTCCCTGTCCTGAGATGATGATCAGAATCACGAGGGGATCCGATGATGATGCGACGCTCTATTCGTTCAGGACTGGCTGGCTGCGCGCTTTTGGCCATGGCCGCGACCGGACTGGTCGGCCCCGCCAACGCCGAACCGATCGAGTTTTTCCAGGTTGAGGGTGTCGCCTATGATCCCGGGGTTGCCGCACCGGAGGATTCGATTGGCTGGGGCCTTGGCGACCGGCCGGTCCGTCACGACCAGCTGGTCACCTACCTCTCGGAAATCGCAAATGGATCAGACCGCATCTCGGTCGAAACCATCGGCTATACGCACGAACGTCGGCCGATCCTGTTTTTTGTCGTTACCTCGCCCGAAAACCATGCGCGCATCGATGATATCCGCGCCGCCCACCTCGCCTCGCTCGAACCCGGCGCGGCGGCGACGGATGGACCGGCAATAGTCTGGTTGAACTACGGGGTCCACGGCGCCGAGTCGGCGGGTATGGATGCGTCGATCCCGACGCTCTACCACCTGGCCGCCGCACAGGGTGAGGAAATCGAGGCGACGCTGGACAATAGCGTCATCCTGATTACTGCAATCTTCAATCCGGACGGGCACTCGCGCCGCGTCAACCATGTCGAGACATTCGGCGGCGATGTCCGCACCACCGACCCGGACCATGAGCAGCACAATTTGTGGACCGCCGCCCGAACCAATCACTACTGGTTCGACCTCAACCGGCAATGGTTGCTCCAGACCCAACCGGAATCCCGCGCGTGGCTTGAGCAATGGCACGAATGGAAGCCCCAGGTGTCAGCCGATTTCCATGAGATGGGGACTGAAAGCACGTTCTACTTCCACCCTGGCGAGCCCCTGCGTCGTAATCCGCTCATTCCCGAGCAGGCCCGCGAACTGACCCTCGGGATCGCTCGCCACCACATCAGTTTTCTGGACAGCGAAGCGCGGCTCTACACCTCGGAGGAAGGTTTTGACAATTTCTATGTCGGCAAGGGTTCGACCTATCCGCAGGTCAACGGGTCACTCGGCATCCTGTTCGAAATCGGCGCGGCGCGCGGCGGCCTGATCGAATCGGAACGCGGGCTTGTCAGCCACGCGGACAATGTTCGCACCCATTTCCGAACCTCACTGACCACCATTGCCGGTGGCTTGGCCGCTCGCGACCAGATTGCTGCCTATCAGCGCGATTTCTTCACCAGTTCCATGGAGGCGGCCGGCCGGGATCGTGACCGCGGCTTTGTGTTCACCGCCGAGGGCGATCCGGCCCGGGCCAACATGTTCATTGACCTGCTCAATCGTCACGATATTCGCGTCAATCGCCTCGCCCGCGATGTCCGCAGCAATGGACGCACCTATGCCGCCGGCGAGAGCTTCGTCGTTTCCCTGGCCCAACCGCAGTACACAATGATCCGGTCGGTGTTCGACCGGGTTACGACATTTGAGGAAAACGTCTTCTACGACGTGTCGGGCTGGACCCTTCCGCTTGCCTTTGACCTCGACTATTCCGCGCTGGGCCGAAATTGGTCAGCCGACCTTGTCGGGGCAGAAACCGGGCCTGCGGCACTGGCCGTAGCCGCTCCGCCGCGGTCGAACTACGGCTATGTGCTGCGTTGGTCCGACTATTACGCTCCCCGCGCCCTGTATCGCCTGCTGGACGCCGACATCCGCGTCCGGGTCGCAACAGAGCCGGCCACCATCGCAACCCACACGGGCTCAACCCCGTTCGGGCCGGGCGCCGTGTTCGTACCGCTGATCGGACAGGACACAGACAATGACACCATCCACCAGCTGATCGAGACCATCGCCCGTGAAGACGGGGTCGCCGTTTCTTCGGTGACGTCGGGGTCAACTGCGGCGGGAACACCGGATCTGGGTGACGGGAACGGCTTCCGGGCCGTCCGACGCCCGGAAGTCCTGGTCCTGTTCGACGATGGACTGACCAGCTATGACGCGGGCGAGGTCTGGCACCAGCTCGATCACCGCATGCATATCCCCGTCACCCTGCGGCGCAAGGATGAGCTGGGCGGTATGGACTGGTCACGTTACACCCATCTGGTCATCGTCGGCGGCGGCAATACCAGCCTGTCATCCCGCACGACCGAACGGGTGAACCAGTGGATCCGCGAAGACGGCGGCATCCTGGTCACCATGCGCCAGGCATCCCGGATGGCGCAGTCGGCCTTCCTGGGAATGGAAGCGGCCGAAGACGACGCGGAAGACGATGCGGACGCCACCACCGAGCGTCGTGACTATGCCGATATGGGCGTGGACGATGCGGAGCATGTCATTGGGGGGGCCATCTTCCAGACCGACCTCGATCCGTCCAATCCGATCGGCTTTGGCTATGGCGACCGCAACCTTCCGGTTCACCGCAATACCAGCTTCACCCTGCAGCGGCCCGAGGACAATCCGTTTGCGGTCGTCGCGGAGTATACCAACACGCCATTGCTGTCCGGCTACGCGTCACAACGACGACAGGACGAAATCGCAGGAACGCCGGCGATCATCGCCCAGCGGCATGGCCGCGGGACTGTCGTCATGTTCGCCGACAACCCGACCTTCCGCGCAACCTTCCGCGGCACCGAGCGGGCGTTCATGAATGCGATCTTTTTCGGCGGCCTGATCGACCGCCCCTTTGGCGACTACGAAGAGGAATAGGCCGCCAGCTGGCCGTTCGCGGCCATTCGGGCTCCGCTCCGGCCTGGCGTCAGGACCGGGGCGAAAACTGACCGATCAGGGTTTGACGACCCGGTCCGGAAAGCGTTCAATCACTCATCTCTTCCGGCTGGTCACGCCGGACACAAAGTGGGGAATACCAATGACTTTCAAGGCATGGATGCCAACCTTGGCGGCGACAGCTGCCCTGGGTCTGGCGGCGTGCAGCTCGGGTACCGAAAGCGATGGTACCGAAGCTGCATCATCACAATCCGATATCGTTCGGCACAGTCTCGATCCATATCCATCAACCTACTCACCGCGACCCAGCGGCGTCACCCTCATCCAGGGAGGAACGATTTTTGATGGCTTGGGCGGTGAGATTGAAGGCGGCGATGTCCTGATCGAGAATGGCCGCATTGTTGCGGTCGGGACCGGCCTCGAGGCACCGGAAGGCGCGACCGTGGTGGACGCCACGGGACGCTATGTAACCCCGGGTGTAGTCGACATCCATTCCCATTTGGGCGCCTACCCCTCGCCCGGCGTCAGCGCCCACAGCGACGGCAATGAGGCGACCCAGCCAGTGACCTCCGAAGTTTGGGTCGAGCACAGCGTCTGGCCCCAGGATCCCGGGTTCGAGGCAGCCCTGGCCGGCGGCGTCACTACGCTGCATGTGCTACCCGGTTCCGCCAATCTTTTTGGCGGTCGCGGTGTGACCTTGCGCAATGTGTCTGCCCGCACAGTCCAGGAAATGAAGTTCCCGGAGGCCCCCTACACGCTCAAGATGGCCTGTGGCGAAAACCCGTCCCGGGTCTACGGCAATCGGGGCCAGTCGCCGGCGACTGACATGGGCAACATGGCGGGCTACCGGACCGCCTGGATCCGGGCGTCGGAATATCGCGACAGCTGGCAGGAATACTGGGACGCCGCTGAAGCCGGTGACGACGCCTCGGCACCGACACGCGATCTTGAGCTGGAAACCCTGATGGGTGTCCTCGACGGCGAGATCCTGATCCAGATGCATTGCTACAGGGCCGACCAGATGGCCCAGATCATCGATCTCTCCCAAGAGTTTGGCTATCAGGTAACGACTTTCCACCACGCTGTGGAAGCCTATAAGATTCCTGACCTTCTGGCCGAGAACGGCACCTGTGCCGCAGTCTGGGCTGATTGGGGCGGATTCAAGATGGAGGCTTATGACGCCATCCGTGAGAACCTGGCCATGACGCATGCCAATGGCGCCTGCGCCATGATCCATTCGGACAGCGACATGGGCATCCAGCGGCTCAACCAGGAAGTGGCCAAGGCCTTGGGCGATGGTCGCCGGGCCGGTCTGGACATCTCCGACGGCGAAGCCTGGCGCTGGCTGTCTTCCAATCCAGCCGAAGCACTCGGCATTGCCGATCAGACCGGCAGCCTGCAGGCCGGTTTGCGCGCCGATGTCGTGCTTTGGTCGGGCAATCCCTATTCAACTTACACACGTGCGGACCTAGTCTGGATCGACGGAGCCCTGAGCTTTGACCGCCGCGACGAAGACGACCAGCCGGTACGCGACTTCATGCTCGGCCAGCCGGGTGAAGGAGACCAATGATGAGAACCATCCTTCCAGCCCTCGCCCTGGCGCTTGCCAGCGCAGCGCCCGGCCTGGCGCAGTCCTATGCGGTCACAAATGGCCGCGTGGTCACCAACACCGAACAAGGCGTCATTGCCGACGGCACCGTCCTGGTCCGCGATGGCAACATCGTCGCGGTCGGTGCCGAGGTCAGCATACCTGACGGCACAGACATCATCGACGCCAATGGCGGGTGGATCACGCCCGGCCTGTTCGCGCCCTTTACACAGATCGGCCTCACCGAGGTGGCCTTGGAGGGCTCGACGACGGATTCCGGCGCCAACGATTCGCCGTATTCGGTCGCGCTGGATGTCAGCGACGGATTCAATCCGGGCGGAACGCATATCGCGGCCACCCGCATGCGAGGTGTGACCCGAGCCGCCATCTACCCGACAACCGGCCACAATATTTTTGCCGGCCAGGGCGCGCTGGTGGAAACAGGCGGCGAAGGCGACTCGCTGTTCCAGAGCAACAGTTTCGTGTTTGCCGACCTGAGCCAATCCGGCGCATCCACTGCTGGCGGGTCGAGACCCGCTGCTTGGGCCTTTTTGGAGGCCGCCTTCAACGATGCCCGCGGCTATCCAGGCCGTTTCTCGGCCGATCACGAGGGCGACGCACTCAATCGCTATGACGCCCAGGCCTTGTTGCCGGTGGTCCGCGGTCGCGTCCCTCTGGTCCTTAATATCGATCGCGCGGCAGACCTGCGCCGGGCGATCCGCTTCCAGGCTGACAATGCGCCGGTCCAGATCATCATTGAGGGCGGTGCCGAAGCCTGGATGGTTGCCGACGAGCTGGCCGCGGCGGGTATTCCGGTCTTGCTGGATCCGCTTCGCAACCTGCCGGCCTCGTTTGACGAGGTCGCCGCGACGCTGGATGGAGCCCAACGTCTCCATGCAGCGGGCGTGACGGTCGCTTACACCACGCAAACCTCGGACGGGTATTACAACGCCCGCCTGATCGCCCAACACGCCGGCAATGCCGTGGCCAATGGGGTTGCCTGGGATCAGGCCTTCCGGTCCATCACCCTGACACCGGCCGAGATCTATGGCGTCGGCGAGCGCTACGGTGCGCTGGCGACCGGCTATGCCGGCGATGTCGTTGTTTGGGACGGGGACCCGCTGGAGGTGATGAGTTCACCTGTCGCGGTTCTGATCGATGGCGAGTTGACGGCCATGGATTCACGGCAATCGCGCCTGCGCGACCGTTACATCAATATCACGGACGAGACGCCATTCGCGTATCGGCGTTAGCGGTTCAGCCTTGTTGCGTTGACTTGCAGCCGGGCCACCGTATTTTGCGCTCACCAAGCGGCCGCGCCCCTACGGCGCGGCCGTCCTGATTTCAGGTCAAGCCAAAGGATGCCATGACGTTCGCAGATCTGGGTCTGAGCCCAAAACTACTCGAAGCCATTACCCAAGCCGGCTATAGCGAACCGACTCCGATCCAGGCCGGTGCCATCCCGCCGGCACTTGCCGGGAAAGATGTGCTTGGCATTGCGCAGACTGGTACCGGCAAGACGGCTTCCTTCACGCTGCCGCTGATCGAGCGCCTGTCGCGTGGCCGTGCGAAAGCCCGCATGCCGCGCTCCCTCATCATCGCGCCGACACGTGAATTGGCAGCACAGTGCGCCGAGAATTTCGAGACCTATTCCAAAGGCCAGAAGCTTTCGATGGCGCTCCTTATCGGTGGTGTCGCCTTTGGCCCACAGGAAGAAATTCTCAACCGGGGCGCTGACGTGCTGATCGCAACCCCGGGCCGCCTGCTCGACCATTTTGGTCGGGGCAAACTGCTGATGAATGGCGTCCAGATGCTGGTGGTCGATGAAGCCGACCGCATGCTCGACATGGGGTTCATCCCGGACCTCGAGAAAATCTTCTCGCTGATCCCGCCACCGCCGCGCCGCCAGACACTGTTCTTCTCGGCCACAATGCCAAAAGAAATCCAAAGCCTTGTTGATCGTTTCCTGCGCGACCCGGTGCGCGTGGAGACGTCTCGCCCGGCCCAGACGGGCGCCAATATCAATCAGCTGATGATCCGGCTGACTGACAACTCGGCGAAGTCCAAGCGTCTGGCACTGCGCCAGGCGATGTCGCGGGATGGCGTGAAGAACGGCATCATCTTTTCCAACCGCAAGCGCGATGTCGACGTTGTGGCGCGGTCGCTTCAGCGCCACGGCTTCTCCGCAGCGCCCATTCATGGCGATCTCGATCAGTCAGCCCGGACCGCGACACTCGCTGACTTCAAGGCCGGCACGCTGCGTTTCCTGGTGGCCAGCGATGTGGCCGCCCGTGGTCTCGACATTCCCGATGTCAGCCATGTCTTCAACTATGACATGCCGCATCACGCCGATGATTATGTGCACCGGATCGGTCGAACCGGTCGCGCCGGCAAGTCCGGGGAATCGGTCACAATCTTCGCGCCTGGCGATGAAAAGTCGCTGGCCGCGGTCCTGAAACTGATCAAGGAAGACATTCCCGAACTGGTGATGGACGGCAGCACCGGCGCGGCAGGCGAAGCCAGCAACCCGGCACGTACCGAGGCTGATGAAGCCTCCACCAAGCCTCGCCCCGCCCGTTCGCGCTCGAGAAAGCCCAAGGCACCTCGCAAAACAGCCGATCCCGAGACCGACATTGCTGCGGACGCAAGCGCAAACGATACACCAGAACCGGAGGCGGAGCCGAAACCTGCGCGGTCCCAGCCGGTCACCGCCGGTGAAACCCGGGCCGTCAGTCGGTCCAAGGCGCCGGATTCAGGTCGTGATACGGGCGATGAAAAGTCGCGGCAATCGAACCGACGCTCTGGTTCCAAGCGCGATCGCGGTCAAGGCAATGATCGCTCGGTTGTCGGATTTGGGGATCATGTTCCCGGTTTCATGAACGCCGATCGATAGAAACGCCGGCAGTCGGTCGCAGCCCTTGTTGGGGCCGACTTCAGTTTCGACTCATATGGCATGAGTGATTTTTACCTCTTCTTTCCGTTTGCTGGTTAGTTTCAGGATTAACCGCAGGGCGAAGCCATTCGCCTCCGCAGGAAAGGACTTTCTGGTGAACGGTCGACTGCTTGGCAAAGAAGGACGTGAGTTCGCGCTCAAAGCGCTGGATCTCATGGATCAATTCGGCATAGCGCCGACCCCGGAAAACTATTCCGTCTGGATCTGCTTCGCGAGCGACACCAATCCGGAACTCTGCGAATCGCTCAAGAGTCATATCGAGGCCGGCGGAAACTTTTCGGAATCCGTCAATAATGACCTGTTCGAACAGTATTTTCAGTGGAAAGCCATCCAGGACGCCGTCCTCGAAAGCGGCGGCGTCATGTGCCGCGAACTCGGCGTCGTCAAGGAATCCCTCGAAGCTGCCGAGCGCGACACCGCCGCTTACGGCGCGGCCCTGGAGGGCGCGAGCCACGAGCTGACCGCGACGCCGGACGCCCCGGGCATGAAAAAGCTGGTGGAAAGCCTCGTCTCGGCTACGGCCCGCATGCAACGTCGCAGCCAGGCGCTGGAAGACCGGCTGCAGGCGACGTCCAATGAAGTCACCCAGTTGCGGTCACATCTGGAAAAGGTTCGCGAAGAAGCCATGACCGATGCCCTCACCGGCATCGCCAACCGGAAACGCTTCGATGAGTCCCTGCGCCGTGCCCGCCGTGACGCCGATACCAAGAAAGAGCCGCTGAGCCTGATTCTCTGCGACATCGACTTCTTCAAGCGCTTCAATGACACTTGGGGTCACCAGACCGGCGACCAGATCATCCGGTTCGTGGCAGGCTGCCTCACCCGGCATGCCGGCGAGTCCCATCTTGTCGCCCGCTATGGCGGTGAAGAGTTCGGGATCGTGATGCCGAACACGACGCCCGACGTGGCTGAGCAGGTGGCCGAGAAAATCCGCAAAACCGTCGAATCAAAGAAACTGCTTCGTAAATCAACCAATGAAGACCTCGGCAATATCACGGTCTCATTGGGCATCGCGAACTACCACGAAGGCGAGTCGATCGAGGAGTTGATCGAACGGTCCGATACCAACCTTTATCGGTCGAAAACCGAGGGCCGCAATCGGACCACGACTGATGGCAGCCGCGAAAGATCTCGCAGCGCGGCCTGACCGCAAGTGCCAATCGCCAGAAATCCGGCCACTCCAAAGGGGCGGCCTTTTTCATGTCAGGTGTCCGACGGTGGTCGCGTCGATTGGAAGCTCACCCGCTGTTGCCACGCGTCCAGCAGTGCCGCCAATTGCGGGCGCCCTGCACGCCAATCGCTCTCCGGGTACCGGAAATCCATATAGGCCAGAGCCACCGCCATGGTGAGCGGTCCCTGGGCCAGGACGCTTTCCAGCCCACCAACGGCGGTCTCCAGTTCATCAATCGCGCGCATGATCCCGCGCTCGCGGCGCCCTATCCAATAGGCCGACTGGAGGCCTTCATCCCGCACCATCTCGACGCGGCGGGCCACTGTCAGGTCAAGCAGCCCATTTCCCAACGCCTCAAGTCGTCGGTCATTCCAGTCCTGCGGCCAGGACTGATCTGCCTGCTCGACGAGATAATCTGCAATCAGCGCACTTTCGGTGAAAGCCTGACCGTCATCGAGAACAAGGCAAGGTACACGGCCCAGCGGATTGGCCCGCAAGAGCTCGGGATCATCGTCGAACGGATGGGACTCCCATTCCTCGATCCGGTCTCCCAATCCAAGCTCACGGACCATCACCCGGCATTTTCTGGAATAGGGAGAAGTGGTTGAGATGATGAGCTTCATGGTTGGTCAGACCTCCTTGACAGGAACGATCGTCACGCTTTCCCCACAGCCACACGCGTCGGTCTGGTTGGGGTTGTTGAACACGAATTTCGCATGCAGCGGCGAAATCTCATAATCAATCTGTGTTCCCAGCAGGAACAGAAGTGCTTTGGACTCGAGCACGATCTCGACGCCCTGGTCCTCGACGCGCTCGTCAAGCGGTTCCGGAGCCTCGACATAGGCCATCTCGTATTCCATGCCCGCGCAGCCACCATTCTTGACACCGACGCGCAAGAAACCAGCACCGCGCTGGGCCATCAGGTCCTTGACCCGGGCAGCCGCAGCTTCAGTCAGGCTCACAGCCTTGGGACGTTCACGAACAGCCAAGTCGGCCTCCTAAAACATGTTGAGCGCGAGACGCGCTTCATCCGACATCCGGTCCGGCGTCCAGGGAGGCTCGAACGTCAAATCAACCAGCGCCCTGTCGACGCCGTCGACCTTCTCGACCGCTTCCTGGACCCAGCCCGGCATCTCGCCGGCTACCGGGCAGCCCGGTGCGGTCAAGGACATTTGCACCTTGAGGGTCCGGTCATCTTCCAGGTCGACCTTGTAGATCAAACCCAGCTCATAGATGTCGACCGGAATCTCCGGATCATACACTGACTTCAACGCCTCCACGACAGCGTCGGTGATCCGCGCGAGCTCGTCAGCAGGAATCGCACCCGTTCCGTCCGCAGGGTTGGCGGGGCTGGCCCCGAGGGCATCAGCGGGCGTCGACAGGTCGATCACGTCACGGGAGGTTTGTTCGGTCATGGTTTTACCTAGATGAGGAAGTCGCGGGCCTTTTTCAATGCGTCGACAAACGCATCAGCCTCTTCGATTGTGTTGTAGATAGCGAAACTGGCTCGCGCCGTGGAACTGACACCCATGCGCCGCATGAGCGGCTGGGCACAATGATGCCCGGCCCGCACGGCCACACCGTACTTGTCGAGGATCTGCGCCACATCATGGGGATGGGCGCCGTCGAGCGTGAATGAAATGATGGCGCCCTTGTCCTGGGCCGTGCCGACCACCCTCACACCGTCCATGTCGGCGATGCCCTGCATGGCCCGATCCAACAGCATACGTTCGTGCTCGAGAATCGCGATCCGGTCATGACGTTCCAGCCAGCGGATTGCAGCGCCCAGACCGATGGCATCGGCGATGGCCGGCGTACCGGCTTCGAATTTGTGCGGGACATCCGCAAAGGTCACCCGGTCCTCGAACACATCGGCGATCATCTCACCGCCGCCCATATAGGGTGGGAGCCGGTCGAGCCAGTCGCCCTTGGCATAAAGCGCGCCGATGCCGGACGGGCCGTAGAGTTTGTGTCCGGTGAAGACGAAGAAATCACAATCAAGCGCACGGACATCGACCGGCAGGTGAACCGCCGATTGGGAACCGTCGAGCAGGACCGGGATGCCGCGGGACTTGCCGATCTCGACGATCCGGGCCGCGTCATTCACCGTACCCAGGACATTCGACATATGCGTGATCGCGATCAGCTTCGTGTTCTCGTTCACCATGGCTGCCAGCTGTGGATAATCCAACTCGCCGGTGTCGGTCACGGGCGCCCACCGCAAGTTCAAGCCCCGGGAATCAGCCAGAAGCCGCCAGGGAACGATATTGGAGTGGTGCTCCATCTGGGAGATGATGATCTCGTCTCCCTCGCCCAGCATCTGGCCGAAACTGTGGGCCACGAGATTGATCGCTTCGGTCGACCCGCGGGTGAAGACGATTTCCTCGGTTCGCTCGGCATTGAGAAAACGGCGTACATCCTCGCGTGATTTCTCGAATTCCTCAGTGGTCTCATTGGCCAGGGTATGGAGCCCGCGATGCACATTGGCGTAGGAAGCACGATAGACACCGGCGACGCTCTCAATCACGAATTCCGGTTTCTGGGCCGAGGCCGCATTGTCGAGGTAACAAAGCGGATAGCCGTTGATTTCGCGCTGCAGAATCGGAAACTCGGCGCGAATTGCGTCGATGTTCAGCGGCGCCTTGATGGTCGATTGTGCGGTCATGTCAGTGCTCCCAGGCGCGCGCGCAGGCTGGCCTTGAGCGTCTCTCGCAGGGCTTCGTCCCGGACCCGGTCCAGCGGTTCGGCCAGATAGCTTTCAATCAGAAGCGCGCGGGCCTTGGCTTCCGGCAAGCCCCGCTGGCGCATGTAGAAAAGCGCCGTTTCATCCAACGTACCCAACGCATTGCCATGGGCACACTGGACGTCGTCGGCGTAGATCTCCAACTCCGGCTTGGCATCGATCTCGGCTTTCTCGCCCAGCATCAGCGCCCGGTGCGTCATCCGCGCATCGGTCTGCTGCGCCGCTCGGTCGACGACGAACTTGCCCTGGAACACGCCGTGTCCACCTGAGGCCACCGCTCCCTTCACCAGCTGCCTGGTCACGCCGCCCGGCCCTGTGTGGTGGACCAGATTGGTTGTGTCGGCATGGCGTCCGGCGGCCAGGATATAGGCACCGCCCATGTCAATGCTGGCGCCCTGGCCTGGATGCGTCACATGGGTCTCATTGCGCGAGAGACGTGCACCGGTATCAACCATGGTCTGGTTGAGTGTCGCTCCCTCCGCCAGCTCGATTTCGGCCGATCCGACAAAGACCGCATCTGCGTCATGTTCGGTGAGCACAATGCGATCAAGGCGGGCCCCGGCTTCAACACGAATGGACACATGCCAGTTGCCCAGGGAACCGGCGCCCCCCTTCAGCGTTTCAACCAGCAACACGGACGCGCCCGCCGGAACAATCAGTGATGCGTCTGCCGCACTGGCCCCTGCCGAGGCCGAGATGACCAGCTCCAGTCGGTCGCCGTCCTGAAGCGTGACCCGCCCGTTCAGGCCCGTTACATCGATCCGTCCGGCACCGCTGACATCATTGGCGGCGCGGCGCAGATCAGACCATTTCCAAAGCTCATTGCGGCGCGTCGGCAAGCCGTCCCGCTGTGTCGCCTCGCGCAATTGCGCGCGCCAGCCGGTCGCACCGTCGAGTGCGTCGATCAGGGCCAGTTCGGCCGGTGTATGGGTCAGCGTTACGGTCATGCCTCAGGCCGCCTCGCCGAGATACTTGTCATAGCCTTCGGCCTCGAGCTCACGCGCCAGTTCCGGGCCACCCGACTTGACGATACGGCCATTGGCCATGACGTGGACCACGTCCGGCGTGATGTGGTCGAGCAGGCGCTGATAGTGGGTGATCACCAGCATGCCGCGCTCAGGCGAGCGCAGGGCGTTGACGCCGTCCGACACAACCTTCAGCGCGTCGATATCAAGGCCACTATCGGTTTCGTCGAGGATCAGGAATCTGGGCTCCAGCACCAGCGCCTGGAGGATTTCCATCCGCTTCTTCTCACCGCCGGAAAAGCCGACATTCACGGCCCGCTTGAGCATGTCCATGGAGACGTTGAGCTGCTTGGCCTTCTCGCGAATCAACTTCATGAACTCCGGTGCCGAGACCTCCTCTTCACCGCGCGTGATGCGCTGGGCATTGAGGGCTTCCTTGAGAAAGGTGATGGTCGGAACACCGGGGATTTCAACGGGGTACTGGAAGGAGAGATAGAGACCCAGGGCAGCGCGCTCTTCCGGGGCCAAGTCAGCGAGGTCCTCGCCAGAAAAGCGCATCTCGCCGCCGGTGACCTCATAGCCATCGCGGCCGGTCAGCACATAGGACAGGGTCGACTTGCCAGAGCCGTTCGGCCCCATGATCGCGTGGACCTCGCCAGCCGGCACTTCGAGCGACAGCCCTTTCAGGATCGACTTTTCCTCGCCGTCCTGGGTTTCGACTTGGCACTGGAGGTCTTGGATTCTCAGCATGGTCTCTCTCATTATCCTGTCGAACCGGCCGGGCCGGTTATTGCGTGTATTCAGCTTCGCATACGGCGATGATGGCACTGGCATCGAGCCCGCGCGCCACAATCCCGGAACCGTCAGTGATGGTGCAGCGCCCGGCAGCGGCGTCGATCCGCATCTCGTAGATGTGGACGAATCCATCCGCATCAAGCAGCTGCGCTGTTTCGTGATAGGTGGCCGCATTCTCGCGGGTCAACGTGATCACGAGGCCATTGCGGAGTTCGAAGGCGTCCACACCGAAACCGCCGAGCTCGCCGGATGGGTAGTAGACACCGTCCTCATCGGCCTGCCAGACATAGTAGTAGGTGTTCACATTACCGGTGATGTAGGGGATGAAGAGCTCGGGCGTGCCATCCGCGTTGATATCGCGCAAGGCCGGTGCCGACACCACGCTTTCAATGGTCATCGGATCGGACGCATCGAGGATCTCGCCGCTCAGCGGATCATGCTGGGTGAAGGTCAGGACCGACTCCCAATCACCCGTTTCATAGACGAAATTCAACAGAACTTCGCCAGGCATCAGGGCGCAGTCGACGGTCCCGGCATAGCCGATTTCCAGCGTGTCACACCAGGGCATACCGTCTTCGGCATGGGTGAAATCCTGGGCCGACACCGACGCGCTCAGCGCTATCGCCGTGAGGGTCGCACCCGTCATCATCATGTGCTTCATCCTGGTCATCATCCTTCGCCCTCCCAGTAGTCCACCGGTTCGGCCGCATAGGCGCGGTGCCGGAAGGCCGGTTCGCCGCCATCAGTCTCGGACCAACGCACGGCGCCGACCTTGTTCGAGTCCGGATATTCCACCACATCGACCGGCTGCATCGTGGAGACGCAAATATATTTGAGATCTCCGGTGCCGGTATTGATCAGCTGGTGCGCGACATTCCGGCCGCCGGTCGGCGCGGCCAGGACATGTCCGGCGCGCACGGCATGGCGGGTCTCGCCAAAACGGTAGGTCCCCTCACCTTCCAAGATGATGATGGCTTCCTCGATGGCGTGGTGATTGTGATAGGGGAACGCCGTCTTGCCCGGCGGGACGATGGCCAGCGAACAGCCCAGCTGCTGCAGACCGATCAATGGGCCAAGGCGCGCGAGGTCGGCCGAAAAGGTCTCGCCATGCGCCAGGTTTTCCAGCGGCACATCATTGATGTGGGTCACAGGCGTCCGCGTCATGGCCTGTCCTCCGACTCGTCGGCGGAGACCGAGAACAAAAAGCTGACCGCCAGCAATGCCAGGAAACCGAGCACAATCACCGTCCAGCGCGTCGAGACTTCATTAGTTCCAAGCTGGAAGGTTGATCCCACAAGCACCGGCAGGAGCCAGGCCAGAAGCGCGAAAACGGCCACCATCGCGACGCTGAGGCCCCATGCTTCGTGATTGGCCGGCATGAAGCTGACATGGAATCCCGACGGTCGCGAAACAAGCGGCGTTCTGTAGCCGAACATGCGATAACCCGCCTTTCGCGCGAAGATCGGTCGGTTGATTTTCACCCGACACTCCCCTCAAGGCTGACCTTGAGCAGGGCTTGCGCTTCCACCGCAAATTCCATCGGCAGTTCCTGCAGGACCTCCCGGACGAAACCATTGACCAGCAGGGCCGTCGCTGCCTCCTCGCCCAGCCCGCGCTGGCGGGCGTAGAAGAGCTGGTCTTCGGACAGCTTGGTCGTTGTCGCCTCGTGTTCGAGCACGGCCTTGGGCGTCTTGCACTCGACATAGGGCACGGTGTGGGCGCCGCACTGGTCACCGATCAGCAAGCTGTCGCACTGCGTGAAATTGCGGGCACCCTCGGCTTTGCCGTGCACCGAGACCAGGCCGCGATAGGTCTGGTCGGAGCGGCCGGCCGATATGCCCTTGGAGATGATACGACTGGTCGAGCCCTTGCCCAGATGGATCATCTTGGTGCCGGTATCGGCCTGTTGATGACCATTGGTCACCGCGATCGAGTAGAACTCACCGCGCGAGTTTTCACCGCGCAGGATGCAAGACGGGTATTTCCAGGTAATCGCCGAACCCGTCTCGACCTGGGTCCAGGAAATCTTCGAATTCTTGCCGCGACAATCGCCGCGCTTGGTGACGAAGTTATAGACCCCGCCCTTGCCGTTCTCATCGCCCGGCCACCAGTTCTGGACGGTGGAGTACTTGATCTCGGCATCGTCCAGCGCAACCAATTCAACCACGGCGGCGTGGAGCTGGTTTTCGTCGCGCATCGGCGCCGTACAGCCTTCCAGATAGGACACGTAAGCGCCCTTGTCGGCGATGATCAGCGTGCGCTCGAACTGGCCGGTGCCTTGCGCGTTCATCCGGAAATAGGTCGACAGCTCCATCGGGCAGCGAACGCCCGGCGGGACATAGACGAAGGACCCGTCCGAGAAGACGGCGGTGTTGAGCGTGGCAAAGAAATTGTCCGAAGCGGGCACGACCGAACCAAGGTACGTTTTTACCAGGTCTGGGTGTTCGCGCAGGGCTTCGGAGATTGAGCAGAAGATCACGCCCGCTTTGGCGAGTTCCGCCTTGAAGGTCGTGACGACAGACACTGAGTCAAACACCGCGTCGACCGCGACACGATTTTCCGAACCCTTTACACCCAGCAGGACTTCCTGCTCTTTCAGCGAAATCCCCAGCTTGGCGAAGTCAGCGAGGATTTCCTCGGGGACATCGTCAATGCTGTCATACTTCGCGCCGTCCTTGGGCTCGGCATAATAGTGAATGTCCTGATAGTCGATCTTGGGATAGTTGACCTTGGCCCACTCAGGTTCCTTCATCGCCCTGAAGCGCTCGAGCGCCTCCAGACGCCAATCCAGCATCCAGCCCGGTTCACCCTTCTTGGCCGAGATGAGACGCACGGTCTCCTCGTTCAGCCCCTTGGGTGCGAGATCCTGTTCGATGTCCGTGGTGAAGCCGTACTTGTACTTGTCGGCCTCCAGCTTGCGGACGTCTTCGATGGTTTCCTTGACTGCGGCCATGTTATCCTACCACCTCTTCAGGCATCTGCTTTGATGGCAATTCGGCGCGCGCATACGCTGCCGTCCACGCCTTGATGAAGGCGTCTGCATCATCCGGTTTTGAATTCCAACCCAGGCTTACACGCACAAAGCCCTGCGACGCGGCTTCGGGCAGGCCGAGCGCTGTTCCGACCTTTGACCCTTTTGACGATCCGGACGAGCAGGCCGAACCGGCGCTGATCGAGACACCGTCCAGATCGACCGCCATGACCTGGGTCGACCCGGGCCAACCTGGCAGGCTCATGCCAAGCGTATTGGGCAGGCGGGGTGCGTCTGCCCCGATTTCAATCATCTGGGGCGCCACCGCACGGATCGCGGCGGCCATCCGGTCGCGCTCCAAAGCCAAGGCGGCAAACCGCGCAAGCCCCGTGACAGCTTCCTCGAGTGCCGTGGCCAGCCCGACAATACCGGCCACGTTGAGTGTACCGGCCCGACGCCCCTTCTCCTGGCCACCACCGTGATGGTGTCTCGCCATTGGCGCATCGCAGGCCGCCAACAGGGCGCCGACACCTTGAGGGCCGCCGAACTTGTGGGCCGAGATCGCCAGATAGTCGCAACCCAGCTCTGCGAAATCGACTTCAATCTTGCCGGCAGCCTGGATCGCGTCGACCACCGTCAACCCGCCGGCTTCGCGCACCAGCGTCGCGGCCTCCCGGACAGGCTGGATCGTGCCGGTCTCATTGCTCGCCAGCATCATCGCCACAAGCGTTCGGCCATCTTCCGGTGAAACGCGGGACAGGCGTTCTGCGAGCCAGTCGACCCTGGCGACGCCCTTCGCATCGACAGGCCAGGTCTCAACCGGGAGCCCGCTGGCGATCGCAGTGGCAGCGACCGCTTCATGCTCCAGCGCGGTCACGACGATCCGGCCGACGCCTCCGGCACTGATCGCCGCGTGCAAAGCCAGGTTCAGCGCTTCGGTTCCACCGGATGTAAAAATGATGTCTTCAGCCCGCGCGCAAAGCACCTTGCCGACCGCGCGCCGGGCCGTCTCGACCCGGGACAGCGCGGCCTGACCATGGGCGTGCACCGAGGACGGATTGCCGACCTCGGCCATCACCTTGGACATGGCGGCAATCGCGCTCGGCCGGACCGGCGTGGTCGCATTGTGATCCAGATAGGTGCGCATGGAGGGTTATTCCGCCGCCTGGTTCGCGTCAGTACCCATCGGCTTGAGGCGCCCGGTGGCGCCATTCGCGGACCCGAACAGGCGTCGTTCCAGGACGTCATCCAGGGTCACGGACGACAGATAGAGATAAATGTGCCGACCCAGCTCATCCCACAAATCATGGGTGATGCACCGACGGCCATCACTCAGACAACCTTTCGCCTGCGAGCACCGCGTGGCGCGCAAGGGTTCGTCGACAGCCAGAATGATATCCGAAATGCGGATTTGGTCGGAAGACCGGCTGAGCTTGTAGCCTCCGCCCGGCCCCCTCACCGAGGACACAATGTCCGCCCGGCGAAGCTTGGCGAACAATTGTTCAAGGTAGGACAGCGAGATGGACTGACGCGAAGCAATGTCACCCAAGGTCACCGGACCGGTGGATGCGGCATCTGCCAGGTCGGCCATGGCCATGACGGCATAGCGGCCTTTTGTGCTAAGCTTCATGTGTTTACCTCCTTAAACACTCGCATCCAGCGGGCTGATCATGCTAAGACCCGCCTTTCCGGAGGGGGAGCCGATCTCTGTAAGAGTGACGCACGTCCAATATCCGAGTGAATTAGTCAAGAATATGGGCGCACATCTGTGCACTTGCAACGGACGAAATGCCGCATATTCACGGGACCCAGACACAACGACCCAAAAAGGCGAGATTGAATGCCTGACGTGATCATCCCCGGCCCGGCCGGCCGGCTTGAAGGGCGCTACAGCCCGAGCGAAGACCCTACCGCACCGATCGCCCTGATCCTGCATGCCCATCCGCTCGGCGGCGGGCATATGGAAAACCCGTCCGTCGACATGATGTACGACGTGTTCCGCAAGCGCGGTTTTGCCACGCTGCGGTTCAATTTTCGGGGGGTCGGGCGATCACAGGGCAGCTACGACCAGGGCCTTGGAGAGCTCTCCGATGCCGCGACCGTTCTCGACTGGGTGCAGGGCTATAACCAAGGTGCACGCTTTTGCTGGGTCGCCGGGCACTCCTTCGGTGCCTGGGTCGGCATGCAATTGCTGATGCGCCGTCCCGAGATCGCCGGCTTCATTTCGGTGGCCCCACCGACCAACATGTATGACTTCACCTTCTTGGCACCCTGCCCGGCATCGGGAATTATCGTGCATGGATCGGCCGACAAGATCGTACCTCCGGACGATGTCGAACGGGTGATGTCGAAGGTTCGCGTCCAGAAGGGTATCGAGATCACGACCGAGGTCGTGCCGGACGCCAATCACCTGTTCTCCGAACATCTCGACGTGCTGGAGAAGCATATCGAGACCTATCTGGAAGGGCGTCTGCCGCTGGTCGAGAAAGAGCGCTCGGAGCGCACGATTACCGGCAAGCGCTGAACCGGCGCTTCAGGACGAAAGACCAAAGCCCCGGCCATCACGCCGGGGCTTTTTCGTGACGGTTCCCGGATTCACTCAGGTCGGGACAGAACCCCGCCCGACACAGGCTGACTGGCTCCGGTGGTGGATGGCAGGCTCGTGGGCAAACCGGCAACCACACGGGCCGCCAGCCATGCAAAGGCTTCGGCCTCCAGCAAATCGCCGCGCCAACCCACGTTGTCTACCGGCTCGAAGGGCCGTCCAAGGCAGTCCGCGAGGACTGACATCATCGTCGGGTTATGCCGCCCACCGCCGGTCACCAGGACACGGGATGGCTGTCCCAAAGCCGCAATGGCATCGGCAACCGTCTGCGCCGTGAACTTCGTCAGAGTCGCGGCACCATCCCGTGCTGACAGGCCGGACACCGGCTCGAGGGAAAAATCCCAGCGATCCAGGGATTTTGGCGGCGAAAGCGCGAAAAAGGGATGGGCCATCAATGCATCAAGCGCGGCGTCGTCAACGGCGCCGCTGGCCGCGAGCAGCCCGCCCTCGTCATAGGGGCGGCCGATCATTTTCTGGCACCAGGCATCAAGCAGTCCGTTTGCAGGACCGGTATCAAATGCGATCGGGTCCGTGTCCGGTCCGAGCCAGGTGACATTGGCCACGCCCCCGAGATTGAGAACCGCGACCGGCCTGTCCAGACCGGATTGCCGGGCCAGAGCCTCATGATAGAGCGTCGCCAGCGGGGCGCCCTGCCCGCCCAGCTCCATGTCCGCCGAACGAAAATCATGGACCACCGGTATCCCGGTCGCACCGGCCAGCGCCCTGCCGTCACCGATTTGCAGGGTCTGGCCCTTGCGACCGCCGGACGGCGCCCTGTGCAGCACGGTCTGCCCGTGAAAAGCGATAAGATCGATATCGGACGCCGACAATCCGGCGGCGTCGAGAACCCGCTGGACCGCCAGGCTGTGCCGCACTGTCAGCACGTGCTCGGCCGCGGCGAAATCGGGCGGAGTGCCGACAAACGCCCAAGCCAGCGACCGGTCCACCGCATCCTGAAGGACAGCGCGATCATCGTCGGAATAGGGCTGCGTCTCCCCAGGACCGAAGCGGCGGATCTCATTGCCATCGGTCTCCAGCAACGCGGCATCGATTCCGTCGAGCGAGGTTCCGCTCATCAAGCCTATGATCCGCTTCATGCAAGCCCCCTCTTTTCCCGGCGCGCCAGTCGACCTAGAAGCGTCCTATCAGGAGACATCTTCATGAGCGATTACAAGTCCCAGCTGGTCCGCGATCTCGTCGAACGCGGTTACCTCAATCAGGCTACCGACATAGAAGGCCTCGACCAGGCCGCAATGGATGGCGTGGTGACGGGCTATATCGGCTTTGACGCGACGGCGACGAGCCTGCACGTTGGATCGCTGGTTCAGATCATGATGCTGCGCCGGATGCAGCAGGCCGGTCACAAGCCGATCATCCTGATGGGTGGCGGAACCACCAAGATTGGCGACCCTTCCGGCAAGGACAAGTCGCGCTCCATGCTTACCGACGAGGCCATCGATGCGAATATCGACGGCATCCTGCAGGCCTTCCGTCCGCTTGTGCAGATCGGCGACGGCCCGACCGATGCCGTACTCGTCAACAATAACGAGTGGCTGTCAGAGTTTGGCTATATCGAATTCCTACGCAAATTCGGACCGCATTTCACCATCAACCGGATGATGACCTTCGACTCGGTGAAGCTGCGCCTGGACCGCGAACAGCCGCTAACCTTCCTCGAGTTCAACTACATGCTTCTGCAAGCGGTCGACTTCCTGGAACTCAACCGGCGCTACGGCTGCACCCTGCAACTGGGTGGCGGCGACCAGTGGGGCAATATCATCAATGGCGTCGAGCTTTGTCGCCGTGTCGACCAGAAGGAAGTCTATGGCTTCACCACGCCGCTGATCACCACCTCGTCGGGCGCAAAAATGGGCAAGACCGCCGAGGGCGCGGTCTGGCTCAATGCCGACATGCGCAGCCCCTACGAGTACTGGCAGTTCTGGCGCAACACGGAAGATGCCGATGTCGGGCGTTTCATGCGTCTGTTCACCGATCTCCCGCTGGACGAAATCGCACGGCTCGAAGCGCTGGAAGGCGCCGAGATCAATGAAGCCAAAATCCGCCTTGCCAATGAGGCGACAACCCTGCTGCACGGCGCCCAAGCGGCCAGTGCAGCAGAGGCCACCGCGCGTCAGACCTTCGCTCAGGGCGGCAGTGGGTCGGCCCTTCCGACGGTCGAATTCGAGAGCCTTGACGGCGGAGAGGTCACGTTGATGAGCTTGTTTGTCGCCGCCGAGCTGGCCGCCTCCAATGGCGAGATGCGTCGACATATCAAGGCGGGGGCAGCGAAGGTGAATGATCAGGTCCTGACCGATCCCTTCGCCAAGGCAAGCATCGCAGATGTGGTCAACGGGACAATCAAGTTGTCGATCGGAAAAAAGCGGCACGCGCTCGCCAAGCCGGTCTGATCAATTGTTGTCAGGCGCGCGCTCGTTGTCATCCGGCACCGGGTCTGCCGGCCGGGGAGCGACGGGCTCCGCTTCGGGAGGCGCGGACTGGTCGGCTGGCGTCACCGACGGATCGGTGTTGTCCGGCACGTCGCTGGCGCGTTCCCGGGCCGCGCGCTCTGCAGCTGTCCCTTCAAACATGCGCCGAAACACGCCCGGCGCCAACGCCGACAGCGGATTGGCGAAAACGGTCAGGCTGTCGAACGGTCCTTCCACCGAATAGGTGATGCCGATCACCCCTTCGCCCGGGCGGGAGACGAGCACCTCGCCAATCACCGGCAGGCCGCCCAACATCGAATTGATGACGTATGAGGGCGCCAGGTTTCCGTCGATGGCGGCACGACTGCCGGCGAAGTCGACGGTACCCGAGGCGGTTACACCCAAAGCGCTGCCCTGGGCACGCCCGTCACCAATGGTGAGCAGGCCGTCTTCATAGGCGATATCCGCGTCGACTGCGTCAAAGCTGATACCCTCGCCGTTCAACAGGGCGCCCAGTCCCTGGAAGGAGCCTGCTGCCAGTATCCGCGCCAGAACCGGAACCCGGACAAGGGTCAGGTCCCGGATTTCGACCCGCGCGGTCAGGGGGCCATCCGTACCCAGTGGCGGCGCGCTTCCGAGGACCGAGACCTGGCCGCCCAGCGCATATCCCTCGATCCCGATCAGGGCGGAGATGCGCTGCAGGGACTGCGCTTCAATGTGAAAATCTCGCTGCTCGCCGGCTTCGCTGGCGCCGAAAAAGGCCTGGAAGGGCCCGTCGGTCGCATTGCCCGAGACCGACACGGCGCGAATGCCCGCTGTCTCGCTGTGCCAGATCAGATTGAAATGGTCGAGAACGCTCTGCTCGGACAGGATCAAGCGGCCGATATCGGCCCGCACCGACAATGGCAGCGTGATGCCGCCTTCTCCGCCCATGGACGTGAGCTGCGGGATGAAGCGGCTGACATCGGCATATTGGCCGGTCAGCTGCACCCTCAACGGATCACCCGGAGCGGCAGACGGCGATATTTCGCCCGCCAGGTCAAACAAGCCTTCCACAAACAACCTGTCGATCACGATGTCCTCGAGCGCGCCGGACGCACTCAAGCCGGCTGCGGCCTGTAACCGGGCGCCGTCGGCGTCCATGCTGATCGAGTTCAGATCGAAGCCCCCGTCCTCGCGCTCCACGAGATTGAGCGCCGCCATGCCTGGCTCGCCTATCTCCTTGGCCCAGATCTCGCCGGGAATTTCCACCAGCGCGTCGAGCAGATCCGCCTCGATCTGCACCGACCGGAAATCGAGACCGTCAGACACTGCCTCGGCCGCAATACGAATGGATCCATCGAGGAAGCGGCGAGCCGGCATGTTGAAGCGGTCGAGTGTCCGTGCGCTGATGACAGTCTCCAGACCGATGCGGGTGGACGGGGCATCATCGGGAAGTCCAAAGCTTTCACGCCAGTCGATCCTTACCGGGGCATCGAACAGGCGCGCCGTCCCCGTTGCCTGCAGCCCGGCCTGGCTGGCCTCCAACGCCACATCGCCATCGCTCAGCGCGTATCCGGTTCCCGGGATGTCCAGCGAGGCGTCGTGAAACCGACCACTGATGAAGAAGGGTATGTCCTCCGGCTCAACCTCGGTCAGCATGGCGCGATGGATCTCGAATTGCATTTCGCCCTGACCGCCGACCAGGGCCGGGTCGAGGCCATAGTCGGACACCAGAAAGAGCGGATCCTCGTCAATCAGGGCCAAAAGATCAGACGCGGCTCCACGCGCGACCCCGCCATATCGCGCCATGGCGCCTTTCGGGTTGAGACGCGGCAGATCGACGAAGGCCTCTGTCAGCTCGATATCGCCGACCCATCCGTGCTCCAGGGTTACTTCAAATGAATTCCCGTGCAGGACAGCAGCGCCGCGCCCGGCTGTCACCGGCGTCATCGTGGTGATGTACCGAACATGCGCGTCTTCGAAATCGAAGCTCAATTGCATCCGGTCATTGTCGAGCACGCCGGCTTCGATCGCCGAGCCCGGCAGGTCGAGGAAAAACCGGGCATTGTAGAAACGCCCGCCCAGAATGCCCTCACTGACCCATTCACGACCGCCGTCGGCCAGTTCAACCGGCCAGTAAGCCAGGACCGTTTCAGGCTGGATGTCACCGGCGATCGGACCTTCCAATTGCAAATTGGGTAGCCAGCTCCCGTCCGGCCGTTGCTCCAGTTGAAGGCCACCGGTCAGCTCCGCCCTGATGGTATCGATCTCGACGGCCAGTCGGTCCAGCGTCAAAGCAAATTCATCGAGCCGGATTTCCCCGGAGGCCGCCAGCAGACCCCATTCCGGAGCGCGCTCGAAAACCGGGCCTACATCGACAAATCCGGGCCCGATCGCAAGATCGAACCGGGCTCGAGTGGGCAACGCCCCGTCATAGTTTCCGATCTCGGTAAGCCGTCCTTCGATGGTCGCGGCAAACAGGTCGGATCGCGCCTGCCCGCCATGCAGTGTCATGACCCGCTCCACCGGATCAAAACTGGCGTAGAGATTGGCCCCGTCAAAGGCGTGGCTTGCCCCGTCAACAAGGATTTGCCCGGCGCCGACGTCCAATTGCAATGAGGCGGTGCGGATACCGTTTTCTCGCGTCGCATCGACAACGAGGTCAAGCGCGATGGGCGCATCCAGCGCGCGCAACGCTGATGCCGGGCCGGTGTCGGGCAGAATTCCGGCCGGCGACAGATCACTGAAGCTCATTTCCAGCAGGAGACTTTCCAGCCCCGTGCCGGCCCGGAGTCTGAGATCAACGGGTGCGAAACCCGACGGTGTCGCCAGTCGACCCTCGAGTTCCGCCAGAATTCGCGAATCGTCCCGATCAAATGAGACGCCGGCCGAATCAATGAACCAGGCCAGTCCCGCGACATCGTCGACGAGACGGACAGCCGCATTGGAAATCCGGACCCGGCGCAGGCGTTCCAGTTGGGCTGGCGCGTCGGGCGACGCCAGTATCTCGAACAGGGACACGCTGTCATCACCGCCGCGTTCTGGCAGGCGAGCCGTCGACGCAATTCGCTCGACACCGCCCAAGCCGGCCCCGACGGCTCCGTCTGCCCGCCGCACAATTGAAACCGAGCCGCCGTCAATGGTCAGCTCTACTGGCTCGATACGTCCGAAGATGAGCGCGTCGGCAGCGAGGCCTGCCTCTATGCGCGGCGCCCGGGTCACGACCTCACCGGACGCTTCGGCGACCGTCACATCGGTCGCGACCAGCACAATCGCACGCGATGACGGTTCAAAACGCGCCTGCAAGGATCCAAGCGCGACGACCTCGCCTTCAAATGCCGTCGCCAGCATCGCCTGCGCATCTTCGCGCAGGAATTCCAGCTCCACCGGCCCGGATGACAGCCGCCAGAGGACAAACCCGATCGCAAAAATGGTCAACGCCAACAGCGCCGCGACGGCTTCGAGCAGATAAATCAGGGTCCATTTGGCGGATTTACGCAGCATTCAGACCCGCCTTCCCGCAGTCCGCGCACTGGACGGAGCGGCCTGGAGCAGCACATTACTCGGGCCTGACGGCCTTGCAGGCGACACCAGACGGGGAAATGACATGAGTGAACTCAAAACCGGCGACCTTGCTCCGACTTTCAAACTGCCCGCCGACGGCGGCGGCATGATCGACCTCGCGGACCTGCGCGGCCAGATCGTCGTCCTTTACATGTACCCGAAAGACGACACTCCCGGCTGTACCACGCAGGCGCTCGATTTCACTGCAGCCAGTGCAGCTTTCGGCGACGCCGGAGCGGTCATCATCGGCCTGTCGAAGGATAGCGTCAAAAGACACGACAATTTCAAGGCCAAACATGGGCTCGAGGTGAGTCTGGTTTCGGACCCAGAGGCATCCGTGATCGAAGCCTATGGCTCCTGGGTGCTGAAGAAACTGTACGGACGCGAATACATGGGCATCGACCGCTCGACTTTCCTGATCGATCGCGAAGGCCGCCTTGCGAGGATCTGGCACAAGGTAAAAGTAAAGGGCCATGTCGACGACGTGCTCGAGGCGGTGCGGGCGCTTGGCTGATTCCACTGACATCACGGATCTCGCGCGAACCGTGCTGGATACGGCTGACCCACACGAAAAAGCGGCGCGAGCGCACACGGTTGCCCGGCTTTGGCGCGATGGATCCTGCAATGTCCCCGACACAGCCCAGCCGGTGGCAAATCGACCTGCCCGGCCTGACAGCCCAGAACTTGTTGCCCCGGGCGATGTGCCAAGACGGCGCCTGAACGGGCCCGCCGGGCGGACCGCCCTGTTGCACGCCGTCGCCCACATCGAACTCAACGCTATCGATCTTGCCTTTGATCTTGTGGCCCGGTTCGCCACAGACACAGCCATCGCGGACGATCGCCGCCGTAACTTCATCAGCGACTGGATCACGGTCGGCGATGACGAGGCCCGGCATTTCAACCTTCTCAGCGACCGGTTGTCCGAACTTGGGGCCGCTTATGGGGACATGCCGGCCCATGATGGTCTCTGGGATGCGGCAACGGCCACCCGAGGGTCGCTCCCGGCACGCCTCGCGGTCGCACCAATGGTCCTTGAAGCGCGCGGACTGGACGTGACACCGGGCATGATCGACCGGCTCGTTTCGGCCGGCGACAAAGCCAGTGCCGATTGCCTGCGTATCATCTACACCGAAGAAGTCGCCCATGTCGCAGCCGGCGTGCGCTGGTTCAGGCATGTCGCGGAACGCGCCGGCAAAGACCCGGAGAACTGGTTCAAAGCCCTGGTTCGACAGCATTATGGTGGCTCTTTGAAACCACCCTTCAACGTGGAAGCGCGCGCGTCAGCCGAGCTTTTCCCTGAATTTTACCAAACTCTCACCTGATCCGGCGCATCTCTTGCAACGGACTTGTTGATATTCGGGCCGGTTTTGTGTCACATGCACGCCTTGGGGCCCGGGGCAAACGGAACAAAGCGGCGTACTGCATGTTCACACGAGTGAAAGAAGCTGTTTGGGGAACGGCTCAACGCTGGTTTCCGGACCGGCAAATCTACCATCGGTCCGATGGTCAGGTTCGCTATTTTGCGATCTCCACAACGGTACAGATTTCAGCCCTGCTCGGCGCGACCGTGCTGGCTGGCTGGCTGTGCTTTTCAACTGTTTCAGTCGCATTCCACGGCCAGGCCATGGCCGCCAAGGAGCATGAAATCGAGCTCGAGCGGGTCGAATCGCACCGCCTGGTCGCCGAAGCGCGGGCGACGGAAGCGACCGCCATCTCACTGATGGAATCGCGGATGGAGGAATTCGACCGGACCGCCTACGAATTCCAGATGCGCCACGAGACACTTCGACAGCTGGTCGAATTTGCCGAACAATTGACCGGGCAGGAAATGGAACCGTCGCCGGCGCTGGCCGATGGTCGCATCCTGATGGCCGCGACGCCCGCCGACCCCACCCCGCGTGAGGCGCGCGACCCGCTTATCGCGATCGCCGCAACCGCATCGGGCGAGGCCGAGGATCAGATCACCTATCTCATGGGCGAACAGGACAGCGTACTCGCGCAAGCAGAAGACGCGACCGAAGCGCGCTTGCAAAACCTGCGCGCTGTCCTCCGCCTGACCGGCCTCGACCTGGAAACCGTCATCGCCGATAACCGCGACACAACGGAGACCGGCGGGCCGTTTATACCCATTTCTGAATCGGGAGCCTTCGCCTCGTCGTCGGTCAATCTGGACCAGGCCTTTTCCAGTCGGATCGCGCGCATTGCCTCGCGCCTGCTGGAAGTTGAAGAGCTGGAAGATTTTGTCGAAGCTGGCCCGCTCGGCGAGCCGGTTGGCGACACCTACCGCCAGACCAGTGATTTCGGCGTTCGTATCGACCCGTTCAATGGCCGCCCGACCTCGCACCGGGGAATGGACTTCGCAGCCTACCGTCGTGCACCGATCGAAGCGACCGGACCGGGCCGCGTCATTTACGCCGGCTGGCGGGGAGGCTATGGTCGTACCGTGGAGATTGACCATGGCTACGGGTTCGTAACCCGCTATGGTCATCTGCACGAAATCGACGTGCGACGTGGTGATACTGTCGAACGCGGCCAGCGTATCGGGGGCATGGGGTCGACAGGACGCAGTACCGCCACACACCTGCACTATGAAATCTGGTATAACGGATCGGCAATCGATCCTGAGCGTTTATTGAGAGCTGGCCAATATGTTCAACAAGGGTAACAAAGACTCTTCGTCTCCCGAGACCGGTGCGTTCAGCGCCCCCCCGAAAAGGACTGCCATGAAATCGAAAGCCCCCTCCATTCTCTCCGGTGATCTGGTTCTGACCGGCACCATCGTGTCTGACGGTGAAATCCAGCTGGATGGCACGGTGGATGGCGATGTGCGTGCAGGCTCGCTGATCATTGGCGAAGACGCCACCGTTTCTGGCGAAGTCCAGGCTGAAACCGTCGTGATCCGCGGCCGCGTGACCGGCAGTGTGCGCGCCCGTCAGGTCCAGCTCGCCGCCACCGCCCGGATTGAAGGGGACATTGTCCACGCGGCCCTGTCTGTTGAAAGCGGCGCTTTCTTCGACGGCCATTGCCGGCATTCCTCTGATCCGCTGAAAGACAGCGGTTCCGCCAACAAGCCCGCCGCCAAGGACAATGGTGTGAAGGCAGAGCCGTCCGCCAAGGCCGACAGCAAGCCGCCGGCACCGTCCAAAGGTCAGGACCCGCTGGGCTCGCTCGAGCCGCCCGTGGCATCGAAGTCGGGCTTCTAGGCTCGCGATCATCGCTGTTCAGGAAACCGGCGCTCACATCGAGCGCCGGTTTTTTTGTGCCTCAAAACGGAAGTTGGTCCGATAATCGAGCCGCCCCGGGGTAGTGGAGGCTTAGGCCTCGTCCTCTTCGCCACCGACCCGAGCCGCCAGCGCGGCGGCCATGAAGTCGTCCAGATCACCGTCGAGGACTCCGCCCGTGTTGGACGTTTCCACATTGGTCCGCAGGTCCTTGACCATCTGGTAGGGCTGCAGGACGTAGGAGCGGATCTGGTGCCCCCAGCCGATCTCGCTCTTGCTGTCCGCCTCGGCCTGGGCGGCGGCTTCGCGGCGCTGAAGCTCGATTTCATAGACCCGCGCGCGCAGCATTTCCCAAGCCTGGGACCGGTTCTTGTGCTGGGACCGGTCATTCTGACACTGCACAACGACGGGCTTTTCCTCGCCCGGCATGTCGTAGGTCAGTCGCACCGCAGAGTCGGTCTTGTTGATGTGCTGACCGCCTGCCCCTGACGCCCGATAGGTATCGGTCCGTACCTTGGAGACATCGATATCGACATCAATCGCATCATCGATCTGCGGATAAACGCCGACCGAGGAGAAGCTGGTGTGACGGCGCGCACTGGAATCAAAGGGTGAAATTCTCACCAGCCGGTGGACGCCGGCCTCGGTCTTCAACCAGCCATAGGCATTCTCGCCCTTTACCAGGATTGTCGTCGACTTCAGGCCTGCCTCTTCGCCGGCCTGTTCTTCCATGGTGTCGACCTTGTAGCCATGGGCGTTGGCCCAGCGGGTATACATCCGCGCCAGCATGGCAGCCCAGTCCTGGCTCTCCGTGCCACCGGCACCGGAATGGATTTCAACGAACGCATCATTGCCGTCGGCCTCACCGGAAAGCAGTGTCTCGAGCTGGGCGCGGCGCATCCGCTCTGCCAGGGCGTTGAGACCGGCCACAGCCTCCTCGACCATCTCCGCATCGTCTTCCATCTCGGCGAGTTCGATGATCTCGAGACTGTCGGAATACTCCTGTTCGGCCTCGACCACGGTGGTGATCGCCGACTCCAACCGATTGCGCTCACGCATCAGGGCCTGGGCCTGCTGTGGCTGGTTCCAGAAATCCGGCGCTTCGGATTTGGCGTTCAGTTCGTCGAGACGTTTTTGGGCGGTATCCCAGTCAAAGACGCCTCCTCAGCAGGCCAACTGCCTGCTGGATTTCGTCGGACAGGGTCTGGAGGTCTGCGCGCATGGGCAATCAATCCTGCGATTCGTCAAAGGGATCAGTCACAAGGAGATAATCAGAGCAATCTGCCGATACAAGCGGTTCCGCACAGGCCGACGGGCCTGGGCTCAGTAGAGTCCGCCCAGCTCATCTTCCTCTTCTTCCTCCTCGTCTTCCTGCTCATTCAGCAGAAAAGCGAGTGGATCGTCACTGACAGACGAGCGGGCAAAGCTCAGGCCGCTTTCTTCCTCATCGGTCTGACGCGACGGTTCCGTGCCTGGCCGGAAAGCCTCCAGGATCACGCCGGACTGTCCCAGCACGCCCGGTTCGCCGGTGACACGATGGATCGGCGCCAGACGAACGCCCGGCGGCACCCGGAATGGCGCGACGGGGTAGCCTTCCAGGGCGACCTCAAGGAAATCGCGAGCGATCGGCGCTGCTACACGACCTCCCGCCTCGCCGGACCCGAGCTGGTAGGGGGTGTCAAAACCGACATAGACGCCGACGACGAGGTCCGGGCCGAACCCCATGAACCAGGCGTCACGGAAGTCATTGGTCGTGCCGGTCTTGCCGGCCAGGGTCCATGGCAGGGGACGCAGGGCCGTACCGGTACCGCTCTGGACGGCGCCTTCCAGCATGTGCACGACCTGATAGGCCGTCACCGGGTCGATCACCTCTTCACGGGTTTCCGGGAAGAGCGGTTCCAGCACATCCTGTTGGTTCCAGGCCTCCACATCGCAGGTTTCGCAAGGCAGGACTTCATGCGCGAAAATCGTCTGCCCATTACGGTCCTGGACCCGGTCAATAATGGTCGGTTCGACCCGGCGCCCGCCATTGACCATCGCGGCATAGGCCGAGACCAGGCGGTAGAGGGTCGTCTCACCGGCACCGAGCGACATCGCAAGCACCGGCTCCAACTCATCGTAAATGCCAAACCGCGTGCCGTATTCGACGACTGGCGCCATGCCCATTTCCTGGGCGAGGCGGACCGTCATCACATTTCGCGAAAGCTCCAGTCCCAGCCGCAAGGTCGACATTCCATAATAGCGTTCGGAATAGTTGGACGGCATGTAAAAACGTTCATCCGCGCCACCTGTGGCGATGAAGGGCGCATCAAGGATCAGGCTGGCCGGCGTATAACCATTGTCGAGCGCCGAGGCATAGACGAATGGCTTGAACGCCGAGCCGGGCTGGCGGCGTGCCTGGGTCGCTCGGTTGAACTGGCTGTGCTGGAAGGAATAACCGCCCATCATGGCCAGCACACGGCCGGTATGCGGATCCATCGCCATGATGCCGCCATTGATCGCGGGCACCTGACGCAGGCCATATTGGCCATCGGCGAAGCCTTCCTGATCGGAAATGCTCTCCACCAGGATCACATCCCCCGCTGTCAGGACTTCGGACGGGCTTGAGACCGGAGGCCCGATCTCGCCATCTGGCAGATTCTCGCGGGCCCACTCCAGCGCAGCCATCGGGATTACGCCCTCTTCGCCGTTCAGCAGCCCGATGCGAGCCTCTGCGGCGGTTGTCTCGAGCACAACGGCTTGCAGCCACCCCTCGTCGAGATCACGCGGGATTTCAGCCGCGGCAAGGCGTTCCATCCACCCCTCACCCAGTTCAATGGTTTCGAGGGCGCCGCGATAACCGTGCCGGCGATCATAGGTTTCCAACCCGTTGCGCAGGGCGCTTCGGGCTGCCAGTTGCATGCGCGTGTCCAGCGTGGTCCGGATCGACAGCCCGCCGTCATAGAGTTCGTCTTCTCCATACAGCGAAAAGACCTCGCGACGGACATTCTCGACAAAATACTCGGCGGCTGTGTAGGTCGCGCCGGACAGTCGATCGACGGTTTCAAGCGGGCGCGCCATGGCCTCGCGCGCCGCCTCCTCGGTCACATAACCATTGTCGGCCATGCGCGAGAGGACCCAGTTGCGGCGTTCCACCGCCGCCTGGTGATGACGGTCCGGATGGTAGTTGGCAGGACCTTTCGGCAGGGCCGCCAGATAAGCGATCTCGTGCAATTCAAGCTCGTCCAGCGAGCGGCCGAAATAATTCAAAGCCGCTGCGGCGACGCCATAGGCGCGATTGCCGAGATAAATTTCATTCAGATAGAGTTCGAGGATCTGATCCTTGGTGAAGGCACGCTCGATCCGGCGCGACAGCACCATCTCACGCACCTTGCGCTCCAGTCGTTGCTCACTGGACAGCAGGAAGTTCTTGGCCACCTGCTGGGTGATTGTGGACGCCCCCTCAAGGCGGCGCCCCTGCAACACATTGGAAATATTGGACAGGCCGGCGCGAATGATGCCGCGGAAGTCCAAGCCTCCATGCTCGTAGAAATTCTTGTCTTCCGCCGAAATGAAAGCATGCACAACATTCTGGGGAATGTTGGCGATCGGCACGAACACGCGATGTTCGCGCGCATATTCGGCAATCAGCAGACCGTCCCCGGCATGGACGCGACTCATGATCGGCGGCTCGTACTCCGCCAATTGTTGGTAGTCGGGCAGATCGTCAGTCACACGGACGACGTAGACCGCGACCGCAATGAAGCCGATGACGGCCAGAACGGCAGCTGCGACGCTCCCCCAAAGGGCAACCCGCAAAACATTACGCAAGGTGAAGAGTTTCATTTTGCCCTCTGGCCGCTCTACCCGCTGGTCAGCGTTGTCGTTTGACCATGACTACACGGCGGCATTATGGCCGCGCTTGCCGGGAGTTTAAAGGGAGTCAGCGGGCTGGAAGTGCAATCGCTGTCTGGTCCAGCAGCTCGCCGTCATCGCCACGGCGCGCGAAATAGCTGTCGATGCCACGGGTCACCGCCTCCATCTGGCGGCGGCGGGCCGACGCCGAGTTGAGATTGTTCTCGTCAGTCCGGTTGGTCACGAAGCCCATCTCGAGCAGGACAGCCGGCACGCGTGGATCAAGCAGGACAAACAGGTTGGCCTGGCGGTGAGGATTGGCCAGAAGCGGACCGGCATCGTCGAGATGCTCCAGCAGGACTTCGGCAAAGGCCGAGGACTGGTTCCGCTTTTCACGCAGTTCAAGCTCGACAAGGATGTTGTTCACGTCGGCTTGCTGCGTATGGCTGGAGTCTTCCCGAGCGCGGGCACGAGCCCGGTTCTCGGCCCGGTCATTGAGCGTGTAGACAGCCGCGCCGCGAACATCGGCATTGCTCGAACTGTCAGCATGGATGGAGAGAAACAGGTCGGCGCGGGCATCTTCCATCACCCCGACACGCTCTTCCCATGACGGGTAGATGTCGCGATCCCGGGTCATCAGGACTTCATACCGCCCCGTCGCCTCCAGCTGCCGGCGCAGTTCCCGCGCCGCTTCCAGATTGACCTGGCTTTCATGGGTTCCGCTGCGACCGATCGAGCCCGGATCGTGTCCTCCATGACCGGGATCGATCACGATCACCCGACGGTCACGCTGTGGCGGCACATAGACCGCTTCAACGCGCTCCGCGATCAGCGAATCGAGGGATTCAGCGCGCGTGTGGTTGAACCCTGACGCGGTCTGGAAGCTGTCGAGACTGCTCCGCTCCACATCGATCACGAGGCGGTGGTTGCCGCCGGGCGTGGCCGGGTCGAGGGCGAACTGATTGACGATGACGGCAGGGTGATCCAGCTCAAACACAACGCGGGAACTGGACATCGAATTGTCAAAGAAACGAAACGCGTCCACCAGCCCGTGGCCGACACCCTCACCTGACACCAGATTTTCAACCGACCAGCGTGCCTGGGGCAGATCCACAACCAACCGGTCCGAAAGGCCATCCAGCGTGAATGCCCTGAACTCCGTGGGCTCCGACATCTCGATGACCACACGGGTTGTGGAGACTTCCACGCCGAAGCGGACGTCCCGGACCTCCTGGTCCGCGAGGCTGGCACCACACAGCGCCAAGCCGGCAGCCATAGCCAAGAATAACTGTTGAACCCGCATCACTACACCATCGCACATGCCGCGGTTCTGTCCACGGCTTTTGCGAAACACTAACGCACGGAACTTGACGTTTGGTTGATGCCCGGCAGGAATTTCCCGTTGAATTCACCGACCGCGCGAAAGCCTTTTCATCCGCATTCGAATGTTGCATGTTGCCAACGCCTTGGCGACGCGCCGCCGGATTTGCCGGTCGTGTGCGTCAGCTGGGCGCGAAGCGGCTGGGCGTAATGCGCCTGCCAACACGCTAATCGTCGCCCCGGTTCGACCGAAGACAATTCCGGGGCCCCGACCGCCGCGTCCTCCCTTATCGGTGCGGGACGCTAATGGTAACTGCCGATGCGCGGGGAGCGCCTGATGCCCAGAGCACTGAAAACAGGCCGCACCCCGACCATCTCGCCCCCGCCGCCACTCTCTGCCCTGTCCCGCCTCTTGGCTGGAAACAGGCGAATGTGCGCGGGTGCAGGAGACGACTTTAATGTCCAAGAAAATGCTGATCGACGCCGGTCATCCCGAGGAGACCCGCGTCGTCGTACTCGACGGTTCGAAAGTTGAGGATTTTGATTTTGAAGCGGCCGCCCGCCGCCCCATCCGTGGCAATATTTATCTCGCGAAAGTAACGCGGGTCGAGCCGTCGCTCCAGGCGGCGTTCGTGGAGTATGGGGGTAATCGCCACGGATTCCTCGCCTTCAACGAAATCCATCCGGACTATTATCAAATCCCGTTCGAGGACCGCCAGGCCCTCGCCGAGGAGGAAGCCTCTGCGGCTGATGATGAGGACGATGAGGTCGAGGAGACCAAATCCGAATCAGCGCCGTCTGCCGACAGTGCGTCCGACGATGGTGACGGCGAATCCGAAGCGCCTGAAACCATTGGCGACGACAGCGAAGATGATGACATCAGCGACCAGCAGGCCGCCCGCCGTCGTCGCCAGATGTTCCGGAAATACAAGATCCAGGAAGTCATCAAGCGGCGCCAGATTCTTCTGGTCCAGGTGGCCAAGGAAGAACGGGGCAACAAGGGTGCGGCCCTGACGACCTATCTGTCACTGGCCGGCCGTTACTGCGTGTTGATGCCCAATACACCGCGTGGCGGTGGCATCTCGCGGAAAATCGCCAATGCCTCGGATCGCAAGCGCCTGAAATCCGTTGTTTCAGAGCTCGACCTGCCCAAGGGTGTCGGCCTGATCATCCGCACCGCCGGTGCGTCCCGGACCAAGACCGAAATCAAGCGCGACGCCGATTACCTGTTGCGCCTTTGGACCAATATCCGTGAGCTGACCCTGAGTTCGGTCGCGCCGTCCCTGATCTATGAGGAAGGCAATCTGGTCAAACGGGTCATCCGTGACTTGTATGACAAGGAAATCGATTCCGTGCAGGTCGAAGGCGAAGAGGCCTACAAGGAGGCGAAAGCCTTCATGAAGATGCTGATGCCGAGCCATGCCAAGAAGGTTCAGCACTACAAGGAAGCCGTCCCGCTCTATCTGCGCCATCAGTGCGAAGCGCAGCTTGAGGCGATCTATTCCGACGTCGCCCCGCTCAAGTCCGGCGGCTATCTGGTGATCAATCCGACCGAGGCGCTGGTCTCGATCGACGTCAACTCGGGCCGCTCCACCCGCGAACGCAATATCGAGGCGACCGCCTTGAAGACCAATCTGGAAGCCGCGGCTGAAGCGGCGCGCCAGATGCGCCTGCGTGATCTGGCGGGCCTGATTGTCATCGACTTTATCGACATGGACGAGAACAAGAACAATCGTGCCGTCGAGAAGAAGATGAAGGACATGCTGAAGCGTGACCGGGCTCGTCTCCAGGTCGGTCGGATCTCGCAATTCGGACTGATGGAAATCTCCCGCCAGCGCCGGCGGTCCAGCCTGCTCGAAGGCTCCACCACTCCCTGCCCGACCTGCAAGGGCACCGGACATCTGCGTTCGACCGAGTCGAGTGCGCTCGTCGCTTTGCGCGGGTTGGAGAAGGAAGGGACGCGCGGCCGTGCCAAGCGGATCCGCATTTCCGTACCTACCGCCGTCGCCATCTACCTGCTCAACGACAAGCGCGACCATCTGCTGATGATCGAGCAACGATTCTCCATGAGCATCGCGGTCACGGCAGACGACACCATCCTGGCACCGGAATTCTCCATCGAAGCGCTGGAAAACCGGGAACCCGGTGAAGAGCTCGTCATGGCGCCCTTGTCGGTGGAATCGGTCGAAGAGATCGAAATCCCTGACGCCCCCGACGAGGATTCAAGCGATTCGGACGAAGACGAGGAAAGCCGGGAGGTCTCCGGTGGACGCCGGCGTCGGCGCCGGCGTCGGCGCAAGCCATCGTCGGATGACACCGCCTCGGCCATGGAAGTCGTCAATGTCGACGGCACTGGCAAGGACGATGATGACGACGCCGAACCGTCTACCCGGAAACAGGACGCGTCGAGTGGCGAAGATGATGACGATCAACCCCGTCGCCGGCGCCGTCGCGGCCGTCGCGGCGGGCGGGGCCGTCGCCGGACAGAGGGCGAGGCCGGAAACGAAGAGACGGTGAACGCCGAAGGCACCGACACGTCGCCGCCAACCGAGGCATCCGATGCGCCAGCGTCTGACGCCGAGCCGTCGAGCGACACCTCCGACGACGCGGCACCCGCCGCAGAGGCTCCGGACACGGCCCCGAAACGCAAACGCGCCCCTCGGCGTCGCTCGTCCAAGGTTGCTGACACCGATGATGCGACGGCCACGGACGATGCGTCAGACGCCACGTCCGAACCGGTCGCACAAGCGCCAGAACCGGACGCGATTGCTGAAGAGACGCCGAAAAAGCGCACCCGACGCCCACGCAAGAAAGCGGCAGACGCCGCGTCAGAGGCCGCACCGGTCGAGGACGCAAGCGCCGAGTCGGCTGGCGTCGAAGCTGAAGCGCCTGCCAAGCCCAAGCGTCGCACGCGTCGCAAAAAGGTTGAGGAGCCTGTCGCTGAAGACGTGACCGCCGCTGAGACCCCGGCGCCTGACACGCAGCCTGAAGCAACGGAATCGAAAGCCGAACCGGGTGAGACTGAAACGGACAGCGCCGACAGTACCACCGAAGACGACGGCAAGCCGAAGCGTCGCGGTTGGTGGAACCGGACCGGCCTGTTCGGTAACTGACCAGGATGAGGGTTGCCCGGCATCGCCGGGCAACCCATCTTGGAGTCGTCGGGTGGCGTCTTGGGGTGACGTCGCTATCATGGGCCGAGCGGGGGCCGATCAGTGGAGGCAGGATGTCGATCCTGAAAACCGTCGCCGCAGCCTGCGTTCTTGCTGTGGCCACACACGCACCGGGTTTCGGCCAGTCCCTCATCCGGGACACCGAGATCGAGCACATGCTGCGCGATTACGCAGACCCCATTCTCGCCGCCGCCGGACTGCAACCGGCTGACGTCGACATGTACATTGTCGCTGACCCGTCGCTCAATGCATTTGTGACCGGCGGGCAGAACATCTTCCTGCACACGGGCATCATCCTTGAATCAGAGACGCCCAACCAGCTCAAGGGCGTGATCGCCCACGAGACCGGGCATATTTCCGGCGCCCACCTGGCCCGCGTCAACGATGGAATCGCGGCGGCACAAGCGCCGATGTATGTGACCCTGGGTCTGGGTGTCCTGGCGGCGCTCGCCGGCGAAGGCGGAGCTGCCGGTGCCCTGATGGCATCCTCCCAGCAGTTCGGCGCCCTCTCCTTCATGACCTATAGCCGTGCGCAGGAAGCGTCCGCCGACCAGGCCGGCCTGCAATTCATGGAAGCCACCGGCCAGTCCGCCAATGGGCTGGTCTCGTTTTTCGAGCGCTTTCGCTACCAGGAAGTGATGTCGAACGCCCGGCGCTATCCCTATTTCCGCTCCCATCCGCTGTCCTCCGAGCGGATCGCCAACCTGCGGGGCGGGGCCACAAGCTCGCCTTATCATGAAACGGTCGACAGCCCCGAAGAGATCGCCCGGCTGCAGCGCATCCAAGGCAAGATTTACGGCTTTTTGGCCGAACCCGAATTCGTTTTCTATCGCTATCCGGAAAGCGATCAGTCTTTGCCGGCGCGATACGCCCGCGCGGTTGCCTATTATCACGATGCCCGGCTTGACCGCGCTCTGGAAGAAATCACCGGTTTGTTGGCCGAGGAGCCGGATAATCCCTATTTCCATGAGCTTCACGGGCAGATGCTGTTCGAGAGCGGTCGGGCGGAGCAGGCCATCCAACCCAACCGACGCTCGGTTGAACTGGAGCCGACGGCCCCCTTGTTGCGCGTCAACCTCGCGACAGCGCTGATCGCGACAGATAATCCGGACCACCTCGACGAGGCGGCGCAAAGCCTTCGCGTCGCACTGGACATTGAACCGGACAATGGATTTGCATGGTACCAGTTGTCGATCGTCCACGAACGCAACGGCAATACCGCGTTGGCCCAGCTGGCCATCGCGGAACAGTCCTATGCCGCCGGAAACCGCCAGCGTGCGCACCAGTTTGCCTCGCGTGCCCGTACCTCACTCGAGATCGGCACACCAGCCTGGGTCCGCGCGACTGAAATCGAGTCGGTATCTCTGCCCACCGAAGCCGAAATGCGCCAGATCCGACGGCAACAGCGCAACTGACAGGGCCGAAAGTGGTACCTCCGGCAGATGATGGTGACCTGGCCGCGGGACTGACGGTGCAACCCGTCGATTCGCTGGACGCCGTCGCGCGCGACGACTGGGACAGGGTCGCCAATCCGCCTGGTTCCGAATACGATCCTTTTCTCAGCTGGGATTTTTTGCAGGCGCTCGAACAGAGCGGCTGCGTGGGGAACACCACTGGCTGGCTGCCACGCCACTTGCTGGCTCGGAACGCCGCGGGGCGATTGCGGGGCGCAGTCCCCCTCTATGTGAAGTCCCATTCGATGGGCGAATATGTCTTCGATCACGCTTGGGCCGACGCCTATGAGCGCGCCGGCGGTCGGTATTTCCCGAAACTCGTGACGGCGGTCCCCTTCTCACCGGTCACCGGTCGGCGCATCCTCGCCGGATCAGAGGACTTGCGCCGCGCCCTGGTCGAGGCGACCTGCGACATCGCCCGCCGGTGGGGCGTGTCCGGCTGGCACATCAATTTCCCTGCTCCAGACACGCTGTCGGAGATTGCATCCCTCGGCTTGTTGCCTCGCGTGGATCGCCAGTATGTCTGGAGGAATCCCGGCTATGCCAACTATGACGGGTTTCTCGCTGACCTGTCCTCCCGCAAGCGCAAGGCCTTGCGAAAGGAGCGCGCGGCGGCCCGGGCGGGCATCACGATCGAGCATCTCTCCGGCGATCAGCTGCGACCAGAGCACTGGGATGTGTTCTTCGCCTGCTATCAGGAAACCGGGTCGCGGAAATGGGGATACCCCTATCTCAACCGTGCCTTCTTCGACCTTCTCCATCAGCGCATGTCCGACCGTGTCCTTCTGGTCATGGCAAAAAAGGACGGGCGCTACATCGCGGCGGCCCTGAACCTGATCGGCTCCGATGCGCTTTATGGCCGGTATTGGGGCAAGCTGGAGGATCACCCCTTCCTGCATTTCGAACTTTGCTACCATCAGGCCATCGATGCCGCAATCGAGCGCAAGCTGGGCCGTGTCGAGGCCGGTGCCCAGGGCGAGCACAAGCTGGCGAGAGGCTATACGCCGACCGAGGTCCACTCCGCACACTTCATTCTGGACCATGGGTTCCGCGACGCTGTCGCTCAGTATCTCGACCAGGAAGGAGCCGCAGTCCGGGCTGATATTCTTGCCCAGGCGGGCGAAAGCCCGTATCGCAAAGACCGGCCAGCCTGAACCGTCCTGCGACAAGACGGATCAGCGAGGCCTGAAGGCTGGACGGGCTGGTCGCGATCGCGGTACCCAAGTCGCACCACAACACCCGCGGAGCAGTACCATGAGCCTGGAAGGTCAATATGATCCGGACAACATCTTTGCCAGGATTCTCCGCGGCGAGTTGCCATGTGTGAAAGTCTATGAAGACGCCCATGTTCTCGCCTTCATGGACCTTTTTCCGCAAGCGCCCGGGCATGTCCTGGTCGTCCCGCGCGAGCCGGCCCTCAACGCGCTGGAGATGACGGATGGGGCCCTGCAGGCCACGATTCTTCGGGTGAAGCGGATCGCCAACGCGGTGAAAACGGCATTGGCGCCGGACGGCATCATCCTGACCCAGTTCAATGGCGCGCCGGCGGGCCAGACGGTCTTTCACGTCCATTTCCACATCATTCCGCGGCAGGACGGTGTCGAACTGGGAGCCCATGGCGGTGGACAGGCCGATACGGCGGTCCTCGAAGATCAGGCCAAGCGCATCGCTGCGGCGATCACCCTGCCCTGACGCCTGCTTAGCGCAGACGTCCCTCAAACCTCAAAAACACCAGCAAAGCGATGATCGCGCCCTGAAGGGTGAAGGAAAACAGCGCCCAGCTATCGACATCAACCAGCATCGAAAACAGGTTGTTGCTTCCCATGATCACCCAGTCCGCGCGATCGCACACGAAGGACAGGACAAAGACCGGAAGCGCCCAGTGCCGGCCTGCCAGGGCGAGGCCTAACGTCACCATGTTCAATACCACATGGGCAAAGAAGAACACTTCCTGCATGAGTGTCAGGCTTTGCACGAAGGCCGCGGCCATCTCACTGTTTTCCCAAAGATCAAGACGGGCCGAGAGATCATATCCTGCCCAATAGACCCCATAGGCGACCTGCACAGACAACAGGCCGATCAGGATATAGAATGGCGTGTCACGGTTGTTCATCGAAGCCTCTGGCATCCGCCTGGCGCGGCGACACTTCTCCATGAAACCTGCCAGGAGTCACCAATCCTGAACAGGCCCGGATTGTTCAGTCATGGTCTCCAAGGACGTCAAGAAATGTCTGCCCGAAGGTCTCCAGTTTCTTCGGCCCGACACCGTTGACCGACGCCATCAACTCCAGGCTGGTCGGTCGCAGCTGCGCCATGCCGATCAGGGTCGCGTCGGAGAATACCACATAGGCCGGCACATTGCGTTCCGCCGCCAGTTCGCGACGTTTTGCCTTCAATGCCGCGAGCAGGTCGCCGTCCACCATCGCAGCATCGGCTGTCGCGGACTTGGGCGCACGGCGCGACCGGGCCGGTTTGGTACTGATCTCGCGGATCTCGAATGTCTGCTGGCCCTTCAGGACTGCAAGACCATCATTCGTCAGCTTGAGCGCCCCGAAGCCCTGGATGTCGATCTCCACCAGTCCGGCCGCCACACTCTGCCGGATCAAACCTTGCCAGAATGGTTTGGGGCGGTCGGCGCCCACACCATGGGTCGGTAGACTGTCATGGCCGCGCGCGCGGATTTTCTCAGTGTCGGCACCCCGCAAGACGTCGATCAGATGAGCCGCGCCAAACATTTCACCGGTTCTGAGGATCGCTGAAAACAGTTTTTGGGCTTCCAGACTGCCATCGATCAACACCGGTGGATCGAGACACAGGTCGCAATTGCCGCAGGCCTGTCCGCCGCTCTCGCCGAAATAGGCCAAGAGCGACACGCGGCGACATCGGGTCGCTTCGCAATAGGCCAGCAGGCTGTCGAGGCGTTTGTGCTCACGTCTTTTGTGTTCGCCGTCCTCGCCGTCCTGATCGATGAACTGGCGCCGCATGCGAGCATCAGCGAGGCCAAAGAGCATCATGGTTTCCGCCGGCTGGCCGTCGCGTCCGGCGCGCCCGATTTCCTGGTAATACGCCTCCATTGAACCGGGCATGTGCAAATGGAAGACATAGCGGATGTCCGGCTTGTCGATCCCCATCCCGAAGGCGATCGTGGCCACCATCACCACCGCCTCCTCAGCCATGAACCGCTCCTGGTTTTCGCGACGGGTCACCGGCGACAGACCGGCATGATATGGCAGGGCGTTAAAGCCTTCCTCCCGCAACAGGCCTGCGACTTCCTCGGTCGATTTTCTCGACAGGCAATAAACAATGCCGGACTCGGTCCGTCGGCCCTCAAGGAATGCCAGCAGCTGGGGTTTCCAGGATGTTTTGGCGGCAACGCTGAGAGTCAGGTTCGGACGATCGAAACCGTGCACCACGATTTCTCCGGCCTCTCCGAACAACTTGCCGGCAATGTCGCGCCGGGTCGCCTCATCGGCCGTGGCGGTGAAGGCGGCCAGCCGGGCTGATGGAAAACGCGCGCGCAATTGCGACAAGTCTTCGTATTCCGGTCGGAAGCTCGCGCCCCATTTGGAGATGCAGTGCGCTTCATCGACGACGAACATGGCCGGGCTCAACCCCTCCAGCGCCGCCAGCATGCGAGCGGTCATCAGACGCTCCGGCGACAGGTAGAGCAATTGCAGATCGCCCGCCTGCGCCTGTCGCCAGCTGTCGACATTGGCTGCCCTGTCGCGGCCTGAATGGATCGCCGCCGCCGCCACGCCATTGGCCTGCAGGGCGGCCACCTGATCATCCATCAGCGCCGTCAGCGGCGAAATCACGATTGTCATGCCATCCAGCATCAGGGCCGGCAGCTGATAGCAGATCGACTTGCCGGCACCGGTCGGCATCACGCACAAGGTCGGGCGACCGGTCAGGATGAGGTCGACGATGTCAGACTGCCCCGGGCGAAACTCCGGAAAGCCGAAAGTCGACCGAAGGATGTCATCAGGGCGGGCTTGGGGCATGGCGTCGGTCCGGTCGCGAGGCCCCCCTGTTGTGCGCGACTTCACCGCCCGCATCAATCCGCCAGACTCACGGCCGCCCCCCTATTCCGCTGACCCGCATCACGCCCCGCCATCCCGGACTCGAGCCCTGCCCCCCCGGGCCCGGTCAGATCAAATCCGGTCATGCCTGTCTGGCCGCATGTGAAGGGCTAGCCGATATTCGGTGACCACATCATCATCCACGCACCGAAGATGCCCAACGCTGTCACGCCCGCCCCGGTCGTGATGGCGGCAGCGACGGTGAACTTGAACGCTGACGAAGAACTATCGCGGGCCCGCTGGTAAAACTCGAGCAGCACGAGCGGGATCAGGAAGGCCGCGTACGGCATCAGGATATCCGCCGGCCCGCTCATTGTCCGGCTCATGCCGGCCCCGCCACTGGCGATCGCCCAGGCCATGTAACCGACCCGGATAAACCAGACCCCATTGACGACAACGAACAAGCGCATGGCCCAACGCCGGTGCTGATCAATGCGGCGCGCGATCGCATGGCGCAGCGTGAAACCGGCCGTCACCAGGATCAGCAGGCCGTCAATCGTGGTCCCCAGGGCCGCCCAGTCATTCATCCGCGTGCCGCGCCCCCAGACCAGGATGATTCCGCCCACAGCCAGAAAAACCGCGACCGACATGTAGGAACGCCCGGTCCAGCGGTGGAACGTTGGAAAGCGACGACGAACCATGGGCAGGAGCTGCAATACTCCCGCGATGCTGACGAAGGCCGCCAGCAGAACATGCGAGATGAAGCCAAGATTGCCGATCAGGTCGCCCTCGGCATATCCATTAATCAGGCCGGTCTCGTTCCACCGCTCAAACTCACCCGATGCCGTGCGCGGAATGTAGGCGGCAATGATGTAGTAGGCGAACAACCACTGCCCGGCAGCAGCGATTGCGAACCAGAGCACTCCGCTGCCGGCGAGCAGGGAATGCGGCGAAAACAGCGGGCGCCGTGACGAAGAGGCGGGGGTGTCGGACATGATCTGAACCTTGGAACCGGTGAACACAGGCAGCCGAGTCGGGCTGCATCGCCCAAACACCACGCCCGACCCGGAACGTCTTGCCGATTTGCAAATCGGCCAATATTCGACATCGGATCCGGCACCAAGCTTGATCCTGGCCCGAAATGTGCGACACAATCCGGGAGCGCGGGGGCGCGTGAGTTCAAGGATGTGCTGCCAATGCTGGAAGTCGCCAACGCTATCAAGTTCACCATCTGCCTCGCGGCATTGGCCTCCATCCTGATGGTGATCGCCCATCAGCGCCGGAGCGGGTTGCAGATTGCCTGGGCCATTTTCTGCACCGGCATGGCCGCGGTGATGCTCCGCGACGTGTTCGGATCACTCCCGGCACTGATGACACCAGTGCTCGTGATTGCCGGGTGCGCCAGCTGCAGCTGCTTCTGGTTGGTGGCACGGGGCCTGTTCCGGACCGATGTCGGCTTTGGCTGGCCACAGGGGCTGGTGGTCAGCGGGATCTTCGGTCCGGCCGTGTTGGTCCAATTTCTCACTGCCGCTTCGGCTGAACGGCTTTTCGGACCGACCGGCATGGAGGCGATCTCTGCGTCGGCCTACGGCTTTCAGGCCATGCTGTCATCCACAGTCCTGGTGCTGGCTTTCTGGGAAGGCCTGCGCGGCTGGTCACAATCCGCGCCGGTTGCCGAGCGTCGCTTGCGCCTCGCCTTTCTCGGCAGCTTCGGGACATGTGTCGGCATTTGTGTGATGTTACTGGATCACGGCAACTCGACCCGCTTTGATCCGGCCTTGATGGCCATCCTTCAAGCCGGATGCGGCGCCACGATCTTCCTCGTCGCCGGCTACGGCGTTATCTGGCGCAGCCGGAATCCGCTCATGGCGATTGCAGCGACAGCTCCGGCCTTGACGGCGGAGAACCGTCGCGCCGATCGTGAGCTGGGTGAGTGGCTTCGTGCCCGGGTGGAAGCCGACCAGCTCTACCTCGACCCGGACCTCAAGGTTGCGACGCTGGCCCACCGCCTGCGCGAACCGGACTACAGGATCAGTCGCGCTATCTCGGCCGGGCTGGGAGAGCGCAATTTCAATCGCTTCATCAACCGGTACCGCATCAGCCACGCAAAGGCCCTGCTGCGCGCCGATCCACAGGAAGCCGGCAGCATTCTCAACGTCGCCCTTGATAGCGGCTTTGCCTCGATCGGGCCGTTCAACCGGGCGTTCAAGGACAGCACGGGCATGACGCCACGCGAATATCGGCGCGGCGGGAGGGAGCCGACGCACGCACCGTCCGGTCTGGGTCAGCCAGCGGTCCGTTGACTGTCCGATACAGGAGCGGAAACGAAAAACGGCGCCCCGAGGGGCGCCGTTTCTCATTGAACCAGACGGGGAGGATCAGACCTCTTCCTTCTTGTCTTTCTTCTTGGCATTGCGCGGCAACAAGCGGTCACCGGGCGTGACGTGGAAGTCGAGCCGTTCACTGTCGGCCGCATCGACATCAACCTTCACCAGGCCACCCTTCTTGAGCTCTCCAAAGAGGATCTGGTCAGCCAAGGGCTTCTTGATGTGCTCCTGGATGACCCGGGCCAAAGGACGGGCGCCAAAGCGGCTGTCATAGCCGCGCTCGGCCAGCCAGGCCGTGGCGTCCGGCGTCAGCTCGAAGGTCACGCCGCGATCAATGAGCTGCGCTTCCAGTTGCAGGACAAACTTCTCGACCACGCGACCGATGGAATCCGGGGACAGCGGGGCGAACGGGATGACCGCATCGAGGCGATTGCGGAATTCCGGCGTGAACAGGCGTTCGACCGCCTTGTCCGCTTCGTCGGTCTTCTTGCCACGGCCAAAGCCGATGGCTTCCTTTTGCGCGTCGGACGCCCCCGCATTGGTTGTCATCACCAGGATGACATTGCGGAAATCGACCTTCTTGCCGTTGGTATCAGTCAGCGTGCCGTTGTCCATGACCTGCAGGAGGATATTGAACAGGTCCGGATGGGCTTTCTCGATCTCGTCCAGCAGCAGCACACAGTGCGGATGCTGGTCGATCCCGTCAGTCAGCAAACCGCCCTGGTCGAAACCGACATAGCCGGGAGGTGCGCCAATCAACCGCGAAACCGCATGACGCTCCATGTATTCCGACATGTCGAACCGCTGCAGCTCGACGCCGAGCGTATCAGCCAGCTGCTTGGTCACCTCGGTCTTGCCGACACCGGTCGGGCCCGAGAAGAGGTAACAACCGATCGGCTTGTTCGGCTCGCGCAGCCCGGCACGCGACAATTTGATCGCGGTGGAGAGCTGGCCAATGGCCTCGTCCTGGCCGAAGACAACATGCTTCAGCTCGGTTTCCAGATTGCGCAGAGACTGCTCGTCATCCTTGGACACCGATTTCGGCGGGATGCGGGCCATCGTGGCGACAATGCCCTCGACCTCTTTCACGCCAATCGTCTTTTTGCGCTTGGACACCGGCTGCAGGCGCATCTGGGCGCCCGCCTCGTCGATCACATCGATCGCCTTGTCCGGCAGTTTGCGATCGCCCATGTAGCGGGCCGACAGCTCGACTGCCGATTTCAGCGAGTCATTGGTGAAGCGGACATCGTGGAAATCCTCGAAATAGGTTTTCAGTCCCTGCAGGATCTTGATCGCGTCAGGCACAGACGGCTCGGCGACGTCGATCTTCTGGAACCGGCGTACCAGGGCCCGGTCCTTCTCGAAATGCTGCCGGTATTCCTTGTAGGTCGTCGACCCCATGCAGCGCAGATTGCCGGACTGCAGCGCCGGCTTGAGCAGGTTGGATGCATCCATCGCGCCGCCTGACGTGGCGCCGGCGCCGATAACGGTGTGGATTTCGTCGATGAAGAGAACGGCATTGTCCTTTTCCTCGAGCTCCTTGACGACCTGCTTCACGCGCTCTTCGAAATCCCCGCGATAGCGGGTACCGGCGAGCAATGAGCCCATGTCGAGCGAGTAGATGGTCGCGCCGGCCAGCACGTCGGGAACCTGGTTCTCGACGATCTTGCGCGCAATCCCTTCGGCAATGGCCGTCTTGCCGACGCCCGGATCGCCAACCAGCAAGGGGTTGTTCTTGCGTCGACGGCACAGGACCTGAACACAACGCTCGACTTCGGAATCACGGCCGATCAGCGGATCGACTCCGCCGTTGCGGGCCTTCTCGTTCAGATTGACCGTATAGGCGGTGAGTGCGTCACCATCTTTTTGGGGTTCTTCGGTCGGTTCGGTTCCGCGAACAGCGCGTTCTTCCGAAGCGCCGGGCTTGCGGCCGATCCCGTGCGAGATGAAATTGACCGCGTCATAACGGGTCATGTCGCGCTCGGCGAGGAAATAGGCGGCATGGCTTTCGCGCTCGGCGAACAGCGCTACCAGAACATTGGCGCCGGTGACTTCTTCGCGACCGGCATTCTGGACGTGGATCACAGCCCGCTGGATGACACGCTGGAAACCGGCTGTCGGCTTGGCGTCCTCGTCGTCATCAACGACCAGTTCGGAAAGCTCGTTGTCCACGTATTCGGTCAGCGTCGCTCGAAGCTCGTCCAGGTCGACATCGCAGGCCTTCATGACCGCCGCGCCGTCCTGGTCGTCCACCAGAGCAAGAAGGAGATGCTCCAGGGTGGCAAATTCATGCCCACGCTCATTGGCGTAGCCCAGAGCGCGGTGCAGGCTGTCTTCCAAGTCTGAAGAGAATGAAGGCACCACTCTATTCCTTTTCCATTGTGCACTGAAGCGGGTGTTGAGCCCGCCGTGCGGCGTCCATGACCTGGGCTACCTTTGTTTCGGCAACCTCATACGTGTACACGCCGCACATCCCGACACCGTTTTGATGAACATGCAGCATGATTCGCGCTGCATCTTCGGGCGACTTCCGGAAGATCCGGGCCAATACCTCGACCACGAACTCCATCGGCGTGTAGTCATCATTGAGTAGCAGAACACGGTAAAGCGAAGGTTTCTTCGTGGCTGGTCGGGTCTTCGTTGCGAGGCCGCTTCCCTCTTCAACGCCAGTATCGTCATGTTTTCGTTCGGTCATATTTTAAACGTGCTCGAATATTACTTCGCTACTCATCAGCACAGATAGGAATCCGCGCCGGACTTGGAAAGGGACGACCCGCAGCGCCGCCCGGCGCGGAGAATAACACGCCCGGCAAATTCGTGCTTCCCGTTTTGCCTCCGAGAGCCTAAAAAGGCGCCCTCCGCATCAGTCGGGGAGCCACCGGACCACAACGGGCCCGGTCGGGGAGGACAGCAGCGTTTCGTCCAGCAGCCGGATAACCGGCGCCGAAACGCACCGGACGCCGGATGACGACATCCGCCATCCCAAGACAGCCGCAAAGGCTACACCGCCTGCAATTGGGGGACGCCGACAAAAAAGGGCCCGGTGACAGATCACCGGGCCCAGTCGGGGAGGAAAATTCTCATTCAGTCAGGACGTGACACAGTCGTCACGCGAACGTCAGCGCTGGACTTGTGCCAGCTCCATGGCGGCCGCGACACGATCGTTCAGCGGCTTCACGGACGTCTTCATCAGGTCAGAGAAAAGCTCGGAGTTCTTGTTGACCTCGGCGAGGTAGTTTTCCATCGCCAGTTTGGTGAACTCGGACTGGATCTCGAACACTTCCTGGACCGACTTGGCAGACGCGAACTTCTTTGTCGCGGCAACACCCTCTTCCATCGCCGATTTGGCGTAGGTCACGGCATTGGCGTTGGCGGTCTCGAAACCCTTGCCGGCGACCGTCGCCGAAGCGATCAGGGCGTCAACGGTTTCCTTCTGGAAGTTGCTGGCCTCGGTGACCGATTTCAGCGTCTTCTCGAAACCTTCCTTGAGCGCGTCATTGCTCGCGGCGGTCATGCTCTCAATGGTATCGTTCATGGCAAAGCTCTTTTTGATGCGGGCTGCCGGCTTGGTCTTCCGAGCCGGATGGGCAGCCTTGGGGGCGGGTTGGGACGGCGCGGATTTCACGGTCGCCGTCGATTTCTTCGGCGCAGCCTTCCGGGCCTTGACCGATTTCGGCTTTGACGCCGCTTTCGGTTTGGCCGGGCTCGCCTTGGCGGTTCCCTTCACCGTCTTCGCTTTTGCCGGCGCGCCTTTGGGCGCAGCCGGAGCAGTCGCTTGGATAACGTCCGCTTGCTTTGCGGTGGAAGGTTTTTCGACGTCACTCATTTCGGGTCACTGTCTGGTTGCTGCCTTTGCTGCGAACGCTCTTCGCAGTCGCAATATTAATAGGGCCCGCGCAAACCCGGGTCAAGTCCGAAATTGTGCACTGCACAAAATATATCTGATGAGCCCGGCCACCCCTTAACCCGCTGGCAATACGCGGTTGGCACGGTGGCCCCATGATCCAGCACGCGCGCGTTCTCATTCTTTCGGTCGGCCTCGCCCTTTCAGGGCTGTCCACCCCTGCCCACGCAAACAATTCCCGCTATGCGGCATTTGTGGTCGAGGAGAATTCCGGAGTGGTGCTGCATTCGCGCCGGTCCGAGGCAGAGCGCTACCCGGCCTCGCTGACCAAGATGATGACCCTCTACATGCTGTTCGAGGCGCTCGAGATGGGTGAGATCGGGCTCAACGACCCCATCCGGATCTCTGCAAACGCCGCCAATGCCAGCCCGTCCCGACTCGGTTTGTCGGCGGGTTCGACCATCTCGGCTGAAAACGCCATCCGGGCCCTGGTGGTGAAAAGCGCGAATGATGTCGCTGTGGCTGTCGGGGAACGCCTCGGCGGTGGAGAAAGCCGGTTTGGCGAATTGATGACCGCCCGGGCGGCCGGGATCGGCCTGACCAACACGACATTTCGAAATGCGTCCGGCCTGCCCAACAGCCGCCAGACGACCACCGCCCGCGACATGGCGCGCCTGGCGATTGCCCTGCACCGCGATTTTCCGCAGTACTTCGATTACTTCAACGAGGAATCCTTCCGCTATAATGGCCGCACCTATCGCAATCACAATTCGCTGGTCGGTCGGGTCCGCGGTGTGGATGGGCTGAAGACCGGCTATATCCGCGCTTCCGGTTTCAATGTCGTCGTATCGGCCGAGCGGGACGATCACCGGCTGATTACGGTCATCATGGGCGGACCCAGCGCCGCGGCCCGCGACGCACATGCTGAAGAACTGATCGAGGCCGCCTTCGCAACGCTGGAGCAACGCCAGGATACGCGCCTGTTCGCCGCCCTCTCCTCACCGCGTATCAATCCCGTGCGTCAACAGGACCTGATCGCCCTAGATGTGGCGGCATTGCACCTCAGCGAACCTGTGGAGATGGGCTCGGCCGATCAACCGCCAGCCCTGCAGATTGTCCTCGCCGATGAAGATGAGATGCGTGTCGACACCCTGGCGCCTGTACGCGACCGCCCTGCCGCGGCCCGTTCCGGCTCGGAGCCAATTCAGAGCCAAGGCAGCTGGGCGATCCAGGTGGGGGCCTACAATACCGCCGACGCCGCTCATGACCGTCTGGCCGAAGTGGCCATCTATTCCGGTGCCCTGGGCTCGGCCCAGCCCGCCGCGCGCGCGGTCACGATCAGCGGCGACCGCCTGTGGCGTGCCCGCTTCGAAAACCTGACCGAGGACAGCGCCCGCCTTGCCTGCCGTGATCTGTCGGCGCGCAGCCACCCCTGCTTTGCAGTCGCGCCGGGCCGCTGAACCGGTCGATTTGTCCAGAATTGTCCGGACATGTGCGCGTCGGACTGGAATCCTCCGGTCGGTTGACACAACCTTTCCGCTCGAACACTTTCGCGCGCCTTGGCTGCCCCCCGGCGGTCCCTGCCACATGTCTGGAACCAAGCACCGATGAATGTTGTCGTCGTAGAATCCCCGGCCAAAGCCAAAACCATCAACAAATATCTCGGTTCGGACTACACGGTTCTGGCGAGTTTCGGCCATGTCCGCGACCTGCCGGCCAAGGATGGATCGGTCAAACCGGACGAAGATTTCGAGATGGCGTGGGAGATCGACACGGCCTCCGCCAAACGGGTCAAGGCGATCGCCGACGCAGTCCGCGACTCCGACCGCCTCATTCTTGCGACTGACCCGGATCGCGAAGGTGAAGCGATCTCGTGGCACTTGCTGGAAGCGCTGCAAAAGCGCCGTGTGCTCAAGAATGTGACAGTCCAGCGGGTGGCCTTCAACGCCATCACCAAGCCGGCTATCCTGGAAGCGATGGCGCATCCGCGCGCCGTCGACATGGAGCTGGTCAACGCCTATCTGGCCCGCCGTGCGCTCGACTATCTGGTCGGCTTTACCCTTTCGCCGGTGCTCTGGCGCAAACTGCCAGGGTCACGCTCGGCTGGCCGTGTGCAATCCGTTGCCCTGCGCCTGATCTGTGACCGCGAGCTGGAGATCGAGAAATTCCGCTCCGAGGAGTACTGGACCGTTGATGCAGACCTGACCGCCAATTCGGACAGTTTCCGGGCCAAGCTGGTCACACTCGGTGGCAAGAAGCTCCAGAAGCTTTCGATCAAGGACCGCGCCAGCGCCAATGCGGCGGTGGAGGCGATCAAGAGTGCCGACCTGTCGATCACCGGGGTCGAGGCAAAGCCGGCCAAGCGCAATCCGCCGCCGCCCTTCACCACCTCGACCCTGCAGCAGGAAGCCGCCCGGAAGCTCGGATTCTCTGCCACCCGCACCATGCAGACCGCACAGAAGCTCTATGAGGGTGTCACCCTCGGCGGCGAGACGACCGGCCTGATCACCTATATGCGGACCGACGGCGTCACCATGGTACCCGAAGCGGTCAACCAGGCCCGCGACGTGATCGGCAAGGAGCACGGCTCGCTCTACGTCCCCTCGGCGCCCCGTCACTACGCCTCCAAGGCCAAGAACGCCCAGGAAGCGCACGAGGCGATCCGTCCGACCAGCTTCTCGCGCCTGCCTGAAAAGCTGTCGCTGGATGCGGACATGGCTCGCCTTTACCAGCTGATCTGGCGACGGGCGGTTGCCAGCCAGATGGAAAGCGCCCGCTTCGAGCGGACCACGGTGGATATCGCCACCCCGGACGGACAGACGGCGCTGCGTGCGGTTGGCACGGTCCAGCTCTTTGACGGTTTCCTGGCCCTCTACCAGGAAGGCCGCGACGATGAAGAGGATGAAGGCGAAAACCGCCTGCCCAAGCTGACCCAGGGCGCTGCCGCCACCGTCGCCAAGACGCATGCCGACCAGCACTTCACCCAGCCGCCACCGCGTTTTACCGAAGCCTCTCTGGTCAAGCGCATGGAAGAGCTGGGCATCGGTCGTCCCTCGACCTATGCCTCGACGCTTCAGGTGCTGCGCGACCGCGAATACGTGCAGATGGAGAAGAACCGCTTCCATCCCTTCGACAAGGGTCGGGTGGTGATCGCCTTCCTGGAAAACTTCTTCGCGCGCTATGTCGAGTATGACTTCACAGCCTCGCTTGAAACCCAGCTCGACAAGGTCTCGGCCGGTGAGCTCGACTGGAAACAGTTGCTGCGCGATTTCTGGACCGATTTCCGGGCCGCCATCGACGAGATCGGTGAGCTGCGCATCACCAATGTGCTCGATGCGCTCAACGAGGCTCTGGCGCCGCACATCTTCCCGGAAAAGGAAGACGGCACGGATCCGCGCCTCTGCCCGTCTTGCAAAGAGGGCATGCTGAGCCTGCGTCTGGGCAAGTTCGGCGCCTTCCTGGGCTGCTCGAACCACCCCGATTGCTCCTTCACGCGCCAGATGAGCCCTCCCGGCGAGGATGACGCCCAGGGCGATCGCGTGATCGTCCAGCACCCGGAGACGGGCAAGGATGTCGAACTGAAGAATGGCCGCTTCGGCTGGTATCTCCAGATGCAGCTGGATGGCGAGGATAAGCCCAAACGCTCCTCCATCCCCAAGGGCTGGGACGCGGCGACCCTGACCGAGGAACAAGCGATCAAGCTGATCGACCTGCCCCGCACGGTTGGCGAGCATCCTGATGACGGCCAGCCGATCACCGCCAATATCGGCCGCTATGGTCCCTATGTTCACCACGACAAGACCTACGCCAATATCCCCTCGGTCGAGGAAGTCTTCGAGATCGGCGTCAATCGCGCGGTCTCGGTGATCGCCGACAAGCGGGCCAATGGCGGACGCCGCGGCGCGACGGCTTCTGCGCTCAAGGAGCTGGGCGAGCATGACGGCAAGCCGGTCCGGATCATGTCCGGACGCTATGGTCCCTATGTGAAATACGAGAAGATCAACGCCACCCTGCCCAAGGATACCGATCCGGAAAGCGTGACTCTGGAACAGGCCATGGAATGGGTCGAGGCGAAGGCTGCCAAGGGCGGCAAGAAGAAAGCCCCGGCCAAGAAGAAGGCCCCTGCCAAGAAGAAAGCTCCGGCGAAGAAGGCAACCGCCAAAAAGCCGGCAGCGAAGAAACCGGCGGCCAAGAAGCCCGCAGCCAAGAAGACGGCCGCCGCCAAAGACAAGGCGGAATAGACCTGATGGCCGGCAAGACAGAGTTTGATGCCGGCCTGAACCGCGAGGCGGTCATTGACGCCGTCCGCGAGGGTGGCGGTGAATATGGAAAGCGCGAGCTGGCCCGGGCGATGTCCCTGAAGGGCAGCGATGCCAAGCGGGCCCTCAACGACGCGCTCGCCGCACTGACCGAAGACGGCACCCTGACCCGCTCGAACAGCAAGACCTATTCCCTGCCCGGCGCCCTGCCAGCGGTTTGCGTCGTCCAGCTGACGGGACGCGACAATGACGGCGAGCTTCTGGCCGAGCCGGTTCGACCGGACCGCCAGGCCCCCGTGATCCGCCTGGCCCCCGGTGAAGGCGCCGGTGGCAAGGGCACACCGGCCATCGGCATTGGCGACAAGGCGCTGGTCCGCCTCGCTCGACAAGACGATGGCAGCTATGAGGCCCGGCTGATCAAGAAGCTCGGCCAGAGCGCCCACAAACTCCTGTGCATGCTGCGCAAGCCGCAATCGGGGCCCTACCGGCTCCTGCCGGTCGACCGACGGTCACGCCATGAGCTGGTCCCGGCGAAGGGCGAGGCCGAGAAGGCCCGCGACGGTGACCTGGTCCTGTGTGAGATCGCCAAGGATCGCCGCCATGGACTGAAAACCGCCCGGATCGTGGAAGTCGTCGGCGATGCCAGTGCGCCCGGCGCCGGCAGCCTGATCGCGCTGTATTCCCACGGGGTTCCCCAAGGCTTTACCGAGGCCGAACAGCGCGAGGCCGACGAGGCTCCGACGGCGAAACAGGGCAATCGCGAAGACCTGCGCGCCCTGCCCCTGATCACGATCGACCCGGACGACGCCAAGGATCATGACGACGCCGTCTGGGCCGCACCCGACGACGATCCGAAAAACCCTGGCGGCTGGCAGGTCATCGTCGCCATTGCCGATGTCGCCGCCTATGTAACACCCGGCAGCGCGCTCGATCGCGGTGCCTTCAAGCGCGGCAACTCGGTCTATCTTCCCGACCGGGTCGTGCCGATGCTGCCCGAGCGCCTGTCCAACGACCTGTGCTCGCTGCGAGAGAAGGAAGACCGGCCTTGCCTGGCGGTGCGGATGGTCTTCGACAAGTCCGGCAACAAGCGCTCACACACCTTCATGCGCGGCTGGATGCGCTCGGCCGCCAAGCTCTCCTATACACAAGCCCAGGATGCCATTGATGGCCGCGATGGCGGTCCGGCCAATGCCCTGCTCGACGACGTGCTGAAACCCCTGTGGGGGGCCTATTTCGCCGCCCGCGAGGCACGCGGTCGCCGCGAGCCGCTGGAAATCGACGCACCGGAGCGGCGGGTCCGGGTCGGCGAGGACGGCCAGGTGATCGGGGTGGAAACCCGCCAGCGCTTCGACGCCCACAAGCTGGTCGAAGAATTCATGATCCAGGCCAATGTTTGCGCTGCGGAAACCCTGGAGCAAAAGCGCACGCCGCTGATCTACCGCGTCCACGAGCCACCCTCGCGCGAGAAGATCGACGCGCTGTCCGACTTCCTGCCGACCGTCGGCATGAAATGGGCGAAGGGCAACAAGGTCGAGACCGGGCGTTTCAACCAACTGCTCAAGCAGGCCAAAAGCTCCGAGCACTATGAAACGATCAATGTGGTGGTCCTGCGCAGCCAGTCACAGGCGGTCTATGACACCGAGAACCAGGGCCATTTCGGGCTCAACCTGCAGCGCTATGGCCATTTCACCTCGCCCATCCGCCGCTATGCCGACCTGACCGTCCACCGGGCGCTGATCCGGGCGTTGGGACTGGGCGATGACGGCCAGAGCGACGAGGAACGAAGTCGCCTCACCGTCATCGCGGAAGAAATCACCCATGCCGAGCGGCGGGCCATGGCCGCCGAGCGTGATGCGGTCGACCGCTTCATCGCCGCCTACCTGGCCGACAAGATCGGCGCCGAATTTTCCGGCCGCATCACCGGGGTGACCCGTTTCGGCTGCTTCGTGAAGCTGGACGAGACCGGCGCCGACGGTCTGGTACCGATCTCCCGGCTGGGAGAGGAGCGCTTCGAACACGACGAGAAGATCCACGCTCTGGTTGGGCTTCAGACCGGATCGCGCTACCGGCTCGGCATGCCGGTCATGGTGCGCATAGACGAAGCCCAGCCGGTCACCGGCGGCCTTCTGCTGGACATGCTGACCGAGGCGGAAAAAGGCGAACGACCGAGCGGCCGCCGCCGTCCCAAGTCCGGCGGACCACCCAATGGCCGACGCTCCGGCAAGCCGTGGAAGAAGGGCCGCCGCCGATGAACGATGAGCGGCCGCGCAAGGATGTCAGGCCGATGCGCCCGCGCCTCGCGGCCTCCCTGATCCTCACCCGGCGCGAAGGCGACCGGATCGACGTGCTGATGGGACGGCGCTCGGCCAGGCATGTCTTCATGCCCAACAAATACGTCTTCCCTGGCGGCCGGGTCGACCGGGCCGACAGCACGGCTCCGCTTGCGCGCGATCTGGATGCTCAAGTTTTGAATGTGATGTCGCGCACCATGGCCGCCACCCGCGCTCGCGCCGCTGCCGCTGCCGCAGTCCGTGAAACCGCCGAGGAGACCGGCCTTCTGATCGCCCGCGAAGCGCCTATTCGTAGCCGCCACGTCAATTGGCTACCCTTCCGCGACGCCGGCGCCGCGCCGGACCTCGCCCCGCTCAAACTCATCACCCGTGCCATCACCCCGCCGGGCCGCACCCGCCGTTTCGATACCTGGTTCTTCACCGCCGACGCCTCGGCGCTGCTGGATGATCGCGCACCCAAGCCAAGCGACGAACTGGAAGATGTTCAATGGGTCACACTGGCCGATGCCCGCCAGCTGGACCTTCCCTTCGTGACCCATTTCGTGTTGGATGAACTCAAGCGCGTCCAGCCGCCGGCTCCCGAACATCCACGCTGCATGCGGGCCGTGCGCGGCAAGATGGTCGTGGAAGCACTCTGATCACCGCGACGCGGCCCGCCTGCCGCCTGAGCAAGACGTCCGGACCGGCCAGCGCTATAGCTGAGCCATGACAAACCCGCTAACCGATCCCCGTTTTGCCAACAACCGCTCGCTGATTGCGGCGATCTGTTGTGCGGCGGTGTGCGGAATCGTGTTCGGTCTTTCCATGCCGCTGATCTCGCTGCGCCTGGAAGGGATGACGGCGTCAGGTTTGATCGTCGGCCTCAACGGGGCCGCTGCGGCAGCCTCGACACTCGTCATGGCACCGCTCGTACCGCGCCTGCTTTCCCTTGTTCCGGGACGCGTGCTGATCGTGATCAGCCTTGTGTTGGCCGGCACGCTGCACGCGCTCTTTCCCGTTTTTGACAACGTGCCGGCCTGGTTTGTTCTTCGCTTCGTCATGGGCTGCTTCATGACCGTGGTCTTTGTCGTTTCGGAAACCTGGATCAACCAGATCGCCACGCCGCTGCGCCGCGCCACAATCCTGGGCATTTACGGGACAGTCCTGTCCGGCGGTTTCGGGATCGGCGCCTTCCTCTTTGGCCAACTGGGCGCGGTCAGCAATGCCGGCTTCTATGTCGGCGGGTTGATTTTCCTGATCGGCGCAATTCCCATCATTCTTCTGCAAGGTCCGGCGGCCCAGGCCCCGGACAAGGATGAAGCCTCGCCGCGCGCCATTCTGGGCGCCGCGAAGGCTGCGCCGGCGGCGATCGGGGCGGCCCTGGCCTTTGGCGCCCTGGAAACCGTCCTGTTCTCCCTGGCACCGGTCTATGGCGACCGGCTGGCGCTGAGCGAGCATGGCATTTCCCTGGTTGCCATGGCTGCGGCTGCCGGGGCCCTCGCCTTCCAGATCCCGCTGGGCTGGATCGCCGACCGCACCGATCGCCGCGACACGCTGAAATGGATCGCCACCACGGCCGCCGTCACGCCGCTTGCCATCTGGGCGGTCGGCGATTTCCTGCCGGGCATGATGCTGCTCTTCTTCATCCAGGCGGGCGTCGCGTCCGGCCTCTACACGGTCGGCCTTGCCCTGCTGGGAGAGCGCTTTTCCGGCGGCGGGATCGCCGCCGCCAACGCCGCCTTCATCTTCGCCTATGGTGCCGGCTCGCTTTTCGGGCCGCCAACGTCGGGCACGGCCATGGATATTGTGGGACCGCAGGGGCTGATGATCGTCATGGCCGCGATTGCAGCGGTCTATGCTGGACTGGTGTGGCGGCGTGCATCACGTACAGCCGGGAACAGTTGACAGCGGCGCTGCCGTGCGTATGTTCGCGCGCTCTCGCATCGGCACGGGGTCGATCGCGCGCACACACTATGCACCAGGACATTTAGAGCCATGGCGAAGCCGACAACCATCAAGATCCGCCTGAACTCCACGGCTGGTACGGGTTATTTCTACGTGACGAAGAAAAATGCGCGCACCATGACCGAGAAGCTCGTGCTGAAGAAGTACGACCCGGTCGCCCGCAAGCACGTCGATTTCAAGGAAGCGAAAATCAAGTAGGACGGGTTTCCCGTTCGAACGGCTTTCCCCGCTCGACCATCAAGTTTTGTCAGGCCGCGGCGTTGTCCGCGGCCTGAACTTGATTCCGGCCAGCGTTCTTGGCGGCATAGAGCGCCTCGTCAGCCCGTCGCAGGAAGGCATCGACGCTCTCGCCGCGGCGGGCCTGGGCAATGCCGATACTGACCGTCACCGGGATCCGGGTCCCGTCAGGCAGATCGAAACCGGCTCCGGCGACGCTGGAGCGCAGACGTTCCGCTGCAATTCCGGCCTCGGCCATCCCCGCTCCGGGCATGACCACCACAAATTCCTCACCACCGTATCGGGCCGCAAGGTCGAGCGCGCGCAATCCGGTCTGCAACCGGGTCGAAAAATCACGCAGGACGCTGTCACCGGCGTCATGGCCGTAGGAATCATTGATCGATTTGAAATGATCGATATCAGCCAGCAGCAGGGCAACCGGCGCACCGCCATTGCCGGCGCTGTCCATGGCCTGGCGAAGCCGCGATGAAATATAGCGGCGGTTGTGCAGGCCGGTCAGCTGATCGGTCACCGCATGTTCCATGCCCTGGTCGAGGTGCGAGCGCAGCTGGTCAGCATACCGCTTGCGCCGTAGCAGTGTGCGCGCCCGAGCTGTCAGCTCGCCGGCGTCCACCGGACGCTGGATGATGTCATTGACGCCCAAATCGAGCGCCCGCACCGCGTGTTTCACATCGCCGGGCCGCACGACAGCGAGGATCGGAAGCTGGCGGGTGGCCGCGTCCGAACGGATGCGCGCGCACAGCCTGAGCCCATCAAAATCTGTCGCTGTCAGATCGACGATCAGCAGGTCGGCATCGTCGCGAACAGCCGCGATCGCCGTGGCGGGATCGTTGATCTGAATGCTGATGGCAGTCGTCGGCATGGCTGCAGCGAGCCGACCGGTTGCGCGCGGGTCAGGGCTGACCACGATCACGCGGGCGGGAAGGTCGTCATCGTCGTGCAGTTCACCGGCTATGCCTGACATCGCCGAACTGGACTCGCGGAAACGCAATTCGTCGAGCACTTCCTTGAGACGCAACAGGCTGCGAACCCGCGCGAACATCGCGACATCGTCAATCGGCTTGGTCAGGAAATCATCGGCGCCGGCTTCCAGACCCCGGATCCGGTCCTCGCGCTGATCGAGCGCGGTCACCATGACAACCGGTATGTGCCGGGTGGCGGGGTCATCCTTGATCCGGGAACAGGTTTCATACCCGTCCATGCCCGGCATCATGACGTCGAGGAGGATGAGATCGGGCTGTTCTGACTTGGCCAGGACAAGCGCATCGGCGCCATTGGTCGCCGTGCAAACCTCGAAATATTCGGCCTGAAGACGCGCCTCAAGCAGCCTGACATTGGCGGCCTGGTCGTCCACGACGAGAATACGCGCACTCATCGACGGCCACCCCTAGTCCAGAAATTGACGAACCGTCTGAATAAACGTTGCCACGGTAATCGGCTTGGACAGATAGGCCTCGCACCCGCCTTCGCGGATGCGCTCCTCGTCGCCCTTCATGGCAAACGCCGTGACAGCGACCACCGGAATTGCCGCCAGCGCATCATCGTCCTTGAGCCACTTGGTGACTTCAAGGCCGGACACTTCCGGCAGCTGGATATCCATGAGAATCAGATCGGGCGTGTGTTCACGCGCCATTTCGAGCGCCTTGAAGCCGTCCTTGGTCTGCAGGGTCTCATAGCCATGAGCCTCCAGCAGATCATTGAACAGTTTCATGTTCAGCTCGTTATCTTCGACAATCAGGACCTTTTTGGGCATGACCTGCAGCATGTCGGCGACGCGCTTCCCGTTGTTTGCACATATTTTATCGTGCTTGTTGAACCCCACCTTCACTAAACCCGACTTTCCTTAACCAACCATGAGTCGAGGGCCACTTTTCGGGTCGCGTGGTACAAGATAAGAACAAAAAGGGGCCACCCGGATTATAGCCCGCGAGCCAGGGGACGACAGCATGAATCGTATCGGTATCGACCTTGGCGGAACCAAGATTGAAGCGCGCCTGTTCGCGCCCGGCAGCGAGGAGCGTGTGCGTCGGCGTGTGCCGACACCGCGCGACTATGACAGCACGCTGGGCGAGATCGAGCGACTTGTACGGGCCCTGGAGGCCGAACACGGTGCCGCACGGGTCGGACTGGCGCACCCTGGCTCGACAAGTCCGGACACCGGGCTCATGCGCAATGCCAACTCGGTCTGGCTCAATGGCCGCCCCTTCCGCGACGACCTGTCAGCCAGGCTCGAACGCCCTGTCAGGATGGCAAATGATGCCAATTGCTTCGCCCTGTCGGAGGCCCGCGACGGGGCCGGGCGCGACGGCGATGTTGTTTTCGGTGTCATAGTCGGAACCGGCGTCGGTGGCGGCGTTGTGGTCAATGGGCAACTGATCGATGGCACGCAGGGAATTGCCGGAGAGTGGGGACATCTGCCGCTGCCCTGGCCACAAGACGATGAGCTGGCGCCGCCCGCCTGCTGGTGCGGCAGGACCGGCTGCCTGGAAACCTGGCTGTCCGGCCCCGGCCTGGCCAGCGATCACGCCCGGCGGAACGGCGGTGCGCTGGACGCGAGCGAGATCGCCCTCGCGGCACAGGACGGCAACGCCGCGGCGTCGGAAAGCATTGAACGTCACGGCGAACGAATGGCTCGCGGCCTCGCCTTGGTCATCAACATTCTCGATCCCGACATCGTCGTCCTGGGCGGAGGGGTATCCAACGCCGACGGGTTGGTCGAGCGGATCAACCGCGCCCTGCCCGCCTGGTTGTTCTCGGATGTCTGTCGTACGGGCATTGTTCGCCATGAGCACGGTGATGCCTCCGGCGTCCGGGGTGCGGCCTGGCTGTGGGATGAGGACGGAGTCCGGATGTGAGCCCTCCCGGCCTGCCCGGTTATTGTCGCGCCTGCCTGACGCCATTGCCCGGTCCGGTCGATGCCTGCCCGCAGTGTGGCAGTCACAGATTGCTCCATCACGCGGAGCTGGACACCTTGTCCATCGCCCATATCGATTGCGACGCCTTCTTTGCGGCTGTGGAAAAGCGCGACAATCCGGAGCTGGAGGACAGGCCGGTCATCATCGGCGGCCAACAACGCGGTGTCGTTTCGACCTGTTGCTATGTCGCGCGCCTGTATGGCGTTCACTCGGCCATGCCGATGTTCCAGGCCTTGAAGGCCTGCCCCGATGCTGTCGTGATCCGGCCGGAACACGGCAAGTACACACACGAGGGGCTTCGCATCCGCAACATGATGAAGGACATCACGCCACTGGTGGAGCCCCTGTCCATCGACGAGGCCTTCCTTGACCTCACCGGCACGACCCGGCTGCACGGCGCACCGCCAGCCCTCACCCTGTTGCGCCTCCAGAGGCGCATTGAGGAGCAGGTCGGGATCACCGTCTCGGTCGGCCTTTCCTTCAACAAGTTTCTGGCCAAGACAGCCTCTGACCTCGACAAGCCGAACGGGTTTGCCGTGATAGGCGAGGCGGAAGCACTGGACTTCCTGGCCCCGCGGCCGGTGCGCTCGATCTACGGCGTCGGCCCCGCCTTTGCCGCTAAGCTGGAGCGCGACGGTATCCGCACCCTGTCCGACATCCGCCGCCAGGGAGACAAGCGCATGGCCGAGCGCTATGGCGATATGGGTTACCACCTGTCACGCCTGTCGCGTGGTGAAGACCGGCGCCAGGTCTCACCGGAACGCGAACGCAAAAGCGTGTCGTCCGAAACCACCTTCAATGCCGATCATGACGACCGCGAGACACTGGAGAAACATCTCTGGCGCCTGAGTGTAAAAGTCGCCGACCAGATTAAGTCCAAGGGACTGTCAGGTCTGGTTGTCACGCTCAAACTCAAGACTGCGCAATTCAAGACCCGCACCCGCCGCCGCACCCTGAGCGAACCCAGCCAACTCGCCGACACGCTGTTCCGGGTCGGCCGGGAGCTGCTCGACAAGGAGGTGGACGGGACACGCTTCCGCCTGATCGGGATCGGGTTTTCCGGCCTGCGCGATGCCGTCGGCGATGCCGGCGACTTGCTTGATCCCCAGGCCATCCGTCGTGCCACGGCCGAACGCGCCATGGACAGGGCGCGCGAACGCTTCGGCAGCGATGCGGTGATGAAAGGGCGCGGCCTCAGCGCGAAGCGGACGCCGAAACCTGATCAAACCAGTTGAAGATCCACGGCCAGAACGCGGCCGCGTCTTTCTTGAAGGCACCATGGTGGTCGACCCGATGCGCGCCGATATCGGCCGGGGCGAGGCGTCGGTGCTCGGTGGCGGCATTGGGATAGAGCTTCAACAGGTCCTCGGCTGACCGGCGAGCGCAAAGCCGGTCGTCCGAGAACGACCAGGAGCGGATCGGGGCTGTCACGGCGTCGAAATGATGCGGGGTCAGCTGATCGAGATAATGACCGAAATAGTCAGGCTTGGACGCCCACTGGCGCCATTGCAGGAAGACATCGCGTGGCAGGGCCGTGCCGCCCCAGACACCGCCCGCCGGAATATGGCCGGTCAACGCCAGACAGGCCGGGCCATAGAGCAACCAGAACAACAGCGCCGACGGACGGTAGGACACTTCATGCGCCCCCCAATAACCGGTGCCGACCGTGATGAAGGCATGCGCAAGCGGTGCCGTCGCATTGTCGGCAAAACCGGTCAGGTGCCCGCCGACCGAATGGCCAATCGTGTAAAGCGGCTGCCCCGGAGCCAAAGCCGCAGCCCGATCCAGGGCGGCAGCATGGTCGAGGCGGCCCCAGTCGACGATGTCCGCCTTGAAGCCGCGCATCTGTTTTGGTGCCGACCCGCCAATACCGCGATAATCATAGATCAGGCAGGCAAAGCCCGCCTCGGCGCCGGCCAGGGCCAGGCGTCGATACAGGCCTTTGGGAAAGCCTGTCCCTGACGAAATGAGCACAGCCGCGCTCGGATTGTCCGGCGCGATGATCCGGCCCGACAAGGAATAGCCGTCGCGGGCGTCGAACCGGATTTCTTCTTCGTGGAGCAGGGTCATCATGACCACACCATGCGGGATGACGCGCGCGTCAAGTCAAGCGCGCAGATTGCATGGCCGGGATACGGCGCTAATCTCCGCTTCGATCACACACACCGGAGGCCGACATGTCCGCTATCGATACCCGTCTCGCCGATCTTGAAATCACCTTGCCGGAACCGGTCGCACCGGTCGCCAATTATGTGCCCTTCGTTCAGACCGGCAACCAGGTCTTCATTTCCGGCCAGGTTTCGGTCGGACCGGACGGGCTGGTGAAGGGGACATTGGGCCGCGATATGGACGTCGCCGCCGGTCAGGCGGCGGCCCGGCTGTGCGGCATCAATCTCGTCGCCCAGTTGAAAGCCGCTTGCGGCGGTGACCTTGCCCGCCTCAAGCGCGTTGTGAAACTGGGCGGATTTGTTGCTGCAGTGCCGGGCTTTACCGACATCCCGCTGGTCATCAACGGGTGTTCAGACCTGATGGTCGCGGTCTTTGACGAGGCCGGCCGTCACGCCCGCTCTGCCGTGTCCTGCCCGGTTCTGCCCCTGGGTGCTGCTGTCGAAGTCGACGGCGTGTTCGAGATCGTCTGACGGGTACCTGGCGAAACACCGCCCGCCCGCAAACACGCGGATTTTACAGGCCCGCCCCTCGCAACGGGTTGATCGCTGCGCTAGACAGACGCGGAACCACGGAGACTGCCCCATGCATCGCTTGTTTGTCTTTCTTGCGGCCACGGTCGCCCTGCTCGGCTGCCAACAGCCGGCCGCTTCCGCCCAGCTGTCCGAGCCGGAACGCGACGAAGTCCGCGAGCTGGTACGCGAATACATCCTGGAGAATCCGGAAATCATTGAAGAGGCGCTGATCGAGCTGCAACGCCGCGCCCGGGCTCGGGAAATGCAGTCGGTGTACGACGCCCTCTCCGCCAATGAGGTTGCCATCTACAATGATCCGCGCGATCCGCGCCTGGGTCCTGACGACGCCGACGTCGTGATCGTCGAATTCATGGATTACAAGTGTTCCTATTGCCGGGTGGCTGCCTCATGGGTTGAAAACGTCCGCGAGGAGTATGGCGACCGGGTGCAGATCCTGTTCAAGGAATACCCGATCCTTGGCGAGGAGTCGGTGGAGGCCTCGCGTGCCGCGATCGCAGCCCTTCGCCAGGGTGAGGCGGTCTATGCGGCCTTCCACATGGCCCTCATCCGTTCATCGGGCCCGCTGCCAGGGTCACGCATTGACCAGCTTGCCGCGGTCTCCGGTGTCGATGTCGCCCGCATGCGGGCCGACATGGAGGATCCGGAAATCATGGCCCACATCAATCAGGTGCGCTCGCTGGGCCGGGCCCTCAACGTGACCGGCACCCCCTTCTTCATTGTCGACGGCGTGGTCGTGCCCGGGGCCAACGAGATGGCTTTGAACGAGGCGTTGGCCGCCGCCCTGCGCGGCTAGATCAAACCGGACAGCGGGCTGGACGGATCGGCGTAGCGCTTCTTGGGCATGCGCCCGGCCAGATAGCTTTCACGACCGGCAATGACCGCATGGCGCATGGCCCGCGCCATGCGGATCGGGTCTTTCGCTTCGGCGATGGCCGTGTTCATCAACACGCCGTCACACCCCAGTTCCATGGCCACCGTGGCGTCTGAAGCCGTCCCGACTCCGGCATCGACGATGACCGGCACCTTTGTCTGCTCGATGATGAGGCGGATATTGACCGGGTTCTGGATGCCCAGGCCCGAGCCGATCGGCGCGCCCAGCGGCATGATCGCGCAACAGCCGATCTCTTCCAGCTTCTTCGCGTAGACCGGATCGTCCGAGCAATAGACCATGACGTCGAACCCGTCCTGGATCAAAAGCTCAGCGGCCCGCAGCGTCTCGGCCATGTCGGGATAAAGGTGTTTGGGGTCGGACAGGACTTCCAGCTTGACCAGATTCCAGCCGCCGGCCTCGCGTGCCAGGCGCAGCGTACGCACGGCGTCCTCGCCGGTGAAACAGCCGGCGGTGTTGGGCAGGAAAGTGTAATCCTCCGGCGAAATGAAATCGACCAGGCGCGGCTCGTCCGGATTGGACAGGTTTACCCGGCGGATGGCGACGGTGATCATCTCGGCGCCGGAGGCCTCGAGCGCCTGAGCGTTCTGGGCGTAGGTCTTGTACTTGCCGGTACCGATGATCAGGCGCGAGGTGAAGGCGCGACCGGCCACGACCAGCGGCTTGTCCTCGAAGGCTGTCTCCAGCGTGATTGCGTCGTCCATCTCATCCACCTCCAACAAACGCGACGATCTCAATCCGGTCGCCATCGGCGAGCGCGGTCTGCTCATATTGCGAGCGCGGCACGATGGCCAGATTACGCTCGACGGCGATCTTGCGACCATCGAGGCCGAGTATGGTGACAAGGCCACTCACACTGGTATCGGGCGCGACCTTGCGGCCTTCGCCATTGACTGTCAGCTGCAGCATGGTCTTCGCTGGCCTTTCGTTGAGTCCCTCGTTAGACCCGTGGTAAATCCCGTAACCGCTGAAAAGCAAGGCCATGACCCAACCGATTCACATTCTCAACGGTCCCAACCTCAACCTGCTCGGCACCCGTGAGCCGGAGGTTTACGGGACGCTGCGCCTGGACGAGATCGAACAGGCCTGTGCCGACCATGCCCGTGATTTGGGGTATGACATCGTCTTTCGCCAGTCCAATCATGAAGGTGAACTGATTGACTGGCTGCATGACGCAAACGTCAACGCCTGTGCCGTGGTTTTCAACCCGGCTGCATTTACGCATACATCGGTCGCTTTGCACGACGCGGTTCGCGCGATAGAACCTCCTGTCATCGAAGTACATTTGAGTCAGACGGCAGCACGCGAAACATTTCGGCACCACTCCTACATCGCCCGGGCGGCACGCGGATCGATCACCGGTTTCGGTCTGCAAAGCTACCTTCTGGGCATCAACGCTGCCATCACCTCTCTTGGCAACTGACGGAACCAAAGGGTTTACATCATGAGTTCTGATTCCCGCCCCCGCTCCCCGATCAGCGCGAAACTTGTCCGCGAACTCGCCGACATCCTGCGCGAAACCGACCTGTCGGAAATCGAAGTCGAGCGGGGAGATCTGCGCCTCAAGATCGCCCGTCAGATTACAGCCGCGCCGGTCGTGCACAGCGTGGCGGCCCCCGCTGCCGCGCCGGCGGCCGCAGCCCCCGCAGCTGCGCCGGTTGCTGCCGCGACCCCGGCAGCCTCGGTCGATGATCCGGACGCGGTCAAATCCCCGATGGTGGGCACAGCCTATCTGCGGCCCAACCCGGATGCCGGCAATTTCGTGACTGTCGGCGACCAGGTCAAAAAGGGCGATACCATCCTGCTGGTCGAAGCCATGAAAACCTTCAACCCGATCACGGCAGAGAAAGCCGGCACGGTCAGCGCCATTCTTGTCGAAGACGGGCAGCCGGTCGAATACGGCGAACCCCTCTTCGTCCTGTCCTGACGCGACCAGCAAGGCGAGCGACGACATGTTCGACAAGATCCTGATCGCCAATCGCGGCGAAATTGCCCTTCGCGTCCATCGCGCCTGCCGCGAGATGGGCATCCGCACCGTGGCCGTGCACTCCGAGGCCGATGCCAATGCGATGCATGTCCGCCTCGCCGACGAGAGCGTGTGCATCGGACCACCGCCGGCAAACAAGTCCTATCTCAACATCCCGGCCATTATCACGGCCGCCGAGGTGACCGGCGCCCAGGCGATCCACCCGGGCTATGGCTTCCTGTCGGAGAACGCCCGTTTCGCCGAGATCGTCGAAGCGCACGGCCTCGCCTTCATCGGACCGACGGCGGCCCATATCCGCATGATGGGCGACAAGATTACCGCCAAGCAGGCCGTCATGGATGCCGGCATTCCGGTCGTTCCAGGGTCCGAGGGCGGCGTCGACAGCTATGAAGACGCGGTGCCGATCGCCGAGCAGATCGGCTACCCGGTGCTGATCAAGGCTGCCTCCGGTGGCGGCGGCCGTGGCATGAAGGTGGCCGAGACAGCCGCCAACCTGAAAGAAGCCATGGACACGGCCTCGACCGAGGCCCTCGCGGCCTTTGGCGACGGTACGGTCTATATCGAGAAGTATCTCGGCCGCCCGCGCCATATCGAGATCCAGATCCTCGCCGACACGCATGGCAATGTGGTCCATCTGGGCGAGCGTGACTGCTCGCTGCAGCGCCGCCACCAGAAGATCCTCGAGGAAGCCCCCTCACCGGCCCTCAATGACGATGATCGCAAGAAGATCGGTGATGTTGTCCGCAGGGCCATCGAGGCGATCGGCTATCGCGGTGTCGGCACGATCGAATTCCTGTGGGAAAACGGTGAGTTCTACTTCATCGAGATGAACACCCGCCTGCAGGTGGAGCATCCGGTCACCGAGATGATCACCGGCATCGACCTGGTGCGCGAACAGATCCGCGTTGCCGATGGCCAGAAGCTCGACATCAAGCAGTCCGATGTGACTTTTGAAGGCTGGGCCATCGAATGCCGAATCAATGCCGAAAACGCGCGCACCTTTGCGCCGTCTCCGGGCCTGGTCACGGACTTCCACGCGCCCGGCGGCCTTGGCGTCCGCCTCGATTCCGCCCTTTATGCCGGTTATTCCATTCCACCCTATTATGACAGCCTGATCGGCAAGCTGATCGTGCATGGGCGCACCCGCCAGGAAGCCCTGTTGCGGCTGCGCCGGTCGCTGGAGGAAATGGTTGTCGGCGGGATCGAGACGACGATCCCGATCTTCCTCGACCTGCTTGAGGAACCCGATTTCGTCAGCGGCAACTACCACATCCGTTGGCTGGAAGACTGGTTGGCAAGCCGGGAGAGCTGATCCCTCCGGCCGGTTGGTACAGGAGTGATCATGCGCGGATTTGGCGCCGAGGAATTGCTCAACTGCTACGCCCGCGGCGTCTTCCCAATGGCGGAAGGCCGTGATGATCCGCGGATCTACCTCCTCGATCCGGACGAGCGCGGCATCATCCCGCTCAATGCTTTCCATGTTTCGCGGAGCCTGCGAAAAAAAGTCCGGCAGGACGTGTTCCAGGTAACGGTCGATCAGGACTTTGCGGCCGTCGTCGCTGGCTGCGCACAGCCGTCAGCCGACCGCGAGGAGACCTGGATCAACGATTCAATCATCCGGCTCTATTCCGAACTTCACGCGGCGGGTTACGCCCATTCGGTCGAATGCTGGTCCGCTGGAGAAATGGTCGGCGGCCTGTACGGGGTTTCCCTCGGGGCAGCATTTTTCGGCGAGAGCATGTTCTCGGTCAGGCGGGATGCGTCAAAAGTCGCGCTCGTGCACCTCATCGCGCGCTTGAAGGCGGGCGGTTATACGCTTTTGGACACCCAGTTCACCACTGCGCATCTGGAATCCTTTGGCGCGCTCACCATTCCGCGCAGCGCGTATCGTGAACGGTTGGCCGATGCCTTGATTTTTGAGGCTGATTTCAACGCATTGCCGGACGAAATTTCCGGTCCTCAGGCCCTGCAGTCGACCACCCAGACATCGTAGACCGGATGTTCGAGCGGGTTTTGTGCCGGGCGCGAGGCAAACATCCAACCGGAAAAAACCTGCTCACCCTCGACATCAACGCCAAAACCATCCGTCCGGCGATCATTGATCTGCAGGAAGGCGTAGGTTTCGGGAGTCTCCTCGGGCGGCCGCTTGCGGCAATATTGCGCCGTGATTGACAGGGCACCGAACTGGGCTGTGTCGCCAATCGCGACTTCAAAGTCACGGGTCCGGGCGGTCACCTTGTCGAGACCCCGCAGAACCACAACACTCCCTGGCTCGGACGAAAGCGGGCCGCGTTCAACCGAATTGTCGGGATCATCACGCCGCAGGAGGTCGGCAGCGTCCGCCGCGGAGTCGGAGGCGGGCTGCGCACTGCCCTGCGACCACACAGGCGCGGCCAGCACAAGCGAAACAATCGAAACGAGAACACAGGTTTTCATGGTGCTTACCCTGTCGCGGGAATGTGACGCGGTAAAGGCGGATTATGCCTCGTCCGGCGACCAGGCCTGATAATCACCTGTGGTCGACTGGCGACGATCAGTGACCGCCAGCGAGCCGGTCGGCCGGTAGGCATGCACCGTGCCTGTCAGATTGGGATGATGGTCCTTTTCCCAAGCCTGGCGCATGAGAGGCGCGTCCGTCGGCAATTCGTCAAAGGTGTGATGCAGCCAGCCATGCCAGTCGGAGGGCACGCGCGACGCATCGGCATAGCCCTTGTAGATGACCCAACGCCGCTTCTGGCCCTGGCCATCGGGACCGGTGACACCGGATTCCTCGAAATAGCGATTGCCGTACTCATCCGAGCCGACCTGTTTGGCACCGCGCATGCGCAGCGTCAGGAAGGTTCCCGGCGTGGCGTCTTTCCACCACACAAACAATTTTGAGATCAGTCCGAACATTGTCAGCGGCTCCGAGTCGGTCGAGGCAGGCTTGGCTTATATGCCCTTACCCGGCGGGCGGGTCCAGTGTTGAACGCGGCGGGTTTCAGGACGACGCGTCAACACGATACACTGGGCGTACGCACAGGCGATTCGGGCCACGAGAGGAAAGTCGCATGCAGGTCTTCGGTCGCATCGCCGATTTTATCGCCGAATCCGCGCTGGGCGGACCCCCTGAAACCAGGCAGCTGGCATCCCTCGATCCCGATGACAGCTCCGTGTCCGGGTTCGACCGGGAATTGACCGCGCCGTCGGGTTGGTCGCTGACCGCGGTCCAGACGCTGGCCGACCTACTCGACACGCCACGTCCGGCCAACACCACTGCCCGCAAGGGCGCGAAGACATTCGGCACACTCACGCCTTCATCCGCTGCCGGCGAGGACCGGGTGGTTGAGACAGGCCTTCCCGTTGTCAGCCGTCGACTGGCCGGCTCTCTCGCCTGGTCGGCAGCGCGTCAGGGCGCCTTCAACAGCGACGAAGAGGCCGACCTGTTCGCCCAAGAATTGTCCGCCAGCCTCAGCGGTCGTCTCGTGGTGCCGGATGCCGATCTGATCCGCAATGGCGGCGTGGACTGGGCTTATGGCGACGCAGCCAGCGATACACCGGCCCGCGCCGCCCCCTTGACCATTCGCGTCAATTCCCGGCAGGCGCCCGAACATCTGCGCAGGGTCGCCGAAACCGCCTTGCGGGCCTCAGTCCTCGACGTTGGCGCTCGTGTCACCCGGGATCGCCTCGAGGCGATCGGCGAAGCGGTCCGCCGCTGCTCTGGCGATGTCGAGGACTGCTTCGACCCGCGCCGCAATGCGGCTCTCGCGCGGGCCATGCGCCGCGCCCTGAAGGACGGAGTCGCCGAAGAGGCGGTCGAACGCGCCCTCTCCCTGGCCCGCCAGGGAACCGATGACGACGCCCTTTCCGCCCTGATTCCCGATGCCGTGCCTGCCCGTCCGGCGGTCCTGCATGTGCCGCGCGCGTTCGGCAAGGCGGTCGCGGACGATGAGGCCTGGACCTTTGAACAGGATGGAGGTGCCGTCAGGGCCCGCGATTTCCGCACAGGAATCGCGCGGACGGTCTGGAGCTTCGGAACCCCGACCCTGGCATTTCAAGCCAGCCCGAGCGAGACCGGTCCGACCATTTACGTCAACCTGCCGGCCTTCCTCGACGAGAGTCATGCATTTCAGGCCGAAATCCTGTGCGACACCCTGCGATACTGGGCAATCGCGCTGACCATGAGCGCCCCGAAGGGTGCCGGCTCGGCCGGGTCGATCGCCCTGACCGGTTTGGGCGCGCTGCTGATGGCCAGCGGTCAGGCCTATGGCAGCGAGAGCGCGCGTCAGACAGCCGCCGCCCTGGCCCACTTCGCCACCCGCACCCTGCGTGAGGTTGCGATGGAAACCGGCGCCGCAGCGCCCGGACTTGGCGAGCGGCCGGCGCTGGACGAATTGCCGTCCGGCTTCGCCCAGCTGATCGAGCGACTGTCCTCCAGCGCACCGCCTTTCCTGCCCAAGGCTGCGCTCGCGCGGCCCGGCCCCACGCTTGTCTGCCGCGCGCCCGCCCCGGAGATCGCCGGACTGCTCGACGCTGACAGTTCCGGCGCGGCGCCCGTCAAGTCTGCGACCACGTCGGATGCCAGCATGGCCGGCGGACAGCGCCTTCGCGATTGTGCACGAGCGGGCCTTCTGGCGCTGGGCTGCAGCGTCACCGACGTCGAGTGCGCCGAAGACCACGCCGCCGGGCATGGCAGCCTGCGCGGTGCCCCCGGAATATCACTTGAGGACCTGATGGACCGCGGTGTTCCGTCCGAAGCGCTCGAGCGGCTGGAAGATTCGATTGCCGAAGGCGCCTCGGTCCGCCACGCGGTCAATCGCTGGACACTGGGCGATCGCACCTGCCGCGATACGCTGGGCCTGACCAGCGACATTATCGAACGACATGGCAATGCGCTGTGTGGTGCCATCGGCTTTACCGAAGACGATATCCGTGCCGCCGATGCTCACGCCCATGGGACCGGCGACCTGTCTCAGGCTCCCGACCTGCCAGCAACCATCCGGTCGGTGTTTGACGAACCCGGCCAGCAGGACCGGATGCTCATGGCGGCGGCCATCGAGGGCCAGATCGAAGGCTGTTGCGCCCTTGAGCTGACCCTCGACGGCGAGGCCACCATCGACGATGTCGCAAACCTGATTGACCTGGGCGGAGAGTTGGGTCTTCGCGACCTGTCCGTCCGCCGGACTGCGTCGGGCCTGTTCGACCTGCTCCCCTCGATCGACTTCGACAAGGGCGATTATGCCGCCGAGGCGCCGGCCACCGAACGGATCGTCGAGCGCACCGTCGAACGGGTGATCGAAAAGCCGGCCAGCCGCCGCAAGCTGCCGGATCGTCGCAAGGGTTACATCCAGAAAGCAACGGTCGGCGGCCACAAGGTCTACCTGCATACCGGCGAGTTTGATGATGGCGAGCTCGGCGAGATCTTCATCGACATGCACAAGGAGGGCGCAGCCTTCCGCTCGCTGATGAACAATTTCGCCATAGCCATTTCGATCGGCCTGCAATACGGCGTCCCGCTCGAGGAATTTGTCGACGCCTTCGTCTACACACGGTTCGAACCGGCCGGCGCTGTCCAGGGCAATGATTCCATCCAGCATGCGACCTCGATCCTGGACTATCTGTTCCGCGAACTGGGCGTGTCCTATCTCGGCCGCGATGACCTGGCCGAACTCTCCCCGGACAAGGCTGATCCCGGCGGTCTGGGGCGCGGGGTCGAGGAAGAGAAGCTGGCCCGGGAGGATGCTGCGAAATTCATCTCCCGCGGCTTTTCGCGCGGTCAGGTCCCCGACAATATCCTGATGTTCGCCAACGCGCCCAAAAAGGCGGCAACCGGCGGCGAGGCCACGTCCGGGCATTATGAACTGGACGACCGGAGCACCAGCCGGACGACCACACGTGACATCTCGGTCTACACCGGCGCGCCCTGCCCCGATTGCGGGCATTTCACCGTGGTCGAGACCGACAGCGGTGGGCAGGCCTGCGACGCCTGTGGCTGGACCGGAGCCTGACACAGGCCATCCGGCGACGGCGCAAGCCTTGCAGTTCAAGGCACATCAACGCTTGGAGTGCTCCACAATGGTACGGCTGATTCTTGCCCTGACCGCCCTGCTCACGACATCCGGACTGGCCCAGGCCCAGGATGCCGGTCAGATCGCGCGTGTCCAGACAGGCCAGTCCTGCCCCGGTTGCAACCTGTTTCAGGCTGAGCTCGCCTATCTCGACCTGCCCGGCATCAATGTTTCCGGCGCGCGTTTGCGCCAGGCCAATCTGGCGCTGGTGACCATGAACCGGGCCAATTTCAACGGATCCGACCTGTCCGTCGCCAATCTCTTCGGTGGCCGCTTCACGGGTGCGAATTTCCGCAATGCCGATCTCAGCCACGCCAATCTTGTCGGGGCCCATTTCGGTAGTGCCGACCTGACCGGTGCCAACCTGTCAGGCGCAACGCTTTCCGGTGCCGAACTGGATGGCGCGCGCGGGCTCACCCAGACCCAGCTGGCCAGCGCATGTGGCGACAGTTCGACTAGCCTGCCCGCCGGGCTGAGCGTTCCCGCCTGCCGCTGATCCGCGGCTGGACAGGCTGGTCAGCCTGACATGTCCCTCACAGGATATACTCACGGGTTACCGGGATTTAAGTCGCTTTGCCGGGGTCGCTGGCCTATCCGTGGGGACATGCGGAACAGATTGATGACATTTGCCTCTGCTGCCGCACTCCTGGCCCTGGTCGCATCCGCTGCCCTCGCCGGGGGTGACGACCATCCGCGCCGTGGCCTGGCGATTGGCGGGGAATGCGAAGGCTGCGACTTTTCCGACAAGAACATGGCCAATGCCGTCTTCATCGGCGCCAATTTCGAGGGTACGAGTTTCGCCCGGTCGGAACTGCCCTCAGTCTCCATGATCGAAAGCCGGTTCAACGACACCGATTTCACCGACACCATCATGGTCAACGCACGTTTGACCGGGGTCACATTCTCGCGCGCCGACCTGTCCGGCGCGAGCTTGTCAAACTCGGTCATTGAACGGGTCAACTTCTCATCCGCCGATTTGACCGAGACCGATTTCGCCGGCTCACAAATGGTGTTTGTGACTTTCATCGGCTCGTCCCTGAACGAGACGCTTTTCGCCGATGCCCGCCTGCGCCAGGTCAATTTCCTGCGAGCCGATCTGAACGAGACGAACTTTCGAAGCGCCGAACTGCGCCGGGCAAACTTCGCCGAGGTGAATGGCCGCGATGTCAATTTCCAGGATGCTGACCTGACGGGCGCCAATTTCCGCAATGCCGACCTGCGCGATGTCGACTTCACCGGTGCGGTCCTGGTCGGTGCCAACTTTTCGGGGGCGGAGATCCGCGATCCCTCGGGACTGAACAAGTCCACGCTCGCCGGCGCCTGTGGCGATGACCAGACCGCGCTCGGTGACGATATCGCACTGCCGGGCTGCGACAGCCAGCCCGTTGATGATGGCAGTGACATCCAGCTCGAATACGCGCTTCGCTTCTCCGGCTCCGAGCGCGTGGAGCACCTGGTCGAATTGCAGGCGCTGGAGAATGCCCGAATCGAGATCCTGTCGGAGATCGGAGCCGCACTGCAGTTGCACGCGACCGAGCTGGATCGCGATGCGGTCCGGTCCGCGGCCAATGAGGCCATGCGGGAAATCGCCCGCTCTGAACGCGAACTGCGCCGGATCGAGCGTCAGCGGGAGACTCGCCGCCAAGCCGTCAGCGAAGAACGCCGCCGCATCATCGAGGACGCACGCCGTGATGCGATGGAAGCCAATGCCGCCGCCCGCGAGGCCCTGCGCGAGGAAACACGGGTTCAGACCGGCCCGGGCAGACGTGCGACAGCCCGCATCGAAACGGAACACGGCACTTTCGTCATCGAACTGCCCAATACCGACACGGATACTTTCTGGGTCGTCGACGAGGAAGAGGTCCGCCACTTCCCTCCGACGCCGCCACCAACTCCGGCCGACCCGCCGCTTGGGCCACGCCCCGATCCGGCGCCACCGCAAAGCGGTGCACCCGAGGATAACTGAAAGACGCATCAACCGACAAAAAAGCCGACCCTTTCCAGGGTCGGCTTTTTCAATCCGGTCTGCGCCCTTGGCCCTTGCAGGACCTGGCGTCAGCCTTTCTTGGCGTCCGGCACGACAGTGCGGATATGCAGCTCGCGCAATTGCTTGAGCTCGACTTCCGCCGGCGCATTCATCATCAAATCGCGGGCCTGTTGGTCTTTCGGGAACATCACGACTTCGCGCAGGTTCTCGACACCGGCCAGCAACATGATCATGCGGTCGACCCCCGGAGCGATACCGGCGTGCGGCGGGGCACCATAGCGGAAGGCATTGAGCATGCCGCCGAACTCCTCCTCGACCGTCGCCGCATCATAGCCGGCAAAGGCGAAGGCCTTCAGCATCACATCCGGGCGGTGGTTCCGCACAGCGCCGGAAGACAGCTCCACACCGTTGCAAACGATGTCGTACTGATAGGCTTTCAACGCCAGCAGCGTGTCGGCATCAGTGTCGGCGTCGAGCTTGAGGAACTCATCCGGATCGATCTGCGGCATCGAGAACGGATTGTGCGAGAAGTCGATCTTCTTGTTGTCTTCGTCCCACTCATACATGGGGAAATCGACAATCCAGCAGAAGCGGAATGTGTCTTTCTCGCAAAGGTCGAGATCGGCCCCGATCACATCGCGGGCACGCCCGGCAAAACTGGCGAACTCGCGCGGATCACCGGCCGCGAAGAAGACCGCGTCTCCAACGCCAAGGCCCAGCGACTGGCGCAGGGCTTCGGTCCGCTCTTCGCCAATATTCTTGGCGATCGGGCCGGCAGCCTCCATGGCCCCATCGGTCTCACGCCAGAAAATGTAGCCCATCCCGGGCTGGCCTTCCTTCTGGGCCCAGGAATTCATCCGGTCGCAGAATTTGCGGCTGCCGCCGGTTTTGGCCGGGATCGCCCAGACCTGTACCTTGGGATTGCGCTCCAGCATGCCCGCAAAGACCTTGAAACCGGAATCGCGGAATGTTTCGGACGCATCCGACATCTTGATCGGGTTACGCAGGTCCGGCTTGTCCGAGCCGTACCAGCGCATGGCGTCCTTGTAAGCGATCTGCACGAAGGGTTCGTCCGGCACGGTACGACCGTCGGCAAATTCGTCGAACAGACCTTTCATGACCGGCTCGATCACATCGAACACGTCCTGCTGGGTGGCAAAACTCATTTCCATGTCGAGCTGGTAAAACTCTCCCGGCGCGCGGTCGGCACGGGCGTCTTCATCGCGGAAACACGGTGCGATCTGGAAATAGCGGTCGAAGCCGGAGACCATGATCAATTGTTTGAACTGCTGTGGCGCCTGCGGCAGGGCGTAGAACTTGCCAGGGTGAACCCGTGACGGCACCAGGAAGTCCCGCGCGCCTTCCGGCGATGAGGCGGTCAGGATCGGTGTCTGATATTCGACAAAGTTTTCGTCGACCATGCGGCGGCGAATGCTGTCGATGATCTTCGAGCGCAGTACGATACGCTTGTGCAGGCTTTCGCGGCGCAGATCGATATAGCGATGTTTTAGGCGGACCTCTTCCGACCAGTCCGGCTCGCCGAACACTGGCAGGGGCAGCTCTTCGGCCTCGGACTGGATCGCCAGATCGGCCAGGCGGACCTCGATCTCGCCGGTTGGCAGATTGGGGTTCACCGTCTCGTTCGAGCGGGCAATGACTTCACCCGTCACCGTAATCACGCTTTCCACGCGCAGACGTTCCAGCACGGCAAAGTGCGGGCTTTCCGGCTCCAGCACGACCTGGGTCAGACCGTAATGGTCGCGCAGGTCGATGAAGAGCAGACCGCCATGATCGCGCTTGCGATGGATCCAGCCGGAAATCCGGGCCGTCTGGCCGACATGTTCCTTGCGCAGTTGGGCGCAGGTATGGGAGCGGTATGCATGCATGGGGAAATCGTCCGGTAAAACGGGGTTAGACAGGTTGTCGCGACATGCCGGTTTGCAGGGTGAAATGTCAAGGAGAGCGAGGCTCCGGGCGCAGTTGCGGGGCAGCACCGATAGCGCCACGGCGTCACCGCCTGGCGTTTTGGGGAAAGAGGGTGTGCGGGATACCGGCCGGAGCCGATAAAGCGCTGATTTTAATAACGGTAGCCACGACAGACATCCCGCACGCGAAGATTTCCCGGGTTGCCTTCAAGCCCCCGAATCGAAGCCGACGGGATCAGGGCGGTCAATCGTTGTGCCGCGAGTCCTGCCGGCGGCCGCACCGGGTCTGATGGTGGTCAGCCCCACCAAACCGGATGCGCTCCGCTATCCCCAAACCCCCGGATAACCGGTCCGGGCCTCAAGATGGCCTGGGAACGGAAGCGATTATGCGATGGGCGAAAAGGGGGAGGACAAGTTTTTTGGTTCAAGCCACTTTCCCTCTCCCTTGGGAGAGGGTCAGGGTGAGGGGTAAATCCCGGTTCCAGCAGGAGGAATCCCCCTCATCCGCGCTACGCGCACCTTCTCCCTAGGGAGAAGGAAAGTGGTGCAGAGCGGGGATAACTGCCTCTGCCTGACCAGGGAGAAGCGAGAAAACGTGCGGTCAGGTGCTTCCCGGAACCGCGATAGCTGGAACAGCGCGGATTGATGCGCAAACACAAACGTGCCCGCCATCCATCCGGATTGGCGGGCACGTTGGTCCTGGAGCCGGCAGATGCCCCCATCCGCCGGCTGTCATCATGTCAGTCGGATTCGCCTAGTGGCGCGTCGACAGCCATTCACGGGCGGCGCGTTGGGCGCTGGCCACTTCAATGGTCGACATCTGGTCGGAAATTTCGGCGCGGTAGTATTTGGCCGGTTCCGAGCCCATCAGGGCTGCCAGGTTGAACCATTTGTGCGCTTCGACATAGTCGATCTCGCCGCCCTGGCCGGTTGAATACAAGATACCAAGCTTGCACAGATCCTCACCCGTCGGGTCAGCAAATGCCGCTTGATGCGCTTGGGCCGTTTCTACGTCCGTGAACGCCATGGGTCTTTCCCCTTACTCTACACTGGCGGGTCCTGTCTTTTTGACCTGTGACCCGCGACCACCATCCAGTCCGAATGCCTTCGAACACGGAGGATAGTGCGCAAAGAGGCTTGCATTAAAGTTAAGGCCTGACAGAAAAAATTCGCCTTAAGTCTTGAAATCAATTAGATTTTCCTACCGAGTAGTAAACGCGATATCCACGCATCGGTAAGACTTGCCCGGCTTGCCCGGCGCAATCGATCCGGCGTCATCAGGCGGATCAGCGTGAGCAGCAAGACCAAGGCAGCCGACGCCAGGGCCAGGACCAGCGCCTGCTGGATGTGCGGCTCGGCCTGCTGTCTTGGCGGCAAGGGTTGCAATGCGGAAACCGCGTCCTCACCCAGCCATTCCATTACTGCAAGTGTAGCCGGGCCGGCCAACTCGGCCACGCGCTGCAGGTCGGCCAGGCGGTCCGGAGAACCAGCCTCGCTCATCAGGCGAATGACCTCGAAGCTGGACGTCTGACGCCTCAGACGGGCGACGGACTGAAGGACCGTGGCGACCCCGACCGCGCCCGCAGAGGCGCTCGCATCGATCCGCGCCTCGATCATTGGCTCGGCCCGGGACGGGGCCGCGAAGGCGATATCGGGCCGGATCATCGCCCCGGCGAAAGCCTCGCCGATCTGCCCGCCGGGCAGAAGTCCCGCGAGCTCGGCAGCCAACCACGCCTCCAACTGCGGGTGCAACCGCCCGGCCCGCCGCGCGGCGATCAGGATTTCAGCCCCGGAGGCCATCGCCCGGTCTCGCCCCGGCAGATTCACCAGTCCCGATTCCACCGCGGCCAGGGCCAGGGCCAGATCATCGACGGGCGCCGGCGGAATGATGGCGCTGTCGCAACCGTCCAGGCGGGTCCGCGGGTCGGCGCATATCTGGATGACCAGATGCCGCACGCCGCCATAAAGGCGCGTATCGCCGGCACCGAAAGCGACCAGGCCCGGGACCGACCGCATCTCGAACTGGCCCCGGTAGGCACCCCGGAAGAAACCGTCGGCGCTGGTGTTGGCAATGGCCCAGGCAAATTGCCGCCCGGCCTGGCTTTGCCGCACGGTGTCGGGCGCGAAAATCAGCGCCGGAGGCGACAGCCCGAGCGCTGCACCGCGGGCCATCTCCCCATCGAAGGCAGCGTCAAGCCTGGCCCGTCTCTGCCAGGCCGGCCCGGCCCGCAGCTCGGCATCCAGCGCCCGCGGCCCGGCAGCGCCCGCCAGCAAGTCGAGCGCCAGCCGGTCACGGCCGATCAGGTCTGGTCCCAGGGCGGCCCAGCTGCGGAAACGGTCCATGTCCGCCCGTCGGCGCCGATCACCGCGCAGCGCCTCCTCCAGGCGGGACAGCCAGATGTCGCGGGCGTCCTCGCCGGGCGGAACCGCGGCGTGTACCAGGGCGGACAGGCGCTCGCGCTCGCCGGGTTGCGCAGCGACATGACCGGCCAGGCCGCCGGTCTGCGCCAGCCCCTGCACCGCGAACCAAGCGGCCACGACCAGTGACCCGATCAACCACAGTGGCTGCAATCCCTTGAACACCGCTCGCCAGAGCAGCCACAGCGTGAGCCCGACCGCCCCCGCCTCCCAGGGCGACTGGGTTTCACCGCGCCAGCGCTCGACGCGCTCGCGCCGGATCGCTTCGCGCCGGGTCAAACCGGCCCGCTGCCAGGCGTCCGCGCCCGGCTTGGTCGTGTCACCAGCATCGACGATATCCGTCATGATGCCCCCCTGATCCCGATATCAGTTATGGCAGGCAAAAACGCGCTTGCAACCAGATGCGCGTGAGGCGCGAGAAAACCCTCGCCAGCTATCCTCCTGCCGGATCACCTGGTTGCCATAAATGGGGGTTGGCCAATGAAAGGGGTGTTGGCACGCACCGTCGTGCGGCTTATCTCCTTCAGACCGCCATCAGGAGCCCGCACCATGCCGTCCGATACCCTTTCCCGCTTCCCGCCCGTCTCGATGGCACTGGCGCGGACCGACAAGGCCCGCTTTGCCGCCGAGCTGGGTCGCAGTTTCCGGGAATTCGGTTTCGCCGCCATTTCGGATCACGGCCTCGACCCGGCCCTGATCGAGGCGGCCTATGACCGGGCGGCTGACTTCTTTGCCCTGCCCGAGGCGACAAAGATGAAATATCTCGTCGACGGCGGTGGCGGTGCCCGCGGCTACACGCCCTTCGGCCAGGAGATCGCCAAGGACGCCAAGCATGTCGACCTGAAGGAATTCTGGCATGTCGGGCGCGACCTGCCGGCCGGCCACAAGTATGAAGCCGACATGGCGCCCAATCTCGTTCCGGCCGAAGTAGAGGGCTGGCGCGAGCCCGTGCACGGGCTCTACGACGCTTTCGACCAGCTCGGCACCCAGGTCCTGCGCGCCATCGCGCTGGATCTCGGGCTTGAGGAAACCTTCTTCGACGACACGGTGAAGGACGGCAATTCGGTGATGCGCCTGCTGCACTACCCGCCGGTAACCGGTGATCCGGGTGGCTCGATCCGGGCCGAAGCCCATGGCGACATCAACACCATCACATTGCTGCTGGGCGCCGAGGAACCGGGCCTGCAGGTCAAGACGCGCGACGGCGAATGGATCGACATGAACCCGCCGCCCGGATGCCTGGTCGTCAATATGGGCGACATGCTGGCCCGGTCGACCAATGACGTCCTGCCCTCGACCCAGCACCGCGTGATCAATCCGGCCGGCGCCCGCACCGGCTTCTCACGCTATTCCCTGCCGTTTTTCCTGCACTACCGTCCCGACTACATGATCGAGACCTTGCCGGGCTGCGCAGGACCGGACAATCCGGACAAATACCCCGAACCGATGCGGGCCAATGACTATCTCAACCAGCGCCTGCGCGAGATCGGCCTGTTGAAATAGGAAAGCCGGGTCGTCGACCTGATGAACCCGGACCGGCTCAGCCCGCGCCGCCGATCGGCTTGGGCTTCTTCATGCCGGCCGGAACATCGCGGACATGGATGTCGATCTGCGGATAGGGGAATTCGACTTCGTGTTCGTGGAAGCTTTTCCAGAGCGCGATATAAACCTCGCTGCGCACATTGGAGAGCCCGTTCTCGGGATCACAGATCCAGAAGCGCAGGTCGAAATTGACCGAGCTGTCACCATATTCAACAAGGTTGCAGACCGGGTCCTTGTCGGACACGACGCGCTCGACAGTCTTGGCCGCCTCGATGGCAAGCTGTTGCACGCGCTCCAGGTCCAGCGTGTCATAGGAGACGCCGAACGGCGCATGCTGGCGCACGACCCTGTCGGATTTCGACCAGTTGATCACGCCATTGGCGATGAAATGCTCGTTCGGGATCAGATGCTCGGTGCCGTCGCGTGTGCGCATGGAGACATAGCGCGACTGCATGCCGGTCACCCAGCCGAACTGGCCATCCACTTCCAGAGCGTCACCGGGCTTGATCGACTTGTCGGCCAGGAGCGTGAAACCGGCGGCGAAATTGGCCACCGTCTTTTGCAGGCCAAGGCCGACACCGATACCCACCGCACCGGAGAAAATGGCCAGGGTCGCCAGATTGAAGCCGGTCAGCTGCAAGGCCACCAGCAGGGCGACCACCGGCAGGACAAAGCCGAGTACCTTGGCGATCAGCGCGCGCAAGGCCGGCGAGATTTCCTCGGCCCGCTCCAGCTGCGTGTTGACGGTGCGGCCGGCCAGCGAGGCGAGCCAGAACAGCACGCCGAAATAGAGCAGCGTCCGCAGCACATCGAACAGGGACAGGTCCACCGGCTCGCCATCATCGGTCTCACCCAGCGGAATGGCGAGCGCCTGCAACTGCATCACGACATCATCAAGCAGTCCGAAGACATCCAGCGCCGCCACCGGCCAGGCGACATAGAAGGCGACCTTGGACCAGAAGCGCGAGCGGATGATCAGGGTCACGGCGCGAATGACCAGCCAGGCCGTCATCAGGCTCATCGCCGCATCGATCAGGCCAAAGGGCTGATCGAGCGCGCCCAGCACGATCCGGATCACCGCCAGAACCGCGACCAGGGCGAGCGGCGTCGCCAGGGAAATCGCGGCCGTCAGCAGACGCCGCGCCAGCCCTGTCTTGATCCGCCCCTTGGTCAGCCCTTCGACGACATGGCGCAGGCGCGGCCCGAAAATCAGCGCCGGAATGAAAGCCGCCAGGACCAGACCCAGCTGCAGGGCGACATCGACATTGAGCAGGCTGGAAACCAGCCACCCCCAGATCTCGCGCACCTGCCCCTCAAGAACCTCCATCGGCAGAAGTTCATCCAGCGCACTGTCATCCTGCGGTGTGGTCATGTGGCGGTCTCTCTCCTGATTTCAAAGAGGTAGCATGAGCGTTAGGTGCGGGGCTAGCGTGGGGCAGGCATGATGAGCGCCTACGGCGCCCGCTTACGCATGCCCCCGTCATCAGCATCAGCGGAGCTCGTCGGTCGAAAGGGATAGACGAGTGCAATCACCTTTGCAGAGATCATCGCGCCAGCGGCACTGGCTACGATGTTGACGGTTAAGGTGAAACCAGACAGGCCCACTGAGCCAAGGGACCACTGTTGCTGCCACACAGCTGACAAGGCGAGTACCAGCATTGCCCCGCCGCCAACCAGGGCCCGGCGGACGTAAAAACCGCGATCCCGGACGCACCGCCCTCGCGACGCACTGTTGGCCGCCAAAACTTGATCGAGAAAAACGGTCAGTCCCGCCATAGTGTCCAAGGCGTTCCCCCAGCCCGGCTCCAACAGGCTGACCAGCACGGTCAGCGTGACGGCCACGAGCAAGCCGATCAACCAACGCCAAGTGTTCAACTTGATCATGAGAAAGCCTCTCCCCCGTACTTCAAAGAGGTAGCATTGTTGGGGAGATCGGGGCCAGCACTAACCGGCGGAACTTCCTTCTCCACTGGGAGACAGTGTCGCGAAGCGACGGATAAAGGAGGAAACCCCCTAGGCTGAAAATTACCGCTTTGCATCAGGATTGCCGGGGTGCACGGCATAGTGAACCGCCTCGCCAATGACCTCCATCACGGCATCCGTATCAGTCAGGATCGCGTGGTTCCAGAACCGGAGCACCTGATATCCCCGGTGCTCGAGAAACGCCGTCCGTTCGGCGTCATCACTTTCGGTTTCACCATGCTGACCGCCATCAGCCTCGACGATCAGCCGCGCGTCCCGGGAGGCGAAGTCGGCGATGTACGGCCCGATGGGGACTTGTCGGCAAAACTTGACGCCCAGCAGATTGCGGTTGCGCAATCGCGACCACAGACAGGCTTCCGCCGGTGTCTGGCTTTTTCGCATCGTCCGCGCGAGATGGCGGTTCTTGTGGACGGATTGCGGCAACCGGCAAGCTCCGGGATTTCCCCCTCTCCCGGCCTTCGGCCACCCTCTCCCACGGGAGAGGGAAAGAGGGGTTGTCCAGACTAGCTCGGGAAACCCGATGCCTCACGTGACCAAGCTCACACACTTTCCTTCTCCTTGAGGAGAAGGTGCGCGTAGCGCGGATGAGGGGGATATCCCGGTGTCGGCAATGCGACAATCTAGTCTTCGCGCTCGATGCTCAACCGAATGCCATTTGCGTCGGCGGCGTCTCGCAACAGTATGTGATCCCCCAAGGTTGCGCTTCCCGTCATGTGAACAGAGACGCAACGCTCCTGCGTATCCCGCGCGGCTTCAATCACGTCGCGCCAATCCGTCACGGAGCCAGTGCCGGTGACCACTTGTATGCCATCACCGGCAGCACGTAGCTCCAAAGCCGAGTCGCACGCACGAGACGCTTGAATTGCGTCCCACACCGGCGCAGCCCCTATCGCGACCAGCCCGAGGACAGCGCCAATCACAACGGCCAACACCCATACCAGTGACCGGCCCACAAACGCTGCAATCACATTAACGGGCCTCATCGCCCTACCCCAGCAACTTCTTCCGCAAAATCTCGTTCACCGCTTTTGGATTGGCCTTGCCCTGCATGGCTTTCATCACCTGGCCGACGAACCAACCCATCGTCTTGGGCTTGTCCTTGACCTGGGCGGCCTGGTCGGGATTGTCGGCGATGAGCTGGTCGATGACGGCTTCGATGGCGCCGGTGTCGGTGACCTGTTTGAGGCCCTTTTCCTCGACGATCTTAGCCGGGTCGCCGCCTTCACTCCACAGGATCTCGAACACATCCTTGGCGATCTTGCCGGAGATGGTGTCGTCGGAGATCAGCGCGATCAGGCCGCCGAGCTGCGCGGCCGAGACCGGGCTGTCGGTGATGTCGAGGCCTTCCTTGTTGAGGCGGCCATAGAGCTCGTTATTGACCCAGGAGGAGGCCAGCTTGGCGTCGCGGCCCTCGGCCACGATCTCGTAGTAATCGGCGCGATCCTTGTCGGCCGACAGGACGGCAGCATCATAATCCGACAGGCCAAGCTCGGAGACGAGACGGGCGCGTTTCTGGTCCGGCAGCTCGGGCAGGCCGGCCTTGATGGCGTCGACGAAAGACTGTTCCAGCTCGAGCGGCAGAAGATCAGGGTCGGGGAAGTAGCGGTAATCATGCGCTTCTTCCTTGGAGCGCATGGACCGGGTCACACCGGTATTGGAGTCGAACAGGCGCGTTTCCTGGTCGATCTTGCCGCCCTCCTCGATGATGTCGATCTGGCGCTTGGCCTCATATTCGATGGCCTGGCGGATGAAGCGCAGCGAGTTGACGTTCTTGATCTCGCAACGCGTGCCCAGATGCGAGAAATCACCGGTCTCGCGAAATTTCTCATACTGGCCCGGCTTGCAGACCGAGACGTTCACATCGGCGCGCAGCTGACCCTTCTCCATGTCGCCGCCACACGTGCCGAGATAGCGCAGGATGGTGCGTAGCTTGGCGACATAGGCCGAGGCCTCTTCGGGCGAGCGGATATGCGGGCGCGAGACGATTTCCATCAACGCGACGCCGGACCGGTTGAGGTCGACATAGGTCGAATTGGGATCGAGATCATGGATCGACTTGCCGGCGTCCTGTTCCAGGTGCAGGCGCTCGATACCGACGGTGAAACGCGAGCCGTCATCACGCTCGCACTCGATCTCGCCTTCGCCGACAATCGGAAACTGGAACTGGCTGATCTGATAGCCCTGCGGCAGGTCGGGATAGAAGTAATTCTTGCGATCAAAGCGCGACATCAGATTGATCTGCGCATTGAGACCCAGACCCGTCTTCACCGCCTGTTCGACGACATGGGCATTGATCACCGGCAGCATGCCCGGCATCGCCGCGTCGACCAACGAGACCTGGGTGTTGGGCGCCGCGCCAAACGCCGTCGCCGCGCCGGAGAAGAGCTTGGCGTTGGAGACCACCTGCGCGTGGATCTCCAGGCCCATGACGACTTCCCAGTCACCGGTCGCGCCCGGCAGGATGTAGCTGTGATCACTCATCTCGATCTTCCTCGTCGTCATCCCAAGTGGGACGTTCGTCTTCCGGCGTGTTCATCGCCGCAACCAGGACCCGGCCCGCCATGGCGACGGTCAGGCCGAAAAACAAAAAGCCGATCCCCGGCGTCACCAGCAGGACCGTCCACAGATTGCGCGGCTCCAGCTCGATCACACCGCGAAACACCACCGCCCCGGCCAGCAGCAGCAGCGCGCCGACCAGCAGGCTGGGTCGCGCCAGCTTCATGGCCGGATGGGCGGGTTCAGCTGTCGCCATTGCCGCGCTCCGTGAAGGACAGGATGACAGCCCAGAGCGCCGCCAGGCCGAAGCCGGTCAGCGCCAGCCCGAAGCCCAGCTGGACCAGAAACCCGATCGACGGAAATTCTCCCGACCCGAACGCGCCGCCCACCATCACGCCGCCGGAATAGACTGTCGGCAGGCCGAAGGCGAGACCGAGCACCGCCATCATGATCATGAAGCCACGCTGCGGCTTCCTGGGAGTTTCCGGGGTCGGAGTTGGGGTCGGCTGCGGGGTTTCAGGCGTGCTCATCAAGACCACCAATTGTCCGGCTTGGCGACGAAGCCGGCCGAATCCTCGATCGCCGCGCCGACCTTGAACATGGTTTCCTCGTCCAGCGCCGGGGTGATGATCTGCAGCCCCAGCGGCAGGCCGTCCTTGTCGACACCAGCCGGCACCGACATGGCCGGCAGACCGGCCAGATTGGCGGTGACGGTGAAGACATCATTGAGATACATCGCAATCGGATCGTCCGACTTGGACCCCAGCTCGAAAGCCGCCGACGGCGCCGACGGCGTCAGCACGGCATCGACCTTTTCGAACGCCTGTTCGAAGTCCTGAAGGATGCGAGTGCGCACTTTCTGGGCGCGCAGATAATAGGCGTCGTAATAACCGGCCGAGAGCACATAAGTGCCGATCATGATGCGGCGCTGGACCTCATGGCCGAAACCGGCACCGCGCGTGTTTTCATAGGTCGCATTGAGGTTTGTCCCCTCGACGCGATTGCCATAGCGCATGCCGTCATAGCGGGCGAGATTGGAGGAGGCCTCGGCCGGCGCGACGATGTAATAGGCCGGCAGGGCGTATTTGGTGTGTGGCAGGGAGATGTCGACGATCTCGCAGCCAGCCGCCTTGAGCCAGTCAATGCCCTTTTGCCAAACCTCATCAATCTCGCCCGGCATGCCGTCGACCCGGTACTCCTTGGGAACGCCGATGCGCAAACCCTTCACCGACTGACCGACCGCCGCGACGAAATCCGGGAGCTCGTTCGGCAAGGACGTCGAATCCTTGGGATCATGCCCCGACATGGCCTGCAGCATCAGCGCCGAATCCTTTACCGTCTTGGCAAAGGGACCCGGATGATCAAGCGAGGAGGCAAAGGCCACCGCGCCCCAGCGCGAGGTGCGGCCATAGGTGGCTTTCACCCCGACCGTGCCGGTAAAGGCCGCCGGCTGCCGGATCGACCCGCCGGTATCGGTGCCGGTCGAGCCAAAGCACAGATCGGCCGCCACAGCCGCGGCCGAGCCGCCCGAGGAGCCACCCGGCGTCAGCATTTCGCCGTTCGGACCCTTCCAGGGATTGTTGACCGGGCCGGTATTGGCGGTCTCGTTCGACGAGCCCATGGCGAACTCGTCCATCGAGGTCTTGCACAGGAAGACGCCGCCATTGTCCCACAGCTTGGCGGTGACGCTCGACTCGTAAGTCGGCTTGAAGCCCTTGAGAATGTTCGAGGAGGCCGCCGTCTCGACGCCTTCAACCGCGAACAAATCCTTGATCGCCAGCGGCGCGCCCTCGATCAGACCACCCTCGCCCTTGGCGAGTTTCTCGTCCGAGGCTTTCGCCATGGCCAGCGTCTTGTCGGCATCAAAGGCCGTGAAGGCGTTCAGCTTGGGCTGCGCCGCTTCGCACAGGGCCAGGCCCTCGGTCGCCAGTTCCACAGCAGAGACCTCGCGCGCCTTCAGCTTGGCGGTGATGTCGGACAGGGTGAGTTTGAAAAGCTCGCTCATGACCTACTCCACCGATTTCGGGACAACGAAGAAGCCTTCGTCGGAGCTGGGAGCGTTGGCCAGCACCTTGTCGCGGCAATTGCCGTCGGTGACCTCGTCCACGCGCTGCGGCAGCGGGAATTTCACCGGCGTGGTCATCGGCTCAACGCCGTCGACATCCACTTCATTGAGCTGTTCGATCCAGTTCAATATGCCATTGAGCTCGCCGACCAGCGTGTCGATACGATCGGTCGGTTCGGCGATGCGGGCGAGGCGCGCAATGCGGCGCACATCATCAGCGGTGACGGACATGGGGAAATCACTCCGATTGGTCTTGACCGACTGAGTAGCAATCGCCTTTCGCAGGTGCAAGAAAGCTTGACGGTCGCGCGTGCAAAGCGCATCCCGCCATCATGCCGATTGTGACCCTGGAAGACCTGCCCGATGGCCCCCTGATCGCCCTTGATCCAGGGAGCAAAACCATCGGCGTGGCCGCCTGCGGCGCGTCACGCGGCCTGTCGACACCGGTGGAAACCATCAAGCGGACCAAGTTCACCTTCGATGCAGAGCGCATTTTCGCCCTGCTGGACGAGCGCAAGGCCGTCGCCATCGTGATGGGCCTGCCGGTCAACATGGACGGCTCGGAGGGCCCGCGCGTGCAGTCGGTGCGCGCCATGGCCCGCAATCTGATCCGGCTGCGCGATCTGCCCATCGTCTTCCAGGACGAACGCCTCTCGACCTTCGAGGCCGAGGAGAAGCTGATCTCGGCCGGTGTCCGCCGCGACAAGCGCAAGGACATCATCGACGCCCACGCCGCCGCCAACATATTGCAAAGCGCGCTGGACCGTCTGGAGATGCTGGGTGAGTAGAGCCCCCATCTTCCTTCTCCCTTGGGAGAAGGTCCCCGCAGGGGGGATGAGGGGGTTCGGTGCGAAACCCGACAACAGCCGGGCTTTCCCCCTCACCCTTGATCCCTCTCCCCGGGGAGAGGGAAAACAGCGGCTGACCTTTTTGACGACGCGAGGCTGTCCCGCATGAACCCCATCATCTCCGCCCTCGTGCCGGTCTTCGGCGTGATCTTTCTCGGATGGGTATTGCGACGCTCCAACCTGTTGCCGGAAACGAGCTGGGGGCCGATTTCGCGGCTGGCCTATCTGGGGCTGTCCCCGGCCCTCCTGTTTTCCTCGATCGCCTTTGCCGACCTGTCCGAGATCGAGCTCGGCGGTTTCATGGCCGCGGCGATGCTGGGGTTTGTCGCCATGGCGGCGCTGACACTGGCATTGAAGCCGGTGCTGCGCGTTCCCGACCCGACCTTCACCTCGCTGTTCCAGGCAACCAGTCGCTGGAATGGCCTGCTGATCCTCGCCATCGCCATCGCCCTGTTCGGGGCCGAGGGCGAGGTTCTGGTGGCCCTGGTGATGGTCGCCTCGATCCCGTTGGTGAATATGGAATGCGTCGCCGTCCTGTCGGTTTGGGGCACCGGCGCAGCGCCGCAGTGGCGCTCCATCCTCTACCGCATTCTGACCAATCCGCTGATCCTCGGCTCGGCTGCCGGTGGTTTGGTCAACCTGGCCAACATTCCGGTTCCGACGATGCTGGCCGACACCATTGCGCTGACCGGTCAGGCGGCGCTGCCGCTGATCCTGCTGGCGGTCGGCGCGGGACTGAACTTCACCGCCATGCGGGCCCGGCCACGCCTGCTCGGCCTGTCGGTCTTCGTCAAGCTGATGATCGGCCCGCTGGTCTTCTACGGCATCGGCCGCGCCTTCGGCATTGACGGCATTCCCCTGACCGTCCTGCTCCTCACCGGTGCCTCACCGGGTGCGGCGTCGGCCTATGTGCTGGCGCAGCAACTGGGCGGCGATGCGCCCTATTCCGCCGGTGACATCACGGCGAGCGCGCTGTTCTGCTTCATCACGATACCGTTCTGGCTCTGGTTGTTGGGATAATCACCGGTTAGCGTGCATCCATAGACGGCACACGAAACATCCATGATTCAATCCGACCCGGGATTGAAAGGACAAATCGTGACCGCTTACCTGACCCGCATTCCCATGTTCTTCGCCGGACCGACCTTTGCGGCCGGCCTCGCGATCATGCAGCCACAAATGACGGCGCTGGAGGGCCTGAGCGGGCCTGGCGCCTTCCTCGCCTCACTCGCGGCTGAGCCGAACGCCTGGTTGGCGGGGCACTTGTTGATGCTCGCAGCGGCAGTCCTGTACCTGTTTGCGGCGATTGGCATAGCACGAGAGCTTTCAGGTCACCGGCCCGTGACGGCACGCCTTCTGCCTGTCCCCATGATGATCGGTACACTTGGCCTGGTCGGCAACTTCACCCTGGATCTGGTCTATGGTGCCCTGGCAACCGGTCTCGAGCCGGAAGCCGCGCTATTGGCAAGGGATGCGCTGTTGGCGTCGCAGCCCCTGCAGATGACCTTTGCGATGATCGGTCCGATGCTGTTCCCGCTCGGCATGTTCATCATAGCGCTGCCGATCCTGATCACCGGATGGCTGCCGCGTATCGCCGGCGCGCTGATCCTTGGCGGCTGGGCCTTTGTGATGACCCAGCACGGCGCATTCCCCTACGCCGAAGCGGTCGGGCACTTCATTGTCGGCAGCGGCTTCATCTGGATAGCGGTGCTCAGTCGGCCAGACAGACCCGCTCGCCCTCATCGGCGAGGTTGAACCCGGCTTCTGTCACCACGTCCCGCTCCGGCGCATCGGGATAGCGCACCGGATTGGTGTGGTTGAAATGGATGAAGCGGACCTTGGCCCGCTCGCTCTCGGCCAGGTCAGCGAAACGCTCCATCGAATGGGCAATGAAGGGATGCGGGAAGCCTGACATGTCGCGGCCCGGGATTTCGCCATTGGCGTAGAAGGTGGCGTCCACATAGGCGACATCAACCGTCGCAATGAGATCCTCGATCCGCATGGCCAGGCCATCGTCCCAGGTTTCCCATTCTTCCCAGCTGTCGATGTCCGGCAGGAAGATTGCCGAGCGCGTCGGTCCGGCAATGTGATAGCCGACGACCTCGGTATATTCCTGACGATGCGGCACCTCGAAGGCCGTCACCCGGACATCACCCAGCTCGACCGGCTGGCCAGCATGAAGGGCCTCCAGCTCGATATTGTCATAGCGGACCAGCTGGTCCCAGGGACCGTTGGAGAAGAGAAAGGCCGACATGGAGGGCATGGCGTAGACCGGCACGTCCCGCGCGCCCATGCTCTCATGCCCGAGAAACATCAGGCCCGTATAATGGCCGATATGGCCATGCGTGAGGAAGATAGCATCCAGTCCGGGAGGCGCGGTCGTCGGCATGGCCTGGTCGAGGCGATAGAGTTGCTCGCGAATGTCCGGCGTCGCCTCGAAGAGATAGCGCGCCCCCGCCGTCCGATCGACGACTGCGATCGAGGTCGCCAGGCGGCGCAGCGACGGATCTTCCCAGGCGAGATCCGCGCTGTTGCCCAGCTGCGGCGCGCCGCCATCCTGGCCGACGCCAAGGACGATGAGCTCGACGGAACAGGATTCAATGACGGCTTCGGACTGCGCCGGCGCAGGTGCGGCGGTCAGGGTCAGGGCGCCAAGTGCCAGAATGTGAGTCTTCATGCGGTGAACGAGACGAAAGCCGGGCGGCCAGGTCAAGCGCTAATCCACCCCCACCACCGTGCTGCGCCGCTCCATCTGCACCACATCGCGCCACTGACCGGCCATGGGGCCGTGGCTCATCTTGCCGAGGCCGCGACGCACGCCGAGACGCTCGAAGCCGCATTGCTCGTGCAAGCGGATGGAGGAGGCGTTCTCGGCGAAGATACCAGCCGTCAGCGTCCACAGGCCTTCGGCCTCGGAGCCGTCAATCAAGGCCTGCAGCAGCGTCCGCCCGAGCCCCTGCCCGCGCGCGAATTCCGCGACATAAACCGACACCTCGCCGACACCGCCATAGACACAGCGCGAGGAGACCGGGCTGAGTGCGGCCCAGCCGGTGACCAGCCCGGCACCATCTGCCGAGACCAGCCGGGGCGCGGCGAGCTTGCTGTCGTCGAAATGGACCCAGTCCGGCGCGGCGCTCTCGAAGGTCGCATGACCGGTGGCAATGCCCTCGGCATAGATGGCGAGGACGTCAGGCGCGTCGGCGGGTGTCATGGGGCGGAGTGTGGTCATGGTAGTTCCGATTGCGAGCGGGGTTTCGCCCAGCAGGCCGCAAGCTCCACCGCAGGTCAACACCCTCCCTTGCTCCCGCCCTCAACACCCCCTATACCGCCGCACGACGTATCTGTGTGCCCTTGGCGACCCAGGAGACGGGATGAGCCGCGCGGAATTTTCCTACGACTTCCCCCACCGTCACCTTCTATCGGTGGCCGATCTCAACCCCGTTGATATCCAGATCATTTTCGAGCGCGCCGCGCATCACCTGGCGACCAACCGGACGCCGGACAAGCGCTCTGACGTGCTGCGCGGCCTGACCGTGCTCAACCTCTTCTTCGAGGCGTCAACGCGAACGCAAGGCTCGTTCGAGATGGCCGGCAAGCGACTGGGCGCCGATGTCGTCAATTTCGCGGTGGCCCACTCATCCGCCTCCAAGGGCGAGAGCCTGTCCGACACGGCGCGGACACTCGCGGCCATGAAGCCCGACATCATGGTCGTGCGGCATTCGGCGACCGGGGCGCCGCAGTTTCTCGCCGACCATACCGGCCTGTCCGTGGTCAATGCCGGCGACGGCATGCACGAACACCCGACCCAGGCCCTGCTCGACAGCTTTACCCTGTCGCAGCATTGGGGATCGGTCGGTGGCCGCCGCATCCTGATTGTCGGCGATATCCTGCACTCGCGCGTGGCCCGCTCGAATATCGGCCTGCTCAACATTCTCGGCGCCGAGATCCGCCTGTGTGCGCCGCCGACCCTGCTGCCCTCCGATGTCGACCAGTGGGGCTGCGACGTCTTCCACGATCTCGACGAGGCCCTGAAAGGCTGTGACGCGGTCATGGCATTGCGTCAGCAGCGTGAGCGCATGTCGGGCGGTTTCGTGCCGTCGGAACGGGAGTTCTTCCACCTGTTCGGTCTGACCCATGAGCGCCTCGAAGCCGCCTCGCCGGACGTGCTGGTCATGCATCCCGGACCGATGAATCGCGGTGTCGAGATCCATACCAAGCTGGCCGATGATCCCGAGCGCAGCGTGATCCTGGAGCAGGTGGAAAGCGGTGTCGCCGTGCGCATGGCGATCCTTGAACTGATCGGCGCCAATATCCGCAAGGAGGCCTTGGCATGAGTACCAGCCTGGCCATCACCAATGCCCGCCTTGTCGATCCGGCCTCCGGTCATGACGGCCCCGGCGGCGTACTGATCGAGGATGGCGTGATCGCCCAGATGGGCAATGAGCTGGACCTTGATGCCGCTGACGAGGTCATCGATGCCAAGGGCCGCATCCTCGCTCCCGCCCTGATCGACCTTCGCTGCGCCAAGGAACCGGCGCTCACCCCCGATGGGGAAACAATTGATACGCTGTGCGCGGCCGCCATGAGCGGCGGTTTCGGGACCATCGTGCTGGCGCCCAACGCCCGCTCACCACTGGACAAGGCGGACGGCTTTGCCGGCATGTCGCGCGGCCTGGCCCAGCGTGGCGTGCGCATACTGTCCGCCTGTGGCGCGACCCAGGGCCTGGCCGGCGAGCAAATGGCCGAGATCGGCCTGATGGTGCGTGGCGGCGCTGTCTATGCCGGCCAGGGGGATCGCCCGATTGCCGATACGCGCCTGATGCGCCGCCTCCTCTCCTATACCAGCCAGTTTGACATCTGGCTGGCCTGCCGGCCGGCCGACCCGGACCTGTCGACCGGCAGCGTGGTCATGGAAAGCGACTGGTCGGCCCGCATGGGACTGCCGTCGGAACCGACGGTGTCCGAACGGATCGCCATCGAGCGCGACGCGGCGCTGGCCGAACTGTCCGGCGGCAAGTTGATGATCGATCGCCTCTCGACCGCCGCCGGGCTCGATGCCCTGCGCCATGTCCGCAGCCGCGACCTCGAGATCGCGGCCACGGTCGCGGTTGCCCACCTGACCCTCAACGAAGTGGATGCCGGCGCCCTCGACAGTGCCTTCCGCATGGACCCGCCGCTGCGCGGCGAAGCGGACCGGCTGGCGCTGGTCGACGCTGTGGTCGCGCGCGAAATCGATGCGGTTGTCTCCGATCATCGCCCCACCCCGTTCGACGACAAGGCCGACCCGTTCGCCCTGGCGATGGCCGGGACGCTGAGCCTCGAGACCATGCTGGGCGCGATGCTGGGCCTGGTGCACGATGGTGAACTCGAGCTGATCGACGCCTTGCGCGTCATGACCTGTGGCCCGGCCGACCTGCTCGGCCTGCCGCAGGGGCGGATTTCGGTCGGTGCCCCGGCCGATCTCATTCTCATTGACGGTGACAAGCCCTGGGTCTGCCAGCCGGATGGATTTGCCTCGGCGCGCGGCAATTCGGCCTGGGCCGGCCGCCGTTTCCAGGGACGGGTCTTGCAAACCATCGTCGCCGGAGACACATTATACAACCCTTAGGTGCAAATTGACATGACCAGTCTTCTGATCGCGCTCGCCGCCGCCGGTGGCTACCTCTTCGGCTCCATCCCCTTCGGACTGGTGCTGACGCGCTTGGCCGGTCTGGGCGATATCCGCGCCATCGGGTCCGGTAATATCGGCGCCACCAATGTTCTTCGCACCGGCCGCAAGGACCTCGCCGCCCTCACCCTCATTCTCGATGCCGGCAAGGCCGGTATCGCCGCGGCGGTGTTTGGATACACGTTGGGCACGCAGGCGGGGCTTGTCGCCGGCGCCTTTGCCTTTGCCGGCCATTGTTTTCCGGTCTGGCTCGGCTTCAAGGGCGGCAAGGGTGTGGCGACCTTTGTCGGCACCATGCTGGTGGTGTTCTGGCCGGTCGGCCTGACGGTCATCGCGACCTGGCTGATCATGGCTGCGATTTTCCGCATCTCCTCGCTCGCCGCGTTGGCTGCAGCCCTCGCCGCACCGTTTGCCGCCCTCGCCTGGGGGCGGCCTGATGTGGCGATCATGGCGGGGGTGCTGACGCTCCTGATCTACTGGCTGCACCGCGCCAATATCGGTCGTCTGCTCAAGGGCGAAGAGCCCCGTATCGGCGGCAAGAAGACCGAAACGGAAGCCCATGACAGCGACGGGGACGACCCCGACACACCGGCGACATGACGCAGCCGGGGCCCAGCCACACCGAAAGGGTGATGTGGTTGCGCCTCGCGCGGACAAGAGGGCTGGGCGCGATCGGCTTCGCCCGGGCCATCGCCCATTACGGCAACGCCGCTGACGCCATTGATGATTTGCCCGCCCGGGCCCGGTCGGCCGGGCGTCGGGAGATCACCATCCCGTCCCGAGATACGGCCGAGGCCGAGATGGAGCAGATCGACCGGTTCGGCGCCCGTCTGATCACCGGCCTCGATCCGGACTATCCGGATCTGCTCGCCGCCATACCGGGACCGCCGCCCGTCCTCATTGTGCGCGGCGACCCGTCCCTGCTCGAACGCCCCGGCTGTGCCATGGTCGGCGCGCGCAACGCGTCTGCGGTCGGGCTGAGATTTGCCCGTGAACTGGCAAACGGGTTGGGGCGCGAAGGCGTGGCAGTGGTCTCCGGCCTCGCTCGCGGCATAGATGGTGCCGCCCATTCAGGCGCGATCGAGACCGGCACCATCGCCGTACTCGCCGGCGGCATTGACCACATTTATCCGCCCGAACATGCCGACTTGCACGCCCGGCTGGGCGAGCAGGGTCTCCTGCTGTCCGAAATACCGCTGGGCCAGACCCCGACGGCCCGGGACTTCCCACGCCGCAACCGCCTGATCTCAGGGCTGGCGCTGGGCACGCTGGTGGTCGAAGCCGCGCTTCGCTCGGGCTCTCTCATCACCGCGCGCTATGCCGCCGAACAAGGCCGCGAGGTGATGGCGGTTCCCGGCTCGCCGCTTGACCCGCGCGCCCGCGGCTCCAACCAGCTCCTGCGCGACGGCGCCCATCTGATCGAGTCGGTCGATGATGTGCTGGACATCCTGTCGAAAGCCCGCCGGCCTGAGCCTCCTGTTGGCGGCCTCGAAGACCTGCCAGCGGAGCGCCTCGCGGACCTCTTCCCGGACGATGAATCCGACCCGTCGCACCATGAAAGCCGGTCCGAGCCGACGGCCAGGACGCCGCTGGACCGCCTGCGGGCCCTGCTGTCGCCAGCTCCGGTCTCAGGGGATGAGCTGGCCCGCGCTGCCGACCTGCCGGTCGGTGAGGTGCAGGCAATGTTGTTGGAAATGGAAATGAGCGGGGAGGTCTCGACCCTGCCCGACGGCCTGGTTCAGCGGCGCCGCCAGAGCTGATTGAGTCGCTGCGACTCCATCTCGATATAATTGGCGGCCAGTTCGATCAGGCAGGCGCTCTGGCCATAACCATGCTGAAAGGCATCTTCACTCAGACGGCGGAGTTCGCGCGACAACCGGTCGGATTCCTCGGTCAACGGCATGAAGCCGGGCAAGGGATGCCCGAACAGGTCATGCCCGGGCCTTATCTTGCGACGCATACCGCCCTCCCTGGTCGAAGCGACGGTAAATTACAAACCGGGTAAATACAACCTTGAGTAATTATCCAGACAGGTGCGCCAGCAGAAGGTCGCGGGCTTCCTGCACCTGACGCGCCAACGCCGCCGATCCCTCGCCGGTATCGGGATGAAGTTTCTTCATCAAACGGCGGTGGGCGGCGCGGATTCCGTCCTCATCCACGTCTGCATCCACGCCCAGAATCTCTCGCGCCTCGGCGAGGCTCATGGCGTTGCTGGCAGAAGGCGCCGACCCGGTGGTCCGGCCCTGTCGCCCGGCCCGGCCAGGTCGCAGGACATCCCCCAACATGCCCAGCCCGAACAGGCCGATCGGACCGCCCAGGATAACGCCGCCGCGCAGGCTGATAAGCACGCCCGCCAACAAGGCGCCGCCGCCCAGGATGATCCGGACCATGCGCGCGGCCTTGGCGGTCTTCTGTCGGGAAAACCACCACGCCGCCCCCAACAGGACCATCAGAGCCAGAAATCCGAGGACAAACGGGACCATGTCAGAACGGGATGGTTTCGCCCTGGAGACCGGGCAATTTGAGGATGATCAACAGATCGCGCAGCTCCTGCCGGGCCGCGACATGGCTCATCGTGAAGGTCACCGTCGAGCCGCTCTCGGTCAGATCCAGCAGGGTCAGCCCCAGCGGGAAGAGCTCGCGATAGATGACCCGCTCGGCAAATCCTGGCGCCAGCCGGAAGCCAATCCGTTGCGACAGCATTTTGAGGCCGTCGCCGACGCGTCGCTTGTTGCGGGCATCCAGCATCGAGATCCGGTTGCGCATCACGACCCAGTCGATCGACCGTTTTTCAAGCTGGGCTTTGCGCTTGCGGCATTCCCACAGCATCTCGGAGTAAACGCTCGGCTTGCCGACCTCATAGCTTTCCGGGTCGATCTCGGCGAGCAGATCAAAATCGACAAAGCTGTCATTGACCGGCGTGATGACCGTGTCGGCGCTGGAGTGCGCAAGGCGTGAGTAGAGGGTGTCCGCGCCTGGCGCGTCGATGATGATGAACTCGCAACTGGTCTTCAGCCTGGTCAGGGCTTCGGAAAAGCGCTCGGTCTCCTCCTCTTCCACCAGGTCCAGATCGCGCTGGGCGCTGGGCGCCAGGACGATCTCCTCCGGGCGTGGCAGGGAAACGCGGTGACGTTCGCACCAGCGCTGCCGATTGGAAAGGTACCGACCGAAGCTGCGTTGGCGCAGGTCGAGGTCGATGGCGCCAACCGTCTTGCCCATGCGCAGAAGGGCGACCGCGAGATGCATGGCAACCGTGGATTTGCCCGCGCCACCCTTCTCATTGCCGACGACAATGACATGGGCGGCCTGGACGCCGTCACGAACGCGACCCAAGGGTCTGGCAGGCAAGCGAAAACCGGTCTGACTAGTCATCTCGTCCCAATCCGGACCACGGTCGGGCCGCCGCGTGCCGGCAGGCCCATGACGATTCTATTCGTCCGTGATCGCAGCCCTATCCGCCATGCGCCGCCCGGTGAAGTCAACCACGGCACAGTAGTCGCCGTTCGCCATCAGGTGCTGGCAGACAGCGCGTGCGGCAGCGGCCGAATCGAAAGGCCCGGCCTTCAGCCGCAAATAAGTCCCCTGCCCGGAAATGTCCGCTTCGCTGACCCTCGCCTCCAGCCCGGCGAGCAAATCGCCATGTGCAAGCACCAGCTCGTCCCAGCCTCGTTGCGCCGTCTCCAGCCGTCGATAGGAGGCAAGATGGACGCCGTGATAGAGACTGGGTGCCTCGGTCATGCCTTCGGGCGGCGGTGGCAGGTCAGAGGGGACCGGTCCCGGGGCCAGCGGCAACTCGACGGCCTCTCCCGGCGAATTGAGGGCCATGACGGCATTGGCCAGGGCCTGCAATTCGGGCGACACCGCATCAACCGCGTCCGGATCGAAGCGTGCCAGATGCGCCAGTTCCCGAGCGATGGCATCCGCCAGCCGGGCATTGCGCGTCGGGGCCACGGTGGCCACAGTTGCCCCGTCCGCCCCGGGCGAGGCCGTGGTCGTTGTGGCGCAACCGGCAACGGCCAGCGCGGTCATAAAAACAGTCAGTCGTTTCATGTCATTGTCTGTAGACGGCATCGCATCAATTGCCTGTATCATCGCTTATGATTATCCCCAAGCGACCCGTTGTGTGGACCCTCTCATGATTACGCAGCAAATCCCGCATGCCACCACGGTCTCCGCTCTCCGGACACGGGTCCGAAGCTGGCGCGACGACCGGCTGACCGTTGGCTTCGTGCCGACCATGGGCGCGCTGCATGAGGGGCATATCTCGCTGGTCCGCCTGGCCAAGGCCCAGTGCGACCGGGTGGTCGCCAGCATCTTCGTCAATCCGAAACAGTTTGCGGCAGGCGAGGATCTGGACGCCTATCCACGCACGCTGATCGATGACGCGGAGAAACTGACCGACGCCAGGTGTGATCTGATCTACCTGCCAACATCCGAGGCGATGTACCCGGACGGTTACAGTGCCGGCGTGACCCTGACAGGTCCGGCGCTGGGACTGGAGGCGGCGGTCCGCCCGCATTTCTTTGACGGTGTCGCCACGGTTGTCACCAAGTTGTTCAACCAGGTCCGCCCGGACATGGCCTTCTTCGGCGAGAAGGATTACCAGCAATTACTGGTGATACGCCAATTGGTGAAAGACCTCGATTTCCCGATCAACGTGCTCGCCGGTGAAACCGGTCGGGCGAAGGATGGCCTGGCCCTGTCTTCGCGCAATGCCTACCTAGACGCTGATCAACGTGCCCGGGCCAGCCAGCTCAATGTCATTCTCAAGGCCTTTGCAGCGGCGTTGGGGTCGGGGGCCGGACGGGCCGAGGCAACGGCGACCGCCCAGGCGTCCGCCCGGGCCGCGTTTGATGGCGTCGACTATGTCGAGGCCCGCTGCGCCGCGACGCTGGCGGAGCTGGACGACGGTCCGATCGACCGGCCCGCCCGGGTCTTGGCGGCAGTCAGGCTGGGTTCAACTCGCCTGATCGATAACATGGCCGCGAATCCACCTGCCTGATGCCGGTTTTCCGGTTAAGCTCGCCATCAAGGCCCACCGGGAGAGCCCGTTTCATGATTGCCCGCACCCTGACCCTTCTCGCGTTCTGGATCGGCCTGCCCCTGGCAGCCTGCGCGCAAGCGCCGGACATCATCCGGCCTGAAATCGTCGCCCGGTATCCGCACGATGCCAACGCCTTCACCCAGGGCCTGTTCATCCACGAGGGCGAGCTGTTCGAGAGTACCGGACGGGTCGGCCAGTCCAGCTTGCGCCGGGTCGACCTGGAGACCGGACGGGTGGAACAGAGCGTCGCCATCGCCCCGCCGGTATTCGGGGAAGGCTCAGCTCGCATCGGCGACGAGATTTACATGCTCAGCTGGGTGTCCGAGCGCGGTTTCGTGTTCGATGCGGACACGTTCGAACAGATCGACAGCTTCACCTATCCAGGCGAAGGCTGGGGGCTGACCCATGACGGAACCCACCTGATCCTGTCCGACGGAACTCCGGAGCTTCGCTATCTCGATCCGCAAACGATGACGTTGAGCCATACGGTGAATGTCACACTCAACGGACGCCCGATCCGGCGGCTTAACGAGCTGGAATGGATCGACGGCATGATCTGGGCGAACATCTGGGAGACCCGGTCGATCGTCCGCATCGATCCGGAGACCGGCGTGGTGGACGCGATGATCGACCTTTCGGCGCTTGTGCCGCCCGAGGTGGCCGGACGCCGGGATGCGGTCGCCAACGGCATCGCCTGGAATGCCCGGACCGGGCAGATTTACGTTACGGGCAAACTCTGGCCGGTCCTGTATGAAATCCGCTTGCCGGATCAGGCCAATTGACGACCGGACGACGTGAAAGTCCGACTAGGCCGCAACCGCACGCACCAAACTCAGGATCGATCAAACCGGTCTTCGGGGCCGCGATGGCATGGCGACTCGTGCTCGAACTGGACTGTATGGGCCAACGGCTTTAAGGGCCGACGACATCGGCTTTCCGATCCGGATGACCGACAATCCAGCCTATGACAGCCCGGTCGAAAGGCTCGTCATCGCCATCGGACTATCCGTCCTGTTGGTGACGCTACACTTGCGATGGTCCGGTGCCTTGCGCTGAGGCCACCGGTTCAGGCTGTTACCAGGCACCAAGCTCAAGCAGTTTCGCGCGCAGCTCGCCGGGCATGTCATCCCCGCCCTCGCCGCCGCCCGACAGATCACGCGGCGCATCCTCCGGCTTCAGATAGCGCCAGCCCTGAAACGGACGCCGCGGCGCGGCGGATGTGCGGATGATCTCGGGTGACATGATGATCGCACAGCGCTTGATCCCGTCAGTGCCGGTGACAGGCTCCAGGGCAATGATCTCGGAGCGGCACTGGATCGCCCCGGACATGACCCAGTAGAGCGATCCACCGGCCTCCACCTCGTCCTTGCGGGCCGGCGACATGCGGGTCACATGCATGGCCACTTCCGGCTCGCCGGCCGCGCGCCGAGCCGCCATCTCGCGATCCCGGTGCGCTTCCAATTCGTCCACCGAGGCGACGCCGACGCAGAGCTTGACGATATGCATGACCATGGCCTTGCAGTTAGGCCGACTCCGCTATGAGGTCAAAGGACCGGCGCGGCGCCAAGGTATTCGATCTCGGTAAAGGTCATTTCAAAATTCTGTTCGAAAACCTGGAAGGCGGCTCGGCCACTGACCTGTTGCGTGAGGCGGGTCCTGACCGGCGCCGGAATTCCGTCAAACACTGTGAACTCCTCGACGAATTCGAACGTGTTCACCCGGACCGCCATGTGCGGCTTGAAACTGTCCGGTGCCCAAATACGAACCTGAATCACCGTGCCCGGTTCTCGCAAGATGGTCAGCGCCCCGCGCAGGTTTTCAACGATCGCCGGATCTTCGTCGTCCATGCGGGGTTGGAACCGGAAAACAAGCGGGTCGGAAGACTCTTCGTCCAGCGCGAGCGACCCGGGCGCAATATCGCTGTCATCCGCGGAGAAAAACAGGCCGGAATAGGGTCCCTCGTCCACGTCGTCACGCCGCTGCAGTCCTGACCACATGCGCAATTGGGTGTCGGAAAGTTGGTCCCGAGCAGGCGACACCAGCTGCCATCGTTCGTCGTCTGGCTGGGTACCGTCGAAACGCCCGACCATGACGCCATCCTCATTGGTCAGGGTGACAACATAGCGCCACTCGCTTTCCTCGGTCTCAATATCGCCGCGGGACAGGACCGGGCCGAGTATCGGATGAACCGGGTCGTCAGACTGGAGCGCCTGTACGGACGATGCTGCGAGCCAGCCGAAGATGACCATCAGCGCAAAAACAGGTTTCATGATTTCAGATCCAACCAGCTCAATTGCTTGCACAGGCGCCAACCCTTGCCACAAACGTTCAAGCGAGGGGACCGCAAACCCCTCGCCTGACTGTATTGTCACGTCTTGGAAGGAGGCAAATGCGCCGTCAGGCGGCCTGGCGGTCGGTAAATCCGTCCGGCGCATCGGGGTCGATATCAAAGGTCCGTTCCGATTTCGGCATCGGCCGGGCCGGTTCCGGGAAAATGCGGACCTTCAACTTGTAGGCAAAGCTCAGCAGCTGCTTCAACAGGGCTCCCGGGCCGTCGGTCCGCGTCTCCTTTGGCGCATATCCGAATTGCCGGCGCAGAATCCCGTTGGCGAACAGGATCGCGTTTTTCAGGCGAGATTGCGGGGTCGAAATCTCGAACGGGACCGACACATTCACACCCGACTGGTTTTCGATCCGGTGTGGACCGTGCAGCGGCCAGTTGGCGGCCATGCCGGGGTGAAGATCGACGGTGAAGGCGTCCTTGTCCCATGCCGGATCGAAGGGAATGTCCTCGGTCTTGTCGTGATGCAGGACCGCCTCGACATCATCGGTATTGAGATAGGGCCGCGTGGCCGGATAGGTGCGGAAACGCTTCACGCCCCGCATGTGCCACAGCATGGTCTCGGAGACGTCGGAATGCAGGAAAACCTGCGCCGATGGCGAAGAGATCAGGATGCCGGCTTCCGCCACCAGCGGACGGAATGACGGGTCCGCCTTTTTCATGTCGGCCAACATGGCCTCGTAGATCGGACGGTATTCGGGGTCCCGGTCCATGGCATGACGCAGATTGATCCACAGCTTGCCCTTGCGGACCGCCTCGATCAGCTCCAGCCCGCTCAACGCGCCCGGATCCCCGGCCCGCCAGCTGTCATGATCGGTGGCGTCGTCGCCCATCGTGCAAAAATCGATCATCTCACGCGGGTGGCGTTCGATCAGTGCGGCCAAGGCGACGTCGGAAAAAGCGTGATGTTCATGGTAATTGTGGCGCACCGTAATGGGTTCGCGGCGAAATTTCCGCTTGCCGTCATCCGACCATGTCGACCCGAACTGATCCATATAGGTGTCACGCATTGATCCATCTCCCGTGATGTCACCCGGGGAGGAGCAAAACGCGTGCCGGTTTCGCGTGTGGGGAGAGTGGTCAGGCCGCCACGTCTTCCAGCGCCTCAAGCGCTACCAGCACGTCGCCTTCGCCGACCTGACCACCTACTTCGACGCTCAGCTCGCCGATCACCCCGTCACGTGGCGCCGCCAAGGCATGTTCCATTTTCATGGCTTCCAGCACCACCAAGGCCTGGCCCTTCTTGACGCTGTCACCGGGCTTCACGTTGACGGCCAGCACCTTGCCCGGCATCGGCGCCTTGATCACGTCACCGGCTTCCAGAGCGTCGGCTGCGGCTTCGGGATTTTCGAAGACATAGACCGTGGTCCGCCCCTGACAGGCAACCAGGACACCATTTTCAACCGGTTCACAAACGGCCCGCACGTCCTCATTATCGGCCCGTACCGTGAAGGCATAGCCTTGGCCGCTATCCTCGATGGCGAGGTTCTTGATCTCGGAAATCTCATCTCCCACGCGGACCGCAAGGCTTCGCCCGGCCTTTGTCAGCGAAACCGTGACAACCTCATCTGCCACCTCGAAACGGTGTTCGATCCGGGGCCGCGTATTCAGACGCCAGCCATCGGCAGCCTCGAATGGATCAAGCCCACCCCCGAGGATCGGCCGCAGATCGAGCGCACCCAACAGGGCAAAGGCACTGTCCACCGGGCGCACGACCGGCGGAATGAGTGCCTCGAGATTGGCCTCGATGAATCCCGTCGACAGGCGCGCCGCCAGGAATTCCTCGTGCAGGGTCGCACAGCGAAGGAAGGCGGCATTGGTGCGCACCGGGTAGACCACGAGTTCGTCAATCATCGCGGCAAGACTGCGCGCCGCATCGCCACGGGTTTCCCCATGGGCGATCAGCTTGGCAATCATCGGGTCATAATGCAGCGACACCTCGCCACCCTCTTCAACCCCTGTATCCACCCGTCGCCCGGCCCCCGCAGCTGGAAACTCGAGACGCTCCAGCGGGCCCGTCGATGGCAGGAATCCTGCGACCGGGTCCTCGGCATAAAGGCGCGCTTCCATGGCATGGCCATTCAGTCGGATTGCGTCCTGTTCAGGCACAGAGCCACCGGCAGCGACGTTCAGCTGCAACTCGACGAGATCGAGGCCGGTGACCATTTCGGTCACCGGATGCTCGACCTGCAGCCGGGTATTCATCTCCATGAAGAAGAAGCCGTCCTCGGACAGCTCACCCGAACCGTCGACGATGAACTCGACCGTACCGGCGCCGACATAATTGACCGCCTTGGCGGCATTGATCGCCGCCGAACACATGGCCTGGCGGACATTCGGTGTCATGCCCGGAGCCGGCGCTTCCTCGATCACCTTCTGGTGACGGCGCTGCAGCGAGCAATCACGTTCATAAAGATGGATCACCCGGCCGCGGCTGTCGCCAAAGACCTGGACCTCGATATGGCGCGGATTGGTGATGAATTTCTCGATCAGGACACGGTCATCGCCAAAGCTCTTCGAGCTCTCGCGCTTGCAGCTGTCCAGCGCTGCCGCGAAATCGGCGGCCGCCTCGACCTTGCGCATGCCCTTGCCGCCACCGCCGGCGACGGCCTTGATCAGCACCGGATAACCGATCCGGCCAGCCTCTGCGGCGAGGTGGTCCGGATCCTGGTTCTCTCCGTGATAGCCCGGCGTGACGGGCACGCCGGCGTCTTCCATCAAGGCCTTGGCGCGGTCCTTCAGGCCCATGGCCCGGATCGCATCGGCAGACGGGCCGACGAAGATGATATTGTTGTCAGCGCAGGCGTCCGCAAAAGCGGCATTCTCCGACAGGAACCCATAGCCGGGATGGATTGCATCGGCACCGGTGACGATGGCCGCCTCGATGATCTTGTCGCCCAGCAGATAACTTTCCGCGGCCGGCGCTGGCCCGAGCAGGATCGATTCGTCGGCCTCGCGCACATGCGGCGCGTCGGCGTCGGCCTCTGAATAAACAGCCACGGTGCGGATCCCCATCCGCTTGGCGGTCCGCATCACACGGCGGGCAATCTCGCCGCGATTGGCGATCAAAAGGGTGTTGATCATGATCCGGTCATCCCCGTGTTGTGGTCCAAAATCAGATAGTGTCCCGCGTCGGGTCTTTGCGCCGGTATTGCACAGCGGCGACCAGCACGAAACTGATGATCATCAGAAGATACCATGAGCCCAGCTTGGCCAGCGACACCATGTGCCAGTCCGCCTCCTGGCCTGGATAGGACCAGGCGCGGGCGAAGGTCCCAAGATTTTCGGCAAACCAGATGAACAGCGCGACCAGCAGGAAGCCGATCACCAGCGGCATCGGGCGATGGGCTTCGTCGGGTCGGAACCACACCACGCACCGTCCATAAATGGCGGCGGTCGCAATGAACAGGAGCAACCGGAAATCCGGCCCGTAGTGATGGGTGAAAAAATTGAGATAAACCGCTGTCGCGAGCGCAATTTGCATCCACAGCGCCGGGAAGCAGTCGAACCTGAACTCGAAAATGCGCCAGACCCGCGCGATGTAGGACCCAACCGCCGCATACATGAAACCCGAAAAGAGCGGCACACCCGCAATGCGCAACAGGCTTTCCTCCGGATAGACCCAGCTGCCGGCCTGGGTCTTGAAGATTTCCATGACCGTTCCGACCACATGGAAGATGGCGATGACCTTGGCCTCTTCCAGCGTTTCCAGCCGGGTCACGAGCAATGCCAGCTGGATCAGGATCGCGAAGATCGTGATCGCATCATAGCGAGCCAGCGCCGCATCGCTCGGGTACCAGAGAAAAGTCGCGACCAGCATGGCCAGCATCAACCCGCCGAACAGGCAGGCCCAGGCCTGTTTGACGCCGAAACTGGCGAACTCGAACAGTCCCAATGTCCAGGGCCCGCGCACCAGCCAGGCCCGCAGGGCAGCCCGGCGGGCGTGCAGGACGGCGCGGGGGTTGCAGGTTGGCAGCAGGGCTCCCTACTCCGCCCAGACCGGCTTGCGGCGTTCCAGGAAGGCGCTCAGGCCTTCCTTGCCCTCTTCGGAGGCCCGGCGTTTGGCGATCGCCTTGGCAGTGTGCACGGCCAAGGCGTGATCAATTTCGCGGCCGGTGACGTCATCGACGAGCGCTTTCGCGTCCGCGACCGCGCCCGGCGCGGCGGAGAAGGCCAGCTTGGCGAGATGTTCTTCCATCAGCGCCATCTCGTCCTCATTTTCGACTACATATTGGGCGAGGCCGATCTGGTAGGCGAAATTGCCGTCAAAGCCTTCGCCGGAGGCAAACAGCGCCCGCGCCCAGCGCGGCCCGATGGCCCGGATGACGAAGGGGGAAATCGTCGCCGGCGTGAGGCCGAGACGGACTTCGGAAAAACGGACCTTGGCGTCTTTCATGACGATGCCGACATCGCAGGCCGCCAGCAGCCCGGCTCCGCCGCCCATGGCCGCGCCCTGGACCAGTGCGACCGTCATCTGTGGCAGGTCATAAAGACGCTTGAGCATGGTCGCGAGCGCCATCGCGTCTTCTTCATTGTCGGCTTCGGTGTAGTGCGCCGCCGCCTTCATCCAGTCGAGATCGGCGCCGGCGGAAAAACTGCCGCCATTGCCGCGCAGGAAGACGATCCGGACCTCGTCGCCATTGGCGCGCAGCGTTTCGAACACATCCGACAGCTGGCTTATGACCTCGGCGTTGAAGGCGTTGTGCTTGTCGGGGCGGTTCAGCGTGACAACGGCCACACCGGCCGGGCTGACATCGAGCAGGACGGGGGCGTCGGACATGGCGGTCTCCAAACCAGCGGGCACATGAAATCAATCCCCTAGGCTTAGTCCCCCGACGCGTCGGCAACAAGCCGCTGGGCCACATATCCGCGTTGTCGCGATACGCCGCCGGCAGCGCACAAAGACAAACGGGCCGCCGGTTTCCCGACAGCCCGTTCATGCCCCCAGCCCGGCGCCGCCCCTACGGCGCCAGTGCAGCCGTGACGATCAATCGCCGCGGAAAACCAGGCCCTTGACCATCGACAGGATGATGATCGCCAGAAAATAGCCGATCGCCAGCGCGCCGAGATAGAGAAGATAGGGTGTCTGGGTGAATTGCTGGCCGAAGGCCGCAATATCGAAGTCCCCGGCACCGCCACCGCGCACCATCGGCATGACCACATCAACAATGACGTGGATGATCACACCGACAACGGTGAAAATCAGGATTGCGCCGAATTCGCGCATCAGGAGCGCCAGCACGAGCGCGATCACGCCCAGCTGAATTCCCAATGGCATCCAGTTCACTGCCGCGACACCGTCGCCGGCATGGGCCACCAGGCCCGGCATGAAGAAATCAATAGCGGGCTGGATATAGCCCATGATCTGATCGAGAAATTCCATTACGCGGTCCCCTTCCGCCTACAAACGCCGCGCTCACCTTACCCCAAGACGAGTGCGCAGCGTTAACGTTCTAGTGAAAAATTTGTCTTGGAAAGCGGGTTCTCCTGAGAGGCGAGTTTTATCAGCTTTTCATGACAACCCGTTTGATCGCGAAAAGAATTCCGATCACCACGAGATAGCCAACAAAAAGTACTCCGGCCTCGCGCCAGAAATGTGCTTCCAGAAGTGGTGGCAGGTGAAAGCCCCCGACCTCTGCAATCACCGGCGCCAGACGCTCCAGGATGATATGTGCGATGACGGCGCCCGCGGCCACGAACAACAGTCGCGACCACTTGGACAGGATGAGCGCCGACAGGACTGCGAGCAGCAATCCCAGCACCGCATTGACCTCGGCAAAACCCTCACGGGCAAGGCTCAGCCCCTGTTCCATAAACTCCGGCATACGCACCCCTCCCCGCAAGAAAACGCGGGTTGATGCCAGGAGCATTAACCGGAATTAACCCTTTGTCACCCCGGGCGGTAGATGAGTTTTACGGTGCCACAGCTTAGGTCTTATGGCGCCACTGCCTGCTCGTCCTGGATCTCGATCATCACTTCATTGCGACGGAACGGGGTTGGCACCCAGGGTGGGTCATACCGCGCATAGATCGGCGCCCCGATCATGACCTGACCCGTGTCGGACAGGTAAGCCGAGAGTTCCTCGGCCTTTGCCGCGAAGCGGGCATCAGAGGCCCCTCCGGAAAAGCGAATCACAGCAAGCCGCCGAGCCGGGACCTCCACAAGGGCGACACGCGGATCATCCGGGATGGGCAGAGTGTCCATGGTCCAGCGCGTGGGCATGATGAAGGACACCTGCCAAACACCATCGCCACTGCCCGACTGGGTGACCGGCGTGGTCATGGCGATTTCCTGGGATCGCGCCTGGGTGACCGGCGTGGTCATCGCAATCTCTTCCGCCCCGTCGCCATCGCGAGCGGTGTTGCCGCCGAAAATATATCCGGCGAGCGGCCGGAAGCCGGAGTTTCCGGCCCGGGCCATGGAGCCATCCACTTCAACCGTGGCTGAAATCTGCGGCGCATAATCGCGAAACTCGATCGCCCCGTCGCGAAACACGACCGCGTGTGGCGGCTCGTCGGCGGCATCGGCCGGAGCCGGCAGGGCGGCGAACAGGCCGATGGTAACGGGAATGAGTAGCGAACGGATGTCCATGGTGTGTCTCCTTGTAGAGACTCCTACGTCAGCCCACCCGGTCCGGATCTGTCCCGTCCCTACATCCTGAAAATACCGAACTTGGATTTCTCGATTGGCGCGTTCAGAGCCGCCGAAAGTGACAGACCCAAAACCCGACGTGTGTCTTCCGGCGCGATGATGCCGTCATCCCACATGCGGGCGGTCGAGAAATAGGGATTGCCCTCGGCCTCGTAGGCCTCGCGCACCGGTGCCTTGAAGGCCGCCTCGTCTTCCAGCGACCAGTCCTCGCCGCGCGCTTCCATGCCGTCACGCTTGACTGTGGCCAGTACGGCCGCGGCCTGTTCGCCGCCCATGACGGAGATGCGGGCATTGGGCCACATGAACAGGAAGCGCGGGGAATAGGCACGGCCACACATGCCGTAATTGCCGGCACCATAGGAACCGCCAATGATCACCGTGAATTTCGGCCCGCGATAGGTTGAAACGGCAGTGACCAGCTTGGCGCCGTCCTTGGCGATACCGCCCGCCTCGTATTTCGAGCCGACCATGAAGCCGGTGATATTTTGCAGGAAGACCAGCGGAATCCCGCGCTGGGCGCAGAGCTGGATGAAATGGGCGCCCTTCTGGGCACTTTCGGAAAACAGGATGCCGTTATTGGCGATGATGCCGACCGGCATGCCGTAAAGCCGGGCAAAACCGGTCACCAGCGTCTCGCCATAGAGCTTCTTGAACTCGTCAAACTCGGACCCGTCAACCAGTCGGGCAATGACTTCGCGGACATCATAGGGCGCGCGGATGTCGGCCGGGATCACCCCGCCCAGCTCGGCCGGGTCATGGGCCGGCTCGCGCGGCTCGGTGATGTCGAGATCGGTCTGCTTGACCGTATTGAGGGTGCCAACGATGCGGCGCGCCGTGTACAGGGCGTGTTCGTCATTGGCGGCGTAATGATCGGCGACCCCGGAGGTGCGCGCATGGACGTCGGCGCCGCCCAGATCCTCGGCCGAAATCACTTCACCCGTCGCGGCCTTCACCAGCGGCGGCCCGGCCAGGAAAATCGTGCCCTGCTTGCGCACAATCACGGTCTCGTCGGACATCGCCGGGACATAGGCCCCGCCCGCCGTGCACGACCCCATCACCACCGCGACCTGGGGAATGCCCTCGGCCGACATGTTGGCCTGATTGTAGAAGATGCGGCCAAAATGGTCGCGATCCGGAAAAACTTCCGCCTGGTGCGGCAGGTTGGCGCCGCCGCTATCGACCAGATAGACGCAAGGCAGGCGGTTCTGCATGGCGATTTCCTGGGCCCGCAGATGCTTCTTCACCGTCATTGGATAGTAGGCGCCGCCCTTGATGGTCGGGTCATTGCAGACCACCATCACTTCGCGGCCGGACACCCGTCCGATACCGGCGATCATGCCGGCGCCGTGGACATTGCCCTCATACATGCCATTGGCCGCCAGGGCCCCGATCTCGAGGAAGGGCGAACCGGGATCGAGCAGGCGCTCAACGCGGTCGCGGGGCAGAAGCTTGCCGCGGGACAGGTGTTTTTCACGGGACCGCTCGGATCCGCCCACCGCGGCCGCGGCGGTTCGCAGCTGCAGGTCGTCCACCAGTGCATCCATCGCGGCGGCGTTTTCACGGAAGGTCGCGGATGAGGTGTCGAGCGCGGAAACGATCTTGGTCATGGAGGCCCCGAAAGCAGCAATCGTTCTGGGTGATTAACCCGCGCATGGCGGTGAAGGCAAACAATCATGCATCCGATCAGCCCGGTCGGCGCATCTTGGTTCCGACATCGCCAGAACCGGGGAGAAATTCATGCGTGCCTTTCTTTGCAGCCTCATCACGGCCCTCACCATCGTGCCGGCCACATTCGCCCAGGAGGCCGAGCGCGTTGCGAACGGCCAGGTGATGGTGCTCGGCAGCTTCCATTTCACCGGCGGCGGTCAGGACATGATCAATCCGGAGGTCGATGATTTCCTCGCGCCGCATCGCCAGGCCGAGATCGCGGACGTGCTGGACCGACTGGAATCCTTTGCCCCGACCCGGATCGCGGTCGAGCTTCTTCCCGCCCATGAGGCCCGGTTCAATGAGCGCTATTCGCAATACCGGGCCGGGGAAATCGAGCTGGGGGTCAATGAGCGCCAGCAGATCGGCATGCGGCTGGCCGCGAGGCTCGGACATGACCGGCTGTATGCGGTCGATCATCCCGGCGGGATGGATTTCGAAGCGATGATGGGCGCAGCCGATGAGGCCGGACAGGACCGGCTGATGGCGGTCTGGCAGACCTATATTGCTGGCGTCCAGGCCCATATCGCAGCGACATCCGCGTCAGACCGGTCCGTGCTTGCGCGGATGATCAGCGAAAACGCCCAGCCGACCCGCGACATGCACGACCTTTATTTGCTGCTGGCCCAGATGGGCAGCGTCGACAACCCGGCCGGTGCCCGCGAAATGACCAATTGGTGGGGCCGAAATATCCATATCTTTGCCAATATTGCCCGTCTGGCGGAATCCGGCGAGCGGGTGCTCGTGATATACGGCTCCGGCCACAAGGCCTTGCTCGATGAGTTCGTCGGGGGCGCCCCGAATATCGAATGGGTCGACGCGCTGGACTATCTCGGAGAGACCGGCGGGGCGATCACGGACTGACCCGACACCTCCGGCAGTCGGCTTGGCACGCAGCGTCCCGTGTCGTATGGTTTCATGGTCGAACCGGGTGTCTGGATTCTTAATGAGTCCGGCATTTCGTTAAGACATGATTCAGTCCTCCCTCGCAGGCTGATAGGGAATGTAGCCGGATTGCGTTAGACTTGGTCCGGTCTCTTTTCGGAGGTGTTTATGCGCGTACAAGTACTTGTTACCGCCGCACTTTTTGCGAGCACCGCGGCGCAGTCACATGCCCAGACCGTGTCTGATTCGTCCGCCTGGCTTGAAGGCGTGACCGAAATCGAGCACTCCAGCGATGCCGCATGGCTGCGTTGGCGGGTTAACACCTCGAGCGCCGCCTCGGTGCCGATCCTGCTCACCGGCGAGCGGGATGATGTCTCGGAAATCTCCGCGGTTTCCGGCCAGGTGGACATTCACCCGTTCGGTGATGAGTTCTTCCTGTCGGCCGGCACCATCTCGCCACGCGGCGATCGCGCTATCCCGGCCTGGATGCGACAGCCCGACAGCCCGGCCTCGATGGCCTTTCCCCACGCCGAATTGTCGGAGGAGCTGTCCCGCTCGAATATCGACGCGCTGACACGCTATTTCGGCGCCGGCATCACGGTCCGCACCATCGACGCCTGGAGTGTCACAATGGAGGGCGGCGCCTACTTCCAGGATACCAGCGAAGACCAGATGATCCTGTTCGATCCGGAAACCGGCGAGCACATGCCGCTTCTGGAAGACCTCGACCGCATGGATGCCGAGGCTATCGGCGAATCACAATCCCGTTCGGTCCGCCCTGTCGCCCATCTCGTGCTGCGACGGCGTTTCTGATCGCTGGCAACGCCCGGATGGCCTGGACGGGATGGCGCTGACGGTCTGTCCCCCTTCATAAGCATCCGACACAGCCCTAGACTGCCAGACGATTCATCGTGCTGGCGGACCCATGCCCCTCAACCTTTCCTTCCTGCCTTTCCTCAACCGGGTTGAAAAATCCGTGCTCGACGCGGTCGAGCACGAGGTGGAATGGTTCTGCCTGCCGGCCGGTCAGATGCTGTTTCGCGAAGGTGACGATGCCGACGCCATCTACCTGGTGCGCTCGGGTGCCCTCGCCGCCTTCCGCAATGGTGCGCTCGGGCGGCCCGACCTGATCGGCTATATCCGCACCGGTGAACCGGTCGGCGAAATGTCGATGCTCGACGAAACCCCGCATTCGGCCAGCGTCTATGCCTTGCGTGACAGCGAACTGGTGCGCCTGCCCAAGGCCAGTTTCGAGCGTCTGACCAACAAGCATGCCAGCCTGATGCGGGAATTGTCGCGCATGATGCTGGCGCGTTTGCGGGGACCCCGTCGCGCGTCCGGATCCGAACCCAAGGTGTTCGCGCTCATCAGCACCTCGCCGACGATTGATCTGGACTACCGGTCCAAGGAGATCGCCTCGACCCTGTCCGGCATGGGTGTCCGCTGCGGCATCGCCGACGAGACCTGTGCGGACTGGTCCGGTCAGAAACTGGACGCGATGGAAGCGGAACACGACATCGTCCTGCTGACCGCACGTTTCTCGAATCCGGCCTGGGCCCGTCGGGCCATGGGCCGGGCCGACCGGATGTGGCTGTTTGCCCGCGCCGACGCCCGCCCCTCAACCCCGCTCCTGCCCGACGACCCGTCACCGGCGATGAAGCTCAAATTGCTGGACGTGGTGTTGCTGCACCCGGGCGGCGTCCTGGCGGCATCACGGCCGCAAGACTGGGCCAACGCCGCCGACGCGTCCCGCGTATTCCATTGGCGCCAGGATCATCATGTTGCCGATACCGCCCGGCTGGCCCGTACCCTGGCCGGCCGCTCGGTCGGACTTGTTGTGTCCGGCGGCGGCGCCCGGGCCTATGCCCACATGGGCGCCATCCGGGCCCTGCGCGAAGCGGGCATGCCGTTCGATTTTGTCGGCGGTGCGTCAATGGGTGCGATTATCGCGGCCGGTATTGCGCTGGACTGGTCCGATGACGAGCTTGAGCGGCGCATCCGCAAGGCATTCGTCGACTCCAACCCGCTCGATGACTGGACCCTGCCGGTGGTGTCGCTGGCCAAGGGCGAGAAGGTCGACGCACGGCTCAAGGAACATTTCGGCGAGGTCGAGATTGCGGAAATGGTCCGCCCCTTTTTCTGCCTGTCCTCAAACCTGGCGAGCGGCCGCCCCCAGGTACATCGCACCGGACTGCTGCGCCACGCGCTGCGCGCCTCGATCGCCATTCCGGGCCTGTTGCCGCCTGTCGTGGTACACGGACAGATCCTGGTCGATGGCGCGGTTTTCTCGAATTTCCCGGCTCGCGAAATGCGGGCCTTCCATCGCGGTCCGGTGGTCGGTGTTGACGTGACGCGCGCCCAGGGCCTCAACCCCGAAGACTTCGAGAACCCGCCGGGCTTTATCGAGTGGGTCCGCAAGAACGGCCTGAAATCCCCCCCGCCCATCGCCTCGCTTTTGATGCGGGCGGCAACAATCGGGGTCGCCGACCATCGCGACCTCGGCCGGGAGGCGGCGGATTTGCTCATCCTGCCGGAAACCTCCGTCGATATCCGCTCCTGGGACCGGTTCGAGGAAGTTCGCGATGCCGGCTATGACGCTGCCCAGGGCATGCTGGCCGGCATAGGTGACGAAATGCGGGTGACGCTGGGTCTCAAGGCGGCGCCTCAAAACGGCGGATAGTCGGCGTCCCAATGCATCAGTTCGATCGCCCGCTCGGCGGTTTTTCGACTCAGGCAGCTCGCTTGTTCCACCCGCTCGAGCGTGCCGCCCGCGTAAAGGCTGGCGAGGAACAGGCAGTCCTGGTCACGATGGGCGATCCAGCTTCTCTGAGCCTCGCGCAAGGTGACAACCGCTTCGCCGGCCAGGCTTTCCCGCAGCGCGAGATAGCTCTCATTCAGCCAGCGGTCCCAAGCCTCGAACTCTTCGCCGCGGCAGGTCAGCATCCCGGTCGTGGTCTCGCCATCCGCCGCCAGCTGTTCGCATGCCTGGCTGAACTCGCCAATGCACACTGCCCGGTCCGTCGCCGCCGGATGGCGGTACAGGCAGGCGTCGATCGTATCATAGGCCGACAGCCGGTCCATCCCGCCGGGCTGGGGCTCGGCCGGGGCAGAGCCGCACCCGGCGACCATCAGACCAACAATCAGTGCACACAAATATCGTCTCATGCGGGTCTCCCTGTGCGGTGACGCTATCAGGCCACCTTGCCGTCGTCAGCCTTACTTACCGGTATTCCGGATTGGGGTGATCAAACCGCGCACCATCATCCCAGGCCGTGCGTGAATTGCCCTCGGACGGCAAGCCGCCCGCCCGCTTCAACATTGCCGCCATGTGCATCAGATTCCAGCTCATGAATGTGGTGTTGCGCTGGGTGAAATCATTTTGCGGCCCGCCGGAGTTCTCGTCCAGATAGGATGGCCCCGGACCCGCCTCGCCAATCCAGCCGGCATCCGCCTGGGGCGGGATGGTGTAGCCAACATGCTGGAGCGCATAGAGCACGCTCATGGCGACATGCTTGATTCCGTCTTCATTACCGGTCACCAGGCACCCGCCCACCTTGCCATAGGTGGCATACTGCCCGCTCCCATTCAGATCACCGGACTGGGCGTAGAGCCGCTCGATGAGAATTCGCGCGACAGAACTTTCCTCGCCCAGCCAGATCGGCGTGCCGATTACCAGGATATCCGCCGCCTCGATACGCTGCCAGACGGACGGCCATTCATCGCTTGGCCAGCCATGCTTGGTCATGTCGGGATAGACGCCGAAGGCAATATCGTGATCGACCAGGCGGACGAGCTCGGTGCTGACACCCTGCCGGTCCATGATGGCCCTCGACACGCCCATGAGCCCCTCGGTGTTCGAGGTCTCGGGTGAGCGTTTGAGCGTGCAGTTGACGAAAACGGCTTTGAGATCGGAATAGTCGGCCATGAAAAAGGCTCCGGGCGGCTATGGCCCGGAGCCTATCACGCCTGCCTCGCCCGTGCAGGACTAGTTCGTCTCGTCAAACAATTCGCGACCGATCAACCAGCGACGGATTTCCGACGTCCCGGCGCCGATCTCGTAGAGCTTGGCATCGCGCAGCAGGCGACCGGCCGGGTATTCATTGATATAGCCATTGCCGCCCAGAAGCTGGATCGCATCCAGCGCCATTTGGGTCGCGCCCTCAGCGGCATAGAGGATGGCGCCAGCGGCATCCTTGCGCGTGGTCTGGCCACGATCGCAGGCCTGTGCGACAGCATAAACATAGGCGCGCGTGGCGTTCATGCGGACATACATGTCAGCCAGCTTGCCTTGCACCAGCTGGAATTCGCCGATCGATTTGCCGAACTGCTTGCGCTCGCGGATGTAGGGCATCACCACATCCATGCAGGACTGCATGATCCCGACCGGCCCGGAGGCCAGTACGGCGCGCTCATAGTCGAGGCCGGACATCAGGATTTCGACACCCTTGCCCTCCTCGCCCATCATGTTTTCGGCCGGGACTTCGCAGTCCTCGAACACCAGTTCACCGGTTTCCGAACCCCGCATGCCCAGCTTGTCGAGCTTCTGCGCTACCGAGAAACCCTTCATGCCACGCTCGATGATGAAGGCGGAGATGCCGCGCGACCCGGCGCTGGTATCGGTCTTTGCGTAGACGATCAGCGTGTTGGCGGCGGGCGCATTGGTGATCCACATTTTCGAGCCATTGAGCACGAAATGATCACCCTTGCGTTCCGCCTTGAGCTTCATCGAAACGACATCGGACCCGGCGCCCGGCTCGGACATGGCCAAGGATCCGACATGTTCGCCGGAGATCAGCTTGGGCAGGTATTTTGTTTTCTGCTCGGCATTGCCCCAGCGCCGCATCTGGTTGACGCAGAGATTGGAATGGGCGCCATAGGACAGGCCAACCGAGGCCGACGCGCGGGAGATTTCCTCCATCGCAATCACATGCTCGAGATAGCCCAGACCGGTGCCACCGTCTTCCTCGCCAACGGTGATGCCAAGCAGGCCGAGCTCACCCATTTTCTGCCACAGGTCAGCCGGGAAAACATCGGTCCTGTCGATTTCGGCAGCGCGTGGCGCGATCTCGTCAGAGGCAAAGGATCGAACGGTGTCGCGGATCATTTCCGCGGTGTCACCGAGATTGAAATCAAGCGAAGGGTATTGGTTCGGTATCATGTTGCGCGATGTAACACGGCCCACGACCGGGTCAAGTCAGACCGGTGCAGGCTGTGGAACAGATTGGCGCGAAAAGGGCTAGTCGCGAGCCTTTTGTTTCAACTTGGCAAGCCAAATGGACGCGAGCTGCCACCCGGCAACGATGACAAGGAAAAATCCCGCGATCGCCATTCCGAAATTCAGCGTCATTTCACGCTGCGCCATGATGTAGTCCCACTCGGCCGCCGCGAGGACACTGCCAAAACCCGCCAGCAGGCCGCCCGCAATCAAAACGGCGATAAACGTCCAAAGACCGTCATCGGACCGTGGCCCCGGACGGGGCGCCGTGGTGTGGACGTCTGCCGCCAGGTCGCGCGGCGTGAAATCATCAGCGTCATCCGCCATCGGGTCATGGCCGCCCATCAACGGATCATCACCGGGATCATCGCACGGAGCCTGGCCCGCATCGACATCGGCGACGGGCTCACCTTCAACGTCGCCGACAGCGCCCTGCGCTGCAGCCGGTGTTTCGGCCGGATGCGGCGGCGGAACATCGTCACCGGCCAGCGCGACGGTGCGCTCGACGATATCGGCTTGCGGAACCGTGACCGGTTGCGGCCCGGCGCTGGTTTCAATCTCGGTTTCGGTTTTCGACTCAGTGCCGGTGTTGGCGTCCGGGTCGGTGCCGGCTTCGGCGTCCGCTTCAACCTGCAAGACCGGGGCGTGTTCGGGACGTTCCGGGATTTGGACAGGCGCTTCGTCGGCCACGACCTGGAAGCGGCCCTCCATCACACTGGTAAACGCATAGCCCAGCCCCATGCCAGCGGGAAGATCGAGGGCATAGTGCTCCGGCATGGCCGGCTCGGTCGAGTCACTGACCGGCGCGGCGGATCCAAGCCCGGCCTGGGCTGAATCGTCGGCAGGCTGGCCGTCAGTGAGCACAAATCCCAGCCCCATGCCTTCGGGCAGGTCAAACGCTGCCAGAGGCGCGGACGTCCTTGCGGTCATGCCGTCAGCCGCCCGGTCGGAGTCCGATGTCTCGACTTCCGTGACGTCGACTTCAGAGAGTTCGGCTGTGGGCTCGTCGTCAGCAGGCTCGTCGTTGGCGGATTCGTCGATTTCAGGCACGTCGGCGGGAGCATCAACGATCGCGTCAACCGCTTCCGCTTCGCCTTCTACATCGGCGATATCCTCGGCCATCCGAGCCAGTACCCGGTCAGCTGCGGCCTCCGGGTCATCCGCGGTTGCCGATTCTGCCGCAGGACCGGTTTCGACCGTCTCGCCTGTCGTGACGTCTTCCGGCGAGGCTTCTTCGGGCGTGGACTCGTCAGATTCCGGGTCGACAGCCAGGGCCTCGACAGCTGTGTCCTCCGCCGCGTCGTCCGGTTCCGGCACGTCCTCAACCGCCTCAAAACGAGTCTCGATCGGGTCGTCCCGCATCTCGGAGACGGCCTCGGCGACGGGCGCCATGTCTGTCTCGCCGAGTTCGCGGCGAACTTCCGGTGGCAGCGCTTCGACGGTTGCCAGAATTCGCGCGATCTCGTCCTCGGCCTCGCGGCGACGGGCAAGGCCGGCATCAAAGGGAGGCGGCGGCGGCGGAAAGTCCGGTGCTGTTTCGGGCACAGGCGCGTCGCGTCCGGCGATCGCGCCTTCAAGGACACGTTCCTCAGCCGGATGTTCGATCTTGATCACCAGCTCGACCGGCTCGGACTTGCGGGCCTTGCCCGGCTGGGCCGGCATCAAGGCATCCAGGAAAAGGCGGCTTTCCGCTTCGCGACGCGACGACGTACCGTCACCGTATGCTGCCAGCGCTTCGCCGGCAGCCCGGGCCCGTCCTTCGAACAGGTAGCGGGCGACGTCAGACCGGCGGAAACTGTCAACACCCACATCATGGACAAAGGAGGTCAGGGCATCGCGCTGGCCGCGTGACAACGGGCCGGTAATGCTGTCATCAACGACTTCTTCAGCGCGCATGACGTCATAGATCAGAAGCAGCGCGGCTTCATCCTCATTGACCTGCACGCCGGACCGGGCGGCGGCGCGGTGGCCATAGCCGACAACCCAACGGCCGTCATCGCCTTGCTCGGCCTGAGGTCGGAAAGGCTCAAACCGCTTGATGAGTTCGCGGGCAGCCGGAGATGTTTTCAATCGCGGTTTCATGCGTGTTCCGTTTTAGGACGGCGCGCCAAGTATATGACCCGTCCCTGCAAGCCTGACGCCGCGACGCTAGTCCTGACCGGGGTCATAGACATCGGTGGTGTCGAGCGCGGTGAAGGGCGCGAGAAAACCGCCGCCAGCCCCGCCACCGACCAGGTAGATCTCATCGGCCAGGACCGCCGCCCCTCCACCGGTACGCGGTGCGGGCAACAGCGCCTCCTCACGCCAGGCATCCTCACCGGGTTGCCAGGAGAGGTGGGTCTGGAGTGTTTCCCGACCGTCGGGCCCCCGTCCCCCGAGCAAATGGATGCGGCCGTGGAGTACCGCGATTGCGGCACCGGACCGTGGCGACGGCAGGTCCGGCCCCCGTGACCACGCACCGCCGAGCGGATCAAAAACATCCACCCGCGTGGTGGTTTCGGCTCCGAGGCGACCGCCGACCAGGTAGACATGACCGTCCAGCACCGCAGCAGAAACGCCGCGCCGCGTCACGCCCTCCGGGATTTCCAGGCTGTCCCAGCTGCGCTCCTCGGGGTCGAAGACGAAGGCTTGTCCGTCATCGCTGAGCCCGCCGAACGCGTACAGGGAACTGCCGACTGTCAGCAGGGCCATGTCGGCCTTGGCAGCCGGCATCGCGGCTTCGCTCTGCCAGATATTGCCGGCAAAGGACCACGACCAGACGCCGGCGCTGGGTGCAACACCGTCGTCGCCGCGGGCGTATCCGCCAGCCACATAGATCCGGTCATTGATCATCGCCATGCCAAAGCGCTCGAGGCCGCGAGGCAGGGGTGTTTCCGGGAACCAGCGATCGAGCTCACGGTCATAGCTTTCGAACTCGTCGCGCGGATCGGTCAGGCCCGAGCCGCCAGCCGCATATATGCGGCCGTCATAGACCGCGACAGACAGGCCGGCACGGGATGCATCCAGCCGGGCGGCGCTCTCCCACTCACCCTGCCCGACGGCCGGGCTTCCCAGCAATCCCAGCAGGCTCACGATTAGGACAGTTAAACGCACGCTTTCACCATTTCATTGCGAGGGTGTCTGACCACCCGACCTTGCCACCCCGACATCGATATCATCACAACAGGACGATTGTCGCCAGCCCCAGGAAGGCCAGGAAACCAACAACATCTGTCACGGTGGTCACAAACACAGACGATGCCACAGCCGGGTCAGCGCCCGACCGGACCATGGCCAGCGGGATGAGAATACCGGACAGGCCAGCACAGGCCAGGTTGAGCACCATGGCGATCGCGATCACCGCCGCCAGGCCCCAGTCCTGGAACCACAACACGGTCACGAGCCCCATCACCACGGCGAAAATGATGCCGTTCACGAAGCCGGTCGCCAGCTCACGCCAGATCACACGGACCGCGTTGGCGGCTGTCAGGTCACGTTCGGCAATCGACCGCACGGCAACAGCCAGCGACTGGGTCCCCGCATTTCCCCCCATCGAGGCGACGATCGGCATCAACACCGCCAGCGCGACAACCTGCGAGATCGCCCCCTCGAACAGGGCAATGACGCCGGAGGCCAGGATCGCGGTCGCCAGATTGACCAGCAGCCACGGTGCACGTGAGCGGACGGAGCGATAGACGGTGTCGGCCAGTCCCGCCTCGTTGACGCCGGCGAGAGCGAGGAGGTCTTCCTTGTTCTCGTCCTGGATGACGTGGACGATATCGTCCAGGGTCAGCATCCCTGTCAGGCGCCCGGCATCATCGACCACCGGGGCGGAGACGAGGTGGTATTTCTGGAACAGGTAAGCGACCTCTTCCTGGTCGGTCTCCGGGGCCACCAGGATACGCGGTGCCTCCATCAGATCGCTCAGCGCCACATCGCGCCGGGCGCTGACCAGCCGGCAGACCGGGATCTCACCGACCGGACGAAAGCCGGTATCGATCACGAACAGGTCGTGAAATTTGTCGGGCAGCTCGTCGGCCTCATTGCGCATGTGATCCAGCGCGTGGCCGACCGACCAGAATTCCGGCGCAGCAACGAATTCGCGCTGCATGAGACGACCGGCCGTCTCGTCTTCGAAGGACAGGCTCTGTTCGACCGCCTCCCGGTCGCTCTCGGAAAACTCGGCGAGCACGGCAGCGCGTGTCTCGTCATCCATTTCCTCGACGACTTCGGTCGCATCATCGGAGTCGAGCTCCTGGATCGCGGCGGCCAGATGTGCCGTGTCCAGATACTCCATCACCACTTCGCGGGAGTCCGGCTCCAGCTCGGCAAGCACCTCACCGGTGAAAATATCGGGCGACAGCTGCGCGAGCGCCCCCTGCTGGCTGGCCGACAACTGTTCGAGGACGTCGGCAATGTCCGCCTCATGCAGCGGCGCGAGCATGCGGCGCACAAGATTGTCGTCCGCATCGGCAATGGCCTGCCGCAAGTTGGCGACGAATTCCGGATCGGTATCCGCCCGTGCCGGCGAATCGATCAGGACATCGTCATCAAAAGCAGCTTCGCCCATGCTGGCCTCCTGGCAGGGAAATGGTTGGGATCAGTGCGGGTTGGCAGTGAGGACGCGACTGATGCAGAAGTCTTAACCGTCCCGCCTGCCAACCTCAATCGTATTGACCTGAACTAGCGGCCCTTTATGACTTTTATCGGGTCGAAGGGGGGCCAAGGCGTGTTCAGCATCACGGGCGAGGAAAACCTTCCGGTTCTGGTCGGCCTGGCGGTTGGCGGCGGACTGTCACTGATGGTCCTTTTTGTGCTCGGCTTCACCGGCTTCGGCGGGTCGCCACGCTACACAGCAACCCCGCTCCTCGGCCAAGCCGTCACAACGATGAAGGACCGGCTCGGCGCCCTGGTCACGTTGTGGATCGGGGTCAGCCTTGCCTATACCGCGGTCACCCTGTTCGCGCTGCTGATCGGGCGGACAACCACCGTATTCGAGACGGCCATGGCGGCTGTGCTCGTCTTCCTGGGACACAGGACTATGCTGGAGCGTCCGGCGGCCGCGGCCGGCATCGACGTGCCGCAAACCGGCTATTGGAGCATCCTGCTCAGATCCCTCGCGCTGGGTGCCCTGATCCTGGTGACCGCCGGCCTGGTGTTCGTGCTGGCGGCCCTGATGGTCGCGCTGGCCGAAATGACCGGGCTGGATGGCGAAACCGCCCGATTGGCCGCCGGGGTCGCTGCCGGCATCGCCGCGATCTGCCTGAGCACCCTGTTTGCCCGACTGGCCTTCGTCTATCCCTCCAGCGTGCTGGGCGGGCGCGACTGGTTCGGGACAGCACTGGGACGCACCGCACCTGTCGCCATGGCGCTCAGCGCCAGCCTGTGGCTGGTCGCCCTGGTCTCGATCGGCCTCATCATACCTGTGGTGATCGGCTCGAACTCACTGGTTCTGTCAGCCATGGCAGCCCTGCCCGCCACTCCCGGCGACCTGCCGGATGATATCGGCACACCGCTGTTCTGGTTGCGCCTGGTTGTGGAGGAATTGCCGCTGAACCTGCTGCTGGTCGCCTATTCCCTGGCCAGCATCGCCTGCGTGTCCGCGGCGTACAGGATCACGGTCCTGGAGCCGGCCACGCTCGCGCCCGACCGGTAGTCCGCGTCTTCAGATCATATGTCGGGATCTCTCACCTGGAGAGACATGGTGCGGTCGAGAAGACTCGAACTTCCACGGGTTTTACCCCACAGCGACCTCAACGCTGCGCGTCTACCAATTCCGCCACGACCGCACGTCATGGAGGCGCGGGAGATAGCAATATCCCCGCACCTTGTGAAGAGGGTATTGCAACGCTTTATGCAGCTGCGAAGAATTCATTGGCATCGGCCGGCCCGGTTATGGACACGGCGATACGATCACCCTGGATGACAACATCGCCGCGAGCGATGGGATGGTTGTTGGCCAGGATCCACACCTGGTCGTCCTCACCCGAATCGAGCGGGATCACTGCACCGCGTCCCATGCGGAGGAATTGCTGGATCGGCATCTTCGACCGGCCCAACAGGACAGAAATTTCCACTTCCACCGAACTGATCTGACTCACGTCGCACTCCAGGACTTGCGGATCATCATCGCGGGCCTGATGTTTGGCCAATACGGTTTCCGCAGCGTTAAGACATCAAGATATGGCATTACCAAACATCGAATGGGCGGTCTCGCCCGGTCTGACGCCCTATGAACCCGCCCTCGCCTTCATGGAAGCGCGCGCGGCAGCAATCGCCGCGGGCGAGGCCAATGAGATGGTCTGGTTGCTGGAGCACCCACCGCTCTATACGGCCGGGACCAGCGCCAAGGCCGGCGACCTGCTATCGCCGGACCGCTTCCCGGTTCATGAGACCGGACGCGGCGGCGAGTACACCTATCATGGCCCCGGCCAGCGCGTGGCCTACGTCATGCTCGACCTGACCAAGCGCGGCCGGGATGTGCGCAAGTTCATCCAGTCGCTGGAGGACTGGTTGATCGGGGCTGCCGCCCAGTTCGGCATTTCAGCCGGCATCCGCGATGGCCGGGTCGGCGTCTGGGTCGACCGGTCGGATGGTCGCGAGGACAAGATCGCCGCCATTGGCGTGCGTCTGCGGCGCTGGGTGTCCTTTCACGGAATCGCCTTCAATGTCGATCCGGACCTGAGCCATTTCGGCGGGATCACGCCGTGCGGCATTTCAGACCCGCGCTTTGGCGTGACCTCACTGGCCGACCTGGGACACGCCATCGACATGGCCGATTTCGACATTGCGCTTCATCTGGCCTGGACAGAGGCCTTCGGACCGGTCCGACGGGCGGATGCGCCGGATCTGGCGCCGGACTGAACAGGAATCCGGTCAGGTCTGGTCGGCGCTGGTGCCGTTGCGCTGCAGTGTCGCGAACCAGATCGCGAACACGCCCAGGACCATCCAGAAGCCGATGAAGGACGGCCAGGCGCCCGCCTGGACCATCGCCATCAATCGCTCCTGGTCGGCCTCAAGCCAGGCCTGGAACGCCGGCTGGAAACCCGGGTCGGCCAGGGCCTCGCTGAACGCGACCTGATCCGAGGTATCGAGACCCTGTTCCTCCGCGAACTGAAGCATGGCCTCGAAGACCTGCATGCCGAACCCGACAAGGGCGCCGACGCCCTTGGCCAGTATGGCGAGCACCAGTGGCAGGATGGCCAGACCGGTTCCGCGACCGGCGTGCCGGCGTCGATTGGCGAACAGCGAATGGCACACGAACCAGATCGCGAACAGGGGCACGATGCCCGGGACCGGGGCCGTCCCGTAGGTCAACCGCAATGCATCCAGCGCCATCAGGATGATGACCCCCAGCACAAAGGCCGAGACCGAGGCGCGGTGATTGGGCAGGAGAAGGGCAAGGAAGTTCATGACGGCTGTCCTGTCGGCGGCTTCAAGGATGGGCGGGCGGCAAGGCCCGGACAATAAATATGACCGGTCCCGTAACTACCCGGGAACCGGCCATATTCAAGCAGGATTCGACCCGGCGCGATCCCACCGGGTCAGTCGGGCATCGGGCTAGAGCTTGTACATGAAGTAGCCGACCACGGCGTTCGCAATGATGCTGGTCATGCTGGAGGCAAGGACCGTGGCCGGGGTGACCACGGGCCAGCCACCGGTCGATGCCGCGCCAGCGCCCAGAACAGGCGCCAGCACCAGATTGACGACCACCGAAACAACAATCACTGCCCCGATGGCGGCCAATGTCAGCCAACCGGACCGGCCGGCATCGTGAAACCGCTTCGAATAGACGCAAACCCAGGCGAATATCGAGGCCAGGCCGACGAGGATGCCGACCAGGCCGAAAACGCCGCCCAGAACCGGCATCAATGACAGGATTTGCAGCAACAGGTTGACGACGATGATCGCGATGATCCCCTGCGCGAACTCCATCGGTGACAGTTTGCCGGCAGCCCCGAACAGGATGCGCTTGGCGTCGGCAGGTTGGAGAATGAATGTGTTCAATGACATGGCTTCGACCCTCCCCGGTCGTTGATCCGAAAAGACTACCCGAAATCAGGGAAACTGCCACGCCCCATACGCCTGATACGCGAATTTGGTCAGACGGGTCCGCCGCCGCCGCCATCGCCACCGCCGCCGGCGGGCGGCAATTTCGGGTCCTGGTTCGGCTTGGGATCGGTCGCACCTCCAGCCCGGGTGGCGGCTCCATCGACGGGCGGCACCATGCCGTAGACATTGTCGCCGCTGTCGCCGATCGCGAGTCCGAGCCAGATCGTGTACACGGCCCAGACAAGAACGCTGATCGCTCCCAGCGACAGCAGGCCACCACCGGCCGACAGGAACAGGCCCGGCCCGACATCGCCCCCGGTCATGATCGCCGTGACGATCACACCTCCCAGCATCATGAAGCCGAGCAGGAATAGCACGAGATTCAGAGCCCAGGGGATGGCATGCAACCCAGCTGACCGGCCGATATCGTGCAATCGCTTGCCGTAAACAGCGATCCCGACCCAAACCAGAAGCAACCAGAGCAAGCCCCCCAGAATCGGGACGACATCAGCCAGTATGTTGCCGCCGAGAATGATGGCGACGCCGATCCAGAAGTCCTTCTGACCGATGCGGCCATTGGGGTCGAACAACAGGAATTGCCAATCCATGGGTATCGCCTTTTCGTCCGTCCATGCGCCCGGGCGTCAGATATCGGCCGTCACTCGAACTCGACCAGCAACTCGTCCGCAGCCACCGAAGCCCCGGCCTCGACCTTGACCGCCTTGATCGTGCCATCCGTCTCCGCGCGCAGCACATTCTCCATTTTCATCGCCTCGACGATGACCAGGGGTTCACCGGTCTTGACGGTCTGGCCTTCCTCAACCTCGAGCGAGACCACGAGGCCAGGCATCGGCGAGACAACCAGCTTGGCCATGTCCGGCTTTTCCTTTTCCGGCAGCAGCGCGTGCAGTTCAGCCGCCCGGGCTGTGCAGACCAGCGCCACGGCGGAGAAGCCCCGGTGCCGCATCTGGTAGCCTTCTGTGCGATCCGCGAACTCCAGGGCGATGGCGTCGCCATTGATGGTCGCTTCGAACAGGTGCTGGCCGGCACGCCAGGCAGTTTCAACCTGGAGACGCTCTGACGCCAGGGACGGCGCCCAGATCGTCGCCTGCCCCTCGGCCGTCATCTCGATTTCGACCGGGATGCGACGCTTGTCCAGGAGGACCACCCATTCGCGCACGATGGGCTCGTCTGCCGGGCGTAACCGCCCCTCGATCTGGCTGGCCCGGCGCACGAAGGTTTCATGCACGAAGGCGGCGGCGCAGGTCATGGCGACCAATTGCTCCTCGCGCGGCGCGGTGCCGTGAAATCCGTCCGGATAATGCTCACCGATATAGCCGGTATGGATGCGACCGGCGCGGAAATCAGCCTCGTCGAGCACGGCTGACAGGAAGGGCGCGTTGGACTGCAGCCCCTCGACATGGAGCCGGTCCAGCGCGGCTGACAGCGTGTCGATCGCGATGTCGCGGGTTTTGCCATAGCCGATAACCTTGGCGATCATCGGGTCGTAAAAGAGCGAGATCTCGTCGCCCTCGCGCACGCCGGCGTCGATGCGCAGCGTCCCCTCACCCAACTTGCCTTCGGCCGGCTCCTGAAAGCGCTTCAGGCGGCCGATCGACGGCAGGAAGCCGCGATAAGGGTCCTCGGCGTAAAGGCGCGCCTCGACGGCCCAGCCCTTGATCGGGACATCGCTCTGGGCCAGGGCGAGCTTTTCGCCGAAGGCTGAGCGGATCATCAGTTCGACCAGATCAACCCCGGTCGTCAGCTCGGTGACGGGATGCTCGACCTGCAGCCGGGTGTTCATCTCGAGAAAGTAGAATTTCTTGTCCTTGTCGACGATGAACTCGACCGTGCCGGCGCTGTCATAATCAACCGCAGCGGCGAGCGAGACGGCCTGGGCGCCCATGGCCTCCCGGGTCTTCTTGTCGAGGAAGGGCGACGGCGCTTCTTCGAGGACTTTCTGGTTGCGACGCTGGATCGAGCATTCGCGTTCGTTGAGGTGGATCACATGGCCATGCTTGTCGCCCATCACCTGGATCTCGATATGGCGCGGCTCCTCGATGAATTTCTCGATCAGGATCCGGTCATCGCCAAAAGACGACTTGGCTTCGTTTCGCGCCGCCTTGAACCCGTCCTTGACCTCGGCATCGTTGCGCGCGATCCGCATGCCCTTGCCGCCGCCACCGGCCGAAGCCTTGAGCATGACCGGATAGCCGATCGCCTTGACCGCGGCGAGAGCAGTGTCGGCATCGGCGATCTCGCCGTCAGCGCCGGGAATGGTCGACACGCCGGCCTTGGCGGCCAGTTGTTTCGAGCGGATCTTGTCGCCCATCGCGTCGATGGCGTGGATGTTCGGACCGATCCAGCCGACACCGGCCTTTTCCAGCGCCTTGGGCAGGGCCGGGTTTTCCGACAGGAAACCGAAACCGGGATGGACCGCATCGGCACCGGTCTGCTTGACGGCATCAAGGATCTTGTCGAGCACGAGATAGCTTTCACCCGGTGCCGATGCGCCGATGAAAACGGTTTCGTCCGCCATCTCGACCGCGAGGCTGTCGGCATCCGCTTCCGAATAAACCGCCACGGTGGCAATGCCGAGGCGTTTGCAGGTCTTGATGACGCGGACGGCGATCTCGCCACGATTGGCGATCAGGATCTTCTTGAACATGCGGGCCCCTTGATCCGGCAGCGGATGATTACCGCTCGATTGTCACGGGTTTAGCGTGGCTTGTGGCCGGGCGGCAAGCGGTGGCGGCGGCCTGTCTCAGTCCGGTTGGCGCGGTGGCTCCAGCCAATCGGCTTCCAGTGCTCGCAATTTGCCGACAATCGACACCAGGAAAGCAGTCGACCAGCCGATCATCAGGAAGCCCGTAAATCCTTCCATTGCCGAGACCATCCTCCACTGGCCGCTCATCACCACCTCGCCATAGCCCAGCGTGGTGAAGGTCGAGGTGGAGAAATACAGCGCGGTCTCGAGATCCGGAAAGGCGTCGAGCACCAGATAAAGCAACGCAAAACTCCAAATCTCGACGGCATGGACCACGAACAACCCCAGCACGATCAACAGGATGAACAACGCTTGCCGAAAGGCGGATCCATGCGGGCTGATCCGCGTCGAGCGCACCCGTGCCAGCACCAGGAGCGAGCCCAGGCCGACCATGTGCACCAGCACGGTCCAGACGGCCATGGCGGTCGAAACAAGCAAGGCTGCGGTCATCGGCAATCTCCAGAGCTGGAACCGGGCACGATTCGGCTTAGTGTCGGGGGCAAAGGGGAATCGATCAATGAGCAAAGCCGTTTACCGCCTGACCTCCATCGCCCGGCCGCTGGAGGCAAAGTATCCGACCAATCGCGCCGTGCTGATTGCCCTGCCCCTGATCGGACTGGGCCTCGGACTCTATGCCTATCTCTCGGCCGGTGGCGGCGCGGTGAATGCCGTGATCACCGGTCTGGAGGCGATGGTCGTCACCTTCCTGGTCTGGGCCCTGGGCCGCGAGGCCGATCCGGACCGCAACCTCACTGCCTTCGTGGCGGCCGGCTTGGTTGTCTACGCATTGGTGATGGGCCTGCCGGTCGCAGTCTGGACCCTGGCCTTTGTCCTGATGGCGGCACGAACGGTGAACCGCACCGTCGGCCAGCCGGCCAAGCCCGGCGATCTTGTCATGGTGCTGATCCTCGCCGGTTTCTCGGTCTTCTCGGACGGGTACGCGCTGATGGGCGTCGTCGCCGCGATCGCCATCGCCATCGACGTGCATCTCGACCGTTCGCGCACCTTGGCCCTGATCGCCGCCCTCGCCGCGCTGGGCCTGACGGTCTGGCAATTGATCGAGCTGGAGGGTGATTTCGCTGCCTTGTTGTGGCCTGAGACGGCGTCGATGCACCTGATGGCCCTGATTGGAGGTCTGGTCGTGATCGGCCTGTTGAGCACCCGGCTTTGCCCGCGGCCGAACAGCGTCTGTGATGCGCGCGGTGAGCCGCTGAGCCACGCCCGGGTGCGCGGTGGCCGCCTGGTCATCTCGCTGGCGCTGCTCGCCGGCATGGCCGAGGGCAACGCCCTGGCCCATGCGCTCTACCCGCTCGGCGGTGTGCTTCTTGTCACCTTCATCGTCGGCTTCATCCCGACGGGACGGGGCAAGCCTGCCGACTGATCGCGCTTTTCCACCGGCATCAAATGCGGGACACTGGTAATCCGACGCCGTACGGAACCGACATGAGCGACACCCATCACCCCGATCACGACGGTACTGTGCAAGCCGATACGGCGCGCAGGCTTTCAGAATGCGTGACCCGCGACGAGTTGCGCCAGCTGTCGCGCACCACGAATTGGCAGGGCGCGCTGATGCTGGCGAGCAACCTCGCCGGGCTCGCTGCAGCCTTCGCGCTGGCCATCGTCTGGACCAATCCGCTCACCCTGCCACTGGCCGTCATCCTGATCGGCGGCCGCCAGCTGGCGCTGTCGATCGTGCTGCATGACTGTGCCCACCACTCCCTGTTCCGCACGCCCTGGCTCAATGAATTCGCCGGACGCTGGATCGGCGGCGCGGCGGTCGATGTACCGCTGCAGCTCTATCGCGACTATCACCTCGACCATCACCGCCATGCCGGCACCGACAAGGACCCCGACCAGGGGCTGGTGAAGGCCTATCCGGTCACAAGCGACAGCCTGCGCCGCAAATTCATCCGCGACCTGACCGGCCAGACCGCCATCCGCGATCTGGTCATGGCCTGGAAGTCGCCGGACTGGCGCCAGAAGACACCCTTCCTGGTGTTCCAGCTGGTCCTGCTCGCCGCCCTCACCGCCGCCGGCGCGCCCTGGGCCATCGCCCTGTGGTGGGCGGCGCGGATTTTCGTTTATCCGGCGATCATGCGACTGCGGAATATCGGCGAGCACGGCGTCGCCGCCGATCGCTATGACACCGAACCGCGCCGCAACACCCACACCACGATTGCCAGCTGGCCGGAGCGCCTGCTGGTGGCGCCCAACAACGTCAACTACCACCTCGAACACCACATCTTCGCTGCCGTCCCGCCCTATAACCTGCCCCGCCTTCACAGGCTGCTGGCGAGCCGGGGATACTATGACGGCCATGCCTGCGTGACGCGCGGCTATCCGGCGATGCTGGGCAAGGCGGTGCGGGTGGCTTAGGGCTGACCCTCCAACGCCTTCAGTTGAATTTCGCGCGAGCGCGGAACAACCCATAGATCGCTTGTCAGCCAGCAGGCCGTATCCGCTTCTTGCCGTCAAGGGCCCGAAGGGCCGCGGAGCGGGCAGGCCCCTTGACGGCAAGAAGCGGATACGGCGACGTCTCGGCAAGCGACTTATGGACAGGTGAGCGCGGGCGCACCACTTGATAAATGTACGGAAACCTGTACAATCACTTCATGCTGCAGCCGCCCCGAATCCTCTCCATATCCGAAGCGCGCGCGGCGTTGAAAGACGTGGTCGAGCGCGTCACCGCTGACAAGGCGCCGGCGATCATCACCCGTCAGGGCGGCGAGCCGGTGGTGATGGTGGCGCTGTCGGAGTGGGAAGCCTTACAGGAAACCAATTATTTGCTCGAGAGCCCGGCCAATGCCCGCCGCCTGCGCGACAGTATCGCCGCCGCCGAGGCCGGTGAGACCCGCTCCCTGACGCCGGACACGCTGCGCCGCCTCGCCGAAGACCCGGCCGCCTTCATCGGCTGGGCCGGGGACGAGACCGGTACCGACGGGACATCATGAATGTCGAGCTGACGCCCCAGGCGCTCGACGATCTTGCCTGGCTGGTCCGCCACGAAACCCGCCTAGCCAAACGCACCCTCCAGCTCATCGAAGACATTCGCCGCAACCCGTTCGACGGCCTGGGCAAACCGGAATGCCTCAAGGGCGAACTGTCAGGCTGGTGGTCGCGCCGCATCGATAGCAAGCACAGGCTGGTTTATCGGGTTATGGGGGCCGGGGATGGGCAGCGGGTGGAGGTGGTGCAGTGTCGGCGGCATTATTGAGCTGAGTTGGCCTGCGGCCAGCCTGTCGCAGGGTAGCAACGCTGCATGAGCCGACAAGCCAACCATCCAATCAATCATTCCATCATTTTTCCCGGAAGCGCGCCAGCGCTATCCGGGACCAACGGGAGATTCAGCGCTTCAAACCGGGTTCGGTTGGTCCCGGGTCTTCGCCCGGGAAAAATGGTGTGTGAGAGTGCGCGCACCGGCGCGGACCGATCCATACATCGCTTGTCAGCCAGCGGGCCGTATTCGTTTCTTTCAATCAAGGGCCCGAAGGGCCGCGTAGCGGGCATGTCCCTTGACCGAAAGGGAGCCATTCAGCGACAAAACACCAAGAAAGCCATTTGGAACGAGAAGTTGCCAATGCCCGGAACGCTGCTTCAACTCATTCTCTACACGCTGGCTGCCCAGGCCGAGCAGGCGGGCGATCACGATCTTGCCGCGGCGATCCTCGACTTCGAGGCGCGAGGCGAGCATCACATCGTCGAATTTGTTTCCCCGGCACAGGAACGACTCAGTGTTTCGCAGTGGATTGCGTCGACGACCGAGCAAGGCGGATGTTCCTTCACGGCGCGATATTTTCCTTCGCGGCCACTTCGAATCCATCTGAACACGATGCGCCCAACCTACATGACTGACCACAAGCTTCAGGGCGACACAGACATCCTTGGCCGTCCAAGCCTCGACAACGACAATCCTGCGCCTTGGGCCATTGCGGTTACCTTCCCCGACAGCGTTCGCTACTGGTGGCCCGAATGGCAGGCAATCCATCCACGCCCCACCTCCGGCCCAATCTGGACTGTCAGTTATCGTGAACTGCCAGTGGCCGATCCTGGTATGGACTCGCCATCCCTGCACGTCGCTCGGGGAAACCTGAAACGCGCCCTCAATGACATCCGCGAGGTCGATCAATCCGAGCAATCCGGTTACTGGTCGAATTCGTTTTTCCTGCCGGCCCTGGGTCTGCTCGATCCGGCCAGCGCGTCAGAACCTTTTCCCGTATTGCCGGAGAATCTCGGCCTGTCGCCGGATCGCGAGCAACTGCTACGGGGAGCCCTTCGTGGCTGGGTGTTTGGCGGCATGGGTAGTTGGAGCGACAACGGACCATCATCACCCGAAATCGCAGAACGCTGGGAGGCCGTCACGCAGGCGCTGTACACCACAACCAGCTTTGCACTTGTGGCCGCTATCAATGACGAGCAACCGACGTCCTGCCCCACCCCCTAAAGCGGAATATTATCGTGTTTCTTCCACGGGTTTTCCGCCTTCTTGTTCTTCAGCGTTCTTAGCGCCGAGATCAGGCGTTTGCGGGTGTTGTGGGGCATGATGACGTCGTCGATATAGCCGCGGCCGGCGGCGACGAAGGGGTTGGCGAAGCGGTCTTCGTATTCCTTCGCGTGGGCGGCCATCTTGTCGGGGTCGGCGGCATCCTTGCGGTGGATGATCTCGGCGGCACCCTTGGCGCCCATCACGGCGATCTCGGCGGTCGGCCAGGCGTAGTTGACGTCGCCGCGCAGGTGTTTCGAACTCATCACGTCATAGGCGCCGCCATAGGCCTTGCGGGTGATGACGGTGAGCTTGGGAACGGTCGCTTCGGCATAGGCAAAGAGGAGCTTGGCGCCGTGCTTGATCAGGCCGCCATATTCCTGGCGGGTTCCGGGCAGGAAGCCGGGCACGTCGACAAAGGTGACGATCGGGATGTTGAAGGCGTCGCAAAAGCGCACGAAACGGCCGGCCTTGCGGCTGGCATCGCTGTCGAGCACGCCGGCCAGTGACATCGGCTGGTTGGCAACAAAACCGACCGGCTGACCGTCGAGGCGGCCGAAACCGGTGACGATATTGGCGGCATAGTCCGGCGCGATCTCGAAGAAATCGCCCTCATCCGCCACCTTCTCGATCAGCTCCTTGATGTCATAGGGCTTGTTCGGATTGGACGGGACCAGCGTGTCGAGGCTGGGTTCCTGCCGGTCGACGCAGTCATGGCTGGGTCGTTTGGGCGGGGTTTCGCGATTGGACAGCGGCAGGAAGTCGATCAGCCGGCGCAATTGTACCAGGGCCTCGATGTCATTCTCGAACGCGCCATCAGCGACGCCGGATTTCTTGGCGTGGATGGAGGCTCCGCCGAGTTCTTCATGGGTGACGGTCTCGTTGGTGACGGTCTTCACCACATCCGGCCCGGTCACATACATGTAGGAGGTGTCCTTCACCATGAAGATGAAGTCGGTGATGGCGGGGGAGTATACGTCACCGCCGGCGCACGGTCCCATGATCATGGAGATCTGCGGCACCACGCCGGACGCCAATGTGTTCTGCAGGAAGATGTCGGCATACCCCCCCAGCGAGGCGACGCCTTCCTGGATCCGGGCCCCACCGGCGTCGAAGATGCCGATCACCGGCGCGCCGTTCTGGATGGCGGCTTTCTGGATCTTGACGATCTTCTGGGCGTGGGTCTCGGACAGCGAGCCGCCGAAGACGGTAAAATCCTTGGAGAAGAGATAGACCAGCCGGCCATTGATGGTGCCGTGGCCGGTGACCACGCCATCGCCGGGGATTTTCTTGTCGGCCATGCCGAAATCGACGCAGCGATGCTCGACGAACATGTCCCATTCTTCAAACGAGCCATCATCCAGCAGGAGTTCGATGCGTTCACGCGCCGAGAGTTTGCCCTTGCCATGCTGCGCTTCAATGCGCGCCTCTCCGCCGCCCATACGGGCTGCGGCGCGTTTGGCTTCCAGCTGCTCGAGCACGTCTTTCATGGCAGGTCCTTCCCCACGGGATTCTTGTCAGGCGCCAGATAGCAGACCCCCGAGTGATTGTGCAATCAAGCCCGTGCGCCAGTTGAACCGGGAAACAGGCATCATGCGGCGCAGGGATTGCAGCGCATCACGGTGAACCGGGACAAGGATGGGCGCATGAGCGGCCGAGGCATGCAAACAGAAATCGTGACCATTGATGGCATCGGCGCCCCGGAACGCCAGGCCTGGAACGATTTTCGTGCGCGTAACCCCTCCCTCGCCTCGCCCTATTTCAGCCTGGCCTTTACTCAAGCGATGGCCCGGCGACGCAACGACACCCGCATCGCCATCCTGCACCGTAACGGCACAATCGACGGTTTTTTGCCGCTGCACCTGTCCCGTTCCGGCGTCGCGCGGCCGATCGGCGGCCCGCTGGGCGACCATCATGGCCTGATCACCACGACACCCGAACTTGATATTGAAGCGGCCCTCGGCGGCAGCGGCTTTGGCCTGTTCACCTTTCACGGTGCCCTCGCCGACCAGTCCAGCTTTGCCCGGGCCAGCGGCCACCCGCCGCAAATGTCGTGGGTGTCCGATCTGTCAGGCGGCTTTGAGAATTTCCTCGATGATTGCGCCCGCGAAGACGCCAAGGCGATGCGCAACATCCGCGCCCGTCAGCGCAAGCTGGCCGAAATGGGCGATGAGGTCGTGTTCCGCATCGACGACCGCCGCCCGGACGTCTTCCGCGCCGTGATCGAGACCAAGCGTGAGCAATACCGCCGCACCAATGCCCTGGATGTGTTTGTCGCCGGCTGGGCCCGGCAGGCCATCGAGGACCTGTTCGACAGCGATACACCGGAACTGTCCGGCCTGCTGTCGACGGTCGAGATCAATGGTCAACTCGCGGCCGCTCATTTCGGCATGCGCTCCGAACGGGTGCTGCACTACTGGTTCCCGGTTTATTGGCCGGAATTTTCAAAACTCGGCCCGGGCCTGACCCTGTATCTGGAGATCGCCCGTCATCTCGAAACGCTGGGCGTTGACCAGATCCATCTCGGGCCGGGCGATTATGACTTCAAGCGCCGCTTGTCGAATGCCGGTTTCGCCATCGTGACAGGGCGCCTTGAGCGCCCCTCCCTTGCCCACGCCCTGGTGCGGACCGGACAGATGATCGACGGTGTTGCCCGGGCCCTGCCGCTGGGCCGGGTCTCGAATTGGCCCGGCAAGGCATTCCGCCGCCTCGACAAATGGGCCGCCGTACACGCTTTCTAGCCAGTTGGGGGTATCCATGCAGACGCTATTCTCGCCGGATGGCAGTATTGATGCACCGCTCCAGGCGTTCGGCTTCCTGATCGCCACAGCCCTGGCACTGGCAATCACCGTGAACGTGACAGTGCGAGGTTTCGCTGCGGTCGGGTATCACGGATTTGCGCGGCAGGTCGTGAACCCGGACATGCTGGCGCTCATCGCACTCATCGCGCTGGTACCGCTCAACCTGTTCGATCACGCCGTGGTGCCGCTGGCCGGCGTGTTTCGTCCCGAGATTGGCGATGGCGGCCTGGTCGAAAACCTGACCATAACCGTCATGATCTTCCCGGTGGTGCTCGCTATCAGCGGCTTGGGGCAACGGCGGGGACACGGCGCGTTCGGCCCGGTCGCCCTGACGGCTGTGGCGATCGTATTGCTCGTCGCCTTCGGCGAGGAGGTCAGCTGGGGCCAACACTGGTTCGGTTTCACGCCGCCCGAAGCGATAGCCCGCACCAATCTGCAGGAAGAGTTCAACCTGCACAATTACATCACACCCGGCACGATGGAGACCGTCTACTATGTGGGCGGGCTGATCTTGCTGGTGACCGGAGCCCGACTGGGCTCCCTCATCGAGGCGCGCAATGGCGACACCGTGCTGCTGCCGCTTCGGGGCCTGCTGATCCTGAGCGGTGCCCTGATGTGCCATCACATCTTCCAGGAACTGGCCGAGCTCGCGGTTATCGTGACAGGCTTCCTGGTCTGGAACCGGCTCGACGAAGGTCGCCTGGAGTTCCGACCCCGGATACTGCGCACGGTCGCGGCACTCTAGTCCGGCGCGGCCGCCGCCAACCGGTCCCTCCAGGCCGTCGCGTCCTGCTCGATCCGGGAGACGAACACGGCTTTCCGCGCGGCATAGTCCGCCCGGCGGACCAACCCCGCGGCGACGATCACCAGCTTGTGACGACCATAGGCCGAGGCGACATCCGGGTGAGCCCGGAGATAGTCACGAAACGCCAGGTGGCGGCGAAATCCGTCACTGTCTTCCCGGAAGGCGTGAACATGGGCGAGGCGCGTTCCATCGGGATGGTGGCGCCGGTAATAGCGCCGTCCCTCGATCCCGTTCTCGCCGCGCAACTGGTAACCGGCCTGCACCATGGCGTCGTTGCGACGATCCAGCGCCGACAGGTCCAGCGTCCCGACCAGAATGTCGATCACCGGCTTGGCCGCGAGCCCGGGCACGGATGTACTGCCGATATGCTCTATCCGGACGGCCGCACGTCCCAGCGCCGCGTACAGACGGGCCTGCTCCTCGACAAAGCGCCCGGGCCAGGCCGGATCATAATCGACAACCTGGGCCATCAAGCCTGCTCCCCGCCGCTGCCCGACTACTGAAACGGGTTCAGCTTCTTTAGGAAATACTGCAACCCGCCGCGGTTTTCCTTGCGGTCAAGTTCTTCCTGCGAGGTCAGGAAGGTGGTCTGGACGACATAGCGCTCGCCCTCGAAGGGCAGATGACCGTGCCAGGAGTTGTCGGCGCGCAGGAAGGCAAAGACATAGCCTGCCAGCGGCGGTACTTCCTCGGTGAAATCCTCGAAATCCTTGGGTCCGTTGAGCACGCGGATGCAGCCGGCCCCCGTGCCGTCCCACTCGGCATTGAGATAGGTCAGCATAGTCAGGATTTTCGACTTGGAGTCGTTGTGGATCGGACCGTCAGACAGCTGCGACACCTTGCGCACCGTGATCATGCGCGGCTTCTCGGTGAAGTCGACGCCGAACTTGTCGGTCAGGACCTGCGCCAGCTCGGCCGAATTGAGATCTTCCATCAGGCGTTTGAACTCGCCAGAGGTTTCCAGCTTGGACAGCGGCAGATAGCCGGGCTTGTCGATCGCCGGGTAGTCGCGGCGCACATTGGCGGCTTCGTCGGCACTGAGGGCACCGTCCGCGACGAAATAGGAATAGGGGTCTGAGCGGACATTGGCCTGACGCAGCGCGTCAAAATCCAGCAGGCCACCGGGACCGGTCTTGCCAGCTTGCGCTTGGCCATTGGGTTCGGGAGCGGTGTCAGCCATGGTCCAGTCTCCGGTCGGATTGGGATTATCAGGTTAAACGCCTGGCGCCGGGCATCAAGCCGAGGGCGCCGCGTCCAATGCACGCAGGACTGCAGCCATCGTCACCAATTCGTTGCGCAGCCGCGCGAGACGGTCCGCCGCCTCATGATCCTCGCCCCACTGGCTGATCTGGAAATGCTCGTCGAGGGTCGAAAGGGCGAAAGCCTGCTCGCCGTCAATGTCGCCCGCCAGCAGCTGCAGCGCCAACAGGGCCGAACCGCACACCGCCGTGACATGGGCCAGCGTCGTCAGGCGCCAGTCATCCAGCTCGCCGGCGCGCTGCATCACACGCTGCAGGGCGACGGGGTCCTGATCGACCGGCATCAGCCCCGTGGCCGCGACGAAATGGGCGCCCAGTCTGTCCTCGGCCCAGGCCAGGACCGGATCCCAGGCCGCCGCCTGGGAGGCAACCAGCTCCGGCGGTTCCGGGGCCCGGAAGCAGACCAGGTCGGTGGAGGCGTATTTGGTGACTTCCGCCACTGTCGCCGCCCGGGCGTCCGGGATCAGGTCCAGGGCGACGAAGCACAGGCGGGTGGCCGGCATGGCCGGCGCATCAATGCGCTCGCCCTGGGCGTCCCATTCCGACGCCACCAGCTCGGCCAGCGCCCGGGTCGGCAGGGCCAGGGTGCGCTTGGCCGGGGACTTGACCGGCCGACCATCGAGCCGGACCGCAAACCCGTCATCAAGAGCCAGCACATCGACCGTCTTGTAAAAGCGCTTGGGAAGCGAATTTTCACGGCTGGGGATCTTGACCCCGGGCTTGGTCTGATAGGATTCGCTCATAGGGTTGCTCCCGGCGTGAATGCGATGCCGACGGTCTCGGCAAACGTGTCCAACGCCCTGTCGAGCGCGGCGAAATCATCATGGATGCTGTGCGCCCCGGCTTCAGCGATCTCGTCGGGGGTATGGAAACCCCAGCTGACGCCCAGCGTATGGACACCGGCATTGCGCCCCATCGCCATGTCGAAACCGGTATCCCCGATCATCACCGCGTGCGCGGCCTCGGTGCCGGTCTCGCGCAAGGCGTCCAGCACCATGCGGGGGTTCGGCTTGCCGGCTCCGCCGTCAACGGTCTGCAAGGTGTCGAAATAGCGGTGCAGGTCGTGATGCTCAAAGACGATATCGAGGCCTCGCCGGGCCTTGCCGGTCGCCACGCCCATCAGCCAGCCCTGATCGACCAGGCGCTCCAGCGTGTCGCGAACGCCGTCATAGAGCGGTTCGGAAAAGCCGGCCTCGGCGCGTTGCTCGACGAACGCTTCCTTGTAGTAGCCCGCCAGCTGCACGGCACGCTCAGGTCCGAAGTCCGGCGGCGCGAGGCGCGTCACGGCTTCGGTCAGCTCGAGCCCGACAATCGTTCGCGTGCGATCATAGTCGATCCCGCCCAGGCCGGCGCGACGGAAGGCACGGTCCATCGCCTTCTGGATCACCTGCCGACTGTCAACGATGGTACCGTCGACATCCCAGATGGCGAGTTTCAAGGGGCTGCTCACGCGGCGAGGCTCCGTTTGCTTGGGCGCGACATAAGCGGCTGCGTCCGGCTTGGCAAGCACGCCCCGCCTCATGCTAGCTAGGCAGGACATGCAAGCTGGAGTGCACTGCCGATGACCGATCCCGACAATATCACCGAGACCGAGCGCACTGCACTCGATGCAGCGGCCTTCCGCCGCCTGCTCGCCCATCTGGACGCGCGCAAGGATGTCCAGAATATCGATCTGATGCTGCTGGCCGATTTCTGCCGCAACTGTCTGGGCGACTGGTGGCGAGAAGCCGCGGCCGAGCGCGGAATAGACGTGACCCGGGACCAGGCCCGCGAACGTGTCTACGGCATGCCGCCCGGAGACTGGAAGGCGCTCTATCAGGGCAAAGCGAGTCCGGAAAAGATCGCGGCCTTCAAGGCCAAGCAGGCGGCGAAGGCCGGCGGCTGACGCTAGCCAGCCCCGTCCTGGTCCGGCAGGGCCAGATACTGGACCGGCTGACCAACCACATCGAGACGGACGAGGCGGCCACTGTCGACATCGACGAAGAGATCATTGGCTGGCGTCGTGCCGCGCAGCTCGATACGGATGGCGTCGAACAGGCCCGCCGGGGTCTCGACGCTTTCGGCGTCGAAGGCCGTCAGCGTCACGGTCTCGAAGCTGTCCCGCATCGGAATCCACCAGTCAAAGCTGAGGGTGTCACCTGGCTCCAGGTCGAGGACGGTCACCAGCATGAAGACGGCGCCACGTACCATCGCGCCCTCGCGGACCGGATGATCGATGGCTTGGCTCTGGGTCGGCTCGGCCGGGCCATGCAGGTTGCGCGATCCGGTCACCTGCCCATTCTCGAAACCGGCATCGACCAGATAATAGCGGGTACCGCTGTGATAGCGCAGAGCGACCCGGCGCGGTGTCAGGTCAGCCGGGTCCAGCAGGGCCGAGAAGCTTTCATAGTCGCTGCGCGAGACGATCATCGAGCGATCCCACAGGTGCACGCCCGCCTCGTCGGCATACCAGCCATAGCGCATGAAACCGTCGCGCTCACCGTCGACGAAGAGGCCGAGATTGAAGCCGCCCTCCACCAGCTCGGCGCGATTGGCCCGTTCGGCAATGGATTGCGCCTGCGTCCCCGACAAGCCAGCCAGCCCAAGCGCCAGGCCCGCGACCAGAATTCGATTGATGTGTGCCATCCCAGAATGTCCCCTGTTTTTTCGCAGGACATCACCGCTTGCCCGGACTGTCGACTGACCTTCGGCGGCCTTGACGCAGATGTGAGCGCGCGTGAACGGCTGGGACCGGTCTAGGCCAGATCTTCCTCGATCTCGCTCTCACTGATCTCCTTCACCGAGAAACCCAGCGTGTCATAGATTTTCTTCAAAGCCGGCGGCAGGTCGGCGGTCAGGACCAGCGGCTTGCCGCCGGGGCGCGGGATTTCGAGACGGCGGGCGTGCAGGCAGAGGCGACGGCCGAGGTCTTCCGGCGCCGGGCGGTGGCAGGTGTATTTCTTGTCACCGAGGATCGCTGTGCCCATGGCCGCCAGATGGACGCGCAGCTGGTGCGTCCGGCCTGTGACCGGACGCAGGGCCACCCAGGAGGCCTTCTGCCCGGCCTCACCGATGACCACATAACGCGTCAGGGCGTGCTGGGCTCCCTCATCGCCATGACCGGCGGCGACCATGGTCTCGCGCTCGCTGTCGACCCCCGACGCGGCGGCCTTGCGCATGAAACCCTTGATCTCGCCCATCTTGGGCTTGGGCACACCAATGGCGATCGCCCAATAGGTCTTGCGGGTCTTGTGCGACTGGAAGGCCTTGGCGAGGCGCGCCGTCGCCTTGGGCCCCTTGCCGACAATCAGGATGCCGGAGGTGTCCTTGTCGAGGCGATGGACCAGCCGCGGTCGGTCCAGGCCCTCACCGAAGGCATCGAGCATGCCGTCCAGATGCCGGGTCGTCTTGGAGCCGCCCTGCACGGCCAACCCGGCCGGCTTGTTGAACGCGATCAGCTCGTCATCCTGATAGATGACCAGCGACCTCACGTAGGCGATGTCCTCATCCGACATCCGGTTGGCCGGTGCCCGTTCGCCCGGTTCCGGCAGCGGCGGAATACGGACCTCCTGGCCCTCATGGACCCGGCTGTCCCCCTTCACACGCCCGCCATCGACGCGGATCTGACCCTTGCGGCACAGCTTCTGGACCATGATCGCCGAGACATGCGGAAAACGACGCTTGAACCAGCGATCGACGCGTGAGCCGTCTTCGGTGGCTTCTACCTTGATGGTCTGGACACCGCTCATGAGTATGCCTTTCGCATGAGCCAGAGGCCCACAAATACAGCCGCCAGGGCCACCACAACCGAACCCGCCGCGTAGGCGAAGGCCGGCAGGATCGCTTTACGCTCGATCATGTTGGCGATTTCCAGGGAGAAAGCCGAGAACGTGGTGAAACCACCCAGGAAGCCGACCGCTCCGAACAGCCGGATATATTGCTGGTCGCTGCGACCAGTGGCCGCCAGCCAGCCGATCAGCAGACCCATCAGCAGGCCACCGCCAATGTTCACCGCGAATGTACCCCAGACCTGCTCCGGCCCGAACCAGCGGAAGGTCAGGCGACCGACCTGGTAGCGGGACACGGCACCCAGGGCTCCGCCGGCACCAACGAGAAGATAATTGATCATTCCGGGTCGATAGGGTCCCGCGCCCCGATTGGCAAGCACTGCCGCATCGAACCTCGCCACATTAACGGCACACTAACAAATCCTAAATTTCATGTAATTTTTGTTTAGCTATGCGTTTTTGCAATGGCGGTTTGGTGAAATGACGATTGTCCGGCAGCTCTAAGCCCTTATTTACCAACGTGCGAACCGGGAAGGCCCGGCTCGCCAAGACCGCAAGGACAAGACCAATGATGAACCGTGTTTCGACCTCCCTCTCGATGCTCGTCAACGTACTTTTCGTGGCCGGTGTGTTTGGCGCCATGACGCTCGCCCTCGGCGGCGCATTCGCCTAGGCTGAACCTCCCCCCCAAGGGTTCAACCAGACGACCAACGATCCGGACCGGCGACACGCCTCACAGTCTCCCGTCCCGATCGATCCCGACCCCAAGCGAAAGCGGCAGTCTCCCCCAAGGGCTGCCGCTTTTGTTTTGTCGGCATGTCTTGGATACGCCGCAAGCCGCGCTAGACTGCCTGCAATTTCAGGAGTCGCGTCATGTCCGTATTCATTCTGGCCGCCTTGCTTGTCTTGCAGGACGCCGAGATCCAGCCTGGTCCCGAGGCGACTGCCACACAGGAAGCCGCGCCTCAGGCTGGCGAGCCTCAGGCGGGGGCCGATACCGACGAGCCGATGGCAGACAGCCCGCCGACCGATGCGGCGAGCCTGATCGCGCGGATCGAGGGCCGGTTTGCCAGCCATGCCGACACCGTCGCCGAGATGGCCGGACGCAAGGCGCGCGAGCGCTATCTGTCCGAACTCCTCCTGCCGGTCATTTCACGCGCCGACCTCGATGACGGGGCACAGGGTGAAATCCTCGCCGCGCTGTCCGGGCAGATCCATGAGATCGAAGCCAATAACAGCCAGTGGGCACTGGACCAGATCGATCCGGACAGTTTTCTCACCGTGTGGACGGACAACCCGCGCCTTGGCGCCGAGCTGTTGCGGATGGCCCAGCGCGCCCCGGACAGCCAGGCCCGGCTGGTCGCTGCTCTGGAACCGGTCGCGCTGGCCGGCGCCTATGACGGGGCGGCCTACGCGGCGATGGCCGATGCGCTCGCCGTGTCACAGAACCAGCCCCAGCCCTACGGGACAGCGACGGAATGCGTGGACGGGCTGACCCAGGTCTGGCCGCTCGCCGATCCGGACACGATCGACGCCGCCCGCACGGCGCTGGGTCTCGCCCGGTTCGATGCCAATGCGATAGCCGGTCAGGCTTGCGAGACCACCGAAGCCGAACAACCCTGATCAGGCATCAGGCTTCGCCCGCAGGCTCAGCAGCAGTATCAGCGCCGCAGCCACGACTGACATGATCGCGCTGATGCCCAGCAAGGGCCCCACTGTCGCCTCCTCCGCCAGCCCGCCGAACATCAGGTAGAGCGCCGGGATCATGATCAGAATAGCGATATGATGCAGCAAAACCTGGATCCAGGCGAGAAAACCGCTGCCCAGCGCGAAGACGCGATAGAGCACGGCCCAGAGAACGGAGAGGACCCCGCCCAGCAACATCATGTGGGCATGGGTCGGCATCTGGCCGTGGTCGCCCGAGCGGCCCATGTGCTCGCCCAGCAGCATGCCGGCGATCAGCCAGACAAGACCCAGCGTCAGGTGAATGCGTTCCGGTTTCATGAAAACTCCCCCCAGAGTGGTTGAGGGAGAAGAATTCGCCAACCGGGCAGCGTTGGCAAGGCTGCGCTTTATGATCGCCGTGTGTGACGCACCTTGCGCCAGCGAGCGAGACGCTCGCCGATTGCCGCCTCACGGCCATTGCCCGTCGGCTCGTAAAACACCGGGCGGTCCGGCATGTCGTCAGGGAAATAGTCCTGGCCGGAAACGCCGCCGGCAGCGTCATGATCATATTCATAGCCCTTGCCATAGCCCTGATCCTTCATCAGGGCGGTCGGGGCGTTGAGAATGTGGGCAGGCGGCATCAGGGAGCCTGTGGCCTTGGCGGCTCTCTGGGCCCGCTTGAAGGCGACGTAAACGGCATTGGACTTGGCGGCGGTCGCCAGATGGACAACGGCGTGGGCAAGCGCCAGCTCACCCTCGGGTGAGCCGAGGCGCTCATAGGTGCGTGCGGCCTCGTTGGCGATCATCAGGCCGGTCGGGTCGGCGAGGCCGATATCCTCGGACGCCATGCGCACCAGCCGTCGGGCCAGGAAGAGCGGATCCTCGCCGCCTTCAAGCATGCGGGCAAACCAGTACAGCGCCGCGTCCGGATCGGAGCCGCGAATGGATTTGTGCAGGGCCGAGATGAGATTGTAGTGTTCGTCACGGTCCTTGTCGTAGGCGGTCGCGCGCTTGTTGAGCAGCGTGGCGAGGTCGTCGGCGCTGACTTCGACGTCCGGATCGAAGGTGAACACCTCCTCGACCAGGTTGAGCATGTAGCGGCCGTCGCCATCAGCCATCGAGCACAGGGCGTTGCGGCCCCCGGCATCAAGCGGCAGGGCCCGGCCCATCTCGGCCTCGGCGCGCTGCATCAGCAGGTCCAGCCCGTCGTCATCGAGCCGTTTGAGGACCAACACCTGGCAGCGCGACAGGAGGGCGGCATTGAGTTCAAAAGACGGGTTCTCTGTGGTCGCACCGACCAGCGTCACCGTCCCCTCCTCCACCACCGGCAAGAAGCCATCCTGCTGGGCCCGGTTGAAGCGATGGATCTCGTCAACAAAGAGCAAGGTTCCGCGGCCCTGCTGACGCCGGGCGCGGGCTCGCTCGAAGGCCTTCTTGAGGTCGGCCACACCGGAAAAGACCGCTGACAGCGGCTCAAACTCCAGATCGCTGTCCTCGGCCAGCAGGCGGGCAATGGTTGTCTTGCCAACGCCCGGCGGTCCCCACAGGATCAGCGAGGCGAGCCGTCCCTGCGACCGCATCCGGGCAATCGGCCCCTTGCCGGCGAGCAGGTGGTCCTGGCCGACGACCTCGTCGAGCGCTTGCGGGCGCAATCGGTCGGCCAGCGGTCGCGGGGCTTCGGCATCAAGGCCGGCGGCTTCAAACAGGCTTGTCATCGCCCTGGAGCCTAGGCGTGTTCGCGGTGTCGTAGAAGGCAGGTCATGCTAGTCTTGCAGCTCGCAATCCGGTGGGGAGAACCGACATGAATGACGCACCCGGCGATTCAGCACAGGCTGGCGACGCCCATGTGCCGCCGACCTCCGGCGTGGCGCCCTATCTCAGCGTCCGCGATGGTGCCGCAGCAGTGGACTTCTATACCCGTGCGTTCGATGCCGAATTGCTCGAACGCTATGATTTCGAGGGCAAGTTGGGCCACGCCACGCTGCGCATCAATGAGGGCATCGTGATGCTGGCCGACGAATTCCCCCAGCACGAGGCGATGATCGGCAACGTCGCCCCGGCCAGCCTGGGCAATCGCACCACCTTTACGCTCAATCTCTATGTCACCGATGCCGACCGCTGGTTCGACAGGGCCGTGAAGGCGGGCGCCGAGATTGTCCGCCCCTGCAGTGACGAGTTCTTTGGCCGCCACGGCAAGGTGCGGGACCCGTTCGGGCATGTGTGGAGCTTCGTCGCGTTAAAACCCCACACCGATTGAAGCCTGGCCCGCCCTAGTAAAGGCGGACCGAGGTGTCGAAGCGCTGTCCGCGACGCTCCACGATCAGCGGCCAGACCTGCGCGCCGTCATGGGCAGCGAGCACCTCGGCGAGGTCATCAAGCGAATAGATCGGCTCGCCCATCAACTCGACCAGCTGGTCGCCGGGCCGGAAGCCATAACGCGCCGCGACGGACCGCCGCCCGACCGCGCTGATGATCACGCCGCCCCGGAACGGGTCGAGACCGACGCGTTCGTTGAAGGCCGGTGACAGCGTCACCAGGGCCGCCCCGACCAGCGGATTGCGGCCATCGACAGCAAACGGCTCCGGTTCGGAGATACCGGGAGCCGGCTGCACGGCCACATCCAGCGACAGCTCCTCCCCGTCCCGCAGGACCGTGAAGCGGGCATCATCTCCCGCGGCGCGGGTGGCGAGACGAAAACGGGCGCCCGCTTCATTGTTGATGGTCTGGCCATCGATCGCCAATACGATATCGCCCTGCATCAGGCCGGCATCATCGGCCGCTGCGAGCGGGTAGACTTCATTGACCAGCGCGCCACGCGGCCGATCGAGACCGAAAGCATCCGCAATGTCGCTGTCGACCGGCTGCAGGCGGGCGCCCAGCCAGGGGCGGATCAATTCGCCCTCGCTCATCGCGGTGTCGACCACCCGGGCGACCATCTCGACCGGGATGGCAAAGCCGATCCCGTTCGATCCGCCCGATCGCGAAAAAATCATGGTGTTCACGCCGACCAGTTCACCGTCCATGTCGACCAGTGCGCCGCCGGAATTGCCCGGATTGATGGCGGCATCAGTCTGGATGAAGGAGGCAAAATCGGTTTGGCCGACATCTGTGCGGGCCAGTGCCGACACGATGCCGGACGTTACGGTCTGACCGACACCGAACGGGTTGCCAATCGCCAGCACGAGATCGCCCACCTCGACATCGCCGCTCATGTCATACGGCAACACCGGCAGCGGCTCATCGGTTTCGACACGCAGGACGGCCAGGTCGGTAGCCTCGTCGGTCAACAGGATTTCGGCGGAAAATTCGCGGCGGTCGGCGAGGACCACGCGCAGCTCGGTGGCGCCGGCGACGACGTGATTGTTGGTTACGATCACACCCGACGGATCCACGATCACCCCGGAACCGAGCGAGTTCTGTTCCTGCGGTCGGCTGCGGAACATCCGCGAAAACAGCGGGTCATTGGCGAACGGGCTGCGGTTCTGGACCACGCGGCGGGTATAGACATTCACCACAGCGGGCGTCGCTTCGCGCACGATCGGCGCAAAGGACATCTGCATGTCCATCCGGCTGTCCGGCACAACACGGTCATCGGCGGCACCGGCAAGGTCGATCTCCTGGGCAAACGCAGGCGCGCTCGCGAGGAGGACAGCGAAAAAAGCGTATCTGATCATGGCACCCATATAGGCTGGATTGCGGGCACGAAAAAGGCGGCCCTGCTGAAGCAAAGCCGCCTTTTCCTGAACTGGTGCTGACTGGAAGCTTACTCCTCAGTCATGCCGCCTTCTTCCTCGAGGCGGGCCCGATCGCCGGCGCCCTTGGCCGACGGGTCGCGATCAACAAGCTCGATGACGGCCATCGGCGCATTGTCGCCGTGACGGAAGCCGGCTTTCAGAACGCGGGTATAACCACCATCGCGTTCGGTGTAGCGACCGCCGAGCGTGTCGAACAGTTTCTTGACCTGGTCCTCATTGCGGACCTTGGACATTGCCTGGCGGCGTCCATGGACGTCGCCGCGCTTGGCCAGCGTGATCAGCTTGTCCACGAACGGGGCCAGTTCCTTGGCTTTCGGCAAGGTGGTGACGATCTGCTCGTGCTCGATCAGCGAGGCGGCCATATTGGCCAGCATCGCCTTGCGGTGCGAGTGGGTGCGGTTAAGCTTGCGGTGTGCGATGCCGTGACGCATGGCTTTATCTCCTCAGGTCCGGTTCAGGCGCCTCTCGGCGGCTGCCTAGACGTGATCCTCAAAACGTTTGGCGAGATCTTCGATGTTCTCCGGCGGCCAGTTCGGCGCTTCCATGCCAAGATGCAGACCCATCTGGGCGAGAACTTCCTTGATCTCATTAAGTGACTTGCGGCCGAAGTTCGGCGTGCGGAGCATTTCCGCCTCGGACTTCTGGATCAGGTCACCGATGTAGACGATGTTGTCGTTCTTCAGGCAGTTGGCCGAACGCACAGAGAGCTCCAGCTCATCAACCTTGCGCAGCAGCGCCGGGTTGAAGTCGAGCTCGGGCTTGTCGTCCTCGGCCGGACGCGCTTCGACAGCTTCTTCGAAGTTGATGAAGATCTGGAACTGGTCCTGGAGGATGCGCGCGGCGAACGCCACCGAATCTTCCGGGGTGACGGTTCCGTCCGTCTCGACTTCAAGTGTCAGCTTGTCATAGTCGAGAACCTGGCCCTCACGGGTGTTCTCGACCTTGTAGGACACGCGCTTGACCGGGCTGTAGAGCGCGTCAACGCCGATCAGACCGATCGGGGCATCTTCCGGGCGGTTACGCTCGGACGGGACATAGCCCTTGCCGGTGTTGATGGTGAACTCCATGCGGATTTCCGCACCCTCGTCCAGCGTGCACAGCGCCAGGTCCTTGTTGACGATCTCAACGTCAGCCGTTTCCTCGATATCACCAGCGGTGACGATACCGGGGCCCGACTTCTTGAGAACGACACGCTTGGGGCCTTCGCCATGCATGCGCAGGGCGATCTGCTTGATGTTCAGCACGATGTCGGTGACGTCTTCACGAACGCCGTCGATCGACGAAAACTCGTGGACGACGCCGTCAATGTGGACATTCGTCACTGCTGCACCCTGAAGCGAGGACAGCAGGACACGACGCAGCGCATTGCCCAGCGTCATGCCGAAGCCACGCTCCAGCGGCTCGGCGACAATCTTGGCTTGGCGCGCGGGATCATGTCCCGGCTCGATTTCCGGCTTCATCGGGCGGATGAGTTCTTGCCAGTTCTTCTCGATCACGTTCTTACTGCCCCTTCATCAGCCGTACGGCTTGCACCGTCGGCGCGTTCAACAGGCGAAATGCGCGCAGCGTACTAGACGCGGCGGCGCTTCGGCGGACGACAACCGTTGTGCGGAATCGGCGTGACGTCCTGGATGGTGGTGATGGTGAAACCCACCGACTGCAACGCACGCAGCGCGCTTTCGCGCCCCGAACCCGGACCGGAGACCTTCACTTCGATGGTCTTCATCCCGTGTTCCATCGCCTTCTTGCCAGCATCTTCAGCCGCCATCTGGGCCGCATAGGGAGTCGACTTGCGCGACCCCTTGAAGCCCATGTGACCGGCCGACGACCAGGAAATTGCATTTCCCTGAGCGTCCGTGATGGTCACCATGGTGTTGTTGAAGCTGGCACTCACGTGGGCAACGCCCGACGTGATGTTCTTCCGTTCGCGCCGCTTAACGCGGCCAGTATCTTTAGCCATCGGTCAGGGCCCTACTTTTTCTTGCCGGCAATCGGCTTGGCGGGACCTTTGCGCGTACGCGCATTGGTGTGAGTGCGCTGGCCACGGACAGGCAGGCCACGACGGTGGCGCAGGCCACGGTAGTTACCCAGGTCCATGAGACGCTTGATGTTCACAGCCACCTCACGGCGCAGATCCCCCTCCACTTGGTGATCACGATCGATCACTTCGCGGATTTGCAGGACTTCTGCATCCGTCAGTTCACTGACGCGGCGCTCGGGCAAAATGGAAACCTGCTCGCAGATCTCCTTCGCCTTGGCCGGGCCAATGCCGTGGATGTAGCGAAGCGCGATCTCTACGCGCTTATTCGTCGGAATATTGACGCCGGCAATACGGGCCACTTTCCATCTCCCAAATTCTGAACGCCATTCACGGACGACCCAACAGGCAACCTTTCGGTCGCCGCATCAGCTCGCCCGTTTCGCGAAGGGCGCTATCTACAGTCAGCGTTGCCACCCCGTCAATGGGGTTGCAACAGGTGCGTGTCACTTCTCTTCGAGAGCTGCAGCAATTCCGGCTGCAACCTCATCCATGGAACCCATGCCGTCGACCGCCTTCACCTTGCCTTGTTCGGCAAAGAAAGGGATCAGGGGCGCGGTCTGCCCATAGTAGACTTCCAGGCGCTTGCGAATGACGTCTTCGGTGTCATCCGGGCGGCCTTCCTCCTCAGCGCGCTTAACAAGCCGCTGAACCAGTTCTTCGTCGTTCACCTTCAACTCGACAACGGAATCAACCTTGGTTCCGCGATCGAGCAGGAGCTGATCGAGTGCCTGTGCCTGGGCCACCGTGCGCGGGAAACCGTCGAAGATGGCACCACCGGCAGCTTCCGCTTCCGGCAGGCGTTCCTCGATCAGCTCGATCACGATCGCGTCGGAAACCAGGTTGCCCCCGTCCATAATCGCAGCCACACGCCGGCCCAGCTCTGTTCCCGCCGCACGGGCGTCGCGCAACATGTCTCCGGTGGAGAGCTGCACCCAACCACGCTCGGCAACGAGACGCTTGGACTGGGTGCCCTTGCCGCAACCGGGCGGTCCGAACAGGATAATATTCATCGCTTGCGTCCCCGCAGCTTCGACTTCTTGATCAAGCCTTCATACTGGTGTGCCAGCAGGTGCGACTGGATCTGGGAAACCGTGTCCATGGTCACCGAAACCACGATGAGCAGGGACGTACCGCCGAGAGCCGTATTCGGGTTCATCATCATCGGCACCATACAAATCAGCACCAGGTAGAGGGCACCGATGAAGGTCAGGCGGGACATGACGAAGTCGATATGTTCCGCGGTCCGCTTGCCCGGGCGGATGCCCGGCAGGAAACCGCCATACTTCCGCAGGTTCTCGGCCATGTCTTCCGGATTGGAGACAACCGAGGTGTAGAAGAAGCAGAAGAAGATGATCATCGCGGCGTAGGCCAGCATGAACCAGGGCGAACCCGGTCCGAGGATCGCGACCGCGCTTTGCAGCCAACCCGGACCCGACTGGGCCTGGAAGCTCGCAGCGGTCGCCGGCAGCAACAGCAGGGATGAGGCAAAGATCGGCGGGATCACGCCGGCCGTATTCAGCTTGAGCGGCAGGAAGGAGGTATCACCACCCACCATGCGATTGCCTTGCTGGCGCTTGGGGTACTGGACCAACAGGCGGCGCTGGGAGCGCTCGACAAACACGACCAGCAGCAGGCCGACCAGGATCAGCACGGTGCCGACCACGAGGACGGTACCGTCTCCGGTCGACGAGGCTTGAGCCAGGGCGCCGCCAATGACGCCCGGAACGGCCGAGATGATGCCGGCGAAAATGATCAGGGAGACGCCATTGCCGACACCGCGGGCGGTAATCTGCTCGCCCAGCCACAACAACAGCATGGTGGCACCGACAAGGGTGATCACGGTCGACGCCAGGAAGAAGGGCCCCGGATTGAGGGCCAGCGCCACTCCTTCACTGTTCGGCGTATTCATGCCGATGGCGATGGCAAAGGCCTGACCGGTCGCCAGAAGCACCGTCAGATAGCGGGTATACTGGTTAATCTGCTGACGACCCTGCTCGCCACCTTCCTTCTTCAGCTTTTCAAGGCTGGGAATGGTGGCCGACATCAACTGCATGATGATCGAGGCCGAGATGTAGGGCATCACATTGAGAACGAAGATCGCCATGCGTTCGACGGCACCGCCGCCCAGCATGTTGAACATCCCCAGGATGCCCTGCCCCTGCCCGCCGAGGGAGTCGAACACACGTGCGTATTCTTCCGGATTGATGCCCGGAATCGGAACGAAAGTGCCCAGCCGGTACACGATCAGGATCCCGATCGTGAACAGGATACGCTGATGCAGTTCCTTCGCTTTCGCGAAGGAACTGAAATTCATGTTCTGGGCAAGCTGTTCGGCAGCAGAAGCCATCAAGACGTCCTTACGAGGTCAGCACAAAGTCACTTATTCCGCGGCGTCATCGGCCACGGCGGTGAGGGTCACCTTGCCACCGGCCTTCTCGACTGCGGCAATCGCGGCCTTCGAAGCACCGGCAAGGGTGATCTCTACTTTGGACTTCAGCTCGCCCTTCGCAAGGAGGCGGATGCCATCCAGTGCGCGGCGGACCAGGCCCGCAGCGATCAGGACGTCGGCATCAATCGGCTTTTTCGCGTCGATCTTGCCTTCGGCGATGGCCTTCTCGAGACGGCCGAGATTCACTTCTGCCCAAGCCTTGCGGTTCGGCTTGTTGAAGCCCCGCTTCGGCAGACGCATGTGAAGCGGCATCTGCCCGCCTTCGAAACCCTTGATGGCCACACCCGAACGGGATTTCTGGCCCTTGACGCCACGACCACCGGTCTTGCCCTTGCCGGAACCGATACCACGGCCGACGCGGGTGCGGATCTTGGTCGCACCGTCATTGTCACGCAATTCATTGAGACGCATGTCGTTCTCCATTCGATGGAGCGGTTTCCCTTGCCGGGACCTACTCCTCGACGATTTCCACCATGTGGCTGACCTTGGCAATCATGCCACGGACAGACGGTGTATCCTCAAGCTCGCGCTCGCGACCGATCTTGTTCAGACCGAGGCCGACGAGCGTGGCACGCTGATCTTTCGGGCGGCGGATGGCGCTACCCGTCTGGCGCACGCGGATGGTCTTATTGGCCATTGTATCCGGTCCTTACGCTTCGATCGCTTCCGGTGAGGACGCGCCGTCATCGCGGCGGTTCACCAGATCACCGACCTTGAGACCACGCTTGGCGGCAACCGAGCGCGGGCTCGACTGCAGCTTCAGCGCGTCCATGGTGGCGCGGATCATGTTGTACGGGTTGGACGTACCAACCGACTTGGCGACCACGTCCTGGATCCCGAGGGTTTCCAGCACGGCGCGCATCGGACCACCGGCGATGACGCCGGTACCCGGAGGCGCTGCCCGCAGGACGACCTTGCCGGCGCCGTGACGGCCTTTGCCGTCATGGTGCAGGGTACGGCCTTCGCGAAGCGGGACGCGGATCATGTTCTTCTTGGCTTCGTCGGTCGCCTTGCGGATGGCTTCCGGCACTTCACGTGCCTTGCCCTGTCCGAAGCCGACGCGGCCTTTCGTGTCACCGACGACGACGAGGGCTGCGAACTGGAAGTTCCGGCCACCCTTCACCGTCTTGGCGACGCGGTTGATGTGGACGAGCTTGTCGACAAGTTCGTCATCGCGTTCCTGGTCGCGGTCCCGGCCGCGGCCGCGGCCCCGGCCACGGTCACCGCCACCACGTTGCTCGTTCTGATGAGCCATACGTCCGCTCCCTTAGAAGTTCAGGCCGCCCTCGCGGGCCGCCTCTGCGAGCGCTTTGACACGCCCGTGAAAGATGTAACCGCCACGGTCGAAGACGACGTCCTTGACGCCTTCCTTGACTGCGCGCTCGGCGATCAGCTTGCCAACAAGCTCGGCAGCCTTCGTGTCCCAGCCCTTGCCATGCTCCTTTTGAGCGGCTTCCTCGAGGGAAGAGGCTGCGACGACCGTCTTGCCCGACACATCGTCGATGATCTGGGCATAGATGTTCTTCGAAGACCGGTAGACCGACAGCCGCGGACGGCCGTTGGCGAACTTGCGCAGACGGATCCGGTTGCGCTGGGCGCGACGGACCGATTTTTCGCGTTGAGTTTTCATCGCTCGCCCTACTTCTTCTTGCCTTCTTTGCGGCGGATGTACTCGCCGACATATTTGATGCCCTTGCCCTTGTAAGGCTCCGGCGGACGGAAGCGGCGGATCTCGGCGGCGACCTGGCCAACGCGCTGCTTGTCAGCGCCCGTGATCTTCACTTCGGTCGGCTTGCCGACGGCGATGGTGATGCCCTCAGGCGCGTCGTAAACGACGTCGTGGGACAGACCGAGCGACAGCTTCAGGGACGTGCCCTGCATCTGTGCCCGGTAACCAACACCGACCAGCTCAAGGTTCTTTTCGTAACCAGCCGTGACACCCTGGACCAGGTTGGCGACGAGGGCACGTTGCATGCCCCACATTGCGCGGGCCTTCTTGGTCTCATCGCGCGGGGAGATGACGATACCGTCCTCACCCTGCTCGGCGCTGACTTCATCGACAAAGGTCATGGACAGTTCGCCCTTGGGACCCTTGACGGTCAGCGCGGTCTTGGAAAGCGTCGCGGTGACGCCGCCAGGAATGGCTACCGGGAGTTTACCGATACGTGACATTGGTTCGCTCCCTTAGCTGACGTGACAGAGGATCTCGCCGCCCACATTGGACTCGCGAGCAGTCGAATCCGACATCACGCCCTTGGGCGTGGACAGGATTGCGATGCCGAGACCGTTTTGGACGAGCGGAAGGTCCTTGACGCCGGAATAAACACGGCGGCCCGGCTTGGAGATACGCTTGATCTCCGAAATGACCGAGTCACCTTCGAAATACTTCAGTTCGATCTCGAACTCTTTCATGCCGGACGCATGTTCCACTTCCGCATAATCACGGATGTAGCCTTCCGACTTGAGAACGTCGAGCACGCGGCGGCGCAAGGCCGATGCCGGCGTGTTGACGGCCCGCTTGTTGCGCATGAGCGCATTGCGGATACGGGTCAGCATATCGCCGAGAGGATCGTTCACAGACATCTCTTCGTCTCCTCTCTTACCAGCTCGACTTGACCATGCCCGGGATCATACCCTGGCTGGCATAGTCACGCATCGCGATACGCGACATGCGGAATTTGCGGTAGAAAGCACGCGGACGGCCGGTGATTTCACACCGGTTCCGAATGCGGGTAACCGCCGAATTGCGCGGCAATTCAGCCAGCTTCAGCTGAGCAGCAAAACGCTCCTCGACTGGAAGTTCCTTGTTACGAGCGATCGACTTGAGTTGCTCACGCTTGGCCGCATAACGCTTGGCCAGGCGAGCACGCTTCAAGTTGCGCTCGATTGCGGAAGTTTTCGCCATTTAAGTCCTCCTGCGTGCAAAGCCCGAGTGGCCTTGCGTTCCTGCTGCGTCAGTTCGTAAAGGGGAAATCGAACTCGGCCAGCAGGGCCTTCGCTTCCTCATCATTGCCGGCAGTCGTGCAGACAACGATATCCATACCCCGGATCTTCTCGACCTTGTCGTAGTCGATCTCCGGGAACACGATGTGTTCTTTCATGCCCATCGCGTAATTTCCGCGACCGTCGAAGCTCTTACCATTGAGCCCACGGAAGTCACGCACGCGTGGCAGGGCGATGGTGATCAGGCGGTCCAGGAATTCGTACATACGGTCCTGGCGCAGGGTCACTTTCGCACCGATCACCTGCTCCTCACGGAGCTTGAAGCCAGCGATGGACTTCTTGGCGACCGTCTTGACCGGCTTCTGGCCGGTGATGGCTTCGAGGTCTTCCAGGGCACCCTTGATCTTCTTGGTGTCCTGCGACGCTTCGCCGACGCCCATATTGATCACGATCTTGTCCAGACGCGGGATCATCATGTCGTTGGCATAGCCGAACTTCTCCTTCATCGCCGCACGGATGGTTTCCGTGTACTTGGCGCGAAGACGCGGTGTGTATGTGGCGGTATCAGACATCGATAACCTCGCCCGAGCTCTTGGCGACGCGGACTTTCTTGCCGTCTTCGGTCTTGAAGCCGACACGAGTTGCCTCGCCGGTTTTCGGATCAGCCACCGCCACGTTCGACACGTGGATGGAGGCTTCCTTTTCGATGATGCCGCCCTGTTCGGTCTGCGTCGCACGCGTGTGGCGCTTGACCACATTCACGCCCGCCACAACGACCCGATCTTCGGTCGGCAGCACTTTGGTGACTTCACCGGTCTTGCCCTTGTCACGGCCGGCGAGAATGACGACTTTGTCGCCCTTCTTGATCTTGGCAGCCATTACAGCACCTCCGGCGCCAGCGAGACGATTTTCATGTGGTTCTTGGCGCGAAGTTCGCGCGGAACCGGTCCGAAAATACGCGTGCCGAGCGGCTCGTTATTGTTGTTGATAATCACAGCCGCGTTGCCATCGAAGCGAATGACGGAACCGTCCTTGCGCTGGATGTCCTTGGCCACGCGAACGACGACGGCCTTGCGGACGTCACCCTTCTTCACGCGACCACGCGGAATGGCTTCCTTGACCGAGACGACAATGATGTCGCCGACGTGGGCATAGCGACGCTTGGCACCGCCGAGCACCTTGATGCACTGCACACGGCGGGCGCCAGAATTGTCAGCCACGTCCAGATTGGTTTGCATCTGGATCATCGCAGATCCTCCTTAGGAAAGGTGGGGTCTCACATCCGGCCTAGGCCGCGACGGTGACCACCTCCCACCGCTTCAGTTTCGACTTGGGTGCACATTCCTGAATTTGGACCTGGTCACCCACCTTGTAAGCATTGGCTTCGTCATGTGCGTGGTAACGCTTGGTACGACGGACCGTCTTGCGCAGCAGCGGGTGGAGGAAAGTCCGTTCCACACGCACCACGATGGTCTTGGCACCCTTGTCACTCACTACGACGCCTTGCAGGATACGCTTCGGCATCGCTAGCTCCCTTGCTCTTCTTGCGAATTCCGCTCGGTCTGGACCGTCTGAATGCGCGCGATATCGCGGCGAATCTGGCCGTAACGAGCGGTGTTTTCCATCTGGCCGGAGGCCTGCTGGAACCGCAGTTTGAATTGTTCTTCCTTCAGCTTCAGGAGCGAATCCTTCAGCTGATCTTCTGTCATGGCGCGAACGTCAACGGGTTTCATCGTTGTGTTCTCCCTATTCGCCCAAACGGGCGACGATTTTGGTCTTCACCGGCAGCTTCGCGGCGCCCAGTTCCAGGGCTTCGCGCGCAACATTTTCGGGAACACCGTCGATCTCGAACATGATGCGGCCGGGCTTGACTTTGCACGCCCAAAACTCGGGCGAGCCCTTACCTTTACCCATCCGGACTTCGGTCGGCTTCTTGGAAACCGGTACGTCCGGGAAGATGCGGATCCACACGCGACCTGCACGCTTCATGTGGCGAGTGATCGCCCGACGCGTGGCTTCGATCTGGCGCGCGGTAACGCGTTCCGGCTGAAGCGCCTTGAGGCCGTAGGAGCCGAAGTTCAGCGTGAAGCCACCCTTCGCTGCGCCTTTGATACGGCCTTTGTGCGCCTTGCGGAATTTCGTGCGTTTCGGTTGCAGCATGGCTGAATTCCTTACGCGGCTTGGCGGCCCGAACGGGCGCGCTGTTCACCGGACTCCTGGAGACGGCGCTCCTGGGCGTTCGGATCGTGTTCCATGATCTCACCCTTGTAGATCCAGACCTTGATACCGATGATACCCATCGCGGTCTTGGCTTCGCAGGTGCCGTAATCGATGTCGGCGCGCAGCGTATGAAGCGGGACGGAGCCCTCATTATACTGCTCGGTCCGGGCGATTTCCGCCCCGCCGAGACGACCGCCGCAGACGATCTTGCAGCCCTTGGCGCCCATGCGCATTGCCGACTGCATCGAACGCTTCATCGCGCGGCGGAAAGCCACACGGCGCTCGAGCTGCTGGGCGATGGACTCGGCCACCAGGGCCGCGTCGATCTCCGGCTTGCGCACTTCGACCAGGTTCAGGTGAACTTCACCATCGATCATCTTCGACAGCTCCTTGCGGAGCGTCTCGATGTCAGAACCCTTCTTGCCGATCACCACACCCGGACGGGCCGTGTGGACGGTGACGCGGCACTTCTTGTGCGGGCGCTCGATCACGATCTTCGAGACACTGGCATTCTTCAGACGCTCTTTGAGCATCTTCCGGATCTTGATGTCTTCGTGCAGCAGCTTGGCGTACTCGCCAGCGCCTGCATACCAGCGCGATTCCCAGGTGCGGTTGACGCCAAGGCGCAGACCGATCGGATTTACTTTCTGACCCATCAGGCGGCCTCCTCGACTTCGCGCACCACAATGGTGAGCTCGGAAAACGGCTTCAGGATCTTTGCGCCGCGACCGCGTGCACGAGCCCGGAACCGTTTCATGACCAGGTTTTTGCCGACAAAGGCTTCCGACACGACAAGGCTGTCGATGTCGAGACCATGATTGTTCTCGGCATTGGCAATCGCGGATTCGAGCGTCTTCTTGACGTCCTTGGAAATCCGCTTGCGCGAGAATTCCAGATCGGCCAGGGCCCGCTCGACCTTCTTGCCACGGATGAGCGCGGCGACAAGGTTCAGCTTTTGCGGGCTGGTGCGGATCATCCGCAGCTTGGCGCGCGCTTCATTGTCGGCGACGCGACGGGGATTTGTAGACTGTCCCATCGCTTATCTCCGCTTGGCTTTTTTGTCCGCAGCGTGACCGTAATAGGTCCGCGACGGAGAAAATTCACCGAGCTTGTGGCCGACCATGTCTTCGGTCACCAGCACCGGTACGAACTTGTTGCCGTTGTGAACCTGGAATGTCAGGCCCACGAATTGCGGCATGATGGTTGAACGGCGCGACCAGGTCTTGATCGCTTGCTTGCGTCCACCCTCGTGCGACTTCTCCGCTTTTTTCAGCAGATAGCCGTCGACGAACGGACCTTTCCAGACAGAGCGAGGCATCGTCTGCTCCCTATCGCTTCTTGCGCTCGTGGCGCGAGCGGATGATGAATTTGTCGGTCGACTTGTTCTTGCGCGTCTTGGCACCCTTGGTCGGCTTGCCCCAAGGCGTCACCGGATGGCGACCACCAGAGGTACGGCCTTCACCACCACCATGCGGGTGATCAACCGGGTTCATGACAACACCGCGAACAGACGGACGCTTGCCGAGATGGCGATTGCGCCCGGCCTTGCCGAGATTGATGTTCAGGTGGTCCGGGTTTGACACCGCACCGACCGTCGCCATGCACTTGTCCGAGACCATGCGCAGCTCGCCCGAGGCCAGACGGATCTGGGCATAGCCGGCATCACGGCCGACAAGCTGGACATAGGCACCGGCGGAACGGGCGATCTGACCACCCTTCTCCGGCTTCATCTCGACATTGTGAAGGATGGTGCCGACCGGCACCGCCTTCAGCGGCATCGCATTGCCCGGCTTCACGTCGCACTTGGCAGACGCGATGACCGTATCGCCTTCGGAAAGACGCTGCGGAGCCAGGATATAGGCCTTTTCGCCGTCCTCATACTTGATGAGGGCGATGAAGGCCGTCCGGTTCGGATCGTACTCAAGACGCTCGACCGTCGCGGGCATGTCCCACTTGCGGCGCTTGAAGTCCACCAGGCGATAGAGACGCTTCGCGCCACCACCCCGCCGGCGGGCCGTGATCCGACCCATATTGTTGCGGCCACCCTTTTTGGTGAGGCCCTCAACCAGTGTCTTCTCGGGACGTCCCTTGTGCAGGGCGGAGCGATCCACCAGCACCAGGGCGCGACGGCCCGGAGAAGTCGGTTTGAATGTTTTCAAAGCCATCTTACAGACCCGTCGTCACGTCGATCGAGTGACCCTCTGCGAGAGTCACGACCGCTTTCTTCTGGTCATTGCGGCGACCGGGAATACCCCGGAAGCGCTTGGTCTTTCCGTGAACCTTGATGGTGTTCACAGCCGTCACCTTCACCTTGAAGAGTGCCTCGACCGCTTCCGCGATCTCACCCTTGTTGGCGGAGAGCGGCACAAAGAAGACAACCTTGCTTTCTTCCGAAAGCAGCGTCGACTTCTCGGTGATCACCGGGCTCAGGATCGTGTCGTAATGGCGCGCAGCAGCCGACATCTTAAGCCTCCTTCGCGCTGAGGCGTGCGTGGATCTGTTCCACGGCCGCCTTGGTCAGCACCAGGGTGTCGCGACGCAGCACGTCATAAACATTCAGGCCCTGGGCGGGCAGAACGTCGATGCATGGCAGGTTGCGAGCCGCCTTGGCAAAATTCTCGTTCACTTCGGCGCCGGAGATCACCAGGGCATTGGAAATGCCCAGGCTTTCGAACGACGTCCGCAGTGCCTTGGTCTGCGGGGCATCAAGTGCCGCGTCATCGATGATGACCAACGACTTGGTGCCCAGCTTGGCCGACAGCGCGTGGCGCAGGCCAAGGGCACGGACCTTCTTGGGCAGCTCGTGGGCGTGGCTGCGGACACGGGGACCGTGCGCCTTGCCACCACCGACGAATTGCGGAGCGGACCGGGCACCGTGACGCGCCGTACCACCGCCCTTTTGGCGGCCGAAGCGCTTCTTGGTGCGATTGATTTCAGAGCGGCCGAGCGTCTTGTGCGTGCCTTGCTGGCGGGCTGCCAGCTGCCACTTCACAACGCGCTGCAGGAGGTCGGAGCGCACCTCTTCAATGCCGAAGACGGCATCGTCGAGATCGATCGCACCGGCGTCTTTCGCCGCGAGGGTTTTGACCTCGATCTTCATGCTTGCGTTCCTTCTTCACCGTCAGCCGCAGCTTCCGGAGCCGCGTTGTCAGCGTCCGCCGGAGCAGCCTCGTTCTCAACCACTTCAGCCGTGACCGGCGCGTTCAGCTCGTCCAGCGTGCGGAACTTGCCCGGCAGGGGAAGCTCGGTGCCGCCATGGCCCTTGATCGCGTCGCGAAGCTCGACCCAGCCACCGGCTGAACCCGGAACCGCGCCCTTGACCAGGACAATGCCGCGCTCGACGTCAACACGAACAACTTCAATGTTCTGCGTGGTCACGCGGACAGCGCCCATGTGACCGGCCATTTTCTTGCCCTTGAAGACCTTGCCCGGATCCTGACACTGACCGGTCGAACCATGCGAACGGTGCGAGATTGACACACCGTGCGTGGCACGAAGGCCGCCAAAACCGTGGCGTTTCATGGCCCCTGCAAAACCCTTACCGATCGAGATGCCGGCGACATCCACTTTCTGGCCAGGGACGAAGTGGTCCGCGGTCAGCTCGGCGCCGACTTCGATCAGGGCGTCTTCAGCGACGCGAAATTCGACCAGCTTGCGCTTGGGTGCAACCTTGGCCTTGGCGAAGTGACCGCGCATGGCTTTCGGCGTGCGCTTGGCCTTGGCTTCACCGGCACCCAGCTGGAGCGCCACATAACCGTCCCGGTCCGCTGTCTTGTGAGACACGACCTGGACATTGTCCATGTGGAGCACCGTGCAGGGCACGTGCGAGCCGTCTTCGGCGAAAATGCGTGTCATGCCCAGCTTGCGGGCAACCACGCCTGTTCTGCGATCTTCCTGGCGCATAATCCTACGCTCCCAGCTTGATCTCGACGTCCACACCAGCCGACAGGTCGAGCTTCATCAGCGCGTCCACGGTTTGCGGGGTGGGGTCGACGATGTCGAGAAGGCGCTTGTGGGTCCGGATTTCGAACTGTTCGCGCGACTTCTTGTCGATGTGCGGCGAACGCAGCACCGTGAATTTCTCGATGCGTGTCGGCAGCGGAATCGGACCACGGACGTTGGCGCCCGTGCGCTTGGCTGTCGAAACGATCTCCCGGGTGGAGTTATCCAGAACCCGGTGATCGAACGCCTTCAGGCGAATGCGGATGTTTTGACGTTCCATCAAACCGATCCCGTTTCTTAACTTTCAAAAAGAGCAAACCGGGGCGGATACCTAAAGCACCGCCCCGGTCGGATGGGGTAGTCTACTCGATGATTTTCGAGACGACGCCGGCGCCGACGGTGCGGCCACCTTCACGGATTGCGAAGCGGAGCTTCTCTTCCATGGCGATCGGCACGATCAGCTCGACATTCATTTCAATGTTGTCGCCCGGCATCACCATTTCCGTACCTTCGTTCAGCGTCACAA